>JADKCF010000017.1 GCA_016714765.1 Saprospiraceae bacterium | reverse complement strand
CCATCATTGTAAATGAGTAGCGCCAAAGTATCAGGAACGGAGCATACGTTGAGCTGGTCTAAATTGGCAAATCCTGGGACTCCTACTAATGATGCCATGGTGATTTGACCGCATGCCATAGGCGTATTATAGGCATTTCTCTTAAGGCAGCAAATGTTGGCAACTTTTATAAATCGACTGGTGAGTTGATATAAACTAAAAGCTGCTTTTCGTGATCACAATCAACTTGATGGTACTGCTCTAAGTAGCAACTTTGCAGTACCATAAAAGTACCCATAGCTTGCTTAAAGGCTGACTCTTGTTTTCCGTAATCAAATGTTATCTTTTGAACATTTGAAAATAAAGAACCGATCACCATAAAAGATAAAAAAATAGTAAAACTTAATGCTTTCATTTGAATGGTATTTAAAAAAGGTAAATAATTATTGTTATAGAAAATAACAATTTATTTCCTTGCTCTTTATTTCATTCTATGTCAGGTCGGTTGGCTAAAAGCAGATCATAATATATTTACTCCTGCAAATCAAGTGCAAATATATAACATTATATTATATAGTAACTAATCAACCCCTTAAATAACTGGACACAAATTTAAGTAAAAAGTTTATAAATTTGCAGTTATGGGAACACACAGAAAAACATGGAGTAAATCCGAAAAATTAGAGATTATATCGCTTGCTAAAAAAGAAGGAGTATTAAAAGCATCCCGGCAATATGATGTATCACAACCGAGTATTTATAAGTGGATGGATCTGTTAGAAATTAATGGTGAAACATCCTTAGAGGGCCTTCACTCACCTGAATTGCGCCGAGAGAATAAGAAGCTCATCACAGAGAATAAACAGCTTAAGGAGATGAACGCAGAAAAAGAATTGAAGATCAGAATACTGGAACAACTTTTAAAAAAAAAGTAATACCCATGTCAGAAAGAATAATGATTGCCCAACAATACATTGAGGAAGGTTATCCTCGGGATACCATTTTAAGATACCTGGAGATTGCTAAGAGCACCTTTTATTATAAACCAAGCGAAGGTAGTTTAGCCAAAGGTCGCCCGAGGAGTCAAAGCACTAAAAAGGTAGATGGCCATAGTGTATGTAATGAAGAAGTCATAACCCAGATCAAAGAGATACTTAGCGAAGAGTTTGTAGATTATGGGTATCTAAAGACGACCCACGCACTAAGACAAGATTATGGATATATCATAAGTCCAAAGAAAGTATATCGGCTGATGAGAGAGGAGAAGTTATTAAATAAGCCAACAAAAGCGACGCTTACAAGACGAGAATGGGTTAAAGAATTAGTGCCAAAGCCCGTGACACATTTTCATTATTTAGAGTTTGACATCAAGTACATCTATATTAAAGGCAAACGCCGCAACGCCCTTTTACTAACTGTGATAGATGTATATTCAAGATGGGTCTTAGGACAGTATTTATCTTGGCAGATCGGTAAAAGAGATGTGATAAGACTTTTTGATAGCATCTTTGAAAACTATACCATGCCCGACCAAATTTATGTAAGGAATGATAATGGATCACAGATGGTAGCCCAGTGCGTACAGAAATATTTTGAAAAAAGGAATGTTGTTCAGGAGTTTACCAAACCAGCAACACCGGAGCAAAACGCCCATATAGAATCATATCATAGCATCATAGAAAGAGTCATATGTCAAAGGTATGAGTTTAGCGATATTACAGAAGGAGGACAGACATTTAATAGATTTGTGATGTTTTATAATTATCGACGCATTCACTCAGGCTTAGGTTATATGAGTCCCAATAGGTATTTAAAAAATCAAGGTATTGAGATTAAGTCATGTGAGTGGAATGTGCTGGATCTTCCAATAAAAAGAGTAGCATAATTATATTTAAAGTTCATATCTTTATGCCAGAAAAAATGAACGGATGTGTTTTCAATATTTCAATACCCAAAAATTTCCCCCTTCAGGAAATTTTCCGGTGTGTTGAAATTGTTGAAAACGTACGAAAATAATTAATCTTATTTTTTAATAATCAGTCCAATATTTAGGGGTTAACCAGTAATAATTTAGATACTTAAATTAAAATTCTTTTACTATTATCTATTTCGAGCAAAAGTCAAATACGATTTCATTAATGGGCTTGCAAATTCATCTGCAAGTCAAGCAATCTTGTTGCAATTAAAAATTGCAACGCCATTAAAAAAAAAGAACCCTCACCTTTTAGCAAGGTCCCTCTTGATGAATGTGCTAATGTGACAATTTGCTAATGTGATTATGTGACAATGTGATTATGTGACAATGTGATTTCATTAGCACATTAACTAATTAGCACATTATTTAAATTAGCACATCAGCACATTAAAAAATCAGCACATCAACTAATTAGCACAATAGCAAAGAGTTTCTTAGATTATAAAGTCTAAATAATTGTCCGTGTTTATAGTTTTGTAAGTACTTTCAGGGTAATTATTTGACCAAGCGCCTGGCACTTTGTTGTTTTCTTTGACCATTTAAATTCGTAGGCTGCCAAATCTTCTGCTTTTTCTTCAATTAAATCAATTTCCTGCTGATCATAAGTACGCCAAAAGTATGAATTGACTCGGTTTTTAGTGTATGTATTATATTTTAATCTTTCTGCCATAAGGTAGTTTTCCCATAATTGTCCTACGTCATTTCTCGATTTCAAACTATTATAGTTTGGTATGATGGCGTTTCTGATGCCATTATCGTAAAAATACCATCGATTGGACTTACTGATTTCCTTTCTCAAATTTCTGCTAAAACCTCGTACTGGATATATAACAAATACCTTGGATAATAAATCAAGATAAGATTCTACAGTGTTTCGGCTTATACTTTTAAGATTATTAGCCAGTTCGTATATGCTTACTTCTTTTCCCACCTGAAATGCAATCAAACGGAGTAAATCCATAATTTTATTGGCCTTTTTTATGCCATCGTATGCCAGTATATCTTTCAGTAGGTAGCTGTTAATAATATTCTCTAAATAATCTACTTTTTCATCAAAACTTATACAGTTCAAAAGCTCGGGAAGAGAAGATAAACCCCCTTCCAAACCCCCTCACCAAAACCCTTTTAATATTATGCCATTAAAAAATCAAAATTACTAAATTTATACATTACTGAAGTATTTAACGTTAATTTCTTTAATTAATTCAAGTTTTTTACAATAATTTGTGTACATTTTATCGATGAAAAAATATGGTAAGACTATAAGGTGGCAATGAAACAATGGGTGATAGTGATAACGGGCAGCTCCACATTTTGACATTGGGCAAAAGTCACTTTCGATTTCAATAATGGTCTTGCAAATTCATTTGCAAGTGAAGCAAACTTGTTGCAATTAAAAATTGCAACGCCAATAAAAAAAAGAACCCTCACCTTTTAGCAAGGTCCCTCTTGATGAATGTGCTAATGTGACAATTTGCTAATGTGATTATGAGACAATGTGATTATGTGACAATGTGATTTCATTAGCACATTAACTAATTAATTAGCACATCAACTAATTAGCACATTAGTTTCCATTGACCTATATCGTTGCCGTTCCACATTTTAACATCTGCCAAAAGTCACATTCGATTTCAATAATGGGCTTGCAAATTCATTTGCAAGTGAAGCCAACTTGTGCAATTAAAAATTGCAACGCCAATTAAAAAAAAGAACCCTCACCTTTTAGCAAGGTACCTCTTGATGAATAATTTGATTGATTTGGGCTATTTGCTTGATTTGCGGACCTGCCTGCAGATAGACGTCAGTCAGGCAGGTTTGCAAATTCAGCAGTCTCTGCAGTGCCGTAACTTTATCCTAAATAGTACCATTATGGTATTGTTTTGAGTTTGTACTTTTCAGGTCTGGTTTTTGTCCGCTCTATGATTTGTCTAGCTTCCAGATCAAGTTTTACTGTTTCGCCATACCACTGCACGCCCCCTTTAAAATCAATTTTGACTCTACTGTATAAAGCTTCCATAAGTTCGGTATGAGTCAGTTCAGCATCACTCAGAATGTAGATTAAATTATCTTTTATAAATAAGTACTTGTCCAAAGCTATTTTTTTATTGGACTTTCCAATCTCAGGATGCAAGGTTTGGATGGTTTCTTTCATCCTTATCTATTTTTAATAATTGTATATCTCACCATAAATTCTGCTGAACTGACTTTAAAAGTATCCATAAAAAAAACATTTACAGATACTTATTTGGTATAATTTCTATATCGTACTCGTACTTTATGTCACCTTGAGGCATACATATGCCTTGGACAGATATCATTTGTACAGAAAATAGGGTCCTCAGCAGCCTCCCTCCTGTGGCAGTGCGTATATGGTATTGCCAGCGGCCGACAAATTATACACCTTCTTGCCTATGGATGGCAGGACCAATTTCCATGATTTGCCATTGTCGGAAGAGAGATAAATACCATCCGGATGTCCGCAGAATAAGTTTTGACCTACCTTAATGATCGAAGAGACAGACGCCTGTTCAGGAAGACCGGCATCTATGGTTTGCCATGTTTTACCTTTATCATTTGTCATTCTTATTCTACGGGTCTTAGATTCAGTATTGTATGTAATCGCAGCGAAGCCATCCTTTATTTTTTGAGCAGCGATACCTACGCCTCCTTCACTTATCACCAGTTCCCATGTTTCGCCCTTATCAGAGGACCTGACGATACCTTGCTGGTTTGTAGCAATAAGTACACCTTCTGATTCCACGATTTTCAAAACCCAACCTGAGTTGAGCACTCTTTTCCATGAAGATCCACGATCAGCGGATTTGAACAATCCACCATCACAGCCAATAAAAATGATACCTTCTGAAGTTTCAAAAACAGTCCTTACTAGCTTTTCCGTGAAATTTGTAAAAACAGGCAACCACATACCACTGCCATTGGATTTTTGAAAAATGTACCCCTCATAATTGTATGCATACACACATGTCTTGCCGAAAGCTATGTTTGTGCCACGACTGTCCAGGAATATCTCTTTTTCCCATTTAGCACCTTTTGCAATATGGCTGCTTCGATACATTCCGGTTTTAGTATTCATATAGATATCTGAGTCGCTTACGAAGAGATCTTCTACAGGTGCGTCCTCAGGCAGGCCTGCACTTATATCTTGCCAGGATTGACCTCCGTCTTCAGACTTAAAAAGAACATTGGACAGTGGGGTCCTGGTCTTTGGATTTTTCAGTTGCTCAGTATCTGTCAATGGCAGAAAGTGGGATTCAGCTGACTGAGGATAATCCGGCACCTGTGAGCAGGAAAAGAAACATTGGATAACGAGTAATAAACCAACATAATGAATAGTCATAATATTTTTTTTTTGAAAGAGTGAAACAATATGTCAAAGATATGAGTATGCTTCGGTACATGGATTTTTGTAGTGTAAAAGGATGTAAACGATATGTAAAAATATGTCTTTGTCAGCTAATACAAACTAAAACTCGTAAAAAAAGGAAAAATAATGCCATTTGTGGCACCATTATGACTAAACGAAGTGCCCTCTGAACATCAAACAATACCTTCCCTTACTAAATCATGCAGATGTATCATACCGGCATAACGGTTGCCTGCGAGGACGATCAGTACAGTGATGCTGTGCCCACGCATGAGTGCAAGGGCATCTACAGCCAGGCTTTCTGCATCAATGGTTCTCGGCCTGATATTCATGATATCACCTGCCGTGAGCTGACTGACACTTCCCTGATTTTCAAGCATACGGCGCAAGTCACCATCTGTGATAATTCCTTTGAGATTTTCGTTATCATCCATGACGGCAGTGGCTCCGAGTCTTTTGGAAGATATTTCCATAATGAGTGTCCGGATATGATCGGAAGTATACACTTTGGGTTTTTCGTTGTGTACCATGATGTCTTTTGCCCTAAGATAAAGCTGCTTGCCCAGGCTGCCACCGGGATGAAAACGTGCGAACTGTTCCTGCGAAAAACCACGCAGAGAGAGGAGAGCTACTGCAATGGCATCACCCATGGCCATCTGCAGCGTAGTACTGGTGGTAGGTGCCAGATTATTGGGGTCTGCCTCGTGAGTGAGAGGCAAATGTATGACATAGTCTGAGTGGATGGCAAGGTAGGATGCAGGATTGGAAACCATTGCTATCAGTTTATTGCCAAAACCCTTTATGAGGGGAACCAACACTTTGATCTCAGGAGTATCGCCGCTTTTGGAGATACAGATCACGACATCATGTCCACCCATCATACCCAGGTCCCCGTGTATGGCATCGCCGGCATGCATAAACACAGCTGTCGTGCCAGTGGAGTTGAAGGTGGCCACAATCTTTTGGGCAACTATGGCGCTTTTGCCTATACCTGTCACAATCACCCTGGCATTGGATTCATAAATATGGTGAACAGCCTCTATAGTCTCATCAGAAATATGAAGACTTAGGTTTGTGAGCGCTTTGGCCTCAATTTCCAGTGTAGTAAAGATTTTTTCTTCTATTTCTTTATGGATATTTGGATTCAAGGTTGTAATTTTGGCATCCCAAATCGTAAGGGACAATTATTATGAAAGGTCAAACTTACGAAAAAGGGCATTTCTGTCAAAAGTTATGGTTGAAAATGATTTTTCCTCCCCTTTTTGATACAATTAATTAAATAGTTTCTATCTTTAGAGAAATTTCAGAAAGGAGAAACACCCAACTGAAGTACTAAAATGACATGCAAAGCCACTCCTCAACAAATGTGCTGTATTGAAATCAGTCGCATTTTGAATGAGTATGTTTTGTAATCCTATTCATATAAGATATTTAGCATAAAAGATATGGTTTTTTCAGATCAAGACATCGTCGCATCACTCAAAAACTACTTTGGGTTCGAATCTTTTAAAGGCGAACAAAAAAAGATAGTCAGAAGTGTACTCGAAAAGAGAAATACTTTCGTGATCATGCCTACAGGGGGCGGAAAGTCTCTTTGTTATCAGTTGCCTGCCATGATGATGGAAGGGACTGCCATCATTATATCACCACTGATTGCATTGATGAAAAACCAGGTGGACTCCATCAGGGGCTACAGTCAGGAAGATAACATAGCCAGCTTCCTCAATTCGTCACTCAATAAAACCCAGATGACGGATGTCAAAAACGAAATTGTTTCAGGCAAAACCAAAATGCTTTTTATAGCACCGGAGACCCTTACCAAAGATGAGAACATAGAGTTTTTTCAAAAGACCAATATCTCCTTTGTAGCTGTAGATGAAGCCCACTGTATCTCCGAGTGGGGTCACGACTTCAGGCCGGAATACAGACGGATTCGCACCATGATATCTGCCATAGGCGAGGATATTCCTATCATCGCACTGACAGCTACTGCCACCCCAAAAGTACAGTCAGACATCGTTAAGAGCCTCGAGATGCACGATCCCAATATTTTTATCTCTTCCTTCAACAGAGACAACCTGTACTACGAAATCCGTCCCAAAGTCAATAAGGACAATGCTGTCAAAAGCATCATTCAGTTTATCAAAACTTCAGGAAGCAAATCGGGAATCATCTATGTCCAGTCCCGAAAGTCTACAGAAGAAATAGCCAAAATGCTCAATGTCAATGGTATCATAGCCGCTGCCTACCACGCAGGGCTCGATGCCAAAACCAGGACGCAGGTTCAGGATGATTTTTTGATGGAAGAAGTCGAAGTCATCGTAGCCACCATTGCCTTTGGTATGGGCATCGACAAACCAGATGTGCGGTTTGTCATTCACTACGATATTCCCAAAAGCATCGAAAACTACTATCAGGAGACAGGAAGGGGAGGAAGAGACGGGCTCAAGGGGGATTGTCTGGCTTTTTACTCCTATACAGATATATTGAAACTCGAAAAATTTGTGAGGGACAAACCAGTTGCTGAGCGGGAACTAAGTGCACAACTGATGGATGAAGTCATCGCATATGCCGAGACCAATACTTGCAGGCGTAAATTTCTGCTCCACTACTTCGGAGAAGAGTATGATGATTCGAAGTGCAACAATATGTGTGACAACTGCAAATTCCCCAAAAAGAAAGAAGAGGTCAAGGATGAGATGAAACTGGCATTGCAAGTCGTGCATCAGCTCAATGAAAACTATACTGTCAAAATTCTGGTTGAATTTATTACCGGCAAGGCATCCAAAGAAATGAAAGATTTCAAATTTGATAAACTTCCGCTTTTTGGTGCCGGTGCTGCCAAAGATGAACTTTTCTGGCACACAATATTCAGACAAGCTATCCTCAACGACCTTTTATATAAAGAAATAGAACAGTATGGCATCCTCAAGCTAACGGATGATGGTAAAAAATTTATCAAAAATCCATATTCGATGCTGATTCCTCTCAACAGGGACTTTAGCGTAAAGGATGATGGAGATATGGAAGCCGGAGGCAATCAAGGTGCCGCTTTGGATACAGTACTGGTAGAATTGCTAAAAGATCTGAGGAAAACGGAAGCCAGAAAGCTGAAGTTGCAGCCCTGGGTTATTTTTTCCGAACCATCCCTGCAGGATATGGCGACCTTCTACCCGATCAGTATGGACGATATGTTGCTTATCTCCGGTGTAAGCCAGGGCAAAGCCCAGAAATTTGGCAAACCATTTATTGAACTCATCAAAAAATATGTCGAAGAAAACGACATAGAGCGGCCTACAGAGGTAGTCATCAAACAGGTAGCCAATAAATCAAGAAACAAGGTAACCATTATTCAATCCATAGACAGAAAAATGCCACTCGACGATATAGCCAGAAATGTAGAGATGACCCATGATGAATTGCTATACGAGCTCAATAATATAGTAGATGGTGGTACTAAAATTAATATCAATTATTATATCAAAGATAAAGTGGATGAAGAGATCATAGAAGAAGTATTTGATTACTTCAAAGGGGCACAAACCGCCTCTATCGATGCAGCCATTAGAAAATTGCAGGAAGATGACATCAGTGAAGAAGAAGTCCTGCTCACCCGAATTAAATTTATTTCTGATATCGCCAATTAATACTCATGGTACAAATCATTATTATCAACGGTCCCAATCTCAATTTGCTGGGAGTCAGACAGCCGGAAATATATGGTACAAAGTCGTTTGACACCTATTATACTGAACTGGAAGCAGCCTTTCCGGACTATAACCTCCATTATTATCAGTCCAACCACGAAGGCGACCTGATAGATAAAATCCAGGGTGTGGGCTATCGTTACGATGGTATTATACTCAATGCCGGAGGCTTTACCCATACTTCTATTGCTATTGCAGACGCATTGAGATCGATAACAACGCCCGTAATAGAAGTGCACATCACCAATATCTATGAAAGGGAATCATTCAGACACACCAACTTTATAAAGGACTCTGCCACACACAGTATAGTAGGCAGGGGGTTGGATGGGTACAAGGAAGCCATAGAATATCTGCGAGACAAGGTCATATCGCTTAAAGTATAGACTGTATGTCTGAAAATGACTTTAAAAAAGTATACTATGCTCTTTTTAACCAGGTCAGGACATTTATTTTTTCGAAAAGCGGAGATGCTGACCTGTCCGAAGATCTGACTCAGGAAGCGTTTGTAAGAATGTGGAAAAATATGGCCAATGTAAAAGAAGAGTCTGCCAAGTCTTTTCTTTTTACAGTAAGTAATCATTTGTTTCTGGACCATGTGAGACACGAAAAAGTAATAAAAAACTATGCGGCAGGTTTCACTTTACGTCATGATGTATCTGATCCTCAGTTTCTGGTGGAGATGGATGAATTTAAGACCCAACTGGATCGCACCATTCGCAGCATGACTCCTCATGTGAGAGAAGTATTCCTACTAAGCAGAATCGAAAAAATGACCTACCAGCAAATAGCACAAAGCCTGGAGGTGAGTGTAAAAACTATAGAAAAAAGAATGCAGAAAGCCCTGGAAATCATGGCTACCCTTCGCTATACATAGCAAATAAAACGGCGCCACTGCATACTGGTTTTAAAAATAATTATTTTTTTTAAAAAAAAAGATAGGGTATTACCTGATGTGGCCGTTTAAGGGTTTACAATGAGAAACAAAGAAGAAATAAATTTGGCAACCTGGCACAGTGGCTGCCTGGATAAACATCAGATCGAGCAGGTGAATGCACAATATGATCTCGGATTACTGACTGAAAATCTGAAAAAGCTGGATCTGCTACAAGTGACATCGCCATCTGATGATGACAGGTGGAATGTATTTTGCAAAAAAGCCGGCACTCTAAAAAACAGTCGTAGTCAAGTCCTCCTCGTCCAATAAAACCATCAGTGGGTGTGTATCTTTAGAAAACATTTTTAACCGTGTTTGGTTATAGCACAAAAGTCATGATGATGAAAATAAATTTATTTACCGGACTATTATTGCTGACAGCTTGCCACCATACACCTTCTGCGGATTTTCCTTTGGTCGAAAATGAACCTGCCCCGTCAAAGACATTTTCTTACCTGGCTCTGGGTGACAGCTACACCATAGGTCAGGGTGTGGAGCCGATGTCTTCATTTCCATTATTGCTCGAAAAAAGCTTGATTGACAAAGGGTACGCCAAGGTGACTGATACAAAAATTATAGCCAAAACTGGCTGGACGTGCTCTACCCTGCTTCAAAACATAGCTACCAGCCAGATAAAGGACCGGAGTTATCATTTAGTGTCCTTACTTATAGGTGTAAACGACCAGTATCAAAAAAATAATATCTCCCAATATCCTGAAAGATTCAATTCCTTGCTGAATGAAGCCATCAGAATAAGTGGTGATAAAGACCGCGTAGTAGTACTTTCTATCCCTGATTATAGCGTAACTCCGTTTGCCATTTCGTCCGGACAACCTGAAAAAATCGCTGCCGAACTCCGCGAATACAACAAAATCAATCAACAAATTTCTACTGCATTGGGAGTAAAATATGTCAATGTTACAGACATATCCCTCAAAGCAAAAGATGACCTCTCTTATCTGGCAGCCGACAAACTTCATCCCTCTTCAAAAATGTATACCGAATGGGTCTCGGTTTTACTGCCCAAGGCTATTGAGGCGCTGACAAATAAAAAGGCTTCACCTCATTAGAGATAAAGCCTTTATTTTTTTATGACCGGGAAGTAATTATTCCTGTATCAGCTCAAACTGCACTTTAGTGATCAACTCCTTGTGAAGGTGAAGGTCTGCCGTGTAAGTTCCAACTTCTTTGATATCTTCCGGTAAGTGTATTTTCTTACGCTCAATTTCGAGATCGAACTGCTCCTTCAGAGCATTGGCTACCTGCACGCTGGTGATGCTTCCGAAAATCTTGCCTGAAGTACCGGCTTTAACACCAATTTTCAGTGTCTGACCTTACAGTTTGGCCGCCATTACTTTATATTCATCCAGTCTTGCTGTTTCTTTAGCATCCTCCTCAGCGATGATTACTTCACGTTTTTTACGGTTTACTGCATTAGCGTTTACTGCCAATCCTTGTGGAATGAGGTAATTTCTACCATAACCAGGCTTAACTTTTACGATATCGTGTTTGTCGCCCAGTGTGTCTATATCTTTTAAAAGAATGATTTCCATTTTCTGATAATTTTAAAGATTATTTTAATAAGTCAGCTACGTAAGGAAGGATAGCAAGATGTCTTGATCTCTTCACAGCTACAGCTACCAGTTTTTGATACTTCAGGGAGTTGCCAGTGATACGTCTTGGCAGGAGTTTACCCTGCTCATTGATAAACTGAAGTAAAAATTCAGAATCTTTATAATCGATGTACTTGATGCCATATTTTTTAAATCGGCAGTACTTCTTTCTTTGCTGTCCAATAGTAGGATTACTAAGGAATTTTATATCGTCTCTAGATGCCATTTTATCTATTTTTTATTTTTTTGAAAGGATGGATGAATGATTTATTCTTCTTCATTGGATACTACAGGAGCAATTACTTCTGCTACTACAGGTGCAACCACTTCAGCTATTACAGGCGCAATCACTTCTTCTTTGACTGGTGCTGCAGCTACAGGTGCTGGGCCTGAACCGGCTTCGTAAGGCTTTTTCTTGGCCTCTTTTTTCTTGTAAGCGCTGATTTTGCCTGAACGTCTGTCATCATTGTACTTGACGCCATACTTGTCCAGTCTGACTGTAAGGAATCGCATGATCCTCTCATCCCTTCTGAAAGATAACTCAGTTTTGCCTATTACAGCTCCTGTAGGAGAAGTAAACTCGATACAGTAATAAACACCCTGATGATTTTTTGTTGATAGGATAAGCCAATTGTCTTAATCCTAATTCGTTCACATGCACGATAGTACAACCCTGATCTTTCAGCAAGGTTTCATATGTGCTGGCTGTCGATTTTATTTCATCACCTGACAGTACGGGATCGATGATGAAAGTAACTTCATATTGATTCATATTTTTTGAAGTAAATTGATTAAATAATAAAATTTTTAATTCGGGCTGCAAAGGTAAGGCAATACTTTGATTTACAAAATACTAAGAAGGTTTTTTTATTTAAAAATCCTCATTTTACTGCCTAAATGAGTGTCTTTCGTCTGGTTTTTGAGGTTTATTCGCCAAAATAGCTTTGTATAAGCAATACAATGCTCCGCCGATAGTACCTTGCAGCCAAAACCAAAATACGTATTTACTGATAATTACAGCAAGAAACTACAGCTTATTTGGTGAACTTCACTTGCCTTTGGACAAAAAATTGAGGCCAATGATACCTGTGAGAATACACAACACAAAAAAGAACTCAAGTAAAGTGGTTTTTTCCTTGAAGTAGAAGGCACCTATCAAATATACAAAAAAAGTACTTGCTCCTGCCCAAACTGCATTGGTGTAACCCATAGGCAGATACTTAAGTGCCATAGTAAGCAGAAAAAAAGTAGCCGCGTAACATATCCCTGCTGCTGTCATATAGCCTTTATGAGATACACCATCTGACAACTTCATCAGCACGATAGCTGCTGTCTCAAATACGATAGTGAGCAAAAGATAGACCCATCCTTTCATTGACATTCTTTTAATTGTGCAAGGCACAAAGATATACATTTATGCTCCAAAATGAACAGAAATGTTTCGGTCTGATGACTGCCGAGTGAGGGATAGGAGCGACATTCAGATGCCATGACTCGGTTTCGGTTGAAGCAGTGTCTGCCATCTGAATACAGCGGATAGCCCGACCCGCAGGGGCACTCCCAAAGAAAAAAATTATCGTCTTAAGCCTACAGGCATATCTTTGTCATAGTCTCCCATGATCGCTGGGTTTTGTGCACTGGCAGTGTAAGATTTGACATTAGATGAGACATAATCATACAGCTCGGTGACAGTGATAAGTTTGTCGCCATTGGCATCTGCCTGGCCTTTCAGACCCTTGATCAGAAAATGCGAAAATACACCCTGCCGCAGACCACCATACTCCAGTGATACTTCCTCCTTTTTGGAAGACATCATGATGGCCGTTCCACCATTGATTGTTTTGTAGGCGGAGTAAAAATTTTCCAGTGCTATATTGAGTGGAGTACGCGCAGCGACTGTCATGGAGCCTGAATGACATGCATCGGTAATAAACAGCTTATGTTTGGCAGGTGAATTATTCAGCAGCTGCAGGATATCATCGTAAGGAACCTGATTTTGTATCCATCAAAATCACTCGGTACATATGCCCCGTCCAGCCCATGCCCGGACATATACAACATGACTACGTCTCCGGCATCCGCTTTCTGTGCAAGAAGGCGGATTTCCTGTAATACTGACTGATAAGTGACCGCGTCGTCTATCATGATTTTGATGTTGTCATCAGGAATAGCTCCACCTTCCGGACTTTTCAGAAAAGCGTAGAGTTGATATGCGTCATCATCAGTGTACTTTAAGGACGGCATGTGGTTGTACGTGGCGACGCCGATGACAAGAGCATAAATACTTGTTTTTCCATCATCGTTTTTAGAGCCGGCAGATGTCTTTGCTGGAGGTGACGAGGTTTGTACAGCAATGCCAGTTTTGTTCTCAGGTACGATTATTTTTTGTTTGGGCACACCATTGTCCCACATGGCAGCGTATACTTTGCCCGTACTGAAGAACATAGTACCTTTACCATGAGGAGCATGATTTTTCCAGCCCCCTTCGTACTTGTCTCCGCCAGCATAGACACATGTACCTTGTCCTTCTCCTTCACCATTGATAAAATCACCCTTGTAAACAGATCCGTCACCATATTTATAGATTCCTTTTACCATGTGGCAATAGACAGAATTACAATCAGGCAAGGCAGTCGTTAATTCAGCAGGATTTGAGACCTGGTTTGAGTGAACCACTGTGTCATAAGGCTCTTCTTCCTTAAGTACGTCCATATCATAGCGCTGGATCATATGCTTTCCTTTGCGAAATGCCGTGCCGGTGCCATTTTTTTTGTTGTGCTTCCACTGCCCGTCATAGTAGGAACCATCCACTCTGGTAAGTTTGCCTACCCCTGTAAACTGACCGTCCATGAAGTCACCTTCGTATACGTTGCCGTTAGCAAAAGTGTACCTTCCCTTGCCCGAAGACTTTCCTTTTTCCCAGTCACCCAAGTACACATCGCCGTTTCTGTAGGTCATTTTACCCTTGCCAGATATAACACCAAAGGCAAAAGCGCCGATATAGATATCCTTGGACCGGAACTCAAGTTTGCCATTGCCATGCCTCTCACCGTTTGAGAAACCTCCGGTATAAACACTTCCATCCCGATGATAATAACTACCTGTTCCGTGGGGTTTGGACTGTAAAAAAGTACCGCTATATTTGGATCCATCTCTGAATAAATATATACCTTTGCCGTTGATACAATTGCCGCTGATACAGGTAGCCTGTACATCGGAAAAAGAGACGATTAAGGAAAGTAAAACCATTGTTTTTAAAACCAACTGCTTCATATTCAGATTATTATTATTTTGTATCAAAATGTAAGATTTTTGTCAAATTGAATTATTAAGTTATATAACACATTTAAAGTACTTTTATTATCTAAATTTCATTTTTATGACCAAATTAACTTTTATATTTTTCATTCATTACATTATTTTTTGTAGCGTGCAAAAGTCCTGATTCCTCGACTGGCGCTAAAGAGGATGGCATCCATTTTGGAGAAACCATAGATACAGCAGGTATGATTTCATATACCCAATTATTGTCACAAATGGCTACGGCAGACTCCTTGAATGCCAAAGTTACAGGCAAAGTATCAGGTGTGTGCCAGACAAAAGGCTGCTGGATGAATATAGTCTCAGATGCAGACACTACTAAAACAGAAATGTTTGTTCAGTTTAAGGATTATGGCTTTTTTATGCCCAAAGACCTTGCAGGCAAAGAAGTCGTCATGCTGGGAAAAGCATACAGAGAAGTAACATCTGTGGAAGACCTCAAGCACTTTGCCGAGGATGAAGGATTGACGGAAGAAGAAATTGCAAAAATCACTGAACCAAAAACTGAACTGAAGTTTATGGCCAGTGGTGTCATGATCAAATAGACAAATCTCCGATGAAAATCAGTTTTCTGCTTGCTTCAAAAAGTAGAGCAGGATACTGATTTTCTCTCAGTAATGTATATGAAAAACATCATCCCTTTACTGTATCTATTTTATAACTGCTCTTGCTATAAAAGGTCTCTCCGGGAATCAAAATGGTAGTGGGAAATCCGGGATGATGTGGTGTGTCAGGAAAATGCTGCGTTTCGAGGCATAATCCTGCAAAGTCGCTATAGACTACTCCTTTGCCGTGCACTCCGCCCAACCAATTGCCGGTGTACAACTGTATGCCAGGTTGATCAGAAAAAACCTGCAATCTTCTTCCCGATAATATGTGCCTGGCTTCAGCGACAGGCTGTTGTATACTGTGAGGGTCAATGACATAATTATGGTCGTAACCTTTGGCAACTTTTAGCAATGGATTGTCCATAAAAATACGTTCTGAAATGAGGTGAAAATCTGTAAAATCAAGAACGGTATCCGCTACCGGGCTGATTTTGCCGGTTGGAATCAACTCTTCATCAGACTCTGTATAGTGTGAGGCACTGATCCTGACCTCATGATCCAAAATCTGAGCTCCTGCCTCCTGCCAAGATTGAAACAACAGTGGTTGGTGAGGTTGATATGGTTTTTCTGTCTGTTGTTGCCCAATATTCTATTACCAGCTCATTTTCATCTGTAAATGTATAGGTCACCTTCAGATCTAGTTCACCAGGGTAGCCTTCTTCCATATGCTCGCTTACAGTGGTCAACACTACAGACGTCCTATCCTTTAATTCCACCACCTCAAATTTCCATATTTTACGATCAAAACCCTGCTCCCCGCCATGCAAATGATGCGGAGGGAGGTTTTTGGGTAATCGGTAAGTAACTCCATCGATTTCAAACTGACCATGCTGGATACGGTTAGCATACCGTCCCACAATAGCTCCAAAATAGGGATGACGCTCGGTGTAGCCATTCAAATCAGGGCAGCCTAGTAAAATATCTTCATACACACCATGCTTGTCAGGGCAAAACCATGAATGCACAATACCTCCAAAATTAGTTATCCGTACCTGATGACCCGTTCCATTAGTGAGTGTAATAAGTGACACATTCTGTGCTTTAATGCTTCCGAAATTTTCTATTTTTGTGTCCATAAAAAATGTAATTCTGTACTAAATATTAAAAATAAATGGTATATGTATTAGTGTAAATTTGTTGTATAATAAGTCAAATAAATGCCAATGAGACAAAACTAATGAATTATAAAAATTTAACAGTATTTTAATAGGTTTATAACAATAACATGGTTATATTTGCCCAATAAAATGTTTACTCATGGTGAGAAGTGTACTTTTAGTTATTTTCAGTGTTATTGCGATAGGAGTTTCAGCTCAGACTTCCAACGGGAGTACTAGTAATTCCGGCATCACGTATTCAGCTCAGTCAGAAGTGCTTAGCGAGGATATCAAAGTATTTCCCAACCCTGCAAGTGATTACTTTCAAATCAACAATGGTGTCAATGTAAAAAGAGTGGTGGTGTACAATATGTTTGGCAAAGAGATAAAATCTTTTTTTCATTACACCAATGCACAACATGAAATTTCAGATCTTAAGGCAGGTTTGTACATGGTTAAAATGCTGGATGACCGCAATAAAATTGTCAAATCCATAAAATTGCACAAAAACTTAAGTGGAGTATAACATTTATTCAATCCTTTAGTAACCCTGAAATATCAATCCTCGGTATGAAAATATTTTACACGCTTTTACTCACAGTAGCAACATATTTATCGGTTTCAGCTCAGATTAGCCACGCACCCAATCCTTTGGCTATGACTGCACCCCTAGATAGTCTGGATACAAAATTGTATATCTATTATACCAACAGTCAGGATACCACATACAAGATATACTGGAAGCTGATCAAAGATACTTCCACATGGGAGACAGGATGGCAAACTTACATCTGTGACCTCAATCTTTGTTATAACAAAAATGTTGATATGAGTAGTCCAACTCAGGGCAATGTTTTCGGTATGGGAACCCACAAGTTTGAGTTTCACTTTTTACCCAACGGCATACCTGGATGTACCATTATAGGTATGGAACTTTACAGCGATAAAAACTTTACTCAAAAAATATACAGTACCAGTATCAACATCAATAACTGTATTTCTTCTTCAAAAGATTTTTCCAGCAACAATTCAGGGTTAAAGGTTTTTCCTAATCCGGTATCTGAATATTTTCAAGTAGCCAACTCTAACAACATTAATAAAGTTGTGCTTTATAACCTATTCGGAAAAGAAGTAAAAACATTTATACACTACAATAACGCAAGACATGAAATAGGTGATCTTAAGCCAGGAATGTACCTTGTAAAATTGCTCGATTCCAAAAATAAAGTTGTCAAAACTGTCAAGATGACTAAAAATGCAGGAGGAGTTTAATCTCTTACTTGGAGGAGAAATGTAGTCTCGTATCTGAGGGGTTACCAATTATAAAATCCTTAATACTGCTTTACCCAGGTGATATTATATCTCATGCAGGATACTTTACGTAGTTACGCGGTGTTTCCCACAGCTTTATACTTAAGTCGTAACTATTATCAATTTTAGCCCTTAATATCTCATAAATAACATATGATATATGTTCAGCACTTGGTATCAGGGTCATAAATTCTACTGTATCCAGGTTTAAATTTTTGTGATCAAATCTGGCTTCCACCTCCGTTTTAATGAGCTCTGCCAATTGCCCCATATCATAAACATAACCCGTATCGGGATTTACCTCACCTGTAAGTTTCACTTCCAGCTCATAATTATGCCCATGGTAGTTGTCGTTGTTGCACAGTCCAAACACCTCTTTGTTTTTTTCGGCAGACCAGTCTGGATTATGGAGTCGGTGTGCTGCATTAAAATGTGCTCTCCTGTAAACTGAAACTCGCATATTAATTAAATTATTAAACGGGTTAACAATATCATACACTTATTTGTTGTGCTCGTGATTTATAAAAAGTAACTTTGCGGGACAAAAAACAAGATCTTATGGAATTGACATTTTTCGATATAGAAGTTAAGAGCATAGAAGGAGGATTGATGGATTTAAATCAGTTCAGAAATAAAAAAATTCTGATAGTCAATGTAGCTTCAGAATGTGGTTTGACACCACAATATGCTCAGCTAGAAGAGCTATATCAGAAACACATGGATGAGTTAGTGATTATAGGATGTCCATGTAATGATTTTGGAAATCAAGAGCCTGGTGATAATGCGGAGGTGCTGGACTTCTGTACCAAAAGATATGGGGTGACCTTCCCGCTCACAGAAAAACTAAACATACTTAATGACCCCCACCCTTTGTACCAGTGGCTTACTAAAAAAGAGTTTAACAAAGTAGATGACTTTAATGTAAAATGGAATTTTCACAAATTTCTAATTGAGGGAGACGGCACATTTTATAAAAGCTTGCCCTCTCTGACAGATCCATTGTCTGATGAAATACTGGGCTGGATCTCTGCTACATAATATAGTATAAGATGTTTTTTAAAGATATCCCTGGTAATAATGAGGTCAAAAGCAGGCTGATAAGCACTGTCACCAAAGGAAGAATTCCTCATGCACAGATATTTTTAGGCAAGGAAGGAGCCGGAGGATTGCCTATGGCATTGGCCCTGGCTTCGTACATCATGTGCGAATACAAAAACGAAACAGACAGCTGCGGGCACTGCAATCAATGCAACAAATCTCATAAGTTCATCCATCCCGATATCCATTTTTCTTATCCTGTGGTCAAGTTTGGTGATAAAAAAAGAGCAGATACAACCAGCGATGATTTTCTTCCAAAGTGGAGAGAAATACTGACTGAGACACCCTATATGGGCACTACAGAGTGGCTACAGCATATAGATGCCGAAAACAACCTGCCAAATATCAACGTCAAGGAATGTAATGATATCATGCACAAACTCAACATGATGTCATACGAATCAGATAATAAAGTGCTGATCATGTGGTTGCCTGAATATCTGGGAGCTGAGGGCAATCGCCTGTTGAAACTGATAGAGGAGCCCACTGACAATACCTTTATCATCCTGGTAGCCGAAAATCAGGACCATATACTTCAGACTATTTTGAGCAGGTGTCAACTTGTAAAGATTCCTGTGTTCGAAAGCAAAGATATCAGCCAATACATAAGTGTCAAGTTGGACCTTAATTCAGAAAGAGCTGAGCAGATAGCCAATCTGTGTGAAGGCAATATCAATCTGGCATTGAGTATCGCTAAAAATGAAGCACCGGATTACTCAGACATGCTTATATCATGGCTTCGGGTGGCCTACAAATCAGATCCTGTAGAAATTAATAAGTGGATATCAGGGATTACCGATATGAGTAAAGATGAACAAATCAACTTTTTTGAATATGGTTTACATTTTTTCAGACAGTTTAATTTTCACACCCTCACTCACAACAATCAGGTCATGCTCACCAATAAAGAACTGGAGATTGCCAAAAAGATGTCATCGATTATCAATTTTGAGAAGTCGATTGATATCATCGATATTATAAATGAAGCTGCTCAAAACATCAGTCGCAATATCAATGTTAAAATAATGCTTTTTGCAGATACATTGCTGATAGGTGAAATCATACGCAAAAAATAACAGCTATCATGAAATAACTTCTGCAAAACAGAAATCATCTACCAAATCAGCTTGCCAATAACGCTAATCTGTCGTTTAACGATATTATTTTTTTACACAATCCCAAACCCAGCTATCCAGAGGGTATGATTTGGCTGAGTAGCTATAATGCCACCATTCTGTACGTATAGACGCAAATCCATTTTTTTCCATAAGACTCCGTAGTAAAGACCTGTTTTTATTGATTTCCGGGAGTGCCCTTTTAAAGTCCTGATGGGCTTCCTTACCAAAAAAATCAAACGGGGTACCCATATTCAGCTCTTTGCCTTTTGCATCCACAATAGTAAGGTCTACAGCCAGTCCCCTACTATGCATAGACCCCTTTTGTGGAGGAGTGACATAGTCCGGATTGGGTACTATATCCCACAATCTCTGCTGATAAGGCCTTGGTCTGAAGCAATCAAAAACTTTGAGCCCATAGCCATACTTCTCAGCCAGAAATGAATCTATTTCTTTCAGTTTTTGGGCTGCTTCCGGCCTCATGTAGCACTTTGCGCAGTCATATATCTGCTTCTTAGTAAAATTATTGGTCGTAGCATATCTGATATCCAAAGATATACCTTCCTCTTCAGTGAGTTCTGTCCAGGAAGCGGAGGTGGCCTTTGCAGGCGTTACTTTCTCAGTTTCAACTTTGTCTTCCAGCACTACTTCATCATCTGGAACTGAAACTACAGTATCAACTTTTGTTTCTAATACTACCTTCTCAGCTACTGTTGCCTTTGCTGCCTCTTGAGGTTGCTCGCCTGATTTACAGTGGCTTAAAAGAAATATAGCTGCTAAGACAATTAATTGCTTGCAATAGTTACAGTACCTACATTGTCCATCGTCATCTGACCAAAAACAGTTTTTCATTAAAATATTTGATTTGCGTTTCTAGATAATTTTTTTTGTTGAAAAGTTTCTTAAAGGCTGGCAAAAACGTGTTCCTCTTGTAAGGATAAGGCTTTGGAAGTCGGTGGGTCTCCTTATCAGTAAGCACCAGCTGATCCGGGTTATTGGGTGTTGATATCATCAAATAATCCGATGGAGGGGCAATGTTTTCCATAAGCTTCCCACCTGAAGATAAACATACGTTTTTGCTCCCCAGAAAATCCTTATACAACGAATCGGGAATAAAATACACCTCAGACCATTTAAAATAGGTTTCAAAGCTTTGCTGGATGAGGTTAAAATGGGCTGCGTCTTCTGATTTTGCCTTTAAAAGCAGCTGACTGTATTCTCCGGCCAATTTGGGTGATATTCCTGGCTGACTAATGCGAGATGCCAAATACTTTATTTTCTTCCCTTGAGTCGGAACCCTGACTACGATAGGTTTTTTGAAATGAGAAGTTCCGTCCCCTACATCTCCGGAATAAATAATAGTCCTGTAACACCCTGCACACGCAAAACATATTATGACCATGAATGTATAAAAAAATAATTTCATGGGGCGAAGTTAAGATTTAGTTAAAAATATATAGATTTTACACGACAAAAATAAGCACAATGTAATTTTGCACTACTTTTTTGTATGGTTGGTTTGCAGGTTTTGGGAAGGTATGTCAAGAGGAAATCTAAAGCGCTTCTATCTGAATACTCTTTATTACCAATTATTTTTCTCATATTTGCAGCCCTTTGTAACAAACCGACGATCCAGTCAAGGTGTTTTAGGTAAATATTATAAAATAAAACTAATCGTGTTATGATGCAGACATCCATAGACATAGAAGCATTAAATCAACAGATCTATATCGACAGTGCATTTATGGAAGTACTCAATGCGGAGACCTCCAAAGTCATTGTAGGACAAAAACATATGATAGACAGACTTATACTGGGCTTATTGGCTCAGGGTCATGTACTGCTCGAAGGTTTGCCGGGTTTGGCCAAAACACTGGCGATCAAAACCCTTTCTTCTGCAGTTGATGCAGACTTCCACCGTATCCAGTTTACCCCAGATTTATTGCCTTCTGACATCATCGGCACCATGATTTACAATCCCGGCAAAAACGATTTTACTGTTCGGAAAGGTCCTATTTTTGCACATTTTATCCTGGCGGATGAGATTAATCGGGCACCTGCCAAAGTACAAAGTGCTCTTCTCGAGGCCATGCAAGAAAAACAGGTCACCATAGGAAAAGAAACATACAAACTTGAAGAGCCATTCCTCGTGCTGGCGACTCAAAATCCAATAGAGCAGGAAGGAACATATCCTCTGCCAGAAGCTCAGGTAGACCGATTTATGCTAAAAGTGAATATCGGATATCCTACACGGGAAGAAGAAAAAATGATCATCCGTAAAAACATACTAGGCGAGATAACCCAAAAGATCAACGCTGTCGTCAAACCTGAGACCATACTGAAAGCCAGAGAATCGGTCAAAAAGTATATATGGACGAAAAAATAGAAAATTACATCCTGGATATCGTTTTTGCCACCCGCGAACCTCAAAAATATCAATTGTCATCAATTAGCCACCTCATCAGCTATGGAGCTTCACCGAGGGCCAGTATCAATCTTGCCATTGCTGCCAAAGCCCATGCATTCATGAACAGACGAGGTTATGTCATACCTGATGATGTCCGAAACGTGTGCAAAGATGTCATGCGTCACCGTATAGGACTGAGTTATGAGGCAGAGGCAGAAAATGTTACACAGGAAGATATAATCACAAAAATCATCAATACGGTTCCGGTGCCTTAACCCTAAATAAATTGTTGATTTGAAAAAAATGGAAACTTATCTGATATATTGTTTTATCTGTGCCAACATGCTGTTTGCCGGACAATTATTTAGTCAGACAAAATACACAAAAGCTGATGTCAGAGAGATGTTTCCATCCAATACCAAAGACCTTTGGATCAACTATCTGAGCGGCACCTTAGATGACAAACATGTAGCGGATATGATCATAGGTACCGATGGACATACCTGCAAAGGCTTATACACCATGAGAAGCAGTAATACTACCTTTTTCTTTGATGGGGAGGATCGGGACCACCAGCTCAGACTGGTAGAGCTTACAGCAAATGGCCGAACATCAGGATTTATTTACGGAAACTATGACGGCGAAAAATTCTATGGTCAATGGATGAATGGTGATAAAAATCTTTCACTCCCCTTCCAGCTCCGGATAGTCAATTCATTTGATAATTATATCCCTGCCAAATGTCATCATTCCCGGTGGCAAAGAATATTTGCCGGCAGCATCGATGATAAGCCGGTGCGACTGCATATACAAAGAGATAAGCAACTGTACAGCATGACGCTGTATGAAGGTGGACATAAAACCAAAGATGTTTTATAGGTGATGGATCTAGAGTAGAGCTGCTGGAATTCAAAATTGAAAATTCCGTGCTATCCAGAAAATGGGCAACGATAGATACATCGAATCTCGATAAACTGGATATCATTTATCTGGATGACAACAACTATGAGGTATCATCTACTCTCAAAGCTGAAGCCATATTGGATTATGAATGTTACGAATATGCAGATTATTACAGTAAGCTGGAAAGTATCAGGCCTCTCAGTAAACATAAGAAGTTTGACATTTTATAGAAAACTCACTTAAAAAATGGCTTACTGAAAATATAGAAAAACTTAAAAACACAAATCAAGAGGAAATCGGGACCAAAGACCGGTGGATACAGGAGGCAAACAGCTGGGTAGAAGTAGATCTTTTTTTGGATGACATTATCAGTGGCACCATTTATATGCAGACATCCTGGTCACCGGTTACTGAAAAAAAGGCCTTTATCTTTGATCTGAAAAATGGAAAAGAAATGATTTTGCAGGATATTTTTGACAATAAGTTTGCCAGTAAATCATATTTCGATCTGGTCATATCTGATCAGAAGGAAAATACTAAATGGAGTCCGGAGGTAAAAAATTGGATTGAAAAACAGAAATTTGATTTTGTGACCCTAAGTGATGAAGGCATCCTATTTAAAACACCTTTCAGTACTATCTATGGAGAAGGAAATACTGGTTCCATATACTTCGGTGGCAGCCCACATAAAAAACAAAAATTTACTGAAAGATATACTGATCAAATAATGGATACTTCAGAATTGCTTAAAAAAGTACGTAAACTGGAAATAAAGACCAAAGGTCTGTCCAAACATATTTTTTCAGGAGAGTATCATTCAGCTTTCAAAGGTCGCGGAATGTCGTTCAGCGAAGTCAGAGACTATCAGTACGGTGATGATGTCCGCAATATTGACTGGAATGTCACTGCCCGCACCGGGGGTCCACATGTAAAGATCTTTGAGGAAGAGCGGGAGCTTACTGTCATGCTCCTGATTGATGTGTCGGCCTCTTCTTTTTTTGGTACTCAGACAGGATTTAAAAATGAAATAATGACCGAAATAGCAGCTGTAGTTGCTTTTTCAGCCATCACAAATAATGATAAAGTCGGAGCCATTCTGTTTTCTGATCACATCGAAAAATATTTACCCCCAAAAAAAGGCAAGCAAAACATATTAAGACTCATCAGAGAACTTATTTATATTACCCCTCAGCAAAAAGGAACCAATCTTTCTGAAGCACTCATCTATCTGAACAATATAGAGAAAAAGCGAAGTATATCTTTTATCCTTTCTGACTTTATGGCTGACGGATATGAGCAGGCTCTTAATATCGCTGCTAAAAAACACGATATCATAGGTGTACACGTCCACGATGCAAGAGAAAAAACATTGCCGGACTCCGGATTGATCCATGTTACTGACGCAGAGACTGGAAGACAAAGAGTACTGGATACCAGCGATCTTAAAATCAGGACAGCTTATGCAAAGTACTATGCTGATGCACTTGGAAATTTTAAGAAAAATTTTGCTCTCGCCAATGCCGACACGATAAGCATCTCTACGGAGGATGATTACATCAAAGCTATGCAGATATTTTTTAAAAAGAGGTCAAAAAAGTAACTGAAATGAAAAATAGTACGATTCTGATCATTTTGTTGATGTCTTTTTTTAGCCAAAATAATTTTGCACAGATAGTGTCTACGGCTATCTACCACGTAGATACGCTTCGCATTGGAGATCCTGTACAGGTAGAAATAAAGGTAACTATACCCGCCGATATTAATATAAAAGGCCTTGACTTCTCAGGATTTGACAGCCTTGTCAACAAAATGTACCTTCAGGATACACTCACTCAGGACCCATATGCAGATCTCGAAATACTGGATGCAGGAAACTGGAAAAACTTCACCATCGACGAAGCCCTGGACATTACCTCACTCAAGATAAATAAAAGTAATGACCAACAAGTTATCTCTAATACGATCAGAATAGCCATTTATAATACTGGAAGGTATACTATCCCTGGACCGAAAGTCATATATGAGGGTGTAGCAGACCAGTTGCCCACTGCTGCACGTGAAATGATTGTCTTGTTACCTGAAAAATTGATGAAACAAGACACTGTAGCTTTCAATCCAATCAAGGATATCATGAGAGAAAAAGCAGATATTACAGACTATCTGAAATATCTTTACATCCTGGCCGCTCTGGCATTATTCGCAGGAGTGGCGTATTATTTTTATAAAAGAAAAAACAAAAAAGTCCATATACCATTGCCGATAGATGTGCCACCCGTCCCTGCTCATATCAAAGCCCTGGATGCGCTCTCTATATTGGATACAAGACAACTTTGGCAACAGGGCCAAATCAAGGAATACCAAACAGGGCTTACAGATATCATTCGTACATATTTGGAGGACAGGTATGGAATAAGAGCACCCGAAATGACAACAGAAGAAATAACCTCGGCAGTAAACATCAGAGGATTGGATCCAAGCCTGACATCCAAACTCAAAGAGATACTGGAGATAGCAGATCTGGTAAAATTTGCCAAAGCAACGCCTGACAAAGATATACACAGTAGCTTTATGACAAAAGCAGTGTCATTTATCGAAGTTACCAAAGAAGAAAAAAATTTCGGATTAAAAGGTACAAATAATGAAAATGGTCAGTCAATTGAGTGAGAATGATCTAAATCAAGACAAGTCATGCTGAATCCCTTATCTGCATATAGTTTTGCATCCCCCTGGTGGCTTTTATGCTTGCTGGTCATCCCTGCCATGATCTGGTGGGAGTTTATAGCTAAAAAAAGGAAAAAAGTATCCCTCACAATGCCGGATTTGCGGGGTATTGAAGGCGTCAAAACCTGGAAAGAAAACTTATATCCATATTTGCCTGGTTTACAAATTATTTCTGTAGGACTCTTCATAATAGCATTAGCCAGACCGCAACTGGCACTCACAGAAGAAAAAGTAAAGGCCGAAGGAATAGATATCATGTTGGCTATGGACTTATCTAGCAGTATGTTGTCCAAAGACTTTGATCCGGACAGACTGGAAGTCAGCAAAATGGTTGCAACAGAGTTTGTGGAGAAAAGAAAACACGACAGAATTGGTCTTGTTGTTTTTTCTGGAGAAGCATTTACTCAGTGTCCTTTGACTACAGACCATAGAGTGATCACAGACTTCCTTTCCAAACTACAAGTGGGCCTATTGCAGGATGGTACCGCTATAGGTATGGGACTGGCCACTGCTGTCAATCGACTAAAGGACTCAAAGGCAAAGTCCAAAATCATCATCCTACTCACCGATGGAGTCAATAATGCCGGATATATCGATCCTGTAACAGCTGCTGAAATTGCCACCGAATATGGTGTCAAAGTCTACACTATTGCCGTAGGTACCATGGGCCAGGCGCTTTCACCTGTCAACAGGAGAAGTGATGGCGAATATTTATTTGCCATGGCCACTGTAGAAATTGATATCGCTTTACTGACCCAAATTTCTGAAATGACAGGTGGCAAACATTTCAGAGCAATAGACCGTCAAAGTCTTGAACAAATCTATGCAGAAATAGACCGTCTGGAAAAAACCGAAATAGAAGTCAATGTATATAAGAGATATAAAGATGAGTATCGCCTGTTTTTGTTTGCAGGAGGTATATTGTTTTTGATATGGTGGCTATTGAGCCAATCGATTTTTAAAACTTTTAGCTGACCCATTGATATATGTTTAGATTTGAAGAGCCTTCAGCATTCTATTTGCTTTTATTGATTCCGGTATTAGGGGGTATATACCTTTTGTCAAAAAAAAATCTACAAAAAAGAATTATCCAGTTTGGTCAGCCGGCCCTGATCAGCAAACTCATAAATGGACATTTTTCAGAAAATAATGTATTGGTTCTGACCATAGGAGCAATACTTTGCCTCATCATCGCAGCCGCCAACCCACAGTATGGACTGAAAAAAGATAAAGTCAAAGTAAATAAAAGTGATATATTCATAGCGCTCGATATCTCTAATAGTATGAATGCCACAGATATCAGCCCTTCGAGACTCGAAAAATCAAAAAGATTTGCCTCACAGCTTATCGAAAGCCGAAAAGGGGATCAGCTGGGACTAATACTTTTTGCAGGAGGAGCTTATTTACAGATGCCCCTTACACTTGATTATGCGGCAGCAGACCTTTTTGCCAGATCTGCCAATACAGATATGGCAGGCTCACAAGGTACAGCTATTGGAGAGGCAATAGATCTGGCCATGAGGAGTGCAAAAGAAAAAAATCAGCGGGCGTTGATTATTATCTCGGATGGTGAAGATCATGACGAAGATGCTATACAAATGGCTGAAAAAGCAACAGAGGCCGGCTGGAGCGTCTTTACTGTAGGGGCAGGCACACCTGAAGGTGGTTACATCCCGGTGATAAATGCCGGAAGGGAAGAGTTTAAAATGGATGACGAGGGAAACCCTGTGAAAACTGTCCTGAATAAGGACCTTTTACAAAAAATCGCCGATGCCGGCAAAGGACAGTTTTATTTACTAAATGATAAAACAACAGATATCATCAGCGACCTTAACACTAAGATAGACCAACTGCAAAAGCATGCAGTAGAAGTAAGATCATATTCAGAATACCGAAGTTTTTACCAATATTTTTTAATCGCAGGTATATTCCTTCTGCTGATTTCGTATTTTATGGTTTCAAATCCAAAAAGATAGAAAAATGTTAAAACACTTGTTCCTGTTATATATCATGACTGTTTGTGGGTATTTAAGCAGTCAGTCTGCCCATAAAAATCTACGCAACGGAGACTTACTTTACGGTTTTGGGAAATATTCAGAAGCAGAGACTGCATACCGCAAAGCTGAATCAGAAAAATCTTCCTTAAAATCTGCATACAACCTTGGCAATACACTTATGAATCAGGAAAGGTATGATGAAGCCGTCAAAAAATATGAAGATGCTGCGGGTAAAGCCACGGAAGATACCCATAAAGCAGATATTTTTCACAACCTGGGTAATGCATTATACAAAAAGCAACAATTTAAAGAAAGCATAGAGGCGTATAAAAAAGCACTAAAATACAACGCATCAGGGACAGAAACAAAAGAGAATCTGGCTATAGCACGCCGTGAACTCAAAAAGCAAGAACAGCAACAAAAAAAAGAACAGCAACAAAAAGATAAAAAGGACCAGAACAAAGAGCAGCAAAACCAGCAGGATCCAAAAAAAGATGATAGCAGCGATAAGAATAATGACCAAAACCAGCAAAACAAGGACAATCTGCAGGAAGAAAACCAGCAGGAGGACAAAAAAACTTCAAATCGAAAAATGAATAAAAGCGATGCACAAAAGCTTTTGGAAATTATGGAAAATGAAGAAAAAAATGTTCGGCAAAAATTGAGAAATGAAACAGGTAAAAAAGCCAAAAGAAGTAAAAAAGACTGGTAACATCGAATTGGCGTACATTAGTATGATGCGCAATTGAACAAAACCGCTTTTTCAACCATTCCAAACCATTTTCAAAAATGTTAAAGGTAACTTATTTCATCAAAAGCATAGAGCACGTACAAAAAATAAATGCAAAGATCAAAGGCCAAAATATAAACTAATGTCACACAAAATATAAATCTCAAAAGTGTGGATTCTACATTATACCTATCACACCAAATTATCATTGGTAATTGTATAAAATATTTTATAAAAAGAAAATCAAAATATGTTTAAATTCTTCATAATAAAAGAATTAACCCTATCTTTGTGGCGATTTTTTAAAATAGCTTATTTCTATTAAAATACTTATATAATCATGGCTAATATTGGGCATATAAAACAAATCATCGGACCTGTGGTAGACGTAAGTTTTGCCGGCGAAAACAGTAAATTACCAGAAATTCTCAGCGCATTGTCCATTCAGAAACAAAATGGCGAGACTTTAATCCTGGAAGTGCAGCAACACCTGGGAGAGGATAGCGTAAGGGCTGTATCCATGGACTCTACTGATGGATTGACCAGGGGTATGGACGTGTTGGACCTGGGAGAAAATATTTCCATGCCAATAGGTGACCAAATCAAAGGCAGAGTGTTTAATGTCGTAGGTGAACCTATAGATGGTTTGGGTGCGCTGGATCGTAAAGTGACCAGAAGTATACATAATAAACCACCAAGATTCGAAGATCTCTCTACGGAGACTGAAGTCCTTTATACAGGTATCAAGGTCATAGATCTTATAGAGCCTTACTCCAAGGGAGGTAAAATTGGTCTTTTCGGAGGTGCAGGAGTAGGTAAAACAGTACTAATACAGGAACTGATCAATAATATTGCAAAAGGTTATGATGGTATATCTGTATTTGCAGGAGTAGGCGAGCGTACCAGAGAAGGCAATGACCTGCTTCGTGAGATGTTAGAATCCGATATCATCAACTACGGTCCTGAATTCAGACATTCTATGGAAGAAGGAGGATGGGACCTGAGCAAAGTGAGCAAAGAAAAACTAAAGGAATCCAAAGCGACTTTCGTTTTTGGTCAGATGAATGAACCTCCGGGCGCCAGAGCAAGAGTAGCTCTATCTGGTTTGACATTGGCTGAGTATTATAGAGATGGTGACATGAGCGACCCCAATGGTGGAAAAGATATCCTTTTCTTTATCGATAATATATTCAGGTTTACTCAGGCTGGATCTGAAGTATCAGCATTGTTGGGACGTATGCCATCAGCCGTAGGATATCAGCCTACACTGGCTACAGAGATGGGTCTTATGCAAGAGCGTATCACATCTACCAAGAGAGGATCTATCACATCTGTTCAGGCAGTATATGTACCTGCAGATGACTTGACAGACCCGGCACCGGCTACCACATTTGCGCACCTGGATGCTACTACAGTATTGAGCAGAAAGATTGCTTCCCTGGGTATCTACCCTGCTGTGGATCCTCTGGACTCCACCTCAAGGATTCTGGACCCGGCTATCATCGGAGATGAGCATTATGACTGCGCCCAAAGAGTAAAACTCATTCTTCAGAGATATACAGAGTTGCAGGACATCATTGCCATCCTTGGTATGGAAGAACTTTCGGAAGAAGATAAAATGGTCGTATATCGTGCCAGAAAAGTTCAAAGGTTCCTTTCACAGCCTTTCCACGTAGCTGAGCAGTTTACAGGTATACCTGGAGTATTGGTACCAATAGAAGATACCATCAAAGGATTTAACATGATCATAGATGGCGAATTGGATAAATACCCTGAAGCAGCTTTCAATCTCAAGGGAAAAATAGAAGACGTCATCACTGCAGGTGAAAAAATGCTTGCTGAGGCTTCAGCTAATGCATAAGTAACCCAGTAATTAAATAATATATCACATCAAATAGCTAAGGTATGAATCTCATCGTTTTGACGCCGGAAAAAGAAATATATACAGGTCAGATTACGTCTGTCAAAGTACCGGGAATCAGCGGACAGTTTGAAATATTAAAAAATCACGCTCCCATAGTGGCTGCGTTGAGTCAGGGTGATGTACGTATCATTGATGCCAAAGGAAAAAAAAAGACTTTTAAGATAAAGAAAGGTTTTGTGGAAGTGCTGAAAAATGAAGTTTCACTGCTGGTACAGGGAGTCCAGGAATAACAAACAATACTAGAACCACAAGAACTAAAGCCGGAGCACATCTTATGTGTTCCGGCTTTTTTGTGCTCCGCATTTTTAACAAAATATTTTAGTAAGAAACCTTGCATATGTCCAAATATAAAGTAATTTTGTAATAAAATATTTAATAATTATTAACAAAACAATTAAATCATGAGAAAACAATCAACCACAAAAGTGCTGATTTTTATTTGGGTAGCTTTTCTAAGTATTATTTTAGTAAATGATGTGTCAGCGCAAAAGAAAAAAAATGAAATCATCTCAATCTACATTTGACAAAACAACTTCTTCTTCAGAATATTCAGGCACTAAAAACACATTTTTTGTAGAGTTACTGGGAAATGGACTTATTTTTTCTGCAAATTATGATGTAAGATTGGCAAACAAATTTGGGGCAAGAGTTGGAATAGGCTACGTTGGAGATACTGGTGGAGGAGGAGGTATTCTTACTGTTCCAATTATGGGAAATGTACTTTTGGGTAAAAATGGAAAATATTTTGAAATTGGTGGTGGTGTAACATTTTTATCAGGAACAGGAGAAATATTTAATACTAGTGATGCATCCACAGTGCTCGGGACTTTTAGTTTTATGTATCGAAGACAACCTGAGGATGGTGGATTTATGTGGAAAATTGGCTAACCCCATTTATTGCTGAAGGAATATTTGTACCATATTGGGGTGGAGTTGGCTTTGGCTATTGCTGGTAACTCAGTTAACAGTTTATTTATTTAATCTTTTATAACCAAAAAACATTTTGAAATGAAAACAAAAATGCTCATTTTTTTTGCTGTGATGATGTTTAGTACATCTTTGATACAAGCGCAAGACTATAAGTCAGCTATAGGAGCCAAACTCGGCTATGGTCTAATAGCTTCTTATAAAACTTTTTTAAATGAAAAAGCGGCACTTGATATTTTCGGTGGTATACGTTGGGGTGGATTGGCAGCCGGCGCCTATTATCTCAATCATACACCTATAAAATCAGTGGACAGACTGACTTGGTATTGGGGATTTGGAGGATCTTTTACTACATGGGATTATGGTATTGCTGGTCTGGATAATTATTACGAAATTGGTGTTTCAGGTGTACTTGGTTTGGATTATTCATTTGACAATATCCCTTTAAATCTAAGTGTAGACTGGGCTCCTACTATTGTGGTTGCAGATAGTTATGATTATGCAGGTGCAAGTCTCAGTAGATTCAGAAGTGGTTATGGAGCATTGACAGCCAGGTACATCCTCAACGGATCATCCAGATAAAAAAAAATTCTGAAAAATTTGAAAGAGCCTGTCGATATTTCAATCGGCAGGCTCTTCTTCTTCAACTCAATATTAACTAAAAACTACCTCTTATTTTTTATCCCCTTCTACTTCTTCAAACTCTACATCTGTCACATCATCCGCAGTGCCTTTGCCATTGCTTCCTTGTCCGTCACCGGCTCCGAAGTCTTGGGCGCCACCTTCTGCACCACCCGTATTCTGTTGTGCCTGATATATGTCCTGTGAGGCTGCCTGCCATGCATTATTCATAGCTTCAGATGCTTTGTCCACTCGCGGAATATCCTGAAGTTTATGTGCTTCTTTAAGTTCTGTAAGAGCACTTTCTATAGCTGCTTTTTTGTCGGCAGGTATTTTATCACCTATATCCTTCATTTGTTTTTCGGTTTGGAAGATCAGACTGTCAGCCATATTGAGCTTTTCAGCTTTTTCTTTGGCTTGTTTGTCTGTGTCAGCATTGGCAGCTGCCTCAGCTTTCATTTTTGCGATTTCCTCCTGTGACAATCCTGTAGATGCTTCGATTCTGATATTTTGCTCTTTACCGGTTCCTTTATCCTTGGCAGACACCTTAAGGATACCATTGGCGTCCATATCAAAGGTCACTTCGACCTGTGGAACACCTCTTGGCGCTGGTGGTATACCATCCAGTATAAACCTGCCAACACTTCTATTGTCTCTGGCCATAGGTCTCTCTCCCTGCAAGATATGAATCTCCACACTCGGTTGATTGTCTGCTGCGGTAGAATATGTTTTTGTCTTTTTGGTCGGAATGGTACTATTGGATTCTATGACGATGTCAAAAACATTGCCCATAGTTTCGATACCCAGTGAAAGTGGGGTTACATCCAGCAGCAAAACATCTTTGACATCACCGCTGAGTACACCTCCCTGTATCGCAGCCCCCAAGGCTACCACTTCATCGGGATTGACACTTCTATTAGGTTTTTTGCCAAAAAAGTCTTCTACAGCCTGTTGGATAGCAGGTATTCTGGTAGAACCTCCCACAAGAATGACCTCGTCTATCTTGCTTTTATTCAGTCCTGCATCTTTAAGTGCATCTTCGCACGGCTTTAAAGTTCTTTTGATAAGACTATCTGCCAACTGCTCGAATTTCGCTCTTGAAAGCTTCATGACCAGGTGCTTAGGCACGCCATCTACAGCAGTGACATAAGGCAGGTTGATTTCGGTTTCTGCAGATGTCGACAATTCTATCTTAGCTTTTTCTGCTGCGTCTTTGATTCTCTGAAGTGACATAGGGTCTTTTCTTAGATCTACGTTTTCCTGCACTTTAAACTCATCCGCCAGCCAGTCTATGATCACCTGATCAAAATCATCACCACCGAGATGTGTATCTCCATTGGTAGATTTTACTTCGAATACACCATCTCCCAACTCCAGAATAGACACATCAAATGTACCACCACCAAGGTCGAATACTGCAATCGTACTATCCTGATGTTTTTTATCCAGACCATATGCCAATGCAGCTGCCGTAGGCTCATTGATAATACGCTGCACTTTTAGCCCTGCAATTTCGCCGGCTTCTTTGGTCGCCTGTCTTTGAGAGTCATTAAAATATGCCGGCACAGTGATGACAGCATCGGTCACTTCCTGACCCAGAAAATCCTCTGCTGTTTTCTTCATTTTCTGAAGTACCATCGCAGATATTTCCTGTGGCGTATACATCCTTCCGTCTATTTCTACACGAACAGTGTCATTATCACCTTTGACAGTTTTATATGCAACCCTACCAGTTTCGAGGTTTACCTCACTAAATCTGTTGCCCATAAATCTCTTGATAGAAGCAATCGTTCGCTTTGGATTGGTGATAGCCTGTCTTTTGGCAGGATCACCGATTTTTCTTTCACCATTATCAAGAAATGCAACTATCGATGGTGTAGTACGCTTTCCTTCTTCATTGGCTATGACGACAGGTTCATTTCCTTCCATTACAGCCACACATGAGTTAGTGGTTCCTAAGTCTATACCTATTATTTTACCCATTGTATGTTATTGTGTTTAATTTTTTAAGAATCATTTTTTACTGATACAATTATATAGTCAATCTGTATGCCAATGCGATTCACAGACAAAAAGACTGTCAAAAATGATCTTAAACAGGAAAAAAAGGCCGAATGGTCTGACAGTTCGTCAGATTATTACTTAAAGTTCAGACTTTTTGTAATGACACCGTTACGAAGGGAATCTAGAGTAGCATTACTCAGGGCGATGTCTTTTCTGGTAAACGTAGTCTTAGAAGAAAAAATGCCCTGCCCTCCATTGCTTAGATTGGTATACACAGGTATTTCGCCACTGGAAGTGATGCCCAGATTGGCCTGGCCAATGCTGATATAGTCTTTTACTTCCTGGCCGCCTGAAACAATGACAAGTGACGCGTTTTGAAAATATCTCTTGATAGCATTATTTTTCTCAAAAGCGCCTTGCATAAATTCGTAAAAAGCCCTGCCTTTTGTAGCATATTCAGTTTTATCAATATTTTTGGCCAACGTCCATGTCACAGCTTTATCTGTAAACTTACCTTCTCTTTCTTCTTTTACATTAAAGACTAATTTCACATCGTGAATGACTGCATTGGCATCACCAAACCACCGTACTTTAAAATCTAAATTATTGACAAACGACAATAAAGCTGTAGGCCCGGGAGTAGTAATATCTTCATTGACATATGGTGTGATGGCTTTGGTCGTAGCTTCAGTCAGTATCACACCATCAGATTTATTCACAATAAATTTGTATTCATCTTTGGGTATGAAGTTTAATTCATTTTTCTTAATCTTGTAAAGATAGTTGGGTGCATCAGCAAATACGCCTGTATCCCGCTTGAACCCTTCCAGATTTCCATCCACTCTATTCAATATATAATCTTTTCCTGTTTTCAAATGTCGTATTTTGACTGTAATATCATTATAATACAATTGTGCTGGGTCTTTTGAGAGCACAAAGGCTGAAGTTTTTTCGTCAATAAAAGCCCTTTCTACTCTGATATAGGTGGCGGTATCTCCCACAGATACCATTCCATACACTATAGGAATATCCGCACCGCTTTCTGTCAACTCAAAATCATTGGAGCAGGAATAAAAACCAACAAGACTTGTAACTACTAAAAAAATTAGAACCTTTATATGATTTTGCATGAAAGTATACGCTTGATTAAGACTGCAAAAATATGCTTTTTATTTTAGATTTCCAATTAAGATCCATGAATGTATCCGCAATAACAAATAGTCAGCTCATAAGTCTTCCAAAATCACCTTTGGAAAAGAAACCGGTGGAGCTACTGACGTAAGAAATAATTTATTCCTTATCTTGCGCCATCTAAGCAAATTATAAATATCATGGCACGAAAAAAAATAGCCGCAGGCAACTGGAAAATGAATACCAACATTGATGATGGTATAGCACTTGCAGTAGCAGTAGCTGACGCAGCGCGCAGTAAAGACACTGTCACTATCCTGGCAGTCCCCTTTACACACCTATACCCTTTGCAGAAAAAAATAAAATCATCTTCCAAAGTCTTGCTGGCAGCACAAAACTGTCATCATAAAGCATCGGGTGCATTTACAGGAGAGATAAGCGCGCCTATGCTGGCCGCCATGAAAGTTCCATACGTCATCCTGGGACATTCTGAAAGACGTGAGTATAATCATGAGGACAACGCCCTCCTTTCACTCAAACTGCGAGCCGCTTTGGATGCAGGCTTAAAAGTGATATTTTGTTGTGGAGAAGGCTTAGATATCCGAAAAGCTAATGCTCATGTAGCGCATGTAAAGAAGCAATTGACAGAGTCGTTATTTCAACTCACAATAGCTGAAATGAAAAATATTGTCATAGCTTATGAACCGATATGGGCAATAGGCACCGGCGAAACTGCTTCACCTGCTCAGGCACAGGAAATGCATGCTGCCATCAGAAGTATGTTACAAAAAAAGTATGGCAAAAGAATAGCAGAAAACACGAGCATCCTATATGGAGGTTCTGTAAAAGGCAATAATGCTAAAGAGTTATTCAGCCAAGCCGATGTCGATGGTGGATTGGTAGGGGGCTCCTCTCTCAATGCTACTGAATTTGTTCAGATAATCAATGCATTTTAAAGCAACAGACCTTTTTATATATAGTGACAGCTTTAGTTCCATTGATGTAAAAGTAATGTGTTGCACTTTGTACAGAATATTACTGATCATTTTAGGCCTACAGCTTATGATTAATCTCATAACTTTTATGCTATCTGAACACTGAATCAAACATCTAAAAATCGTAACTTTGTGCATTAATTTTTAAAATCGGTATAAACAAATGAGCCAGTACAGAAAAGAAAAAGACAGTATGGGATTTATAGATGTTCCTGCTGATAAATATTGGGGGGCCCAGACTCAGAGATCTGCTGAAAATTTTAAAATAGGAGGTCATCGTATGCCTAAGGAAATAATAAATGCCTTTGCAGTGCTCAAAATGGCAGCTGCCCAAGCCAACTTTGATCTTGGGGTATTGCCAGAAGAGAAAAAAGTGATCATAGAAAAAGTCTGTCAGAAATCATGTCTGGAAAACTGGACGATCAGTTCCCATTAGTAGTATGGCAAACAGGCTCAGGAACACAGTCCAATATGAATCTCAATGAAGTAATAGCTAACAGGGGACACGTGTTGCACGGAGGGACTCTGGATGATCCAAAAAAGATCTTACATCCCAATGATGATGTCAATAAATCTCAGTCATCCAATGACACATTTCCTACTGCTATGCATATCGCCGCTTACAAAGTACTGGTGGACGTGACTATTCCGGGATTAGAGACTCTGAGAGATACACTGAAAGCTAAATCTCAGCAATTCATGAACGTTGTGAAGATTGGGCGAACCCATTTTATGGATGCTACTCCATTGACGCTGGGTCAGGAACTTTCAGGATATGTAGCCCAGCTCAATCATGGCATCAAAGCCATTCGTAACAGTTATGCTCATCTTTCTGAACTGGCACTGGGTGGAACGGCTGTTGGCACCGGCCTCAATACACCTAATGGGTATGATGTACTTGTTGCAAAAAAAATTGCTGAAATTTCAGGACTGCCATTCATCACCGGAACAAATAAATTTGAGGGCCTGGCAGCACATGATGCTATCGTCGAGGCACATGGTGCATTAAAAACAGTCGCTGTCTCCCTGATGAAAATAGGAAATGACATCAGAATGCTGGCATCAGGACCCAGATGCGGAATCGGTGAGATCATAATTCCTGAAAATGAGCCGGGGTCTTCCATTATGCCAGGCAAGGTCAACCCAACTCAATCTGAGGCACTCACTATGGCAATGGCCCAGGTGATGGGCAATGATGTAGCCATCAATATTGGTGGCATGAGTGGCCATTTTGAACTTAATGTGTTCAAACCTGTCATGATATACAACTTCCTGATGTCTGCCAATCTGATAGGTGATGCTTGTATGAGTTTTAATGAACACTGTGCAGTGGGTATAGAGGCCAATGAGCCGCGTATAAAATATAATCTTGACAACTCACTTATGCTGGTTACCGCCCTTAATACAAAAATAGGCTATGACAAAGCTGCTGAGATTGCAAAAAAAGCACATAAAGAACATACGACACTCAAGCAGGCTGCTCTCGATCTGGGTTATCTTACATCTGACGAATTTGATGCCTGGGTAAGACCCGAAGAAATGATATAATCTGATAAAAATGAAAATCACCGCATGGTTTATATCTTTTATATTGTCACTGGTTGCTTGTAAAAGCTATAAGCCTGTGCAGGCATTTCAACATAAAAATGTAGAAAAAATAGATTATTCAAAGCCGCAATATTGGGCAGCACATCCTGATTTTACAGATGAGTCAGACCGCACTCCAGAAGGTGATACTGTAAGTTACGATCGCACACAGGCAGATGTTTTTTTTATCCATCCCACCACCTATACCGGAGGTTACATTGGAAAAGATAATTGGAATGCACCTGTCAATGATAAAAAACTGGACAAAAAGACCAACAAAGGGACCATTCGGTTTCAAGCCAGCGTATTTAATCATGCGGGGAGAGTATTTGCGCCGAGATACAGACAAGCCCACATCCATGCTTATTTTACCAAAGATAAATCCTCAGCAAAGGCAGCATTTGATCTGGCGTATGAAGACGTAAAAACAGCCTTTCTACACTACCTGAATAATGAAAATAATGGCAGACCCGTCATCATAGCCGGGCACAGTCAGGGCACTAATCATGCAGAAAGACTACTCGATGAGTTCTTTGACAACAAGCCTTTGCAAAATAGTCTGGTAGCAGCATATTTACTGGGTATGCCCATTCGAAAAGATAGATTTAAAAATATCCGGCCATGCAGAGACAGCTCTGATACAGGTTGTTTTGTATCGTGGAGGACATTTAAGAGTGGTCACCATTTGCCAGAAAAACTTTATCTGGATAGCATTTCAGTGACAAATCCGCTTTCATGGAAGACTGACAAAGCATATGTTCCAAAATCATCAAACAAGGGAAGCTTACTTTTCAAATTTAACAAAATTTACCCACACCTCGAAGACGCTCAAGTATCCAGGGATTTACTGTGGGCTAATAAACCAAAATTCACGGGCAGCATTTTCCTTCGCACCAAAAATTATCATCCAGCTGATATTAATTTTTATTATTTTAATATAAGGGAGAATGCACAACTTCGTGTCAGGACTCACATGCATCAAAAAAATTGACAAAAAAACCAATGCTGTCACTAATTATTTTGTATTTTTGAATAAATTGTATTATTGCCATGAAATATTTAATTGCCATAATGGCGATTTTCGTGTTTAACCAAGCTGCATACTCGCTAAAACCAACAAAAATTGTCAAATACGAGCCATCGATTTCCAAAGTAAAAAATTTGATGGTTCCAAATACTTCGGATTATGATGTCCACTACCACAGGCTGGAGCTGTCTGTAAATCCAGGTATTTATTACATCAATGGCAAAGTGACAACGTATTTTAAACCCGTTGTATCTTCGATGCAAACCATCTTTTTTGATTTCAGGGAAAATATGATAGTGGATTCAGTAAAATATCACGGAAGCCATATATTTTCTTACACCTTTAACACACCTGTGACGCTGCAAATAAACCTACCCCAAAATATTGCTATGGGAGTAAGTGACTCTATTACAGTTTATTATCAAGGTGCACCATACACGGATGGATTCGGATCTTTTGTAAGCAGCAGCACTACTTGCGGTGGACAAAACAATAAAATCATGTGGACACTCTCCGAACCATATGGGTCAAAAAACTGGTGGCCATGTAAGGAAACCCTCAATGACAAAGCTGATTCCTTAGATGTCATCATCAAATGTCCACAACCCTATCGGGCTGCAGGAAATGGGTTGCTCGTGCTTGAAACTACAAATGCTGATAATACAAAAACTTATCATTGGAAGCACCGCTACCCCATACCTGCTTATCTTGTAGCTTTTGCAGTGGCAGATTATAGTGTTTATTCTGATTGGGTTAGTATACCCAATGATGTTTCTATAGAAGTATTAAATTATGTTTATCCATGTAATACCAGTGCGGCCTCACAGACACCACTGATAATACCCATGATGCAGTATTATGTTCAAAAGTTGGGTTCGTATCCATACAAAAATGAAAAATATGGGCATGCACAGTGTGGTTTCGGCGGTGGTATGGAACACTCCACAATGAGTTTTATGGGTGGATTCAGTCGCACATTGATGGCCCACGAATTGGCACACCAATGGTTTGGAGATAAGATTACTTGTGGTTCCTGGCAGGATATTTGGCTCAATGAAGGGTTTGCAACTTACCTGGAAGGAATGATATGTGAACAAGGTCTGGGAGATCAAACATGGTCAGACTGGAAAAACGGTAAGATAAACAATGTCACAGGAAATAATTATGGTTCTACGTTTGTCACAGACACCACAAATATAGGTAGTATTTTTAACAGTCGTTTAGTCTATAATAAAGGTGCACTAATATTGCATATGCTCAGGTGGAAACTAGGAGACCAGACTTTTTTTAATGCATTACACAATTATATCAATTCACCTGGTTTGGCATACAAATATGCAAAAACCATTGATTTTATCAATGCCCTTGAGACTGTGAGCGGTATACAACTCGATGATTATTTTAATGATTGGCTGTATGGACAAGGTTGGCCAAATTATACCATACAATGGTCAAAAGATGCCAGTTGTAATAAAATTTATTTGTCGATAACACAAACCCATTCAGCAGGTCAGGGTACTTTTTTTGATATGCCGGTGCCTGTCAGATTTACAAACGGTACTACTTCTCAAACCTTGGTATTTAATCAGTCTTCACCGCAGCATTTATATTTTGATGCCACGCTGTCTTTCATTCCTACCAGTGCTGTTTTTGATCCTGATCGATGGTTATGTGCTAAAAGTACGGTGGCTGAAATACCATTTGATAATCATAGACATATTGTTTGGACCGGCAGTACGAATAATGATTGGAATGAAGCCTCTAACTGGGATTGTGGAGTACCTACATTTATGGACGATGTGACAATACCATCAGGCACCCCTATATGTTTGGTTCCTCCTTCCACTATGGCTCATTGTCGAAAAATGATTATTGAGCAACACGGGCAACTGCGGGTTGAAACAGGAGCCCAGCTAAACATTCATAATTAATATTTTTTCCATTATTCTATTCCACAATAAGACCCTTGCCCTCTAATATGGGTCTACATCCACATTCACCCTGACAGTCTTACAGGCAGGCATATTTCTGAGTTTGTCTCTTTCTTCCATAATGATTTTTTTTACCTTGCTGACAATCTTTGTGTCTTTCTCCATCTTAATCGTGATGGTCTGAATGTACTGCCCGCGTATCCTTGCGATCGATGGTATGGCGGGACCGAGTATGCGGTTGCCTATCAACTTACGAATCTGATCTGCATATGTGGCAGCAGCGTGAGCGCATGTAGCGGCATTTTTATGGAGCAACTCTATTTGTATCATTCTGAAATAAGGCGGATACCGAAATGCTTTTCTTTCTGCAGATTCCCTTTCGAAAAATCTGTTGTACAAATGATGCATGGTTTCTATAATGACGGGATGCTCCGGACTATAGGTCTGAATGATGACCTGTCCCTGCTTTGCCCTTCTGCCGGCCCGCCCGGAAACCTGTGTAAGTAACTGGAAAGCTCTCTCATTTGCCCTAAGATCCGGATATCTGAGGATGGCATCAGCATTCAGAACACCTACCAATGCTATATTATCAAAATCAAGTCCTTTGGTAATCATCTGAGTACCTACAAGGATATCTATCTTCTTTTCTTCAAAATCATGAAGGATATTTTCGAATGCCAGTTTTGTCTTGGCAGTATCCATATCCAGTCTCGCAACTAAGGCCGTGGGAAACATCTCTTTAATGTTTTCTTCTATCTTTTCAGTGCCAAAGCCCTGCTCGAAAAGGTCGTGGTTGCCGCAGGCAGGACATTGGGCAGGAATCCTGGCCCGTGTACCGCAATAATGGCAACGGAGCTCATGGAATGCTTTATGCACTGTCAGGTGGACATCACAATTGGTACAGTCAGCTTGCCAGCCACAGATATTACAATTGATGGTAGGTGCATAACCTCTCCTATTTTGAAAAAGCAAAACCTGCTCTTTATTGCTAAGTGCATCCTCTATCGCTATAATGAGTTCCTGACTAAATAGTCCTTTGAATCTTTTGTCTCTGTACTCAGTCCTCAGATCGACAATATTTATTTTGGGAAGAATAGACTCACCATGCCTATCCGGCATATACACGAGACCATACTTATCTTTCACCGCATTGGTATAGGATTCAAGGCTCAGGTGGCGGTACCCAGTCTAATTTGTGCGCTCAACACATTACTTAAAAATATGGCGGCATCTCTTGCATTATATCTGGGATTAGGGTCATTTTGTTTGTAGGAAGGATCATGTTCCTCATCGACAATAATGAGTCCGAGCTTAGTATATGGCAGAAATAAGCCTGACCTTGCAGCTATCACTATTTTGGCCCCAAGCAGGACTGCATTCCACATCTCCACCCTTTCCTGATTATTCATACGGCTATGATAAACGAGTACTTCTTCACCAAAAATACTTTTGAGCCTCTCGACCATATGAGTAGTGAGTGCTATCTCAGGCAGCAAATACAGAGTCTGCCTACCTCCGTCCATGTTCTTTTTGATGAGTTCAGCAAATACGCGGGTTTTACCACTTCCTGTGATACCATGTAGTAAAACGGGTTTTCCATGTAAAAAATGAGAATCTATCTCGTCCAATGCCTGTATCTGTTGTACACTCAGAGTCTGCATTTCATGGTTAGCTAACTCATTTTCATCTTTTTTGAAAATTCTGCTCTGATTTTGCCTTGAGATAGTGAAAATACTTTTTTTGACCATAGCCTGTATCACACTGGCATCGACACCAGCAAGCTGGCAAACATCGGACACAGGAATTGTAAAATTTTTGTTGCGGCTCATCTGCACATACGCCAATAATGCTTTGGTTTGTTTATCACTTTTTGTCACTATGTCAAATGCCGCATTGATACTTTCGGGATCAGATTTGTAAGGTTCGCATAAAACCATAAAATTGACCATTTTAGGCTTATACTTTTCTATCAACTCTTCTTTAACAGATATGACCTTTTTGTCCAAAAGGCTTCGAAGGACAGGAAAAATGGTCTTTTTGTTTAAAATATCCTGAATTTGAAGGATGGTAAGTTCGTTTTGGATGGATACTGCTTCTGCCACCAAATATTCATCATCTGTCAGGCTTGCGGCCATCTCATCAAAATCACTATTGTAAACTACTTTTGTTTCACTTTCGAGTTTAAGTCCTGACGGCATAGCAATATTCATAACCTCACCCACTGTACAACAATAATAAGCTGCCATCCATTGCCAAAAGCTTATCTGCCACGGTGTAACCAGAGGTATTGTATCCAATATGGCTACGATGGGTTTGGGTGTATACTCTAATGTAAGATCCTCATGCACCTCGGAAATAATGGCGGAATACAACTTGTTTTTAAGAGAAACTTCTACTCTTAGCCCGACTTTGACCTTTTTTGCCATTTTTTTAGGAACAGCATAAGAATACAGCTTCGGCAAAGCCAAAGGGAAAATTACAGTTATATATTTTATTATGGCCAAAGATTAGTAGAGTTTAAAAAAACTTATAAAATAGTAAGGTAGAACATCCAATTCCTGAACGAGTTTTCGAAAGAAATGCATCCTGCAAAAATAATTAAAATTAAACTCTTCCTGTCGGTAAGTAGGTTGTCAATTGTATGTAAAAAAAAATGCCTGTCTGAAATTCTTTTACTCATTAATGACTGATTTATTATTTTCTGAAATAAAATAAACAAGACTATTTTTACTATTCTCATTTTGATTGGCCGTCAGACAAATCGAAGTGAAATGGTTGATATTGTTTTTTAATGAGCTGCCGACACAATACCATGATTTTGCCTTATCCAGGACCAACTTATAACCATATATTTTGACAGAAGAATCTTCATTATTTACAACTAAGTCCTGGGCCAGATAATTTGTTTGCAAATCAGTTTTAAAACCCAATCAGTCGCATTTTCACTTTCATAAGGTCCTTTTGCTGTATTTTCATCTGTTTTTTCAGCAGGTAGATAAACATTGATCGGAGTGGCAAATGCAGTTTTTTACCTTGCTGTAAATTTCAGATATATTATTTTAGAACAGTCTATCAACCCCTCATTATTGATAGTCTCAGGAGAAGATAACAAAATTCTTTTTCAGCAAATTCGTTGAATTCAAGTTTTATTTCTCCACTTATAATTGTGCCTGATGAATCTCTCAATGACTGGTAAGGTATTTCAATCAGTGTGTTTTTAGGTCCCCTGAATAGCGTTTTTCCTTCTTTCAGTGCCAGGAGGTATGAAAGGGGAGCGTCAGATATACGGGACAACAGATAACTACTATTGAGAAGATGCGTTTGATCAGGTATAAAGATTTTTTCATCCTTATGACATGCACTTATAATAAATACCACAAATAGAAGTGTAAAATATCTAATCAAACTTAATTGTCCCCCTGATTTTTATTGGTTTCAAATGATAGACCCCTTTAAACGCAAAAACGCTGCCTGAAAAAAATTAAAACTTATACCGCAATCCGGTGCTAACACCGAATGTGTTCATCTTTTGGCTCACAGCATAATGATTTGATGACAAGGATTCAGGTTGAAACCTTACATTGGGTTCGAGAAGAAAATCCACATTGGAAGTGAGGTGATAAGCCATACTAAAGGATGCATACCCGGACACACCCAACTGTGTTTTAAACAAATTGTTATCTTGCTTTTCTTTCACATAAATCTCCACAGGTGTTTTGTTATCCAAATCCAGAATCATGCCTTTTTGCCTTGTAGCCACATTTAGATAAACGCCTGCCATAGCGGACAAGCTTAGGTGATGATTTGCAAACAGGGTATATCTGGCTAAGACAGGTATATCATATGATCTGTATTTATTAAACACTTTGAGTTTAGTAGTACCAGGTACCGTCACAGTTTCCTGAGTAATGATACTATCAATTATCTTTCCATTTTGGTAAACATAATCCTTGATGATAATGATTCTTGTTTGATTGGATTCGGGGTCTATGTATTCAAATTTTTCGTTGGTCTGACTGTAATTAAAACCGGTATGCAGATTCCACTTATAACTGAGATTGTATCCGAATCTGAATCCAGCAGAAAATGAGTAAAGTGCTTTTTCAGTTTGATTCCGCATATCAATATGTGTATTAAGTTCTGAATCATTGGCGGACAACTGTTTAGGAGAATAATCGTGTGATACATACACATCGACACTTTTATTTTGGTAATCATATACAAACGGACATGCCTTCACCGGTTTATCTTTAGCGAATATAGAGGGGAGTCTGATAGATCTGAAGAATTTTAACTTATTATTATTTAGCGCGTTATCCAAATACGATATCTCACTTGTATGTTGTCTGAAGATTTCTGTTTTTATATTATTGGATGTTTGCTCAATAAGCATTCTTTCCGGACTCATTCCTGTAGACGGCATTGATTCAGCCTCTGCCTGACTTTGGCTGAAGCTATTATCTGGAGACTTATATAGGGTTGTAGTAGTCCTTTGCTTCGCTTCACTTACTGCTGGAACAGGTTTTTCAGCATTTAAGAATCGTATTTGTTTGTTTTCTGTGGATAAATTTATCTGAGAAAAGGATATCTCTTTAGATACTTCCGGTATGACACTGGTAGTAGATGCCATCCTATTCTGTTGGCGGTTATCCATGGAAGAACTTGCCGGTATTTTGCCGAACAAATGATCATCATTCATAGATAGATATCCTCCAAATGACACCAAGAAGAGCCCTAAAAGCATCATCCCTACAGGGAAAAAATTATTTTTAGGTTTAGGACTTTCATTCAGTCTGGCCTCAATATTTGCCCAAGCCTTATCAGGTATATCAGCATGGTGGTGCTCTAACTTATTTCTGAATATTTTGTCAATATTGTTCATATAGCAACTTTGTACAACTCGTGTACTTTTTCCTGAAGCATTCGTCTGGCCTTTAGTAACTGTGATCTGGAGGTTGACTCTTCAATGTTTAATAATTCGCTGATTTCTTTGTGTGAGTATCCTTCTATAGCATACAAATTAAATACCATTCTGTAACCATCCGGCAAAGAAGATATCAGTTTTATTAATTCTTCTTCGGATAATAAAGAAAATACTTCTGGTCCGGCACTATCTTCTTTGTAATGCTCAAGCCCTATTTCTTCATGACTAACAGACTTTTTCTGGTTATTTTTAATTGCGGTATTGATGATGATTCTTCTTACCCAGCCTTCAAAAGAACCTGTACTTTCAAACTCAGCCAGGTGAGTAAAGACTTTGACAAAAGCATCCTGAAAAATGTCTTCTGCTTCTAAACGGTGTCGGGAGTACCTGACACATACTGCCATCATTTTGCCGGCATACATATTAAAAATATCTCTCTGTGCCAGTCTGTCTCCTTGCAGACAAGCCTTCAAAAGCTCTTTTTCAGTACGTCCGTTGATAATTAATGGTGACATAAGAAATTAATTTTAAGACGGATGTAAAATGCTCAAAAAACAAAATTACATCCGTCTTTATAAAACTATTAACCTTCTACAATTATTGCATCATCGATCTGTTCATTTCCATCTTTATCGTGATCATCTTGTCCGGCTGTTTTAGCAGGAGTAGTGACTGTGATTTTACCCTCACTGAATGCATCGTAATCCCCTTCAGCAAACTTAGATGCCTTAGAAAAAAAATCGTCTTTACCTTCCAGCAATGATCCGCCTGCAGACAAGGTTTCGTCAGCAAAGTCCTTTTTGGGTTTTGCATTTTCTTCTGCCATGAAAGCTTCAGCCTTATCTACCGTCTCATCAAACTTTTTACCGAGATTATCGGCAACTTCTTTGGCTTTCCCAGCCAGCACATCTTTTGCCTCTCCGATTTTATCCCAAGTTTTATCTGTCGTTTCGAGGACCTTGGCGCCCACATTCTCTGAAAGATCAGAGGCTTTATCTACCAAAGCGCCTCCTGTCTCCATAACCTTGCTACCTACACTTTCTGCAACATCGCCGGCCTTTTGGACATATTCATTATCAGATATTTTGTCCACAACATTTCCTGCCAAAGTCTTGCCTTTGTCCAGCAATCCTTCCAGTGTACTACCAGCAGTACCCAAGGTAGACGAGGCCGTCTCAGCCGTTTTTACATAAGATGACTGAACGAATTCACCGGCATCAGAAGCCACATCTTTGGCTTTTGATACTGCGTTATCAGCCAAATCACCTGCTTTATCTACCACACCTGAGACTACATCTCCAGTTTTGTCCAGTGCGTTGCCGGCCATGTCAGTCACATTAGCAGCTGCATGTTTAGTTTTATCCCACGCTGCGTCCGCAACAACATCTACTTTATCCACTACCACTGCAGCAGCAGCTTTGGTTTTGTCATATGCGGTACCTGCTAAATCTGCGGCATCACCAGCCACATCCTTAACTTTTGCAGTAGCTGATTCTGCCAGGTCTCCAGCTTTATCCATTGCTGTCTCAGCAGCATCTGCTACATCAGAAGCTACCGATTTGGTTTTATCCCATGCCACATCAGCGACATTTTCTACTTTGTCTATAGCTGCATTTGCCTTTTCCATGACAGTCTCTCTCAATCCTGCCGTTTTGTCAGAAATATCCCCGACTGTTTCTTTAGCAGCATCTGCCAGATCACCTGCTTTTTCTTTTGTATAATCCACAGCTTTATCTGCAGCTGATTTCACAACTGATTCCGTAGTGAAAAACAATCTCTTCAAAGAACTTAAAAATCCCATTATTAATATGATTTAGTTTAAAAAATTTGTCGTAAAAATAAGCTATTTTTAGCTAAATTAGTTCAAAATAATGAACTTATTTTGTTCAAAATCAGTATTTTTTGTTATTTTTTAATGAAAGGACACAGTTATTTGCTGATACTCCGATATTTTTGCATTTTTACAGCATAAATTATCAAAATTATTTTTTAATTCTTTCGATTGAGTGCACTAAAATCATTTTTTAAGGATACCGTGATTTACGGCATGGCATCCGTATTGCCAAGAGTAATTAATTTTGCATTATTAGCCATATTCACAAGCGTATTTAATACGTCACAATTTTCAAGTCAGACCAGATGGTATGTGTATGCTGCTTTCTTGAATGTCATACTGACTTTAGGTATTGAAACCTCTTTTTTCAGGTTTTATACAGCAGAGACAAATAAGGAAAAAATAGTATCTACTGCATCCATGCTGCTTATTATCAGCAGTTTTACGTTTTTAGTGCTTGGAATGGTGGCAGCCCCTGTCTTGACTGTTTTTTTCGGCTTTGAGCAGACTGTTTTCGTCCGGATACTGGTATGGACAACTGTGTTGGATACGCTGGTGGTTATACCTTTTGCTTTGCTTCGGGTGTCAGGTAGACCGTTAAGATTTATGGTGCTAAAACTGTCCAATGTACTTTTTCTTGCTTTGATTACTGTCGTTTTACTCTTAGGTATTCCTTACATGGTCTCCAGCGATATGGGATGGTCACAAACCCTTGGCATCGATGCAGATTATAAACCCGGCATTCTTCATATATTTATCGCCAATGTTGCTGCCAGCCTCTTTACCCTGTTGTGTCTTTTCCCGGAAATTATGAAAATAAAATGGAAATGGGATAAAGATATTGTAAAAAAACTCATGACTTATGGTTTGCCAATCATGGTTGGTGGATTGGCGTATGCCGTAAATGAAAATGTTGATAAGTTGATCATTCCTCGGTTCATTGGTGAGGATGCCAATGGCATTTATGCGGCGTGCTACAAATTGGGTGTGTTTATGACTCTATATATAACCGCCTTTCGTATGGGGGCAGAACCTTTTTTTTTCAATCATGCCGGGACCACTGATGCTAAAAAAATATAGTGTCATCATGACTTGGTTTGTTATTTTTGGTTGTCTTTTTATATTACTTGTCGTAGGTTTTGTCGATATGATAGCAGGATTGTTCATCCGTCAATCATCCTATTTGAGCGGTCTTACGATTGTGCCGATCATTTTGCTTGCCAATCTTTTTTCCGGGATATATAACAATCTGGCGATCTGGTACAAACTTACTGATAAAACCAGATTTGGAATGTATATCAGTATCGCAGGCGCACTGCTTACCATCGTGAGTCTGATGGTTTTTGTTCCATGGATGGGTATAATGGGGGGGGCTGCTGCTACGCTTTTTACATATTTTTTTATGGCCATGATATCATGGTATTTCGGGCATAAACACTATCCGGTACCTTACGAATCGGGCAAAATAGCTCTACTTATTGCATGTACTTCGCTATTGAGTGGTGTTAGTTTTTTATGGTTTAGAGGGGATTATTTCATCAATTCTGCATTGATATGTATATACGTTATGATCATTTATTATCTTGAAAAAACAACTATCAAAACTATATTTTCAAGGACTAAGACTGGGTGACGACATGAATTGTAAGTATAGGCTTACTACTGCGTTCTGTTTAATTTTTGACAAATTTATAAACCCTTTTTTTACCATTTACATAAGCGACTTCCACCATATACATACCTGCCGGTACATTCGATATGTCTACTGAAATATCTGATCGTGACTCTTTCATAAATTCATTATAAAATTTCCTGCCGGTAATATCGGCTACTTGTATCCTGAGAACTTTTGCGCTAGGCTGAATCATCCGTATGTTCAATATGTCAGATGCTGGGTTGGGTGAGATAACGACCACTTCGATAACGTCATTTACGCTGTTTTTGCACCCTGTTCTTATCGTGTCTATGGCAGAAGGTGCCGAAAAGAAAGTACCACAGATTTTTCTAAAGGTATATTCATAAAGCGTACATTCTTTTAGTTGGCTGATGACCAGGGTATCCACACCGGAATATTCTGCCCATTCAGATACACCCTTTTCCCTAATTTTAACCCGGACACTATCCTGGCTGCCTTGACTACTATTTTCAACAATGAACAATAAATCTGATTTAGAGCTGCCGACCGCCTGGATGGAAGGGTTGTTGCATTCTTTATTTTGTATGTATACACAATAGTCTTCGACCTCACCATATTCAAAAGATGCATTGTCACAACCACCTTCAAACTCCTCATATGCCATGATCAGTCTGAGTTTGGTATAGCCGGCTGAAGCATCTTCCGGAATGGCGATAGTATCTGTTACTGTTTCGGACAATGACCCGGGAGACTGGTAGACCTGTTCGTTTTCTGACCATTCTCCATCCTGATTATAATCAATAAAAATCTTAAAATAATCTTTGAAAGCAGAGCCTGCATAGCCGGTTTTCAGAACAAATGGATAATTGGCTTTCGTTTCAAGAGTTATATTTTCAACACCGGCAAAATTTCTGTATCCATCATCAGAAGTCCCTGATACGTTTTTTACCCCAGCGATTTCAAATGATTCGATCCACTCCTGAGATGCATCTTTTTTGGCGAAACTGCAATAAGACATGGCAGTGCAGTTGCCACATGAAGTGCTGATGTTATAGTCAGGTGTAAAAGTTGACTCATTGTTATATTTCAGGCACTCTGCTTTGAGTCTGAAGGTATAGCCGGTGCATTCAGTAAGCTTAAAAATACTGAAAGCTGTAGACGTCAGTATAGTATCCTGCCAGTCAAAAGCAGCTGATTTGTACTGCAGGGTATAAATGGCTGTATCTGAAGCAGACCATGTGAGATGAATAGATTGATCATCCATATCCGTTACTGATATCTGCGGACTGGCACAACATCCTGTAGTAGTCACAAATTTAGAGTAGCTATACTCTGAAGGCAAAAATCCACAATCACTACTCCACTGGATTTCATATTCTGTGCAGTAATCAAGACCGTCGATGACCTTATTGTTAAATATATTTTTTATTTCTTTCCATACATTACTATCCGTTTTACGATAACGAAGGGCCACTTTGGCAGTCCCTGTTTGATTGATCCAACTAATATGCAATGCCTGGTCTTCCATTTTTAAAGTAATACCCGCCGGTGGAGAACAGGATTCGCACACTTTTTTCAGATTTGACACAGCCCTGAAGGCATTGAGCTTACCACCTGTAGTAGTGATTCCTGTGAGACTGGCATTAGGTATAACTCCATTTAGCAACATATCCTTGGCAACAAGAGCTGCCCCCGCAGGATTTTGTTTAGTCAATGTGGCAAACGAGTTACATGGTACAGAATACATCAATGCTACTACACCTGATACATGTGGTGTAGCTCCCGATGTACCACCGAAAGTACCATAAGCTGACCGGGTCAATGTATAGGTTTGATGTCCATATGCTCCTAAATCCAATGATTTTCTGCCATAGCCTGCGCTTGTAAGTTTGGTGTCTGATTTATTTAAGTTTGTTACAGTTATCAGGTATTCGCTGGTACATGATGTAGGCAAATCTCCCTGAATATCGACATCTGTATCAGAGTTGGTTGTAGCACCACAGTTAAGTATTCCCACCTGACCCAATTCGTCGTACAAAGCACACCAAAGCGGAGCGTCATCTGCATTGACTCGGTCTATGCCCCAAGAGGCATTGGTTACCACCACAAAAGCACCTTTTTGACCATTGGTTTCATTGTACAATTTTCGCATGGTATAGGCATAACCATATGATGCGAGCGCATTGGCTTCACTGGCAAATCCATAATTTACAATCATGAGTTTAACGTTCCAGTTTACACCACTGACACCCACCCCATTGTTACCTTTAGCGCCTACTATACCGGCAACAGGTGTGCCATGTCCTCCACCACTGTAAGTATTATCATCAGAATTGGTGATATTCCATCCACGTACATCATCTACATAACCATTGCCATCGTCGTCAATGCCATTGGATGCTATCTCCTGATGGTTAAACCATAGATTTTCCTTAATATCTTCGTGAAGGCCATTGATACCATCATCGATCACACAGACTACAATGGTGTCTCCGGAAGGCGTCAGTCCACCTGTGGCGATATCCCATGCCTGCTCCATATCCATATCAGCGCCAGCCACCCCACCGGATAAACCGTAGTTGATATATTGCCATTGTTTTGTCAGGTCGGGGTCATTCGGAATAGTGCGTGGAGTGATTCGTCTATTAGGTTTTACGTGTACAAATCCACCGGCTGATTGGAGTCTCGTTTCGAATTCAGACTCACTGACCGATGCAAAATCAATTTTTACAACCCATAGATTAAGAGGCGTCTTCATAATTTGCCGAAATGTGACATCATTGGACTTGCGTAATGCTTTGATATTTTGTTGTTGCTGAAAATCAGTAATGTTAGCATCATTTTGTACCTGCACAATAAATTCACCCTGGATGTGATCCAATGTCTGTCCAATCATCTCTGATAGGAAGAAAATCCAGACAACAATCAAAGTTGAAAATCTACTTGCAAAGCCCAACATATCATTATTTTTGAACAAAAATAAAACAATAATTGCAATACTATAAAAAAAGGTTTCTGAAATGTCTTATGGGTGTCATTAATGTACAAAAACGAAGTGCGATATTTTTTTTTATAAATTACAAAAATAATTAATATATTATTTGTTACATAACAAGATATATTACTATATTTGTATTTTTAATATGTTTTTTGTTTAATTTCTAGGGTCATGTTCAAGAAAACACATTTATTTATTTGCGCTATTGTAGTGCTTATTAGTTCCTCAGTTTCTGCTCAGAAACTTATCAGGAAAGCCGAAATTCAGGTAGAAAATGGCGATTACAGCAAAGCCACTGAAAATTACAAACACTATCTCACGGAGAATCCCAATGATTATGTAGTAATGACAAAGCTAGCAGAAACTCTTGCCTTATCTGGAAATCTTACGCAAGCTGATGCCTGGTATCAAGCCATTCCAGCCAATGCAGTATTAGATCCCTCTGTATATAAGTCTCATGGAGATTTGTTAAAAAAAATGGGACATTATAAGGAGGCCATGCTTCGCTATCAGCTTTTCAGAAATTTCAATCCAGCTTTGGCTGACCATTGTATAAAAAGCTGTGAATTTGCCATAAATTCCTTACCGGAAAATCCGGCTTACGAAACTTTTGTTTTGCCGTGTAATAGCTCCGGGTCTGACTTTGGTCTGACATTTTATAAAGGTATGCCAGTTTTCAGTTCGTTCAGAGAAGATATCCTGATGACAGAGAATGAAAGAGAACTCAATGGCAGTACTGTAGGAGCCGTAAAAACATTTTATTATAATGCAGATAAAAACAGAATAGCATTTGTAAAAGGCATGGATGATAAAATTTATCATATGGGGCCAATAAGCTTCTCATCCAATGGGTTATCATGTGCCATTATTGAGTCCAGAACAGAAGATACATACAATTTTATTCATCTGAATAAAATGTCAAGTCTCCACATAGCCTCTATCAATGAAAAAGGAGAAATCGTCTCATCCAAGCCCTTTTTGTACAATGAAGTGGGCTCATCCATAAACTCTGCTCAGATGGCATTCGATGGTACAGCCATTTATTTTTCATCAGACAGACCCGGAGGATTTGGTGGGTATGACATTTATGTCAGTTATTTTAACAACAATGTGTGGTCCCTTCCGGAAAACTTAGGAAATAACATCAATACCGAAGGTAATGAAATCACCCCATTCTTGAACGGAAATACACTTTATTTTGCTTCGGATTTTCACATCGGTTTGGGAGGGTATGACATAGTAAAGAGTGAAGTCATCAATGGAGTATGGTTGTCACCTACCAATGCGGGTGCCGGCATCAACACACCCTCTGATGATTATTTTCCGGTACTTAACAGTTTGGGAGAACTGTTTTTGACTTCCAACAGATTGGGTGGTAAAGGCAGCAATGATATATACAAGACCATAAAGCTACAAGACACAAAACAGGTAGCAGAAGAGTATTCTTTTGTTCCGCAAGCCGTTTCTCTGGATGCCCTGGCAGAAGAAACACAAAAACATACGGTACAAACTGAACTGGCTACATCAGTTTCTCTAAAAGAAGGAGAAGAAAGCAAAAAAGTTTCATTTTCTTTACCTGAATTTGATACCAAAAAGATAGGAAGCAATGCGAGTGCTTCAGTATCGCTGGAAGGCGCACATAGAATTGGACTCGATGACATCATACCCAATACTGAGGTCTTCTTTATACAACTGGCTTCTATGTCCAGTTCAAAACCAAATTTTGATAAATTTAAGCCGTTACTCAGATATGGAAATATCTATAAAATGCTCAATAATAAAACAATCAAAGTCAGACTTGGGTATTTTACAGACAGAAAAGAGGCTGAGGGTATCCTGGCCAAAGTCAGGGCTAATGGATATAAAGATGCCTTCATTGCATTCGAAATCCTGAATACAGCAGTCATGGAATTGATACTGACTGGTACTGATGAGGAAAGTTTTACTGACAAAGGCAATTTTAATACAAAAAATCCCGAAGTAGAGAAATCGTATAAGACAGGCAACAAATACAAAGTACGTCTTGCATCATATGAAGACCCAATATGGTTTGATGTAAATAAGGTACGGGATCTGGGAAGAATCGAGCAATGGACCAAAGGTGGATGGACCATTTTTATCCTGGCCGGGTATAATGATCTGGAGGAGGCCAAGAAGGCACAAATACAGGCCATCAACAGAGGCTTTAAAACTTCGGAAGTAGTGATAGACAACGGTGGGATACTGGAAAGATTAAAACAAAATTAAGCCTGCAAATAAGCTAAAATATAAAAAGAGATTGTCATATCAGACAATCTCTTTTTTTTTAAACTATTTTATTGAAGCAACGGGGTCAAACCATCATACCCGTTGTACGACTTATTTCACTCCATTTGCCAATGATATTATCCAGGCTAATCAGCAATACAAACCCGACTGCAACCCAGGCTCCCATGGTTATAATCCTTGCATTGATTTCAGGTATAAAATTAAAAATAACCGATGCTCCTTCTGAATACTTCAGCGCCAAGATAATGGAACCAATACCTGCCAATGACAGTCCTATTTTCCACCAAATCGTGATGATTTCCTGATGAGCCGGATAGGCAGCAGCTAACTCTAAAATCATTTTGTTTTCCATTTTTTGTCTGAAACCTTCGCTCATTTCCACAGTTGAAAAATGTTGCAACTGCAGGTTCAGCTCAGAACTTTGTTTGAATTGTTCAGAAAAATGTAAATCAGTTTTTAGCAGATGTTCTACTTGTGCCTTTTCGTCACTATTACATTCACCATCAATATATTTCCAGATTAAGGATTCCATATTCAAAATTTAGATTTGTTCAAAATATTTTCCGGCATGTTTGGCTAACTCTTTTCTTGCTCTGAATAATTTTACTTTAAGATTGCTTTCAGTGAGACCTGTGATGTCTATCAGTTCTCTGATATTCTTTTCTTCGAGGTAATACAGAGAGATAATGACACGAGACTCTTCGTCCAGGTGAGATAATAACGTTTTGATATTGCTTTGAGTTTCACTTTGATGGATGATGGCATCAGAAGTTACAGATGAGATGACTTCCATACCTTCATGGATATCCACTGTATATTTTAACCTTCGTTTGTAATCTATCGCAGTCCTCCATGCTATAGTATAGCACCATGCCTTAAAAGATGACTTCAGATCATAAGTATCCAGGGCTTTGATGACTTTAAGTATAGTGTCCTGAGTAGCTTCTTCTGCTTCCGACGCCTGAAGGAGTACCTTATAGGTCACATGATAGATGAAGCGACCATAAGTATCCATAAATACTTTGATACTTTTGCTGTCCCCTGTTTTCAAGCGAGAAATAAAACCTTTATCTACGAGCAATTCATTCATACTGATGATCTACTGCAATATACGAATCAAGGAGCAATTACGTTACAAAAATCCGTCTATGAATTTTTATTTCCATGTTTTGTAACCTAATCTTTGACAAACTCGTAATGATTTCGAACAAACAAAATAAATAAATATGGCAAGCGAAATCATCGGAATTACAGGTTTTTTTATTACTATGATTGTGTTTATTGTATCATATCTGAAAACCAGGCACACAGAAAGAATGGCGCTTATCAACAGTGGCCGAACAGCTAAAATTTTTGATAAAAATGATACCGAATCCAACAATGCGTTAAAATTGGGCCTCTTTTTATTATCTGTTGGCTTAGGTTTATTGGCAGGCTTAATCATCGATAATGTTTTCGATACTGAACCGGCAGGCGTCTTTGTGAGTATACTTATCTTAGGTGGGCTTTCATTGATATTTTATCATAACTATGTCAATAAAAATCAGGTAAAAGACACTTTTTCTGATCATGAAGACACTGTATAATCCAAGCATCAATATAACCTCCTGCTTTTGCAAAGTCAATAGCAGGAGGTTTCATTTATTTAGATTTTAGCCTTGAACATATAACCTTCTTACCCTGCTGGATATCCTGCTTAATATTTCATACGGAATGGTCTGACACACTTCAGCCAGTGACTCTACAGGTTTATCCTTTCCAAAAATGATAGCTTCATCACCGACAAAAATATTTTCCGCCTCTCCTATATCTATGATCGTCAGATCCATGCACACATTACCAATGATTGGATAATCTTTACCATGAATTCTTACAGAATACCGGTTATTGCCTGCCAACCTCATGAGACCATCAGCATAACCTATATTGATAATAGCAATTTTACCGTTTGCGATTGGTTTTCCTTTTCTGTTATAACCTACTGTGTCTTCTTTAGTGATGTATTTTATCTGCACCACTGTTGCTTTCAAGGTATGTACTTTTTCAAGCTTATTGCCTATCGTATTAGTGCTATCTAATCCGTATAAACCAAGACCCAACCTTACCAAATCAAAATGGTATTCAGGGAATCTGATAATTCCGGATGAATTCAAAATATGTTTTGCGGGTGCATATCCTATTTTACTTACAATATATCGGTAGGAAGAATTTAGCTTTTCTGCCTGAGTATGTGTATAATCATCGTCGCCGGGATCTTCACTGCTGCTGAGGTGACTGAAAATAGACTTTACTATCAGTTGGCTTTTATGCTCCCTTAATATATCACACAGTTCGACCAGATCGGCCTCCATAAACCCAAGTCTATGCATGCCTGTATCCAGTTTGATATGTAAGTTAAAATTTTGAAGGCCGTCAGTGGCTATGAGCGATGCAATTTCTTTGAGCTGCTCGATACTGTACACTTCCGGTTCCAGCTCATATTTCATCATATCTACAACCCCGTTTCTGTCCGGATTAAGGATAATGACAGGCAGTAATATGCCCGCTTTTCGCAACTGTACACCTTCGTCGATGAAGGCCACAGCCAGGTAACCTACTTTTTTAAATTCCAGAAATCTTGCCAACTCTTCACTACCACTTCCGTAGGCTGAAGCTTTTATTACCGCGATGATCTGGGTTCCGGGAGTCAATTGTTGAGAAAATATCTTAAGATTATGTTCGATGGCTTGCATGTCTGTTTCCAGAGTAGCCGTATGCGCTTTATCAGAAAGAGCATTGATTACTTTTTCCAACTGGAATGTTCTGGCTCCTTTGACCAGTATAGCTTTGTGACTGACGTTGATCTCAGGTAGCTTTCTGATCAATTCGTCAGTAGAGGATGCAGACGTAAAAAGAATGAATGGATCCAGAAATTTTTCCAATTGGGATACCTTGCTTCCTACTCCGATGACATGAGAGATATTGTGCTGATGAATGAGGTTGGACAATTGATTATTGAGGGCGTCAATATCCAGCCCTGTCTGCAAAAAATCCGAAACTATTACCACTTTCTCCTTGGCTCCAGCTTGCTGGGTTAAAAACTCCAATGCTATCTTAAAAGATTGAATATCTGCATTATACGTGTCATTTACAAGAATACTGCTGTATATACCATTTTTCATCTCAAGCCGCATAGGAATATTCTGTAACTTGTGCAGTCCATCCCTAATGTCTGTAAGTGAAAATTCCAAATACATCAGAACAGCTATACAGTGCATGGCATTTTCTATCGAAGCAGTATCTGAAAATGGAATGATAAATTCCTCTTCAATATTCTTATATATTATAGTAACTTTTGTCTGATAGTTGGATTTCTGGATTTCTGCGATTCTAAACAAAGTTGCATTTTGATTCCAACCCCAGCTTAAAAGCTTTTTGTCATCAAATTTCTCTCTGATAGCCATACTTACTATGAGATCGTCCTCTTCAAAAATAATGGTATGACAATCTTTAAAAAGTACCAGTTTTTCATTGAGTTTTTCTGCCAGATTACTAAATCCCTCTGCGTGAGCATCACCCAGCAAAGTAAACAAGCCAATACCAGGTTTGATCATTTCGGCCAGTGCCTGCATTTCGTTAGGCTGCGATATCCCGGCTTCAAAAATCCCCAGTTCATCGCCCTCTTTTATCTGCCAGACTGACAATGCTACACCGGTTTGCGAATTGTAGCTCTTTGGGCTTTTCACAACCTGTCGGTCATGGATCATCTGATAAAGCCACTCTTTTATAGTTGTCTTACCGTTGCTACCTGTTATCCCAATGACAGCCAAATCAGGAAATTTTGACCTGTGGTAAGCGGCCAGTATTTGCATTGCTTTCAGGCTGTTTTTTACAATAAATACATTGATATGACCTGAAAGAAAACCTGGATTTTTCTCAACTACAATACTCTTTATGCCTTTATCCAATGCCTCGTGTATAAAATCGTGGCCATCGTGCATACTCCCGGATAGGGCAAAAAATATGGTTTGGGATGGTTTTTCTATCTTTCTGGTATCCATTGTCAGATAGGAAATCATGGCATCTTTATCAGAAAGAAGCTGCGGGTCCGACTGTAAAATATGGGCAACATCAAGAGCTGAATACATCATTTTAAAATTTTTTAGACTTTTAAAGATCAAATCCTATGTCTGACCTGTAATACTTTCCATCAAATTCTATGACCTGAGCATTGGAAAGTGAGACCTTGACAGCTTTCCGAAAATCAGGATCCAGTGTAGTCACTGCGATCACTCTTCCACCATTGGTCACGATTTTACCGCCAAGTTCTGTTGTGCCTGCATGGAAAACAAGGCTAGTCTTTATCTCATCCGAGTGCAATATCACTTTATGCTTGCTGTACTCCTCAGGGTATCCTCCAGACACGATCATCACTGTGGCTGCAGCATCTTCATTTATATCCATTTGTATTGAACTTAACTGTCCACTTACCGCAGCCATCAAAACGTCCACTATGTCATTGTTTATTCGGGGTATGATCACCTCAGTTTCCGGATCTCCCAGCCTACAGTTATACTCTATGACATAAGGATTATCTCCGACCCTTATAAGCCCAAAAAAAACAAAACCTACATAATCCATCCCTTCATTCCTGATTCCATTTATGGTTGGTTCGACAATACGTTGCATCACCTTTTGCCATAAGGCTTTATCAACAAAGGGTACCGGCGATATAGCTCCCATACCTCCCGTATTGAGGCCCGTGTCCCCTACCCCTGCCCGTTTATAATCTTTGGCTTCAGGCAGCATGATGTATTGTACTCCATCTGTGAGTGCAAACACAGAAAACTCTATCCCATCGAGGAATTCTTCTATAACGACTTTATAAGATGCCTGACCAAATTTCCCGTCCACCATTTCCAATAGTTGACGGCAAGCATCGCCCAAATCATCAAGAATGAGAACACCTTTACCTGCGGCCAGCCCATCTGCTTTAAGCACATAGGGCGGCGACAAGCTCTTTAAAAAAGAAATACCCTCTTGTAGATTGTCTCGAGTTACCTCCAGGTAAGCAGCCGTAGGAATCTTGTATTTTTGCATAAATTTTTTAGCAAATGCCTTACTTCCTTCCAGATTTGCTGCATATGCACTAGGTCCTATAATACCTATATGTCTTGTATCTTCATTGCGAAATGCATCAGTGACACCATCTACCAATGGACCTTCAGGCCCTACAACAACGAGTTCGACTTTGTTATCAACACAAAATTGTCTGATGCCGGAGATATCTGTAACTTCTATGGGAACGTTTTTACCACATAAAGCAGTGCCTGCATTCCCCGGAGCTATAAATAACTGAGTACATTTAGGGCTTTGTGAAATTTTCCATGCCAAAGTATGCTCTCTGCCACCATTGCCAATGATAAGTATATTCATTTTTTATTATTTGCGTCGGGCAAAAATAACCACTTTAACCTTGACAGTCTAACAGGCTCATAAAAAATATAAAACTTGTGCTGAAAAATATACCAATAATTGAATCCGGGATAGGATCAATAGTGCAGTAAGGCAATCTTTTGTTTCTCTAAAATACTGATTACCAACCTGTTTAGTGTATGCTATTTTTGGATTTCAGCTTTACATTTCCCTTAAGAAACAGGGAGATAGCACCACCTTTATTGTCCACCTCCAGTATTTTATAGATTTGCTTGATATAATATCGTACAACATTGATAGAAACCTCCATATTTTCTGCTATTTCTTCATATTTCATTCCCTTGGACAAAAAACTCAACACATTGTAACACATGACAGGCAAATGATACACTTCACTGGAAATAACATGGTTTTTGAAATAGTTCAATATTTCACCAGTAATCTTGGTAGAAATAAAATTGCCACTGGTGTTTAATTCTCTCAAATAATTAACACATATATTTTGATCCACATTGCGCTCGATATAGCTATCTGCACCACAGGATAATATTTCAAGCCAGTTTTTCTCATTATCTATACCGAGCAGCATAGTAATTTTGATTTCCTGATTACAATTTTTAAGACTGTCAACTATTATTTTATACTCATTAAGTGGTTTGGAATAATCCAGAATCACTACATTTGTCTGGTTGCAATATTCCCCTGAAATAAATTTTTGAAGATTATTACCCATATGAATAATTTTTACATCCTCAGCATTATCCAGTATATCAGAAATCTCTTCCAATAATACAATATCATCTCCTAAGAGAGCTACATTCATCATTTCTAAAATATTTTCAATCAATTTTTCAATTCAAATCTATACAAAAGAGGGTTAAACTTATGTACATTTTCCTAAATTCTTAACATATTGTCCTTTACCCATTAACATTGCACGAACTCATCTTTACGTAAGATAAGTTACAGAAATGTAAACAGGCTAATCTTGACCACCATCAGAGTAGCAAAAAAAAATTTAAATAAAAAGCAATGAAACAACATTAACGGGTGTCGATTATCACTTTACATGTACTTCTCATCAGAAGCACAACTACCTAAATAGGACTTTTTCAAACTTTTAGACTTTTAACATTTTAAATAGTCACAAATCAATATCAATTTTTTTTTACTTTTATTTATCATTTTATTTAAAATCAAAAAATGTGACTTACTTTTACAATAGCAAACCTTAAGTCCCCTTTAAAAATTATTTAGAAGGGCAAAATAGACATTAAGTAAAAATTATAGCAACATAAGGTTTACTTATTAGACTAAGTCCGTAGAAAAATCGATGAAAATATGTTTTACTTTCAATTTGTTATTAAAAAATTTATTAAATCCAACACCAATGACAACTAGTATTCTAAAATGGTCCACTTTTGTTTTCGTATTTTTTACTGCCACCTTCCTGTTTGGGCAAAAGAAAGCAGAAAAGCAGAATGATAAAACAGTGTTCCACCCCGAAAAAAAAGAGGATAAATATAATGCAGGTACATTTTCAGCATTGACATTCAGGTCTATAGGGCCTGCTGTAACTTCAGGTCGAGTTTCTGACTTTGCTGTCAATCCCAAGAATCATAGTGAATATTATGTGGCAACCTCCTCAGGTGGTGTATGGAAAACTACTAATCGAGGGGTCACTTACAAGCCGGTTTTTGACGGAGAAGGTTCATATTCAATTGGTTGCGTCACGCTGGACCCAAATAATAGTTCCACTGTATGGGTTGGAAGTGGAGAAAATAACAATCAAAGATCTGTTGCTTATGGAGATGGTGTATATAAATCCTCTGATGGAGGTACTACATGGAAAAACATGGGATTAAAGAATTCAGAGCATATATCACAAATCATCATTGATCCCAAAGACCCCAATGTAATCTTTGTAGCCGCATATGGTCCAGTGTGGAATGAAGGGGGAGAAAGGGGGGTGTACAAATCTACAGATGGTGGAGCGTCCTGGACATGTGTCAAGTCAGTAAGTCCCTACACCGGATGCAATGATCTGGTCATGGACCCTGTAGATAATAAAGTCCTGTATGCAGCCTTTCATCAGCGTATGCGAAAGGTGTATACCTACATCGGTGGTGGCCCGGAATCAGCAATCTATAAATCTGTGGATGCCGGCGCTACATGGAATAAAATAGAAGGTGGCCTGCCTGAGGCGATATAGGAAGGATAGGCATCGACATCAGTCCTATCAATCCTGACATACTGTATGCAGTAGTAGAAGCCAAAGACGGTAAAGGTGGCATTTACCGAACTAATAACAAAGGTGCCAGCTGGGAAAAAAGAAGCGGAACATTTACCTCAGGCAATTATTATCAGGAGCTTAGCTGTGACCCACATGATGCAGATAAAATATATATCACAGATACTTACTACAAAGTCAGTTATGATGGTGGTAAAACGACCTCAAATCTCGGTGAGATCAACAAACATATAGATAATCATGCTATATGGGTAGACCCCAAAGATCCCAACCACTTTTTGGTCGGTTGTGACGGAGGTATTTATGAGACTTATGACCACGCCAAAACATACCATTATAAAGACAATCTGCCTGTAACCCAGTTTTACAAAGTCAGTACTGATAATGCTTATCCATTTTATGGTGTGCATGGTGGAACCCAGGACAACCTGAGCCTGGGAGGACCTAGCCGCACTACCTCTGCCAATGGTATCACCAATGCAGATTGGTACGTGACATCACTTGGAGATGGCTTTGAGACACAAGTCGATCAAAGCAACCCCGATATCATCTATGCCCAAAGCCAGTATGGTGGATTGGTAAGGTTTGACCGCAAAAGTGGTGAATATCTGCCTATAAAACCGATAGAAGGCGAAAATGATGAAGCATACAGATGGAACTGGGATGCTCCACTCTTCATAAGTCAGTTTGATAATAAAAGATTGTACTTTGGTGCCAACAAGATATTCAGGACAGATGATCAGGGTAATAGCTGGAAGGTCATCAGTCCCGATCTGAGTAGACAGATAGATAGAAACAAGATGGAAGTTATGGGCAAAATATGGTCAGTCGATGCCATCGCAAAGAATCAAAGTACTGATATTTTTGGGCAGACTACCAGTATTGCAGAATCCAAACTGGATGAAAATATCATATGGGTAGGTACAGACGACGGATTGATCCAATTGACTACTGATGGTGGTAAAACCTGGTCTAAGTTCGATAATCTGCCCGGAGTACCGACTATGAGTTATGTACACCAAATCATAGCATCACTTCACGACAAAAGCACAGCTTATGTATGTTTTAATCACCACAGGTACGGTGACTTTAAGCCTTATGTACTCAAGACGTCTGATAGTGGTAAATCGTGGAAAAGCATTGCCTCGGACTTACCGGTGAGAGGGAGTGTTTATACTATAGCTGAGGATCATGTGGATAAAGATTTATTGTTTGCAGGGACAGAGTTTGGATGTTATTTCAGCTCCAACGGCGGTGCGGGTTGGTTGAAACTAGGTAGTGGTTTGCCTACTGTTGCTGTCAGAGATATAGAAATACAAAGAAGAGAAAATGATCTGGTACTGGCTACTTTTGGGCGTGGATTTTATGTTCTGGATGATTACACACCACTACGACATATCAAAAAGGACGATCTGGAGAAGGAAGCTTATATTGCACCTATAAAAGATGCATTAATGTACATTCCGAGACTACCACTTGGACTAAGGGATAAAGGTCACCTGGGAAGCAGCTTCTATAACACACCCAATCCTGAAATGGGTGCTGTAATTACTTATTATGTCAAAAATGACATTAAAAAACTGAAAGATATCAGGAAAGAAAAAGAAAAAACCGCATATGAAAAAAAAGAAAAAGTATTTTACCCGACTTTAGACAGCCTGGAACTGGAAGATAAGCAGACTGATCCTTATCTACTGCTCACTATCGTGGATGCAAAAGGCAATGTGGTACGCCACCTCAAAGCACCGGCAACAAAAGGTATACACAGATTGACTTGGGATTTGAGGTACGCCCCGGCTGATCCTGTAGAAGGAAGATATACACCGGCTCCGGACCAGTTATTCGGAGCTGCACCTCAGGGATATCTGGTCATGCCTGGAAGCTATCAGGTCAGCTTGTCCAGTTATCATGATGGCATCATCAAACAGTTGGCAGGCCCTATTCCATTTAATGCTACCCTACTTCCCCAGGCAAGCCTTCCTGCTAAAGATCTGGCAGATAATGGAGCGTTCTATCGTTTAGTGAGTGACATGAGCAAAGAACTGAGTGCTACCAACGATCTGCTGGAACAAATAGAGTCAAGAGTAAAACATGCTGAATCAGCTATACTCGACATGCCAGCTCCAGGGGCTGATTTGCTAGCCAGAACCCACGATATCCGGAAAGCAATCATACCCATCAAAACAAAACTAAATGGTAATGAAACCAGAGCCAAAAGAGAATTCGAAACCAAACCATCCATAAATGACCGTGTTTATGGTATTATCTATAGTGTTTGGAACAGTACATCAGAAATTCCGAAAACACTTAAGGATGCATTCGGAGTCGCACAAAAACAATACAATGAAGTATTTCCTGTGATCAGAGAACTGGATAAGAAAGTAGCGGGCATAGAAGCTGAACTCAACAAAAATAAAGCGCCTTACACTCCTGGTAGATGGCCTGACAAAAAGTAGTTGGGATTGCGAATAATAAATAGCCACCTGTCTATCAATGATTACAGGTGGCTATTTATTTTTTCATATAGAGTTTAAGTAATGAATACCGTTCAATTCATAACTTTACTACTTTTCCCCCGGAAAATAACCTTTTAACCCACGCATGAACAGGTCTTCCTTGTAAAACAACACGTCTTTGAACAATCCTTTGCTGTACATCTCGCCCTGATCAAAAAAATGGGGAGATTTTTCATCGCCACTCTGACCGCCGGCAAGCAAGGATTTTGCTTTAATGCCTTTTGGTCCAAACTCCACAGCGCATACAAAACTATTGCCATGGACGCCGTATCTTTTTTTAGTTCCCGAAAAAGTCCTGCTATTGTACGAGGGCAGCATGCCCCATAAAGATGATGCATATGCTACAGGAAAGGATGGTTTGCTGTCGTCAAATCTGTGCTCAATATCAGTAGAAATCCGCTGAAACCGATTGATCTCACCCCAAGGAGTCTGCCATCGGCCGAATTTGGTTTGAAGCTCATACACTGTCACCAATAATGGCTTAAGCAATATTTGTGGGTCTGCTATGGTTGCAAAATACGTCGCTTTGTCCACCTGGTCAGCATTCTCTTTACCCGGAACATTTGTTTTCATGATATCGGTCCAAATTTTTTGTCCCCATTCTATAGCAAGACTTGTAGCTACTGAATTTACACCGCTTTTATAATCCCATCTTTTCAGGACTTCCACAGGTCCTGCGAGCAGCGCAAAAAGAGTATCTTCATAAGGCACCTTTTCAAATGCTTTCACCAATGCAGGTGTCAGCACTTCAAAAGCAGCTAATCGTCTGTCATAGCCCGCTTGTATTACTTTATCTATATTGTATCTGTTTTCTTCCCTTAGCACCCGTACTGCATTTACACCCCGAAAATTTTCTCCATCAGGAGCCATATATGCAGGAAAGTTTTCTCTTTTGGGGCTTTGATCTGCTGCTACAGTATATGGTGTGGCATTGCAGTTTTGAAGCCACCCATTGTTAGGGTTGATGCTGTGGACGATCTCACTCATTTCATGATATCCCTTCCATTCTGTAGCGGCAGTGCTCCCGTCCACTGGTTTGGACCAATCAAGTTTTGGATCCCTACGAGGTATCCGGTTACCATGCCAGTAGACAATATTTCCTTTTGTGTCGGCATATACTGTATTGTTGGATGTATTGCCTTTGAGGTCCATTGTTTTTTTATAATCCTCGAGCCCATTGGCTTTGGTTCTGAGCCAGCTTTGCATGAGGCCGCTCATAAGCCTGTTGTCAGATTTTAAAGATATCCATTGACCGTTTCTTTTGGCCATAATCGGACCATGGTGGGTGTGAAATGAATTAATTCTTATTGTATCCCGACCATGGCTGTTTTTTGATAGTATGGTGATCGGTTTTGTGGTTACAGGTTTTTCTTTGCCGTCGTAAAGATATACCCACTTGTTTTTTTTATGGCTTACTTTTTCAATATAGGTATCAGAGACATCCACAGCACTGCTGGTATGCATCCATCCGCAATGCTGATTGAATCCCTGATAGATGAAAAACTGACCCCATGTGACTGCACCATAAGCGTTCAACCCTTCATCGCTGACCATGTGTACTTCTGGTCTGAAATAAAAAGTTACATGAGGATTGATGTATAAAATGGCATTGCCGGATTCGGTCACCGATGGAGCAAAAGCAAATCCATTGGATCCGGTCAGGATTTCATCTTCAAATCCTGTTCTGACTGGTTTGTACTCCTCAGATTGGGACAGCGAAGGTTCCTGTGTGTAAAAAGCTTTCAGCTCTTTCACTTCAATATCTGCAACATTAATAGCTCCGATGCTTCCGTCAGTCCATAACATTGGATACCAGGGCTCAAATTTTGTCAATAAGGCCGGTTTAACCTGTGGGTTTTTATACATGTAAAAATTGATGCCGTCGGCAAAGGCAGTGCATAGCTTTTTTAAACCATTCAGGAGCTTTCTGATAGTCTTTTTTGGCATCTTCTGCATCGATGATCAGTCTGATGAGTAGGTCGTCATAAATGTCTTCTGCACCATTAACTTCAGCCAGCCTGCCCAGCTTTTCGATGTAATTCATCTCCACTCGCTTAAAGTCATCTTCACACTGGGCATACATGAGACCAAAAACAGCATCTGCATCTGTCTTTCCATAGATATGAGGTACGCCGTAGTCATCTCTGGAGATCGTGACTTGTTTTGCCTGGAGTTCCCATCGTGTGATGGCTTCTTTTGTAGGTGACTGCGAAAAGAGAAATGCAGGCCAAAGTAAAAGGAAAAAAAATTGCTTCATATAAAAAAGGTTGAATGGTTTTAACGCTTTTGGTTAATTTTCAATTGTCAAAGTTAACGACGGTTAAAGATAATTTAACTTAAAATAACTAATAAAAATTATTGCAATGATAATGATATGATAGAATAGTAACGCAAATATATCATCAATTTCAGCTAAGATATTTGTAATAATTTTTGAATTTACCTTCTACCAAGAGACTCAATATGATATTTCTATAAAATACCCAACAAAAGAAAATAAGGTCAATATTGAAATAAATAATGGCTTCATTTTGAAAGATTTTAATTTTTTGAAAGTCGGGTAGAGTGCAAGACACTTATCTTCCATTGTTTCTTTTCCTTTATTAAAATTACCGTTTCCATCCAATGTTTATTATCAGGTATTCCGGTTTTGGCAATTGTAGATTCAAGGTAATAGGTTGCCCAAGCGATATTGCCTTCAACTGTTGTACTTACAAAGTCAAATTTATTAGCTCGACTATAATCTGAAGTACGTGAAAATAAACTTAATGTTTTCAATAGTGTGTCGACCGTCCAGATTTGTCCATATTCGTACAACCTCACGTCTTTTGTACAATATGATTTAATGTCTGCTGTATCGTTAATGGAGATGGCATCAAACAGTTTGATGACAGAATTTTGGACTTCTGCTTGCTGTCTGGTGAAGTTTTGAGCAATGGTATCATGGCTGATCACCATTATTAAAAATATCGTCCAAAAACAAGACGCAAGTTTTGACTCAATTTTCATTTTATTTAGATGTATCAGGCATTTAAAAGAATGTCTCTGCAAAAAGTCCGCACCATTTTTGCCAGAAAGATGTTTGGGGCACAATATAATACGCTGCCTGCGAAATCAGTATGATGATCAGAGATATAAAATAAGGTTTCCAATCCTTCTTATATCTGATATCATACAAAATCAGAGCCACTAAAACCAAATCTGTTATCAAAAATGTGTATAAAAAAGCATCCGGACTACTCATATCGAGTAATTTGGTACATATCCGCCTGACCGCAGCACCCACTATAGCCATAGATGTGGCGATCATATACCGCATGTGATAGGGTGTAAATTTTTTATGATAAATAGCCAGCAGATATAGAACAACAAAATCTATGATCTGATAGAATGGAACAAACAGCATAGGGACAACCTTTTCTGCCGTTATATCCACTATCATTTTGTGATAAAATCCCTTGGCAATGTAAAATATCGAACCAACCAACAGGGGGACCAGAACGTAGGAAAACTTTCCAAGAGCCCGATGCAAAACAAAGTTTTTATTTCTTATCAGTATGGGTTGGACCATGAGCATCAAAAACCACAACATAAACAACGCACTATGGATATGCTGTGTAATGGTAACCTTATCAAACGTAGGGAAGAGACCAAAATAAGTTTTATAAAATCCTGCAAATATGACCATAAAAATGGCAATAAAAAGATAGGTGATGTTTTTATAAGCTTGCTCCATATTCAAATACAATTTGGTTATTGAAAGTAATGAAAATTAAAATCTCTTCTTCCCGAAAGCCAATTGTTTGGAAAGAAGAGAATCAAAAAACAACAACAATTATCTTGTTAATTTATGAAGAAGACTTAATCTATGCTGGTATAAAAATTAACCTCCGGTGCTCCGATCACTCCTGCGTCTGTCATGATCTTTTTAAGTGCAGGGTCAGTCAACCTTGCTTTTGCTTTTGTCAGGTCACTGATAGCAAATGTAACATAAATCATACTTGGGTCTTCAATATTTCTAGACACCGCCCTGTCTACAAGACCATTTGCAGCTCTGGTTTCTTTACCTTCAGCATCATATGCTTTTAACCAGGCGTCAAAGTCTTTTACTTTATGGCCTATTCTAACTCTGCCTTTAAATTCAGCAGGTGATTCCTCGTATTTTACTACATCTACATAAAGCATAGCGGGAGCACCAGTAACACCACCTTTTTGCATGGCTTCTTTTAGTTTTGGATCTACTGCAAAATCTTTGGCTTTTTGCACATCTGCAATTTTGTTAAAAACATACACTTTATTAGGGTTATCCATATCGCGGCACACTGCAAGTTTTGACATTCCTGCGTCAGCCCTCATACTTTCGCCTTCATCGTACACTTTCTTCCAGGCATCAAAATCTTTGACAGTATGACTGACTGAAAATACTTTGAAAGGCACGAAGGCGACAACTGTATCCGCTGACATCGCAGTACTGTCAACTGCAGCAGTTGCATCGGTTTTATCGCCTGCATTTTTACATGAAGCGAAAGTGATCATGGCCCAAAGGCCAAACAAAAGGAGGTTTTTCATTTTTGTGTTGGTTTGATGTTAAAAAATATACTGTCCCTACTCGTGAGGCTTTTCGGATACGCCCCGTTTTTTATCATGGTCTCCGGACTCCATTTTTAGAAAAGAATGTGCGAAATAAGGAAAATATTAATAAGATTGCGTAAATATAGGAATACTCCAAATAATATACTAATTTTAAACTCTATAAAAATATTATTACTATAAAAAAAATAGGATTGCAATGAAAAATAAGGATTTTGGGGGATTGCAGGTATAAAGGGTCATATTATTCAATTACTTTTCTGATAAATGGCTGCCATTTGAAATATGTCAAAGATCTCCAAAGCCATTCAAGCGGTCCAAAGTTAAATTTTCTGAGCCAGTAAGTGCTTTTTCATAGCCGAATTCGATCAATTTTTTTTTGGAATATTTGTAAAGAAATGGATACTATGACTAATATCATTGCAAAGTTTACTAAAAAATAGTACATTTGAATGATTGCGGAATTTTATAAAATTTAAAACTAAACAAATGAAAGTAAGTATTCTGCAGATGGTGATTACGCTAAAAGTATGTCTTTGTTTGATTGAAATAAATGCTCAGGAGACTTGGTGGCGTCCGGTAACCTTTTCATTATTTACTGTTGCAACACAATTTCCGGGTGGTAAAGTTACACCTATCCATCCCGGCATTGAGGCAGGAACAGAGTTCAGATATAATAAATCAGATAAAAATAAGTGGCTGCAAACCGTCAAAGTTGGCGGGTATTATCATCGATATTCCCAAACAGCCATTCAGGTGTACACAGAACTGAATTACCGCAGGAAAATAACAGAAAAAATAAGTGGTGATCTCCGATTGGGCACAGGTTATTTATATGCTATTCCAGATCTCCAGACTTTCGTTTTACAAGATGGCGAGTATAAAAAGAAAATTAATGCAGGTCGGTCACAACTGATGGCGACTACAGCATTGGGAATGAGGTATCAGCTTTCAGACAGCAATGAAGGACCTCAATTATTTATGCATATGCAATGCTTTTTGCAGATGCCTTTTATAAAGAGCTATGTACCGGTTTTGCCAAATACAGCTTTACATTTTGGAGTTGCATGGCCATTTTTTAGAACCAAAAACTAAAAAGTATCATGAAAAATTTTCGTTATCTTTTTATAGGTATTGTCACTTATATTTTCATTTCAGGATGTACCAGTGACGGAATAGATAAAACATCAGACTGTACAGGCAGTTCTCCAACAATACATCCCAAATCGGCGATATATCAGTCAGTGATAGACAAATACACAAAAGCGGGTCTTCCGGGCATTGCTATCTTGGTCCGTGATAAAAATGGTCTATGGATCGGTGCATCCGGCAAAGCAGATATAGAGCAAAATATTCCCATGAAACCTTGTGTCATTTCAAAAGGAGCAAGTACAACCAAGACGTTTATTGGAACACTTACTCTGCTCTTGGCAGAAGAAGGGAAACTGAGTCTGGATGATAAAATCGAAAAATGGCTTCCGCAAAAAGTGATTGAAGATGTAAAAAATGCAAAATCATCTACGGTCAGAATGTTGTTAAATCATACTTCTGGTATTGCTGATATTATTGATGATCAGGGATTTTATCTTGCTGTACTGAACAATCCATCCCATAACTGGACGTCAGAAGAACTGATTAAATATGTATTTGACGACGAACCAATTTTTCCGGCAGGAACGGATGTGGAGTATTCCAACACCAATTATTTGTTGCTGGCTATGATCCTGGATAAAGTGACCGGAAAAAACCACAGCATAACTTTACGGGAAAAAATACTGAATCCTTTGAAACTGTCAAATAGCTATTATTTCTGGCATGATCCTGTTCCCGCGAATACAGCCCAGGGTTACTTTGATTTTTATAATAATGGAACCATACTTAATCTGACCAACTATAACACCGGAAGCGGCAATGGATACGGAGGTCTGTACACTACTGTTTATGATCTTCAGATATTTATTGAAGCCCTGGTTAAGGACAAAAAGGTCCTAAAACAACAAAGCCTGGATCAGATGTTGACTTTTACCAAAGAAGATGAAAGCTATAGCAGGGCCAATGGATTAGGTATATTTAAGGACTTTCTGGAAAGAGCCCCCAATCAGTTTGGATATGGACACAGAGGCAGAGACCTTGGTTATACAGCAGACATGTACTGGTTTCCTAATCAGAACATCACCATGACTTATCTGATCAATTATGGAACAGATGCTAAAAGTGAACTCCGCGAAGTTTTTCTTGCTTTCAGAAAGGAAATCGTAGACAAGATCATGGAGTAAAAAATTCCTTCATTTTTCAAAAATGAAACTTTGGCTTCGAAAATATTATCAGCATTTCAACAAGTAAAAAACCTACTTTGACCTTAACAAAAAATCGGTCAATCCCGTAAAATAGGTTTCCTGATCATCATACATGCACATGTGGCTTCCATTCTGACAAAACAGATAAGTACCATTTTTTACTTCTGAAGCCATCCATTTCATATGCTCGGGGTCCATAGTGTCGTGTTGGGCACCTATGACTAACGTTGGCACAATAATTTCCTTTAACCTGTTTTTTACTGACCAAGTTTCAAGCTTCCCTGCAATTCCAAACTCACTGGGTCCCTGCATCGTAACGTAAAGTGATGGGTTAAGTCCTCCAAAAGAACGATTGACTGGCTCGGGCCATGAATCAGTGGGAAGTCTGAGGATATGCTTAGCATAATAATTGGGCATAAGCAGTTCCATATATTTTGGATTGGCGTAGTCATCTCTTTCTTCTATCATCCTGATGGTATCCAATACTTTTGGGTCCATCAATTTTGCCAGAACATCATCCGCATATTTTCCATACTCGGGAGCATCTGACATCATATTGGAAATGATGAGACCTTTCAGGTTTTCCTGGTATTTTAATGCATATTCCATACAAAGGATACCGCCCCATGAATGCCCAAGCAGATAAAAATTGTCTTTCCCGAGATTCAGTGCTTTTCTTACCTGCTCTACCTCATCTACATACCTTGCCAAATCCCACATTGATGTATCTTTTGGATTGTCAGAAAAACCGCAACCGAGCTGGTCGTAATAAATGATTTCAACACCTTCCGCGGGCAGGAAACTCTCCACACACTCAAAATATTCGTGTGTCATGCCCGGACCACCATTGAGCAACAAAAGTCTGGTAGTTGGGTTGTTTCCAATCGTCTTGGTCCACACATTAAATGTACCTTTTGAGGTAGAGATCGGAATCATCTTTACGCCACCTGTTTGCAGACCTTTTTCTTTCTGGGTAAAGTAAGTCAGGCCTTCCTTTTTTAAAGGGTTATTACACGAAAAAACAACACATGTTATGACCAGCAAGAAAAATATTCTGCTCTTTGCCTGAAAGTATTCTTTAGAAATCATGTTGAAGAATTTTGAAGATTGTCAAAAAAAAATTATTCTGATAAAAATTTCCTGACATCTGATGTTATCTTTATCAGGTCCGGCTCGTGAATATACATCATGTGGCCCGCTTCATAATTAGTTTTTATAATCCGTTCTTTAACAATACCATGCCTTGCAAATGTTAATTCTGCGTCAAAAAACGGACAGATGAGATCGTAATATCCGCTTGCCACCAACACTTTCATATCCGTGTTTCGTCTCATGGTCTCCCCAAGCTGCCGCGCTACATTTACAGGCCATGGTTCCCAGTATTTTCCATCAGGCACTGTTCTCCAGCGCCATTTATCGCCTATTTCGTCATTGGAAGTAAGGTAAGGTCGGTCCATTGACACGTTGAGCATATCAGCATAATAATGGTTTAGCGCGGCTGTAAATGCACTTTCGATCTGATAACTGGCAGGGTCACCTAAGTGTGGTGTTTGGGTGATGTCATCGGTTTCGTCTCCCAAAAACCTTCCATCCAGCCTTCCGATAGCGAGGCCCTTGTCCGCAAGGAGCTTTTTTTGAAACCGCGGCATGAGGATCATCAAATTCGATTGGAGGATATAGGTTTTATCAAGTCCTGTAAAATAAGCAAGTTTTTCAGCCACTTTACTTTTATCACTATCAGTTAACAAGTTTCCTTTGTATAATGCCGGAGCATATATATCGTAAGTAAAATGTCGGCATTCTTCTACAAAAGCTTCCAGAGTGAGTCCTTGTCCCGCTTTTTTGTGATACCATGCTGTAGCAGCCATAGAAGGCAGATAGGTAAGAAATGAAGTGATGTTGTCATTGATAGAAGTGGAGCCCGCATAATCCAATGCCTGAGAGATAAGCACCAAACCATTCAAAGCCATGTTTTGACCACCACTTTCCAGCGTATTGGCTACTGCAACAGGGCGTGTGGTCCCGAAACTCTCTCCGATAAGATATTTGGGAGAAAACCATCGTTTGTTTTCTGTCACCCACATCCTCATGAACTTAGCTATAGAAGCCGCGTCTTCGTTCAATCCCCAAAAGTCTTCTTTTTTGCCTTTGCCTATGACTTCGCTAAATCCGGTGCCCACAGGGTCAATGAATACCAGGTCTGTGATATCCAATAAACCATATTTGTTTTCTTTTAAGAGATATGGTGCAGCACCGTCGTCCTTGCGGGCATCAGAATCTGTTTTTACGATTTGAGGTCCTAGCATCCCCATATGTAACCATACTGACGCGGATCCTGGACCACCATTGAAAACAAAGGTAACAGGCCTTTTGGTCATATCTTTGTTCCCTTCCTGTGCATAGGCCACTGACCAAATGGACGCTATCGGTTCTCCTTTGTCATTTTTAAGATGTAACTTTTGGCAGTAGCCTTATATATGATCGTTTTGCCTCCAAAAACACCGGTATGGTTAGTAATAAAGCTTTTGGGCGCTTGAACGACTTTTACACTATCTTTAATCTCCTGCGATGACATCGGAATGGTCGTTAAGAGTAATACAGTAAGAAGCAAGAAAATAGGTTTAGACTGAAATGAAATACGGGTTGTCATGCTTTATTTTTTGATAAAGGTAATTCTTTTTTTAACTACAACTCACATAACAAAATTGACTTTTCTTTAAGCCCGAATATCAGTTGTTTTGAATTCTCAGTGAAGTAGCAGCGAAATTGGCAAAGCATTCAGATGAGTGCCCGTGACATCGTCCAAAACATAAAAAATTAGCACTGTGTGTAGAAAGACAGAACCTTTTTAACCCCGAAAGTTTATACTTAGCGTTAATATTATGATAAAATTTCAAACAAAAACCTGATATACTTCGTTTGTGATGTACAATTTGTAACTTTACCCTTCAATATATTATATTAAAATTTTATGAGTGCAATGTACCAGTCGGATGTAGATGCTGTAGATGCCATGGCGGCGTCTTTTCGTGAATTAAGATCAGAAATAGGAAAAGTCATAGTGGGTCAGGATGACGTTGTCAAATCGGTCATCATTTCGCTTTTCAGTAACGGTCATAGCCTGCTTGTAGGAGTACCGGGCCTGGCCAAGACTTTGTTGGTGAGTACTATAGCCGATGTGTTGGATTTGGATTTCAAACGTATTCAATTTACACCAGACCTGATGCCTTCAGATATTACGGGTTCAGAGATTCTGGATGAAAACAGACATTTTAAGTTCAATAAAGGGCCATTGTTTACGAATATCCTTCTTGCAGATGAGATCAACCGTACACCTCCCAAAACGCAGGCAGCACTGCTGGAAGCAATGCAGGAGCGATCAGTCACCGTAGCAGGGGCCAGACATGTACTGCCCAAGCCCTTTTTTGTTCTTGCTACACAAAACCCAATAGAGCAGGAAGGTACCTACCCTCTTCCCGAAGCTCAACTGGACAGATTTATGTTCAATATTCCACTGGACTATCCCAGCTATGCGGAAGAAGTACAAGTGGTAAAAAGCACTACCTCCAACGAAAAATATACGCTAAAAAATATTTTGACCGGAGATCAGATTCTTGGATTCCAGTCATTGGTCAGAAAAATTCCGATTGCAGATAATGTCCTGGAATATGCCGTATCACTTGCCTCCAAATCCAGACCTAACACCCAGCTTTCAACACCAGAAGTAAACAACTATATTTCATGGGGTGCAGGACCCAGAGCATCACAATACCTGGTTTTAGGCGCTAAATGTCATGCTGCAATTACAGGTAAATATTCGCCTGATAAGGAAGATGTACAAGCCATTGCCAATTATGTACTGAGACATAGAATAGTAAGAAATTATAAAGCTGAAGCAGAGGGCGTATCAGAAGAGCAAATCATCAAAGCTCTATTCTAATACTATCAAATCTTATACATCATTCATTCCAACATAAACAAATATTATGAATCGTTTTACATTGTTTTTAATACCACTTTTTTTGATGTCTTGTGACCCTAAAGACTTGCAAAAAGTACTTGATTCTGTATCCAATGTGCCCCTTACAAATGCGGATATCGCAGCAGGACTTAAAGAAGCATTGGATAAAGGTGTAGACCAGAGTGTAAAAACACTATCAGCCACAGACGGGTATTATGCATCCATATATAAAATATTATTACCTGAGGAAGCCACTAAAGTTATCGATAAACTTAAATTTATTCCAGGCTTTACCAATCTGGAAGAAGAAGCCATCAAAAAAATCAATAAAGCCGCTGAAGATGCAGATACAAAAGCTGGCCCCATCTTCCTCAATGCTATAAAACAAATGACTTTTCAGGATGTAATGGGTGTATTGAAGGGCGAAAAAAATGCTGCCACCACCTATCTCCACAGCAAAACAAATCTAGCGCTCTACAATGAATTTAAACCTGTGATGACCACCTCACTAAACAAATTTGGTGCCCTCGATCTATGGGCAAATGCCATTAGTAAATACAATAGCCTGCCTTTTGTTACAAAGGTAAATCCTGACCTGGCAGACCATGTTACAAAAAAAGCGCTTGTCGGACTATTTTCGCTGGTGGAGAAAAAAGAGCTGGGCATCAGAACAGACATCTCTCAACGCACCTCTGACCTACTCAAAAAAGTATTTGCAAAACAGGATTAATACAAACACTTACAGATTCAGGCTTTGAGATCTGACTGTGGTTATCTTTGTTACAACCAACACCTAAACATATGCAGCACTGGGGAGATTGTATTTCATACCGAAGATTTGGGTACCAGACGTCAGCTTTGGGAGGTATGCGCTCCGAGTTTACCAGGGATTATGATAGGATTATATTTCTTTCAGCATTCAGAAGATTACAAAACAAAACACAAGTTTTCCCTCTGCCTGGCAACGTATTTGTACATAACAGGCTCACGCACTCGCTGGAAGTAGCTTCAGTAGGCCGGTCTCTAGGGTCACTCATAGGTCATGAACTTGCGGTAATGTACGGGGATACATTGACTGAATATCAGAAATCCTTTTATAAATATGAACTTTCCGGCGTTATAGCATCTGCTTGTTTGGCACATGATGTGGGAAATCCGGCCTTTGGTCACTCTGGTGAAAAAGCGATTTCACATTATTTTAAAACTAACGCCGCGCTTCCACTCAACCAATCCCATCTGCGCCAACACTTCTCTAATGATGAGTGGGAAGATCTGACCAATTTTGAAGGCAATGCCAATGCTTTAAGATTGCTCACAAGACAATTTAAGGGTAAGCTCGAGGGAGGTCAGAGATTGATGTTCGTCACTCTGGCATCCATACTGAAATACCCTTGTGCATCTTCAGAAATGGACAAAAATGTCATTCATAAGAAAAAATTCGGTTATTTCCTTTCTGACCAGACAGCTTATAACGATATCATTGCAGAGTTTGGCCTCAGTCACGAAGATGGCAGTGCTTACAGGCACCCGTTTGTGTATCTCGTAGAAGCAGCAGATGATATTTGTTACAGGATCATAGACATGGAAGACGCTCACCGTATAGGCATACTCTCCAGAGAAGCCATAGAGGCCACATTCCTGATGTTGATAGGAGAGATGAGTGATAATACAGATAGAACAAAAGAGGTGCTGACAAAAATTACCGACAATAATGAAGCCATTTCTTACTTAAGGGCTAAATGTATTAATGGCCTTGTCAACAAAGCAGCCGAAACCTTCTTCAAAAACTGTCAAGAAATCATCTGCGGCCGCTTTAACAGCACACTGATGGATGAGGTGGAAAAACAATGTCCATATCTGAAAAAAATCAATGACATATCTATCCAGAAAATTTATAATCATCCTTCAGTAATCGAAGTAGAGATGGCTGGATACAATGTTATGTCTGAAATATTATCGGTCTTTGTGACAGCAGTACTCAACGAAAACAGGACTCCGTTACAAAAAAAATGCCTCCATCTTATTCCTGATCAATATAATCTGGCCAAAGACGACACTTCTCCATATGAAAAAACGATGGGTGTTCTGGATTTTGTCTCCGGTATGACTGATGGTTATGCTACCGAGTTGTACCGCAAAATGAAAGGTATAGATATTCCTTCACATAAATGAACATCCATAATACAATACTCTTTGAAATGGACTTATGGCGATAATACATGACAAATAAATCATCCATCACAGAATATGTCGGTGTATCCGTTAATTTGGTCGTTAATTTTGAGTTAATGTAAATTTTTTCACAACAAAAGCACTACTTTTGTACGTTTAGTCCTTCATAAAGCTGGTTTTTTAAAGATGGTAAGAAGCATTAGTATATTTATTATTCTCGTAATCCAGACCCTGTCTGCTGTCTCACAGTCGGATACTGTAAGGCTGCGAAATCCCAGTTTTGAAGACAATCCGAAAAGAGGTGGAGAAGCAATGGATGGCATCAGTGGATGGTATGATTGTGGCAAGATAAATTTTCCGCTGGAAACACCTCCTGATATACATCCCAATGGTTATTGGGAAAACAACCTCCCTGCATCGGATAAAAAAACCTACCTGGGAATGGTAGTCAGAGACAATAATACTTACGAATCAGTATCTCAGCGATTAGATTCGGTGCTCCTTGCCGGAAAATGCTATAAATTTACCATTCACCTTGCACGGGCTGAAAAATACGTAAGCCCAACCAGGACAACCAGGACGCCGGCCAATTATACGACACCAATTGTATTAAGAATCTGGGGTGGGTCAGGGTTTTGTAATGATAAGGAATTACTGGCAGAGTCCAAACCAGTCAATAATACCAGCTGGCAGATCAACTCTTTTGAATTCAGACCAAAATCCAACATAAGATCCATCACATTTGAAGCATATTATAAGACACCTATATTTATTCCTTACAATGGAAATATTTTGGTAGATGGAGCATCAGAAATCATCAGGATACCTTGCCCTGGAGAGCCTCCTCTTGCATACTCCAAAAGCAAACTACCCCCACATAAACGTAAAAAACAAACCAATGATGGGGATACCAAAGTGCCTGCCAAAGACGGTTCGCTATCTGTAGTAACATCTCCACCGAAATCTTATAAACCCAAGATTCTGCAAGAACTTAATCGTACCAGCATCAAGGAAGGACAAACTATTGAGATCCGAAATCTTCTTTTCAAAGCCGACTCAGCCACTATAGATAAATCCTCTTATGAAGTGCTGGATGACGTCTTTGGTTTTTTGATATCCAATGATGATGTGATCATAGAGATAGGAGGACATACTAATAGCGTCCCCAGTGATGAGTATTGTGACAAACTAAGTACATCCAGAGCAAAAGCAGTAGCTGAGTACCTTGTCAATAAAGGTGTAGATCCATCCAAGGTCCAGTTTAAAGGCTATGGAAAGAAAAAGCCCATAGCAGACAACAAAACAAAGTTTGGCAGAGATAAAAATCAGCGGGTAGAAATAAAAATACTCAGCCTCAATAGTTAAAACACCTATATTTCCTTTCTGTACAAAGTTAAATATTCAGGGCAATCAGATCTTTTGTAGCATCCCCTATTTTCTCAAATTTAAATTTAAAATTTGTTCTCAATAGTCTGTCGATACGGATTCGATCAGAATTTAAAACCACATTGGCCATTTCGCCCAGAGCTATCCTGAGACCAAAAACTGGGGCAGGGAGTATCAATCCCTTCATCTGGTTCACATTCATTATTTCCGCCATCATATCTCTGTTGGTTATTTCCTGTGGGGCAACAGCATTATATACCCCACTGAAACTACTGTCCGCTATAGAAGTTATCAATAAATTGCATAAATCACTGATATGAATCCAGGGGTAATATTGCCGACCATTACCAAAATAATTGAATACCCCTATTCCTTTGGTCATGAGTATTTTAGGAAGTGCGCCACCTAACATACTCATGACTATCCCGATTCGCAAAATGATGGTTCTTTCACAATACTTTCCGGTATGGCTAGCAGCTTGCTCCCAGGCGATGCAGCATTCAGCCATAAATTCATCCCCTGCGGGACTAGTTTCAGTAAGTATCTCATCACCCCTGTGGCCATAATAACCAACGGCAGAAGCCGAGATATAGGCTGATGGACGGACGTTATGGTTTTTAAGATATTTCTCAATCGTACTTGCACTGTTCACGCGACTACTGACAAGTTCCTTTTTGCGCCAGTCTGTCCATCGCTGGTCAGCAATCCCTGCACCCGCCAGATTAATGATAAAATCAGGTTTTTGAGTAGAATCAATGTATTGCTTTTCTGTATCCCATAAGATATATTCTATTCGGGAACTTACAGAAACTCTCTTTCGTCGGGACAATACAGCAATGTGATAAGATGTGGGGTCTAACATGCCTATCAAGTGCTTTCCTACCAATCCATCTCCTCCAGCTAACCAAATGATCTTTTTCTCCGATGTTGACATAAAAATTTTTTATTTAAATCTCACTTTTATAAATAAAATTCGGAAGCCTAACAAAACCTGCGTCATTGTGTTGTGCCCATCCGTTAATGATTCTTAAAGTTGCCTGAATTTTAACAATCTCTGGATTATTTTATATATTTTTGTCAATGTTAAATATAAATCTCATGAGCAGAGTTTCACAATTTTTTGGTTTTATGTTCATTTTTTTCCTTATATCCTGCAAAAGTGACCCTTTGCCGGATGACAACTCCTTGCATATAAGATTAAAAAAAGATCCTGAACGAATTAATCCTTTACTATTTCCAAACCCTACAGCAAGGGAAATATATCAGTATATACATCTACCCTTAGCAGATTTCGATCCAGTCACACTTAGCCTTACGCCTGTGTTAATTACAGAAATTCCTGCAGAAATTGCTATAGATACCGGAATATACAAAGGAGGTGTGGCTTTTGACTTTAAAATTGTGGATGATGCAAAATGGGATAACGGCAGCCCTATTACATCAGAAGATTACTTATTTACTATCAAGGCTATCAATATGCCTCTGACCAATGCCGGTAAATACCGCGAACTCACACAAAATATTGCCAACATCGTGCTCGATCAGACAAACAATAAAAAAATCAGGGTGATATTCAAACATGATTATATGCTGGCTCTGGAGACAGCTGTCAACATAGAGATATATCCAAGATACTTTTATGATAGTCTGAATATTTTGTCAAAATACAGCTTTAAGGATTTAATGGCTGATAATGAAGAAAAACTAAAAAACGATACCCTCCTTACTAAATTTGCCGAAAAATTCAACAGCAATGACTTTTCAAGGAATCAATTTTGTGGAGCTGGTCCGTATAAGTTTGTATCCTGGTCGGCAAACCAGAATATTATAATAGAAAAAAAAGAAAATTACTGGGCCAAAGACAAAAAACAAGCTATCCTCCAGCAAGGTCCCGATAAAATGATATTTCACATCATCCCTGATGAGCTCACAGCGCTCACACAACTAAAAGCAGATAAGCTGGATGTCATCAATGAAATATCAGCAGGTAGTTACAATGCGATGGAAGATGATAGCCTCTTGAAAAATAAGTTTGCATTTTACCATCCTGCACTGATGAAACAGTATTTTATTGTTCTCAATAATCAGGATCCCATTCTACAGGATGTAAATGTCAGAAAAGCATTGGCTCACCTGATTGATGTAAAGAGTATAATACAAAATCTGGAAGGTGGGATGGGAGTAATCTCAGTTGGAGCTATTCACCCACTCAAGAAGACATTCAATACTACATTAAAACCCATACCTTATGATCTGGAAAAAGCAAAGCAACTTCTTCTTTAAGAAGCTGGATGGAAAGACTTCAACAATAACGGAACAATGGATAAAAAACTGAATGGCAAGAATACTGAAATGGAAATAGAAATACTGATTTCAGGGCAGAAACTGGGTAAAAACCTTTCTATCCCTCTCCAGGAAAATGCTGCGAAGGTCGGAATAAAAATAAAAATTACCGAAAAAGATTTCAAACTGATACGGGCAGAAAATTTAAAACCCCGTAAATTCCAAATGGTTCCTTCCGTTTTCTCTCAGGATATCGTAACCTGGGATGACATGAGCAAATGGTCATCTGAAAACGATACTCCGGATGGAAGCAATGATGCATCCTACCGAAATTCTATAACAGATGATATGATCAAAAAAATAGTCACACTCAAGGATGATAAAGACAGGATGGAAATGTACCAGAAAATACAAGCTCAAATCTATGAGGATCAGCCCGTCATATTTTTATACGCTCCAGAAGAAAAAATTATCGTCAGTAAAAAATGGACTTCATTCGCTACAATTAAAAGACCCGGATATATGGCCAACACATTCAGATTGGCAGGAAGTAAAGCGTCCACTAAATGAAATAAATGATGGGGCAATATGTTGTCACGAGAATCTTGCTAATAGTGCCTACACTGGTTTTGGTGATGATGATTGCCTTCTTTCTCAGTCGGCTTGTTCCGGGTGATCAAGCGTCGTCACTACTGAGATTGCAAGGCATCCAACCCGAAGATAAAAACGCCGCCACAGAATATGTAAAGAATTATATAAAGTTTGGTATGGATAAAGCTGTCTTTTATATATCTGTGGTGCCGGATTACTATCCCAAAAACATCAATGCCCTTACGTCCCAAAATGAAAGAGAGCAAGTCAGACAACTCTTGAATCAAAAAATACCCTTTGATGACATTAGTCGCTTTATAACCAACAAAAAAATAGCTGCATCAGACGAACTGACATTAGTGGGTGATAGTGTTTCAAGCCAGACTTTGGTACAAACACTAAAAAAACTGGACGTTATTTCTGATTTTAGTGAGATTTACACTTTATCGACAGAATTATCACAAAACAAAGGTCAAAATCCTTCATCTGTCAATGCTCTGATTTCTTCTATTGATCAAATGGCTCTTTCACAAAAAACCTGGTATTATCCTATCATTTACTGGCACGGAATGGATAATCAGTTTCACCGGTGGTTTGCAAACATGTTTAAAGGTGACTTTGGAATTTCAAATAATGACGGTAGGAAGGTTGGACATAAAATATTGGAAGCTGCAAAGTGGACTTCCATTCTGCTATTGCTCAATATCATATTTTCATCAATGATTGCCATTCCATCAGGACTGTATGCCGGATTCAGAGAGAATAGCCTTTTTGACAAATTAAATGGCTTTATCTGGCTTATATTTTATGCCATGCCTGTGTTCTGGCTGGCATCGGTGTTGATTATATTTTTTACATCTGGCAGATATGGCAATTTTATGAATATTTTCCCTACACCAGGAGACTGGACATTCCCTTCAGATTTATCTGTCCCAGCAATTGTGTCAAAATTTAGTCAGCAACTTGTTTTGCCTGTCTTTTGCCTGGTAGCCAATGATATCGCGATGCTCAGCAGGGTCGTTAGAAATAATGTAGTTGAACAAAAAACAAAACAATACTTCGCTGTTGCTAAAGCGAAAGGTATAAGCGACTGGAAAATCATGAAAAATCACCTGTTACCAAATGTTTTGCTTCCGGTAGTAACTATCATTGGTAGCCGTATACCTGCAGGATTATCGGGTTCGCTTATTATTGAAGTCATTTTCAATATACCAGGAATGGGTCGTCTCATCTTTGATAGCATTACAACCACAGATTGGAATGTGGTCTTCAGCATTTTATTATTGGTAAGTATTTTCACGGTTGTTTTTATGCTGATAACAGATATCATTTATGCCATTGTCAATCCCAAAATTAACACAAGTCTGCAGTGAAAAGTAAAAGAAACACGTCATTCAGGCTATCAGTATGCGTGTTAGGCCTTTACATTGCAGTAGCAGTGATGAGTCCATTTTTAGCAGGCAGCAAAGCGTGGATATGCTATGTAAACAAACACTTACTTTTTCCCAAATGGCAGGACAAAACGCCATCTATCGGATCTCCTGATCACAATTCTATTTGCATTTATCCTATTATTCCATATGATCCGCTTGTCACCAACATCAGTACCGACGCCAATCTAAGTCCTTTTTCAGACCAACCGGGCAAATCATGGAGAAACAGGCATTGGCTGGGGACTGACAAACTCGGTCGAGATGTTTTGTCCGGCATGATATATGGGACTGTCACAGCTTTACAAATAGGCTTAATATCCATATTTTTTGCCTTTATTATTGGTGTCACGCTAGGTATACTGTCAGCCTACTTTAGAGATGATGGCATCAGTCTGAACATGGTTCAGTTAATGGGAGTTTTTTTAGCATTTATAATGGGGTTGTTTTTTTTATACTGGGAGCTTGCTATGTATACAATAAGTCAATGGACCTGGATAATAATGATCAGTTGTGTCCTGCTCCTGATATACGCCATTAAACTATTGGGAAGGTTAAAGGGTATAAAGAAGTATCCTATTCCGTTTGATATGATGATGGTCAAGGTTATCGAGATTCGAAAATCTTTTCCAAGTATTTTCATATTGCTGACTTTGTCCAGTCTGTTTTCATTTCCTTCGATCTGGAATATCATTTTAATCATTACAATTCTGGGATGGATAGACTTTGCAAGATATGCAAGAGCAGAAACACTTTCTGTCAAAGAAGAAAATTTTATAGTAAGTGCAAAAGTACTGGGCTATGATGCCTGGCGTATCATGTACAAACAAATTTTGCCCAATATTATGCCCACACTCCTGGTAGTTGGATGCTTCAGCATAAGTAGTGCTATATTATTGGAATCTACGTTATCCTTTTTAGGAATGGGTTTGCCTGTGGAACAGGTAACCTGGGGGAGAATGATGTCTGAAGGAAGAACCATGCAATCCTGGTGGTTAGTAGTCTGCCCGGGGCTGGCATTATTCATTATCATACTATGTCTAAACAATATTGCATCAATGTACCAAAAAACAGGAACACGAGGTATGTTATGATTTTTTCTTCATTTTCTTAGATTGAGCCTTGGAAAATAAATTGGATTTTCCTCGCTTGGTGGTTTCCATATCAGGATTATTGTATTTTTCCTCAAGACCACAACCTTCCTTGGTTTTGCAAGATTGATGAGAAATGGAAGATATCACTATCATAAAAATCAAAACAAAGTATTTATTTACATTTTTCAATATGTGAAGGTTTTATTATCCAAAAGTAAGAAAAATTCCAATAAAACTTCAAAATTATCAAATTTGTATTTTCATATACGTAAATAAATAGCTAAATACACCAAATCTGCAACAAAATGACTGATTCAGCCGTTTTCTTAGTAAATATTATGAATTAAAATTTGTTTCTATATGAATTAACGGTACTTTTGCGCCCGAATAAATTCTTAATTAATATAAACTTTTTTACAATGAACAAAGGAGATTTAATCAATGCAGTAGCAGAAGCGGCTGGAATTACAAAAGCTCAGGCAAGTAGTGCTGTAGATGCAGTTTTCAGTGGTGTTGAAAAAACCTTAAAAAGTGGTGATAAAGCTGCTTTCATAGGATTCGGTACTTTTTCTACATCCCACAAACCTGCTAGAGAGGGAAGAAACCCATCTACAGGTAAAACCATCAGTATTGCAGCAAAAACATCTGTAAAATTTAAGGCAGGTAAGTCATTAACTGACGCCGTAAACTAATCAATAGTATTCTATTTTCTATAGTT
>JADKCF010000016.1 GCA_016714765.1 Saprospiraceae bacterium | reverse complement strand
GCAGAAAATGCTGCCGCCATTATTGCCTGGGGAAGTTGCGCGAGCAATGGTTGTGTCCAATCCGCAAAACCAAATCCTACATCTGCGACTCCAATACATAAATTGGTCAAAGGAAAGCCCGTGATTAAAGTACCGGGATGTCCACCAATCGGAGAAGTAATGGCGGGTGTGATAGTTCATTATCTGACTTTTGGCAGAATACCTGAGTTGGACAGAATTGGCAGACCTAAAGCTTTTTACAGTAAAAGAGTACACGATACCTGTTACAGAAGAGCCTATTATGATGCAGGACTTTTTGTGGAATCATTTGATGACGAAAATGCAAAAAAAGGATATTGTCTATACAAAGTGGGTTGTAAAGGTCCGTCTACCTACAATGCATGTGGTGTTATGAAGTGGAACGAAGGAACAAGTTTTCCAATTCAGTCAGGCCATCCGTGTATAGGTTGCAGCGAAGAGAATTTCTGGGACAATGGTCGGCTGTATGAAAGAGCTTCTGCATTTGCAGGTTTTGGTATAGAAGCTGATGCAGACAATTGGGGTAAAGTTGCTTTGGGTGTCACCGCAGCCGCCATAGCAGGTCATGCTATAGCAACCAATGTCAGTAAATATAAAAAAATTCATGAGCTAGAGTTGGAAGGAAAAGAAGGTGAAAAAGATGTAGTTTCTTAATTTATCAAACTTTAAATAGTAAAAAGTATGAGCAAAAGAATTGTGGTTGACCCGATTACAAGAATAGAAGGCCACCTTAGGATAGAAGTCGATATAGAAAATGGAAAAATAAAAGATGCATTCAGCAGCGGCACAATGGTTCGTTTGATTGAAGAGATACTCAAAGGCAGAGATCCCCGGGATGCCTGGGCATTTGTGGGAAGGGTTTGTGGTGTTTGTACTTCTGTTCACTCATTGACTTCAGTCAGAGCTGTTGAAGATGCTTTGGATATCGTAATCCCCCCTAATGCAGAACTGGTAAGAAACATCATGCATTGCAGGCAGTATATGCATGACCACGTGGTTCATTTTTATCATTTGCATGCCATGGATTGGGTCGATGTGGTGAATGCCCTTAAAGCAGATCCTAAAAAAACATCCGAATTGGCGCAAAGCCTTTCCAATTGGCCTAAAAGTTCACCGGGTTACTTCAGCGATATTCAGGCAAGGATCGGTAAGTTTGTAAATAGCGGACAACTTGGAATTTTTGCCAATGGTTATTGGGGGCATTCTGCTTATAAATTACCAGCTGAAGTAAATCTGATTGGTCTGGCACATTACCTTGAAGCTTTGGAATGGCAAAAGGAGATTGTAAAAGTACATGCCATTTTTGGAGGTAAAAACCCGCACCCCAATTTCTTAGTAGGTGGAATGGCTTGTGCCATAGGTGTTGATGATGTAAGTGGTATCAATGCTGAAAGATTGGCGATGGTAGGTAGACTTCTTTTGGAAGGTAAAAATTTCATTGAGCAGGTATATATTCCGGACCTTATGGCAATTGCATCTTTCTACAAAGATTGGGGAGCCATAGGAGGTGGATTGGGCAATTATCTGGTTTATGGTGACTTGCCAACCAATGGATTTAGAGATGGATCAAAAATGAAGTTCCCATCTGGTGCTATCCTGAATAGGGACATAAGTAAAGTGTATGACGTAGACTTGCGGCATGACCAAGAAGTTCAGGAATTTGTGACTCACTCCTGGTACGAATACGCCGGCGGTGACGGAGTAGGATTACATCCATGGAAGGGAGAAACAAAAATGAATTACACCGGACCTAAACCACCTTTTGAAAATCTTGATGTAGATAGTAAATATAGTTATCTTAAAACTCCCAGATGGAAAGGAAATGCCATGGAAGTAGGTCCATTGGCAAGAGTACTGGTCGGATATGCCAGAGGGGTGGAAGAATATAAAGCAGTAGTGGACAAAGCATTGAAAGACCTCAATGTACCTGTGACTGCGCTGTTTTCAACCTTGGGCAGAACAGCAGCGCGTGGATTGGAAAGCGTACTTGCATCTCAATGGGTTCTTGAATTTTACGACCAGCTCATCAGTAATATCAAGAACGGAGATACCAGGATGGCAGAAATGAGCAAGTTTGAAAGAGAAACATGGCCAAAACAAGCGATAGGAGTTGGATACTCAGAAGCACCAAGAGGTGCTCTGGCACACTGGATCAATATTGAAGACCAGAAAATTGCAAATTACCAGCTTGTTGTTCCGACTACTTGGAATGCGTCTCCCCGGGATAATAAAGGGCAGAAGTCGGCGTATGAATCAGCACTGATAGATACTCCGGTAGCTGATGAAAAGCAACCTCTGGAATTATTGAGAACAATCCATAGTTTTGACCCGTGTATGGCTTGTGCGGTGCACTTGTATGATGAAAATGGTAATACTATAGGAAGAGTGAGCGTGGTTGGTGATTAACTTTTAAATGTATTCATTATGACAACTAAATATCTTCATATACCTCGATTGAGGAGGATTTATGTTTGGGAACTACCTGTGAGAATGTATCATTGGCTCAATGTGCTGGTGTTGATGGTTTTGATAGCTACAGGCTTTATATGGCCAATCCGCTGGCGCTCATGAGTCAGACAGAAGCTACCAATGTTTTTACCATGGGTTGGGTAAGATTTATTCACTTCGCTGCAGCCTATATTCTTCTTCAACTTCCTTTTCAGGATATACTGGGGTTTTGTGGGCAATAAATTTGCGGACTGGAAACAGTTTATTCCTACTTCAAAGCGTTTTTTTCAGGAAATGTGGACCGTTATAAAAATTGATGTTCTATTGATGAAGGGACCAAAAGGGAAAAGAGAGCATCTGAGTATTGGTCATAATGCATTGGCAGGCTTATCCTATTTTATCGTATTTTTGATGTTTTTAGTGCAGTGTCTTACCGGATTTGGTTTGTACGCGGCTATGTCAGACTGGTGGTTTCCCGATTTATTTGCATGGGTGCCGGCATTGTTTGGCGGTGATATTGTGACACGTCAGGTTCATCACTGGGCCATGTGGTTTTTTATTCTTTTTCTGTCATACATGTATATCTGGTCTTTTATCATGATTATGTTGAAGGCAGGGGTGAAATCAGCAGTATGGGAGGTGGATGGAAATTTATAGAAGAAGAATTTTTTGAAAAAGATAAACCACACACTCCAAATCCTCAAATATAATTAAAAAAGATATGAATAAATCAACACTGATACTTGGGATAGGCAACATACTTATGGGTGATGAAGGGGTTGGTGTTCATATTGCAAAAATGTTGGAGAGTGTCAATTTGCCTGATCACGTGAACGTATTGGATGGTGGGACGGGAGGATTTCATCTTTTGGAATACTTCGATCTGCATGATCATATTATCATGATTGATGCCACTTTGGACGGACTTCCACCCGGGAATGTAAGACAAATAAAACCTCGTTTTGCACTTGATTTTCCACCTGCGATGAGTACCCATGACATAGGGCTAAAAGATTTGGTAAGTGCTTTGCAATTATTGGGCAGGATGCCGGAGATTGATTTGTTTGTTGTAAGCATTAAGTCTATACAACAGCAAGGGATAAATCTGACAGAAGCAGTACAAAATGCAAGTGCTGCTGTAATAGAAAAAATTAAAGAAATGGTCGAAAATGAAAAAGTTGATACAACACATTGATCATGATTACAAAAATTAAAATTTCATCATTTCTGAAAAACACCAATGATTGAATAATTCTACGGTCTTGAGTCATTTATATCTGTTTCTGCTTTAAATAAAGTACTTACTACTAGGCATGTATGTTAATTATTTGTGTGATATTTAAGAAGTGGAATCGGTAAAGTTTCAATATAAAAATACTAGATAGGGAAGAGTAATATTAATCAGAAATCATTTAAAGTTATAGAACTACAAGAGTTATTTATTCAGATAAAAGTAATAATCTTTGAATGCAATGGTAAAGCTTAATGTTTATCTTTGTGCAAAATAATATCTTACATTGACCTAAGGGCATAATTAATTTTACAATAAGTTATATATGAATATCGTTATAGTAGGAGGAGGTGTCATAGGTTTTTCATGCGCTTACTACCTTAGAAAAGAGGGTCATGAAGTGACTATCATCGAAAGGGGAAGCGGGACGAACAACTGTTCGTTTGGTAATGCTGGATACATTTCTCCAAGTCACTTTATCCCTTTGGCTTCACCCGGGATAGTGGCGCAGGGACTTAGGTGGATGCTTAGTTCCACGAGTCCTTTTTATATAAAGCCAAGACTTGATACATCACTTATAAAATGGGGACTTAAATTTTACTCCATGGCAAACGAAAAAACTGTCCGAAAAAACGCCCCTCATCTGAATAATATCCTTCAGCTAAGCCGAAATCTGATGATAGACCTGGATCAGGAATTGAATCATGGTTTTCAGCTCGAAACCAAAGGGTGCCTTATGCTATACAAGTCTGCTGAGACCGGACATCATGAAGCTGAACTGGCTCATGAGGCAAAAAAATACAGCATGGAAGCACCGGTTTTGTCCAAGGAAGAAGTACAGGCAATGGAGCCTGATGTAGAGGTGGATGTTTTGGGAGGAGTTTATTTTCCGGTAGACTGCCATCTGCACCCTGTCAGGATGATGGAAACACTTACACAAAAGTGTCAAGAAATGGGAGTTAGGATAGTATTCGGAGCAGAGGTACTCAACTTCGAAACCAAAAACAATACTGTAATCTCTGTCATCACAGATACCGGTAAATTCAATACCGATCATGTGGTGGTGGCCGCAGGTTCTTGGCTGGAAGTCATCAGTCAAAAACTAGGTATAAATATACTTTTACAGCCTGGCAAAGGATACAGCGTAACATATGGTGACAGACAAAAAAATCTGAGCCATCCAGCTATCCTTGTAGATGATAGGGTTGCCATGACGCCTATGGGAAGCGAACTTAGGGTAGGCGGGACGATGGAGCTTTGCGGTATCGATCACGACATCAATATGAACAGAGTGAAGCCCATCATTTCAGCTGCCAATGATTATTACCCAAACATTCATCTGGAAGTGCCTCCCAAAGAAAAAGTATGGTCAGGACTGAGACCTTGTTCGCCAGATGGATTACCTTACATTGGCAATAGTCCACATCATGCTAATGTAACCATTGCAGGAGGACATGCCATGGTGGGTATATCGCTTGCAGCAGGGACGGGGTTATTGGTCAGGCAGTTAGTCCAAAAAGAGAAGACGGAGATACCTATGGAAGCATTTAGGGTGGAAAGGTGACGAGTTCCAAAATAATATAATAAAATGACACTTTCATTCAAGCTTTACAGGGATTTTATAAAACCGGATTGGTCCATAAATGAAGTAATAGCTTTTATTTCCGTAACATACATCGCATAGTTGTCATGTTATTCATAACATTTTGTGATCGTAATCAAAAATAGATATGCTTTTTTGCGATTGTAGTCACTAAATGTCATGTTTTTGATATTTTATATTGCTTTTTTAAACTTTTTTAAGAAGCCTTGCAACTTTTTATCCATCCATTCGTTTATTGTGTGTGAATATTCACTCACATATGTCTTATGCGCATCACGGATCGTCAGTTAGAAATCATAGCTGCTAGCGGCAAAATACTCGCCAGTCGAGGTATCTCAGGGCTTACAGTCAAAGCACTAGCTGCTGAGATGGAATTTGTGGAGAGTGCAATCTATCGTCACTTCAAAAGTAAAGATGATATTCTCGTACTCATGCTAGAGTATTTATATCAAAATATACAAGAAAGATTCGACCCTATTCTTGGGCAGGATGTGGATCCCAAGGCGAAGCTGATACAGATTTTAGATTCTCAGTTTCGGTACTTTAGCGACAATCCACATTTTGTCGTAGTAGTACTTTCAGATGGTCTCATCGACGAGAGCGAAGGAATAAGAAATCAGATTTTCAAAATGTTTTTGTACAAGATTCAAATAATAAACGATTTAGTGACTGAGTGTATAACATCCGGAAAAATAAATACGGTAATCGACCAGGTATCTATGGTCCATTTTCTAATGGGCGGTTTCAGATTGACCATGTTTAAGTGGAAATCACTCAAGTTTTCTTTTGATCTTGTCACTGAAGGTAATAAAATGGTAGAAGATTTTTTTAAGTTGATGGCACAAAAATCATAATCACGTTTATATGCGTATGAAAATTTTATATAGTATAGCCTTTTCTATAATCCTTATAAGTATTAAGGTCACTCAAGTGTCAGCACAACAAAGGAAAACTTACACTTCTCTCTCTGAAGTTTGGCAAGATGTCAAACATAGCAATACCAGTTTCAAAAATGCAGCAATACAGAACGATCTTGCCATTTTAACCAATAAAACTGCTTTGGGTAATGTATTGAATCCTCGTATTCCCTTGGCAATGACAATGATAGACAACACCCGATTACAAAACAACTTTATACCTGCTGAGATTTTTGGAGGTCCGGCAGGAACATTCAGAGAAGTTACTTTTGGCCAGCAATACAATGCGCTTCTTTCTCTCCAACCTCAATTTGATATTTTCAATCTATCGGCTATTTCGCAAATTAAATCTGCCAAAATTAATCAACAGCTGACTGAAAGCCAAAATCTACTCAATGAACTCAATCTGCACGAAAGTGTCAATGCCACATATTGGAATATTATTTCTCTTAAAAATCAAAAAGAAGTACTTACCAAAAACATTGCTATCGCCACACAAATAAAAACCATAGTAAATGATAGATATAAGGAAGGAATCATCAGAAAACAAGATGTAAACGAAGCAGAAGTCAATTTGATAACATTGCAAGACAAGTTGCAGCAATTGGAATACAACATCAGCCTACAAGAAAATGTCTTGTCGCTGTTTTTGGAAAATAAATGGAAGCCAGAGGTAATTGAAGATCTGAATAATTATGTTATGGACAATGCGCCTATCCCAGCTTCAGGCAAAGTTTATTATAACAATGCCACCTTACAATCCAAAATGTTGCATCAGGATATTAAGGTCCTTCGACATCAATATTATCCTACATTATCGTTTACTTCGTCGCTCAACTGGCAAAATCTAAGCAATGATTTCTTTTTTGCCAATAATTCTTCAGGTATCCATTATAATTTTATAGGGTTGAAAGTTGGTTGGGACTTACCTACCGTGCAGCGGCTATCTTCTATCAAATCCAAACAATATCAGTTGGAAACCCTTGCAAATAATGAGTTACATATCAAAAATGAGACTGAAAGTAAAAATACCCAACTTGCTACTGAATATGAAAAAGCGCAAAAACAATGGTCCAATTTTAAGGCTATCAGTGATTTAAAGGAGGATACTTATCAGAAAAATCTTAACCAGTATAACGAAAATATTTTACCCCTGGACAGATTGCTCACATCACAAAATGACATGCTCTATAGCCAATTGAACGTAGTTGTAGCATTGGCTAATATAGCATACGCAAAATATAGAATCATCATCCAAAACCAATATTAAATACATTATAACGTGAATATGAAGCCACCAAAATTTATTTTTTTCCTATTTGTCACAATATGGACTTTCAGCTGCAAGAATAAAGAAAATGTAGATGTCAAACCTGTCGTGCAGGATATTCAGGAATGGGTATTTGCTCCGGGTCAGATAGAGTGGGATGGCGCTTATAATCTTACAGCACAGACGGATGGCATCTTGATGAATGCAAATTATGACATTGGCACCTCAGTCAAAAAGGAGATATTATAGCAACCATTGACAACAGATCTAATGTCATCAATACATCTACAGCCTCTGAGCAGCTCGTCATCGCCAATGAAAACCTGACCTCTGATGCGCCCGCTTTGCAACAACTCCAACAAAACATCTCTTTTGCAGAAGCTAAATACCAACAAGAGAAATTGCAACTCGAACGGTATGAAAGGCTTCGGAAAACTGAGAGTATAGCTAAAGTAGAATTTGAAAATGCAACGCTGGCTGCTGAAAATGCCTTGTCCAATCTCAAAGCACTCAAAAAACAATATGATCTACTATTACAACAAGCAAAACAACAAAAAATTCTAACTGCAGGACAACTAAAAAACAATCAGGTAGTACAAAGCTATAACAAAATTACTGTTATCAATGATGGCACTATCATTAAAAAGTTTAGGAGTACAGGTGATTATGTTCGTAAAGGAGACATCATCGCTTCAGTGGCGAACCCCAATAAAATAGAGATTGTCCTCACTATAGATGAAAGCAGTATACACCGTGTAAAACTGGGACAAGAAACGAAAATCCAACTCAACACCGAAAAGACCATAACCTATACAGGCAAGGTAAGTGAAATTCTATCTGCCTTTGATAATGCTACCCAATCATTCGTATGTAAGATATTACTTACAGAATCTTTGCCGGCAGTATCCAATATTTATGGAACACCTCTGGAAGGAAACATATTGGTAGGTGAAAAGAAAAATGCCTTACTCATACCGAGAGAATATATGGGCTATGGTAATAAAGTCATGCTCAAAGGTCAGGACACGTCTGTGACTATTAAGACTGGTATAATATCAACCGACTATGTAGAAGTATTGGAAGGCATTACAGCCGAAGCCATCCTTGCACCCATCAAACCATAATCATGAATATCAATACAGACATAGCCACCACCTACTTATTTACCAATAAAAAGCTTACCATGGTAGCAGTCATGGGCGTTTTATTGGGCATGTCAATTTATATATTTATGAATAGTATGCTCATAGGATTTGACCGCAGTTCGAGTGAATCCATCTTCAAAAGTACAGCACATATCAGAGTATATAAAGACGATATACTGAGCCAGCCATTACACCAATCTGAAGGAGCAACATCAGTCATCATCAACCCCAAAGTGGTACCAACTAGTAATACCATTATCAATCCCGATGAAATAGTAGCACTCATTAAAAAAAACCCTGAGGTCACCATAGTAACACCGCAAGTGTCGACCACTATTTTTTATAATGTGGGCAAAACCCAATTGGCAGGAATGGCCATCGGCGTCATACCGGCTCAAGCCGACCCGATGTTCAATATAAAATCTACAATCGTAGAAGGTGACTTCGACAGAATGCAAGGCAATCCTAACGCCATAGCCATAGGAAGCGGAATTGCCGAAAAGTTAAGTCTAAAAATCAATGATAATATTAATATTTCCTCACCTAAAGGTGTCAATAGAAATCTGAAGGTAACTGCTATATTTAAAACCAACAATAGTGCTATTGACAAGACAAAATCATACATCAATCTAGCCACTACACAACAATTACTACTAGAAAATAATACCTATGTAACGGACATCAATGTAAATAAAAGATCCAAATACGGCATCAAGTATAGCCCCAAAACTGACAATGCTTACAGGATATAAATCTGAAGGGTGGAGGGAAGCGAATGAAACAATCATGGCAGCATTTCGTATGCGGAGGATAATCATAACCCTAGTATCAAATACACTATTGATCGTGGCAGGTTTTGGGATTTATAATATTCTCAATATGACGGTCTCCCAAAAGATCAATGATATAGCCATTCTTAAAGCCATGGGATTCAAAGGTAAAGATGTTATCAGAATATTTTTGACTCAGGCTTTGTCTATAGGCGTTATGGGTGTAATAGGAGGAATGATCATGGCCGCGGTACTGGTTACTTTATTAAAAAAAGTGTATATCGGCGGTGATATCGGCTTTTTTCCTATTGATTACGAACTGACAAAATTTATACAAGGTACGGTCGTAGGTATGATTATCACATTTTTTGCAGGGTATCTTCCAGCTCGCAAAGCAGCCCAGGTAGATCCGGTTTCCATATTCAGAAAGTAACTTTTAATGGTTAGAACGACTAATGAACCGACCAATCTGAACGAATAACAATGGTACTTACAAAACAAATACTTGAATAAAATGAACATCCTTGAGACAAGAAATATCAGTAAATACTTTCATGACCCTGTAGAATTTCAGGTGCTAAAAGATATATCATTTGCGGTAAGAAAAGGAGAATTTTTAAGTATGGTTGGTAAATCTGGCAGCGGTAAGTCAACATTATTGTACATCTTATCCACCATGGATACGGAATACTCAGGCCAGCTCAAGGTTGACGGACAAACTGTCACAGGTCAGACCAATGATCAATTAGCCGAAATGCGCAACAACAAAATAGGTTTTGTTTTTCAATTTCACTATCTCTTGCCGGAGTTTTCATGTCTCAAAAACATCATGCTACCTGCATTAAAACTAGGCAAATATACAGCACAGGAAATAGAAAGTAGGGCTTATGACAAATTGAAATTATTAGGGCTTGAAGATCAAGCTCTCAAACCTGCCAGCAAATTATCAGGTGGTCAGCAACAAAGAGTAGCTATCGCAAGAGCACTCATCAATGATCCACACATTATCATGTGTGACGAACCTACGGGTAATCTTGACAGCAAAAACACAGCCATTGTTTTTGACACTTTTAAGGACTTGACAAGAAGCTTTGGCCAACCGATTATTGCTGTGACACATGATGAGGAATTTGCCAGAAATAGTGATAGAATTATTGAGATGAGGGATGGTGAGATTGTGTGATATAAAAAAAAATATAGGATAGCTTAATCAAGCATCATAACTTTTCCAGAAATAGTCTTGCCTTCACTACTTCTTATTATATAAAAAGCCAATCCTTTTCCATGTTTTCAAATGTCATTATCTTATCTTGAATGATCCACGTTCGGATAATTTGGTTATTTGAGTTGTAAAGCGTAAACGTCGAACCTATATAATTTTCTGGAAACTTAACAGTAAATGACCCAATGCTTGGATTCGGAAAAATATTAACTTGTTCATAAAAAATATCTTTCGAACTAGAAATAAAGTCAGATTTGGAAGGACATGGTATTTGATTGTGTGATGCCCAAGGTGAAAAATATGTGCTGTCTTTATATTCAAAACAAACTAAATCAGTCATCAATAAACCACCGCTTACTGCCGGAAAAGAAGGTTGATTAAAGGTTAATCCATTTAATCCACCTATACCTTCAACAATACCATTTTGGATAGGAATATTAGTGTCAAGAACATACAGCCGGTGATGGTTTCCCAAAAGGGAAATGGTATCTATTCCTAATACTTTGTTGCCGTTATAGTATTTTGTACTTAGAGGTATTGTGTCACCTACCATTGCATTAAAATTATAAATAACTACTTCCGAAGAGTCAACATTTTCTCTGTAAAAAACCTTGTTTTCTGATGAATCATATCTGATAAAAGTTGGCCCTCTCTTTTCATAAGAAGTTGTGGTTGCACCTTGATGAGGAAATGGTGGTTTTGTGCTATTATAATGAATGAATCTTTTGTACAATTTTTTATAGAGAGCTCCGTCTAAAATGGTATCGCCAAGGATAGTATTTTCTTCTACACCAGAATACATAAATATCTGACCCGGTTCATAACTTTCTTCTGTCTGATATACCCATCTGGCATGATCGATAAAATAATGATTATTCTGACCTGATACCCAGAGACTTAATAAAAGTAGTGTGGTAGTATGAAGTAGCCTGTACATAAACATAAAATATTTTCAAAGATAGTTCAGATTCACCATTCTAAGCAATTTATTTTCTGCCAATTGTCGGTTTGATAACATAGTGCTTTTTAGACCCGATGGTTGAATATCATTACGCTGCACTTAGTGAAAAATCCGTGGGGATTTTTTGGTAAGGAACTTATTTTTAGCTGTCAAGCTTTATTATCATCAATATGTCAGTCTGCTTTTCGTCGCCCAATCTGAAAATGTGCTTGTCGAATGGTACAAATCCATTTTTTTCATAAAATCTTATTGCTCCCAGATTTTTCTCCCAAACGCCAAGCCAAACATATAGTTCATCAGGAATGTCTCTGCCAATATGATTAGTAGTTAGCGGTATTATCAATATTCGGTTTCGTTTTTTGTAAATGTTTGATTTTCAATACAGCCACTATTATAAATGGAATAGAAGACAAAAGAATTTTGAAATTCAGGCTTATCAAACCAATTATAAACATAAAACCCAATAACATCCCTAAACCACCAATGCTGATGTAGGTTAATATCTTACTGGGTGGTTTTTGAAATAATGTAATGAATAATAAAATTTGTCCGATTAATGGAAGTAATATGAATGGATGAACCACAGAACTTGGGTTTGTAAAAAGTTTGTGCACTATTTCAACCTCTGCCTGAAACAAGAATGTGTGGTTATCTCCACTCCACTCCAAGTACCCTATAAGGGAGGTAAGGATTAGTAAAAAGGTTAAAATTTTGTTTTTCATATTTTTTGCTTGATTTCATTACTTTGGTGTTCTTTAATTTTTCGCCCTCCAAAAATTTCTCATATGCAACCTTTTTTATCCCAACGAGTGCTACTTTTCCATCACTATCTATGGACACCACCATACTAAAGGGTTAGCTTAGAAGTTCGGTAATTGTCATTGTAATGATAAATAATATCACCCTATTACTGTTTTATAAATTTTAATACCTGATTGCCAGCTTGCAGATAATACATGCCTGATGGGAGGCTTTGCACATCGATGACCTCGCCACCAGATGTTGTGCCGGATTGCAGTGTCTGTCCCATTTCATTTATGATACTATACAAGGTCTGCCCCTCGAGGTTTGTGAGACTCACATGGCTCTGTACTGGATTAGGGTACAGATGCAGGATATATTTCGCATCTTTGCATAAGACCATAACAATGTCTGATAATTCAACTCTGCCGTCATAGTCGAGTTGTCGCAGACGATAGTAATTTGGTCCGGCCATTGGTTCCGTATCCAGATATTCATATCTATTTCCATTTAGACCTCCATGGCTTTCAACAAAACCGATGGATGACCAATTCCCTGCATTTGTGCTGCGGAGGATTTCAAAACCTTGGTTATTTTGCTCTACGGAGGTTTCCCATTCGAGATAGACATCGCCACCCCTTATGCTACCACTGAAATCTGCCAGCTTGACAGGGAGTGGAGCGTATACTGTGACCTTTACGAATGTGGCATCCTGTATCAAGGCTACAATAAGACCAGAAACAGACGGAATAGTGACGTTACCTGGTGCAAACTCTCCTACCTTGCTGCTATAGGTGAGGATGGTAAACTCATCTCCTGCGACAGGAGTAAAACCCCAATTCAATATAAGTTTGGCATTGGTAAGAGTGGTGGTACCACTGATAGCCAGCCAGTCGTAGTTTGTACCCTGATTTGTGCCATTAATCTCACAATTGTATGTGCCATTACCTAAATTTAAAGACCCTGTTACGGTCAGTTTACCCGGACTTAACCCGGGAGCTATCATACCTGTGGAATTATTACTAAAAGTGCCGGATTGAACCACTGTGCCTGTACAGTAAAGTGCCATTGTTGTTTAAGGTACCATTGTTATCGAGAGTCCCGCCATCGTTGGTAAGTATGGCATTGTTGGTTAGCGTTTTTCCGGAGTTGTTGGTCAATGTGCCATAGTTGTTCAGGTAACCGTCGTTGGTCAAGGTGCCGTCGTTGGACAAGGTGCTACCGGAGTTATTATTTAGGATGCCATCTTGACTCAGGATTTTCGTGAAGGTATTATTCAGAGTACTGGAGTAATTTATTAGTATGCCGTTGTTGAGAAAGGTACCACCGGTCATGTTAGTCAAGTTTGAGTTATTGGTCATCGTTTTCCGGGTTGTTGGTCATGTGCCGTAGTTGTCGAGAGCCGTTGTTGGTCGTCGTGCCGTCGTTAATCAAGGTGCCGTCGTTGGTCAAATAGCCTTCGATGATCATCGTACGGAGTTTACCGAGTACCGCCAGAGCTTATGTTGAGCGTACCGTCATTCTAAAATTTCTACCTGAAGATATGGTTAAAAGGTTAGTGACAGTCATAACACTCCAATTTCCAATAATGACTGTACCCCCGCTGTTCCAGTTAAAAGTGCCATCGGGTAATGTTGCATTTGTTGTATTTAAATAAAGTACCCCATTCAGGTTAAATGTTCCATTGTTGGTTAGGGTGCTATAGTTGTCCATGTTACCGACGATATCGTTGGTCATGATGCCGTTGTTTAATAAGGTACCACCGGAGTAGTTGCTCAGCCAGCCTGCAAAGTTGTTCAGAATTCCAGAGGCGGAGTTGTTCAGTGTACCGTAATTGTCCAGATAGCCGTAATTGTTCATTGTACCGGAAGGGTTGTTGTTTAGAATCCCTGAGGAGAAGTTGCTAAGGGTATTGAATGAAGAGTTCAGAGTGCCTTCGTTGTTCAGGGTACCATAGTTGCCCAAAATGCCTTCGTTGTTCAGGGTACCATAGTTGGCCAAAGTGCCGCCTGCGCCGATGGTGTAATTAGTATTTATATTGCAATCACCATTAATATTGATCACATCCCCATTTCCAAGAGGATTGGGAGGAGATGCTGGTGACCACTTGGATGCGTCAGTCCAATTACCAGGCCCGGTAAAAGTATAATAAGTGTTCTGACTATACACACCTGTGATGAAAGCCAAAAGAAGGGCAAAAACTATAGCGACTTGCTTAGTATTAAAAATTAAATTCTTAATCCCAAACAAACAGAATCGTACTGATTCCCGGGATAATCCTATAAAGGTCGGTGTTATGGATATTGGTTTCATTGCATTTGTTTTTATTTGAAAAAATAAAAAAAAATCAACTAATAATTTGTTTGCAAAATGTGACTGGCATTATTATTAATTGTATTGCAAATTACCACATTACCAAAAAATATCAAATGATAAAAATCATTAGTAACAATGATGTCAGATCCTTAAATATGTTGGCTGAAGTAGTTTATAATAATAGCAGGTTATAGCGTATCGTCTATGATTAAAAAAAGAATGAAAGACGGGTCCATGGTAAAAAGCGACCTGCAGATGTACTGTCGGAGATGATGTACAGAGACGTATTGTTTAAATCGCCTTGTAATGGTATCCACACGATTTGGTACCGTACGACAAAGTCAAAGCAAGTTCATACTCTATCAGAGGAGTAATGAGTAGATTGAATGGTGTTTAGGGGCGATGAAATTCCCCCAAGACTACCCGACTTTATGTCAGCATTTTAAATACAGCGATTTCTGCTTTTGCCATGAAACGTGCTGGAAAAATACTTGTCCCGATACCTTTTGAAACATATATATTTTTGTCCTTGTACCAACCCTTAAGATATTTACCGCTGCCTTGAGGTTTAAAAGGAACAAAACCAAAAATATTTATTTGTCCACCGTGTGTGTGTCCGGATAACATAAAGTCATAAGGAATTTTGCCTTTTAATTTTTCGGAGATAATGTCTCCGTACTCTGGGCAGTGATTTAATATTATATGGTAGTCGGATTGCTTAAATTCTTTTATAGCCAGGTCAATGTCGGCATTACCGCCAACATAGTCATCTATGCCAGTAATTGAGATTGTCTTGTTTCTAAAAGTCAGTTGTCGAGAACTATTAATTAAGAGCTCACAATTATTTAAAGAATAACTAAGACGCAGGTCTTCTAAGTTGATGCCACCCCAATACTCCCAGTTACCTAAAATGGCGAATTTTTTAATGTCGCTATCAATTAAACCAAGAAACTGATTTAGAACAAAAACATTTTTCATATTGTCAACTGAATCGCCAGTGATTAAAATTAAGTCTGGCTTTTGCTCATTTATGTTATTTGCAAGCCTTTTTAGCTGTCCATTTAAAGACTGCAAATGCAAATCAGAGACCTGAATGACTTTTAAGTCGAAGTTGTCGTCGGTCGCTTTACCAAGATTAAAGTCGTTTGTCTCGATAAAGTATTTTTCAAACCAAAAAGAATCGAGCAGGATGAAACTAATGCCAGCCCAAAGTCCGGCCTTAATAAATTTTCTCCTTGTCCAAGTCATGTCTGTCTAAAATTGGTGGTAAAGGCTTGCGGCCTTGCGATGTCAACTGATACTCTGAAAAAAAACCGACGACCAGAGCAAGCAACAACATTAAAAATTCCCAGCAGTATGATTTCCGACTTTTTTCCTTCGTGATTTGTCGTACGACCCAAAAGTACTTTGTCTGTATTGCCTGCCATTTAGTTTTAATTGGGTATAATATTTAGTGTGTTCAATCCCATGATCCACAATGTCAGTCTGTCCAAAAACTAACAAATCTGCTTCAAAAGTATCTAAAAAGAGTGATTTAAAGCCATTCTATGCGACTTTTTTATCGAATGGTCTGATGATGATGATGTTTCCTTAATTGTTTCTCCGCTTTTTTAAGCAATGTTAGGACAAAAGTTGATTTTATCCTCAATGTTCATTCAATATTTTACCATATCACCAAATCGCGCTGATATATTTTGCCTCCGGTCTTAAGCCTGTATTGATACGATCCTGTATGAAGTTGGTATTTTTTAATATGGACTTCCAATAGATGAGAGCCTTTTGGTTTAAATTGATGGATTAATGTTCGGATGGTTTGACCGCTTCTGTCCAGTATTTCTAAAATCACAGGACCTTCCTGTCTAATAGAGTAATGTATCAGAAGGACGTCTTTGTTTTCATCAGATATCTTATGCCCCAGTAATGCTTCGAACGACTCTGAACCTACTGGTGGGTTTTGAACGGGCACTAAACCTGAAATAGGTGTTCTGTCTTTGCCAATGATGAAATCTGATATTTCTGAAGGCATGCCCAGCCAACTTTGAAGTACGGTTGCATATACATCTCTGAAATCCGTCTCAAAAAGTGGGTCGCCATATTGATCTGTGTTGATTAGATCTGGTGGCTGGCCAACGATACCTTTACCTAGTCCTTTTCCGAACAGCATTATAGGTGCTCCCGTACCATGATCGGTACCTGCAGATCCGTTTTCATAAATAGTACGGCCAAACTCTGAAAACGTCATTCCCAGCACTTTGTCATCTATCTCCTGTTTAGCCAGATCTTTATAAAAAGCACTGATGGATGAAGATAACCTTTGCATGAGCACTGGGTGATTGTTATTCTGGTTGGCATGTGTATCGAACCCATCGATGTATACCATAAATACTTTTGTACCCAATCGACCTTTGATGAGCTTTGCTACAATGGCCAGCTGCTGGGCAAGATTATTATCCGGATATATGACTTCGTTGCGGCCTTTATTGTAAGCATTGCTGATAGACTGACTATACCTAAATGCACTGTTGGCAACTTGTCGAACGTAAGCGAGTGACAAATCTGCAGGTGTCTGATCCAGAGATGTCAAGTCATAGAGTTGGCCTGATACAGCGAGCTTGTAAAATTCATTTGGACTGGAGATAGCCAGTGCCAGATTGTTATTTTGGCCCTGAAAGACCAGATCGGTTTGTACACCTATCTGCAAAGCAGGAGGCACTGTAGGTTGTGCTTCTGTAAAAGCAGGCATTTCATAATCTATATATCTTCCTATCCAGCCATCTTTTTTATACTCATCTGTATCTGATGCTGTCGCCCATATGTCTGAAGACCTGAAATGTGAGTAATTGGGGTGGGGATATCCGACATTGTGAATGATTTTCATTTTGTCTTCTTCCCACATGGGCTTCAGGTCTATCATTTGTTTAGACATTCCTGTTTTTTGGTCCAGTGCCCAAAGATTTGATTCTGATATAGCCAGTGTAGGCCGTATGTTGTAATACTCGCTGTTGAACCGGTCTATCACTGTATTGAGGCCATCATTGCCTCCTCGCAGCTGTATGAGTACAAGTGTTCTGTCCGTTTCAAAAAAATTAAGAGGCGAAATCTGTGTAGAAGATCCCAATGCATAAACAGGCATACCATGTATCGTTGCTGCCAGCCCTGCTGCAAATAGACCAGTCGATTGTAGAAAATCCCTTCGGTTCCATCTTTTGTGATCCTTGGCATGCTCCTCGGTATTTTCAATTGTCCTGCCCTTGTTGTGATATGGATGACTCATGATCTGCTTTGTTTAGGATAATTGATATTCAGGCAATTTAACAAGAAATACCAACAGGTTGGCTATTTGAAAGGGTGCTTCATTCCAGCTAAGGTTCCATGTACCGTCGTCAAAATAGTTTTGAGGGATGTCGCCTTTCAGATATAATACGGCAGCATCATGTAGTGAAGGATCTATCGCTCTGCCTATGAAATGCAGGGTCAATACACTGGTGATCAAATCCGGATTGTTGGTGTTTGGTGTCGATAGATTGATAGCCAGCTGCCGCAATGATTCCCGGTTTTTGTCGTTGCTCAACGTCCCTATGATTGTCCTGCAATAATTCCACCTTTGGGTGAGTGTATTTTCATTGATCCATTCGTGGTGTCCAGGCCAACCTGCCACATTGATGGGATTAAAGATTTCCATTCCTATATTAGACGCACCATATCTGAATGTACCGTATCTTTCAGTTAGATTGGTCTGACTGACACCACTCATTCTGGAAAGGTCCATAAAACATTCGATGGGATTTTTGATGATAGCGCCTATCAATACTTCATCATAAAAATGATCGCTTTTAAATAATGCTTTAAACACCGGTAAAAGTTCCCACGCGCTTTGAATGAATAGTTTGGAAAGTTCTGCAATAAACTCTGTATTTGGTACAGGGCTTACAAAGTGGGTATATATTTTCCTGCAGATGTAATAAGCCACCTGATTTTGCCTTTCAGTAAATATGAGATTGATGACATCATTGTATGCCCAATTGCCGGTTTTTCCAAAGATGGTTTTATTTTTATTGTCAAATTTACTTCCATTGAAGGTGACATCATTACAACTGTATTGATTACACTTCCATCCTGTAAGTGCACGGGCTACCTCTACTACATCAAACTGTGTATAACCGTTATTTTCACCCATTGTAAAGAGCTCCATCAATTCCCTGGCATAATTTTCGTTGGGTTTTCCTACTTCATTCAGATTACCATTGAGATATACCAGCATAGCCGGGTTTTTCCCGACATCAGAGACAAATTGCCTGAAATTGCCCAGACAATATTTATTCAGCAGATTGTAATAACTCCATAGATATTTGTTGCAATCATATACTTGCAATTCAGTGACAAAATGATTGTGCCAGAAAAGGAAAAATTTTGTCCGCAGTCCGTCATTGAGCATATCTGTATAGATACTGTCATACAGCTCATTCCTATGATCAAACTTGAGATCAGGATTGTTTATAGCATCATATGCAGCCGTATCATAGTTAGCCCAGACGGGAGGGGTGGGCAATGCTCTTGTTTTGATACCGTTGAGCAGCGTTTCGGCAAAATCTGAAGGGTCGACACTCAGGCCCTGATTGATTAATACAGGCGTTGCCCCCATGCCCATCCTGCGCAGCAAATGAATGACCCTTTCTTTGTTCCAGGGTTTGGATGCAGTAGGTATGTAAGGATCTAAGACAGACATGAATGATGACTTTCACAAAATATTTCGCAATTTATACCTATTTTGAGTAAAATAAAAAGATAATACATATTTTTACAAGGCAAAATTAAAATAGTCCTGTATGCCTAAGTTGCATTATTTTGTTTTTCTGTTTATATCACACTTTGCCATAAGTCAGGATACCTTGTTTTCAGAAAATTTCAATACCTGTACATTATCTGATCAATGGACTTTCAAACTGACAGGAAACCAAAATGTAGCTTGGGGAGTGGGCCTTCCATCCAATACAAAAGCCGGAGGGTCATCGATTAACGGATCATGCATGCTCTTTATCGACGACGATCTTACTGGTGATAAAACGCCCCCTTTCAATTTGCGTATCTACTCTGCCTACTTTGATGGAAGGGATTATAGCGACATAACTTTCAGTGCCCGGGTGCATTTCAGACGTGACAAGACTGAATATATGAAAATTATTATTGATAATGGCGAAAAAGAGCACGTCATCAGAGAATTTAAAGGAAGGAATTATAGTGGTGAGAAGTTTTCGAATTACATCGATATGGTTGCTGACCTGAGTTTTATCGCTACAGACAGTATGCGGATAATCATAGAGTATGATGATGACAATCAATTTGGGTGGTGGGCAGGCATAGACGATATCAGCGTGACAGGCAAAAAAGGAGGTAAAATCATTTTAGGAGAAACCTTCAACACCTGTGCTTTACCTGCAGGCTGGAGCACCGAAATACTCAGTGGTGTCAATGACTGGCAATACGGCATCTTCACTGACGGCAGATCTATAGATGGTACTTGTTTTGCATATTTCAATGATGATATATTGGGAGAGGATGCTCCGTTGTCAAAGATACGGATGTATAGTCCACTATTTTCGGCAAGTGAATACGCCAACTATCAGCTGACATATGATTTTATATTCAGATTTTATGAGGCCAGCGAATATCTGCAGCTGTATGTGGACAATGGGAAGGAATGGATTCCTGTAAAAACTTATAATGGTGATTTTGGGGGACCCAATGTTGATGCTTTTAAAAAAGATACCATCGATTTGTCCCCGTACAGAAATGAGCAAATAAGACTAATATGGGAGTATAATGATGGCGGATGGGCGTGGTGGCTTGGCTTGGACAATGTGAAAATTGTCGGCCAGGGTGATCTCAATGACAGATGTCTGAAAGCAAAACCGATTGTTGCCAATGCCAATTGTGTGCAATTTGACAATACCAATGCACTTAGGGACGATGAGTTGACAGCCATATCTGACAATCACACCGGATTTTTATACTATACATTCACAGCGCCTGAATCTGCAACTTTCGAAATGAATACAATGAGCGCTTTTAATTATATTCTGGAAGTGTACAGTGGAAATTGTGTGAATCATGAACGGGTTTCAAGAATGGATAAAGATGAATATGGTTTTCATGGCGAAAGTGTATTTATAAGTGCTTTGGCAGGTGCTGAGTATATAATCAGGATCTACGGGACACAGGCTGATTTTGGACTCGAAAAAGGTATGGGTTGTATTGCTGTCACTATGAAAGCAGATACTTACCTTATACCGCCGGGGGAAAAATGTCAAACAGCTATGGTGCTGCAAGCAGAGGCTGAATGTCAGATAACTAAAAATATAAAAGCCAAACTGGATGGCCCGGCACCGACTACCAATCAGAGATCAAGGGCAGACGTTTGGTTTGTGTTTACACCATCAATGGATGGAGACTATAAATTCAGTAGCCAGGCAGATTTTGCAGATGCAGTAGCATTATTTGCAGGTAATTGTGAGTCACTTGTAGAATTGAAATCAAACTTCAATGGTCAGGAATTGGTCATTAACCAGGCACAGGCAGGTGTTGCATACTACATTCAGGTGACAGGATATTTTGCAACTCTTGAGGGTAGTATTTGTCCTGTCATCAGACGTATCACTTCTCCACCGGTCGTCGATCACGTTGATTGTTTGAATGCATTTCAGATGACTATCAATACACCTTGTACCACGATATCCAATAATGGAGCAGGGTTTTCTGGTATACATCCTTCATGTGATGTCTATTTATACGATGATGTTTGGTTTTCTTTCATTGCTCCGCCGACCAAAGAAATATTTCTGAGAGTGAAAACTGATTTTGAAAAAGTAGTTTCACTGTATGAAGGTAATTGCAGTACACTTTCGCCGGTTTACTGTAATAAGAACTTTCATCATTGCAATGGATTTTTGCCCATCAGAAATTTGACCGCCGGGAAGAGGTACTTACTTCAGATTGGGTCCAAATCGTGGCAAGGGCAATATAAGACAGGGCAAATATGTGTGGAAATGAGAGACACGGAACCTGCCTGGCAAAAAATACATCTTCAGGTTGTGCAGGAATGTGTCAGCAAGGGTGCAGTAAAATTTATTCCAGCAGCTACGGGTGGCACAGGTAATTTTACTTATGAAGGACTGGGCATCCAGGAGGCAGTGGCAGGAAATGATCAGTATATCATTCAAGCTACAGACGGCGAAGGATGTATACAAGCTGTTTTGGTAGATGCAGTTTCGTGCAATGATTATGGTTGTACGGTAGCTGCAGTTATAAACAAAAAAGATGCCCTTTGTTATGGTTCAGCAGATGGTGCAGCCAATATTCAAATCAATGGAGGTCTCGAACCTTATCTTGTACAATGGCCTGATAATACTACTGGTCTGAGCGCATCTAATTTACTTGCCGGGTCTTACACTGTGACCATTTCTGATGGTTCGGGATGCGAGTTGGTAGAAAATATACAAATCCAACAGCCTGCACAAATCATTTCTAATCCGGCTTTTACGCCTCCTGCATGTTATAATGATACAACAGGAGCTATATCACTTTTTGTAATCGGCGGTAATGGACAGTACGCGTATCTGTGGAAAGATGGCAGTACTGAAAACTCTCTGCAAAAGATTGCAGGGGGCAATTACGACGTCACCATCACAGATGCTGCAGGATGTTTGGTTTCTGAAACACTCACATTAATCCAACCTGACGAAATCAGCATTTCAGGAACACTTGAAAATAATCTTTGTTTTGGTGATAAGAATGGATTGATTTCAGCGGATATCAAAGGTGGTACATTGCCTTACAGCATTACCTGGAATGTGGGCAATGGCCTTTATAATGACAGCCTATTTGCAGGGATTTATTTGATCTCTGTTGTCGATAAAAACAACTGTAGTAGTACTAGAACGTGGGAAGTCACTCAACCACAACTATTAACGATAGGAACAGATAGTTTAGATCTGATCATTGACCCTGCCAACGCCGCATTCATTGATGCAAGTATCCAAGGCGGAACTCCACCATATGAGTACGATTGGTATTTTAATGGAACTACTTTGAGCTCACACGCTGAATCCATCACTACGTATGATCCGGGAATGTATCACCTCATCGTCACAGATGACAAAGGTTGTACGGCGACGAGCCAAAACTGGGAAGTTATAAAAACTTCCGGTGTTATTGACGAAGACAATTCAGGTGTGCGTATACATCCGAATCCGACAGCTGATTTTTTAAACATATTTTTTGATAAACCTGCTCTCATCAGCCGATTAGCTTTAATCGATGTAGAAGGAAAAATGATAAAAAATATACCTACAGCAGGCTTTCAATGGACGAAGTTTTATGTTGGTGATGTGATAACCGGTACATATACCTTAAGCTGGATGCAGGGAGAAAAAACATTTACAAAAAAAGTGATTATTATACACTAATGCCTAAATCCATTTTATTTATTTCTGAAATCATGGATTCAAAACTTGCTTTTAGCTCAGGGTGGATGATACCCGCATTCTCAGAATAATTTTTTCCAAATTCTGGCAATGAAAATGAACTTATAATTCTGGCACCGTGAAATGGAAAGCGTGTTTTAGCTGCATCCATTACACTACTTGCACCTCGTGCACCGGGAGATGTGGACAATAGCAACATTGGCTTATTCTGGAATACTTTGCCATTGACTCTGGATGCCCAGTCCAATATGTTTTTGAAGGAGGCTGAGTAACTTCCATTGTGTTCGGCCAGGGATATGATTAGTAAATCACACAAGGCAATGCTGTCCAAAAACTTTTGGGCTGCTTCAGGATGTCCGGTGGCAGCCTCACGGTCTACTGAAAACAAGGGCATTTCGAAATCATTCAGGTCAAGGATTTTCACTTTTGCGTCTGCAATTAAAAATGCAGCATAAGTTGCGAATTTTCTATTGATAGAGTTGGCACTGTTACTTGCTCCGAACGCTAAGACTTTCATCAGACAAAATTTAATGTATACAACCCCATAGTTTCATAATAGTGAATTGAATATCTCTATTATGGGGTGTCCTAAATGGATATAATGGTAACAAAAAGAGTTTTAAACAGTCATGGGTACTTCCATCAGCAATATCTCTGCATTAGACATGGCTGTAAGATTGATTTCGTCCTGGTTCCAGATGCCCAGGCCATCTCTTGAAGCTAAATTCTGACCCTCTATGGTAATATTTCCATTGATTACAAAAGCATATACCCCATTTCCTTTCTTTTTTAAAGTGTATTTCTGCGCGTTACCTTTGTCCAGTGTACCCAGATGAAACCAGGCATCCTGATGGATCCATACACCTTCATCATCAGCATTGGGACTAAGTATTTGCTGCAACTTGTTGTGCCTGTCTTTGGCTACCAGTGTGAGTTGATCATACCTGGGAGTAACATTTTTTTTATTTGGGAAAACCCAAATCTGAAGAAATTTAACCTGTTTGGCCTGGCTTTTATTCTTTTCGCTGTGCTGGATACCTGTTCCTGCACTCATGACCTGTATATCACCATTTTTGATGACTGCCACATTGCCCATGCTGTCTTTATGCTCTAGATCCCCTTCCAGAGGAATAGAAATGATCTCCATATTATCATGCGGATGTGTACCGAAGCCCATACCTCCGCTGACCACATCATCGTTGAGCACCCGCAAAACACCAAAATGCATCCTGTCGGGATTGTAATAATTGGCAAAACTGAATGTATGATGAGAGTCAAGCCAGCCATGATTAGCGTGTCCCCTGGTTTCTGCCTTATGCAATACTATATTTTCCATGATTTTTGATGCTGTAGTGGGTAAATGATTAAAACCTATTGTACTTTGTGGTATTGGGTCTAAGGCTTTTAGTTCGTCTATATCATTTTTAATGACACTGGCTGTTACTCCAGAAGCTACAAACATTCCAGTGCCAAGGATTCCCTTTTTGATAAATGCTTTTCTGTCCATTAAACAAGATTTTTTATTGCAGATGTAACAATGCAAAGGTGAGTGTGTTTAACAATTAGATTAGAAAACTTACATTTTTACTAAAACAGCTACATTTTTGGATCCCACAGTAGTGACTTACATCAAAAATATCATAAAGCTGAATCTTACATTTTAATAAATTTGCCCTGATACAAAGCGCCATTGACATCTGAGGCGATGATGATATATAATCCCGGTCCCAGCTCAGAAACATCTTCTTGTACGTGCAAGTTATCTTCGTTACTGATTTCTCTAACGATTTTTCCTTCTGTACTTATGATGCGAATATTTTTCAACAAAGGAATTTCCTCTGTCAGTAAATCATCGGATTCTCCCACCATGTTAACTTCATTAGTCACAGGATTTGGAAACACCACCAAACCCTTCGCTTTTTGTTTTCCGGAATATTTGATGGTGTTGATGACGATATTGCTTAAAAGAGGGTCCTCGTAATCAAAGCTAATCAAGACACTGTTTTCTATCCGATTCCCTCCTGAGACATTTTTTGAAGGTCTGATAGAGTATTTGAAGAAACCATGGCTTTCCGGTTCATTTTTTACACTGTCCGGCAGATTGATATTTTCAAATTTCACCACCAGTAGTCCGGTTTGGCTGATATAATAGCTGTATCCTGCATGACTCACAGCATCTATGGTAAAAGTTGACCAGTCCAGATGTTCGGATAGTTGGTTTTGGAGGACTATGCGGCTGGCATAATATGATCCTACATTCTGGAACCTGATCAGATAGCTTAGGAGTTGGTCTGAATCTACAAAACCTTCTTTGCCTTGTCCCTTAGGCGTAACTGAGATGTCATTGGGGTCGATGGCTCCCACTACTTCTATGCTTTCAGTTCTAAGATTGTTGGATGTGTTGAGGTCTGTATTATCAGCACTTATTGATGAGGTGATGAGATATGATTGGCCGACGGAAGTAAATAAGGATACTGAATCTCTCAATTTGAAAACCAGGTCAGTGCCTGAAGGGATGGTACCGAGATTCCAGATGTACGTATTGCCATTCTTTTCGCTCCATGGTATGCTGGCCCATTTGATGTCGATTTCCTGAGGATATGTCAACAGTATCGTCGCATTATTGGCAGCTGAGGTACCTGTATTAGAGCACCTGACGAGTGTTTCATTGGTAAAACCCCTTCTCCATGCAGTGACTGCCACATTGACATCCAGATCATATCCGTTTTGGACCGATGAGAGTGGCAAGTTGAGAGAGGTACTTGTCTCTGTCAGGTTTACATTGGTCGGACAAGTCATATTCCAGTATTCATTGGACTCCATCAGGATAGTATGATTGCCGGATGCCAGTCTTAGCTGATATTCTCCATCAGTTAAAGTGGTGAACCTTGCATGATCAGATGCCAACTTAAACTTAACATTTTCTACCTTTGGCTCAGATTCATCCCAAATGCAATTGGCGTTTTTATCATCGAAAGCAAAACCTGAAAGCTGAAGGGCATTTTCCTCTGTGATAGTCAAAAATTGGTCGACTACAACAGGACCTAATTTCTGTATATAACCTGATGGCCATCTTATCTCTATACTGTCAATAGTGGTGGACATACCCAGACCGAAATGCTGTCTTGTGCTATTTTGACTACCGATACCCTGTACGGGCAATATTTGTCTGAGTTGCCATAAGCCATTTGATTTTACTTTGATAGCAGCACCGATGGCTGACTTGTTGCTGTTGGTGCCCACAAGTTTTACATTGATAAAGTGATGATTGTTGGGCAACTGATTGCAGAACAACTTGTTTTTTTGACCTGAATGTGTAGAGACGTAAGCATCAGGTTTTCCATTTTTGTCATAATCAGCTATAGCGATACCCATAGCGTTGCCAAAATTTGCAGTCACTATTTCGTCATATTTTTTAATAAAATCACCTGACCCTGTATTGACATAATAAAATTTCATGCCTTTGTCATTGGTGATGAATAAATCCAGATCACCATCGTTGTCATTATCCATCCAGGCGGCACTATGGCTGTTTCCTGCATCTTTGTCTACTATTGTATTGGTTACTTTGTTAAATGTGCCGTTTCCATTATTTTTATAGAGCAAATTGTTCTGGTTAGAAGCATTTACTACGATGAGATCTATAAACCCATCATTATTGTAATCACCCCAAGCGGCACCTACACTATTAGTTGCGTCGGTTACAATAGCTCCAGTCTTCACTTTTTCGAAATTTCCGTTGCCCAGATTTCTGAAGAGTGAATTGGGTTTATTGTCTCCGTTAGGTATAAAAACATCTACTAGTCCGTCATTATCATAATCTGCAAGAGCAGGCATGGTGGACCGACTGCTTTCCAGAGCAATTGGAGAATCAAATACTCTGGTAAAAGTGCTGTTTCTGTTGTTTTTATAAACATGGTGAAATCTGGTTTCAAAATAATTTGTCACAATGAGGTCCAGAAAGCCGTCATTGTCTATATCTACCCATGCAGCCCCGTGAAAATATTGTGGATCCACATCTATACCACTAGTGGAAATTTCAGAAAAACTACCATTGATATTTTTAAAAAGCCTGGATTTACTACCCGTTGCATTGACGATAAATACATCGATATTCCCGTCATTGTTAAAATCTCCCCAAGCTGATGCGATGGTTTTTTCCGCTGTATTGACCAATGGTCCGGTAGTAATTTTGGTAAAACTTCCATTTCCGTTATTCTTATACAATTGGTTACTGTTAAGTGGGTTTTTGTCTGTGACAAACAGGTCTTCCCATCCGTCGTTGTTGTAATCCACCCAAGCACTTGTCCAGCTGTCTGATAGTGACTCGACAATATCGCCGGATGCACAGGCGTTAAATATAACTTGTGAGAGATTGGATGACTGATTTTGAATACCTTCGGTGATGGTAGATTGTTCTATCTGGCCATTGACCACACCGGTAACAGTAGACTCTACAGTGATCACTGTATTATTGGGTATTATATCACCATCATTGAATACCGGGCTGATAACCATGTCTGTCGTTACAGTGACCTGCTGATTACTGCTAAGATTGGGCAGATTACTGTAAGTAATCGTAGACCCGGTGGTAGTTAATTGTATCTGCCCTGAGATGGTCGTACCTCCGACCTGTGCCTGTGATGTGAGAGGAATGGCTCCTGAACCAATAGAAACAGTGATTTCCGTATCATTGATAGTGTTACTTCCATTGGTCAGAACTGATATAAAGCTGATGGTATCTCCCGGAATGGCTAAGTTTTGTGACGCATTACCAGACTGGCTAAATGCAGACTCCAGTGATGATCCAAAATACATCATCCAGTTGTCATTGGTATTGGCGTTCATGACAGATATATTTTTGGTGGCTTCTACGAGGACATATGGTCTGTCAGGGCCGCTATCCGGATTACCTGTACCATTATATATGCTTTTCCATTCATCCAGGCTGAAGTAAGCATCGGCATATTTGTTGGCAGCAATATTGTACGTTCGGTTGATGACGGCACCATTAGTTTTGGCATCTTTGATAGTAACAGTAGATGCTTCATTTCCTGCATAAAGATAACAATGAGCAAAATTACCACCAAAAAGAGTACCCGTAAAAGGGTTTATTACATTGTTTTGTTTTCCTGGAGGCAGCAGATATACTAAAAATTCTATTCCTGAATCGGTACCTGACCCTGATGATACCATCGAAGCCATATCAGATGTGCCCGGACTTCCGGTTTCCATCCAGTTGCACTCAAATACTGAAACTGATTTACCCGGTGTACAAGTAATTCTAAATACGGTGGCATAAGTGGCATTGCCATTTTTTTTGCCAATCCAGTCGGCAGGTTTTAGTCTCTGGAGCGTCCAGTTGTTCATGACCACCCAAGCCCCATTTTCATATCTCTCAAGTTTTACGGCATTGTCATTGTCCCAGGAGGCTATTCTGATTTCCTGCTCCCCGGCTGACTGGTATGGTACTGCAAAGTAGAATAATTCACCACTTGAACTGCCATTGGCAGAAGGAACGTATCCGCCTCCATCTCTGGCATTAGTCCAAAGCGCCCCGTACTGTACACTGACGGGTTTATTGGTTTCGATCATGTAGGTATCACCGGTATCCATGACATCACGTCCGTCAGTAAAAAAATGTATAATGTCCTGTCCGATATTGAGTGTTCGCTGTTTGACTATTGTTTTATTTTCGAGATTGATATTGGTGTATCCTGTCTGAACGGTAGGCGAAGATGAAATTTTAGAAATAGTAACGGTGGTATTATTTTCATATACAAAGACATTGAGGTCTCTTTTGGATGAAGAGATTTTTGGTGCATAAATGATAAATTTTTCTCCCAAAGATGTTTTATTGACACTGGGCACAAAATCGTGTTGCCAGTCACTATCCGTAGACATAGATGCAAAAACCAGCTTGTTGCTATTGATAATAAAATAATCTCCGTCTCTTTTCAGGACGCCGTTAGAAGCACTTTGAGCATCGTCGTTGATACCATTATCCTTGATGTAAAGGATGTATGACTGCCCGGATTGCAGTGTTCCGCTGACAGTATCATCGGTATCTCCATCAGCACCATCGTCTGTGATGGTAAAGGTAGTCTCATCGTAGATCGCGGTCACTATCAGTGCCACATTGCGCTGGACAGCATCATTGTTGGGTGGGAGATATATGTTAAAGTATGTCTATGGAGCCCCACCTGCTATCAGAATGTGAAAAGATAGTGTTAGACAGAAGATAAATGTCAAAAAAACTCTCATGTATCTATTTTTTATTGATTACATACATGCCAAAACCAAGCCTTTTATTTAAGTTGTTGAATATCAATATAATAGATTTAAAATATCAACTTTTATATTCCAGAAAATGGAAAATCTATTCAAAATTTGGAGATTTTTGACTATTAGTTCTGCATTTTTTTTTAGAATGAAGGATGGTTGTCTATAAAAAGAAAAAAAAGATTAAGATGGCTTTTTCAGGTATGCATCATTGACCGAGTCTGAAGTTTTCCAGGTAAAAATCCACATTTTCTTTCAGGACAATATCTAGAGGGAGGTATTGTGTCTTCCTGATCTGCTTTTTAAGAATAAAGTGATTGACAAAATTCATGATGCCATCATATCCTTGTTGAATAGGATTCTGGTTTATGATGAAGTCGATTTTATCTTGTTTGAGCAGTAAGATATTGGGTTCGATCATATCAAAACCCACGATATCGTACTTTTTAAAATCTTCCGCAGTCATGAGATGGACTATCCTGAAAGCCCTGGAATTGGTAAAAAAAATAGCTTTCATTTTAGGGTGATCGATTTGTACATTATGCCAGAATTCAATCAACTTGGGCTCATCCATAAATTCTTCAAATTCATACCAAAAAACAGGATTTTGGATCATGCCATGTTCTGAAAAATAAGCTTTGAGGCCATTGACTTTATCTGAATAGTGTTGTGCATTGGCAAGATTATGGCCCAAATTGAAGGCAATGATTTCATCTCCGGGTTTTAGTCTGAGATGAAAAAGCCGACCAGCCAGGTAGCCGCTGTGATATGAGTTTTGTCCTACATAGCATAATATTCCAGGATGGTTGATCTCGGTGTTGATGGTGATAAATGGAAGATTGAGTTTTTCTGCCTGTTCAAGATATTCCATGGATTCGGCAGTAAAAGTGGGAGCTGTCAGGATAGCGTCAGGGCGGGAGGTAAGGGCATTTTCCATCTGCATACAAAATTCATCTTTGCGAAAAAGATTGAAATCATAATATTCTACCTTGATACCATAATGTTTGACTAGTTCCAGAGCGCGGAAGATACCCTCCCTGGGTTGTTCCCAAAAAGAGTCGCTTGCAGGATCGGGGCATACGATGCCTATCTTAAAAGTGCGATTAGATGCCAGTGCGCTGGCCATCAGGTTTTTTTCATAGCCCAGGTCATTAGCAATTTTTAAGATTTTTTTTTCTACTTCTATTGCTACATTTCCTCTGCCATTGATGACTCTGTCCACTGTTCCTCTGGAAACACCTGCAATAAGGGCAATATCTTTGATGGTTACCTTCTTCATCATATTTAAAAGACAAAATTAGCCAAAACTATGACAATGCTTAAATATATCCTCACTAAATTGTGTGCGCACACAATTTAGTTGTAAAATTTGGTCTTTTAGAATCGCTTCATTTCCCCCTGATGGCAGAGTAAAATTCTAATGAACAGAAAGCTTCTTTTCCAGGTCTTCCAAACTGACCCCTTTGGTTTCCGGCATCACTTTCCATGTAAAAATCAATTGGCCTACCATCATCACCGCAAAAATGGCAAAAACAGCACCTGGACCTATTACTTTGAAAAGCCAAGGGACCATGGCTGGAATGATAGCAGCAAAGATCCAGTGTATCGAAGTCCCGAAAGCTGTCCCTTGACCACGCAGATGATTTGGAAATATTTCTGAAATAAATACCCATATGATAGCTCCCTGACCTACAGCATGTGATGCGATAAACATAAACAGGAAGATGGGTACAGCCACACCTTTTATTCCTGTAAAAAATGCCATTGAAACCAGTGATAAAGAGATGATATAACCCACGGAACCTATATACATCAGCTGTCTTCTTCCTAGCTTGTCTATCAGCATCAGTCCTACGTAGGTGAATATGAGATTGGTTATACCTACACCGATGCTGCTGAGCAAGGCACTGCTTGATTCAAGACCGGCGATCTCAAATATTCTTGGTGCATAATATAAAAAGGCATTGATTCCTGAGAACTGATTGAAAAAGGAGATAAAAAAGGCAAGTATTAATGGAAATCTGTATTTTTTATCCCATATGCTTTCAGTCTGCTGGATTTTGATATGGTCAGCCTGAATCTGCCTGATTTGCGCGTCTGTAGGTGTTTGTGGGTCCATGACTTGCAATGTGGGGATGGCGGCGCTTAAATTTCCTTTTACAGTGACAAGCCACCTGGGACTTTCAGGAATGAAAAAAACCATTATAAAGTATAATAAGGCAGGCACTGCTTCTATCCCTACCATCCATCTCCATGGCTCAGCTCCAAAGTCTTTGAATAAATAATTTGAAACAAACGCAATCAATATACCAAAGACAATATTGAATTGATATAAGGCGACTAATTTTCCTCTGTCCTTTGCAGGAGCTATCTCTGATATAAAAGTAGGTGCGGCTACAGTCGATGCACCTACTCCAAGTCCTCCTATGAATCTGAATATTGCAAACATCCACGGGTCTGTAGCCAATCCGGATCCAACAGCAGATACAAAATATAGAAGTCCTATGATGATGAGGGTGGGTTTGCGACCATACTTATCAGTGGGAAAACCACCGAACATGGCTCCAATCACAGTACCCCATAGTGCAGAAGACATGATCACCCAGCCGTGGAAGACCTCTCCACGAGGCCATAATTCCTGGAGAGCTTTGTCGGCACCAGATATAACTACAGTGTCAAATCCGAACAGGAACCCGGCTAAGCCTGCAGTTAGAGACCAGAAAAATAATTTTGTACTAGCTGACATTTTGTTTTGATTTTTACCCAAAGGAAGATAAATTCAGCAGAAGTTCATAGTAAACATTGCAATATTTTTTTGTAATGTAAAACACCATGCATGACCTTGGCAGTAATATGCAAATGTAAGAAAATAACTCCCAGGTGAAAGGAATATGAGTCCATGTATGTATGAATAAAATAAAAAAAATTACAAAATGTTTGTGCGCGAGCACAAAACAATTACTTTTGCAATTAAAATCAGAATAATTATGTCAGGTGTGCCTACTGCCTTACCTCCCGATTCGGGATCCGGGTTAAAATACCAGTTAAAAAGTTTCGAAAAAATCCAGATTAAACTGTGGGATAATCCTGATGAGGGAGCTTTGCACCTCGCCAGATACATAGCTCTCTGTATCAGACAAAAACAACAGGATAACGAACACATAGTGCTGGGACTTGCAACTGGCTCGTCACCAATAAAAATTTATAACGAACTTGTGCGCATGCACAGAGAAGAAGGTCTTTCCTTTTCCAATGTCATCACCTTCAATCTGGATGAATATTATCCCATGAAGCCTGATGCCAATCAGTCTTATGTGAGATTCATGAATGAATTTCTGTTTAATCATGTTGACATTAATCCGGCCAACGTTCATATACCAAACGGAGATATACCTATGGACTATGTCGAAAATTTTTGTCAGGAATATGAAAAAAAGATAGACATGCTGGGAGGGATAGATATCCAGATATTAGGTATTGGTCGTACAGGTCACATTGGGTTTAACGAACCGGGCTCATGGCTTTCTTCCAAAACAAGATTGGTCAAACTGGATCATCTTACTCGAATGGATGCCGTCAAAGATTTTGGAAAGGAAGAAAACGTGCCTTACAGAGCTATTACTATGGGAATCAATACTATCCTGAAAGCCCGGCAAATATTCATCATGGCCTGGGGTTCGCACAAAGCTGACATCGTAAAACAGACCATAGAGGGGGATGTGACTGAGATGATCCCTGCTACCTATCTGCAGTCTCATCATAATGTCAAGTTTTATCTGGACGCTTCAGCATCTTCTGAACTGACTAAGGTCAAGACTCCATGGCTGGCTGGAATTTGTGTTTGGGATGATAAACTCATAGCGAAAGCTGTGATATGGCTTTCACTAAAGTTGAAAAAACCATTGCTCAAACTAACTGATGAAGATTACATCAATAATGGTTTGTCAGAGCTGATTGCGGAATACAATTCGGCATATTCTCTCAATATTAAGATTTTCAACAAGTTGCAGCATACGATTACTGGTTGGCCAGGAGGTAAACCCAATGCAGACGACTCCCATCGACCAGAGAGGGCACACCCTGCAAAAAAACGCGTTATCATTTTCAGCCCTCATCCCGATGATGATGTGATATCCATGGGAGGCACCTTTCTCAGACTGGTAGAACAGGGCCATGAAGTCCATGTAGCATATCAGGTGTCGGGCAATATTGCTGTACATGACACAGATGCCTGGCGTTATGCAGAGTTTATGAATGAATATGCCAGAGCTCTTGGGGTAGAACATCAGGAACTGTATAAAATTGTGCAGAAAGTTACAAAATTTATTGATAAAAAAGATGCCAACGACGCTGATATCAAAGAACTAAGATTGTTAAAAGGAATCATCAGACGGCAGGAAGCACGGAGTGGAGCAATGTATTGTGGACTGAATGATAAAAATATCCACTTTCTGGATATGCCATTTTACGAAACCGGCGGAGTACGTAAAAATAAATTATCAGATGTTGACTATAATCTCATCATCGATCTGCTCAATGAAGTAAAACCGCATCAGGTATATGCGGCAGGTGATCTGGCTGATCCGCATGGCACCCACAGAGTATGCCTGGATGCAATATTTGAGGCTTTTGACCGTACTCGCGATCAGAAATGGTGGAAAGACTGTTATCTTTGGTTATATAGAGGAGCATGGCATGAATGGCCAATAGACGAAATAGAAATGGCCGTACCTATCAGCCCGGATGAATTGATGCGCAAACGTAAGGCAATATTTATGCACCAATCCCAAAAAGATCATCCGGTTTTTCCTGGGGATGACTCGAGAGAGTTTTGGCAAAGAGCAGAAGACAGAAACAAAGATACAGCACATCTTTATAATATCCTCGGACTGGCCGAGTATGAGGCTATGGAGGCCTTTGTAAGATGGAAATTTTAATTTTTTTGTATAGTTTTATTCACTTTATCCACATAACATTTTACTCATTAGTATATGTAACATATCTTTGATTCAGGTAAGTGAAAACACGCCTAAATATTTTTACGAATAATTCATTCTTTAAAGCCAAATGCAAACAGAATTAGCATGAATATCAGAATCTTTTTAATGACTTGGTTGGCCATGACCGTAATAGTGTCCTGTACGGAAAAGCCAAAGCGTCTTTCAGAAAAAAATCAGGGACTGAACATAATTCCTGCTCCCAACAATGTACAAAGTTCAGGGACTCCATCAGATATCAGTCAGCTTAAAATTTTCTTAGCAGTTGATATGAAGTCTGAGTACTTCACTCAGCTATTCGGAGATAATAAAAATGTTTCTTGGGTAACTCAGAAGGAAGCCAATGTTCAATACCGGAGTTTTCCTGAACTGGAAAAGGAAGGGTATCGTTTGGAGATCAAAAAGGACAGCATCATTATCTCAGCAAGTGGTAAGACAGGTATGCAGTATGGCATGGTCAGCCTTGCACAAATATTGGCGCACCATGGATTTCCATTGCCTCAGGTGGTCATAGAAGACAGTCCGAAATTCGGATATCGAGGTATGCACCTCGATGTGGGCAGGCACTTCTTTAGTGTCGGTGAAGTAAAAAAATATCTGGACTATATGGCATATTACAAATTTAATAATTTCCATTGGCACCTTACAGAAGATCAGGGATGGCGAATCGAAATCAAAAAATATCCAAAACTTCAGGAAGTAGCAGCTTACAGAAAAGAAACGCTTATCGGGCACTACAATGACGAACCACAAAAGTATGACGGCAAAAGATATGGTGGATTTTATACACATGAAGAAGTAAAAGATATCGTTGCTTATGCCACGGCTAGAAATATCAATGTCATCCCTGAGATAGAGATGCCTGGCCATGCACAAGCAGCTTTGGCCGCTTATCCTGAGTTGGGATGTGAAAATAAAAAATATGAAGTTGCAACCAAATGGGGTGTATTTGAGGATGTCTTTTGTCCCAATGAAGTGACTTTTAAGTTTCTAGAAGATGTCATCGACGAGGTCATCACTCTTTTTCCGGGTAAATATATCCACATCGGTGGTGATGAATGTCCTAAAGAAGCATGGAAACGAAGCGCCTTTTGCCAGCAACTTATCAAAAAAGAAAACCTTAAAGACGAACATGGGCTACAGAGTTATTTTATACAGCGTATGGAAAAATATATCAACAGCAAGGGCAAACAAATCATCGGCTGGGATGAGATACTCGAAGGTGGTCTGGCTCCCAATGCGACTGTCATGTCATGGAGAGGCATAGAAGGAGGTATAGCAGCGGCAAGACAAAACCATGATGTGATCATGACACCCGGCACACACTGTTATTTTGACCATTATCAGTCTGAATCGCCGGATGAGCCATTAGCCATTGGTGGTTACACCACGGTGGATAAAGTGTATAGTTGGGAACCTATACCTGATTCACTGGCTGAAGATAAAAGAAAATATATCCTAGGTGGACAGTCCAATCTCTGGAGTGAATACATCAAGGAATATTCAGGTGTGGAGTACATGGTATATGCACGTGGGATGGCTATGTCAGAGGCACTCTGGAGCAGGAAAAAGGATTATGCAGCTTTTTTGCCAAGGTACATAAGTCACAATGATTACTGGAAGGCAAAAGGGGCTAACATGGCTTTTCATCTGTATGATTTGAAGCCTGTCGTCAAAGCTGGTGAGGGCAAACCCGTAACCATAAGTTTTGTGTTGCCTGAAGGAGCAGAAATACAATACTCTGCAGACAAAGGACAAACTAAAAAGATGGACCTGACTAATCCGTTGGTACTGGCTCAGTCAGGTAATTACAATTTTGTTGCAGGGAAAAATGGTAGAATGGGCAAACCTTTTAATTTGCTTTTTGAACAACATTTGGGCACTACCGCAACCATCACACTTGAAAACGAAGCTGCCAAACAATACTCAGGCAATGGTCCCGGAAGTATCATCAATGGTATAAAAGGAAGTGATGAAAAATATGGTGGTACGGAATGGTTGGGATTTGATGGCTTAGATGCCGGTGGTGTTTTGGATTTTGGTAAGTCTTCTGAGTTGAATAGTATATCATTCCGATTTTTTAAAGGAGAAGGGCAATGGATTTATCTTCCCAAAAGTGTTGAGGTATTTACTTCTGAAGATGGTAAAACATTTACTTCACTAAAGAAAGTAAACGATATCAAAACCGATAGTAAAATTGCCGGTATAAATTTGGATATCAAAGGTGCAAAAGCCAGATACCTAAAATTTGTAGCGTCCAACTATGGTATGATACCTGAAGGCAGTCAGGGAGCAGGTCATAAAGCATGGTTATTTGTAGATGAGGTAGTAGTGAATTAGATGAATGAATAAGAAAAAAGTAATCAGAAGCTTCTTTTATGTAAGCTGTTTATTAGTGACGGTTTCATCCTTTTGCCAGCAAAATGAAGGTTATACTTATGCTCCAGAATTTTATGTATGTCAAAAATTGAATTCTGATGATAAAATGGTCATAGATGGAGATATTCGTGATAAAGCCTGGCAATCCGCAACCTGGATCAGTCAATTGGTAGATATCGAAGGGGACATCAAGCCAAAACCATTGTATGATACAAAAATAGCTATGCTTTGGGATGCCAATTATCTTTACATAGCTGCGGAGCTTAAGGAGCCGCATCTATGGGCTACGATGGATAAACAAGATATGGTTATTTTTCATGAAAATGATTTTGAGGTTTTTTTGGATCCTGACGGTGATACCCATCACTATGGCGAGATAGAAATCAATGCGCTAGGGACTATCTGGGATTTATTACTCAGCAGGCCATACAGAGACAAGGGTAGGGCCATAGACACATGGAATATTACGGACATCAAAAAAGGTGTAAAATTATATGGGACGATCAATTTTCCATCTGATACAGACGACAGGTGGACAGTAGAGATGGCTATTCCATGGTCTGTACTGGAAGAACTCAATACTCATGATGGTCCACCCAAACATGGAGAAGCCTGGAAAGTCAATTTTTCGAGAGTACAGTGGCAACTGGACAATACTGAGCAGAAGTACCAGAAAAAAATAGATTCAAAAACTAAAAAGCCTTTTGCGGAATACAACTGGGTTTGGTCACCACAGGGAGTTGTAGCTATGCATCAGCCTGAAACCTGGGGCATAGTAATTTTTGGTGATCAAAAATCAGATATGAACCCACATATTAAAGAAGCAAAAACCATTGAAAAAAAGATACTGTGAAAGTCGTAAATGTTTTTATATCAATGATGAAGGTCGGATATGGCAAGCTAATAAATAAATGTAAATATGCAAAAACGTACTTTCATTAAAAATCTCATGATTGCGACTGCAGGTTCTACTATATTAGATCCTTTTTATATTTTCGGATCATCTCCAAAACCTAAAAACTGGATTTGGGCACGTCCTAATACCAGCTGGAAAGAAGATGATTGGAAAAGAAAACTTACTAAAGCCAAAGAATCTGGCATTGATGCGCTCTTATTGGAAATCTACAATGGGACAGACACCTACTATGAGGGTGGACAGTTGCCTATGAAGGCCAATGTCACAGATTTAGTTCTTCCAATCTGTAAATCATTAGGCTTAGAGTTTCATGCGTGGATGTGGACAATGCCTTGTAATGCTCAGGAGATTATTTCAGCTCATCCAGATTGGTTTGCATACAATGGATTGGGCCAACCAGCCCATACACATCCGGCTTATGTAAACTATTATAAGTTTCTCTGTCCTTGTCATCCTGAGGTGAGAGAGTTTATCACAAAAAATGTAGCATCTCTGGCTCAAATAAATGAAATCGACGGTATCCATCTGGATTATGTAAGGCTACCGGATGTCATTCTTGCGGACGGGCTCCAACCTACATACCATATCCTTCAGGACAAGGAATATCCACAGTACGATTATTCATACTCACCACATTGCAGAGCTGCCTTCAAAGCTATATCAGGTATAGATCCGCTTATTGATCTAAAAGAGCCTTCTACCCATCAGGAATGGATGCAGTTCAGAAGAGATAGTATCACATCACTGGTCAATGACCTGCTAGTGCCTGAAGCCAAAAATACGATAAACAAATTACGGCCGCAGTTTTTCCCAATTGGGAAAGTGTGCGACAGGAATGGCACAAGTGGCACCTTGATGGATTTTTACCTATGTTGTACCACAATTTTTACAACAAGGACATCGATTTTATCAAAGAGCATACTCAAAGGCAATAGCCAGGCTTCAGAATTCCAAACCTGTCTACAGTGGTCTTTTTATACCTTCAGTGGCATCTGATGTGATGATGCTTACCTTGCACATGTCAAGAGATGGTGGGAGTTCAGGCATTGCCTTGTTCGATTTGGGTGCCATGACAGACGCACATTGGAAGGTATTAAAAACCTACTCCAAAAAGTTCTGATTTAATTCAGGAGAAAATAAAACTCTACAATAGTCCTTTCAGCACTTGCCATACATTTTCTCTGACTATGTACTGCCCTGCAGCATTGGGGTGTTTGCCATCTTCCAAATTGAGAGATGGTACCGTCGCTACATTTTCTAATAAAAATGGAATCAAAGCTGCATTATAGTCTTTGGCAAGTTTTGGATAGATGGCTCCAAATTTTTTAGTATAATCACTTCCCATGTTGGGAGGAGCGTGCATTCCAGCTAAAATGAACTTCACCTCGGGGTTTGCAGTTTTTACTTTATCTAAAATAGCTCTCAGATTCGCTTCGGTTTCACTAAGGTCCAATCCTCTGAGGACGTCATTGGCACCGAGTTCGAGTACAAATACATCAACTTTTTGTTTCAGCACCCATTCTATTCGGTTTTTACCACCCGAACTCGTCTCCCCACTAAGCCCTGCATTGATAGAAAGATAATTTAATCCCAAGCTATCAAGCCTTTGTTGAATCAGTGCTGGAAATGACTGGTTTTCATCCAGACCGTACCCTGCGGTGAGGCTATTCCCAAAAAACAAAATATGCTTTAAATCAGATTTTTGCTGACTTATGTTAGTCTCTTTGGCAGATTGGTCGTTTTTCCATGTGTTGTTGTCAACTTGTACACCTGATTCCTGTTTTGATTTACATGAATTACCCATCACGATAATGAAACATAATACGAATATAGTCGTTATGTTATCGAAAAATGTGTTGTGTGGACGTATTGTTGTCATGGATTTATATTTATATACTTCAATGTAACGGTTCATCAAATAAAAGTGTTTATAAAAAATTAAAAATATGGCAGCAATTTTGAAAGTGGAACAACTTTCTATGCAGTATACCAGCGGTCAGAGACAACTTTCTGTCCTTCAGGATATCAATATCAGCATAGAAGAGGGAGAAACGGTGGCGATTACCGGACCTTCGGGCAGCGGTAAAACTACGCTCATGGGACTTTGTGCAGCCTTGGACAATCCTACATCCGGGCAAATCACATTATTAGGAACTGTAGTAAATCCGTTGACTGAAGACCAAAGGGCCATTCTCAGGAATAAACATATCGGATTTATTTTCCAAAATTTTCAGTTGTTACCCAGTCTTACTGCTCTCGAAAACGTCATGCTTCCTCTGGAATTGCAAGGCATCAAAGGTGCTGAAGCAGAAGCCGAAAGGCTCTTGGAGCGCGTGGGACTCAAAGATAGAATGACACACTATCCGACACAGCTCTCGGGTGGCGAGCAACAACGTGTGGCACTTGCAAGAGCATTTATCAATAAACCAAAGATTTTATTTGCAGACGAACCGACAGGCAATCTGGATGGAGATACAGGAGCTACAGTAGAGTCACTGATGTTTGACCTGAATAAAGATTATGGTACAACACTTATCATCGTCACGCACAATCCGGATCTTGCATCCAGGACCGGGCGTATCATCAAGCTCAGATCAGGACATATTGTATCTGATTTAAAAAATGATCCTGCTACTGCTATAAATTGAAATACATGTCGAATTTTTCTTTTCTGATACAGACAGCTTACAGAGATAGCCGTAAAAACCGATCCAAACTGGTGCTATTTATGTCTTCTATAGTCCTGGGAGTGGCAGCACTGGTAGCCATCAATTCATTCAATTATAATCTCCGTAATGAGATAGACAAAGAAGCGGCTACTTTGCTGGGGGCAGATCTTGCAGCTTCCGGCAACAGGCCCGCTGAAGCCGGTATACTGAGAGTACTGGACTCTTTGCCGGCCGAAAGGGCAAGGGAGATGGAGATGCTTTCTATGGCTTACATCCCTAAAACAGACGAATCGCAATTTGTACGACTCAAAGCCCTGGAAGGTAATTTTCCGTTTTATGGTAAAATAAAGGCTGAGCCGGCCGAAGCAGCTACGACCTTCAGGTCTGGTCCGTTTGCGCTGGTAGACAGAGGTCTGATGCTGCAGCATGGCTTGCAGTCCGGTGATTCTATTCGGATAGGCAAAATGATGTTTATGATCCAGGGAAAACTGGACGGGTCAGTAGGGAGTGTAGGTATGGCATCTGCAGTAGCACCAGCTATCTATATCAATTTGACATCGCTGGACAGTACCGGCCTGGTGCAGCCGGGAAGTCTGATAAATTACGCATACTATTACAAGGTACCTGAAGGATTCAATATAGAAAAATGGAAAAAAGACAGAAAAAGCCTTTTTAAGTCTGATCAGCTAAGAGTTGAAACAGTGGAGTCCAGAAAAGAAAATCTAAATAAAGCTTTTAGTTTTCTCAATTATTTTCTCAATCTTGTGGCAATAGTCGCCTTGTTGCTTGGGTGCATAGGTGTGGCTTCGAGTGTAATGATATATGTCAGGTCCAAGACCAACTCGATAGCACTGCTGAGATGTCTGGGTATGAAGCCAATGGATGCCTTTTTGGTATATTTTATTCAGATTGTAGCATTGGGATTGATAGGAGTCATCATGGGAGTTTTGACAGGAGTGCTGATACAGAGTGCATTACCTGTCATCCTAAAGGATTTTATACCTGTTACTGTCAATAATGCCTTGTCCCCCAAAGCCATTTCAGAAGGATTTTTCCTGGGGATTTCTGTGACCACCTTATTTGCATTACTACCCTTGGTAAGTATCCGCAATATCAGTCCTTTGCGTACATTGAGAGTAGAAACAGAAGCATCCTCAGGCGCATTCGACTACCTGAAAACAGGTATTCTGGTTATCATAGGTATTGTATTAATTGGTTTTTTATGGTTGTTGACCTCATCTTTCCTGACCAGTTTGGCATTTGTAGCAGGGATTATTGTATCTTATTTAATATTGAGCGGTTTGTCTTCACTCATCATCACAATGCTTAGAAAATCTATACCTTCCAATGCTGGTTTTGTCACCCGACAGGGACTTTCCAATCTCTTCAGACCGGATAATCAAACCCAAACCATCATGGTCACTATAGGAATGGGAACAGCGGTGCTGACTACACTGATGATCTTGCAAAGCCTGCTTCTTAATAACGTCTCGATGATGGATGCAGGCAAGCAGCCCAATATGATACTATATGGTATCGAAACCAATCAGATGGATGACCTGAAAAAACTTACACTGGCATCTGGACTACCTGTCATACAGGAGGTACCTGTCGTCACCATGAAAATCGATGGCTGGAAGGGTAGAACCAAGGCACAATGGCTGGCTGACTCCCTAATGACGGCGGAAAGATGGGCAGTCAACAGAGAAGCCCGGGTATCTTATAGAGACACTATATCAGATGACGAAAAGCTGGTCTCAGGCAAACTAAGGAAGTACAACAACGAAGGAGACAGTATATTTGTGTCGCTGGGTACAACCTTTGCTGATGCTATGGATGCAGAAATAGGTGATGAGATAGTTTTTAATGTCCAAGGTACGCGAATAGTGACCTATGTAGGCAGTTTGAGAGAGATTGAATTCAGAAACTTATCTACAAGGTTTTTTATTATTTTCCCTACCGGTGTTCTGGAGAAAGCACCACAATTTCAGGTGGTGGTCACCAAGACACCGGACAACTCCACTATGTCCAAATACAGAACGGAAGTGGTCAAAGCGTTCCCAAATGTGTCGGTGGTAGACCTGACGACCATCCTCCAATCAGTCAATGACATCCTTAAAAAAGTATCCTTTGTGATTAGGTTTATGGCAATATTCAGTCTTTTGACTGGTATGATAGTGCTGATCAGCTCGCTCCTTCTTAGCAAATATCAGAGGCTAAAAGAAAGTATATTGCTTAGGACTATAGGTGCCACCAGATCGCAGATAATAAAGATAAATGCTACGGAATATGCTTTCCTGGGATTTTTGTCTGCAGGTACCGGCGTTTTTATTGCGGTGTTATCGAGTTTTTTGGTTACAAAATTCCAGCTCAAACTTGATTATCAGATTGCATGGTGGCCTGTAGTGGGTATCATAGTCGGCATAGTAACTATCACTGTTGTCATCGGCATGCTCAATAGCCGGGATATCGTCAGCAGCCCTCCACTTGAGGTCCTGAGAAAGGAAGGAAGTTAAACATAGCAGAATTTATAGGGTCAGTAGTTGTATAAATATCTGAATAGAATCACCACTATTTCGGAGTATAGCTATTAAAGTTTGATGGAATTATTTCGTAAATAAATAATAAAAATTAACTTTAGACCATCAAAACAAAATCAAGATGCAATTATCAAATATTGACTGGATTATTATAGCCTTGTTTTTTATTCTCACGATGCTGATAGGTGTCCTGGTGTCAAAAAAAGCAGGTAGCAGCAGTTCTGAGTTTTTTTTAGGTGGACGGAGTATGTCGTGGTGGTTGCTGGGAGTCTCTATGGTGGCTACTACCTTTTCGGCTGACACACCCAATCTGGTGACAGATATAGTAAGAAATAATGGAGTGGCAGGAAACTGGGCTTGGTGGGCATTTTTGCTGACGGGCATGCTTACCGTATTTGTATATGCTAAGTTGTGGCGCAGGTCAGGCATCACTACAGATTTGGAGTTTTATGAGATGAGATATAGCGGAGTCCAGGCCAGATTTCTGAGGGGATTCAGGGCTATCTATCTTGGGGTGTTTTTCAATGTAATGATTATGGCTACGGTGATGCTGGCAGGCATCAAGATAGGTGGTATCTTATTGGGTTTGCCACCCGTCACAACAGTTTTGACGGTATCTGTCATCACTGTTATCTACTCTTCGATAGGTGGTTTTAAGGGGGTGATATATACAGATTTTTTTCAGTTTATCATTGCTATGATAGGCATGGTTTGGGCCAGTATATACATAGTCAATATGCCGGAAATAGGAGGCTTGAGCCAGCTGCTTTCTCACAGTGCTGTGCAGCCCAAGCTTAGTTTTTTGCCTGACTTAAACAATATGGAAGTCCTTGTACCTTTGCTGATCATCCCGCTTGCTGTACAGTGGTGGAGTGTATGGTACCCGGGAGCTGAGCCTGGTGGTGGTGGGTATATAGCACAACGAATGCTATCTGCCAAAGATGAAAAAAATGCGATTATTGCCACCTTGTTTTTTAATGTAGCCCATTACGCACTGAGGCCCTGGCCGTGGATACTGATAGCTCTGGCGTCCATGATAGTTTTCCCAACAGTAGAGTCCATACAGACTGCTTTTCCCGATATGGATCCCAGTTTTGTGAAAGATGACCTGGCATTTTCAGCAATGCTGTCCTATTTGCCAGCCGGATTGATGGGGCTGGTCATAGCTGCATTGATCGCTGCGCTGATGTCTACTATCAGCACTCACCTCAACTGGGGTAGCTCATATGTAGTCAATGATGTATATCAGAGGTTTTTGAAGCCTGAGGCATCAGAAAGCCAACTGGTGATGGTAGGAAGAATTTCAACCATAGTGCTGATGGTGCTTGCAGCGTTGTTTGCACTAGTGCTTACCAATGCGCTTCAGGCTTTCAACATATTATTGCAAATAGGTGCAGGTACCGGCTTATTGTTTATACTACGATGGTTTTGGTGGAGAATCAATGCCATGTGTGAGATTGTGGCTATGGTAGTATCATTTTTAGTAGCACTGGGTATGGAGTTTGTAGTAGGGGACCAACTGGCTGACCATGAAAAGCTCATAGCTGGTGTATTGGTGACAACAATTGCCTGGTTAGCCACAGCATGGCTTACAAAACCAACCGACAGACAAGTGCTGATCAGGTTTTTTAAGACTATCCGCCCTCATGCTATGGGGTGGCAGCCGGTAGTACAGCAGGGGATCAATGAGGGTGCCATCACGGATGAGCATACCAGGACGGGACGGCTATCGTCGGAGATTCTGATGATGTTTCTGGGATGTGCCGGAGTGTATGCTTTATTGTTTGGGATGGGGTACCTTATTTACGGACAGATAGCCAATACAGTGCTGGCTACAGGTGTGGCAGTAGTGTCAGCATGGAGTATGTATCGTCTGTGGTCTAAGATAGAATAGTGTTGCAAAGAAATAGTGTTGACATCCCGCGTGAGGGATAGAAGCGGCATCAGGCTCAAGAAACGCCCTGGTAAAACCATCCTTCAGCCTTCAGGTATCATTATTCAGATGGAACGGAGAGCATGTCCTGATACAGCGTATAGCCCGACAGCTGCCGGAAGTATGGAGGCAGGTGGCACGCCATAATAATACACATCAACAAAATGTAAAGAGTGACATCATTTAGCATCAAAATACTGGGTACTAATGCTGCTCTGCCCGAAGAAAGTACAATCACCAGTGCGCAGGTCATCACGGTTCATGAACAGATGTATGTAATAGACTGCGGCGAGGGGATGCAGTCAAAACTCAAGCTATATAAGATCAGGCGGAACAGAATAAATGCCATATTGATCAGCCATCTGCACGGCGATCATTTGTTCGGTTTGCCTGGATTGCTGACATCATATGTTCATTTTCAGAGGAAAACGCCACTGACCATCATCGGCCCAGCGGGAATCAGAGAGTTTTGTGAGGTGATACTCAGGCTTTCGCATGCGTTTATAAATTTTGAGATTCTGATCATCGAGCTGACACATGGTGACGAAAAAATAGTGGTATATGAAGATCTGCATGTAGAGGTGAGTGCTTTTCCGCTCAATCACCGAATACCTACTTACGGTTATATAATCACTGAAAAGCTGCCATCTTGGAATGTCAGGGCAGATAAGATAGTGTCGTTGCAGCTTACTGTAGATCAGATAAAGGCAGTCAAGAGGGGTGAGGATATCGTTACGGCAGAAGGGCTGACTGTCAGGAATGAGGAAGTGGTATATCATAAGTGGTTGCCAAGGAGATATGCTTATTGTTCGGATACAGTATATGATGAGCGGCTACCATCGTATATATCGGGTGTGGATGTGTTGTATCACGAAGCTACATATCTGAGCGGCATGGAGGAGCAAGCGATGGACAGGATGCACTCTACGGTGGTGCAGGCGGCTGATATAGCCAGGCTTAGTGGAGTCGGAAAGCTGGTAGTGGGGCATTTTTCGGTGCGCTATGTGGATAAAACTGAGTTTTTGATAGAGGGCAGAGAGGTGTTTGAAAATACGATACTGGCAGAGGAGGGACTTGAAATAATAATTAATGAGAAAAAAAATGATTAAAAAAATAAATATTTCTTTGCAAAATAAAATAATGAATTACCTTTGCGTCGCTTTTGAAAGAAAGGCACTGTAAAAGGAGATCTGGTAGCTCAGTTGGTAGAGCAATACACTTTTAATGTATGGGCCCTGGGTTCAAGTCCCAGCCAGATCACAAAACACGACGCCAAATAGAAGTAAAATTCTGTTTGGCGTTTGTTTTTCAAGGAGTTATGAAACTACAGTCCCCTAAAATGCCTTGAATAATACATGAAATTTCTGCGACATTTGAGCGACAACTACTAAAAACGCTTCTTATTGCGACTAATATGCGACACGGTATTTTATAAAAAAAGCTGTCGCAGATGTTAAATTTGCTTGATTTTACTGATGATTATATATTTTTTGCTGCATTGGTGCAACATGAATTTTTTAATTAACGTTTTAAAACCATGCAAGTAAAATGAAAAAATTTGATTTATTAAAAGTAAGTTTTATTGTCCGGTCGGACAAAAAGCAATCAGGAGTATCCCCTGTATTGATGGTACTGTCACTAGATGGGAGAAGAGCCTATGTTACTACCGGGCAAAAAGTAGAGATTTCCAAATGGGATTCTTACAATGGAAAGTTTATTGGTGAATCTGCCAAGATTCGCACTATGAATGAATTTCTTGAGAGAATGAGAATGGATGTTATCAGGATCTATAATGAAATGAATTCCAGGCAAGAAGATATCACTGTTGATGAATTGAGAAAAGCCCTTAAAGGCGAGAACGAAAGAAAGAGCAAGACTTTACTTGAGGTCTGTAAGCTCTACAATTCAAGTTTTGAAAAATTGGTTGGGATTGAGATTGGTGAAATCACTTTTAAGCGTTATGCTACTTTTGCTAACAAAGTTGAAGATTTCATGAAGTTGAAGATGGGAATAAAAGATATTCGACTTGAAAACATCAAATATTCTTTCGGGTTGGAATATGACCACTACTTGAAATCAGAAGTAAAACTGCACCAAAATACGCTAGTAAAATACATTCAGTATCTTAACAGAGTTCTGGATTATGCGGTTAAATACGAATGGTTAGATAAAAATGTTTTGTTTGGTTACAAGTGTCGGTCAAAGAAACCAAACGTGAGTACCTTACCGCTGATGAGTTGCAAAGAATTGTGGACAAAGAGATTCGGATTGTCAGACTGCAGGAAGTTCGGGATTGTTTTGTGTTCTGTTGCTATACAGGGTATGCTTACAAAGATGCCGCTAAACTTACACCTGATCACATTGGTACCGGCATCAACGGCAATAAATGGATTTATACTTCCAGGCAAAAAAATGATAATACTAGTAATGTGCCACTACTGGATCAAGCCATGGAAATCATTGAAAAGTATGCTGATCATCCGGATTGTGTCTCTAAAAACAGATTGCTGCCGATGAAAAGCAATCAGAAGCTCAATGCTTATCTGAAGGAGCTGGCGGATATTTGTGAAATCACCAAACCCATGACCATGCACATCGCCCGGCACACATTTGCCACAACAGTATTGCTTTCTAATGGGGTTAGTATGGAAGCCACCAGCAAAATGCTGGGACATAGTAGTCTAAAGACCACCCAGATTTATGGTAAAATATTGGAAACGAGGGTCGGTTCAGAGATGGAAATGCTTAAAGCCAAACTTTCAACAAAAATAAAAAGTGATAAAAAGCGAGAAGCTAAATTTTGAATAATAAAAGAGGCCGTCTTTGTAGATGGTCTCTTTTATTTTAACCACGAGTGCATAGAGTTCTATGTGTTTTTAATTATTCATGACCCATCTGTCTTTTTAAGCAGACACTAAATAGTAATATCATATTTTTAAGTCTTTTTTTCTACAATTCAACTGACTATTCAGACAACTCAACTACCTGAGTATACCTTGCCGGGGTGTTTACTGGTTAATTTCGCAAATCAATCATCAAAAGAATGCGATTTAATCAACTTATCCAATCTATAATTTTCACTTTTGGCTTTTTACCACTGGCTCTATTTGCCCAAAACAATTTACAAAATATTCGGGGTGTGGTTGTGGATAAACTTTCTCAGTCTGTACTCGTAGGTGCATCAATCCAGATCATAAATGTATCAGAAAACAAAGGTACGGCTACGGATGAAAACGGCCAATACACTTTGGCAGATCTCGCTCCCGACAGATACGAAATAAAAGTATCTTACCTGGGATACAAAGATGTGATAGTACCCAATGTAGTCGTGACATCTGGCAAAGAAGTCATTCTGGACATAGCCATGGAAGAAGACCTGAAAATACTAGACGAAGTAGTCGTAAAAGCTTACAGCAAAAACAAAACCATCAATGACCTGGCCACGATTAGTGCCCGGACATTCTCTATGGAAGAAGTCAATAGATATGCAGGTGGCAGAGGTGATCCAGCGAGATTAGCAGCCAATTTTGCAGGCGTAAGTGCACCGGATGACTCTCGAAATGACATCGTGATCCGTGGCAATTCTCCAGTCGGTGTTTTGTGGCGCATAGATGGCATGAATGTGACCAATCCAAATCACTTTGCCACCGTAGGCACCACGGGTGGAGCAGTCAGTGCATTGAATACCAATCTATTAAAGAGTTCTGATTTTTTTACATCGGCTTTCCTTCGGAATATGGTAATGCCATTTCGGTGTTTTTGACTTAGGATTCAGGAGTGGAAATACCCAAAAACGAGAAACGACCATACAAGCAGGAGTCATTACAGGACTCGAAGTGACCACTGAAGGACCCATCAGCAAAAAGAACAATTCTTCTTATGTAGCCGGATACAGATACGCTCTTGCAGGTGTAGCACAGGCAGTGGGCGTCGATATAGGTACGACCGCCACACCGAGTTATCAGGATTTGTCCTTCAAGGTAAATAGTGGCAACACCCGATGGGGCAAATTTACGACATTCGGGATTTTGGCTACCAGCGATATCAATATTTCTGGTGATAATGCGGGCTCGCTTTTCGGTGGTAAGGATGGCAATGACTTGGCGAGTAAAATAGGTATCGTAGGTGTGAATCACTTCAAACAGCTGACAGAAAAATCTTATTTGTCATCCATCATCGGCGTAAATTACAGCAAAATGGATCAAATCAACTATGCTACCGATCGTGCAACAGAAACATCTTACGAACAAGAAGAAAGCAATGTAGCCAAAACAGGATACAATTTCGGTACTACTTATAATACTAAAATAAATTCTAAAGCTTTCCTGAAGGTAGGTTTGCAGAATGAATTTATGGGTTTGGATTTGTTTTACAGAACGAAAAGAAACATCAATGACGAATGGACACAAATATGGAATTATGATAGCTATACCCTTCTGTCGCAGGGATTTGCACACTTGAAGTATAGTTTTAATGATCGTTTGACTCTCAATGCTGGATTGCACGGACAGTATTTTTTCTTAAATGAATCCAAAGCTGTGGAGCCCAGATTGGGATTGAAATATGATTTGAACACTAAATCGAGTCTGAATTTTGGTTATGGACTTCATGCACAGATGCAGCCGATCAATGTATATTTTCTGCAAACCCAAAATGCTGATGGTACTACTTCTTACAATAATGAAGGACTGGATTTTACTAAAAGTCATCATTTTGTGGTGGGATATGATGTAAATCCATTCAAGGATTGGCGGATAAAAGCAGAATTGTACTATCAATACTTATATGATGTACCTGTCAATACTTTTTCGAGCAGTTATTCTATGCTGAATACAGGAGCTAGTTTCAAAACCGAATTGGAAGATTTATTGACCAATGCGGGCACCGGACAAAATTATGGTGCGGAACTCACCATTGAAAAATTCTTTAGCAATGGCTATTATGGTCTTTTTACTTCGTCGCTCTATAGCTCAAAATATACAGGCAGTGATGGCGTAGAGCGCAACACCGCTTTTAATGGGCAGTATGTGTATAATTTTTTGGCAGGTAGAGAGTGGAGCATTGGGAAAACCAAAAGAAACAGATTCAGTATCGACTTTAAACTCACGAATGCTGGTGGTAGGGCTTACACGCCTATCGATCTTACGGCATCTCAGGCTTCGGGTAGAGAAGTGCTGAATTCGGAGGCATATTCAGGTTTTTATGACGATTATTTGAGAATGGATGTGAAGCTCAATTTTACATTCAACAGCAAAAAAAGAAAATTGTCACAAACATTATCGCTTGATGTACAAAATGTTACCAATAATGACAACGTATTCTCTCAAAAATATGATAATCAATCCGAAAGTATCAGGACGACATATCAATTGGGATTATTCCCGAATGTGGTGTATAAAGTACAGTTTTAAATATCAAAAGTGATAATTTTTTTGTTTTAAATCATCTATCTAATTTTACCTATAGCAGCAAATTATCATAAATTAAAATCTCTAAACAATTATTAGAAATGAAAATAATAATATCGGTTCTGGTCATTATTCTTTCTGTAAACGCTTCAAAAGCACAGATTGACACATCAATAGCTAAGAGCGGACTACCCATTGAAATGCTTTTTCCACAAGGAAAAACCAAAGCATTAATACTTAGTTATGACGATGGAAGAACAGAAGACAGACAATTGGTAAAACTAATGAACAAATATGGGTTAATAGGAACATTCCACCTGAATTCCAATAAATTAGGCACACCTGGATATGTAACCAAAGATGAGATTAAACAACTTTTTGCCGGACACGAAGTTTCAGTTCATTCAGCCAATCATCCCAATCTAACCACTTTGTCAAAAATTGATGTGATATATGAAATAGTTGAAGATAGAAAAGAATTAGAAAGATTAGTGGGGTATCCTGTCAGAGGTATGGCGTATCCTTTTGGCAATAATAATGAATTTGTAATTGATGCAATAAAAGGCTTGGGCATTGAATATGCAAGGACAGTGGACGATACGTATCATTTTAAAATTCCGGAGAACTTTCTGAAATGGCATCCAACTGTACATCAATTTGCGAAAGCCTATTGGAAACCTGGTGACATTGAAAATGATACAAAGGAATTAGCTGTTTTTTATAAAACAATGAACGATTTTTTAGAGGCCAGAGACTTGGCGTTATTAGATATTTGGGGACATAGTTGGGAATTGGGAAACAAATGGGACGAAACGGAGAAATGCTTCAAACTGTTGGCAAATAATCCCGATGTTCATTACACCAGCCATATAGACCTTGTAGATTACATCAATGCATTTCGTAATTTAAAGTTTTCTGTTGACAAAAATATGGTCATAAATCAAAGTTCATTGACCATCTTCTTTAAATTAAAGAATGTAAATTATTCAGTATTGCCAGGAAAAATTCTTGTTTTATCTAATCTTAGTTCTGCTGACTGACATTACTTAAAATGTGTTTTCACAGAATTATTATATTGGTAGTCAACGCATTAATACAAATTACCAGTCAGGTGCAATGCCCAATGGCCTGTAAAGTACAATTTTAGGTAAAAGTACTTCTATTAGTTAAATCAAAACGTAAACAGTTTATTCACAAATTCAAATAAAATGAAGACATTAAAATTTTTAGTATTCGGCATCCTTATTTTTTCATTGGTACAATGCAGTGACACAGATACAGATGATGGTGGTACGACCACACCTGAATGTACATCTGCCAAAGTAGTCGATAAATCGAGAGGTGAGTGTAATGAGACTTTGACCTTGGTACCATCTGTCAGAATTGAAATTGTCGGCACAAACAGAGTCATCACAGCAAATAGTATTCCCAACCACAAAGTAGGACTATTCGGCAATGTGGCAGGTAGTCTAAATCCGAATGCCATCAAAGCGCAAAACAAAACATACACCATTACAAATCAACCCGTTAAGGCTGCTCAATTTTTTTCTTTGACAAATGCGACCACCCTTAGTTTGTGGTCCTTTGGTGTCTTGCTCAATGGAGTCGAACTAGATCCGATCGCCGCGGAGCCTTGGCCACATCAGGGGTTAATGGCTACAAATGTCAATTGGGAATGGAATCTCGAAGCCACCAATGTTAAGATTGGACTGGATTGTAATAATGCCCACGTGCAACCTACCGGTAAATATCATTACCACGGCTCACCCACGCTTTACCTTCAAAATGCCAATATACCTTCGGATAAGATGACCCTAGTAGGTTATGCCGCTGATGGTTTTCCGGTCTATTACAAATATGCTTGTACCAATGCAACCGATGCAAACTCACCTGTAATCGCCATGACATCCAGCTATAGGCTGAACCCGGTAAAAGACCGGGTGATGGTGTCACTGCGCCTTGTGGCTCTTATACCGGCGTATATAGCAATGATTATGAGTATGTAAATGGTCTCGGGACGCTAGATCAAGCCAATGGAAGAGAAGGCATGACACCTGAATATCCATCCGGAACGTATTACTATCTGATCACAGATGATTTTCCGAATATCCCACGGTATTTCAGAGGTACACCGGCACCGGAATTTAAGGTGAATTAAACTATCCAAACAATACTTATTAATAATTCAAAAATTTTAAAAATGACATTCAAATTCATTTTAATTCCACTAGCATTATTAGGGCTTTTAGCATGCGATAAAGGATGATACGCCAGCTCCTGATTCCACGGATACGGTAGTAAAAGTGGATGGCGCCAAATTTTTATCAGGTGGTCTTGCCGAACCTATCAGCATTGTGTCCAAAACACTTTCCACTGGAGCCACAGCAGATTGTTATAAAATCGTGACCAAAAGTACACCACCGACCACAATATGGGGCCTTGGTGTCCGTCCAATATCTCAGATGATGCATCAAAAGGTGGCATCTGGCTGGAAGGTGGCAAAGTGTATGATGTAGATGGTGCTTTTATCAAAAATCTTGCTACTTTTTATAACAATACTACCTGGCAAATGCACAACTCTACAACTGGTGATATCAAAAAAACACTAACCCAAGCCGAGTGTCAAGCTGCTGCAAATCCAAATGTTGGTGCGGAATACAAAAATTATTGTGTGGAATGTTTACCTTCTTATGTGTCAACGTTGACAAAGACCATTTACATTCCGGTGACACCTGTCAAATTAACATCACCTGTTAGCTTTGGAGCCGGACCTATGGCCGGACCATCCGTACGAGGTATTGCGTTTAATGGAGTAGTTTTTGATGCACCTGCTCCTGTTAGTGCCATTTTAGGGGCCTATACGTTAGCACCATTTGACGATGCGGGTGGACACATAAATCTCGGGGCAGGCTACCACTATCATGCAGCCACCGGAAAAACAACCAAAATTGTCCAAACAGATGGTCATGCTGCCATGATTGGATATGCACTAGATGGTTTTGGGATTTATGAAAATCTAAATGCTGCTGGCGTAGAAGACACAGACCTGGATGCAAGCCGTGGACATTATGATAGTGTCAGAGGATATCATTATCATGTGGCAAAAGCTGGAACCAATAGTTTTATCAATAGTCTGGCTGGTGCATATGTTAAGTAGCATTAAAGGATTTTCGAGATATTTGCCCTTTCTGATTTTGATCTTTAGCAATCAAATTGCATATGCGCACCAACCAGATTTGTCCAGTCTGATGATATATGAGCAGGACGGAAAATCGTTTTTAGCGATCAAAAGTGCCTTATCTGCTTTTGAAAGCGAAATCGAATATTCTTATCCCAAAGGCGCTTACAAAACACCTGCAGAATTTCAGGAATTGGTAATCGGACATTTTCAGAAAAAAAGCTTTTTAATGATCAACGGTGATACGATCAAATTTCTTAATCCACAGGTAAGTTTGGGACACGAAACCACCTTATTTGCGGAGCTGTCAGAGATTCCTGATGATATAGAGTCAATGCACATTAAAAACGCCATTTTCGGTGATATTTCCCATAGTATTTGTGAGGTTATCATCACTTTAAAGGATAAACCACAAAAACAATTTTTGTTAACTTCTGAAAATAAGCATGAAGCGAGGTTAAATGTAGAAAACGGAAACTGGGTAATGGTAGAAAATGAACATCTTTTATTTACCAAATCAACACTTACTTTTTTAGGTATCTTTGTGGTGACAATATTTCTGGCGGTTGGGATGATGATTCTAAAACGCAAGACTTTAAAAGTCTCTCTGCCTAGTCAATATATTTAAAAATAAAATAATGTATAATATTATTTTAATCAATAAAGTATGAAAATAAAAAATCAATACTTTCTTTTGTTGATTGTCATATCATGCTTTCAAAACGTGGGTTTTGCACATAGCCCGCATGAATGTTTTTTTGATATCAACATAGAAAAAAATGGGTGTAGTATCAAGGCAGAATTCCCGTGGACACTTAGAAACGCGCTCTTAGCTTATGAACCTGCATTAAAAAATGCACAAATACCGCTAGCCTTCGAACAGGCATTTGAAAAGTATATCAGTTCTCATCTCATCTTGAAGGACAAAGATGGTAAAGCCCTTATTTTTATGGGATTTAGAGCTTTAGAGAGTAGCGGGCATTCTCATCAAAACGAATACGAGTTAGAATACGAAGGCAGCGATGTCAAACAAGTGACCAATACCATCATGTTTGAGATGTCAGACAAACAAAGTAATTACCACAGCATAATGGTAAATGGTACCAAAAGAACTTTTGAAACTTATAAGGGACAAGACAGTTTTATGGTTGATGATCTTTCGGATAATTATACTCCGTACTTTATTTTTGGATTTATGGTTATAGGTATTATTGGTATTGTGTCGTATAAATATTGGCCAACCGCAAAAAAAACATACCAAAACAAACGTTATTGAAAATTAGATTTGTAAAGTAAAGTTTTGTCAAAACAAACGAATTAGCATATGACTGTCATGATAAGTATACTTTTGTCTTCAAATTAATCAAACCAAACATGTTTCTATTTTGAAAAATAAAAAATTGATCTGGGTTCTAATTTATGCAGTAGGGATTGCACTTCTGTTTAAGTTGGCATTTTTCCGTTTGGAAGAATTTTGGCATTGGGACTTAATCTTCATTATTGTCATCATTCTGATCTTGTGGTTTGGTAATGTGTATATAGATCAACAGCTGAATAAACGTATCCCGTGGATAAAACGACCCAAACGCAGACTTATTTTACAAATAGTTTTTAGCACACTTTTTACTACCATAACGCTTTTTGTGCTTATGTACATCATACACCAAGTCAAATTTGGAGATGGTCGAATCATCAATCGTAAAATGGCAGAGACATTTCTGCCGGCGCTTTGTATTACTTATGTGGTTTTGGCAATACAAATAAGCTGGCAATTTTTCAGTGCATTAAAGGACAGTATGCTGGAAGTAGAAAAATATAAAACAGAAAGCATGCAAGCCCAAATGCAGAATCTGAAAAATCAGCTCAATCCTCATTTTTTGTTCAATAACTTAAGTGTACTTACTTCTTTAGTATATAAAGATCAAGATAAGGCTGTTGATTTTATCAACGAATTGTCCAAAGTATATCGTTATGCACTAGACACAAAGACGTCTGAGTTGGTCACATTGGAAGAAGAGTTGCTTTTTTTGAATCACTATATTTATTTATTAAAAATCAGATTTGGGAGCAGTATAACTTTCAAAATAGACATAAGTGAAGTATCAAAAAAAGTTTTTACCTCCTATGTGTCTGCAAATGTTGGTAGAAAATACGATTCAGCATAACGAAACATCACAAGCAACGCCCCTGTACGTACACATACACGATCAAGATGATATATTGATTATTGAAAACAGGATTCAGCCGCGATCAGACACCACACATGGCTACGGTATGGGCCTTAAAAATATTCAAAAAAGATACGCGTTTTTTGGTGTAAAAAAAGTAGAAATAAGCAAGGAAAATAATATTTTTACCGTAAAGTTGCCACTTTTGGAAATCACAGACAGGAGCATAAAAACCAATTTGGATTCAAATAATATTTCATGAATGTAATCATTGTAGAAGACGAAGATTTATCTGCAGAACATTTGGCTCATTTGTTGATAAAAATTGATAAAAGTATCGAAGTACTGGGTAAGTTTGACACAGTAAAATCTGTAAAAGAAGCATTTTTTAGAGGCTTGAAAGTCGATCTTTTATTTCTTGATGTTCATTTAGCAGATGGGTCGGGTTTTGATTTGCTTTCAGATACTTCCATTTCAACCCCTATCATATTTACCACAGCATATGACGATTATGCCATACAGGCATTCAAACACAACAGCATTGACTATCTTTTAAAACCCATTCATATCAATGATTTAAGATTTGCTTTAGATAAGTATGCCAGACGATATAATGTTATACCCCAAAATGTCATAGAACAATTAAAATCAACGTACCAGAGTACTCAAAACCAATATAAAAAACGGTTTATGGTTCGTTTGGGTCAAAATATCGAAACTATAAATGCAGATCAAATCCATCATTTCGAATCTAAAGAAAGTATGACATTTTTGCAAACTTTTGCCGGACAGCGATATATGATAGATTATTCACTAGATCAACTGGAAACACTATTGCCACCCGGAGATTTTTTCGGATCAACCGTAAAGTTATCCTTCATGTGAGTGGTATCATAAAGGTAAGTACACATCTGAATGGCCGACTGGCGGTAGCTACAAAATTTTTGGAAGGTGATGCACGTATTGTAAGCAGAGAGCGGGTCAATGACTTTAAATCGTGGATGGACGATATTGTATTATAAGCAAAGTCAAAAAAACCATTCAGGAAGTACCGTTTTCTCTGTGACTACTTGTGCATTGTAATGGAAATACCCTTTGTGCTCGTTTTCTATTGGTTTCGTTTTTATTATTAACCTTAAGAGCTAAGCATTTAAAGATACAATATTGCTCTTTGTTTGTAATTATGTCCTCATGCTTTCTTTTCAACGTTCACCACGAGTGTATAGAGTTCATTCAGGGTTTTTATATGCTTATCTGAGTTTTCGTAGTACATCCAATTATTATAGCTAAGTTAAAGAATAAAAGCCCACTCAAAAGGTGGGTTTTTTTGTTAACGGCGATTGCTTTATGAAAAATTCTTGAGTTTTTTTATGACAATAATATCAAATATTGCGTTATTCAAAAAAAGAGTGCAACTAAAAGTCTGAAGAACCTAAATCCCATATTTTTTGTATGCTATTTGAGAAGCTACTTTCCATTCTAAAAGAATTTGAAGATGCTTGTATTGAGACCCCACATACAGAATGTTTCGCTCTGCCCTTGATTCAGTTTAGGCTAAACATCTTTATTGAATTATCTGAAAGCATTTCTAAAATTGAAAATGACTTTGCTTTCAAAGGACCAGATGATGAGATTTTATACTTTAAAATAATCAAACCTCAGTTTTATAAATATGGCGTCTTTTATAAGACCATTTTCAAAATTATGTCCAGATATCCGGTTGGATTGAAGAAAGGGAGTAAAAAATACTATTTTGATTGCCTGAAGGATGTCAAAAACACCTTTGACAGACAGGTTGATATGTTTGAATACTATCGCGCAGGATATGTTAATAATGATCATGTGATTTTTAGAAAAAACTTTGAAGAAAGGAATATCTTTGCAGTTCTACAAGGCACCCAGATGATTGAAGATTTTTTACATAACGCCACTGATCCCAGAACTTTTGAAGAAAAGCTGAAGGATTATCCGAAGTTTAAGTGGACAGGCACTAAAATACAGGCAGTGATATTGGTCAATGTTATGGTAAAAGGTAATTTGATCAATAATGGAAATGTTACCATCGCTGACCTTATGGAATATTTTCAAGTTACCTTTAATATTGATCTTAAGGATTATTATAAAAAGTATCAAGATAACATCAATAGTGAGGACCCTTTTAAGTTTCTGGATTTCCTGAAAACTATTATTGAGAATGATATTGAAAAGAATCTTGAAAAAACTTAATGCAATATTTTCGCTAAGACTTCTGCTTCCGGTATTCCGGTATAGTTGCTAAACTCCTTAATGGTGACAAACTGGTGATCATCTTTGCCGAAATGTTTTTTAATTTTAAGCAAGAGGTGCCAGGAAGATTTATAGTTCTTTCCGGTGATCGAACTTATCTCTTTGGGATAGATGATTAATCTTGACATACAACTCCTGTTTCAATCCTATTTAACATAATTTGTGATACTCTCCCCATACATTACCCATACCTTAGCTATGGAGTATCGATACGGGAACGGGGCAAAATTTTAAGGGTGGTAAGCGAACGTTAAAATTGTAATACAAATATAACATCAAAGTGGGAATTTAAATTCAAAAGTCACTATTTTAATTAGCATATTTTGGTAATTAATGGCGATTTATTCCATATAAGAATGCTTTATATTGACTTTGTGGGAAATGTGATACTACCTTTGGGTATTATTTAACATTTAAAATCAAGTCGTATGGCTAGACAGAAGAGTTTTTTGAAGATTGAGGGAACGCTTGATGAACTCACATTTTACAAATCAGATGGAGAATATCTGGTAAAAACCAAGGGAGGAATTTCCGGTGATCGCATCGCCAATGATCCGGCGTTCCAAAGGACCAGAGAGAATGGTTCCGAATTTGGGATGTCGGCAACAGCCGGCAAGCAGTTGAGAACTGCATTTCGAAATCTGATGATGACGGCCAGTGATAAGCTGGTGACTTCACGACTGACAAAGGTGATGACGGACGTCAAAAATCTGGACGCTGCCAATGCCCGTGGGGAAAGGCATGTACATGAGGGCTTTGACCTGCCGGAAGGAAAAGCAGTGCTAAAGGGATTTAACTTCAATATCAAATCGGTATTGAGCAGTATTCTTTTTAAACCGTACACACTGAATACCACTACCGGTGCATTGGCTATTGTTGATCTGGTCCCAGTCATGGATGTGGCAGTTGCTCCCGGATCTACGCACATGAGCATTACAAGTGGATGGGCAAAGGTTGATTTTGCGACAGGAGAGTTTGAGACTTCTTTGAGCAATACGGTCAACCTTACTGCAAATGGTACTGCAGCAACGATCAATCTCACACATGCTGCTGCGCCAACTTTGGCCACAGGTATCCATGTGTTTGTATTGCTGATCGAATTTTTCCAGGAAGTGAATGGTAGCCAGTATTCTCTGAAGAATGGTGGGTATAATTCCTTGGCGGTGATTGAGGTGGTGTAATGTTGGGTATTTAGGGATTAGTCTTTGGTCTTTAGGGGTTGGTCTTTGGTCTTTAGACTTTGGTAATTAGTGTTTAGTGTTAAAAGAATTTGAGATGGTAATTGAGCTTCAAAGGTTGTATCGGGATACCTGGACGGATGGGTTGATTTTTATCAAAGGTATCTTGCTGTGTCGGAGTATTGAATTGAGATGGGCCAATAATGAGCGAAATGTATCGTGTGTGCCGGAGGGAGTTTATCCAGTGGCCATCATTCAACATCCAAAATTCGGTGAATGCCTGCAGGTAAATGGTGTGAAAGGCAGATCCGGTATCCTGGTACATGTGGCCAATGATGCTCAGAAGGAACTCCGGGGCTGTATTGCTCCGGTGTTCTCTTTGACTGGTAATGGAAAAGGTCAGCATTCCAGACTGGCTTTGAACTATATCATTGAGAATCTGAAGATAAGTGGAGAGAAGGAACATTTTATTGAAATTAAAAGTAAAAAGTGATGAGTAAAATCATAGAAAGGGCAAAGGCACCGACGCCAAAGTTTTTTAAGGTGCTCCGAAATATAGGGTTGATCATGGCAGGTGTGGGCACGGTGTTGCTTACTGCACCGGTATCGCTTCCTGCAGTTGTGGTGACAATAGGTGGATATTTGGTGACAGCTGGTGGTGTGGCTACGGCTGTAAGTCAGTTTACCAACATTGGAGATGATGTCATCGGGCAAAGGAGAAGGAGGTATCGATGGGAATTCACCATAGTGATCAGGCCATGGGTACGCTCGGTGGTACCGTGATCGCATTCATTGGAATCGTGGATGGCAGCGACATACTAAAGACCGGAATCCTGGCGTGTGTTGGTGCGATGGTGAGTTTTGGGGTGTCGAAGGGATTGCATCGGTTGTGGCCACCGGAAAAGCCTAAGGATTAGGGTAAGGTTGAGATTAAGTTTTGGTTGTTTGCATGGGTTAGGCTCCGGATGTTGGTTCGGGGCCCCTTTTTTTTTTAAGATATTTTTGGATATATTAATAAGTTATAATTTTATAAAATTAAGCAATATAAGGTAAGTAATAAAAAACTATCGGTTTACGAGGTGGCGAGGATGGCGATTTCAGAGATTAAAACTGTCAACTTTCGTTTTAGTTTATTAAATAAACCACATCAAACTAGGACTATTCGCCATACTTTAGCCTATATTACATTATATGAGTCTAATTTTCAATTTATGACAACTTCTAGGATTTTTGCTTCTTCTGCTATGGTTAATTCTTTTTCCTTTAAATCTCGCTCTTCGATTAAATCAACATAACATATGTACAATATTTTTGAATTATTCATATCACTGTCATTTTTAATGGTAAAAGACAAATCATTGATGAATTCTTTTTTGGGTGGTTTAGGATAAATTAATATAATTTTATTTGTGTTGAATTTATAAGCGTATGATAATAATTGGTAAACATCACTGCTAGAAATTCCATAGTTTTTTATTTTATTTCTATTCAGCCTTTTGTATTTTGTGTCGGCAACAGCAATTACTTCTCCTTCACTGTTTTTTATAAGAAAGTCTGGTTTTATTGTAAATACCAATTCTTCATCAAGTGCATAATAAACTTGATTTTGTATTTCTACGAAAAAACTATCACAATTTGAGTTTTCTAATATTATTTCCTTAATTATGTTGAAATCCTTATCATTATTACTGTGTATTGCAGATTCAATTAGCTTTTCTCTACATATTTTTCAAATAGGTCATTCATGTGTCAACATAAAAAGCACTATAATTCATTTGTTCTCAACATTAAAAGAGCCACCCATATTTTGTAATATATTATTGGCAATAATTCATAATCTCTTCATATCTTTTATTCTGCCTGTTATATCGTATTGTTTTATTGAATTAATATTGAATTTCATTTCACTAACATCATCATCAAAAAAACTAGATTTAATTTTCCGTATTTCATGTTGTAAAATTTTATATCTGCTGAAATGTTTTTGAATTAGATTAAGTGTTGTTTTAATAGTTTGATTAATTAAATTATTAGGAGTTAGCTCTGAAAATTCACAATATACTCGGTGTTTATTGAATTTATTTAATCTTAAAATGCTCTGAAATATTCAGTCTCTCTTTAAAAAAGTTAAATTTTCTTCTAAATCAATATATTCGCGATATAGGCCGTGCTTCAACACCTCCGTTAACCGTCCAATGAATGCGAGATAATAAAGCAATAGAAATGAGTTAGATTTTCCACCCGAAATATTTTCAAGCCTATGGAAATTAAAGATGGTTTCAAACATTTTAATAAAATTTGCTTCACTAACTAGATTTCGCGGCTCAAGTTTAATTTTTTAATGTGGATGTATTTTTCTCATCAAGTTTTATTTCAAATTCTGCTGCATATTGATATGTCCTAACATAGAGTTCATCTTTAATCTCGATAAAATCAATAATAGGATTAACGTCTTCTTTGTTTAATTTAGCTTTATGATAATTGTTTATTTTGGCTGTTTCAATAACGATTCTATTTCTATATACTCAACCGAAGATATGATACTCTGAATATTCTCTATACAAATTGTTTTTTTAATTCATTTAGATATTCCTCAATTTTAATAGCATGGATTTCTTTTTTTCTGTTATATTATTTCTTTTTGAAATTATTTTTTTTATTTCTTCTTCATTGGTGGAACTTATATAATTCTGAACATTTAATTCGATTATCAAATCATCATCTAGTTTTACATAATTATGACCTGCTCCAATCCATTCGCTTAAAATCCATTCCATATTATTAGATTTTTGCTATTTTTCTAAGGTACGTTTTGCGTTCAGATAAATCAATTTTAATTTTTTCGTAAATAATCTGAAAGTAAAGCTTTGTTAAAACTACAATATTCTTCAAGAGTAGCGGGACAATTGAATAAAACCATATATTTTTCAAATCGCTGAAATCCGGTTCCAGATCATCCCCATTTTCATCCTTCTTAATTATTTTCAGGAAGTATGAATGACCAATCTTTAACTCTGAAGCATCATCTCAACTCTTTTAAAATGCCTTTTTCGTCATCATTTAACAATCTAAATAATTTGACAGTCATTTTTTTGATATTCTCAGGATTGTCTTCCCATTAACTTTAATGTCGCCATCAATTTCAAATTTTTTGATTAATACACTTTCTTGAGGTTCACCTTACAAACCAAAACCTTCTACGCAATGCAACATCTAATAATGCTATACTTTTGTCAGCAGTATTCATTGTACCTACTATGAAAAGATTATCCGGAATAGAAAAATCATATCCAGAATAATGTAATTTTAGTGATTCATTTCTGTACCCAAGTAGATATAATAATTCACCAAATATTTTATCTATCTTGCCACGATTTATTTCGTCAACAATCAAAATAAATCGCTTTTCTCTATTATCATCTTGATTAGCAACTATTGCGAATTTTTAAATATGCCATCAATTATTTTCAATTCGTTATCTTTTGTGGTCTCATACCTTCAATAAAATCCTCATAAGAAAAGGTTGATTAAATTGAACTATATCCCAAATAACCTTTTTGTCTTTTAAGTTTCCTGTAAGTTTGTATTTACTTTCTTTTTGTGACTCTGCATTTTCTATTTGAAACTTATAATCATTTAAATCATCCTCACTTATTTCAGAGAATGAATTATTATACACTTTGATAAATTCCTTAATCAATTCTTTTGCATTATATGTTTTTCCAGTACCAGGTGCACCATATAAAATAATTTGCTTTTGATATTGTGTCAGAATTTCATAAGAATTAGACACATAACCACCCTTCCATTTGCTAACAATAGGTTCGTGCCAAAAGCTTTGAAATCTGGAATTTGTTTTTATTTCATTTTTATCTCAAGGATGTAATCATCTATTTTGTTTAACGATGTATAATCACTGGGCAAGTCTTTTTTTAAGATATTCTTTATAAAGATTCTTAACAATACTGATTTTGTGGTTTTGAATAGCTATAGGTTCGTATTTGTCCTTATTACAAAGGTGTAACAGCATATTATGAATTGGTAAGTGTTTATTTATATCAATACGCCCGTCCCATTTTTCATTTTGTTTCTTAATGTTTTCAAAATACTTTGTTTTACAACCTTGTACATCATCTGACTTGTCCTTATTATCAAAAATCCAGTTGATTATTAAGTCATTTACTTTTTTAATGTCATTAATACTTTTGACTTCTTCTGTTACTTTTGATTGCAAAAAAGAGAACAAACAAACAAGATGCACCATTTCATTGTCGATTTGCTGTTGTGCCATTCCATATGAAGCAATACCATTCGGAAATAAATCTCCGTTTACATCGATTCCAATAAATAACTTGATTTTTCTTGTTTGGTTTTTGGCTTAGTGTCAGCAATTGGTATGTATCTCAGTCAAATTAAATGAGCAAATGGCTCCTTTGTTTCGGCATTTGCGTTTTCAAACTGCTTATTTATTTTATCAAAAAGTCAAGTTTGATCTTTTCTGTTAGTCTTTTTAATTCTTTAATTAACTGAAAAGCTTTAATATCAACATCTCCATTATCGTTAATCTGCTTTGAAACTTTCTTTTTCCCTTCGTTTTCACTTCCAATTGGATTGTTGATAAAACAATTAGTTATACTTGTTATATTCTCTTCATTTAAAATATTAGCAATATTATATTGAAAATTGATTTTTTATCTATAATTAATTTCTGTAAAAAAACATCAAATAATTTACTAGTGTCCATTTCTACTTCTGCCTTTTGATTTTTAAGTGTTTCTTCTGTCATTTTATTGTTTTTTAAATTTTCATTGGTGCATTGATTTACTTGCATTTTCTTTTTTTTATCGCATAGAGATAAAGTAAATAAATGCACATATTTGTTCGGATACCTGACAAATTTAGGAAAGTATTTGAAAATAAATAGGATTATTGAATTATCATTAAATTTATAACTTTAGAATTACTTTACTGAACAAGATCATACACCATGATTATGGAAAAATAGCCCGGCAATAAACCAAGGCTACCGATGGCAGGCTACAACTGCTCTGAAGTAAATCGAATAGTAGTGGTATGCTCATCAAGATGGGTAGTGATGATGACTCCTGTCTCTGGATGACAAATATGATGATGGAGGTAATATCTGGATGTGAGCTGGCCAGTCTCTAATAACGCAGCCAAAACATTGTCAAATCTCATGGCTCTGGTAACAATGCCAAAATCAGTGGAAAGGTGGCACTCCAGTACATGTGATCTAAAAAATGGACGTAAATCTTGGATGAAACCAAAGCCGATCTGATACCCGGACTAAAATGATGGTACGGGTCAAATGGAAGTGAAGGAAATGCTAATGAAGCTCTCATAAGCAAAATTTAAGAAGTGAAAAAATAAGATGAATAAAATAGCCCCGGTCAGAGACCAAGGCTATGAAAGTGACAGCATCACTACTCTGATGGAAAGAGCACCGTGGTGGCAGACCGGTCACACTCTGTGATGATCCAGAGCTTATCCCAAACCATAAAGACCAGCAGGTATATGATATACAGAAAGAGCCTGCCACCATCCTGCAGGGCAGCATCATTAAGGGCAGCATCATCTGAACAACAATCACCCCAATCACCCTGAAGATGACGAGCTAAAGATGAATGTACAAAAGTAAAGAATGGGCGATGCTCACAACTGGCATCAAAAACACCCTGGACTGAACCATCTGACCGGGATGAAAAGCTAATGATATAGTAGCCATGATAATAAAATATAAAATGAATGTAAGATGTGCAGCTCACTCAGCCACACTAACAGGTGCAGTGCCAGCGTAAGGTGTCTGATTACATGCAAGGTGGAACGCCTGAAAGGCGCAAGCGTAGGTGGAGAGGGAAGCAGACCTTGCGCATATATCAGACCCGGAAGCTACCTTTGTGCCTGTATTGTGTGGTAAAAATGCGGCTGGGTTTCTAATCGGTTTTAATAATAGCAATTATTCCGGTTCTGTTATCAATAAATAGTCATAGTTTTGTATCAGATAAATGAATTTTATGGACCACAGTGATGACCAATCTGATTTTGCACCTGATGATGATTTGCTCATGCAGCAGGAAATCATGCTTCTGAAAATGAAGGTTTTCCACGACAGCAGTATGACAGAAGAAGAATATGAGATTCTGGAAAAGGAAATCCAGTATCCCAATAGGAATCGGTCAAATGATTATTAGTGTATCCGTGTCCAAAACACAGGATACCATAAATAAAAACCGATAAGCAGCAAAAATGTGGGATGGCGGCTTTGTCAAGATTTTCGGTGAAAAATATCTGAAAGGATAAGTTGTGATTGGTGATAATTGTCACCGAAACCCACAGGGCTTGATCTTTACTAAGCCAGTAAAGCATCAAATTTGCTGATCGGTTTTTCATTTTGATATAGATTTATCTTTCTGTGATTATCATCTACTTCAAACTTGATTATAACTTCTTTCAGGATATTCTTAATACATTTGAGTAGTTTTGCATAGGCTTCGTTCAAATGATTATTATTAACGTATATGTGTCCAAAACACAGGATACCATAAACAAAAACCGATAAGCAGCAAAAAAGCAGAGATGGGGCTTTGTCAAGATTTTCGGTGAAAAATATCTGAAAAGGTAAATTGTGGGTGGAGATATTTTTCATCGAAACCCACAGGGCTTGATCTTTACTAAGCCAGAAGAGCATTAAATTTGCTGATCGGTTTTTTTATTTTTAAAATTTAAAACTTTGTTATTGGTACAATTAATGTAAAGATATTCCACGCCAAATCAGTTACTTCAGAATTTGCTACTTGTTTACAATTAAATAAAATTTTCCCTTTAAATAACTCAGCTAGTCTTAATGCATTGTATAATTCCCATTCCAGTACCTTCCTTAGATATTTTATTTACAGATGATCTAAAGCCTTTTGAAAAAGACTTGATCTTTCATTTTCTGGAATAGTTCTTCCATAAGAATGGACTTCGATATTTATGTTTAAAGAATCATCATATATTTTAACCTTTGGTCCAATTTTATCAGGTAACTCAGAATATTTTAAAGCATTCTCTATTAATGTTTTAATTAGAATTTCAAAATACTCTTTATCGCCAGCTATTTTTGAAAATGATTCGCCTTCATATATTATGGCAGCTTTATTTTGTTTAAAATCATGACGGTATATTTTAACAATTTTACTAACTGACCTATGAGCTATAAAATTCCTTGAATAATCAAGTTTTAACTCTTCAAAAAATTTGGTATATAAAATTTAAAATTATCTAATATGAACTTTATCAATCTGCTTCCAACATATATTTTTTTATTGTGTCTCTTTGGCTATCAAATACATTTTCCCATTCTTCTTCACTATTAACATTCATTATAGTATCAATATTATTGGATATTTTTGCATTAAGGCCACGTAACTCATGAATATTTTGTGTGATAATTTCAATTGGGAGATATTCTTTATAGTTTAGTAACTCATACTCATATCTAAGTTGTTTTTTAATGTAATCTAGATGAAATGAATTTTGGTCGTACTTGATTTTAGTTTTTATATATCTTTACTTACTGAATTCGTAACAAGACCCACATAGCAAATAAAGTCAAGTTGGATGTAAGTAAAACCTAATGGATCAATACCAAAATTGATTTCTGTGTTTGAAGAATTTTGTAATAATTTCTTATAAAAACTTCAATTTTATTTTTATTAGTAGATATTAAATACACTTCTGTACTCACAAACCTACCGTTTTAAATTCAACTTTGTCCCTTTGTAGACACACTGACGGATAGCCATATTGTTTCATGTCAGTAAACTAATAATTGATTCAGTTATTGACAAATAGTTATCGACACTATCAATTATTGCTTTATTGTCTGTTATCTTTTTAATTTCTTTGATAGCAACATTTTGTTTCTGCCATAAGAATCGATAATATCTTTTATCTGTTCAAAAGTCCTAGAATTATCGATATGTTTTAATATTTTATATTTTTCAATTTCAAAATGATAAGATGTTGAAAAGGCTTTTCTAATTCCATCATCTAACTTGGACTTGAAGTCTAAAAATTCTAGATCTTTTCCAATAAAATCGTCGGCAAGGTCAGCATCGGTTTTATATTTTGTTATCGACCTCCGCTCCTGTGAATATTATAACAACAATATTTGGATAATTTGCTTTGATATATCTCAATATTCCCCAACCTTCAGATTTTTCTGCTATATCTAATCCAACGCCTTGAATATCTAAAACTACTACATGATATTTTTTTCGTATGAAATCATCAATTTTATCAATGTCTGAAAATTGTGATATTGTATCCATCGTTCCTTAATCTGTCAACGTGAGAAATCTCTTCGTCGTCTATAAAGGCAATTCTAGCTTTAAATTTAACGGAAATTAAATTCATCTTCAGTAAAGTCTTTTAATGGAGATTCTTGTAGAGATGTCCACTTTTAAAAAATTGATTTAAGCATAAATTTGATTAATGCAAACATATTTAAATACATATCAAATACAAAATAAAATAAATTCTGATATCAATACTACTTAACAGGTAAAAGAGCCTTCAGCATTGACTATGCACTGAAAAAAGGCTACCAGAGGTAACCACTATAAAGCAAGAATTCACAGTGGCAGCGGTGCAGATGCTCAACAGATGTAGTATGAACAACTTGTGTTATGGTGATGTGCGAGGAGATGTGAAGTCGGCTTGAAAGGCAGATGCACCCACATGGCTGCCACAAAAACAAATAAAAGGAGGTGCGGTGAATGATGCAGGATGCATGAGATAGCTTTGTGGGAGGGCATGCTGTACTGTGCACGGAAGCACTGAAATATTGCCAGCCATAGCTGCCATCCCGAGGACTTACACAGAGCAGAATGGAGAATGACTAGAATATGCCAACATATACTACCTGCAAGGTGGAGACATGGCATATAATGTAATATAATGAAATGGTACTGGACTATATGGCAGCTACTCTGTAAATGCGACTCTGCCACTGAAGTGTTTAGCCGGAGATATCGTGTATCTGTGTAGTGTGTATCGGGTGGAAATGGTGTTTTGTTCTCTCTATGCAGATACATGGTATGAGTTTTGTCAGTGGCAGAGCCGGGATGGTCTATGGCTGCGACAGTATGCCGCTTTACCTGTGAAAGCTCTGGGCTGTGAAATGCAATGAACAAGCAGAGCGACAATCTAGCAGTGGCTTTGGCACAGCTGGTAAAGTAGAGCAGTGTGCGAAGCAAGGAAGCAGAGCTGAAGAGCATGGGTATCGTAGGAATGAAATGAAACTCTTAGTTGTGTATGAAGTGAAGCAAGTTTAGCATTAGAAAAAACATTATTTATTTCTTCTCAGGTTTCATCTTTCTAATGCTGCCTGTTGATCTGAATATGAGGTGGAGAGTGCAAAGTAATGACGGAGATACTTATGCTGTGCGAATCCGTAGGCTCTCTGAATGTATGAGTGAATGAAGTCAGCGTAATGGGAAGATCGTGAAATGTAGCAAAACGCAATGAATGAAGGAATGAAGTGTGCCGTAGGATGGGTGATTTAAGGCTTATTAATTGATTAATAAATAATTATTCGCAATCCATGTTCAAGAGACATTTTAACATTACATCAAACCCAAAATCATCTCCATATCTTCCAATTAAAAGTCCCATGACTATAATCTTTATCTTCATCTTGATTTAAGATCATAGTTGAATTCAAAATTCCGTGCTTAATAATTCGTCTTATATCTTCTGTAGAAATTTGACCTGTTCCTTTGTTCAAGAAGAGCGATCACTTGGGGTAACTTTATAATAAACATCATCTATTTTTATTGATGACCTATCTCCCTAAAATAAATATTAAATTTCTTAGTTTTGAACTACTTGGCATATCTACATCACTAAAAGTTGATATCGAATATTCTCTTGTATCAGTATGGGTGTAAAATAATTTGAAACTACTATAAAAGACACATTTGCAAATTGGGTGGTAAATGGTGTAGAATATAATTCTGTGTCTTCTTTATCTTTATGATATTCTATATATTCGCATTGTGTGTATGAATTTAAATTAAAACTAAAAATCAGTATGCCAGTGATTAAATATTTCATTCCACAAAATTTAAATTTGTTTATTTTAACTTATATTTTGATTTTTACAGACTTGATAATAATGTCAGCATTATAGCTAATTTCATTATTATCCGTTGATTGTCCATCCATAAAAACAACAGTATTACTTTGTTCCAGTTTATAAACACAATTATCACCGCCACTTGTATTGGTACTACCGTTAACGTATGTAGTATTATTATATTTATTAACTGTATAGGTTGAATTTGAAGTAGATGAAGAAGATAAATTGACTTTTCTCAATGATGTTTTCCTCGACGATTAAAAAGTGACTATAACCGGACTTTTTTACATAGTTCAGCGCATCTCAGAAGGCATAAATCTATAGCTTTAGCTTTTGATGAAGCCATTTCCATTAAAATCCACCCCATAAACATTTGATCTTATTTGTGTTTCACTGTAACCACCAGTTAAGCTTTGAGATTGGTATTTAGTCGAGCATTGTGTCAGAAAAAAAATGCAAGAAAAAATAAATAAAATGAGAGAAATTTTTGATTTCATTTTGATAATTTTAAAAAATAGTAAATCCAATTTAAAATAATATGATTTATGAGTGCTAAAATCAGTAGACGGTTTGAAATTAATAAACACACATTTAATTTGTTTATCTTTTACATAATTTATAAATTACTATAAATGGAATTGAATACTCATTTCTTAAAACCTTTAATGATTTTCGATAAAATAAATTTTATCACCCATCTATAATTTTATAGAATGAACTAAATATCATGGTTTTAGATGATAGATATCTGCTTAGGCTTAATGGCTATAATTTCCACTTTTTCTTTGTAAGTTACTTATCTCTCCGGTGACACAAACATTCTGACCTTTATAATGGTCCGATGGTTTTAAAGGAAAGTTTACAAGATCCTTTTGAAAGATGACTATGGTTAGTTTTGTATTTGGGTAGTCAGCTCCAAGGTTTAGGTAGGTGACTGGTTTATCTCCTTTGGTTACGAATGTTCCGGCTACTTTGTCACAAACTTTTACCGTCTTGCCGATATAGGCGATACGCTGTCAATTGGATAGCGTTTGTTTGGCTGTTTGAAAATTTGAATAACAATAAAAAAAGTCAAAGATAGAACTCAAAATATTTTCATGAAATTTAAGATTTGGTTTGGTAAAAATTATATAAAATCTATACTAAAATATAGATAATCATAATCCCCAATTATTCAGAAAAAATGATTATACCTTTGCAGGTGAAAACGGCTAAATCTATTTGAAGATGATCGCTCTATATTTTTTAGATGGATTAGTGATTATTTATTAATAAAAAATTTACTATTATGATTGATTGTATCAAATGCCAAGAGGCGAAAAACTTTATTATCTGTACAAAATGGGTACAATGTAATACCTATTATTGTCCGGAATCAGTTTCATGTGACAAAGACGATAATTCATGTAACGAAGAAATTTTGCGATTTAAATTGAATTATCCATTGGTAAACGAAAATGACTTAGATGCTCAATACTCCCACCCCGGATGACTGACAGGTAGTTTATTGAGTTCTTCTTTGTAGTGGCGCCAATTGGGTAGATAGTGATCGAGTAAGGAGATGAAGCGGTCGTTGTGTCTGCGTTCTATCAGGTGGATTAACTCGTGGACTATGATGTATTCTATGCAGTGAAGGGGTTTTTTGGCTAATTCAAGATTTAGAAGGATGGATTTATGATCGGTGTTGCAGCTGCCCCATTTTGTTTTCATGGAGCGGATACGCCATGCGATGGCTGTGACACCTATTTTAGACTCCCACACACTGATCATCTTTTCAACTATGTTTTTTAATTGTGCCCGGTACCATTCATTCATGACTTCCTGACGTTTTTCTGGTGTACTGTTTTCACTGATATGCATGACTATCGTAGATTTGTTGAGAATGATTTTGGGTACACCGGTGGTAGGAACTATCTTTAACATGTATTTTCTGCCCTGATAGTAATGTGTCTCTTTATTGATAAAAAGTCTATTGCTTTCACGCTGTTGGCTTCGGATTTTCTTTTGTTGTTTCTTAATCCAGGAGAGTTTTGATATGGCATAAAGTCTGATGGTTTCGGCAGAGAGATTGAGTGGTGCTGCTATTCGTACATGCCCATCCGGTGGCATGACACTGAGATGAATGTTTTTGATCTCCTTCTGTGTTAATTCGATGTCTATGTCGCCTAAGGTGAAGGTCATTTCTCTAATTCTTTTTGCTTAGAAATGACATCAAATACCCGGTTGGTTTCATCAAAATCATTGAGTTTTTTATAGATCGCTGATTTTATGATGTTTTCTTTGGCACTGTCTCCTTTCCAGCCACTCGGAGCACACTCTGATACTGTATCATATATGTTTATGGCTTTTTCATCGTCGTCATCAAAGAAGTGATAAAGTGCTACTTTGCCAGGCGTATTGATGTGCGCAGGTGTATCAGTGGTCTTTCCTTCCTGTACCTGTTTAGCTAATTCTGCTATTTTGGTAAGGTATTGCTCATAGCTTAGTGCTTTATCTTTTCTTTCCTTAATGATTTGATCCAAAAGCGCACTCATCGTTTCATAAAAGGTCGGGTCATTGAGATGCTCTTTTACGATTTTGGTTCTCACATTATTTTCTATGGTTTCAGCTACGGCATCTCTGGATTTTTTGATATCCGGTGGGAATGAATCCAAGGCAGCATCCAATCCTGAATTAACTATGATTTCGAGTAATGACAGGCTGTCAAATGCTGATATTTTTCTTGGGACATCTGCCTGAATGTAATTATCTATCAGGTATCGCATATCTGCTTCGTAATCTTTTATATCCAGAATCTCACCACTGGCATACTTTATCATATCCCGCAGATTGATATAAAATGTTTGCCTTTGGTTGATGTGGGCAATCTGGGATAAGGTATATCCTGCTTCTTCGAGTTCGTCTGAAATATTGGCATAAGCCCTAATCAGTGCCACCGTTTTTTTGTATAGTTCCTGACGCAGGTATTCCCGATCCATTGCTCCAATGCGGTGTCCAATCTTTCTTTGCCCTTTTCCAGCCTGGACTGCATCAAGATGTCTATATCTTCCTTTTTGAACTCATCATATGCCAATTCTGATGTATACACCTGTATGGCTCCGGTTCCTTTGTCATTGACCAGATTTTTAAACAAGTCTTTATAATCTACGATATACCCCAACTCTTTATCATCTGTGTCCAATCTATTTACCCTGCATATGGCTTGAAATAAGCCATGATCCTGCATGGACTTGTCTATATAAAGATAAGTACAACTCAGGGCGTCAAAGCCCGTCAGGAGCTTAGAAACTACGATCAAGATCTTCATCTGAGCAGGGTGATCGATAAACAAGTGCTTTGACCCTGTCTTCGTATTCTTCTGTGGATGTTTCTGTGATGGTATGTTCGTTTTTACCCAGCAGCTTCATATATGTGGCATACATGAACTGTTTTTGTGTTTCGGTATCTTCTCCGGTCTCTTCGTTTTTGATATCACTGTAAGATGGGTTGTAACTGGTGATGATACCACATTTGTTTCTTAATGAAGTAGATTGAAAAAGCTCATAATATCTACATGCTTCATAAATGCTGCTGGCAATTAGGATGGCTGTACCTTTGTCATTGCTCAAACGTGGCTTCACACTGAAATCAAGTAATATATCATTGACAATCTGCCCCATTCTGCTACCGGAACTCAAAACTGCCTGCATGGTACCCCATCGTTTTTTGAGTTCATATCGCTGGTATTCATTCAGGGCTTTTGTTTTGGCATCAAACCACTTATCTATGTTATCCTGTGATGTGATTCGCTGATCAATATCTCTGGCTTCATATACTAAATCCAGCACCACTCCATCTTTGACTGCTTCATTAAACTTATAGGTATGAATATATTTTCCAAACACTTCCATACTGGTTTGTCTGTCCTGTTTGAGTAATGGTGTACCTGTAAATCCAATAAATGTGGCATCTGGCATCATCGCTTTCATGGCTATGTTAAGTTTGCCACCTTGTGTACGATGACATTCATCCACGAAGACAAACAGATTTCCAACAACGGTAGGTGGATTGTTTTTGATATCTGCTATGAAGTCATCCATTTCATTGGCATTACTTCTGCCAAATTTGTGTACCAGGCTGCAAAGTAATCTGGGAGATGGTTGTGATAACTTAAACATCAGGTCTTTGCCACTTCTGGCTCTTTCTATGGTGTTCTCTCCGGCATTGGCAAATACTTTTTTGATCTGTTTGTCCAGTTCGGTACGGTCTGTTATGATGGCAATACGGGCATGCGGATCATTAGCCAATATCCATTTGGCGAGTAATACCATTGTAATACTTTTGCCTGATCCTTGTGTATGCCAGATGATTCCGCTTTCTTTACGTACTACATGCTCCTGAGCAGCTTTGACACCAAAATACTGATGATATCTTGGTAATTTTTTCATGCCACCATCAAAAAGTACAAAATCATGAATCAACTCCAGAAATGTTTTCTTCTGCACATCTTCTTCAGGTATTTGTCCAATAAAAAAGATTCATACGTCTGTTCATCTTCCCGCCATTTCAGATAATATTTTGCAGGGGTGCCAATGGTACCATATCGAAGTCCTTCGCTGTCATTTCCTGCAAAACAAATCTGGATGGTAGAGAAAAATGATTGAATAAACTCAGGCTGTTGATTGGTCAAATTCTGTCTGATACCTTCTGTGATGCCATTGCGACTTTTTTTTGAGTTCTATGACTGCGAGTGCAATGCCGTTTACATAAGTACTATATCGGGTCTTTTCTCCAGGTTGCCTTGTATGGTCACTTCTTCTGCTATGTAAAAATCATTGCGCTCGGATGGTGCCAGTTTATGAGCCATACGGTATCTGTATGTTTGCCAATAGATTCTTTTCATCTACTCCATAATGCAATAAATTATAAACTGCAAGGTTATTGAAATATAATTTTCGCTGATAGTTGGTAGATTCGGCTTTTAGGATGGATATGGCTTTGGTA
>JADKCF010000015.1 GCA_016714765.1 Saprospiraceae bacterium | reverse complement strand
GAAATAGAATTGATCAACGCTGGTGATATAGCATTAGCAATGAAAAATTATATTGATAAGACTGACGTAAAAAGAATAACCATTGATATGATCGTGGATAAATCCACATATTATTTGTGTATCAACGAAGAAATCCAAGCCCAATTACAACTTTCTTTTGTTGAAAAAGATCACTTTTACTGCAGATAATCGATTGATAGAAATGGACGTTGTTGGACCTGTTTTGTAAATTTAAAATAGAACTACTTCCTGTCTAGCTATGGTGCTTCCTGGCAATAGCGAGCCACTACTTGGTGCAATACCATTAGAAGATATGGATGTGCTTATTCATCCATTGCGACAAGAATTGATCGTCAATCCTGACCATCCTTATCAGGCAGTGATGACTTTGAAGTAAATCAATAGAAAATTTCAAGTAGATCAATTCAAATCGCATCAGTTTATAATTGGTTTAACAATCACCCATGAAAGAAATCAGAGACATCATACGCAGTTATCAAGCACTCAAATCCGAAAGCAAACGTTGTGCTTTAGCGACTGTCGTGCATGTAGAAGGTTCGTCGTACAGACGTCCGGGTGCCAGAATGCTTATTGCGGAAGATGGGAGATTGACAGGTGCAATCAGTGGTGGATGCCTTGAAGGAGATGCTATGCGCAAAGCATTGTATGTGATCAATGAACAAGTGCCTGTGCTTGTAACCTATGATACCATGGATGAAGACGATGCTACCATAGGGATTGGCCTTGGTTGTAATGGCATTATCAATATACTGATCGAGCCTGTTGATTATAAAACCAACAATCACCCTATTGAGCTACTGAAAAAGATGACTTCCAATAGGGAAAATGCAGTTATTGGCACTTTTTTCACCTTACAACATAAAAAACAAGCTGCTGCCGGCACTCGATTTTTTGTAAATGAGAAAATGGAAATGGTGGGCAAAAACATATCAGATTTCCAAACGGATATATTGCAGCAAAAGATACAGCATGTTTATGACGCTAAAAAAAGTACCTGGACGGAAATAGAAATAGAAAGCGAAAAAATGACGGTCTTTTTAGAATTTGTCCCCCCTTCCGTTGCTCTGGTAGTGGTAGGCGCAGGCAATGATGTGATACCCTTAGTAGAGATGGCTGATGTATTGGGATGGGATACCACAGTGATCGATGGCAGAGCAAGCTACGCTAAAAAAGAGAGGTTTGTTACAGCCTGTGATGTACTTATCGCCAAACCCGAAGATGTGATCAAAAATTTACATATCGATGATTACACTTTTTTTGCACTGATGACCCACAACTACAATTATGACAAGGCCCTACTCTACGAACTTTGCCAACACCATATCAAGTATATCGCTATGCTTGGACCAAAGAAAAAGCTTGAAAGAATGGTTACTGAATACAGTGAGGAGGGCCGACCACTTACTAATGATCAATTGGATAGAATTTACAGTCCTGCCGGCTTAGATATAGGGGCTGAGACATCCGAAGAAATCGCTTTATCAATTCTGGCAGAAATTAAGGCCCATATAAGTCAGATAAAAAGCAATCATCTGCGTCATAAAGATGCCGGTATTCACACCTGAAGTCTGCATCAAGCATCGACGCTGTCATAGACGATGACCCTAGACCAAAGGTCATGATAATCGTTTCTAAACTTATCATGAATGGGATCCACCTGATAGGCTTGCTCATCAGCTGCATTGGCAAAAGTAGTAAACCATGAGAAAGTGTAACTTCCGTCTATCACGTCTCTGCTTGTGGATGCGGGCACACCAATATGAAAAGATTGGATAGATTTGCATTTCGTTAATTGTACTAAACCCTCCAGTAACTTGGCTTTGTCTGTCTCACTTTCAGGATTTTTTAGCCAGAAATAGACATGATGTATAAAAACATTTTTTAACTTCTTCTTTTTAGTCCCGGCCAGTGTGGGAATACTTACCAGCCCCGACATGGATGCCATACCCAATCCCCATTTTGCGAATAATCGTCTGTTCATGATCTGAATTTATATCGGTTACGAAATTACAAAATTTCTTCAATCAATGTGTTATTTTTATATCCTGTATCCCAGAAAATGGATCTTCATTTTTTTGACTTCGGTTTCTGCCTTCTTCTGACAGAAAAAAGTCTTCCCTTCTGGTCATTTTTTTTATAAGATGGATTTTTCTAAATCTTAAAGCGCTCCAGTCTTCGTCTATGGCTACCTGTCTTACTGGCTCAAAACTATACTTACCCAACACGTTCCATCCTTTATCTCTGTTAATGTCAGATTTATACTTTTTGGAAGAACCTTTTGGATAACAAAACCATAGCACAGCATCATGAGATAACATAGGATCTATGATTTGGATCACTTCATCGATTTCCAATTGATTTATCACAAAAATCATCGCAAAATCAATCTGAGATGGCTTTTTTTCATCTTCAAAGATATCACCCCATTCTGACATTTTTTCTAACTCATGCTTTAGGATTAATGGTGCATGATAAAAATATATGGTACACGGTCCTTTAAAATTCAATTTCTTAAATAATGAGGTCATATTTTACACTTCTTTTTAATTTATTTTTCAGGTATGTGGGATATGATCAATCATTCTGAATATATGCAGCAGATATGGAAACAAAGCATCCATGCTTTCCTGGGCTCCCCGTTTAGATCCCGGCAAAGCCACTATCAGTGTTTTGCCTTTAAGTCCTCCGAGGCTCCTTGACAGCATAGCGTATGGCATGTGCTGCTGTCCGTATTGTCTTGCTGTTTCGCCGATGCCCGGTATTTCCTGATCTAGAAGGGGTCTGATGGCCTCAGGTGTAACATCTCTCGGTGACAAGCCTGTACCACCTGTAAGTATGATCATGTCGGTCTTGGCTTCGTACAGCGATAGGACAGCTTTTTGAATATCTATAATTTCATCTGCTACTACACTATAGTCCACAACTTTCACATCATATTTTTCTAATTTTTCAATAATGGCCTTTCCTGCCGAATCCTCTTTGTTACCCTGAGATATGGAGTCTGAACAAACTATAACAGCTGAAGTTAGTGACCTGCTTTGGGTCTCAGTATATTGGGATTTGCCACCTTTTTTGCTTAAAAGCTTTATTTGACAAATTTCGATTCCCTTGTCTATGGGCTTGAGCATATCGTACATTGTCAATGCAACTACAGATGCCCCGTGCATAGCCTCCACTTCAACCCCTGTACGATATATCGTGTGAACTTCCACGTCGATTATGATTTCCAAACCTTCGATTTGGAACCTTACATCTGTGTACTCAATAGGTAATGGGTGACAGTCGGGAATCATTTCACTCGTTTTTTTCACAGCAAACAACCCTGCTATCCTCCCAGCTTCGAGTACATCGCCTTTGGGTACGGTTTTACTTTTTATAGATTGTATTGTTTCCCATTTGCTCACACGCACGGTAGCCTGTGCTATCGCTTGTCTGTGGCTTTTGATTTTGGAAGTAATATCTACCATTTATATATTATATTTTTTTAAAATATTTAATGCTTATTTTCTTTCCAGACATAACTTTCATCATCCAGTAGTTCTTTGCCCCACACAGGCAATTCCCCCTTGATTCTATCCACTATATAAGTACAAGCCTCCATTGCTTCTTTTCTGTGCGCTGCAGAAGTGAAAACAAAAAGGCTTATTTCACCCGCTTCCACCCTGCCCAGACTATGGTAGATATGCATACAGGTCAACTTATATTTTTCAAATGCAGACTCCCTTATGAGGTAGCATTTTTCATTGGCCATCTCCTCATAAGTTGTGTAATCGATGGCTCTGACAGCCTTACCATCCACCAGGTCCTTGCGTATCTGCCCTAAAAAAATACTATGGGCCCCTATCTCATATTTTGAACTATGATTCGAAATGGATTTGGCAATAAAGTCAGAAGAAACAGGGCCTTCCACAAAGATATTTTTAATTTTCCTATCAGCCATTTTTATGTTTTGTTTAATTAAAATAACCAGCCATTCATACCATCTTTCAGACTAAAGACATGCATATTCGGGTATTTATCTTTCATTAGTAAAACTGCCCTTTTGCTCCGCACACCAGATTGACAAACAAAAATTATGGTTTGGTTATGCGGTATTTTGTTTTCCAAATTGCCCCAATCACTCATAGGTATATGAAGGACTTCATTATTGATTTTTGTGCTTAATTCCTCTTTTTCTCTGATATCTACAATGATGGTTTCATTATTATTCAATAAGCCATGTAACACTTCTGCACTGATTTCATATACCTGGTTTTCATTGCAAAAAAATCATAGTCAAACTGAAGAAATTCTATCTTGGTTTTAGGTCCTGACTTTTCAGAATTTTTTCAGGTTGAATCGTGAATGTGTAAAATGAATGATCCAATGCAGAATAGGTTAGCACTTGGTTTAAAAGTGGTTTACCAATACTTGTGATGATTTTGATAACTTCTGTTGCCTGAAGAGTGCCAATAATTCCAGGCAGTACCCCTATTATCCCCAGCGCATTACATGAAATAGCGTTCTTATTGTCAGGAGGTAGGGCAAATAAATCCCGATAACTTGTTATTGTTCCTTTGTATTTATCCAGCATATTAAAAACACCAACCTGCCCTTCGAATTGCTGAACTGCACCATAAACATAAGGCTTTAGAAGTATGGCACAGGCATCATTTATCATATACCTGGTCATAAAATTATCTGAGCCATCCAGCACAATATCATAATCATCGATGATATCCCAGGCATTGTTTTTATCCAGATTAAACGAATAAGTATGGATAGATATTTCCGGATTGATGGCCCGAAGTCTGGCGGCAGCCGTGTTTGCTTTACCAAGTCCAAGATCAGCCATAGTGTATAAAACCTGTCTGTGCAGATTAGTCATTTCTACATCATCGCCATCAGCAATCCCTATTGTGCCCACTCCTGCAGCAGCAAGATACAATAATGCCGGGCAACCCAATCCTCCCGCTCCTACAACAAGTACTTTGGAGTTTTTTAGTTTTTCCTGACCAGTAACTCCAAGTGCTTTAAGCAGCATTTGCTTCTGATATCTTTGGTAAACATTTTTATTATCTATCATTTTACAAACTATCCACCTGAAAATGGCGGGAGTAAAGCGATGGTATCTCCCTGGTTGAGCAATGTATTCTGATGGGTTACTTCTTTGTTGACAGCTAAAGAGTACTTAAGACCAATGAGTGAGGGATATTGCTCTTCCAGCAATACTCTTAAATGATCTGTATCCTGAACATTTTCAACAGTCCAATCCGAGGTGCCTGTGATTTCAGATATCTGGCCGAATGCAAGTATTTTTATTGTCATTTTACAATTCTAATATAAATGAAATAATGATTGGGTCATGTATAGAATAATTTGGCTGCTGCTATAATCAATACAAGAGATAATAGTTTTTTCAGCATATCAGTATTAAATTTGTTAGCACCAAGATACGAACCACCCCATCCTCCAACAACAGCTACACATGTCATGACGATGGCAGAAGATGTAAAATCTGTCCCATTTGCAAATACACCCGACAGTCCGGCTATACTATTGACAAAAATAAATAATGCCGAGACAGCAGCAGTTTGTTTCATGTCGGCCCAGTGCAACATTAAAATTAAAGGACTCAGAATGATGCCTCCTCCTATACCTATCATCCCTGATATCAAGCCTATCGCTGAGCCTGACATTACGGATACAAAAACATTTTGCTCACGGATGCTGCCATCTTTGATGCCAAATCCCAATAATCTTATGGCGGGTAAAAGAAGTAATACCGCTAATACTTTTTTATAAATATGATCATCCAATGTCATCCCTCCCCCTAAAAACGCCGCCGGTACCGATGCAACAGCAAAGGGCAAAAACAACTTCCACCTTAAATATCCCCCCCGATAATATTGCCAGAATGCAATAGCGGAAACGAAAATATTTAATAGCAGTGCAGTGGGTCTCATCAAGTCCACCGGGTATGAAAAAAAAGCCATCAGTGCCAAATAGCCACTCGCACCACCGTGCCCGACAGAAGCGTATAGAAATGAAACCATCAAAAGTAAAACGTAAAATATAATTTCTCCGTACATCTATGTTTTCATTATGGCAGCCATTCCGGATTAAATATCATTATGTATTTTATATTTAGCAACAGATTACTTCTTAAGTATTTTAAAGGTTGTTCGTCTGTTGGTTTGATGTTGGTCTTCAGTGCATTGCTCACAGCTACAGGAATCGACTAATTGAGATTCACCATATCCTTTTGCTATTAGCCGGGCAGCACTAATACCTTTTGAAATCAGATAGTCGGTCGCTGACTGCGCTCTGCGCTGAGACAACACTTCATTGTAGCTTTCTTCTCCCCTACAGTCGGTGTGACTTGACATTTGAATGTTTATCTGTGGGTTATCATTCATGATCTTCACCAACTGGTCTAAAGTAGGTTTAGCTTCATTTTTAATATCCCATTTATCGTAATCATAATAGATATTATTTAAATTAATTTCTTTATCAGTATAAATTTTTGCTAAAGTCAATTCCACATTGATCGTTTTGGACTTCTCATTTTCATTATAAACGACATTTTTGGTATCAATAAACTCTGATGCATTGAGATAACCCAATTTAGCTCCAGTGATTTTGATTGCTTTATCAGGCATTAGCTTTGTGTAATAAAAACCATTTTTATCAGTATAATTTTCTGAAATTTTACTATTTTCGACATTGTCAGCCAGTTTGATCAGTGTTTCGCCCAAAGCTTGTCTTCCTGTTTGTCCAGAATTCGGGTCATCAGTAATGCGATATAACGGAGTAAATGTTTTTACTGTCAGATATAATTCCTTCTCTTGTTTAGCGTCCGGATCCTCAGTCTTGACTGGTTCTGCCGCCAATCGAGAAAACCTGAAGATGTCATCTTTACCTGAACCACTACGCGATGAAGCAAAATACCCTTGCTGAACTACGGTCATTTTGGGTTTGGCCTGATAATCAATAATAAATGAAAAATCATCACCACCACTATTGATCGGGTAACCCATATTTGCAGGATATGACCAGGTGCCGTCGTTTTTCAAATAGGTTTTAAAAATATCATAACCACCCAGTCCCGGCCAGTAATCTGAAGAAAAATACAAGGTATCACCATCTCCTGTAGGAAATTTTTCGTTACCCTGAGAATTAATAGTTGATGGTAGTTTTTCCGGAGATGTCCAGGTGCCGTCTGTAAACAACTCTGAGTAGTACAAATCCAGTGGACCACCCGGCTCCTCAATATCTGCTGTGAAGACCAGAATGCTGTCATTTTCGATCAGCGTAGCTTGCCCGTAATTAATTTTACTTTGCAAAAAAGGCATCGGCTCAGGATCACTCCATAACCCATTGATACGATCTGAATACATTATTCTACAGTAATCGTCACCCGATTCTTCCGAGTAACATCGAGTAAAAAACAATTTATTCAAATCCCTCGAAAACCAAGCGGCACCATCATTTTGATCAGTATTGATTCCGGAATCAAATTTTTTCACTTCTGACCCGTTCTTCAGCATTATGAAAATATCACAAAACCTCTCTCCTGTCCATTTGTATACTTCTTTGCCTGTTGCATCCTTGCGTTCTGAAGTAAATACCAGATATTGGCCATCATAGAGAACTGGACTATAATCGGATACTGTACTATTCTCAAAAATTCGTTCTAGTAAATATTCGGGCTTCTTTGTCTTGTAATCCATTGCTTGGCGGCAAAGTAATACCTCTCGATCTGTTTCCTGTTTTCGCCCTGTAATAGCTCCCAATTTCTGATAAGCTTCTATGGCGCTTTCGTAATCTTCAAGAGATTTGCAGGTTTTGGCATACCCTGTCAGAGCTTCAGCACCATAATTCAGCTTTACAGATTTACTATACCAGTCTTTGGATTCCTGATATTCAAGCAATCTGCCATAGGCATTGCCCAACAAATAAGCTTTCCTGGCTTTGCCAGCCTCATTTTTAACCTCTTCAAATTCCTTTTCCAGCATGGCCACAGCTACTGAATATTGCTTTCGTTCGAAAGCCATTTCACCATCCTTTACTTTCTGACTGAATGAACATGCCATTAAAAAAAAGATATTCATCCATGCCAGTATTTTTATTTTCATATGGCTGCTACTTCCTATTTGTATGCAATTATAAGCAAAATTTTGCAAATAATGTTGCAAGTGTACAAAAGTAATTATTAAGTACTTACTTTTTTTTTTCTTAACTCACTCTTTATGTCTATAAATTAAAAAGGGTTTGTATCATTTCTGAAACAAACCCTTTTTCAAATCAAGCTTTCCCAAAATGGGAACAAATATTATTATTTATTTATTCTTGAAATTGATTTTCCTTTATCGACTGATGCTTTTGCTACAGGTTCTCTTCTTTTGATTTTCAGATCTGATGACAAGTCATGCAAGATGGGCGCTGCTATAAATACAGATGAGTAAGTACCCACTGTAATACCTACCAGAAGGGCAAATGCAAAACCTTTGATACTCGCTCCTCCAAACAAGAAAAGGATCAGTACCACAATGATTGTCGTAAACGCTGTCATCAATGTTCTGGATAAAGTAGAGTTTATGGCACTATTGATGATCTGATCATTGGAGTCAGAAACACGAATACCAAAGTATTCCCTGATCCTGTCAAAGATAATCACTGTGTCATTGATAGAGTATCCTATTACTGTCAATATAGCTGCAATAAATGCCTGATCTACTTCTAATGAGAAAGGTAAAATTCCTCTGAATAATGAGAACACACCCAAGACAACTAAAGCATCGTGTAACAATGCGACTATGGCTCCCACACTATACTGCCACTTGCTGAATCGAAGGAATATATAAAGGAACACCGCCAACAATGCCAGCAAGCCGGCATAAAATGAACTGGTTTTGAGGTCATCGGCGATATTGGGTCCTACCTGAGCAGAACTCACCACGTGAATTTTATCATCGCTGGATTCATTATTTGAAAAGTCTTCCAGGCTAACCGTAGAATTGGTAAGTTTTGCCACCCCTTCATGCAGCTTGGCCATCACCTTAGCCGGTGTGTCTTCTGCTGTTTCTGTAATCAAATATGAAGTAGTCACATTGAAAGTATTTTCAGTGTCTACCTGCTTTACAACTGGTGCTGCACCGAAAGAAGCTTCGAGACCATCTCTAAGTACATCCGCCGTCATTTTTTTCATTGCCTGAAAACTGGATATTGTAAGTATATCCCCCTTTATAGTCTACACCAAGGTCAAATCCTCTAGTAGCTATGGAAATCAGTCCGAAAAGAATCAATGCCCCGGAAATAATGTATGCATACTTTCTCTTTCCAATCCAGTCAATATTAATATCTTTGAAAGCGCGCTTTGAAAAACTTGTCCAGAATGACAAATCATTTCCTTTGTCTACCCACCAGTCAATAATCAACCTGGAAACAAATATCGCTGTAAACATGGAGCTCAAAACACCTATAATCAAAACTATTGCAAAACCCTTGACCGGACCTAGTCCAAAATATGCCAGAATCATAGCTGTAAGGATAGTAGTGACGTTGGCGTCTATTATGGCTGAGTAAGAGTGATAATACCCGTCTGAAATAGCTTGTTTAATTGATTTGCCTGCTTCCAGTTCTTCTTTTATTCTTTCAAAGATAATTACATTGGCATCCACCGCCATACCTATTGTCAATACGATACCTGCAATACCTGAAAGTGTCAGTACTGTACCGAAACTGGAAAGTGTTCCGAATATTATAAATACGTTTAGTAACAAAGAAATGATAGCGATGATACCGGCTCCTGCATAATATGCAAGCATAGTGACGATCACTAAAAAGAAGCCTATCAACAATGAGTTTATACTCTTGGAAATGTTGGCTTTACCTAATGAAGGCCCTACATTGGTTTCCTGAATAATTTTAGTTCTGGCAGGCAACTTACCCACTTCCAGTATACTTGCAAAATCCACGGCCTCTTCCACTGAAAAATTACCTGAGATAGAAGATGATCCTTGTGTGATGGCATCATTTACCCTTGGTGCTGAAACAACCTCTCCATCCAGTGCGATGGCAATTTCTCTGTTTCCTTCATTGGCAGCCTTAGTAGTCATTTCTGCCCATTTTTTAGCGCCTTGAGCGTTCATTCTCAAATTAACTTCTACCTGACCATTGACCTGATTTAATGTCTGCTGTGCAGATGTCACCACATCACCATCCAAAGGTGCAAGATCATTGGAAGTTTGTTTCTTTATAATATATAATTCATAATTGTTAGTCAGCAAACCGTCAGCATCCTGAGTTGGCTTATAAGACCACATAAATTGTGAATTCTTAGGAAACAATGCCTTAATATCTTCTCTTTCGAGAATCTTAGAAATGGTACTTTTCTGGCTTTTGTCAGCTATTCCTACCACACTCGGCGCTAAAGCACCGGTATTAAGAGATAAGGCATTTAACAAAGACCCTGTGGCACCTGTGTTTGAAGATGGAGTAGCAGTAGCCAATACAGGCACCTGAATAGTGTCTGTCTCATTTCCCAAATTGTCATACACTATAGAGTCTCTAATGGTAAGTGACTGGGTAGCAGATGTATCTACTGTAGCAGATGCTCCACCTGCCAAACGATCAGCTTCCTGCAACGCCTGAACAATACCAGGATCAGTGGACCTGAAAGTTTCCCAAAATTCCAGTTTAGCACTTGCCTGCAAAAACTGACGAGCTCTTTGTGGATTATCTATACCGGGCATTTCAACAAATATAACATCTCTGTTGGGATCGAGGGATACATTTGGCTGAGCTACTCCCAATTTATCAATCCTTTGCTTTAATCTTTCAAAGGTCAATTGTACTGTTTCATTGGCTTTAGATCTGATCAACCTGGTGACAACACCATCATCAGCATTCGCACTGATTTCTCCCAAGGTTTCGCTCCTTGCAAAAATCCTCGCTAGTTTGTCAGGTCCTGCGATTTTTCGGTATTCATCAGAAAACAGTGTAATGAAATCAGACTGCGAACTCTTCATCGCTTCGTTTGCATTGTCGATAGCTTTAAGAAAGTCAGCATTGTTACTGTTTCTTCCTGCCAATGACTTGAGGAAATCTGCCAGGTCAACCTGTAAAACTGTACTCATCCCCCCTTTCAGGTCTAGACCCAAAGCAAGCTGCTGCTTTTTCAGTTCGTTATAGTTATAAGATTTGACCATAGGAATACTCAATATTTCCAATCCTGAGACTGAATCGAGGTATTTTGCCCTAGCCAGCTTGAAGTCCGTATTAGAAGTTTCGACACTGGTTTTACCTGTGACTTTCATGGCATACTGATCAGCAGCGTTTTCTACTCTATTGGTTGGTATAAAATAGGCAAACTGCAGTGCGCATACGGCTATTATTAATACCAAAAATACTTTTACTAAACCTTTTCCTTGCATTGTGTTATAATATCATTATTTTTTCAAAAAACAGCGCAAATATAAGGCTTTTAGCAAATTAAAGAGATTTTGAGTGAAACATATCGCTAAAAAATTATAAAAAAATTATAAATAATTGTTTTTCAGTCTATTATAAAAACAAAAAAAATAAAATAATATGGCATACTTCAAATTTTTGAATCCAAAACTGAAGTATTGGAGCTACATATTAAACCAAATTAAATTTTGAATATCAAATTTTATTAGGGAGTTTCAAAAAAAAATATCTGAATTTGAAACTTTTTTAAGGAAAAAACACTTTATTTGCATCGAAACCAATTTTGGTCTTAATCATAAATATAAATCAAAAAAACATGGGTTTATTTTCATTTTTAAAAGCTGCAGGTGCAAAACTTGTAGGTAACAAAGCTGCTGAAAATGATGCCACGACTGCTGCCCCTGCACCGGGAGCCAACATGGAAGCATTAAAAGAATCAGCTAATAAAAGTAAAGCTGCAGCCCTGGCTGCACAAGTGGTAGGTCACGGGATAATGGTTGAAAACCTTGATATCGTCGTAGATGATGATCAGGCGACTGTTTACGGACAAGTTGAGTCAACTTCAGCAAAGGAAAAAGTAATATTGATAGTAGGCAATACAGAAGGAATTGCTTCTGTAGATGATAGACTTTCAGTTGTCAATCCTGAACCTGAAGCTACATTTTATACTGTTCAGAAAGGAGACAGTCTTTCTAAAATTGCTAAAGAGCAGTATGGTGATATGATGAAATATCCTGTTATATTCGAAGCAAACAAACCAATGTTGACTTCGCCGGAACTGATTTATCCAGGCCAAGTATTAAGAATTCCTGCCCTTTAATCAGGATTAAAAGTCAAACACAGCCGTTTCAATGATAAGTTGGGACGGCTTTTTTATGCCATCCATTATGAAAATATGCATAGAGGCAATTGGGAGATCTTAATCCAAATGAGCTTATTAAAATCTGAAATTTAAAACTGCATTGAGCAAATGCATATCCACCTTATGGATAATATACCTTGGAGTATCATAAGTCTCTCCCACTCCATACTTAGCAACCCAAAGAATTTGTCCTTCCAAGCCATTCAGAAAACCCTTAAATTTATGTCTTACGTCTACATTAACCTGATGGTAAGATGGCATGCCATACTTGTTAAGAGCAAAGTTCCTCACATCTGGAAGGACAAAGGTGCCTGCAGAAAGTTGAACTGATGAGTTTTTTCTAAACTGAAAGGATGCCTTTGCAAGCAAAGCAGTGACATCACCCAATCCTTCGTTTCGTTCTCTGGGCATAAAAGTAAAGAAGTAATCCCTTCCCCATTCTCTGGGCATCAGATATCTGCCAGACTCACCAATTCTATTAAAATTCAAACTATAATCCCATATGGAGTTTTTCCAACCCACCCTTGCTCCATAGGTGTATACTGCTTTATCATTTGTATAATAAGTTTTTGTAATATCAGCATTTCCTCCTTCACCAGATTTGACTTGAGAAGAGACCTGAAAACTTGAGTAAAGTTTACCACCTTTTATAGTTTTTTCCCAGTCACCTTGGACCATTGTCGCATTCATCACATTCTCTACCCACATATTCCAAAAAATAAATGTAAGTGAGGCTTTTATCTTTACCTGGTAGTTGGCCATTAAAATACCTTTTGTCTGTATATTGCCAGAGTATCCAGACTTTACACCTGAGGCATCTACACCCACAGCGTACAATCCTATTGACTCGCCTGCATCGTACCATTTTCTGGTGCTGCGAGGTGCAATATTATATAACCATCCTAATTGAATCTGATGATTTTTACGTAACTTAGATTCGATCCACAATCCTTCTACGGCGGTAGGACGCATTCTCCCGTCTTGCAAGTTGATAAATGGTGTATTTAACAATTGTCGCCCAAATGTGAGTTTCGTATTCCTTTTTTGATAATGAATAAAAAACTCTTCCAGCCTGTTGATTTCATTAAGATTATCGGGATTGGTCACATCAAAAAGGCCTATTTCGTACCTGTTAGGTTGTCCGGAGGATAGATCTTTGGCTGCCAGATTGGAGGACCCAATATTAAAAATATAAAAACCACTGATACCTACTCTGAAACCGTGGTAATTTCTTGTCTCAAATCTAAGTCCCCCGCCAATGGCATTGGCATCATAGTCTTTTAATCCCCCTTTATTGAAGGTAGAAGAATGAAAAAATCTGAAATGACCGTTGACAGTGCCGGTCTTAAATGCTGCCAGGAGGCTCGAAGTGTCTATATTGTTTTTTGTTTCAGATTGCCATATTTTTGGCTTTTCCTGCAAATCCTGATGCTGGCCTGATACTGTATGAATAGATAATATGATGATGATCCAGAAAGAATAAACAAACCTAAAGTGCCTCAAAATTATTTTTTTTTTATCTACCTATATAAAAATCAATAGCCGGCTTTAATATAACTCCAACCTTGTTCCTGTTTTTCGACAATTTCCAAAATGCCCCCCGGCACAGTACGACATTTATCCATAAGCTGTTCTTTCTTAATGTTTTTTTGCTGCATGGTAAATTCGCAAGCCACAAAGTCGACATTGGATGATGCCAATTCTTCCAGTTTAGATAAGACTAGAGATTTTTCTTTTTGAATGAAATTAATTCCCGGGCCATGACATACTACTTCCAATTTGGTATTAGGCGATAATTTTTGAATATTGAATAGTTGTCTCACCATCGCATTATGATCGGCAGTATCTTTGGATACCATCTGAAAAACGATCTTATGCATTCTAACTTTTTTCGAAGCGGGTTTTTCTTTCCTTTGACCACTGATGCTTCCGATAAAGAAGAGTGAAGCCAGAAAAAACATAAATAATGGTTTCATGTGAATTATGATTTGAATTTGAATAATATTTTATAAATTAATGAAACTGATAATCTACCCCATGTACCTGAGAAAGCAAAGTTTCAGGCGCATCGAGTGCTATGGCATTATGCTTAGGCGTAGGGTTCACAGGAGAAGATGCCTTAAGATAAGCTTTCATGTTTTCATGTAAAGTATAGGGCATGTTTTGTGGCTCCATCACATTTTTAATGCGGCAAATCATGTCTGCGGGGTCTCCATCACGCTCACAAGCTGCAATAGAGTAAACCTTATTCATATCTAAAAGTTTGCCACCGATATGAACTGTTTCTACCCTTTTCCCTTCTTCACCATAAGCCCTGAATACTACAATCATCCCGTGAAATTTTGTCACCCAGCCTCCAAATCGTTTTGAAGCCTCTGTTGCAAATACATTATTGAGTTCCTTTCCAACCATGTCAACAACTGCTGACCTGTGACTTTGCCTACCCTCAAATGGCTGTCTACCGGTAGCATATCAAAAATAAAACCATTGGTAATCGGAATATTGCCTGTTTCATCGGAAGTGGCTCGAGGGGGACAAAATCTGAAACCATTGGAAAGTACGATATCTATCTCCGGCAGTCTCCACCTCAATGCATCTAATATCATAGTATCTATCGTATTTTCAATTACAAAATATCGATACAACGGTACAGAGCTATAACCTACAATGGTATTTATGTCATCCAAAAAAGGTTTTTCAATCTGATTGACCAACGCTTTTATATTCTTATCTTCTTTGTAATTATTTGTTGTAATTTCATCGAGGTGATAATGGTCTTTAATAATTTTGCCGTCTTTAACGGTAAGTTCTAACCTTCCGCAAAATGAACCAAAAGCTCCCGGTTCCACAACTTTGGCGTATTTACCCTGAATAGGTTTACGGACTCGTTCATGAGTGTCACCACCCAATATGTAATCAACTCCCTTCGCAACTTCCAGATTGGAAAGATGTATCTGTTGAGAAAGCCCAATGTGTGCCACGATAATAACATAGGCACATTGTTCCTGATTGCGGAGTACATCTACATATTGAGCGACATTTTCTTCGGGTTTGGTATAAATGATACCTTTGCTGTAGTTGGGGATTGTCTTAGTGGCACCAAATGATCTGTATAACCTAAAAAACCAATTTTGACACCATTTACAGTCCAGATATAATATGGCGGAAAAATATGATCCCCTTTTTTTCCTTCGCCCAGATCATGATACATATTGGCACATACTTTGGGTGCATGCAATCCTCCCAGCAATCGCTGCATCTCTTTTTTACCATAAATGACTTCCCAGTTTCCCGGTAAATAAAGGTCATACTGCATAGCGTTCAGTATAGGAGCTATCGCCTTTCCTGTAGTTTTGACAGACAATTCGCTGCCCTGAAACATGTCTCCGGTATCCATCAGAAAAACATGTTGGTTGGTTTTTCTAAGTTTTTTTAGATAAGTAGCAAAGTGAGCATATCCTCCGGTTTTTCTGAATACGATTTGATTATTTTCCCAAAACAGCTCATCATGAGCATGTATCTGACAGTGTACGTCTGTAGTCTGCAAGATGGTCAGTGTGAATTCTGACTCAGGCACAGTGGAGTCATTTATCCCTTCATACGGCAGAAGCTTTTCTCCAGCCACCAGTCCTGCGCCAGCACCTACGGTACCTACGGTTTTTAGAAAATCTCTTCTGTTATGGTTCATGATTTTGATAAATTTGATGGTTTATTTTGATTTTCGGGCTTCGGCTATTGGTTTGAATGGGCCATATTTATGTTGTTTTTCATCAAACTGGTCGCTGTAAGGACCAAAAGGATGGTCGATGGGTTTTTTGCTTATATCCGGCCAATCGTTGGGTGTATTTTTATGGGGTCTGGGCTGGCTATTAATAAATGCAGCAAGATCCCAGGCCTCATCATCCGACAACTGTGGCGCTTCATGCGTAGCCCCCAGGGGCATATTGTATTTTATATATTTAGCCATATTACTTAACCTGTATAAGCCGGCAGCATCATTGTATGAATGCTCTCCCCAAAGAGGAGGATAAGTATAAGAAAGTCCATCCGCAGCAAGGACACCCTTTCCGTTCTCAAGGTGGCAGGAAACACACTTCGCTGCAAAAATACTCTTGCCCTTTTTTGTGTCTGTAGCTCTGTCGAGATGAGGCATGTCTTTCAGGCCTGAGCCTTTCACGACAGTGCCTTTTTCTACAAACTTACCTAAAAAAAGCATATAAGCTTTTATGGCTTGCATCTCTGAGCTCAATGTGTCTAATGCGGTTCCATTCAGACTACGTTCGAAACAATCATTGACGCGTTTATAAATATTTTCCTGGGTACCACTCCTTGCCCTGAATTTTGGAAATGTGGAAGCTACAGACCCATAATTATTGCCAAAAATTTTTGTGCCAGCCTCCAGATGGCAATTCTGGCAATTCATGCCATTGGATATTTGTGCTACAGAGCCTTTTGGCCCAAGATATTTTGCTGTATTTTGGATAAGATCTTTACCATATAATATCTGAGATTCTAAGGCAGATCCTTTTATCGCCTCCAATTCAGGTGCCTGCCAAAACGTTTCTGTCGATTTAGTGTACAACTTTGTGGCATATATGGCAGTACTATCTGTCGTCAAGGCCTCTGTTTTAGGCCACGGTAATATCTCGTCGGAAGTATTGAAAATCTGATAAATGAAAAAAACCAACACAACTAAAACTATAACGATCAGATACATTAATGACTCAATGTTTAGAAGAGTATTTTTTATACTGTTTTCAGGTGGTTTACTCATCTCAAATATATAATTAAGTTAGTATTTGTGAAAAAATATTTATCCCGGTTAAAATATGTAAATAATAACGATCTTTTATGATAGGCTGTTAATGTGGCAATTTATCCCTCATCAAACCATATACCCAAGTGCCGGCGATGGCGCTCAATACAGTGACGAGAACGACTGAAGCACCCGTCCCAACCTGAGCGAATAAAGGTCCGGGACACGCCCCGGTTATTGCCCAGCCAATACCAAACATAAACCCTCCATATATGATACCTTTATTAAATGGCTTATTGATTATCACTATATCTTCACCGTACATGGTTTTAACTTTGAATTTGCGAATCATCCAAATAGAGATGGCTCCGACTACGATGGCGCTCCCAATGATGCCGTACATGTGAAAAGACTGAAATCTAAACATTTCCTGAATACGGAACCAGGAAATTATTTCTGCTTTGACAAAGACGATACCAAAAACTGCTCCAACCACCAAATATTTTATATTGTAATACCAGGGATGGGTTAGGTGGCTTTCATTAACACACATAGAGTCCAGCTCCCTTTTTTGCAAGTCTTCCTGTTGCTGTTTTGTAAACTTTGACATGACAGTAGTGATTTAAAGTGAAAGAATAAAAGGTAGCAATAAATTGGCTGCAAAGAAGCCGCCTGCCATAAAAAAAATAGTTGCGACTAAGGAAGGCCAGTTCAATGCAGAAATCCCCATGATGGAGTGTCCGCTAGTGCACCCACCTGCATATCTGGTCCCGAAACCGACGAAAAACCCACCTACTATGATCATCAGGATGCCTTGGAGTGTAAAAAGATTTTCCCAGTTGACAACATCTGCGGGAACCAATGCATTGCTTAAGTCCTGCATTCCATATCCTGCCAACTCAGCTTTAAGGTTATCGTTGATCACTATTTCATTAGGATTGGATAAATAATGTGCCGCAATAAAACCTCCTATAATGATACCTGAAACGAAGACCAAATTCCAGATTTCCTTTTTCCAGTCATATTTAAAGTAATCAATACCAGCCGGAATACATGCAGCACATACATGACGAAGTGTCGATGATATTCCAAAGTTTTTATTGCCTAAAATAAGTAAAACAGGTACCGTCAAGCCTATTAATGGACCTGCTACATACCATGGCCATGGTTGAGAAATAAATGAAAACATAGATTGAGTTGTTTGATTAGATGATAAATATAAGGCAAAAATATGGAATAATGGAAATTAATTATTCCAATGCCATCAAATAAAGCCTACCCTGTATATTGTGCTACATTTTCCCATGGACCGCCATCAACAACATTTTGAATCCCCTTTGCTTGCAGGATAGCTTTTGCCTGACTGCTTCTATTGCCACTTCTGCAGAAAACGACGACATCCTTTTTTCCTTTAAACTTATCAATGCTGGCAGCTACCCTATCCAAGGGAATATTTACTGCCCCTTTTGGGTGTCCCGCCGCAAATTCCCCAGGTGTACGAACGTCAACTAAAAAGGGTTTTCTGGATATAATCTCCGTGAGATCTTCTGCAGGTGCGCTGCTAAATAATGTTTTCAAAAAATCGAACATAACGATTAAGATTTAATTTTTGTTTAATAAATAATTGCAAAGTTACCATAACACCGAAATCTATCAGTAACTATGGTTACCTCACGTTTAATGTGGTAAATAGGAGCGAAGAACTCCATATATATAGGTACCTAAGACTGCAAAAACAAACACTACTGCCATGGTCAAAAAACCATATCCACCATTAACTACCATCGGTCCGCGGCAAGCCCCACTCAGAGCCCAACCCATGCCAAAAATTGCACCCCCTACTCGATCTCTTATCACGGATTTTTCTTTAGGATAAAAACGATCGGATTACCACTGTAATCTCTTATTTTATATTTTTTGATTGCCCACACGCCAATCACGCCAGTACTACTGCTACCCCTATGATTCCATACATGTGAAACGACTGAAACCTAAACATTTCCTGGATACGATACCATGAAATAGCCTCAGATTTGGACATAACGATACCAAACAAAATGCCAGTTATTAAAAATTTTATAAATTTCATTTTAGAATTTGATATTTAGAAGATTAGAGGAAAAATAAGATGGGTCATAACCAATCCGCCAGTAAAAAAGCCAACGACTGCAATCAATGAGGGAAGTTGAAGATCAGACAACCCACTGATGGCGTGTCCCGAAGTGCACCCACCTGCATACCGGCTGCCGAAGCCAACAAGTATACCGCCAATAGCTAAGATCAAGAATCCTTTTAAGGTCAATACTGCCTCTAAGCTAAATAATTCTGAAGGCTGCAAACTTGACGGAGAAGAAAAACCCAGTTCCTGTAAATCCCGAACCGTAGCAGCAGATACTACCATCGGCTCACTACCTTGCAATAAAGAACCTGACAGGAAGCCACCTATAATTGCACCTACCAAAAATACAATATTCCAAAGTTGGTTTTTCCATGAAAAATTAAAAAAACTCACTTTCTTTCCTGCTCCTGCAGCTGCGCAAATTGTTCGCAAATTGGAAGAAAAGCCAAATGATTGTCCAAAAAACAAAAGTATAAACATAACGGCAGAAATCACCAGCCCTGAAAACCACCAGGACCAACTCTGTGTTAAAAATTCAGACATAATCGTGATTAGTTTTGATGTAAATGAAATGAAATAATGGGCTTAAACAAATGTTTTATCAGGGATTCCGCAGCACTCTTGTGAAAAATTCCTCCTTTACCGTGGGTGCCTACAAATACAAGGTCAACATCCTGTGTTTTGATAAACGCATTTACACCTTCTTCTACATTGTCGGCTTTAATAAAATGATTCTTATGTTGACCGATGCCATGTTCAGAAGCATACTTATCCATTGCTATTATCATATCGTCTTGTCGCAAAGACATAACATCAGAATAAATGTATAACTGATGATAGACCGCATCAAAATACCTGGAAAACTTATGCATCAACGGAACTGAAGTATTATCTCCTTCCTTAAAGTCATGTACAAACAACACATCCTTAATGATCAGATCCGAACGATCACACATCAGTGACATGACAGGTATCTGAGATCTGCGGGCTATCATCTGTGCCTGTGACGAAGATAGTTTTTCTTTCAAACCCCAAGCACCTTTAGTCCCCATGACGATCAGATCATAATGATTTGATTCTGCAAAATTCAAAATAGAATCCGTCACTTTACCAAGGATTAAATGGATCGAAATGTGTTCTCCATATTGTGCCCTCAATTGCTGAAGTTTATTTTCTGCAATTTTTTTCTGGTCTTTTATGAAGTTGATGTCTATTTCCCCACAGGTCTGTACTTCACCTAAATCATCAACTGTAACCGTATCAGGCACATCCATCGCATGTAAAAAATGAATGTCGACTGAGAGGTGCTCTTCAAGCTTTCTGGTCATCAGGTATGAAAAATCAGCCTGTACTGAAAAGTCAGTAGGTATCAACACTTTCAATACGTTTTCATCCTTAAGTACGTCACCACTGTGAGACATCTCAGGGATATTTTCTTTTATGATCAAATCACTATGAATACCTGTGGATGCCAATAAAGCCTGGGCATTTCCAAGCGATCCCGCATCTAAGACATTACTTAATCCACAAGTTGTAAGTATTTTTTTTGCATGTTCACTTCTGTTTCCGCTCCTGCAATACAGAACTACCTGTGGATGTGACTTAAGAGTCTCTGCATGAGACTCTATTTGTTCCAATGGAATATTGACAGCACTCGCAAGATGGCCTGAAGCAAACTCATTTTTGCTTCTGACATCAATGATGACTGCGTTGTTTTCAATGACCTTGTCGTCACCTCCACCAAACATATTTTTAAATACTGAAAACATAAATGCTACAATTTATTGTTCTTATGACTGAATGACTTCGTTTCCTTTTGCTACCCACTCATTCATACCCGGTGAATAATTGGTAACATTAGTAAACCCTTCTTTAATTAGGAGTGAATATGCAATAGAGGATCTGTCGCCTCCCTGGCAATGAATTATTACGTCTTTTTCTTTGCTGATTTTATCCAAATCTTTATGGATGGTGCCTACAAAAACATTGTCAGCACCTTTCAAATGGCCTGCATTATATTCTGCAACACCTCTCAAATCCACAATCTGAGTACCCTTATCATCCAACTTTGTTTTGAAATCATCATACCCAATCATCTTTACCTGCTCAAGTGAACCCTGATAAACATCTGTAGATGGTACATATCCAATGATATTGTCTAATCCTATTCGCATAAGTTTTCGGATAAGATCATCCAATTGATCCGGAGCAGCCAATAAAATAAAAGGCTCCTCATAAGTCAAAAACCAACCTGCCCAGGTGGCGAAAGCATTGTTGCCCTGAATATTGATACTACCCGGGATAAATCCTTCAGCAAATTCAGCTTTATTGCGGGCATCGATCAGTTTGGTACCTTTATCCATTGCCGCTTTCAGCTCGTCAGTGGACAATTGTTTGAGTTTGGGAACTTCTGTCATCAAAGGTCTAGCAACTTTATTGAGCTTTTTCATCATGGCAAAATATTTAGGTGGCTCAGGTTGATCAGCCAAAAGATAATCCACAAATCCACCTTGATTATTTTTATAAAGTAAAGCCCAGTTCCTGATTTTTTCATATCCTACAGTTGTGCTCGGCACCGCGCCCAAGGCTTTGCCACAAGCTGAACCTGCACCATGTCCTGGCCACACCTGAATATAATCAGGTAATGCATCGAATTTTTTTATAGAATCAAACATCTGCAGAGCGCCCAGATCTTGTGTTCCTTTTATACCGGCAGCTTTCTCCAATAAATCTGGTCTGCCTACATCCCCTACAAACACAAAATCTCCCGTAAACATCATCACCGGCTCTTTGCTGGCAGGAGTATCTGTCAGTATAAAACTGATGCTCTCAGGTGTATGCCCTGGTGTATGCATGACTTCAAAAATAAGATTCCCTACTTTCACTTCATCTCCATTTTTAAGCCCAATGTGAGCAAATTCATATTGCCAGTCTGCGCCTCCCTCATCAGAAAGATACATTCCAGCACCTGTCAAAGCAGCCAGCTCTCTGGAACCAGATAGAAAATCAGCATGTATATGTGTCTCAAAGATGTGTGTGATCTTCATATTGTTTTGCCTGGCAATATCAATGTAAGTATCCACATCACGTTTAGGGTCAATCACTGCAGCCACCCCGGCTTTTTGACAACCAATCAAATAACTGGCTTGCGCCAAACTTTTATCATAAATGTGTTGAAATAACATATTGGAAAATTTATTTATTAAATTGTTTAAAAAATATAAGTTATGAAAACATTGTCTCTTTTAATATAATATAGATGCCCATTGCCAGCACGAACCAGCCAAAAATGGGTTTTAGACGTGCCCCATCTATTTTTTTAGATAGGAAAATACCTATAAAAATACCTATTGCAGCAAAAGCAGTGACTTTGCTGATCAAAAGCCAGTCAATGAATGTCTCTCCACTTTCACCAAAAAAACCAATCAGAGATTTGGCAGCTATAATGACCAATGAGGTACCAACTGCTTCTTTCATCGGAAGTTTGGATAGTAATACCAGAGCAGGTATAATCAGAAAACCACCTCCCGCACCTACCAGACCTGTGATAACGCCGACGACAGCTCCTTCCAGTAAAATGACAGGGTAGTTAAACTTCTGAGGTCCTTCCACATCACTTTTTACTGTTGATTTTTTTATCATGCTGTAAGCCGAAAAAACCATCAGTACAGCAAAAAGCAAAAGCAGCAAAATACTCTTAGTGACTACAAAGTCACCTATACTAAATACTACTTTGGGAATAGCCGGAACTATATAAGCACGCGTAAGAAAAACAGCTATAATGGAAGGAATACCAAAAACAATGGCTGTTTTTACGTTTACCATTCCTTTTCGAAAATACTCCATGCTACCCATAGCCGCTGTAAATCCAACAATAAACAATGAATATGCAGTAGCAGCCACTGCATCTACTGAAAAAAGATATACAAGTACCGGCACAGTCAGTATACTGCCTCCGCTTCCGATCAACCCAAGTGATACACCAATCAACACAGATGCTATATACCCAAATACCTCTACCATAATAAAATATTTAAATTGTTGGTACAAAGGTAATATGATTTAAATCATAACTCTGTAACATGTGTTACACCTGATAATCATACGAACTCATTCCATCAGAATTATTGTTTGGGGATTCTCTCAAAATTGGATTGCGTGCGATGGTTGTTTTTTTCCAATTTGTTTTTTCGCAAATAATCTGAAATGCTTTCTTTCCTGTTAACTTCACTTCCTGAGACTTCAAAAAATAGTTTATTATTATCTCTAAGCATTTTTTCATACATAAGAAATAGTCTGTTTCTGTCATTTGGGTTTTCTCTGAGTGGGTCTTCTTGCCAGGGGATATCAGGCATACATAAAAAATAAATATCTGTTTGTGACTCGCACCAGCGTTCAAAAAAATCTATATCATACTGACCATATTTCTCTTTTTGCCATATCAGTATGGTCAGCAAATCTGTATCACAGCAAAGATGAGAGAAATTCTGAGCTGCTATACGTTCTTCCCATGCTTGCAAATATCCGATCTCTCTTACATGACCTGCATGGTATGGCAACTCTACCATTTCCAGGTATGCTCTTGCAACTTCCGGGACATAATGGTAATCAAAACCGTCACACAACCACAGGGCCAAAGATGTTTTGCCGCTGGATTCAGGCCCAGTAAAAACAACTTTCAAAGTAATCAGCTTGTTAAAGTGTCAATTTGGGACATTACTTGGGCAGCTTCTGCAGTCTTGGCATCACTTGCTGCCCGATTGGTTCTGGAAAGTTCGAATGCTTCTTTCATCAAGTCATCATATTTTGCCATCAAAATTTCCCTTTCACTTTTTTTCTTAAAAATACCAAACATTTATATATATATTTTGAATGTGAACAACTGCTAACTCAATTGGTTTTCAAATAATAGTCATAATTGAAGCGATTAATATTATATTTTAAAGTGATGACATCATTCCTTTCATAAATATATATTAAATTTGCACTTTTGAATAATGAAATCAAGATGAAGAAAGTAAGATTGGATATTATGGCATTGTCCCACAGTGTGACACAATCACACAATTATGCTGTAGTCCTGGGTGAAGAAAATGGAAAAAGAAGGCTGCCTATCGTCATAGGAGGTTTTGAGGCACAAGCCATCGCTGTGGCTCTGGAAAACATGACACCCAACAGACCGCTTACGCATGATTTGTTTAAAAATACGCTGGACGCTTATGGCATAGACCTCAAAGAAGTCGTCATAAATAATTTGTTGGATGGTATTTTTTATGCGCAACTCATATGCGAGCAGGATGGCAATGTGATGCAGGTAGATGCCCGCACATCAGATGCGATATCCATGGCTGTAAGATACGGATGCCCTATATATACTTTCGAATTCATAATGGAAAGTGCAGGTGTCATCCTGGATGAAGAAGAACAGTCTGCGAGTAAAAAATCTCCTGCTAAAACAAAATCCACCTCTATAGAAGACATGAATATGACGAGCCTGGAGAAACTTCTCGAAGAAGCGCTGCAAAAAGAAGATTATGAAAAGGCTGCCCAAATAAGGGATATAATCAATAGTAAAAAAACAAGCGACTCTTAAATTCATTTCAATAGGAAAAATGACCAAATTAAGTGTCAATATCAACAAAATAGCCCTCATACGTAACGCACGTGGAGCCAATTATCCGGATCTTATAAAGGTAGCTTCAGATTGTGAAACTTTTGGTGCTCAGGGTATAACTATACACCCGAGACCAGATCAGAGGCACATAAAGTATAGTGATATTCCTGAATTGAAGGAAATAGTTACTACAGAACTCAATATAGAAGGATATCCTACTGATGAATTTCTGGATATTGTAATAAAAAATAATCCCGATCAGTGTACGTTGGTGCCTGATTTGCCTGGGGCTCTAACCTCAGATAATGGATGGGATACTGTCACTCATCAGATTTTTTTAAAAAATACAGTTGCCAGACTTCAGGATGCCGGCATCAGAGTTAGTTTATTTATTGACCCTGTAGAATCTCGACTGCTAGCTGCCAAAGAAACAGGTGCTGAAAGAATTGAGTTTTATACAGGCCCATACGCACATGATTTTCATGAGAATAAAGTAAAAGCAGTACAACCATATGTAAAAGCAGCAGAGATTTGCCAGCAATTAGGACTTGGCATCAATGCAGGGCACGACCTAAATCTGGATAATCTAAAATATTTCAATACCGAAATACCCTTTCTACTCGAAGTTTCTATTGGTCACGCGCTGGTATGTGATGCTTTATACTACGGGCTGAAAAATACAATCCAGATGTATCTAAGAGAATTAGAATAAGCTGTCAGCAGATTTTTGGTTGTACTTCTGTTAACTTCAAAAGTGTCAGACTCAGATATCAGGTTCCTGCTGGCTCAAACAATGAAAACTTCCCAGCCCCCAAATAAGATCTACCGAATCAATACCAATCACTTTTCTGTCTACAAAACACTCCTGAAGTATATCCAACGCTTCAGTATCGTGTACATCATCTCTGAAAGTAGGAACGATCACATTGTCATTAGAAATATAAAAATTGGCATAGGATGCCGGCAATCTCTGATCCTCATACACCACGGGGGAAGGCATTGGCAACTCAATAATCTGAAGTGGATTACCGTCGGGTAACCGCATTTTTTTGAGCACTTTCAGATTGTCCATCAATAGATGATAATTATCGTCGGCCCGGTTTTTTTCTATCACTGTCACCACAGTATCTTCATTGACAAATCTGGTGATATCGTCTATGTGTCCATCCGTGTCATCACCTACAATACCTTCATCCAACCAAAGTATTTGCTCGGCTCCATAATACTCAATAAGATACTGTTCGATTTGATATTGGCTAAAATGTGGATTTCTGTTTTTGTTTAGAAGACAGGCTGTTGTGGTCAGAATAGTACCTTTACCATTGAAGTCTACGCTACCGCCTTCCATGATGATGCCCGGATGAAATACCTGCAAATCTAACTTTTGTCCTATCAGTGTAGGTATCACATCATCCAGATCGTATGGTGGGTACTTGTCCCCCCAGGCATTGTACCCCCAGTCGACAATGGCTTTCGTATTTGTCTCGAGATTGACTAAAAAAGCCGGACCATGATCCCTACACCACGCATCATTGGTCGGATGGTAGTAAAAAACAATATTATCCAAGAGGGTGTCTATATCAGTCAATGATAATGCATATGCCGAATTCACAATTTTATCAATGGCATCATGATGCATAGGGCCATCTGCTACATTTATACAAACTTTTTGGTGCCCTGCAATGCGGAGGATAAACTCACTGTAAGGATCGTAAATCATCTGCAACTTACCCGGCCATGAAGCTTCTTTATGTGGCCATGACAACCACATCGCTCTCTGTCGAGCAAACTCAGCAGGAAAATGAAATCCCAGCTCTCTCGGCGTGAAATCAATCTTCATCAATAAATCGTTTTGTTATAGGAAGATAACTATCTATTCGTCGGTCACGTAAAAAAGGCCAATGTATTCTGAATTCATCAGATTTTTTCAGATCAAGTTCTACTACTTGTGTTTCCTCCTTGTCGTGTGAGGCAAGATATAATAATTTACCCTGACCATTTGCAACAAAGCTACCACCCCAAAACTTCATAGCTCCATCCTGCTCGTACCCTACCCGATTGACACTGACCACGGGAATTCCATTGGCTACGGCGTGAGATCTTTGGATAATCTGCCAGGAATTATACTGATCCTTGTTGGTTTCTTCATCCTGAGATGTAGCCCAACCTATTGCAGTGGGATAAAACAATATGTCCGCTCCCATGAGCGCAGTAATTCTACTTGCTTCAGGATACCACTGATCCCAACATATCAATACACCCACTTTGGCAAATTTGGTTTTGAAGACTTTGTATCCCAGGTCGCCAGGAGTAAAATAAAACTTCTCGTAAAATGCCGGGTCATCCGGAATATGCATTTTCCTGTATTTGCCCAGATAAGTTCCATCAGCATCAATGACAGCCGTAGTATTATGATATAAGCCCTGTGCTCTTTTTTCAAATAGTGATGCTATGATGACAACATTCAGGTCTGAAGCTACCTTAGAAAGCGCCTCTGTAGTTGGTCCAGGTATCGATTCGGCAAGATTAAAATGTTCGTAGTCCTCTACATCGCAAAAATAAAGTGATGTAAATAATTCCTGAAGACACACAATTTGAGCACCATTTGCGGCTGCAATTTTAATACCTTCTATTGCTTTGTTCAGATTGATAATACGGTCCTTTAAACAAGACATCTGGACCAAACCTACTTTTACATTTGACATAATGAATACAATTATAAAATGGTTAATATATTTTGAATGAATAAAGAGTTGTAAACACCTTCTATCTGCCTTCTTCTTCCAGCATCTTTGTTCCGGATTTTAATCCTTTAAGTATGAAGTATAAGACTCCGGTTATGATCATACTCCAGATGCTCCAGGATTTTTGTGTAATAAATTGTCCGTTTGACAACCAGGTAAGCCAGCAGTTAAAAATAAAAACCAGAAGAAAAATAGCAAAGAGTCCATTTTTCTCCTTTTTGAGGACTTTTTTCCAACTGAAAGACAAATCAGGGTTATGCCATTTGGAAATATCAGGAATGAAAGCAGGCGTGACGGAAGCCCATGCAGTATATTTTTCGCCAAATTTTTTGGTCAGGAATTGTTCTTCTGCATACATTATCCGTTCATAATACACCCAATACCCCATGGCAAATGCCACAATAAACCAAAGATCTCCTGTCAATACAGCTATGCCAACCCACATAAAATAGTTACCCAGGTATAGGGGATGTCTAACAATACTGTAGATGCCTGTGGTGTTGACAGTATCAGCTACTTGTCCCTGTGCTGTATTTCTCCCCGAAGTATTTTTAGGAGTATAACCCACCGTAAAAATCCTGATTACCAATCCTACTATACAAAGAGCAACAGCGATAATCTCAAGAGAGGTGATGCCGTCCAGGCTGAACCAAAGTGGATGCCTCTCAAGCATATAACTTGTAACCCAAAAAGCTACCGGTATCAACAATAGAGGCAGATAACTTCTGTACCTAAACAAAAAATTACCCTGAGTTTCAAATTCCTGTTGCAATGGCATAAATTCTGATTTATTGGTTTTTGATGCAGCAAAGATATACTTATTCCTGCTTTAGAGATGCTCAAAATTAAAAAAGGGAGCTGAAGGGCTCCCTTTTATGTTTCTGCAAGATATTTACTCCATATCTTCTTCGTCATAATCTTCCGGATCGTCATCAGCTATCATATCTAAATCCTCATCATCACTGAATCCATCATCGTCTTCATCATCCAGACCCAATTCGGCTTCATCCAGCTCTTTTATGACATCGAGTTCAGAAAATATTTTATCCAGATCATCATCGTCGATTTCAGCCACAGCTTTGCTTGCTGTAGGTTTTTTGATTACTTTAGTAATGATTACAGGCTTTTTAGGCTCTGCTTTTCTGGCAGGTTTTTCCTCATCAGCATCTTCCAAATCATCAAAACCACGAGATCTGTCTTTTGGCATCTGAACATCTTTCATTTCTGAAATAGTCTTGGCCGTTACTGACTTGGTGGTTGTAGGTACAGCCATGAGTCTTTTTTTGTCAATCAGCTCACCAGTGACCACACAGATACCGTAAGACTTATTGTTAATCCTGATCAAAGCATTTTCCAAATCCTGAATGTACTTTCTCTGATGATTAGCCATATTATTGAGCATCTCTATCTCTGATTGTATAGAGGAGAAATCTGTGATGTCTTTTGCAAAATCATCATTATTATTTTCAGTGATATCCTTCAGCTGTTCTTTTAGACTCATATACTGACTTCGGGCCTTCTCTAGCTTAGAATCCAAAAGATCCTTAAACTCCTTCAGGTCATCATCACTGTATCTTGTAGTTACGCTTGTTGGTATAGACATATATTCTTAATTTTCAAAAAACGTGCAATAATAGACCTTAAATATCATATTACAAAAAAAAGTTTCATGTCAGGGCATGTATTTTTAAAAATATAACAAAAAAACAAGTTTAAGTCATCAAATGTTGATAATTCTTATAATATCATGAAATAAAGAAGTCAAAATAAGTGCTATCTTTGCGGCTTATGAGATTGAAGAGCCTTCAAATTAAGGGATTTAAAAGTTTTGCCAATGACACCATCCTCAACTTTAGCGAAGATGTAATAGGTGTGGTCGGTCCGAATGGGTCAGGTAAATCCAATATTGTGGATGCCATCAGATGGGTTTTGGGTGAGCAAAAAAGCAAAGAACTTCGCCTCGAGTCCATGTCAGATGTCATTTTTAATGGTACAAAAACTAAAAAAGAAGCGGCAACAGCCACAGTGGCATTGACCTTTGACAATAATAAAAATTTATTGCCTACTGAATACCAAACGGTGACCATCTCACGGACACTTTTCAGGTCTGGAGAGTCTGAATACAGACTCAACAATGTAGCTTGCAGGCTCAAAGATATCAACTCACTGTTTCTCGATACGGGTATAGGTTCCAATTCGTATGCTATCATAGCCCTTGGAATGGTGGATGATATCCTGGCAGACAAAGAAAACTCCAGAAGAAGGATGTTCGAGCAAGCCGCTGGTGTTTCTAAATATAAGATTCGTAAAAAAGAAACCCTTAATAAACTTAAAAGCGCCACAGAAGATCTGAACCGGATAGACGATTTGCTTTTTGAGATAGAAGGTAACCTGAAATCACTTGAAAAACAAGCCAAAAGAACACAAAAATACCTGGACCTCAAAAACGAGTACAAGGAATTAAGTATCCAGCACGCCATCTTCTCAATTCAACACTTAAAACAAAAATACAAGGGGATTTCAGATCAGTTGGTCAGTCAACAAGATACTTACCGAACCAATGATGCCCTACTCTACAAACAACAGGCACATCTGGAAAAAGAAAAAAAAGCCAATGCAGATAAAGAAACTGCGCTAAGTGACCATCAAAAAAAACTTAACGACATCGTTTCGCAAATAAGGCACAGAGAAAATGAGAAGGGCTTACTTACCCAAAAGCTCGGTTTCAAAAAACAAAACAAAGACCAGCTCATTAAATTTATAGCTGACAATGACAGGGATTTGCAGCAAACCCATATCGACTCCCAAAACTTACAACAAAGGATCGAAAGTGAGAATATTCAGCTAGATGTGTTAAAAACGGCACTTCTGGTTTCTAAAAACCTGTATGATACCATCAAGACGGAATACAGTACAGCCAAGCTAAGTTTTGATATCAGACAAAAGGAAAAACAAGAGCTGGAGAGACAAGTATACGATCTGGAAAAAAATGTAGCCATACAACGCAATTCGGTCGAGAATAATGAAAGAGAAATTTACCGTATTTCAGAGCACTTACAGTCCAAACAAAAAGATTTTGCCACCATTTCTCTGCAACTGGAAAGCCTGAACAACCAAATGGCAGGCAAAGATAAAGAGTTGACATCTCTCCTCGAAAGTGAAAATTCAAGAAAAGAAAAAATAGCCAGCCTGGAATTAAGGAGAGACAAACATCAGGATGAGCTCAATAAAATCAACAGGAACATCGACTCCAAGCAAAATGAATATGACTTGCTCAAAAGCATGATTGAAAATTTTGAGGGATTTCCTGAGTCAATTAAATTTTTGAACGACCATTGGAAAAAAGACCTGGTATTACTTTCTGACATACTCGATGTGCAGGAAAACTACAAAGCACCTGTAGAATTACTTCTGGAACCATTTCTGACTTATTTTGTGGTCAGTGATCTTAAAGAAGCTGTACTTGGAATCACATTGTTAAAAAATTCTCAAAAAGGAAAAGCCAATTTTTTTCTTTTGGATAAAATGCCTGTAAAAAAGAGTTCGGTTGAGCACAAAAGTGGTATGACCAGAGCCACTGACGTGGTGAAAACATCCGATAAATATCTGCCCTTGCTAGAGCATTTGCTTGGGGAGGTGTACATTTTTGAAGGAGATATAGACCAATATCAGGCGGAGGATGAAAATATCACAGTCATATCTGCAGCCGGAACATTCCTTAAGCAAGGTTATACTATTTCAGGTGGCTCTGTAGGGCTTTTTGAAGGTAAAAAGATTGGACGGAAACAAAATCTTGAAAAACTTGCCCTCTTTTTGGAAGAAAATCACCAGGCCAAACAAGAAATCAGCACTTTGCTCGAAACTACCAAAAAGGAATTATCCCAACTAAAATCCTCAGATTTCAACAGTACGATTGACAAAATAAAAAAAGAAATTCAAAGCATTGAACAAGACAGAATCAGAAATCAGCATCAGATTCAAACGTTCAATCTGCTCAAATCGGAAAGTGACACCAAAACGGAAGCAGCCAAAATTCAGATAAAGGATTTTAACAGCAGAATAGCGATGTCTGACCAACAGATAAAAATACTGCGAGTACGTATTGCAGAACTGGAAAAACCTGTAGAAGGCAAGGATAATAATATTGATTTGCTTAGTGAAAAAATGTCAACGGCATCTGAGCAATACAATAATGACAATATTTCATTAATCAGACATCAAAATCTGGTCAGCAATTTTATTAAAGACAAGGAGTTTAAAGATCTGAAGATTTCAGAGTTGACTCTAAAAACCGAAAGTGACAGACAAAAATTAATGTCTGAAGACCGCGAAAAAGAATAGACATAGAAGACATGATCATCCAGCTAGATCAGGAATTGCAGAAATTCTATCTGGAGAAGAAAAACTTTCAGTCCACTCTCGGAGAAGCAGAGCAGGAATACTTCAAAGCCCGAAACAACATTGGAGAACTCGAAGATGTAATCAAAAACCTCAACAGATCTCAGGCTCAGTTGCAGCAATCCATTCAAAGCCTGAAGGATCAGTTTACAGAACAAAAATTTCAGATACAGTCCGTAGGCGAACGATTGCGTATAGAATTTAATGTTTCCATCAATGATGTGGTCAACCAGGAGCCAAAATCAGACTCGGATTATCACCAACTTTCAGAAGAACTGGAAAAGATAAAGATAAAAATGCAATCTTATGGTGATGTAAATCCTCTGGCGGTTGAAGCTTTCAATGAAATGAAAGAACGATACGACAACATCAATGTTCAGCGCAAGGATATACTGGAAGCCAAAGACAGCCTGATGGATACCATGAAAGAAATAGAAAATACGGCAACTGGCCAGTTTATGGAAGCATTTGCTAAAGTCAGGGACAACTTCATCGATGTCTTTAGAAGCCTGTTTACTGAGGATGATACCTGTGACCTTATATTGATGGATCCCGCAAACCCTCTGGAGTCAGAAATAGAAATCATTGCAAAACCAAAAGGTAAAAAACCAAAATCACTAAGCCAGCTATCAGGTGGTGAAAAAACACTGACAGCCACTGCATTACTCTTTGCATTGTACTTACTAAAGCCTGCCCCGTTTTGCATTTTTGACGAAGTAGATGCTCCACTGGATGACGCCAATATCCAGAAATTCAATAAAATCATCCAAAAATTCAGCAAAGAGTCTCAGTTTATCATCGTCACACACAATAAATCTACTATGGCTGAAGTCAATGTACTCTATGGCGTATATATGGCGGAGCCGGGAGTGTCCGCGGTAAGTGCAGTGGATTTCAGATCCCTTAAACACAAACCCATACTGGAAAGCAATATATAAAATGGCATTAATTTGAATTTTCTAGCTCATACCCTTTTGTCCTGTAAAGACCCAAATCTTTTGGCAGGAAATTTTATGGCTGACTTCATAAGCCAACCAGAGTTGAAACATCTGGAACCTAATATATTGTTGGGTATAACACTTCATAAAAAGATAGACCATTATACAGATCATCATCCCCAGGTAAAGCAATCTATTGATTTGCTTAGACCTACGCAAGGAAAGTATTCTCCTGTGACAGTAGATATCCTTTATGATTTTTTCCTTATTAAAAACTGGGACAAGTACTCTGCAGAAAACCTAAGTGCATTCACTTTACGGATTTATGAAATGCTCGAACTCAAAAAAGATGACTTTCCACTGCCATTGAGAGAAAAATTGCCCAGAATGATAGAAGATGATTTTCTGATGAGCTGTCAGAGTGAAGAGCGGCTGATCAGAACATTTACCAGAGTACATCGGAGAGCAAAATTTTCTAATAATTTTTTGTCGGCACATAAAGATCTTGAGATACATCATGAAGCTATGGATCAGCAGTTCAATCTGTTTTTTCCTGACCTGATGTTACACATTACTGACTTTTGTGATTGTCATTCATAAATATGAACTGCAATATCCTCAACCCAAATCTCTCATGACACATCAATACGGACTGATAGGATATCCACTTTCCCACTCTTTTTCCCCGGGATATTTTAATGAAAAATTTAAAGTGCTGGGGATTGATGCCGAATATGCAGCTTACCCTATCCAACAAATAGAAGATTTTCCTCTGTTAATACAAAAACAGAAATTTGATGGGATGAATGTAACGATACCTTACAAAGAAGCTATTATGAGCTTTCTGGATGAAATAGATGTGGAGGCAGCAATCATAGGTGCCGTAAACACCATTCAATTTACTGAAGGGAAAACAAAAGGATTTAATACAGATGCATATGGATTCGAAAAATCGTTATTGGATATGATAGGTACCCAAGATGCTGTTTCGGCTGCTTTGGTATTGGGAACCGGAGGCGCATCCAAAGCTGTTTGTTATTCTTTACAAAAGCTGGGTATTGTATATCATACCGTAAGCAGACAAAAAACAGGTGATCTTACTTACAGGGACATCAACGATAGCATCATAAAAAAGCATAACCTGATCATCAATACAACACCTCTTGGTATGCATCCGGATACAGAAAGTTGCCCTAAGATACCATATAAAAGTATTAATGAAAAATATTTTTTGTATGACCTGGTATACAATCCCGAAAAAACCATATTTTTGAGCGAGGGAACAGCAAGAGGTTGCCAGACAAAAAATGGAATGGATATGCTGATCCTCCAGGCAGAAAGAGCCTGGCAAATTTGGAACCAACCGGAAAAGTAAATAAATATGAACGAACCCGACCCTAACCTTCGACTTGATTTCTCCAATACAGAAATTGCATTCTCCAATAAATCTGATAAAGAGCTGAAAAGGACTGCATGGCTTTTCAGAATGATGAATAATAAAAACCTGGTACATATAGGCTCTCAATTAGGCCTTTTTGCCATCAAATTCCGAATGCCCTTTACAGAAACCATAGTTCGCAATACAATTTTCCCTCAGTTTTGCGGCGGCGAAACCCTCCTTGACTGTCAGAAGGTCATCGACAAACTTTATGAATATGATACTCTCACAGTACTGGATTATGGTGCTGAAGGAAAAAGTGACGAGGATGACCTGGACACAGCCATGAAAGAAACCCTCAAGGGCATAGAAATGGCTGCCTCCAATAACTCAGTTCCTGTAGTCAGTACTAAGATAACTGGACTTGTGGACAATATCATACTGGAAAAAGTGCATAATAAAGAAGCCCTCACAGATGGTGAAAAAAGAAACTTCCAGCACCTTTATGAACGAGTAGATGAAATCTGCAGTAAAGCTCATGAACTGGGTATCAGTGTTTTTATTGATGCTGAAGAGAGCTGGATTCAGGATCCAATAGATGAGATGGTCATGCAGATGATGGAAAAATACAATAAGGAGAAAGCAACAGTATTTAATACATATCAACTTTATAATGTCCATAAACTTGGTCATATGAAGCGTGACCATCAAAGATGCCAAAACAAAGGTGTTTTTTTTGGTTCGAAAATGGTCAGAGGTGCTTATATGGACAAAGAAAGAGCCAGAGCTGAAGAAAAAGCCTACCCATCACCCATTCACATAGATAAAGTGGCAACTGACAATGATTATAACGATGCACTACGTTATTGTATTGACAATTACGAGACCATTTCATCTTGCTGTGCCTCTCACAATGCAGAAAGCAATATGTTTCAGGCCCGCTTGATACATGAAAAAGGAATCCCTCACAATCATCCGCATATAAATTTTTGTCAGCTTTATGGTATGAGCGACAACCTGACCTTCAATCTTGCCCATTCCGGATACAACGCTTCAAAGTATGTGGTCTATGGCCCGATAAAAGACGTCGTTCCTTATCTTATACGCCGTACTGAGGAAAACTCTTCCGTTACAGGCGAAATGAGCAGAGAGTTGCTTCTGGTAGAAAAAGAAATGAAAAGAAGAGGAATATAATTCTTTTGGTACACACGTAAAAAAGTATGAAAAAGCGACTATACAATATTCTTCTGATATTGCTGACAGGTGGACTATTGGCCGTCCTAGTATTAAAAGAGGGAGATAAGGATCTTTTAGTTTTGAAGCAGAAATACGCTGGCGCTCCATCCGCATTTCTTCAAATGTCTGGATTGGATGTACATTACAGAGAAGAAGGTCCGGCCAGTGATTCCATCCCTATTGTATTATTACATGGTACTGGGGCCAGCCTGCATACATATGATGTCTGGACGGATATACTTAAAAAGACGAATAGAGTCATCCGGATGGATATACCGGGGTTCGGACTTACAGGCCCTTTCACGAACAGAGATTACCACATTAAAAATTATGTGGAGTTTATTCACGAATTTCTGGATTCACTTGGAGTGAATAAATGCATTCTTGCAGGAAATTCATTAGGTGGTCAAATTGCCTGGAATTATACCATTAAATACCCACAAGATGTTCAAAAACTCATATTAATAGATGCAGCCGGACTTGAATATAATGAAAACCAGCCTCCCCTGGCATTCAAAATTGCCCGGATACCTATTCTCAAAAATATAATGACCTTTATAACTCCCAAATCTCTGGTCAAAAAAAGTTTACAGGATGTTTATTATGATAAATCAAAAGTCACAAGCCAACTCACAGACAGATATTTTGACCTTACGCTCAGGTCAGGAAACAGACAAGCCATGATAGACCGATTGAATACACCTATAGATTACACTGCTGTTGAAACTATCAAAACAATACAACAGCCCACTTTGGTGCTTTGGGGTGAAAATGATTATCTTATTCCTTTAAGTTGTACTAAGATCTTTAGTGCTTTACTACCCAAAGATACACTTGTAGTAATACCCAAATGCGGTCATGTACCAATGGAGGAACTTCCTTTTGAATCGGTAAAAATCCTCCAGAAATTTATAAGGGGGTAATCCTTAAATTTTTATTATTCCAGAGTTGCCTATTACTGTAAGTGTGCCGTTATTTTGGACTGTGCTACCTGACCCCAGATGGAGTCCATTTTCGAAAATATGTGTATCATCCAGTGTCAGAGTCCCATTATTTATCAATGCTCTACCGGTGTTGCCACTATCAGGATAAAGGTTGATATTTTTTAAATATAGCTGGCAACAAGAAGAAACTTCGAAAATCGGCAGATCGTTTGAGGCTCTTATATTGATTTCGGTAGAAGGGGTCTGCACTATATTGATATTTTTATTCAAGACAATAGTGGTCGAAGTCAAATCAATAAACTGACCTGTCAGACTATTGTCAATAGTGAGTGTAGTGCCAGTAGGTGCACAAGCGATAGCCTCTCTCAATGAACCCGGGCCATCATCATTTGTGTTAGTTACGAGTGGATTTTTCAGCACACAGGTGATAGCTGCGGCCCAGCCGCTACCGGTAGTTGCTTCATCAGAAAGAAATCTGAATGTCAGACATCCTGTTGCATGGGTCGATGCAAAAGGCCCAGGCACACTAGTCCCGTAATAGCCACCTGCAGGAAAACCGGCTAAAGTTATACTATTATTACTGGCTAACATGGGGCTAGTGATCGACGGGCCATTGAACACATAAAGGGCATCCCAGTTTGCTTCTATATTTAAAGAAGAGAAGGTTGCCTTTACATTATAGCAGCTGGTAGTCGGACAAATTGTCCAGATGTTCGATTCTTGATCTGAGTAACTGGCACCCGATCCACCACTGTCATAAAAAGTTTGTCCACATCCTACTGCTGTTTTTATTGGACCAACAGTCACCCATTGTGAATACGTATTTGTCGAACATACGGTCCTGATGTGAAAGTAATAATTTGTATTGCTTGTCAATCCTGTAATGTTAATAAAACTACCATTTATAGTGTTCCCTGAGGATGGCGGCAAACTTGTTGCTGTCATGGCATATTCAAAACCATTTGACTGGCTATTGACATCCCAGCTAAAGAAAATGGATGTGTTGGTGATGTTATCAGCTGACACTTGTGTCGGGTATAAACAGGCTGGGACAGTGTTTCTGAGCTCTGTTTTCCACATACCTCTGCCATAAGTCCCTGCCAAGATAAAATTATTAGTATAGTCGATTTCTAAATCTGTAATTTCGGCATTGGGAAGCCCATCAGCAAATAATTCCCATTCAGACATATTATCATCTTTGTAATAAACTCCCATGTCCATACCAACATATATCCCATTACTCGAACTATTCTGATATACTAAAGTATTAGCCGGTAAATTGGGTAAATTTCCGCTAAGGTTGGTCCACGTAGATCCTCCATTGACAGATTTTAAAACTTTTTGACCAGATGAAAAATTAGAAAGAGTACACCAGATAATATTGGGATCTGTCGGGTGTATTATTAACCTGGAAATGCCCCCTCCTGGAGATGTTAACAGACTCCAGCTGGAACCACCATTTGTTGTTCGGTAAAGAACGGATGAATTGCCTGTATAAATGTAAGATCCGTTGGAAGGTGCTACTGCAAGGATCGTCTTTGTACTGCCACCAACTTGCGTAGTGTTTCCTATGGATGTCCATGTTGTTCCTTGGTCAGATGAAGAGTAAACTTCATTATAGGCTGCCAAAATATTAGAATTATTAGAAGGGTTAAGGACATATGGAGTCACCCATGCACCTGTAGGTACCCCTGGTATGTTGGCTTGAATATCTGCCCAGCTTGCTCCTCCGTTGGTAGATCTGTATATTGTTCCATTATACAGGGAGCCATACATGGTATTTGCATCTGTGTTTTTAATAGCACAATCCATGCCATCACCACCAATCACGTCTGACCAGATACCATTTGTATTTCGCAACTTAGTACCATTATCCTGAAGCCCTGCTATAACCTTGCTGCTGGTCTGAGACACGCCTATTCTGTAGATCATGCTGATCATCATTCCATTTGTCTTATGTTCCCACTTATTGCCCCCATCAGGTGTCCTGTACAGTCCGCCATCATTACCTTCCCAGAGGACATTGGTGCCTTGCCATTCGAGTACATGCTTGTCTGCATGGACTGTTTGTACGCCAGTTGCACCTGACCAATGTGTTTTTATTGTCCAGGTGGTTCCTCCATTGGATGATTTCCATGTATTGACACCTCCAGTATAAACTTTTTCAGCATCTACAGGGTCTATGGCCAGCGCCAGGTCATACCAACCCTGCCCTCCCGAATCTGTACCATTCGCAGCCCAACCCATAATATTGGGGGAAGAAGACCTAAGAGAAAATTGGAGCCTGAATCAATAGATCTGTATAACCCCTTAAAACCATGATTGGATGACAATGAACTCAGAGCATAAACATATTGATTATTACCTGCAGAGACTCCCAGCGATAATCTACCACTCCCAGATACATTATATACGGAAGTCCAGGTATTACCTTCGTTGGTAGAACGATAAATATTATTGGCCGTGGAGGCATACCATGTAGTTTCACCGTTGCCGGGTTTGGCTTCCAAATCATAAAAATCTCCACTCAGCACATTTGCCCAGGTCATTCCATTATTGGAAGATTTGTAAATACCAGCAGAAGCGGCAACCATAATAATAGCAGGATTGTCAGCATCAATCAGGATCCTGCGAATAAGTTGATATGAGAAGGTGGACCAATTAAGTCCGGTAGAGCTAAAATTTAACCCACCATCTGTGGATTTGACTACTCCGATAGAATAATTATCACCTCCGTCACCGTCACCAGTGGCTAAATAGATGGTATTAGGGTCAGAAGGATGTATAGCAATACCTGAAACACCTAATGATGCAAGATCATCCGTTGTTGTCATCCAGCTGTTGCCGCCATCAGTAGACTTCCAAAGTCCCCCTCCGGCTGCTCCTGCAAATATGATATTACTATTTGTAGGATGAAAAGCAATACTTCCTATTCTGCCAATCCCTGCGTATCCACCGATTGTAAATTGCGGTCCTAGTGGCTGCCAGTTGGCCTGTAGTATTCTGCCTGCATTTTTATTTTCTCTTTTAAATTTTGTAAAATTATCCAATACCAATCCTGCAGGTGGAAAATGTCCCAAACTGTCTACCCTATCCTGCCAGTACCATTCCCATCTTTTAAATTGTTTCCAACCTTTGCCTCTCTCCACTGTCTTATTCTGCCAGTAATCGTTAAACTCTTTTTGGATCGTAAAAAAATTGTGTGAACCACCATCAGATAGCCATGGCTGAGCATGAACTTTGTGAATATATATAATCAAAAATAAAATGAAAAACAGTCTGGTCATCGATACTAATTGTGGAAGCAAAAGTAAACATATTTCCATATGGAATCTAATGGTTTTCCACTAAAAACATCCATTTGCATTTCAAATCATTAAATTAAACTTTATGAGTCAGGGAAGTAATCTGCCGGTTTTTATAATTTAATACCCTCTCACTAATTTTCTATTTGAAGTACCGTTTTTACCTCTCAGCTCTAAGTTAAAAATATGGGTAGTCCCAAACTTACTTATATCAATGTTCCATCGTTCAGTATTCTCAGGAACGGTTGACATATAAACCTGTTTTCCATCCATGGTCACAACTGATAAAACCAAAGGAGTAGATGTAGGGTTAGACCATTGAATATGAATCATATCTGAAAAAGGGTTAGGTGAAACATTAAAATCATCTAGATCTTCTGTAAAGGTACTCAGAGGCCCCACAAAGTCAAACTCCCTTATGTATTGGCAGTTTATCGCATCTGTGATAGTAACAGTATATATACCAATACCCAAATTGTGGATTTTGCTGATTTTTTCTCCTGTGGACCATTCGTATTTGAATGGAGGAACACCTCCTTTTATAGAATCGACTTCGATTAAGCCAGTTTTTAAAAGAACATCTTCTGGTAACTTTGTAGAGAAATTCACCAGAATTTCATTCGTTTCAAAAATATGCACTAAGGTATCAGCAATACATCCATTTTTGTCTTTGACTTTTATATGAAATATCCCTGGTCCCAATTCATTTTCAACTACATCAAATTCGTTCAGCAAGTAACGATAAGGAGGTACACCTCCATTTACATTATCAAACTTAATCATCGTTTTTTCGCCAAAACACAAAGTGTCTGCCACTCTGATTTGCATGGATAATAAGGACGGATTAGTTATTTTTATGGTATCAGTTTGAACAATACAATTTCCGTTATCAGAGATGGAATAATAATAACTACCTTCTGCAAGACTGTCAATAAGCAGTGAATCCAAAAAAACATTATTTTGGTACCTGTAGGGAGGAATACCTTCTTTGGGAGCCAGTATAATTTTTGCATTTTTATCATCATGGCAAACAATCTGATGAAAATGGTGGTCTGCCTGCATAGGCAATATCTCTTGCCCACGGGGCCCTATCGAGTCAATACAGGAAAAATTATCGACCAAAGTATTGAGGGTCAGGTTGGTTTTTACAGGAGGGTTATAATCAAAGAAAATGGAGGCTTTGTTTCTGATAGCAATTTTTTTGTATGACTGTTGCTTTGGCTTGACCACAAAAGCAAAAAAACCATGACTTCCAGCTTCATTAGTGGAACTGTCAGGTAACAGGATGTTATCAAATCTGATTCTAAACTCCCTGTCTGAATAATTAAATTTGGCTGAAAAGCCATGACTTGATTCTACTGTTCTAAGCGTTCTAAGATCGAGGTTAGCGTTCATTGTATCTCTGAGTTCAACTGTAAATGCAGTATCTTTTCCGGTGTTCTGAAATCTGATAACATAAAACAACTCTTCATCACTGAGAGTATAGTTTTTTGTTCCTCTGCTCGGGTAATTCAGTTTATCATTTGGATCATAACTGCAATTGATGACTGATGTATAATAAAACGAATCAACAGCCGTCAAAGTGTCCCCCGATGAATAGATATAACTTTTCACTGGCATTCGTATTGTGTCTCCCTGAAACTCAACGCCAGCAATTTCAAGTTTTAATGTGACACCTTTGTGACTTTCGATAGGCATGGAGTCCATATCCCACCATAATGTATCACCTGATATCAAACTGGGTGCAGGTACGGCCTCTTTGTATTTTACCAATTTATCCAGAACCAATGACACTTTGGCTTTAGTCTCTCTGCAACCTGTATTTTCTGTACTGATATGGAAAGGTACCGTGAACCCACATCTTGTTGGCATGGAAGATAGATAAGATTTTATGGCCTTTACTTCACTCTTCCTTTTAAGTCCAAAATCAATGTTATAGATATTTGCAGTATTAACCTGAAAAGCATACGAATTTTTCGGCGTAGTAAGCGACCAGCAAACGCCTGTATCTATTTTAAACGTGTAATATCCTGCATCCAGGTAATATTTAAATCCCTCGCCTTCTGTTAGAACTTTTGCAACCGGTTCCGGATTTATACGCAACAAATCCTGTGTTAACATCAGCTTTTCTTCAAGGTCTTTTACTGCATTCCCATTTTCATCCTGATATATCTGCCCTAGAACAAATGGGCTTTGGTAAAGATTTTTCTTATAGAACATATTCAGATTGGAGTATGATTTGGATATAAAATCCTCATCCCCATCATTATCAATATCTGCAAGTAAAATAATATCCGGTTTCTGTGCAGTAGAAAATATTTCTTTGAATTTGCTGTAATCTCCAATACCATAGTTTTCATACCATCCGGAATGCTCCTCATTATTTCCTGTTCCAAGTTTGCTGTCCAGCACAATATCCTGATCTCCGTCACCATCCACATCAGAAAAATAAACATCAGCAAAATTGACATTTTTGTTTATATCAATGATTTTATTGGTAGGAAAATAATTGCCTCCGTTATTAATAAACAAAGTAGTATAAAACCCATACCTGCCGGTCATGATATCATAATCACCATCATCATCTACATCTGCAATATCAAAGGAAGAAGCATATTGATTAGCCCCAAAAGTCATTAAAGTGCGTGCTTTTTCAAACTTTCCATTTCCTTCGTTTTCAAAAAAATTAAAGCCCCAAGTACCCCCTTGCCCAATAATATCTTTATCTCCATCTTTATCGAAGTCCAAAATAGTAAACCTATGACTGCCCTTACTCATTCCGTTATATTTCAACGACTCTTTAAAAGTATTGTCAGGAAGTTTTTCAAAAAAAGTTAAACCTCTCATTCCCAAATTGGAAACAATCAGTTCTTTTTTACCATCAAGGTCAAAATCTTCTGCTCCCATATAACTAAAACCACTTATTACAAAGCCACTTTTGACTAATACAGGTGTTTTGAAAACCAAATTTCCCTGATTTTCATGGTAAAAAATTTCGTCTGAGAAATCATGGTCCGTAAAAATATCAGCGTCTCCATCATCATCAAAATCTACAACAAAAAATGAAAGTTGGTTGATTTTGGGTTTCAAAAGTTGTTTTACTGAACTGAAATTGCCTTTGCCATCATTTGTCATCCAGTCTATTCTGCTGGCATCATGGTTATCCATAATCATGTCGATATCCCCATCCATATCAAAGTCCATGGGAACAATAGTTCTCATTTTACACCCCCCGCAATTAAGAAATTTTGTAGGGGTAAATTGTGCTATACAGAAGGAATTGGCAAATAAAAATACTAATAATAGTTTGATGCGTGGGTATTGGTTCATAAGGTAAGTTTTTTGGAAATACTATTAACTCTGCCCCAAAGATAATTAATATTCACAAATTTGCTATTACACCTCTTTTCTATTGCAAAAATGACTCATCATGATTATAAAACACTCCAAACTATGACATTTTTGGGTTCAAAATGGGTGGTAAGTACTTAAAATATCCTGGATTATAAAAAAATCAAAAATCAATCCTCATGCGCAGGTTGATCCTTCTTCCTGTCAGGTTATTCGGAAGAGCATACTCTTCGTTGGTGAGAGTTTTGATCCAGTTGACAGATGCCTGATTGGAAATCTGAAGTAAGTTGAAAGCTTCAAGACTTATCCAGCTGCTTTTAGCAAATCGGAGAGGGTGGCGAGGCTTGCGCTTGATCCACTCTTCTTTCCATAACTGGAATGAAAAACCAACATCTATTCTGTGATATGGCTTCAGTCTGAAAAAATTTCTGAATTCCACATTATTGGACCTGGGACCATATGGAAGTCCTGTACCTACTGAAAAATTGAGATTGACCTTGACATTTTCATTGCGAGGGAGGTAATCCTGAAAAAACATATTAAGTGTCATCAGCTGGTCTGTAGGTCTTGGGACTGATTTTACGATGACCGGCACTCGCATGGAGTCTATCACCTCATACCTCAGATGATTGACCCCATTGATACTTTCTCTGGCAGATAAAAAGGACAGATTGATCCATGACTCTGCTCCGGGTACAAACTCACCATTGATTCTAAAGTCCCACCCCATGATATATCCTGTTGAGTTGTTTTCGCCGGCATACCTTATTCTTACGTTGTCCAATTCATAAGATACCATATCAGAGAGTTTTTTGTAGTAGATCTCAGAGATGATTCTAAATGGGCGGTTACTAACTTTTTCCCAGGTAAAGTCATACGATAAACCTGCAACCAGGTGAATAGATTTTTGAGATTTCAGGTTGGTATTGACAGTGCCATCGGGTCGCCTCATTTCTCTGTAAAGGGGAGCCTGATTATACATTCCTCCAGCCAATTTGAAGGAAATATCTTTTTTCCACGAAAGGGGTTTGTAAAAAACCTGGACTCTAGGACTGACTAAAAACTCATTGCTGACAGACCTGTACAAAGTCCTTACACCTGCAGAAATTTTAAACTCCCTGTTTGCATTTTTGATACTGAAACCATCCTGAAAAAACAGTTGAACCCGATCATTTCTGATGTTGTTGCTGGATTTCAGCACTCTCGAAAGCAGTATTTCCGCTGAATCATCAGGCAACGAATATCCTGCTGAATCTATCCGCTCCCATTCATTGAGCTTATCTTCGAAAGTCTCGCTCTGATACTTGGCTCCCCATTGCAAAAAGTGCAATCTTTGGTTGTTATTTGTATTTTTGGATGTTAGCTCTATACCTCCTTTATGCTCAATATTGTAAATGGTATTGTATAAAAAATTGCGGGCATAAGTGTGTTGTGTTCCTGTTCCCAAAACTGCAATTTCCTGACCCGTATTGTCTCCGAGTGCGGTCTCTATTTGTGATAGCCTGTAGTACCCCAAAATATCAAATTTCTCTTCTTCAGACGCTCGGTATCCGGATGCCATCAACTTGAGATATAATGGATTTTTTTTCTTTTCAGGAACATAAATAAAGGAAGCACCACTCATACCATATTGAAACTGGTCTTTTTCCTGTCCTTCGAAAAGTGTATTTAATTCCAGTTGAAAATCGATTGTACCTTTTTTGCTTTTACCGGAAGCAGGCTTAAAATTATAGTTACTTCCATTATAGTTGGAGATGAGGCTAATCTGAAAATCTTTGGTGACTTCATAGCTCAAATATGCCTGTATGTCCGTAAATGTAGGAACGTATTCTCCAGAAATATTGGTACTGCCCAGTAAGTATGCATTCGTTTTGTATCTGGCTCCTACGAGGTATCTCAACTTGTTATAAGCATTGTTTCCTATCCTTGTACTGCCTTCCATATGGGCTGAAACACCAAGCAGACTCGCGGTGGCACTGGCCCTGAAATCTTCTGGTCTTTTATACCTGATATCCAGCACAGACGACATTTTATCCCCATACTTGCTTTCAAATCCACCTGAAGAAAATTCAAGATCCCTGATGAGGTCGATATTCGGGAAACTCAATCCTTCCTGCTGCCCGCTTCTGATGAGTTGTGGCCTGAATATCTCAAAATCATTTACATAAATCAGGTTTTCATCATAGTTGCCACCCCTGACATTGTATTGAGATGTCAGTTCGCCTCCTGATCCGGAGCTAAGCCCAAGGGCAATATGAGGCAGTACACTTTCGAAATTTCCGGATGCCGTAGGTAATATCTTAAGCTCCGTTACTTCTTCACGCACCATACCTACATCTTCGATCTTACCGGCCCTGACTATGATCTCCAGGTCTGAAGATTTGGGCACCATTTTTACATTGATATTTCTCTTTTGCCCTGCTTTCATAGGCTCAACCGTGACAGAAATGTCTGTATATCCAAGTCTTGAAAACTTTAGAATCACTTTTTTATTTTCCTCTACTATTATTTTATATTGTCCATTGAGATCAGACTCAGTAGCATTGGAGGTGCCGTCAGCATAAATAGTAGCAAAGTCCACACCTGTGTTGGTATCAATATCTCTTACTATTCCAAAAACTACACATTGCTGTGCATCAAGACTTACCAGAGCTACAATAGTTAAGAATAAAAAAAGGGAAAAGGCTTGCTTCATTATAAGTTTTCAAAAATCAAAAACGCAAATACAGCGTCAAATATTATGTGTATAAAGCCCATTATGCATACAAACCTGAAATTCCAAGATTTTTAAGTGCATATACTGCTAATTGCGGATTGTCAGCATGGAAGACGCTATTGCCGGCAACCAGTACATCTGCGCCAGCCTGGAGTATCACTTCCGCATTCTGCAGACCTACTCCCCCATCAATTTCGATCAGCGTACTGGAATTTCTGGTGGTAATCATTTCCTTCAACTCCTTGATTTTATGGATGGTTCGGTAAATAAATTTTTGTCCACCAAAACCGGGGTTTACACTCATTAGTATCACGAGATCCAGATCTTCGATGATATCATAAAGGCTGGAGACTGGTGTATGTGGATTTAATGCAACGCCTGCCTTTGCGCCTGTAGCTTTGATTTGTTGTATTGTTCTGTGCAAATGTACACATGCTTCCTGATGGACGGTTATATGGTCGGCTCCTGCTTCTCTGAAACTTTCTATAAATTTTTCTGGTTTTTCGATCATCAGATGGACATCCAAAGGCAATTTGCTGTATTTTTTGATCACTTTGACAATGTCCTGGCCAAAACTGATGTTAGGTACAAAAAGCCCGTCCATGATATCCACATGACACCAATCCGCTTCTGTATTGTTGATCATCTCGATGTCCCGCTGCAAGTTTCCAAAATCAGCAGCCAAAAATGAAGGAGCTATTTTATAGTGGCTCATTTTTTAAAATTATTTTTCTGAAAAAGGAATTGGACAATAAGAATATCTGGCATTAAAATCTTAACGGCAAAGATAACTTGTTTCATATAAATAAGAGAATGGAATAAACTTTTTTTCAATACCCCCATATCAGATAGCCACCCATTTAGATATCTGATTTGTAAATCAAATTATCGCCCTTTTTATTTCGATTTTTCGGCCGCCTCTGCAGCTATAACCTGAATATTGATTTTATCCACTTCCTTGTCTATGTAATAAAGACTTTGACCTCCTTCTCCGATGACTTTGATGCGATCCAAAATAGTCCTTATTACTGCTTCCTCCTCTCTTTGCTCATCTACATACCATTGCAAAAAATGCTGTGTATTGTAATCATTTTCGTCCTGGGCTAATTTAAGCAGATTATGGATAGATAATGTAACACTTCTTTCTTGTTCGAAGACTTTCTGGAATGCAGCCTGGATACCTGAATAGGTGACTGGAGGTTGAGGCACAGCCGGCGTCACAGGGTGAACACCTGATTCACTCATATAGTCATACAGTTTGAGCATATGCATTCTTTCTTCTTCGGATTGTCTCATGAAGAATTTTTTACACCCCTCCAAAGCTTGATCATCGCACCAGTAAGCAAGCGCAAGATAAAAATTGGAAGCATAACTTTCATAACTGATCTGAAGGTTGATGGCATCCTGCATTTTCGGACTTAAATCTATCATATTGGCATATTTTTATTAGTGTATATAACCCATAAACATCTTCTTAGTTTAACTTCATGCCACAAAATACAAAGAATATTTGTAACCAAGCAAGTGATTTGGGTATATCTACCACACAAAAGTAGCTACTGTTTTAGGTGTTAGAGTCGGCAGGATTTCCATTTTTTTACACCGAATACTGAATGATATTGACCTCTCCGTCTCGTTGAGCACAAGGAGAATTTTCTTTCCCGAAGGAGTACGCAATGCTACGTTTGGCAGATCATCAGGCAGTGAGCTGTAGACCCGCACTGAGCCCGGTGGAACAAATCTGCTGATTTGGCTAATAATATAGTAGCTTACATTTTTAGTAACGACATCGCCATCGATGGTCAATGCTCCCTTACACTGGTCGCATCCACCTGATGTGTGAGGTTTAAATTCGAGATCATTTGCCAGATTCCATTCGAGGGCTACCCTACTCCAGTTTCTCATACTACCTATGATGACATTTTTTATATGCCACATAAGGTCGCCATCGAATGTTCCTTTCGCCCCGGTCCATTGTTCTGTTAGATATAGGTGTTTATCTGGAAATGCTCTATGTACTTCTGACATAGCACTTACATCACCGGCATACAAATGGAAAGCACTTCCTGCTATGTAACTGTTAGAAATGCTATCACTTAGTATTGAAATAGGATATTCCGGTTTATCACAATTATGATCCCAAATGATAATTTTGGTAGCGATTCCATTGTCTCTAAATTTTGGACCCAAATGGAGCTTTATAAATTCGGATTGCTCTTTTGCGGACATCAACATACTTGGATTGTTGCCACCATGATGCGGTTCGTTTTGTACAGTAACAGCATGAATCGGGATTCCTGCAACTTTCATAGCTCTGATATACTTCACAAAATAGTCGGCATACAGGTCATAATACTGAGGCATTAATGTTCCTCCTATGGAATTTTGATTGGACTTCATCCATACCGGTGGGCTCCATGGTGTAGACATCAACTGCAGATTTGGGTTGATTTTAAGTATTTTCTTTAATAAGGGAATCAGATAGAGGGTGTCATATGAAAGATTGAAATATGTAAGATCAATATCCATTTTCCCTTGAGGAAGGTCGTTGTAACTGAAGACTTTTTCATCAAGATCAGAGGCACCCATACTGACACGAAGATAAGATACACAAGCCTTGTCGTCTGAACACCCAAACATATGCTCCAACAGTAGATTCTTTTTATCTTTTTGCATCTTTTGTATCAGCATGGCACTCCCTCCTGTCAGAGTATAACCAAAACCCTCCACAGACTGAAATAATGTATCTGTACTTACTTCTATCCGTGGCAAGTCATGTATTGTTGGAGTGCTAAAAGTAAGGCTAGAAGTTTGTTTCTTCAAAAGGGAGGATTGATCACCCCTGGTTGCCCAAACATTCACCTCAGGGTCGTGGGACTTGCTCAGGTAATTTTTATTACAGCTCCACAAGCATAAAAAACCAAGTACCAAAGATGCCCTAAATGCAAAATTTACTAAACTTCCCATGTTTCCTTATGACTTAAAACGACAAATTTATCCCGGCATTTACTTGCCTGAAGCCTCCTGGCATGATTCCTGACTGTCCCCTGTTTAACCGGGAAGCAACAAAGATATCATTTCCCAGATTTTTAGCGGCCACAAAAAGGTGGTATTTCATTCGTTTAACTTCTATGTCATAGCTGATATTGGCATCAAAAGTGTGGAAAGCCTTTATTTTACCTACACCACCATCCCCGGATTCATTTTCGAAATTGGCAAATTCAGCATATTGATCACTTACATAATTATAAGAAACACCTACACTCCACTTAATATACTGGTAATTGATATTCATATTGTAGGCAAATCGTGGGGCATATGGTGTCACACCATCGTTGATTCCATTCTTTCCAAATTTGTATACGGTTTTCACAACCTTATCCAGATCTTCAACATGTATTGGTGCTTTTAAATTTGTGACTGTACCATCTGCACTTTGGATAAATATTTCGTAAGCGTTTGGATTACTATTGACTTTGCCTACAAATTCCTGTTTAGTGGCAGTAGTGTGTTTGATCTGAGTAAAAAGATGTCTGTCCACCAGCTCTCCGGAAAGAACTTTGCTGCTGAGCAGTGTGATATTTGGCTGAATACTCAGTCGGTGCTCTCCAACCACAGGAAGAATTTCCCATCTGAATGTCGCTTCTACCCCTTTTATCTGTATAGTCCCCAGTTTATCAAAAAACTCATTCCATCCTGCCAGATAGAAATTACTTATCTGATTTCGAAAAAAAGCTACCTGTCCGGAAATTTTGTCCTTGATGAGATCACCGCGAAGACCTAATTCAGTATTTATACTCACTTCCGGTTGCACATTACTCAGTTCTTGTGGAGTTAGCGGATTGGTCAATATTCCATCTCTTTCTACTAAAAAGGCAAAATATTTAGAAGGGGCAATGTACCCTCTAAATACACTTCCAAAAACCTTTACATCTTCTAATACATAACCCAAAGAAATACCAGGCTGGAAAATTTGGTAGGTGTTTACCCTTTTTTGATTGTTGGCACCAGTGATGTCGGGGATATTGGCATTAGCCAAATTGTCCTCTCTATCCATCCAGACCTTTTCAAGCCTAAGAATGGGCGTAAATTCAAATTTATGCAATGTAAAGTGATTGCGAATATAGCCTGAAACTGATTGTAAATCATATGCCAGGTCAGTGGTAAATCTTCCACTTCTTGCCCATCTGCTTGAATCTGCAGCTATGACCTGATCTTTGTAAGTTTCATTATATATTCTTATTTGTGCCTCCAGTTGATTGGACCAGTTGCTGGATTTCCACTTTTTAGTGAATGTCTCTTCCATAGCGGCCACTGTAAAATTCCACCGACTGTCAGAAGTAGATTCTCTCTTGTTATTAATCGCTCCCACCCTCACGAAGTCATCGTCTTTATAGGTTTGGCCTTCCAAATACTTGTAACGCTCTGAGAAAATCTTCTCACCAAGGTATGAGCGTACATCTGCGACTCGTATAACGGTCGAAGATTGCCTCCACCAATCTCTTGCAAAATCTGAAGCAAATATCTTAGACGTCAACTCAGTGCTTTTATCCGGTAACCATTTATGAATAATGTCCAGTCCATATCTGTGCATGGTAAACCTATCTGCATCGAAAGGCCCTTCAGTAGGATCTATGCTATAAGTGTAGGGTGTAATAGAACTTAAACTTGCCTGGTTATCTTCAAACTGACCGCTTACTTTGAAATAAAGAGATTGGTTCTCAGCCAGTTCTGCAAATATTTTGGCATTAAGATTGATCATGCTTAACGCTGAATTTTTCGTAAATCCATCAAATCGCTTAAAAACTGCTTCCACCTGACTACCTACTTTATTCCATGTACCTCCATATGATAGTAATCCCGTAAAATAGCCTCTTTGTCCTCCAGAGACTTTAAACCTCAGTGCCGGTTCCTGTGGTGGTTTAGGTGTAATGTAGTTTATGATACCAAACATGTTATTGGGTCCAAACCTCAAAATATCAGCTCCAGTCAAAACTTCAATACCGTCCACCCTTTCACTGATAGGATTGTAATAAATACCAGGAGCAGTGTATGGTGCAGGTGATATAGGAGAACCATCTTCCAGCATCAATATCTTTTCTGATCTGCGACCCCATGACCCTCTAATACTAACATTGATTCTATTGGACAATCCTTGATCTCCCAATACATTCACCCCTGGTAGTGTCTTAAGAATTTCTTCTGTCGAAATAGGTTGCATTTTTTTTAGCTGCAGTGGGCTGACATAGTAATTTGTGCCTTCCACTGTACTTTTAAACGAAAGTGGTGTAGCGCTTATATTGACTTCCTTCATCAAAATGGCTTTTTCTGTCATCTTTATTCGCCCCAAATCGACATCCTTGTCTACAATGGTTTTTTGAATTTCAATATCTTCACTCCCCAATGACTTTAAAGAGACGGAAACCAATCCTGGTGTTGCATTAATATTAAATTTTCCATCAACACCAGTATATGAAGGGTCTGCCTTGTCAGTCCATACCAAAACCCCGGTCAATGGCTCATTGGAATCGTTGACCACAGTCCCGTAGATTTTAAATGTTTTTTGACTTATTAAACTACTGTTTTGCACTAATGCTACAATAAAAATAATGCATTTCAAATAATACTTACACATATCTTGATTACTTATCCTCTATTGAAAAATTAAGCCGCAAAAATACAGCTATAATATCAAAGATTAGTACCTAACTGATTAAGATCATATTAGAAAATTCAACGTTAGTTATTTGTGTATAAAAATAAAAAAGGGAATAACAAATTTCTATTGAACTTGGCGACTTTAACCCTGATTGGAATGCGCTGCTTTAAAGATTCAATTTTTCAAGAAATAATTCCTTCAATTTTAATGATTCAGACACTTTGTCTTCAGCTTCGTCTTGTACAGAATTTTGCTTATTTTTTTTAGGCCAAATATGGAATCCACCCCGGATTTTATCTTTTATTGCCTCTTTCAGATGCACTATCATCTCCATACTAAAACCATATTTACTATAATCCGTCACGCTGTCCCACATACCCCATATACCGTTTTCGTCTATGTCGCCAGCATATATTATTTGATGGGTGGCATACGATTTTGTCATTTTCAGCTTTAATGTTTCCAGTTTATACACACCATGCCAACTAAATGGAGCGATGTCGTCCATACCAATACCTTCAATTTTGCCATTTCTGAAGGTCAATTCTGTTGACATTTTATGTTGCTCGGCTTCTCCCAGATAACAGTAGAAGCCCTCCCATTCACCACTTGGTAAAAGCTTATGTGTTTCCAGATTATCCATAACTGACTGCATTAAAAACATACCATAATTCCTCTCCTATCTGTAAGCTCCGTTCTGTATATTTGATATTCATCATTTCAGTATAATCAAATGCTTTTGGATCATCGTACTTGACAGGAAATCTGGCTTCAGCCCCAAATACAATCGGACAGGCTTCGTCGGCAGAGTTGCAGGTGACAACAGCCCCATATCCACTTACAGGATTGAAGTCATGGTTATAGACTTTGGAAAAACAGATTATAGAAGGTTCGTTTGGAGCATATTTTACAGCATAAACAGGATTTGGAATTGCTGATAATTGTAGTATAATAAACCCCTGTATTGCCAATGTTTCAGCTACTTTTGGAAACATAGCTGTAGCCACCGTGCCTCCGGAATAACAAAATACATTTTTTAAGCCGCAATGATATGCCATGGTTTGAGCCCAAATCTGAGACATATGGCTCCTTCTCGAGTTATGGGTGCAAATAAAGTTAAGCCTGATGCTCTCCTTCTTTTTTGTTTTCTGGTGCAAGTATTCAATCAGGGGTTGTAAAACCTCTTTTCTTTCGGGAGAAATATTGTCTGTAGAAAACAAGGTGATGGTATGCTCTAATGCTTGGTATAATGCCATTATTATTGCTTTTTCTTTAGTTAATACTTCCATTTATTGGCCAATGCAACCAATGATAACATTACTGGCACTTCTACCAATACCCCAACTACCGTTACCAATGCTGCGGGTGATTGCAAACCAAATAGTGCAATAGCTACTGCCACTGCCAATTCAAAAAAATTGCTGGCGCCAATCATGGCTGCAGGAGCACATATCGGAAAAGGAAGATTTAGCTTTCTGCCGACAAACCAGGTAAAAAAAAATATTAAATAAGTCTGTAAGATTAATGGCACAGCAATCAAGAATATAATCAATGGGTTACTGATGATATTTTGTCCCTGAAACGCAAATAATAATATCAATGTAGCTAATAATGCGATGATCGAAACGGGTTTGAATTTGGGCAACAAAGTCTTTTCGAACCACTCACGACCTTTGTTTCTGACCAGAATGGATTGAGACAACCACCCTGCGACCAAAGGAATGACTACAAAGATGACTACACTACTGATTAGGGTTTCATATGGTATTCTGATATCAGTCATACCAATCAAAAAACCAACTATTGGGACAAAGGCCACCAAAATGATCAGATCATTGACAGAAACCTGCACTAAGGTGTAATTAGGGTCTCCATTCGTAAGATAAGACCAAACAAAAACCATCGCAGTACAAGGTGCAGCACCCAGTATGATGGCACCGGCAATATATTCATCAGTCATAGCAGGATCAATCCAGGCGCTGTACAACTTACTGAAAAAAATCCAGGCAAAAAATGCCATAGTAACAGGTTTTATTACCCAGTTGACAAAGACTGTCAGAATGATACCTTTGGGTTTTTTGCGAATGTCTTTTATACTGCTAAAATCTATTTGCAACATCATAGGATAAATCATGAGCCAAATAAGAATCGCAATAGGGAAGTTGACCTTATAAAGCTCCATTTTGCTCAATATGGACATACTATCTCCGGCAAAATAACCTAATAATATACCCGCTCCAATACAAAGTGCCACCCAAATAGTCAGGTATTTTTCAAAAAAACCAATGGTCTTTATATCGGCATTACTCATAACAATAATAATTAACTGTTACATAATATGACACCCTGATCTGTAAATTCGGTATCTGCTGAAGGCTTAAAAAAACTTGCAAACAAATCAGATGCAACAGCATAATTTTTTCGATTGATGCAGTATTTGGTCTTGGGTGGATTGATTTCACCCTGGATTAGTCCGGCATCTCTTAATACTTTAAGATGCTGAGATAAAGTACTATTGGCTATAGGCAACTCTTCAGATAAATCTCCATGATAGCAACATGTTTGTGATGCCAACAATTCCAATATGGCTACTCTGACTGGATGTGCTATCGCATTGGCAAAATTGGCAATCTGTTTTTGATTTTCTGTATATTTTCTGTTTTCCGGCGGCATAAATTCAAGTTTATTAGCAAATATAAGAATAGTTAAATATTGTTCGCGATATTACGAAATCGAAAGATTTGTTATCATTTTACTGTATACCTCACACCCAAATAAAACTCTCTACCCTTCGTAGGTCCCCAATTGAAAGCTGGATCAAAATATTCGCCAAAAGGCTGGTCATATCCTAAGATGGGAAATTCCTGGCGGAAGTCAAAGATATTTTCTATGCCACCATATATCTGAAATATCTTCCATCTGCGTGTGATCTGAAAGTCAATCTGGTCGTAAGGATCAGAAGACGCAGGTAATCTGTACTGTTCAGGATAATTGACTGTAGAAGGCAATCTCTTGGACCCAATCCAACGATATGTCAGGTCAAACTGCCATTGATCATTGGGCACGCTGTAAGATGTGTTGGCGCTCCATTTGTGGGTAGGCACAAAGGGTAAGTTCTCTCTGACACTTTCGTTAACTCGGTACACTTCGAGATAATTGTAAGCAACCTTCATGTCAAACTGTGGTGAAAATATCCATTTATTTTCCAGTTGGTAGCTATTAGATACGCTGCGCCCTAAGAAGTTATCGACGATGGCTGTGTTGACTTTTTTATCAAAATCAGGGAAAATTTGGTTTTGAAAAAAAGTCAGGTAAGCATCTCCGGCCAAGGTAATCGAAATATCATTCCACTTGAAATTTTGAATAAAGTTAAGTCCCGTATTGATGGCTTCTTCAGGTGCCAGATCATTGGCTAAGGTCAAACTGCGATTACCTGCTAGTAGGCTGCTGTTTTCTGCAAAAATATGTGCCATCCTGTAACCTTTTCCTACATTGAATCTGATATCTGTGTTTTCGCTGAGATGGGCGCGTACCAAAAGCCTTGGCGTAAGCTTCCAGCCATAATCTCCAAACCTGTCATACCTTAATCCTGTGAGTATGGTAAACTTAGAGATTGACCATTTATTTTCTGCAACTATTCCCGGTATGTCGTAATCCGTTTTATATCTTCCTTCATAATCCAAAAATGCCAAAGGTTCCAGAAACGCTACATCTTCCTGAAGTCTGTTATGCCTGTGGCTCAGCCCAGCCTTGAGATTGTGATTTTGAGGCCCATAATAGTAATCCGCGTAGATGGTAGAATTGAGATTGAATTGTTTGCCAAGATAATGTTTGACACCAAAGTAACTTTCTTGCTGGTGAAGAAATGCACTATTGAGCATGATGATCGACGTCTTATCATTAAGGATGTAGTTGGTTTTGGTCGTGATATCTCCTTGATTCATGTGCACATTTTGGCCATACACCTGAGATGTTCCTTTGTGAATATCACGATCAAAACTAGTCAATCCACCTTCTCTGTTTTCATTGAGAAATCTTACAGCAAAGTAGGTCCGCCATTTGGGCTTATCCGGATTATCATAAGCCCAGCGATTGTAAAATGATACCCTATTGGTACGAACAATGTCTCTGAATCCATCTTTGTCTCTGTCAATATTGGTAGCAGGTAGTGTCAAATGGGCAATGGTCAGATTGTTCCAAGTAGGCTTTTTGACCATGTAATTGGCATTGTATTGCGTCTCCCCGAATGAATTGGCAAAAGCATTGAGAAACAATTTGGGTGCTGTCTCCGGCTGATGAAATTCCATATTGATCTGACCGCTGATACTCTCGAATCCTTGTAAAACTGAATTCGCTCCTTTGGTGACAAAGATTTTTTCTATCATAGTGCCGGGATAACTATTGGGTCCGTACGGATAAGCCAATCCCTGTATCAAAGGCAAACCATCAACCAAGACTTGATTGTACACACCAGATAATCCCAATATCCGCAATTCTTTGGCATCAGTGACGACATTGGTGACGTTGGCATCCACATTGCTATTGGTGGAGAAGCATCCTGCCAGACTGCAACAAGCAGCTCTTTGTATCTCTCTCACACCGAGCACTTCTACCTTGGCGACATCTTCAGCAAATCTGGTAGCAGAACCTTTGGCAATAATATTGACTTCTGCCAGAGTAGCATCTTCGATGAGTTGCACTTCCCAATGTTTGATAGCTTTGACATCCAATTTTTCTGTAGTAAATCCGATGTAAGATAGGATAAGCATACGATCGCCTTCCTGTTTGTCTTCAATACTAAAACTACCTGTTGAATCGGTCACAGTACCTAGATTAGTTCCTTCCCAAATGACATTAGCTCCTACGAGTGGTTTGCCCATGATATCAGTAACGACGCCAGTGATGGATTGGGCTATCAAAGCGGTGTGAAAAGCTATAAAAAATACAAGAAGATGTAAACGGCCTGCCATGGTAAAACTGCTTTATTTATAAAGTCAAAGCTAAATGATAACTATAAATATTTATCTTAATTCAAACTAATTATTCGCAAATATACGAACAATAGATTAATGTAGTAATTTTTTCATAAATACTTAGCTTTTAAAATTCAAATGAGTCAAAGTTTTGCAGTTATGATAGAATGAACATTAAGTCCTTCGTTAGAAAATGAAATTTGCTTTAACATCACAAATGAAAGAGATAAATGATCTAAGTTGCTCCTTACATTTAGAACTTTTGTTATATTTCCGCATTTGTTAACCTAGGGTAAATCGGAATGAGATAAAGTATTGAACTTTTAGTGTATTTCATTCATACTTATTTACAAAAATAATTTGAACCAAATAGTAGTTTTATATGGACACTTTTTCGTTTTTTGATAGCATATATAAACTCTCTATGGATAGCAAGGAAGCATTGAAGCTTATTATTCAAACAAAAAACTGTGCTAAAAATGAGATTATCCAAGATGTCGGAAGTAGTTGCAGGACAGTGTATCTTGTCCAAAATGGATGTGCACGAATTTTTTTATTATAAAAATGGAAATGACATAACTGAACATTTTGCCTTTGAGAATGAACTCATCGTCCGTGCAGAAAGTCTTTTTACAGCAAAGCCTACATCAAAAGGGATTCAAGCCATCGATGATACCACGTTCATCAGTATAGACTCTGATTCCCTATTTAAGCTTCACGATCAGTACAACGAAATAGAGCGTCTTTTTCGCCTCATTTTTGAAAGGGAATATGTCAATACAGTCAGAAGAATAGAAAGTCTGCAATTCAGATCTGCCAAAGAAAGGTATTTGGACCTTTTGGAGACAACCGACTACATACAAAAAATCCCACTCAAATACATTTCTACATATCTTGGGATTACTCCCGTCTCTTTGAGTAGAATACGTGCAGAAGTCCGTTGATTACTTATCATTTGTAAAGTGTTTTGAGATTGAAGCAATAGATCTTTGCATTTTCAAAAAACAATTTATGAATACCACGAACATAAAACTCGGGCTAAGAGAAAATTGGAAGCAATTCACCTTACTTGTCATCGTAAACGCCTTCGTTGGTGGTATGATAGGGATGGAACGAACGATTTTCCCTCAGTTTGCAGAGTTGGAGTTTGGCGTAGCATCCAAGACTTCTATACTTTCTTTTATCACCGCTTTCGGCATATCCAAGGCTATTGCCAATTATTATACAGGTCGATTGGCCAATAAATACGGTAGAAGGAATTTGTTATTACTGGGTTGGTTGCTTGCTCTTCCTATTCCATTTTTGCTCATTAACGCAACAAGTTGGAATTGGGTAATATTTGCCAATATACTTTTAGGCATCAGTCAAGGATTGACATGGAGCAGTACCGTGGTGATGAAAATCGACCTGGTTGGAGAAAAAGATCGTGGATTTGCCATGGGTTTAAATGAGTTTGCAGGATATTTTGCTGTAGGTATAGTGGCATTTTTGACAGGTTTTATTGCCAATAAATATGGTGTTACACCTTATCCCTTTTATGTTGGTATATTTATTTCTCTCGCAGGTTTTTTGTTGACAGCTTTGTGGGTGAAGGATACCAGTGTTTTTGTACATAAGGAAAGTACAAAAGACCACACTTCACAAATGCAAAAATAATGACAGGTATGCCTGTACCCAAAGAAAATACTACGGGCAAAAGCAGACCTGCATCAGCAGCTAAGGTCATCGGTATCATCATGCCAAAAAATAAAGCACCACTATAAGGGCAAAATGCCAAAGCGAAAATAGCACCCAATAAATAAGAACCCAAAAGTCCACGATCTTTGAAGCGTTCTGATAGGCGTTCAGTAAGGTTGCCTTTGGTCAGAAAATCCAACTTGATCACATCGAGCATCACTAATCCTATCAGTATCATGATCGGGCCAAGAAATTTCTCTCCATTGCCCTGAAAAAGTTTGGCAATCTGAAACTTGCTGAATCCAAAATAAATCAGCGCACCTGTCCCAGTATACGATGTCAATCGTCCCAAAGTATATAAAAAACCACTCAAGATGACTTTTTCTTGCTTTGATGGTCTTATTAAGTCGTTGCTGTGACATTGTGGCCAAAGGACACGGACTCACGGCGGTAAGAAGCCTAAGGCAAATGCCGCAATAACGGGTGTTTCGCTGTTTTGGGCAAGATTATTTAACCATTCCATCATTTTTTAATTACGAATTTTAAATTACGAATTACGAATAATCAAAATGAAAATCTGATTGTACAATCGTTTGTATGATCGGTGATCGGATGATTAGAAAGACGATATTTCTTTTTTCAAGCCTGCAATAAACTTGGTTTTGTCACCTGAATTCATAAACGCGAAGTCGGTCATGTCTTTTTTCTTTCCTGTCTTGGGGTTATAAATAAAAAGTGCAGTACCGGCTGCTTCAAATTGATCTGCTAATTTTTCATTTTTTTTATCATCTACATTCCCCAATTTAAACTCATGCCATATGACTTGACAGCTTCTTTGGTAAGCTCTTCTATCTTAAGGCAAGTGACACATCTATGTTCGGAGTGAAACTGTATGATTTCCACACCCGGTTTATTGACCGTTTGAGTTTTAGTTTGTGCAAAAGTGAAATTTGCTAATAATGTGAAAAGCAAAATACTCAGAAATGGAAAAAAATTTAGAGATTTCATTTATTAATAATTTGGATATGAAATAATTTAAAAATATGCTAATTCTGAAATAAAGTTCCGTATTTATTGATGATGACCATTTGGCCAGCATGATAAGCTGTGTGAGAGACGATTCTGCCAAAGCTTCTGCTTTGGTTTTTGTGCCAAATTCTTTAGTGACTATGGATGTTACCCAGTCCGAATCCGTTTGTTTTTCCACGATACTTTTTAAGGTTTCAAAAGAATGTTGGACGTATTCTTTTAAAGCTTCCAAATCTGTCCATTCTCCGGTATCCGTTTGGGTTATGACCGTTTTGGCAGATACTTTCAGACCGCTTTCACCAAATACATTTTTGGCAAATAACAATTCTACATCACCAACATGGCGTATTAAAAAACCAATAGAATTGACTGCAGGGGTTAATTTCTTTTTTAAATCAGATGCCGTAAGACTAACCAACTGATTACTAAATCTGGTGCGGGATTCGATCCAGAGATCCAAGAGTATTTGTGTTTTTGTTTTCATTATAAATATTACTTTTTACAATATCATATTGAATATAAATCCGGAAAGTATGATAAACAGCGCTACTGTACCAAAAAATATTCCGATCATCTTCATGCTCATAACCTTTTAAGCAAGGTAGCTTCAGGCAATGACAATCCTACCGTAGCCATCATAAAGGCTATCGCAGTGCCTATCGGAACCCCTTTGGCTACAAAGACCTGTATGACGGGTACGATACCTGCTGCATTGGCATACATCGGTACAGCCAGAATGACTGCCAAAGGTACTGTCCACCAAGCACCAGTGCCCAAATATTGAGCAAAGAAATTTTCGGGTACGTATCCATGCATGGCTGCGCCGATCGCAATCCCTACGATCACATATAGCACAACTCCCCGCACAATTTCCCACGCGCTACGGGTGATTTCAGGCAATTTTTGTCTGAATGTCTGTTTTTCTTCTTCGTAAGCTTCTTCTTTTAATTGGTCATTGGCCAACAATGTTTGACCCAATTGGATAGTAAATGTTCTAACTTAAGCTTCCCAAAACCATCCGCCTATTGTTCCAAGAGCAATATGCCACTGATGGTATACACCAGGGTTGCTTTTAGACCAAACATACCTAAAAACATAGCAACAGCCACTTCATTGACCAATGGGGAGGTGATCAGAAACGAAAATGTCACACCTAATGGAATTCCACCCCGTACAAAACCTATAAATAATGGCACAGATGAACAGGAACAAAAGGGTGTGATTGCCCCAAAAATAGACGCAAACAGATATTCTAAACCAAAGAGTTTATTGTTGGCCAGATAATTTTTCAATTTGTCAATAGGGAAGTAAGCATTGACAATCCCCATCAAAAAGACGATAACAAAAAGTAAAAATAATATTTTGATGGTATCGTAGACAAAAAAGTTGAGTGCCACTCCCAAATGTGTATCAGCACCTATCTGCAAGATGGTGTAAATGAGCCAATCAGCAAAATTTTGTATCCAGTCGAACATGATATTTAATTAGGAATTTACAATGGGAAATTAGATCTATTTCTAATTAAATTAGCAGCACCCTAGTTTCGAACAACAATCACTTTCTTTAGTAAGTATATAATAAGTATCTCCTATCGTGGGAAAATCTTTTTGTACCCATCTGATGATACCAAATTGCATATTGACCACCTGATCATAGCCATGGTTGACCAGAAAACCGGCAGCTCTAAGGCTCCTTTCACCACTTCGGCACACCAAGATTACTTTCCTGTCTTTAGGTATCTCCTGATAACGGTTTTCAAATTCACTGAGTGGTATATGTATAATTTCCGGTACGTTGAGACTTAGCTGAGCTACCTCATCTGCTTCACGAACATCCACTATTAAAGCGCCTTCACTGATCCATCTTTGTGGATGTCGGACATATTTCCTTGACTAAAGTTTGTGCTTCCATTTTTTTAATTTATTGCTCTTATTAATTCGTTTTCTGCGGGCACGACACCTTTGAATTTGATCACGTTATCTATCATGATAGTGGGCAGATAGGTCACATTGTGTTGAACCATGATGTCCCAATCTTCGCATTTAGTAACATCTGCCTGCAATTGTAATTTCGAAATCACAGAGCGGATGAGCGCTTCTGCTTTTTTGCATTTACCACAATTGGCACCAAAAACAACGATATGTTTTACTTCATCATTCATTGCTTTCCACTCCAAAAGGTTTTAAGCTAATAACAGTTTGATTTCAGATACATCAGCCGTACGTCCTTTGATTTTGGCCACTTCGTTGATCATGAGTACAGGTGTAGAAAGTACGTTGTATTTCATGATTTCCATGATGTCTTCTACCTTGGTGACATTGGCTTTGATGCCCAATTGTTTGACGGCTTCTATGGTATTGTTGTAAGTAATTTTACATTTTGGACAGCCAGGTCCGAGTATTTTTATATCTAACATAGTGTATTTATTTAATTATTCGCAAATTTACGAATTAAAAATCTTTTTCGTATTATTACGAACTTGATTTAGCGCATCTTTAACTATGATTTTGATCATATCTCTTTACTCATCTGAAACATAATTATAAAAATATGCAGTAGATAACTCAACTATAATCATACTGCCAAAAAGTAGAACATGGCAAAGGTGTGGGTAAGTATATATTTTTGTAAATAGATTTTACAAAGCGAATAACTATACAACTTATTGACCTTGGTAAAAACTCAAATCCGAATTTTTTGGCAACCTCTTCTTTGGGTTCCAAACCAATGTCCTTAAAACTTAAAATAATTCAAATATTTTTTGGCTACAAATCATGTGTCTGGAATCCTGGCTTGTATATCAGACTTATAAAACAATTACCCATCTGGTGCCTGTACACTCAAATTTATCACAAAATAAGCAACATTTCCCCACTTCACATCGTTCTTAAATTAACTAAAATTACTAGATGAGGCATTGGATTATAGGAATTTTGAGCATAGCTGCGATGTTTTTAACTGCATGTACTGACACGGCTGACGAAGTAGTGGAAGGTAAAAGTCCTTTGTATGCAAGTTGGGATGATATCTCAAATATCAAATCCGAAGGTCCAAGAGCCTTTACAAATGCCGGAAAGATTGTCACCGCAGGTGCATACATCTATGTCAATGAAGCTAAAAAAGGTATTCACGTTATTGACAATTCTGATCCTGCCGATCCAAGAAATATTGCCTTTTGGGCCATTAGCGGAAATAGTGAATTTATCATTAAAGATAATGTGCTGTATGCTGACAATGGCCGACATATTTTTGTCATAGACATATCCTCTATCCAGCAAATAAAAGTACTCGAAACGCTTCGAGACATATATGACCCTTCCACTCTGGAAGAATTTCCTCCAAATTATAAAGGCCCTTTTGAATGTTATACTTATACCAAAGGACTTTTATTGGGTTGGGAAAATAAATCTATTGTCAATCCACTATGCCGAACCATCTAAATTTGATTACTAATCGAAAAGCCCCCAAAATGAAAATATTTATCTGTTTTATGTGCTCTGTTTATTTGCTTTTTATAACAGGTTGTACGGGTCCATTTGCAACTTCCGATGAGTCCGACTCTGGTAATGAAGTGGCAGTAGGTTCATATTCTACCATGATAGTACTGGCCAACAAATTATATGCTGTCACAGATACAAAAATATTTACTTTCGACATTTCCAATACCGTAAAGCCCCAACTAATGGATAGCCAGGACATTGGGAGCAATATTGAGTCTCTATTTCATTACAATGGTCTTTTGTTTGTAGGTTCAGCCAACAACATGTTTATTTATACATTGGATACATCCGGTATACCCCGCAGGGAATCGACCTCCCAATACCATGAGGTCTGGGGTCCTGACATATGCAACTCTGATCCGATAGTAGCCCGAAGCAACATAGCATATGTCACTTTATCTACGACAAATTCAGCTCGTTGTTTTGCAAGAGAAATAAACGAATTGCGAATCTACGATATTAGCGACATCAGAAATCCCGCACTTCTTTCTATTTTGGAAATGAGCAAACCCAAAGGTTTGGGACTCGGCAAAAAAAAGTTGTATATCTGCGATGAAAATCTGGGTTTGATTGTTTTTGACATCAAAGATCCATCAAAACCGGTACAGGAAAAAATATTCGATGGCTATCCGGCATATGATCTGATTGTTAAAAATGATTTATTGATAGTTTCATCGGCCAGGAGTTTGTACCAGTACGATATTTCTGACGAGAACAATATCAGATTACTGTCAAAAATCGAACTTTAAATGACTCTGAGAGGTGGTTTGATTATATTTTACTTTAATTTTATAGTATTCCATATTTCTGCTCAGGAAAATGGCGGCCTTCATTCTGTCTTAAATTCTAAGTGGAGATTAGGGTTTACCCCTTCAGCAATAGTAAATACCTACTCGGCATTCAATTGAGTGCCGAATATGCTATTTCAGATAGATTTTCCATAGTAACAGAAGCAGCTTATATTTTTTATGATTTGAATCAAGAAAACAATTTGCAAGGATTTAGATTGAGACCACAATGCCGATTCAAGATACTTAAGTCAGAAAGTGCAGAGACTTCGGTCAGTTTTCTATACAATTACAGATACACTTCACATGATGTCACTGCTGAACTCTCAAGGGCAAACGGTGCATACATAGAAACTGTCAAGGGTAAAAGAGCAACCTATTACAGAGGAGTAGGATTGATGTTGCAACAGGATTTCCTTTTGGATAAAACCGGCATAAATATAGGTATCGGTGCAGGTCCCGGTACAGTCCAGTTAAAAGATTCTAATCCTGAAACTGAAAACCTGCAAAATGACAGGTATCGGTTTTGGTTCCGTAGGAATGACGCCAGGAACTTTATTGTCCCCCTCGTTATCCTTCACTTTAACATATATTTTTATTGAGACAATGAGGTTTTTATTTAACTTTACACAGAGGGGAAGTTATTAAATATTACAACTTCTTCCATAAAATGCTGTAGAGTCTTCTGGGTTTCATCGCTTATCATACCTGTTTTGGAGATATGCTTATCCACAGATGAAACAGGCAGTTTATTGGGCATGACCAACATATTGAGATAATTGAAAATACCTGTAAGGTGTTCCATCCCTCTGAAATTACCGGCACGCCCTGAAGATACCCCGATCAATGACACTTTTTTACCACCAAAAGTTTCTTTTGACCGCCGGATGGACAATGCATCAATCAATAATTTTAATATACCTGGAAAACTGCCGTTATACTCCGGACTCACCACCAACCAATGATCAGATGGCACTAATATCCCGTCTTGTATATCTGAGATAACAGGGTGCTGACCATGAGACTGATACATTTCCGATGAGAGCAAATCTGCGTTGATATCCTGCAAGTCAAGACAGGCACACTCGACCCCTTTGTTAATCAGGAAATTATAACAATAATCAGCAATAAATTTAGTTTGACTGTTGGGTCTGTTTGTTCCGGAAATAACGGTTATCATATGCACTTATTTGTGAGCTAAACTCCGAAAAACTAATTTTGTTCAGTATTTTAATACAGGATTCAATTCTGATTGGTCAACATTTTGTACCTTTGCGCATTAAAATTGTTAAAATTTGTGTAATTTTTAACAGTAATTCGTCCCAAAAAATATTTAATAATCACTTTATCATCATTATATATATATTTATTAATTATACTTTTTTGGAGATCCTTAGAATTTTCTTAAAATCATTTATCTAATAATAGTCAATCAAAATGAAACTAACATATCTTGGACAATCTGCGTTTCACGTGCATACCAAGGACACAGATTTGATATTTGATCCTATGATCAGCCAGAATCCTCTTGCAGCAAAAATCAATATCAGCACGCTTGAGTCTGATTACATCCTGCTGTCTCATGGCCACGGCGACCATGTGGCTGATGCTGAGACTCTGGCAAAACAAAGCAACTCCAAAATCATCTCCAACTATGAAATTGTTACCTGGTATGAACAAAAAGGTATTGCCGGACATCCTATGAATCTAGGAGGGAAGTATCATTTTGAGTTCGGTACGGTGAAGTATGTACATGGCGTACATTCCAGCATGTTACCTGACGGCAGTTATGGGGGTGCTTCGGGTGGATTCGTTGTCTGGAATGACGAAATAAGTTTTTATTTTGCAGGTGATACGGCTCTTACGATGGATATGAAGCTTATTCCGATGACTTGTCCTGCACTGGATTTTGCGATATTACCTATTGGTGATAACTTTACGATGGGATACGAAGACGCCCTCATTGCATCAGAATTTATAGATTGTAAAAAAATTATAGGTTGTCATTATGATACTTTTGGATATATCAAAATAGATCATGCAGCAGCTATTTCTCATTTTAAACAAGCAGGCAAAGAACTGATACTTCTCAATATTGGGAATAGTATAGAATTATAATCAACTTTATGGGCAAAATCATAGCCATAGCCAACCAAAAAGGTGGCGTAGGTAAAACCACAACGGCCATCAATCTGGCAGCAACTCTAGCAGTTCTTGAAAAAAAGATACTTCTGATAGATGCTGATCCTCAGGCCAATGCTACATCCGGTGTAGGCGTAAAACAGGACCAAATTTCTATTACCACATATGAGTGTCTCGTAGAAAACGCCGACCCACATGAAGGTATAATCATCACCAAAACACCCAATCTGTCTCTGCTTCCGTCTTCCATAGATCTGGTAGGGGCAGAAATAGAGCTTGTAAATGTAACTGACCGCGAATTCAGGATGAAAAACCTTGTGAGTAAGTTAAAAGACGAATATGACTATATTTTCATAGATTGTCTTCCTTCCCTCGGGTTGATCACCCTCAATGCTCTGGCCGCTGCAGATAGTGTCCTGGTGCCTGTGCAATGTGAATTCTTCTCTTTGGAGGGTTTCGGCAAACTGAAAGATACCATCAATCTTGTACAACAATCCCTCAATCCTTCTCTTAAAGTAGAAGGAGTCATACTTTCCATGTACGACCAGAGGCTGAGGATGGCCAATATGGTCCTGGAAGAAATCAGACACATCATATCAGATAGAATTTTTGAAACAATCATACACAGAAACAGTAAAATAGGTGAAGCTCCATCTCTGGGTCAGCCGGTCATCATCTATGATGCCTCCAGCAAAGGAGCTATCAACTTTCTAAATTTGGCGAATGAATTCATCTCTATCAATGAACCTGATCTGTTAATGCATAATCTATCAAGATGAACAAAAAAAATGAAGTATCCAAGGGATTGCGCTCCCTTCTGTCCAACATAGAAAAGACCAATAATCCTGTAGAGCGGAGTCAGCTTGTCAAAGAACTAACAAATAGTATAGCACTCATCAGCCCTGAACTGATAGAAGTCAATCCTTATCAACCCCGTACGGAGTTTGACACTGATCAACTGATGGAACTGGCCAAGTCTATTAAAATTTCCGGTCTCATACAGCCCATCACTGTCCGGGCAATGGGTGGTAATAAATACCAACTTATTTCTGGTGAAAGGAGATTGAGGGCTTCCAAGATGGCTGGTATCAAAGAAGTGCCTGCTTATATAAGGGTGGCCAATGACCAGGAAATGCTGGAGATGGCACTGGTGGAAAATATCCAGCGTGCTGACCTCAACGCTGTAGAAATCGCCATTTCTTACCAACGGCTGATGGATGAATGCAATCTGACACACGAAGCCCTTTCAGACAGGGTTGGCAAAGACAGGAGCACCGTTACCAACTATGTCCGATTACTCAAACTTCCAGCACAGATACAGTCATCAGTTAAGGAGGGCCAATTGAGTATGGGGCATGCAAGAGCTCTGGCGGGTGTTGATAATATTGCCCTACAACTCAAAATATATAAAGATGTAGTAGAAGGGGCATTATCAGTACGAGCTACTGAGCAAATGATAAAGTCTTATAACACTGTCAAAACTCCCGGTTCAGCCTCCTCTCCTGCTCAGAAAAGCCACACACCTGAAATTATAAAAATCAAAGATAGAATAAGTCAGGTACTGGGCACAAAAGTGGAAATCAAAAGAGAATCATCAGGTAAAGGGTCTATCACCATTCAGTTCAATTCTGATAAAGAGTTTAATACTATCACTGAAATTTTGACAAACGATAATTTATAAAACAAAATTAACGTTATAGTATAATGATAAAATGGCTGATTTGCATAACGTTTGTTTTAATACTTTGTCCCACTTTAGTAGAAGGTCAGGTCGTAGGCGGCAGACCTGATGGTATTAATGGAAGTGTGGTATTGCAAGATACGACAACTAATGAAAACGATACGCTAATCAATAAAAATGGTTTTTTGTCCCTCTTTAAAGGAAAACCTGGCAAAGCTGCACTATACTCACTGATCATCCCTTCCGGTGGACAGATATATAATAAAAAATGGTGGAAAGTACCCATAGCACTGGCTATCGATGGGACACTGACCTATGTGCTTGTCAGTAATAGGAAGAGCTATCGTGATGCTCAAAACACTTATCAGACTGCCCTTGCTCTGCCTGTCCAGCCACCAGATATCGGTCGCCTTAAAGAGAGAAGAGATTTCTTTAGAAAATGGAGTGAATACTCCTGGATATGGATTATAGCTGGGCATTTATTTACTGTTGTGGATGCATACGTAGACAGACACCTTATGGATTTTGATGTAAGTCAGGATATTTCGGTCAGTCCGTATTCTCAAACAGGCTGGAGCTCAAATCTTATGGCTAAAGCGGGTGTAAGGATAAACTTAAACACCTATAGAAAAACTACACCAAATCCACTTTTCATAAGTCAGCCTTAATAAAATGAGCCATAAACCACTTCACACTAAAAAAAATCGCAAAAGACCGAGCAAAACAGGTCTTCCGCCAGGTACACATATCTATACCGGTAAAAATATATTTTCACCCACCAGTATCGAAGTTTATGCATATGATAGTACGACATGTCAAAAATTTAAACCGGAATTATCCGAATTACTGAAGCTGGATGGTTCATTAAAACTATGGATCAACATCAATGGTTTGAGTGATGTCGATCAAATAAGGAAAATATGTGAAAAATTCGGGGTGCATTATCTGTATCAGGAGGATATCCTCAATGTATTTCAGAGACCTAAAGTGGAGGAAGAAGAAAATTATATTTTTGTCACCCTTAAAGCACTGGAGTGGGATGAACAAACCAAAGAAGTAGAGGAAGAGCAGATGTCCGTAATATTGACATCAAATGCCGTGATAACATTTCAGGAAAAAGAGGGAGATGGTTTTCAGATCATTCGGGAGAGACTGGAAACGGCCAACACAACTGTCAGAGAAAGGCCTATCGACTACCTTTTTTACCGCATCCTGGACGTGTCTGTGGATATTTATTTTGATATATTAGAAAAAATGGGAGATTATCTGGAAGAAATAGAAAATGAAGTGCTTGGACAACCTGATAATGTCGTATTGCTAAAGATTCAGAATAATAAGAAAGACATTATGCAGGTTCGAAAAAACATTTACCCTATGAGGGATGTGTTAAACAAGCTGATCAGTTCAGACCATCCTTTCATCCATGAAAAAACCAAAAAGTATTTCAGAGATGTTCTCGACCATACCATACAAATACTCGAAACCGTAGAAACTTACAGGGATACCAATTTCAGTTTAAAAGACATCTATCTCAATGCAATGAGCCATGAGATGAATCGAATCATGAAGATTCTCACCATAATTTCTACATTTTTTATACCCCTGACATTTATCGTTGGTGTTTATGGTATGAATTTTAAATACATGCCCGAGCTGAATTGGATCAACGGATATTACCTGATATGGGGTATAATGCTGACCATCGTAGTTTTATTGACATACTGGTTTAAGAGGAAAGGATGGTTTTAATGACTTGCTGTATATAAACCAAGGATAACTACACTCGTCCCTGTCACGATCATATTGGTCAACATATTAACCATATTGTTGCTCATCCATGGCACCCCTTTGTAATATTGTGTCAGCGTATTACCTGTATCTTCAGTGACAATGCCTTTATGAATATGCTTTAACTGCCATTTACTTCCAATAATACTATCTAAAATCATCCCAAGAGTACCCGCCAGGGCTATAAAACATGCGTCTTTTATCTCCAGGTCGAATATAAAAAACATCATCCCACTAAATAGCACAGATGTCACGACACCAGCCAACGTTCCTGCCACAGAAATGCCACCGGAAAGTCCTGCAGCAATGGGTTGAAAGGTAAGGATATCATACGTCTTTTGCCTGAAATAAAGACCTATATCACTACTCATAGTGTCCGCAAAGCTGATACAAATAGACATAAAATAAGCGCAAATATAAATACTGTTTTTTGTCAGCATATATGCCAGGAGACACAGTACAGCCACCAGACCATTTGAAAATACTTGTATGGCATCCCTGCCTCCTGCGTCCTTTAGATCAGGATGCAGCCGTGAGGTCAGACTACCAGCTACAAAAAAGATTCCAATAGATACAATTAACAACGGGTCTGAAGAAAAAACAATCACGGTACCTAAAAGTAAAGCCGCGGCTGTCCCTGAATCAGTGAGCCACTTTTTACGGTAAGTGATTCCCAAAACTGCTAAAACTACTAAAAAAATCAACCATTGAAAAGGAAATATAGGGTTTTCAATGACGACAGTATACCAGGCAGACGCAATCAACGGTATAGACAGATTGTCACTTCCCTTGTAGGAAAACAATTCACTCAAGGCCGGTACCAATGCCAGTACCAACACTGCTGCTGTCCATCCCAAGAAAAAACAACTGATAGTCATAGCGGCTATATAAAATACAAAAAAACCAAGCCACGATTTTTCTTCATATAAAAAAATATACTTTTTGTCAGCGTAGTGCTGACCCACATATCCTGCCAATGGATCACAGATACCTAATACCCATATGGCAAAAACCACGGCTGTTATGCTCACAGGAGTAAGTAAAAGCAAGCCAAATGCCAGCGGGAAAAGCGCTATACCATAACTACGCCTTTCATTGGGCAAAAGCCAGTTTTTGTGTGCAATAAAAAATAAAACGAAGGAACAAATCAGAAAAATTATCGCCAATAATTCTCTTTCACTTGTATAAAACACAACCCATCCACAAGTAATCACAGCCATAAAATGCAATAGCTTTCTCCCACCTTCAGTAGAAATCATTGCCTTTTGCATGCTATATTTTATCAATAGTAAAGATAAAAGAATCAAAAGTGAAGCACCTGCAAATAATAAACTGTTATATTGATCTAACAAGTATAAAATTATTTAAAACATTAAAAAGCTAAATATATCATTGTTTTACTTATAAACATGAATTTTTGGCTATATTGTCATGTGTTCGCAAACTGATAGTTATACAGACATATGGTCATTAGCGTGTTTCCTACCCATCTTAGTAATAAATTTCTATCATCTTAAACATTATGTGAGCAGAAACCTTCATTCATGAAAATAAAAGAGCTGGAAGATTTCCCCTGGTTTCCACCCATCCTGAGAAAATATCAGATGGAGATGATCGGCATGATTGTCAGTAAGCTTGGGCTCTACCGACAAGTGGCACCTATGGTCAAAAGCGATATGGAAAACTTACATTTGACACATATCCAGGATCTTTGCAGTGGAAGTGGATTCCCTGCCGTGTATGTCCACAGACATTTTGGTAATGAGGATTACAAAACTGCTTTATCGGACAAATTTCCACAATCTGTCATACCAACCCATGGTATCACTTACCTGCAGCAATCGATGGATGTTTTGGAATTCCAACCTCAAAAAGACACTTACTACACCATGTATAATGCATTTCATCATTTCGATGCCAGTGAACAGGAGCACCTCATAAAAAAAATGGCTGATAATGGCTGTAACCTTATGATCGTAGAAATAGTTCAACCAACATTATTAAATGTCTTACAGATTACTTTAGCATCTTTCTTTGGAGTTGTTTTTGCATTCCCATTTATCAGACCCTTCGAATGGAAGCGATTTTTTCTTACTTTTATTTTACCTTTAAATATGGTAACTATCCTGATAGATGGATATATTTCTATCCTAAAATCCCGCACGGTGCAAGGATACAAAGAGGATTTGATGCACCTTGCAAGTCCTCAGGTCAACATTGATATTAAAGAGCATTTTTCATTTCCCGCATACATCATTACCATTAAAATCTAAGGACTATGATTTTCAGATTTTTTAAAATATTGTGGAAGTTCAGTAGGCCACACACTATCATAGGGTCAATAGTCAGTATCACTACTTTGTGGCTCATTGCACTGATTGGTGCTCCCGTCAAAGATCATCTGGGTTTGTTGCTGATTACGTTATTTTCAGGCATTACATGCAATATTTTTATAGTTGGGTTAAACCAGATTATAGATGTGGACCTGGACAAGATCAATAAACCCAATCTACCACTTGCCAGTGGTAGTCTGTCATTGACACACGCGCGAAAAATAGTTGCCCTAAGTTTGACTTTATCCCTCTTGAGTGCTTTTTACACAGGATGGATATTAGGTGTGCTTATCCTCGTAATATGTATCATAGGGATTGCTTACTCAGTACCTCCCATACAACTCAAAAAGCATCACCTTCCTGCAGCTATTGCCATCACCGGCGTAAGGGGTATCCTGGTCAATCTGGGTATGTATCTTCATTTTGTTTACAATGCCGGTATAATGTCCATAGATGAAGTCAGACATATTAACCTTAAGACATGGCCTGATGCATTGTGGGTACTTACTGGCTTTGTGGTAGCATTTAGTATAGCCATTGCATGGTTTAAAGACCTGCCGGACACCAAAGGTGATGCCGCGTACAATTTTAAAACGCTCGCCCTCACCACTTCACCCAGGAAAGCATGGATGTCCGGGACATTACTTGTGACAATAGCTTACATCATTTGTATTTTCTGGTCTTATATATCCGGAATGCAATTGCTTTTTATCTTTCACCTGGCAGCTTTGATCCTCTTTTTAATCAATGCCACTTTTGTAAAAATGCATGTCCCTGCCTCGATCACCAGATTCTATATGCTATTTTGGATATTCTTTTTTGCTGAATATATTGTATTTGGTGTCTGGGCTTGGCTCCACTGACACACTAAAAGTCTGTTGTCCATATATCGGAGTACCCAAGGACAAAATCAACAGGGCGTTCATCGCATGTCCGCTGGACACGACAAACGCTTAGTTGTTGGCGGTAGTTTTTATTTCATGGCTTTTTTCATAAGTTTTAAAGCCCAGTCGTAATGGCTTGATGTAGCAGAAACCAAATAAGCACCCAATGATGTTGTACCGGTCCATTTGTATTTTTTCTTTACAAAAAGCTCGTCATTAGAATGCTTTTCAATAATACTCTGAACATCGTTAAAAGAATTATCAAGCAATTTCCTAACCTTTTTTAAATCTGTTGTCCTGTATTTTTCCCAAATTTTTCTGTTCAGTTCAGGAGTTGTCTTCCATGTGTATCCTTTTGCAGGCATTTCAGGTTTATCCCCCTTCATTCCAATTGAATACCACTCTATCATCATTAAATGCCAATGATGCAAATGGGCAAGTACATCTCGAAAATTACGATTCATTGTTCCTTTTGGAAATTCTTTATTCTTGTCCTCTTCAGAGAATGAATCAACAAAGTCGTTTAAACTCTTATAGTTCTTTTGACTAAAAGTCAATAAGTCTTTTTTGTTTGTTGGTCTTGACATGTTCCTGTTTTAGTTTATTTGTGATATCTCTTAAATGTTTTTCAATGTGCGAATTAACAACCTGTAAATGTTCTAATCGTGAATAATTTCTTGAACCTTTTTTATAAGGAATTTCATCTACAGTTGCTTTGCTATAATTTCTTGTGCTTCAATCAGTCTTTGGCAAAGAACAACAAACCGGAACTTTTCTGGTCGTGTCAACACTCATTTTATTTACATCCGCAAGTTTCCCTCTACTTTCATCCCAAAAAGTAACATGCCCTAAAACATCTTTAACTGTTCAATACGTATAAACCATTTGATTGAAATCCTTGTCATTCTTGAAAAACGAAACGAAATTGTTAACCGTTTTTTCTAGTGATTCAAGACAATCTCTAATTTGCTTTTCTAATTTATTCATTTCAGTTTTCAAAATTACTGTCCACGGCAGTCCGTCTAAAAACTACCATTTACATCCAGCACCGCTTCGTTCAACACGGGCCGAAAGTCGGTTTTCAACACAACTTCCAGCCTTAATTGTTAGGGGGCGTATTATTTTGGTTCATTTTCAATTATTCTTAAAGGTATCATTTCATTAATGATTTCGGTCTGTTCGTTATTAAGCTCATCATATTTATTTTGATAAAGTTCGATAGCTTTTTCATTTCGCAGTGTTAAGAAACAATCTTTCAACTCATTGTAAACATCCAAATATAATTTGTACTTGGTGTTTCTTTCGTTAGTAAAATAGACCCCTTTCTTTTGGATAATTTTTGGTTTTAGATACTGACAAATTTCGTGCTTTTCTAAAAATATTCCTTCAAATGTAATTTTGTCGTCTGGTGATACATGAATTTTTACCGTGTTTGAAGTATCTTGGTTTGAAAAATCATAAGCGGGTAAGTCTATTAATACGCCTAAATCATTTATTTCCGAAAGCCAATATAAATATGATAATTGAATAATTTTCCACAATTTAGAATCTTGGTTGAATTTACCATTATTTTCTATTATGATTTGTGCTGTTTTTGTTCTAAGAGCCGATAAGTTAAAATTTGGTTCTTGCTGAATTTCCTGTTTTAAATAATCCATTTCCCTAAATAAACTAAAAGAAGGAGGTGGTTCACAATTTGATGTGTACGTTATTAGACTAACACAATGCTTTAAAGTATTTAAACCAAGTTGTTCAAATTTTATATTTTCATAAGTTCTCGGCTTCGTTATTACCCCTATTTCCGCAACCTTAACAAATTGATCGAGCCTTGATTTTGATGTTTTATCTATAATATTATTTTTCATCAAGTCAAGTTCAACTTCTTCAATAATTTTATAATAATCCAGTCCTGCTAAATTAAAGTTCTCCGTTAAACAAAAACAGATTTTGTCTTCAATCTCTTGTCCAAAAAGATTTGATGATAATATTAGTAATATTAATATTTTTACTTTTCTCATTTTTACTATTATGTCCCCTAACGTACCGGCTAAACGGCGTAGCCAGCTTTTGCTGGCTATGAAGGTTTTAGCCATTGTTCACCATAGTCTTCTCTTCTTAGTTACCAAAATTTCCACCAAGGCTTTTTCTGTTCATTCTGTTTTGTTTCAGATTTTTTATTTGGCATTTCAATACCTCTTTTTTCGTATTCATCCATTAATTCAGTCATATCAGTTAATGCCGAAATATTCGTTCGTGCATTAGGAATTGATATTATTCGAATGAACTCTTGATGCAATTCTTGAACGCTAAATGAAGAATACTTCGCCTCAATCTTTTTTGGTTCTTCTGATTTGGGCTTATCTTTTACTTCTTGCTTTTCATTTGCGAACTCGGTCAAATAGTCTTTATCTCCATGTTTTACATTTAACAGGATTTTTCTCCCTGTTCTTTTTTCCCATTCAATTCCATGAGGTAATTTTCTTTCTTCTTCCACAGCATTCAAAACTAAAAATTTCAAGAAATCATCATGATTTATCATTCCTGGGGTTATCTGTAATTCAAATCGTCCACTCAATGAATCAGCATTGCTATCCATAATCTTAGAACGTAAGAACCTTTTCATTGTATTAGCAATTACTGATGGATTTGAATGCGTAAAAAATGCAAGATATTGGGTCAATTCACTGAATTTCAAAGCCATTGCATTGAATCCAATTTCTTCGACAGAATAGTTGGGGTTATCTAAGTTTTCAATTTCAAGTGGTAATTCAGGATTTCCTAAAAATGTTATCTTTTCAATTTTTTTGAAGGTTCCATTTTTTTCTTTTGGTTCAAACATTTGCCCTAATGCAACTCCATTCTCTTGTGTCTTATCGAACCCTTGAACTATAATCGAATCTACTCTTTCATTTTTGTCATCTCGAAGGTAGCCTTCCATTCCGATTACAAATTGTTGAAATGGCTTTTCTTCTTTTGCCAAAACTCTCTTTGCATATTCAATAGGGTCTCCGTCCGTCATTAAAACTCTTGTCTGTCTTTCTTCTCCATTGAATAAATACATGAACGGTGCTATTGGTCCGTCCAAATTATGCCGAAGAAAAACTCCCCAGTCAATTGAATACATTACTGCTTCTTCAAGCTTCCGATTTCCATTAAAAATGTCCATTTTGTTTTGATTTATTTTGTTTTGATTGTGGTAACGCTTGTGCTTTGTGACGTGCCGGCCCGAAAGGGCGGTATGTTCATCAAAGCACTTTGTTATCACTTGCTTTTGACTTTAGTTACTAATTTCTATTTTATTATGATTAACATATGCGTGATCAAATATGGATGTTTCCAAAATAACGAAATATTTATCAGTAGTAATTTATCCTAGAAAGAAGCTAATGACACCATTTTCATTTTTGACTTTTTCTAAAATTTCTATGAGCCTTTTGAGTTCTGCAATCGCATTTTCTGCATTAAAACTTATTGATGATCTTCCGTTAGCCCATTCTGCGAGTTGTAATAATTTCGGAATGACTTCAATTAATTTATCTGGACCAAACATGATTTCAAAACTTTTACCGTTCTCATTTCTAAAATTCGCTCCACTCATTCCATTTGGTATATGATAGTAAAAAGTAATCTCACTTGTATCATAAATTCCAAAATCACTTAAATAGCTTTGACTTACTAGGTAGTCAATTGTATAAAGGCCGTCATGAATTACGGTCGAAGTCCCTTCAATTTCTTCATTTTGTATTTCATTCTTATCTATTTCATACCAGTCAAGACATTTTATACGACCGCTAATACTTGATTCCTTTTTTGTCCCTTGAACATAAATTGCTACTCCCATTTGTTTATTTTTATTTGTTTTTAATTAATGTTTTCAGTTTTGTTTGGTGATAACGTTCCGGTGATATGGAGCGGACGCAGCGATAGCAAGTCTGATCTCATATCACTTGTTATCGATAGGATTTTTAATAATACTCTCCAACTATTTGCACTTTAGGATATAACTTCAATCCAATCTTTAATATCCCTATAGATACTCCTAAAGAGTATTTGAAATCATAATAATTGCCTATTTGGGACTTAATTCTTTTCAATTTGTCTTCTGAATCAATTTCCATTTGTTGTATATCCGCAATATCATTTGCAAGAGATTTTGACAATCTGCTATAAGTGAATCTATTTATTTTGCTAAATATTGTCATTACTTCGTTTAGTTCACAAATCTTCGATGACATTATCATTTCATCAGATTCATCATAATGCAATTTTATTTTTTCAAAAAACAGTTTTCCATTATTTTATGATGCACTATGTGATCATGCATGATTATATTTTGATTTTATTTTCTACAAGATGAACACACAAAATTTAATTTTTTTTATCATTTTCTCTTTTATTTTTCATCAGTTTGTCTAGTGGGCTTTCGATCATCGATAGCTTGTGATTGGTAACATGTGTGTATATAAGTGTAGTCTTGATGTCAGAGTGCCCGAGCAACTCCTGTATGTATATCTCACATCAGTGGTCCTTACCTGCTGATGAACTACTGTGTAGTGCCTCATGGTAGTTTTTTCTGATGGCATAGACTAGCTCATCTTCAAATTCGCCATTTTTATAAAGTGTCTTTTTCAAATCTTGCTTCAAGTGTAAAGCCTGCTTTTTCCAGGGCTCGCTGAGATGCTATGTTACTCCCAAATGGTATGGCAAAAATGCGGTTTATGTCCAACTCTCTAAACCCAAAAGCAACTATGTCAACTATTGCCTGGCTAATGATGCCCTGCCCCCAAAATGGTTCTGCAAGCCAATAACCCAACTCAGCATTCATACGCTGAATATCGTTTTGTGGGTGCAGGCCTATCCCCCCTATCGCTTCTCCACTCATGTCTATAGCAAAAATGGCAGAGGGCTCCTTACTATTGGCCATATTTATGAAGTTGATGGCATTTTCCAAAGTATAGGGATTCGGAAATGCATCTCTAAGATTTTTTGCAATATTGGGATTGTTGGCATATTTGACGAGACTAGGCACATCCGAAAGCTGCCATTGGCGAAGTAATACCTTGTTTGTTGTCATTTGTTTGAGTTATCTGTTTCTGTATTTGATTAAGTTACGACAAACATAATGTTAAGATTGGAAGTTATTTTCAAATGCATAATAATATCAGCATCTGGGCAACAAAGATCCTGAATATTGTCACCAACGGGTATACAGTGGCATACGATTGTGTAGGAATATCAGAATCCAGATAACCATTGCTGAATGCCAGAGCTGCAGGGTCTGTGTATGTGCCACTCATCAGTCCCACCAGCTTGTAATAATTGATATTCATTAACCATCTTCCAACCAATATCATTATAATCAGTGGAACAAATGTGATGAACATCCCGTAAAACAACCAAAGCCAACCATTATGTGCAATAAAATTTTCATAAAAATGTGTACCTGCGTGTAGTCCTACAGATGCAAAAAACAAACTTATACCCAGGTCTTTCATAAAATAAATAGCTCCCGTGTTGATATAAGAATGTATCACCCCCAGTCCACCATATCTGCTGATCAATAATGCTGCGATCAATGGTCCTGCAGCAAACCCCAGCTTAACAGGTACAGGCAATGATGGAATCATGATCGGAATGGATCCAATAATAATACCTATCACCAACCCACCAAAAAGGGATAAAAAATCAGGCTCCAACAGCCTTTTTTCTGAGTTGCCAATGATTTTTTCTACTTCTGAAATGTCATCCTTAGTACCGACGACCCTCAGCCTGTCACCATAAAACAACTCCAATGAAGGACTTGCGAGTAATTCCATTCCCGAACGATATACTCTGGTCACTTTGAGTCCAAATTTGTTGAGCAAATCCAGCTCTGCCAGCTTTTTATGTGTGGCGGATTTTCGTGTGACAAAAATAGTTTTGGTTATGATATCATTTTCTGATTCTATCTCCTGATCCTGAGATTCTTTCCCGATGGCTTCCATAAATCTTTCTACACTTGCAGGCAAACCTACCACCATTACCACATCTCTTTCATTCAATCTTGTGTCCAGTGTGGGCGTAAATACTTCCTTAGACTTACTGTGTTTGATCCTGGAGATGATAATATCATTTAAATCATAATCCTTCTGCAGATGGTAAATACTCTTACCGAATACCTCCGGTTGCATCACCCGGCATTTTTTACGGATCAGTTTGGACTGTTCGCTTTCTTTTTCGGTGATCATCAAATTGAGTTCCTGCTTTAAATCTATTTTAAAAATAATCTTTGTCAGAATAATCATCACAATGACACCAATCACCCCCAGTGGATAGGTGATGGCGTAGGCGATCGCAGGATCTCCGAATATCTTATCCGGAAACTGTGTCTGTATTTCCTGCAAACTGGCTTTGGCAGCTCCCAGGCCTGGTGTATTGGTCACAGCTCCCGACATCAAGCCTACAGCATTTTCGATACCCAAATGAGCTACCTTATAAATGATAAAAGTCATCAACCCACCCAAAAGGACTGTAGACACACTCAACAAATTAAAACGAATACCTTCCTTGCGGAAAGATGAAAAAAAGGATGGGCCTACCTGTATACCAATAGCATAGACAAACAAGATAAGACCTAAATCTCTTAGGAATACTGAAATATCGGGATTTACCGTATATCCTAAGTGCCCCAAACCAATGCCTGCAAACATGACTGCCGAAACACCTAGCGATACCCTACTTAGTTTTAGCCTTCCGGCAAATACACCCAATCCGATAGTCAATAATATAGCAATAAGCGACTGGGTGATATCGGGATTACCATTTGGCAAAAATAAATTCTTAAACCAATCAAACATAATCGCAAAATTTATGCAAAGTTACAAATAAAATAACAGGCCAACACCAAATTATTGTCGGCATTATGTTTAATCAAATCTTTTTTATGTGCAACTTACGCTTATCATGCGGTTCTAAGGCACTTCGGCACCCATGCTTGCTTCCCAAAGCTCAAACCAATCCTCCAGGTCCAGATCCAGATTAAAAGCTTGTTGCAATCTGGAAATCCTGAGCTTATCTGTTGTACCTGCCACAGGCAAAATATGTGCCGGGTGCTTCATGATCCAGCCCATCATTAGTATATCAATGTCTACCTCATACTTTTTTGTCATGGTTTTCATGACTTTAAGTATTCTTTTGGTCTGAGGTGTTTCATCTTTAAAAATAATACCAAGAGGTGCCCATGCCATGGGTACAATATGATGCTTCATCATGTGGTGCAGGCTGCCATCCGTCATAGGGAGATGATGAGTCAGCGAAAACTCAATCTGATTATAATGGACCGGCGTATGTTGCATGACCAGCTCCGTCTGGATCGGTGTAAAATTGGACAATCCGAAGGACAATATTTTACCTTGTTCTTTTAATGTGGAAGCAGCTTCCGCAATGATCTCTGCTTCCATAAGCGGACTTGGTCTGTGTATCAAAAAGAGATCCAGGTACTCAGTCCTGAGATTCTGAAGTGATTTTTCACAGCTGCTTATGATGTGATTTTTGTTGTAATTGTAATGATGAATTCTGTTATTCCTATTAGGGGTTACTAATTGGATGCCACATTTAGAGATGAGCTGTATTTTTTCTCTTTGCACACCGGATCTTACAAAAGCTTCACCAAAATCGGCTTCGTTGGTATACCCACCGTAGATGTCTGCATGATCAAAGCTGGTTATCTTATTGTAAATACAATGTCTGATCAGATCAGCCATTTCCTCAGTATTCAGTTTGCGGCCCCATTGTCCCCAAAACATAGTTCCTGCTATGATGGGCGAAAAACATTGCACCATAATCATTATTGTTATTATATTGCAAAACTAATCAATTCTTAGATTTATATATGGCTTTTTGGGCTGTATTAAAGAAAAACGCCCTGCATACATGTTTAACCTAGGCCTTGCATGCAGCTATTGGCTCAAAACAGTGATAGAGATCGAAAAAACGGAATTGCGTCTTTTGCTACATTACTTTGAAAGTTTAAAAACAATCTACTAATGGCAAAAGAAAAAGCATGTAGTTTCGGGAGTGAACGGTGCCTTTGGCAATCACATTTTTGAGCCTGGACTTTTTGTTTACTTTTGTGGCGATGACAAAAGTAAAAGCCTAGCCGGCCTTTAGATTTGCATTTTATTTAAAATGCTCATATTAAGATAATTATTATGTATTATAATAGGGGGTCTGGGGGATTTCAAAAAATGTTAATTTTGTGGAAAAGTTGAGACAAAGTGTGGCAAATTATAACTTGCGCAAAGCAAAACTTAATGCTAGTTTGAATCCACACTTTGCTCAAAAGGTTAAAAAGACAGATAGAAAATTAGGGTAAAACCCATTAACAAGGTAATCGTCCTTCACCTTTAACCTCAACTATTTTTGTTATTTACTAATTCTTAAAACCATTATTATCATGTTAAAGTTCACAATCGGTGCTGACATCTCGAAAAACAAAATCAACTTTGCGCTTCGTTTCCTTAATGATTACGTTTTAGAGAAAGAAGTTGAAAATACAACTTCAGCTCTCAACAAATTTATTAAAGAAGTTCAGTCATTAGTTAAGAGTATTGCCAAAGAAAAAAAGTCTGAATATATTCTTGAATTTATCATGGAGCACACAGGTATTTATGGTAATTTACTTATTGAATGTCTAGCTGGACACAAATTAACAATGTATGTTATTGCAGGTCTTGAAATTAAAAATAGCACTGGGATCAGTCGTGGTAAAAATGACAAAATTGATGCAAAGCGTATAGCCGATTATGGAATAAGGTTTGCCGACAAATTGAAACCTTATACTCTCTGTGATCAGACATTAACTGAACTCAAAGGATTGAATACATTAAGAACTCAAATGGTTAGGATCAAAGCTCAACTCACTCAAGCTAATGATGATATTAAAAAGTTCCAAAGTAAGGAACTACAAAAAAAGTCTGATAAACTTAAAAAGCCGGTAGTGAATGAATTAGACCAAGCGATAGAGAAAATTGAAGCTCAAATGTTGGAGCTAATCAAAAGCGATGAGTCTATCTATGAAAATTACAAGATTGCTCAATCAGTCCCAGGTGTGGGCAAAATAGTAGCAGTAGCTTTCATTTGTGCCACTAATAATTTTACCAAATTTGAATCAGCAAAAGCCTTAGGTAGCTATTGTGGTGTAGTACCTTTTGGCAAGGAATCCGGGAAGTATAAAGGAAAAATAAGGTATCTCCCATTGCTAACAAGGCATTAAAAACTTTGCTACATCTCGGAGCTGTAGCAAGTATTGGAGGCAATAGTCCATTTGCTGTTTATTACAAAAGAAAAGTGATGGAAGATAAGAAAAATAAAATGCTTGCTCTTAACAATGTTCGAAATAAAATAGTAAAAACAATGTTTGCGTGTATAAAAAACAAAACAAAATACCAAGCAGATTATACATTTTCATTTGCAGCTTAATGCACAATATGTGGATAACTCTGTGAATAGGCAATCTAAACCCAATTTTATCAACATAAAAAATATCAGTTATGTATTAAAAAAATATCAATTAATGCTTGGTTAAACCATAGAAAACTCGAGGCGACAATTAACTAAATCTACACTATTTAAAATCATGGTATCTTTGCATGGCAGCTATTGGCTCAAAAACAGTGATAGAGAACAAAGAAACGGAATTGCGTCTTTTGCTACATTACCTTGGGCGTTTAAAAACAATCTACTAAAAAGAAAAAGCATGTAGTTTCGGGAGTGAACGGTGCCTTTGCAATCACATTTTTTGAGCCTAGACTTTTTGTTTACTTTTGTGGCAATGGCAAAAGTAAAAACCTAGCCGGCTCGAGGCGACAATTAACTAAATCTACACAATTAAAAATCATGGCATCTATATTTACCAAATAAGCAAAATGTGCAATAATGAATATCCGGCAGAAACTTCTAGAGCTGCCAAAGGAAGGAATCATATATTGATATAGTGTTAATATTAAGGTATTCAGTAATCAACAAAAGCCACAGAATTTTTGATTTGTAATGTGGCTTTCGTTTATACTATTCATTCTGTCTCTGATTCATGGCACAGCCATGGCAACACACGGACGTAGTTGCAAACTACGCCCAACTAGGGTGTAAGTGTGTACCAGAAGTTGGCAAAACTGTAGTAAAACTTGAGCTTAGTCCTACATCTAATATTGATATAATTTGGTTGGATTTTTGTCTAATTGTATTTTGATTTATTTTAACTCCTTTTTGCTCTACAAAAATTAAGTTAATTGATATCGATGAAATTAAAATAATTAAACATAATTTTGTCGGATTCGGATGTAGTTGTATAGCAAAATATGATGTTTAAAAAAACATTTATAGAAATTTGGGATGGTATGTAAAACCAAACTTGTTGATTACTTTTTGGTGGATATCAAATAATTGATGTTTTAAGAAATCAATTAAACCAGTATACTATAAGCTATTTGAAACTCACAAAAGTTGCCCAACGGGGGAAGCAAATCAGGAGTTTGGAAGATAATATTGAGAAGGTGTGAGAAAATCGAGTCCATGATTCGAGAATTGAATGATTTCGAACAAAGTGAATCGATTGATTTCAACTTGGATTTAAAAAGTAAGATTATATTGAAGAAAAAAAAATATTTTATGAATAAACTAGCGTTATTGAATATAGTTAATCAGATTTTCGATATTGAGAAAAAGTAAATGATCTGGAGCATCACGAGAAATTTAAAAGAAATTTTTCAAGGATCTCCTTCGAACTCGAAGCAGGTTTCAATTTAGTTGTGAAAATTCCGACTGGGGAGAAATATAGCGATGGTCGAATGGATTGTGATGCAAACATTGTAGGGGAGATGAAGCCTGGAATGATAATTTCAGATACATTAAAACCTGTGGTTTATGAAAAAAATGAAGATGGCAGCCTAAAGATTATCCAGAAAGCAGTTGTCATAGTTTCTTCAAAGTAAAATATTTTTAAAGAAATAGCGAAATGAAAGAAGTATTAATAGGAATAGATTTAGGAACAACAAACTCACTAATTGGGAAATACGAAAACGGGCGGGTTATAATTTTTAAAAATCCTGTAGGACAAAAGGATACATTAGCTTCAGTAGTAGGTTTTAGGAAGGATCGGATTTTAATAGGGGATAAAGCCAGAGAGTATTTATTGAAAGATGCTGTTAATGTTTTTGGCGGTTTTAAGAGGAAAATGGGCACAGATGAGAAGTTTTATGTCGTCAATTCAGATGAAAATATTACCCCTATCCAACTTTCATCTTATGTTCTTAAGGAGTTGCTGAGTTTTCTGCCAGAGAGTGGTTTGAATACAGCAGCTGTGATAACGATACCGGCTTCGTTTGACAGTATTCAGAGCAATGCTACGCAAAAGGCTGCAGAATTGGCAGGATTAAACCATATTTTCTTATTACAAGAACCTATTGCAGCTGGTATCGCTTTTATGAATGAATGTGGTACGATAATTTCAAAAAATGGATATTGGTTAGTCTATGATTTGGGGGGTGGAACTTTTGACAGTGCAATACTAAAAGTCGAAAATGGGGAATTGAAAGTTTTAGGCCATGAAGGTAATAATTACTTGGGTGGTGTGGATTTTGATGCCAAAATCGTTGAAAAAATATTGCTGCCCAAAATACTTGAACGAGTAAAAGACCCTAACTTTGAAGCAGAATTCTATAAAAAATTTGGGATTTATGAAAAGCTTTATATTACCTTGATTTTTTTGGCAGAAGAAGTTAAAAAGGATTTAAGCGTTATGGCTGCCACTGATATAGAATTTGAATTTCAATATGAAAATGAATTTTTTAATTTTAATATCGAAATTACAAAGATTGATTTTGAATCAATAATAGCGCCCATCATTGAAGAAACAATTTTACTTACTAAAAAACTAATTAATCATACGGGAATAAATAATTCAGATATTAATCAAATAATTTTGGTTGGTGGCAGCACACTTATCCCATTAGTTAAAGTATCATTATCTAAAGAATTTGGCATTGAAATCAATAATACTATAGACCCAATCACCATAGTTGCTCGCGGTGCAGCTTATTATGCATCCAGCAAAACATATGAGGAGGAGAATTATAGTGATGTGATTAAAGCTGAAACAGAAGAAAATAAAGAAAAAGTACATGACGAAGAAGTTTTGGAAATAAGCATTGTTTATAACGCAACTTCGATGGACAATGAAGAATTGTTGATTATAAAACAAACTGAAAATGACGAAATAGTAAAAAAGTATAGAGTGGTAAGAATGGATGGAGGCTATGACAGCGGCTATATGAAGTTGTTGCAGAAAA
>JADKCF010000014.1 GCA_016714765.1 Saprospiraceae bacterium | reverse complement strand
CAGGGCCGCGTTGCAGGTGTTGGAAACTGTGATGTCAACCAATGGCGGGAAGATCACTGCACTTGTGGTCACAGGGTCACACGCTGCAATGGTTGATACTGCATTTATTGCTGCACCTCCGCATGCAGCATCAAGCTGATATTGGACACCAACGCTCCAGCATCCCGGTGTATTGGTCAAAGCGGCTGAGGCAGCTGCGTCTGTATTGTATGTAGTTGCCGTCACTGCCTGGGCCGTAGCTTACTCCCCTGACTTTGTTAAATCCGGTCGCGCTGGTACCGTAGGAAGTGTGAGGGCAGCGTTGCAGGTGTTGGAAACTGTGATATCTGAGAGCGAAGGAAATACTACAAAATTTTCTGAGTCAGTACATCCTCCAGTTGGTGTAGTGTAGGTAGCTACAAAACAACCTGGGGTAGAAGGTGTAAATACGCCTGAAGCTGGGTCAATAGTACCTCCACCTGATACTGACCAGGAGCCTCCAGTATCACCACCAGTTTGTGTGAAGGTAACATTACCTCCACCGATACAAGCATTGCTTGTACTTACAACAGGGGTAGTACATGCGACTGAACATAATTGCACAGTTACGCTAATACTGCCAATGACTTCGCATCCATTGGACAAGGTGTAGGTAAAATAATATTGCTGGGTTGCAGGTGGTTCAACCATAAGTTGTGTTCCCCCTGGTGCACTACAACCAGAAGATTCATGCTCTACATTCAATAATGTATAGGTACCAGGAATATCGGTTGTAAATGTAAAAGGATTTGAAGTTGTTGTCGCTTCATACACTACTCCATTTACAGAATAGGTAATAACCCACGGCCCTGTACTGCCTGCCGGTCCAAAACTAACTGTCACTGTACCATCATCACTCGTGGCTGGGAGACACCCTGAAATATTTGTGCTGGCAGTAATAGCTGCTGTAGGAATAGGTGTCAATGTTACCGTCGCCATGCCTGACACTGATGCCATACAATTTCCAGATGCAAATGTAACACCGGTGATGATATAATCTCCACTCATGGTGACAGGAATAGACAGTGGATTGGTATATGGAACTGGGCCGTATACCAAAGGAACTCCATCTTTTGTATAGTTAATCGTGACATTTGGGGTACCGACCACATTTGTAAAGGTCACTGTTAAATTTGCGGAGGTACCGCAGACTGCTTGTGTGCCTGTCAATATTGCAGATGGACATGTCACTGTATAATTAACTGATGCAGTTGTTGCATTTACTTGTGAACACGATGGGTCAATTGGCCTAACTATTGCCTTAAAAAAGCGTTGGCCAACATTACACAAACTGGAAGGAATGGTATAACTGCAACAGGCTACATCAGTAATAGCACAACCGGCAGTAACAGGAGGGGTGATTAAATTGTTTCCCACACGCAACATAGCCACATCACATGAGGTAGATACGGTTCCACTCGCACTTCCGTTGCTGTCAAAAATCACATTATATCCGTCATTGTTGGTAGGTGTAGGAATGGTGACAGAAATTGAACAGGATGTACAGGCAGAACTTTTTATACACCAGTTTCTTGATGCAGTGTTGCTGAAATTACCTGCGTTATTTGTAATACCAGAGGAATAAATAATATAGTAAACCGTGCCTGCTATGAACACCAGCTATATAAAATCTGGCGTAACAGCACTTAATACTATTACATTTGACCCAGCCGGGATAGAAAATGTTGAAAATGTAACCTCAATAAACTTACCAGCACAGCCGCTGTTCATGGCTGTAGTATAGGAATTGGTAGTAGCGTTTGAAGTGATTTGAGCTGAAGTCAAAACGTTTGTACCTGATGTGCAAGCATCAGCAGGAGGTGTGGCAAAGGTAACAGAAAAATTCCCAGCTGGTTGTGCGAGGCTTCCTGAATTAAACGTAAACAGTTCGTTTCTGCCCTCCGTAGTCGCGGTCCTGCACAGGCATTTACGATAACACCTGCGATCCTGGGACATGAAAAGGGTGTAGATACAATATTTGAAGAGCAAACGAGGTCAAACGATGGTGAGGTATAAGGGTCAAATCCCGAAGTGGTACCCATATACCATTCGACAGTACCACCGTTTGGAAGGTTTGTACTTGTAGTGGTATTAACACAAAGACTTACTATATCCCCCGGACATTTAGGTCCACTGGTAGTAGTGGATGTACCTAATACCAAAGTCGGGCAAAGTGGAGCCTGTCTGCATGCATTATCAATAGTTATTGTCTGACTATTATTACAATCAGCCGGGCAACCTGATATCGTCGGACATCCTGATGTCACTGTTACTGTGATCGGCCCTGTAAGGGTTGTTGGGAGATTGAATACACCAGAGGTATTAGAACTTCCGACCTGAACTCCATTGTCAAACAAGGAATATACAGGTGTGCATCCGCCAGTGATTCCGGCAGCTGTCTTCACATTTACCGTTCCGGCGGTGGTCGGAGGACAGACTAAACTTGTACTGGTAACTGCCAGCGGGGCCACGATATTGATCCTGACCGTCACTCTTTCATAACACTCGTTATTAGAAGTAGCTGATGATGATCCGCAGCAGTCATATATATAATCCTTCCACTGAAGTACAAAACTATGATTGCCCACAGGCACAGCAGAAGTTGTACTGGTGAGGGTAGTTACACCGGATGTCAAATTATTTGCATATGTCCATGGACTAGGTGCCCCTGTACCTCCGGCCGAAGCAGGAATGTTGATATAAGATCCAAACAATGCCGGAGTAGTATGGCCTGTTTCTCCGGTAGATGTCAATCCACCTTCTCCAGATACGTGCTGCCAATTGTATATTCTGTACTCAAAAGTGACGTCTGTGGGATTACAAGCATAAAGGTCTAATGTACCTTTACAGGAATTTGACACTTCAGTGGTAACACCGCAAATGGTCACAAATAAATCCCATACATCTACATTATTGGGCTGGCCAGGTGTAGGATGGTCAGTATATCCCCATTGAGCAAGTGCTCCGGAGTTACTGCAAGAACTTGGTGTCAGTGGATTGGAAAGTGAAAAAGAACTACAATCCGGGTCATCCATGTGTGAGGGATTATCAGCACTGATACCTACACTTTGAGATCCCGTAGTTCCATTGAGTCTGACATAAGATGAGTTACAACCAGTAAATGAATTGCCTGCATAAACCCAAATAGGATCCAGAATGCCCGGCATTTTGTAACACTTTGTATTCGCACCACAATCTCCTGCTGGCATGATATTGACACCGATAGCATTGGTACCATCAGACCTTCTACCTACATGCGAACCTGTATAATCATTGATGATACCATTATTGTCGTTATCCCCCAATGTATAAGTCATATTGTCCTGGATGGAGATATGATCCGAATTGGCGCCACAGAGTCCGGTAGAACCACTATAAACAGTAAGCCCTCCAGTTGTTGTCTGAGGAATTGATGGATTTCCACCCCAAACAATGGCATCCTGTGGGGTGCCGTCAGGCTGGAATAAAATAACCTGGTCACCATCCGTACTGGTGCCACAATATCCATTATCTAATGTAAATCCATAAGTAGAAATAGATGAAGATACATAAATGGCATTGGCTGGAAGACAGACATCAAAATCGAGTGCCATCCCTTCAAAATCACAAACTGAACAGGTAAGTCCTGAAACCGGCTCATAACCACTAGGTTCGCTGCTGCTACCACATCCGATTATAAAAACACCATCAGCTGGAATAACTGTTCCCGTAGGAAGTACTACTGCCCATTCACCATTAGTTATCACCATACATCCGATATTCGTGCCAACAGGACCTGCCAATTCGACTATTGCATCATTTCGTGAATCTATATTGCCTCCGTCTCCAGATACTTCATTAATGGCTACGCCAAAATATGGATCACCAACAGTACAATCAGGTGTATTGGCACCGGGACATTGGGCCATTAGCAAGTTTAACGTGATGCAGTAAACTATTACTAATATATACTTCGTTTTAAATTTAAAGTTTTTCATTTCTCAAATTTTTTAGCTTAATAATTTTTTTTTAGTTACCTGGAAAAACTCCACAATTAGGTGTACAAATGACAATCGAACAAGTGCCTGCTGTATTTACAGTAGAAACGGACAAAGTACAAGCCGGACTGTCTGAAAAAGCGACGTTTATGGTTCCATTTACAGTATTGGGGGCAAAGCTGATTCCTGTAAAAGTTGTTGGATCTAATATATCAGTACTTATTAAATTTGCGGCAGGGGTAGATCCCAGTATAGCAGGGCCACTAATATTCAACGTACCCGCAGCCGGTGGATTGTTATAGGTAACTACTACATCTCCGGTGTAATAATCATTTGACGGATAACTATCATTTCCTGCATTGACACAGATCAGATTGCTCACAGTTATAGAAATGATTGCACAATCAGTAGATGTAGAACAATTTGCTACTGCTGGTATTGCGCTATTAGTAAAAGTACATGCAGCAGTCGATCCGGGAAACTGAACAGTTATCGTTCCCGTAGTATTGTTGGCTGAAAATTGCTGATTAGTGAAAGTATAGGTAGTAATAGAGCCCATAGAGCATGAAGCTATGCTGCCTCCTACCGCAGATCCGCTACCGGTTCCACTCAATGTCAGGTTGCCTATGGCAGGTGGATTGGTAAATGTAACTAACACATCTGCTGTATAAAAATCATCAGCAGTATTAGCAGGTGTTCCATTGTTATTACAAACAGATATATTAGACAATGTCGCTGCTGTAATATTGCAGGGAATGCTGAAGTTGCTGCAAGCGACTGGTCCTGGCGCTGTTGCCGTTCCGGTCCAGTTGGAGGCATTATTGATCAGAGTAAGTAATGCAGACGCCGTATTGGTAGTAGCAACAGTAGCACAGCTTCCGCTGGGGCCAGTAAAACTTACATTGTCATTAGCTCCAGCATTATCATTCACTGCTATGGCATTTGTTCCATTAGTTAGGCCAGTTGGTAGTGCTGACGTATTGGAATTGGTGGCATCTGCCTGCCATACTGATCCGGATAAATTTATGGCTGCAATTGGAGTAGGCATTGTACCTGTACCCGTAAAAGCGATGATTTGATCACCGCCGGCTGCAAGTAGAAAAGAGTTCGTCGTAAATGGCGCAGCGCTTGGAAAAACGGTTACAGTACCTTGAGACGCCGAAAATGATGACGTGCTCATTGACGTTATGGTTATGACAGTACCGGCATTTACTCCAGTAGCAGGCGCTGTCCAGGCAAGGGCACCTTCGCCAGCTCTGAATCCACCTGCAGCCAGCCAGCCACAATCTGTAAAATTGATTACCGCACCAGCAGCAAGATTTTGAAGCACCACAAATGTAAAGATATCAGGGTCATCCGTTGACATGGAAGTAAAAGCAATCGAACCAACAGGTGGTGTGGTATAACAAACCTGTGCCGAAAGCTCATTTTTGACCAAAAATAAACAAAAAATTATAGTCTGTAATAGGATAAACTTTTTCATACGATATGATTTAATATATGTAGGGAATAAATTTGCATGAATGAAAAGATTCCGCAAATATTTAAAAAAAAGGGATAAATACAATTCTAAATTAATATTGGCCATGTCTTTTGAAAATAAAGAAGGACAAAATATTCGCTTTAAGAATTTGAGTAGATTTATTTGTATAATCGAATCAAGATGCAATGGCAACCTATTGGCATTTTGATTTTGAATATTATATACTTGGGTAGGTACTAAAAAATATTGTATGATAAAACATGACAATAAAAGAATAGCTTTATGCAGAGATGCATAAATTGAATGAAGTGGTTTTATTGGAGTGGTAAAATTTATTTTAAAAAGACAAAATGCCTTTTTTACATAAAATACCTCCATTTCAGGTTGAGTTTTGGTTCTATTAAAAAGTACTAAAACCTGGTCAAATCTTAGTATGGACAAAAGTACATAAATATAAAATAACTTGGTAACTATTAACGATAAATTTACTATATATTAAATTTAGTTTTATATATGCTTCATTTTAACTACTTTAAATTGATAATTCCTTTACATAACATAAAATAAATTTAGTAAATATGTATGTTTACGAGTATATTTGTCCAAACATATATCTTCAGAAAATGAAATTCAATTTCAGGTATTTATTTGCAGTGATTCCCTTGATGATTACGGGGGCAGTTCTTTACTATTTTAGTGATATTGTTACCTATCTGCTTTTGGCCTGGGTGATTTCGATGATTGGGGCCCCTGTAGTTGTTCTGCTTCGAAAATATTTAGGAAAAAATCTGGCGGCTCTGATGACACTGAGTCTTTTTGTTCTGGCATTTATATTGCTTGTCTGGATATTTATCCCGCCACTTGTTAATCAGATAGAAAATTTATCCAAAGTAGATTACAATAAAGTAGTAACAGCTTTGGAGGAACCGATTAAAGACTGGGAAAAATGGTTGGTAAACAAAAAACTTATGATTTCTGCCGACACTTCTCAAGTGCCGAACCAAATCTATACTTCTTATAAAGACACTTTGCCCCAAGCTGTTATCATTGACAGTACAATAGCCGGATTTGATAAAGTATCAGACCGACCTATACAAATCGTTATCCATATGGGCAACAATCAGCCGATAACAAAGGATGAAAAAAGTCTCCAGGTAACTGAAAATGAAGGATTTTTTGTCATCCTTAAAAATAATATGTCTACTTATCTCAACCCTCAAAAAATCCAGCAAATGTTTGGAGAATCACTTTCTGCTTTTGGGGATATCATGGTGGGCGTTTTTTCCATCTTTTTTATTGGTTTTTTCTTCCTGAGAGAACAAGGGCTTTTTGACAGTATACTTACAACGTTGGTACCTACAAAATATGAACAACAAACAAAGCAAGCCGTAGATGAGACTAGTAAACTGCTGATAAGATATTTTGTGGGCATCATGATTCAAGTCACAATTATTACCATCATTGTATCCCTTTCTCTGACAGTATTGGGTGTAAAAAATGCTCTTTTGATTGGTTTTTTTGCCGGATTGATGAATGTTATTCCTTATATAGGACCCATTATAGCTACTTTTGCTGCGGTTATGATCACACTATCATCTAATATGGAAATGTCATTTTACACGCAAATGGTTCCACTTTTGACCAAAGTCATCATAGTTTTTATGGTAACCCGTCTCATCGACGACATAATATTACAACCCAATATCTTTTCAAAAAGTGTCAAAGCGCATCCATTGGAAATATTCCTGATAGTACTTGTTGGTGCTAAAATCGGAGGCATTATGGGCATGGTACTGGCGATTCCATTTTACACGGCTTTCCGGGTCATCGGCAAGGTTTTTTTAAGTGAATTTAAAGTAATCCAACGGCTTACCAGACACATGTAATCTACCGGTCTTTAATATTCCATCTTTTTTAATGCAGGAAGTTTACAATAGGCTAATCCTGTGACCAAAAGGGTCATACAACCGCCAAAAATGACGGAAGGTATGGTACCCATAGTAGCCGCTGCTACCCCACTCTCAAACTGTCCCAACTCATTACTGCTGTTAATAAAAATAGAATTGAGTGAAGAAACGCGGCCTCTCATATGGTCAGGTACCAGTATCTGAAATATAGTCCCTCTGATAATGACGCTGACCCCATCAAAAAGACCACTGATAAATAATGCAGCAAAACTGATAATAAATGACTTTGAAACTGCAAAACTATCATACAAACACCAAAACCTGCCACTGAATAAATGAGTTTAAGGCCTTGCTTTTGCTGAAGCGGATATTTGGTCAGGAAAATATTGCAATAAAATTGCCCAAATAAGTAGCCGACATCAAGAGACCAAACAACTGTGGACCTATGTGTAATATATCTTTGGCAAAAACAGGTAATAATGCTATCACACCACCAAACAAAACAGCTAACATATCCAGACCCATAGCGCCCAGCAATGCCTTTTGTCCCCACACAAAATCCACCCCTTCCCGCACACTCTCCCATGTTCTGATTTTACTCCGGTCATAACCGATTTTTTTTTCGGAAACCATAGAAAATATACATATCGTCAGTAACATCACGGAAGCAACAATCAAAAAAGAAAAACTGACATCCAAAATACCCACCAAAATACCTGCGATCAAAGGGCCTGCGACGGCAGCCATCAGCCAGCTCATACTATAATAAGAGGCAGCTTTTACAAGTAAATCCGGAGGAACAATCTGTGCCAGAATTGCTGAAAATGCTGGCGAAATATAGGCTCTCAAAAAACCAGTTAAACCGACTAATAAGTAGATGGTATATATAATATAATCCATTTTCAGAGATGACATCCAAACCGAGGTAATAAGGGCAAAAGCAAGTGTAACAATAAGATATGCCGCTAAACACTTAAGGATAAGAGCGCGTTTCGGACTGGTATCAGCTTTGACACCAGCTGGTAAAGCTAAAAGCATGGCAGGGATAACCTCACTAAGCCCAAGCATTCCCAAAGCCATTTTACTACCAGTTTTTTCATAAAGATACCATCCCAGCAATACCGGAACCATCTTCATACCCATAGTAAATAATAACCGGGTGACAAGAAAAAATGTAAATTCCTTATTTAATATCTGCCATTTCCGGTTCATTTACGCCATTTAGACCTTTAGCTTTCTTAAATTATTGAAGCTGATTTCTATGCTGCGTAAGGGTGAAGTGTTGTGATTTGAATCCTGCTCCACAAAGTAGAAAGCCAAAGAATCTATTGCCTTGGATTTAAAAATTGCTTTGTAATCGATCACACCCGTACCCACTTCAGTGAATGACCTGGCCGGTGTATGATCCATATCCTTGATATGCCATAGAGGGAACCTTCCCGTGTGTTTTTTCATCAATTTCAATGAATTGACATTGGCTTTTTTTGTCCAGTAATGGTCCAGTTCAAATTTTACAAGATTTTTATCCGTCTCATTGAGTAGGACATCGTAAGGAACGACACCTGCTATGGGCTCAAATTCGAAATCGTGATTATGATGAAAAAAAGTAAGGTTGTATTTTTTTGCCATCTCCCCACAGGTATTAAACAAGGCGGCATGGTGCTTATAATCTTCAATGGTTTTCCTTTCTTCTGTAGAAAAATAACCGCATCCAATATATTTTTGCCCCATAAATGCGGCATCTTCACATACTGCTTCCCACTTATTTGTCATGCTATAGGTGCCTTCCGGATAACCAAAACCAGTGTTGGTATGTCCGCTCCACATCTTCAGGCCCACATCATCAAGCATGGCCTTAAAGTCTTCTTTAGTTTTACCATAAAATTTCCCATTGTAATATCCTGCACTTTCAACGTGCTTGTATCCTAGTTCTGCAATTTTCCTTAACGTAGCATATGGATTTTTACTCATGTCATCTCTGACAGTATATAATTGAATACCGATATTGTTCATATCCGCTTTAGATGATGACAAATCTATTTCAGGAAAAACCAAAGTACCTGCTGATAAAATGGCTGTCCTTTTTAAAAATTCCCTTCTTATCATTATGTTTTACTTATAAATGTCCTTAAAAAAAGGATTACTACCATTCTAATCTGTAACTCAGTACTGGTATCAACCCCAATTGCTTCTGTAAAAATACACTTTTTAATAATGGGTCATAATATCTGAACCCATCATTTTCTCGATTTAATAAATTTTGTATGTCAAGCGACCATCTTTGGGTTTTATTACTACCGTTTTTTTGTTTGGTATAGACTACTCTGAAATCAAGTCTTTGGTATGGTCGTAGCGATTGAACAAAGCCAGAATTTGGATTATAAATCGAACCCGAAGTAAGGTCAGGAACAGAAAAAGTCTCTTGAACCCGCTGTGATCCCCTCATATGGGTAGAAAGACCAATAGTCAGTTGTCGAGACGTGTTCTTAACCGAAAGGTCTTTCTCAAAACTGATAAAAATATTTGCAGTGTAGCCATAATTATACTTTGCATCGTAAAACTCATTTTTAGATTCCGGAAGGGAATATTGGCTATCAAATACACTTGCATTTGCACTATAAAACAAACTATTTGAGCCCATATCCGCACGATTTTCAAGATAAATATCCCCTCCGTACACTCTGGCATTGGCAAGTCCCGCAGTAGTAAAAAAGGAATTGGGAAAAAATTGGTCGTATCCCAGATTTCCCCCATTGAAGATACTAAAATGTTTCAAACCATTTGTGATATTAGAAGAAAAATTATTCAAATCATACACAAAATGATAAAACCAAGAGGCTCTAATTTGACATTTTTGCGATTGATGCTGAAAGCTCATTTGCAGATTGTGGGCTTTAGGCCGATTGGGTTTTTGGCCCCAGTTTACATTCTCAAGAGACGTGAAATTTTGAATAGATGACAACCGATAATCGAATTCAACCTTTGCTTTTTCTGATAACTTATACTTAGTAACCAATGATGGTTCAGCAGTCCATTCATCAGTCAAAGAATCAAAAAAAGCGCCCAAACCGATGCTGTAACTTAGCTTATCTCCAACTGATTTATTGAATTTAGTATATGGATATATAGAAGCAACAGGGTCTATAACATTCTTTACCAATGAGATACCACTATTGGTGGAGTGGTTTAACCGCAGACCAAAAGTAGTAACAGTCGTCCTTCCATGCATAATGTAGGTAGTATGGGATGAGAGCATATGTTCTCTCTGATAATTAGCTTTATTAAAATTCATATTTAAACTATCGGCAAAAATTTTTTCTGTATATTCTATCCTTTCGTTTTTTGTAAATGAACTTACGAGGGTTGTTAGAAAAACTCTTTGATCTTTTTTATGGGTAAATTGTACTCCTCCGATTCCTAAGCTACTACGAAATGTAATATTTTGTATGTCTTTAAATCTAGTGATGCTATCTCCACGGGAGACTGCAGAAAAGAGATTGCTACTATTGCCTATGGTAAAAAAAGTCTTTAAACTCTTGTTATTATCTTTAAAAATATCTGCATAACCTGATAAATCCTGATACCCTATTTTTTCATTACCAAAATCAATTCCTAATTTATTTAAAAAGCCTACAAAACTATATCTGTAGGACAAGTAAACGTTATTTAAATAAGGAGAAGGTTTTTGGGGATTAGACAAGTTAATACCTGCTTCTAAACCGATAAGGTTGATATCCAGAAAAGACTTGATTTTAGGTGCCATTTTCATATTGGAAACACCTGATAATACGTTGCAATAAGAAATGTCAGACGGATTGGCTTCGAAGTGATAATAATCCAGTACTGAGCCACTGAGTGCATTCACACCACCTGCCGTAGCAGCTGATTGATCATTGGTCGTACCCGCATTACTCAAGTGATTGGGATTGACAATGTCCGCTCCGAATAGTTGCCATCTTGCTGTTTCCGGGGCAAATCCTCTGAAAACTATGGCATTGGCTCCATCATTGGGAGTAGAAAATCCAGGATATTTGATCAGAATACGAGCAGGATCCTGAAAAGATGCAGGCATGACTTTATATTGATTTTGGGTCATGGTGAGGTCGCCGGATTGGTATGGTTTTTCAGTGATGGTGATAGTATCACTAAACTCAATCGAAGTATCCAGTGTTTGCCCATTTGCATGGGTTAAAGTCAACCAGCCAAGAATAATTACACAGAGATATTTCATCTTCAGTTGAATAATATTATTACAAAACCATACAGACGTTTTTATGAGTTGTTAATTCATTAAAATCTGGTCATACCAATCCCAATAATTTCCTCAAATATATACTATCCACTTCGCCACCTGCAAAATCATCAAAGGCTTTTTGGGTCACTTCAATGATATTTTTCTGAATAAATGGGGCTCCTTCCTTTGCTCCCTGTTCCGGTGATTTGATGCAGCATTCCCATTCCATCACGGCCCAACCATCAAAGCCATATTGCGATAATTTGGTAAAAATACTGGAAAAATCCACCTGACCATCACCTAATGAACGGAATCTACCTGGTCGATTGACCCAATCCTGATAACCACCGTATACACCAGATCTTCCGGTAGGATTAAATTCAGCATCTTTGACATGAAAGGCTTTTATTCGGTCGTGATATAGATCTATATATTGCAAATAGTCAAGCTGTTGCAGCACAAAATGGCTTGGGTCATACAACAGGCATGCCCTGGGGTGTGCTTGCACTTTGTCCAGAAACATTTCATAACTGGCACCATCATGCAGGTCTTCTCCTGGATGAATTTCGTAACATACATCTACACCACACGCATCAAAATGATTAAGTATAGGCAACCACCTGCTGGCAAGTTCTGTAAACCCCATTTCTACCAAGCCGTTTGGTCTTTGTGGCCATGGATACATAGTATGCCATAATAAGGCACCAGAAAAAGTAGCATGTGCTTTCAATCCGAGACGCTGACTAGCTGTGCCTGCGTTTTTCACCTGCTGAATTGCCCATTCTGTACGTGCTTTTGGATTTCCCTTTAGAGGATCAGGTGCAAAACCATCAAACATCAGATCATAAGCGGGATTTACTGCTACAAGTTGTCCCTGGAGATGAGTACTTAATTCAGTAATCTCAAGTCCATAAGACTGAATTTTGCCCTTCAGTTCGTCACAATACGTCTGACTTACAGCAGCTTTGTCCAGGTCTATCAGTCGAGACTCCCAAGTAGGAATCTGAATCCCTTTGTAACCAAGATTTGCAGCCCACTGGCAAATATTTTCCAATGAATTAAAAGGAGCTTCATCTCCCATAAACTGAGCCAAAAAAATGGCAGGCCCTTTTATTGTTTTCATAAACTAAGATTAAGGTTAAAATTAAGGTTGAGATTAAGGTTGAGGATGAGGATACAATGCTATCCACTTCTGATCACTTTTACCAGACTCTATGACCTTATATATAAATTCCATTCCTCTGACTCCATCGTCGATGCCAGGGAAATCCTTAAAAACTGGATCTACCTCGGCTTTGTCTAATTTGGCCTGTATGCACTTGGCAACATTTCGATAAATATTAGCAAAAGCTTCGAGATAACCTTCGGGATGACCTGCCGGAATACGTGTATGAGCCGAGGCTTCAGGATATAGATTATAACTACCGGTGCGATATACTTCTACAGGTCTATCAGCCCATCTGACTGTAAGGGTATTGGGTTCCATTTGTGCCCACTCTAAGCCGCCTCTCTCACCATATACTCGGATACGAAGATTATTTTCTTCTCCTGCTGATATTTGAGATGCATAGAGAATACCACGTGCACCATTGTCAAATCTCAATAAGACATTGCCATCGTCATCCAAAAGACGCCCAGATACTAAAGTACTGATATCAGCGCATAATTCACTAATTTTCAGACCCGTGATATACTCAGCAAGATTTTCGGCATGTGTACCTATATCACCTATGGCACCTGCAATGCCTGAACGTGAAGGATCCGTTCGCCAGGAAGCCTGCTTTTGATCAGAAGCTTCCAGCAATGTGGACAGCCATCCTTGGGGGTACTCGACGACTACTTTTCTGATTTTGCCCAAATCACCAAGTTTGACCATTTGGCGGGCTTGTTTGACCATCGGGTAACCTGTATAATTATGCGTCAAGGCAAATATACGATCAGCGTTTTTTACTAGTTTTTGAAGTTCGTAAGCTTCTTCAAGATTATAAGTCAGCGGTTTATCGCAGATAACGTGAAATCCATTTTGAATGGCCAACTTAGCAGGTCCAAAATGCACGTGATTGGGAGTGACTATAGACACCAAATCCATGCGCAGATCAGCATCCATGTGCCGTTCTTTTTCTATCATCTCCTGATAATTTGCATAAATCCGATTCGGAGATAAATAGAGTTCTTTTCCTGATAATAAAGATTTTTCTGCATCACTGCTGAAAGCACCACATACAAGTTCTATCTGGCCATCAAGAGCAGCTGCCATCCTGTGTACTGCTCCTATAAATGCACCCTGACCACCTCCAACCATCCCCATTCTTATTTTCCTGCTCATCATTTTGGGTTTTAAAAATTATGAGGCAAAATAAAAAGAAATTCAGATTTATAGTAATGATTTTACCAATTAAATTTGGGCACACATCATTTGATGAATCAAAATCTATCTTATGGCAGTTTGCAGATTGTCCGCAAGAATTTTGACAAGAGAGACCTGTTCCAGTGAATGTATTTGAGGTCCGTTTTGAATGTCATATAGGGTCTTACCATTAAAAAACTTACTAATATCTATTGTGATGTCCGCATAGGTCACATTCCCTTCAGATACTGTAAATGGCTTACTTAAACTGAAAGATCTGAATGCTTCATCCGAGCCTAAATGTAGTGCAAAACTGGATTCAGGTTCTGTCTGTCCGTTTAAGGCTATCACACCCTCAGGCCTGAAAAAAATATAGCTTTTCCAGGCTGTCCAATACTCAGATGTATTGCTAAGAATATGGCCTGACTTAAAGTCCTTTGGCATCAACGCATTGGATGATTTCGGTACACCGATACTGAAGTCGATGGAGTTGTAATTACGTGCCTGTACACCTTTGAGTTTATATTCAAAGCCGCTAGTATTGACAGGTGATGTGTGTGCTCCTGTAAGATCAAGGTAATCTATATCTTTCAGATTAAAATCACCTTCAGCGGATCTGACTGTAATATTGGAAATGTAGAAAGATAATCTGGTCATATAAAACTTCTGCCCGGTCACCGGATAATTATAACTTTTAAACATTTCCAGAGGTTGGTCTCCATACACCAATTTAAACCTTAGATGCAAATCTCCTACCACATCATCTTTATGCTGCGAATCATTACAGGAAAAAGGTATCCCTATTGTAATAACAAAGAGTATAATTGCAATTAAAAGACTATTTTTCATCTTATATTTTTCAATACAAACAAGAATTTCACCCTTTAAGTTCAATTCTCCACTTCGTAAAAGCGGATAAAATAATCCGCTCAAAGATTATTCCTCGAGTAAAAATGGGTACCTGTAATCCATAGGAGGGACAAAGTTTTCCTTAACCGTTCTGGCCGAAACCCATCTGAACAAATTAAGAATAGATCCTGCTTTATCATTAGTCCCTGAAGCCCTGCCACCGCCGAATGGCTGCTGCCCAACAACAGCCCCCGTGGGTTTGTCATTGATATAAAAATTACCGGCTGCATTGCGCAACTTGTCCATTCCTACTTTAAGGGCATATCTGTCTTTAGAAAAAATGGCCCCTGTTAAGGCATAAGGTCCAGTTTGGTCCACCAAGTCCAACGTTTCTTCATATTGGCTATCTTCATACACGAAAATAGTCAGCACAGGGCCAAAAAGTTCTTCGCACATGGTAACGTACTGCGGTGATGTAACTCGTAACACTGTAGGTTCAATAAAAAAACCTTTTGACTTGTCATAGGCTCCTCCAGCCACCATTTCTACATTAGGGTCATTTTTTGCACTGGCTATAAAAGATGTAATTTTGTCAAAGGCTTTTTCGTCTATCACTGCATTGATAAAATTACGGAAATCCTCTGGTGACCCCATCTTAAAATCCGCTAAATCTGACTTTAGGTAGGCAGAAACTTGATCCCATAGTGATGCAGGTATGTAAGCCCTCGAAGCTGCTGAACATTTTTGCCCCTGAAACTCAAAAGCTCCTCTTGATAAGGCCACAGCTACTTCTTTTGCGTCCGCTGAAGGATGGGCTATCACAAAATCTTTACCACCGGTTTCTCCTACCAAACGGGGGTAGGTTTTATATTTGCTTATGTTTTCTCCTATTGTTTTCCAGATACGCTGAAAAACACCAGTACTTCCTGTAAAATGTATGCCTGCAAAATCAGGGTGGTTGAAAATAATCTCGCCAGCCGTAGGTCCATCCACATAAATAAGATTGATCACACCAGGAGGCAACCCTGCTTCTTCATATATTTCCATGATGACGGCAGCTGAATAAATCTGGGTTTCTGCAGGCTTCCAGACAACTGTATTGCCTAACATAGCTGGTGCACCACAGAGATTACCTGCAATCGACGTAAAGTTGAATGGAGTCAGAGCAAAGATAAATCCTTCCAAAGGTCTGTATTCTAGTTTGTTCCAGATTCCTTTGACACTCTCAGGCTGCTGAGCATACATTTCAGTCATGTACTGGACATTAAATCTAAAAAAATCTGCCATCTCACACACCGCATCTATTTCGGACTGATAAATATTTTTTGACTGTCCAAGCATGGTAGCAGCGTTCATTTTTGCCCGGTAAGGTCCTGCAAGCAAATCAGCCGCCTTTAAAAAAATCGCTGCCCTATCCTGCCAGGGCATATCTTCCCATTGTCTTTTGGCCTTCAACGCTGCATCAATAGCCAACTTCACGTGAGATGCGTCTCCCTGCGAATATCTCCCAAGTGTATGGTTCAGTTCATGTGGTGGATGTATCTCTTTTTTGTGGTCAGTGAAAACTTTCTTTCCTCCAATAAACATGGGAATATCCACTTGTTTAGATTTAAGGTCTTTTAGGGCCTCTTTTACATTTTTTCTTTCCGGACTATTCGGAGCATAGGACAAAACAGGTTCATTAACTGCAACAGGTACTTTAAATATGGCGTTTGACATAATAAATATATGATTATTATTAATAAGATTTTTCTAATTCTTTTGCAATTACTTTAGGGACAAAAGGGCTTACATTTCCATTACCTTTGATGATCTCCCTGACGATCGTAGAGCTGATATGTGAAAACTCCGGTTGGCTGATAAGAAAGATGGTTTCCAAATCCTTGCCTATTATGGTATTCAGTTGAGAAATTGTTTTTTCGTAATCAAAATCTGAGGCATTTCGAAGTCCTCTGATCAAATAATGTGCATTTCGTTCTTCACAAAATTTAACCGTCAACCCTTCAAAATGAGCTATCTCTACGTTAATATGTTCTTTGAAAACTTCTTTTAGCCAATTGAGTCTTTTCTCCAGCGGAAATAGCGTGCTTTTTTGATTATTTATACCAACGCCTACAATGATTTTATCAAAAAGAGGTACTGCTCTTCTAACCAAATCTACATGTCCAAGTGTGATTGGGTCAAATGACCCGGGAAAAACAGCTACCTTCATTTGTTTAATCTTTCTTATGAACTTCACACAAAGAAACGACATTTCTAAATGTAAAAAAATTTTATTGGTGCCAACATACGTTTTACATCTGAAAAAGTGCATCAATCAAAATCTTAGGCAGAAAAAAAAAAAGACCAATCATTTGATCAGTCTTTTATATTAGATTCTTCCCAATGTAAGAGAATATTATTTTGTGAGAACACTTACTTTTTTAGTTATTACTCCATCTGTTGTTACCACCTGAAATATATATATTCCATTAGGATACGAACTTGTATTGACAGCGTAAGAAGCCTGACTCAAGTTTAAGTTTGAATCTACCATAAGTCCTTGCTGATCAAATACTTTTACGCCTTTGATAAGGTTTTTACCATTAAAATGTAAATTTACTACATCTTTAGCAGGGTTTGGAAATACTAACAGCTTATCTTCAGATGGGACAGGAGTTTTCTTTTCGAGATTTATTTTTACGTCGATATACGTATCCAGCAATAAAAACTTCTCTCCTTCGGCATCTTCCATTTCTATACCATTAGTGCTGATACGCCTTATTATATAGTTATCTTTGGTTTTGAATCCTTCAATTTCATCTTCCACAATAAAAATAATTTTACCAATAACTCCATTTCCACTTCCACCCACAGGTTTTATTCCTTCAATTTCATCATCCACAATTCCGGAAGTGCGCGTAAAGGCCAAATGCAAAACACCTTCTTTGGGTTGTTTGGCCATCTGAAGTGAAGGACTGTTGGAGGTAAACCAACTATTTTTATCAAAGCTGGCAGAAAAACTGGCACTATCAATCAACGAAGGTGCAACATTCAAACCAAATGCTAATCCAAATATGTCAATCACCGGCTTGTTATCGGTACCAATGACTACATCGAGCACCAATAAATCTCCAGAATCCAGCTCTGTACTGTTTGGAATCAACTCAAAATTATAGTCTTTGATAGCAAGCACCTCTTCAGGAACAAACCGGTGAATACCTGCGTAATAATTGCTCACAGACAAAGTATCACTTTCTGTAATAATACCATCACCATTAGCGTCCACATGTTTAATATTTAAACCATTAGGCTGTGAATAATTCCAATCTTCACCATGCTGACCTGAATAAAAAGGATAAACATTAGCACTCCTCGCAGAACCACTTAAACCAATAAACCTCCCTAAAGATAAAATATCGGATACAGATACTCTGCCGTCACCATTCATATCTCCTGACCAAACACAATCTGGTCCTGCACAATGGCATAGTGTGTCCAAAGCAGAGTCAAAGACATTGACATTGATTTTGTAAACAACACATGGATTATTCACTACACAGTACTCAACATCAAATGAATCCTGTCCGTAATAGTTGGTATCAGGAGTGTAAATCAGGGTTGATTTTGAATAAAAGGTATTACAGTCTTCTGTCAGGTTCGAATTGGAAAAAATCTCAACTGCACCATACTGAGGATTATTGAGGAGATTGAATTGGTAACCATTTACAGGTACATCATATTCCAAAACCAAAGCCTTATTTTTGATGGTATTAAAACTGTAATCGTTTGTCAAGATTGGCTGATAGTTTCCAACCGCAATAGCAATTTTACCTGTTGACTGGTAGTAACCGTAATTGACTGTATATGTAAAGTTTTTAATTCCCGAAAAACCTGATGCAGGAGTGTAGGTAAAGATACCCAACGTATCGTGGACTAAGTCTGTGGAAAAATTGGTAATTGGGAAATTACTGCTTAAATCGTTTTCAAAAACATTAAATGTAATACTGGTATTTTTAGGTGTGTAGAATTTATCATCCCTGACACTAGAGTTGTTGGGCACTTTGGAAACAAGTTTAATCATAACAATCCTTTTATGATTGTTTGCATCTTCAAAAGAAAACACATCATTTCCCGTAGCACCAGTATTGGGCGTATAAGAAAAAACCATATCATGTATAGCTGTCAATCTACCTTTTGAAGGATTGGTGGCAACTGTAAATCCTGTCGATGCCATAGTTACCAGTTGCTTTCTGGTATTCAACAGCGTAAATTGGATTGTGTCCTGGGCAGCTATTACATCCTGATTCCTTACAAAGTGTATCATCCCACTAGCTGTGCTGCCGAGAGAATCTTTTACTGAATACAGGACATATCCGTGATCTGTTAATTCATCTGGTGTAAAAATAACACTATCTTGATTGATAATAGCTGTACCTCCCTGAATTTTCGCCAGACCTGTGAGGGTTAAGCCGGATGTGGTAGAGTTATCATTGAGTAAAGGATTGACCCCTGCTTCCTGGCCTGTATCAAATGAAACCACGTCTTCAGCAGTAGTGATTTTAGATTCAACATAAGCAAGATGGTAGGTCATCCAACGCACTTTAGCCTGAGATGCAGTACCCTCAGTATATTGAATGCTTGCTTTACCATACCCTATCAGATTGACAGGATTTGGTGTTATTGTAACTTTATATTTTTTGGGCATACCTGGAATGGCACTGGTCTGCACAGTTACATTTTGCACAAGGGGCGTGACATTAGAGACCGGGAAAAGACTGTTGATCGTATCAGTGTAAACCTGACCTTTTACCAATGTCAGATATTTTTCCGCATCGTTAAGCTGAGCTGACATTTTGGGTGAAATGACCAGCAAAATTAAAAAACAGTGAATATGTTAAATTGTCTCATAGATTCGCCTTTAGGAGACTGGATTAAGTTTGGTTAAGAATCAAGGACAAAATAAGTAAATTTAATTGAGAAAAAAAAATATATTGAAATATTTATTATTATAAATTATAAATTATTTTATTTACTGGCTTGCAAAAGGTTAAACAATCACAATACAAATATTTATAGATTAGAAAAATATTATATATCAATTGCTATAATGCGATTCAATTACATAATTTTATTATCTATTTTGTATTGAAAAACATATTAATATATATTATAAATAAATTTTATATGTTAAGAAAAACTCAAAATTTACTACAGATTATATCCTGATAAACCTCTTTGATATAAATTATTATAAATTTGCATAAATATAAGACTCTATGAGGGATAGAAAAGTATTAATAGCTCTGAGTGCATTATCGGTGTATGAGTTAAACAGCTTTAGCAAGTACATTCAGTCGCCATATTTTAATAGTAACAGAAATATTACCCTCTTTTTTGAATTATTGGAAAAATCCATCAAAAACGGCAACCCTGAAGATTTGAAGGCAGATGTACTTTGGTCTACTCTTTTTCCCGATCAGGCATTCAACAATCAAAAATTTTTACAACTCAACTCTGATCTGGTAAAATTACTGGAAGATTTTTTGTCGCAAAAAGAGTTTGACAATGCTGAAAGCATCAGAGCATATTTTAAATTAGAAGGTGCCCGAAAGAGAAATATGGAAAAATTATATCCCGGAATTCTAAGCGAAGTAGAAAGGCTAGACAAAAGGGAAATGAACCAATCCTCAGAGTTTTACCTTACCAAATATCAGTTAGAAAAAAGTGTATTCAGCCTGAAAACAGAAAATGAAAAAAAGAATGATAAATTTGAAATTTCAGCTAAACTCAACATTAAAGATATATCTGACAATCTGGATTTCTTTTACGTAGCCGAAAAGTTAAGACAGTATTGTACTTTGCTAAGCTGGAAAAAAATGTACAACGTGGATATCGAAATGGGCAATATGCAGAATGTCCTGCAACTGGCTAATTCTTCCCCTTATGCTGATATACCACCTATCAGTATATACTACAAGATGTATCTTACCTACATGAATGAAGATGACACAAAAAATTATTATGATCTGAGATCATTGACAAAATCATATATGCATATATTTCCTATAGAAGAACAGAAAGAAATATATTCAACAATCATAAATTATTGTATTAACAAAACAAATAAAAATCAAGCAGACTTTTTTAGAGAAACTTTTGAACTGTACAAAGAAGGATTGGCCAATAAAACCATTTTTTCAGAAAATGAAATAATACCAACAATGTTTAGAAACATCGTGATTGCATCTCTCAGACTGGAAGAATTTGAGTGGGCTGAAAACTTCATACAAGATTATGCTCAATTCGTAGAAGAAAAATTTAGAAAACGCTGTTGAGTTTAGTTTAGCAAGATTGGAATTCTATAAGAAAAATTACAATAAGGTCCTAACTCATTTAAATAATGTAAATTATGAAGATGTTTGGTATAATATCAATGCTAAAACAATTTACTTACATGCATACTATGAATTAGATGAATTTGATGCTTTAGAATCACTGCTACAAGCTTTCAAAATGTATATACGTCGGGAAAAATCGCTTTCTTCAGATAGAAAAATACATTATTTAAACCTTATAAAATTTACATCTTCATTAATGAAAATTACCACCAAAGATCAATTAAAAGTACTCAAACTTAAGGAAGAAATACTAGCCACCAAGGGTGTTGTTTCTAAGCCTTGGCTTATAGAGAAAGTGGATGAATTAATTAAAAAATAATACCACAATAGTAATGAATACTGTTCTTTTCTCTATTATTAGTCATTACAAGATAACCAACATAATACGAATGAAGGTTTTTATTACTTGACTCTAAAATCAATAGTCACGGTTCCACACTGGCTATCAATTTCGCTTTTGGAAAATTTATATTTTAAAGCTGTTTTTCTGGCCAGTTCGATGAGATAAGCATCTGATGTAGTAGACCCTTTCTGAGTAAACTCAGCTTTGGATACTTTACCGCTGTTGTTAACACAAATGGATAAAGATACTTTTCCGGTTTTTTGCGAATTATCGGTAAAAGTCGGTTCATACTCCACGCCCCTACCACTCAGTCCTCCACCTACTTTACCTGTGCCTTTACTGATACCTTCCAGTACCTTGCCATCAGGATCACCATTGGGGTCACCCTGATTTCCGGAGTTGCCCTTATTCCCTTGTCCTTTTTTTAGCTGGTCTGAGTATTTGTTTTTTTGAGCTGCATACTTTGCTTTATCAGCAGCTTCTTTTTCCAATAAAGCTTTTTCGGCTGCTTCTCTGGCTTTTCGTTCTGAATCCGCTTTAGCGTCATTTTGGGCTTTTACTGTTGATTCCGATTTTGGTTTAGGGTTTGTAGTACTTTTCTTTACGGAGACTTTGACAGGAGCTTCCTCTTCCCTATCAGATGAACTTATATCTTCGGCGTTGCTTTTTGGTGTACTGATCGCTTTTTCCGGAAGTTTAGTGGACGCTACATCTTCACTTTCAGCAGGCTCCGCATTCTGTCCGGCATCGGGTTCTCCAAATGCAATGAGTATCCCTCCGGGTTCTTCTATAATGGCAGGTGTTGTATTCATGATGGGAATCAGAAAACAAAGTAATATCAAAACATGCAGTAAAAAACTGATGATAAGTCCCTTATTTTTATTTTCCTCTTCTTTATTTAAAGTATCCATACAATTCAATTTAAATCACCAATGATTTATAAATATTAACAGAGTCTTGATGTTAGCATTTAGGCTAACGCAATCAAACAATGATATGAAGCAAATATTGCTTTTGAATGTGTAAGAATAGTTATGTCTATAAAACGTTTATGGGTTTATTCCGTTATTTTGGTTCTGTTAACACGGCTCTGACTTCCATCTTATAAGCTAGATCCAATATTGCAACCACTGTCTCATTGCTGGCTTTTGCTGCAGGCGAAACCACAATGGCAGCTTTTTCTCCATCCAGTCGCTTCAGTGATTCCATTTGCCGCTGTACACCATCTAGACTGATGGGAGCCCCATTAAGTGTATATGTTCCGGATTCATCGATAGCTACTATCTTATTTTTTGCTTTTGGAGGTGGAGGACTTGTCTTTTTACCAGGCAGCTGAAGATTAAGTGCATTAGGCGTAACAATAGAAGATGTCAACATAAAAAATATCAACAGTAGAAATATGATATCTGTCAAGGATGACATATTAAATTCTGCACTTACCTTACTTCTTTTTTTTACAGCCATGGTTCCTGATTTATTTGGTGGGTTGAGTTGCTATGATGGCTTTTAGTTTCAGTCCACTTGCTACAGCCATAGCCTTGTGTACACTTTCCCAAGGTACGCCCACTTCTGAAATGATAGTGATTGTTGCATTCTCTTTATTTTCCGTAGTACGCACAGCAGATGCTATATCCCTTTCAAGGTTGTCCAGACTGGAAGGCTTACCTACTACTTTTATCGCCCCATCTATGGTCATCATAACGGGAAGATTTGTAGGCGCCACAGTTGTAGAATTAGATTCAGGCAGTGGGATACTGATTTGGACTGTATTGCTTGTAAGCATAAAAAATATAAGTAACAGAAATATAATATCTGTCAGGGAAGACATATTAAATTCTGCACTTACTTTACTCCGTTTTTTTACTGCCACCTTCGTGAATATTTAATTATATTAATTACCGGGTTCCTGTAAAAGGTCCATAAAATCTATGGTAGTTTTCTCCATCAAAAATACTACTTTATCGACCTTTGCTACCAATAAATTATATCCCACAAAAGAGAAGATACCAATCACAAGACCAAAAGCCGTTGTAATCAAAGCCTGGTATATACCTCCAGCCAGTACAGATGGAGTCACATTTTGTTGAGATGCCATATTATAGAATGCCAGGATCATACCCGTCACTGTACCTAAAAATCCAATCATTGGGGCCGCTCCGGCTATACTTGCCAATGTGGAAAGATTTTTTTCCAATTTGAAAACTTCCAGATTTCCGACATTCTCAATAGCCGCATCAATATCTTTTAATGGCTTCCCAATTCTCAAAAGTCCTTTTTCTATCATTCTGGCAGAAGGAGTATCTGTCGCTCTGCACAAGGCTTTTGCACCTTCCACATTACCTGCTCCCACAGATGCTCTGATATTATTAATAAAATTTTCATCTATTTTACCCGCCTTACTTATTGTCAGCCATCGTTCAATAAAAATGACTATAGCCAAAAATGATAATACAAGCAAAACCAAAACATTGGCAATACCCATCCAGCCACCGGATACAATGATGTCAACAATATTCTGAGACTGGGCTGCAGTTGCGGTGGCATCTGTAGCATCTACTGAAGGGCTTTGAAACAAAAAGAAATTTAAGTCAAACATATTTAATTTTATATGGATTCTACAAAGATTAACGAAACTTATCTGCAATTATTATTAATAATTCACAAAATTAGTTTTTTATAATATTATGATTTTTTTATATTCATTTTTTTAAAATAAATAATATAGTACTATTCTGAGTCAATGTAATGCTGATTGTACAAGAAAAGGTGGATTAACTATTGAGTTGGCAAATCCTTCGATATTATCTCACAAGAGTGAGGTCTTTTTTTATAATTTGATTTTTGCCAGAGAAGTCGGTAAGTTCTATAATTAAAATATAAACGCCAGTCTCTGCTTCTTTTCCATTAAAAGTGCCATCCCAACCATCTGTATTGGTTTCGAATGCGAAATCTTTTGCATCGTAGACCTTATTGCCATACCTGTCAAAAATGACAATTTTGTTAATGTTCGCCGGTATTTTATTTTTAAAAATTCCAGCCTGTCATTTACTCCGTCATTGTTGGGCGAAAAGATATTTGGAAAATACAATTTAAGTTCTGTGTCTACATTTATTTTGATTTCAGATCTGGCGGCGCAGCCATTTAATGTGGTAATATCTACGTAGATAATATCTGAAAAATCTGAGCTATAGCTTAAGGATAAATCATTTCCAAGTACGTCACCCTTACTGTTTGTCCATAATACTTCTGCAATTTCACTATTTGGATAATTAGATACAAAAGTCAGATCCGTGCTTTCATTAAAAGCAATGCTCAATTCTACAGGTGTACGTACTTCTACCCTTTCTGGCTCACTGATCTCAAACTCGACTTTATATGTGCAATCAAATTGGTCTTTAACTTCCAAATTATATTTTCCAACTGAAAGATCTTCTTCTAAAAGTGATTGAATAGCCATGCCATTAAGTGTATAATTAAATGGCCCAAAACCACCCACAGTTTTAAATATTTCGAGAACACCATTTGATTCTCCGTGACAAAGAACGTCTACAGCTGAAAATACAATTTCCGACGGCTTGTTTTGCTCCTCAGGTATAGTTAGCTGCCCCTTTTTGATACACCCATTCGAAACATCTGTTATTTGGATAGTATAAGTACCCGGTGCCTCTACTATTACTTTTTTATCTTTAGGGTCGGAGCTAATCTTGCCATCATCAGAGGTCCATTGATAGTCCAAATTTTTATCAAGATTGGTGAGGGGTGTTATCTCTACAGCTTTTGTATTGCAATGCCACTTCAAACCTTGTTCCAACATAAGATCAGGATAAATCATTTTGTCCTGTATGGTGATGGTTTCATCGCTCCAGCATCTACTGGCACTTGCCATTACTGCCAACTTATAAGTACCGGCAGATTCTATGGCATGACTCCTTTTGGCAGGATCACTACCATAAAAACCCGAAAGTTGGAAAAGTCTTTAACCATCTGACTGAGTCTACAGGAATATTTGTGCTTAAAATGAGGGTATCTTTTGGATGGTAACAAGTCAAGTCCTCACCCGTTAGGGTTATGAAAGCTTTTTCAAAATTGGTGTTCACAACAAAAGACGTATCCAACCTGCATCCATTGGCTCCTATCGCTGTAAAGAGATAGGGCATGGAGGATGCTGCATTTAAAGAATCCAGTTCAAGATTCAACGTATTTCTTTTGCTACCCAACGGTAGTGTCCATTCTGTAAATGTAAGATTATCAAGTGTAACTAAAGTCAAAACAGGTTTAGCATCTTTTATACTCAGGCATTTCACAGTAGGTATAATAGCTGTGACCTTAGGTTTTTTGAAATCGGATGAAATGTCAATGAATGCTTCATCATAACAAGTTTCGCTTGTAGCGTTGTAACTTCCACTCAGAGTAAATCGCCCGGCTTTTGATACTGTTAACGCATTTGTGTTGGATACAATGTTACCACTAGCATCTGCCCATTTGTAAATGATGTTGGAAGTTGCATTGGTTACGCCTGTTCCTGTTAATTGAATACTAGTGTTGTTACAATCCAATAAAGTACTTGCAGGATTTATGTTTACTGATAGGTTTATTGCTTTTATCTCAAAATGATGTACCAATGCGCAGTCCGTTTTGTCTACAATATTATACGTACCCGGCAGTTCATATAACTCTCCCTGAAATATAAAACTACTGCCTTGACATATATTCTGAATGCCTAGGTCATTAAACTTACTTGTTCCTACCTTAAAATCCTGTCGAACTACTTTACATGGATCAGAGGCACAATACACGGTGCTGTCGGTAGATATCCTGTTTCCGCAGAAATCTGCAAAATTCCCTGGACAAATAAATATCAATGGATTGACAATTGTATCAGGTGGCAACACTGTCACTTTCCAGCTTATGATATCGCCGCAAGATGCATTGGCACAACTCCCTCCATAAAATGGATGAAAAAAAATATCAGCAGTGATAGTATATGTCCCTGGTTGTGTAAAAATCAATTCAACAGTTCGCCCGACACTGTCTTGATTGTTGAACATCGCACCAGTTGAAGGATCTACTTTCCAAACATAACAAATGCTATCTGCAGGATTGATATTTTGTGGAGCTGCACAAGATGTGTTGGCTGAAAATTTACATTCAGGTGCTAATAAATTATATTGAAGAGGTGTATTTATTTGATCACACGCAATGGATGGTGGACCTGTAATGGCCCCTTTGGAGAGGTTTGAAGGATCGGGGGTTGCTACGGGTGTAGTGTCAATTCCCTCTACCACTTCTATTTCAAAATCACAAACTGATCCTGCGTATCCATCAATAAATAAATATGCTATTTCGCCTGGCTGAAAATCATTATAGCAGAGAGTGAAAGGGGCTGTTTGCCCATTATTGGAAGAATCATCAGTACACGCGACAGATGCATTCCTGTTACAACTCGCAAATAATCCAGCTTGTAGCCCTGAGTAGGAATTGTTTTCAACGGTACAGAATGAAGGAGTTATTTTAAAACAAACTTTTTTGCTGCAAGGCGTGAATGAAAACCAAACTATATTATCTGCTGTCCCGTTTCCATTGCACAGACCTGACCAGATTTGTGGTGCTGAAAGCTCTTTTTGAAGTCTGCCTGTGTACCCATCCAAATCACTTCCACAAATGTAAATGGCACTTGTGCACAACTCTCCTACCGGACCGTTGGCAAAATTGCATTGGCCAGATACATTACCCCATACAAACCAAAGCATGCTTATGGTAAAAATAAATCGATATTTTGTATGGTTCGTTAGGATCATGTAACCCGGACTTTTTTTTAGTAACTAATTAATTATTTATTTAAATAATTGATAATTAAATACTTACATTTTACATCGTAAATTAATATGAAATTCGAATTAAAAACAGCGTAAAGATAGTTTTTCTTTTTAAAACCGCATCAAAATACCTGGAAAAAGATTGCCTTCACACTTGGGCAAACATATTGCATATCCAAATGTTTGTATATCTAAATAATATGTATGAATCAAAAGAAAACACTTGTCATCGGTGCGTCTGAAAATCCAGAGAGATATTCAAATATGGCGATACATCTTTTACTTCAAAACAAATACTCAGTGGAGGCTGTTGGCTTAAAAGAAGGATTTGTTTCTAATGTCCATATTCAAAAAGGTTATCCTCACTTCGATAATATACATACAGTGACACTTTATGTCTCACCGGCTAACCAAAAAAACTATTATTCCTATGTATTAGGACTAAACCCCAAAAGAATCATTTTTAATCCCGGTACAGAAAACGATGAGTTAAAAGAAATGGCTGAGGACAAAGGTATAGCAACTGAAAATGCCTGTACTCTTGTACTGTTAAGATTGAATCAATATTGATGACTACTCTTTCTTCTTTGTTTTGAACATTTCTGACAATTCCTTTTCAGACTTAAAGCCCAGATCAAGGAAAGTAGAAGTGACAAACTTCTTTATATCCTGATAATCTCTTCCTCTCTTATCAGTATACACATCCATTAGTTTATTGATGTATTTCAGACTCAGATCTTTAATATTCTGGTTGAATTTCTGATTGTAAAAGGTGTTGATATAAGACACAAACACTTTGTTGATTTCAAAGTATTCATGATAACTGTCTGTATCCAGATTATTCAGAAAACTTTCGCAATAGCAAAATATACCATCTCTAAGGCATTCATTTTCTATGCTCAGTCCTTTGTGTTTATCATAGTACTCTTTTACTGCCGCAATCGTATCTTCATGAATATATCCTTTTGTGTGGACAACATCCATCAGATTGTAATACGCGGAGACTTCATCATTTATTTTTTTATTGATGATTGTAGACATTCTCTTATCTGCTTCGGGGTGTGATTTCCACATCACTTCTGTAAAGCTGGAGTAAATGCTGGAAATATTTGCTGTCAAAAGCATCTTCTCCTTTACGAAGCTTGTCGAAAATACCTGAAATGGTCTTTCTGGAATTGTCGCTGACATCATAAAACATGCCGGTAATCATCATTATTTCCAAAAAGTCAGGATCTGCATGTAGCGATTCGATTGAAATCAATTGGTCGATTTGTGGCAATATGGATGTATTATCAAACTTCCAATAAGCTCTGTATTCAAGAAACTTTATCAGAGAGGAGCCTAATACTTTAAGTTCGGATATATTCTTTGGAAATTCAGCAGTCAGGAAATTCTGATTCTTAAACTGCTTTCTGTAGCTATCATAAAGCGCTTTTCTGTGTTGAAGATCTCTGAATTTATCGACTTTCTGCGCATTCAAAAAAGTCTTGACTCTTTTGTTAGAGAGATGATCAAGCAGATTTGTCAGCCATATATCGCTGCTGAAAGCAAATCCAACCTGGACCGTCTGGCCTATTCTCATTTTAATAAAATCAAAATTTGCCGAATCACAAATGGTATTCAGAATGTTTTTGAAATGGTCGTGTGGACGTTTGTATTTAAAATTTTGATCAATTTCGGCCCTCAGCACCGCATATCCCAATATACGTGGCAAAAACAAACCTTCAAATCCCGGGTCCAGCAATGCTGTCTCCAATGCCACCAACTGCAATGGACTTTTGTCCGCCACTAATGAGTATAACTCAAAAATATGTGGTTCAAAGGCTTCTATCATCTGCTTATACAATTCTTCTGTCTCGCTTTCTAGATAAAGTTCAAGTAATTCAGAATGCTGAATGGCTTCCTTTAACTGGTCTAAATGAGTCTTGTAGCTGGCTGATAATGCTTCCATGATTTATATTTATTGTAAATGTATAAAATTAATAGTAAAATCTGTCCTGATTAAGTAATTTATAAAGAAAACCTGATAAAATCTTTAGTTTTACCAGGTTTTTTCTTGAATTCGAACTATGAATTCAAGCTTGCACCTAAAGATGCCTGATTATTTTTACAAGAACTGTTCTTGATATTATTCTGCAGGTGTTTCAGTGGCTTCATCTGCACTTTCTTCTACTGCAGGAGTTGTTTCGTCAGCTGCAGGACTATCTGCCTCAGCAACTACTTCTTCCACTTTAGCTTCGATTACTGGTGCCTCTTCTATTGCTGCTGCTTCGTCTGCAACTACTGTTTCGACTGCATCAACTACTTCAGAAGCCGCCGGTGCATCTGCATGCTCTTCATGACTTACTTCAGAATACGCTTCTGCTGCTTTTTTAGTAGACTCATCGGCTACTACTGCTTTCACTTTGGCTTCTCCAGATACTAGTTTTCTGAATGCTTCCATCTCGGCAATGGTTTCTGCTCTTCTGGATGCAATTTTACTTTCTTTGTCATCTATCCACTTTTGCCATAATACATCTGCTTGTTCCAGACTCATGGCACCTTTCTTCACCCCTCTCATCAAGTGCTTTCGGTAATAAACACCTTTAAACCTTAAAATAGCTTTGACGGTATCCGTAGGTTGTGCACCTTTTGACAACCAATCAAATGCAGCCATCCTGTCTATCTCGATGGTAGCAGGTTTAGTCATCGGGTTATAGGTACCAATTTTTTCTATAAATTTACCATCTCTCGGAGATCTTGCATCAGCTATGATGATATGGTAAAAGGGAGCTTTTTTACGTCCTTTTCTGGACAATCGCATTTTTACTGCCATTTGTTAAAATTTTATAATTATTTGAAAATCAAACCAAACCACACCGATCATCGGTCATCCGGTTTTTAACGGGCGCAAAGGTAGAGAAAAAATGTGAAATAACAAATATTTAAAAATATAATTTTGCACTTAATGTTGGCAAAATTGGAAGCTGATTCACTCTTTCGTAATTTAAACGGTCAAAATAGAATATATTCGGTCTGTCATAAGCATTGGTCACACTCAAATTTACTTCCAGTCCTGCATGTTTTGAAAATTTAAATTTCTTTTGTAAAGAAACATCCAGCCTGTGATAATAAGGTAATCTTCCCCCATTTCTTTCAGAAGAATATATGATACCTACATTGTTGGGATTGGCTGTTTGATAGCTGGTACCCACCCCACCCAAATAGTCCAAATAATTATAAAAGCCTTTGGTTTTTGTAAAAGGAAAGCCTGACCCCATATTCCATCTACCGCTTATTTGCCAGGATCCCGATTTGTCCAGGTCATATGTAACAAGCATGTTTACATTGTGTCTCCTGTCAAAAACGGTTGGGTATTCCTGCTTTCCATCATTCCTTTTGACATATCCATGACTGTATGTCGACCATACATAAAGTCTTGGTATTTCATATTTAAATGTAAAGTCTATACCATAGGCATTGCCAGTCTCTACTGCATAGTCGGCCTGAGATTTTTCTGTTTTGTTTCTGTTGACTACAATCAGTTGGGGAAAATCCTTATAATACGCTTCGATGTTTACCTGGATTTGATTGGTAGCATCATACTCAAACCCTGCAACCGCGTGATAAGAAAGTTGTAATTTATTCTTTACGGGTTTGCCATCGAGTCCGGCTACGATGGTTTCAGGACCGGTCAAAAAGCCATTGAACAGATTTACAACATCTCTTTCATTGGATGTACTAAGGATGTTTTGGGTATACCTTCCTGCTGCACCTTTGAACCTCAAATGATCAGAAATATTATATTTCACTCCCAATCTTGGTTCCAAAGTAACAGCACCTAATGATGAATAATATTGGGTACGAACTGATGGCTCAATGATTAGATTTCCAAATATTTGTCTGTATTTGCCATAAAAGCCTAATTCAGTGGTGTTTTGTTCCTGTGCCAGTCTAAGCCCAAAAGGGTTGACAAATTCGAAATCTGTCCGAATACTTTTCATTTCAATTCCATACTTTATTTCATTTTTATTTCCAAAAAAAGTAAAATTGACATTGGCGGTCAGTTCATCGATGGCAGAAGTGCGAGGTTCATTGTTCTTTTCCGAAATCCCCACTTTATAGGTAGAAAATCCTACTAATCCGTCAACGATAATATTACTCCCGGTAGGTATGAGATTAAAATTAACACCTCCGCCAGTATTTTTCCAATCAATTGTCGCCAACAGTGGATTTTTGTAAGCATCAGCAAAATTAAACCCGAATATGTTAATTTTGCTTCCATTGGCGGTATTTACTGATAATTTACCATAAAAATCCTGAAAAGTAAAAGGTAATCCTATCGAATCATTGGCGGCAGCATAGCTATACAAAGTCTTGGAAGTTTCTTCTATCAAGGATTTTTTGGCAGTAAGAACATAGGAGACAGAAGTACCTCCCTCTTTAAATTTTTTGATAGGTCCTTCTATCATTCCTTTCATTAAAAAAGGTCCCCCACTTACAAATCCACTGGTCCTTCCTTTGTTTCCTTCCCTTGTCTTTATATCGACAATGGCAGAAATTCTGCCTCCATATTCCGCTCCAAACCCACCTGTCAGGACATCGACATTCTTTATCAGCTCTGTCTCGAATACAGAGTAAAAACCTATGGAATGAAAAGGATTGAAAATATTTAATCCGTCGAGCTGGATTTTATTCTGTACCGGAGCCCCCCCCCTGATGTATATCTGACCTCCCTGGTCACCTGTAGAAATAATCCCTGGAATCACTTGTAAATACTGAACAATATCAGCCTCCCCACCTACAGACGGAAGTGCTTTGATTTGCTTTTGTGAAACAGAAATCTGTGATATATTGACGGTTGTTCTCGATTGCTCTCTAGCTGCCGAAATGGAAACTTCACCCAGATTGATAGCACTTTCATTCATCGTTAAGGATTGATATGTGATGCCACCTGCCTTGACTCTTATCTCTGCCGTAACACTGTCATATCCTACATAAGTTGCCACAAGTCTATAATCACCTGCAGGAATATTGGAAATAACAAAAAAACCATCCAGGTCAGTGGTTGCGCCAAAATTCGTACCCAGCAAATGTACATTACAATAAATGATCGGATTACCAGATTCTTTTTCATATATATTGCCCCTCAGGGTACCGGTCTGCGCATCACTATTAAATATAACCGCAAATATTATAACCATCAGGTTAACTAATCTTATACTCATAATTTCATTTTAGCAGCTACAAATGTAGTAAACTAAATTTTATTAAGATGACATCTGTTTGTCTTTTAGAGTACAATTCCGACTATTTATTCCTCATAAGCAGAAACACTATCTTTGATTTTATCTCTGCAGGTAAAATATTGAGGATAAATATTTAATTTTGCGGCAGGTAATTATTCCTATCCACTTTAAAATAAAATTTTAAATGCACTATAATCCGGAAAATATTGAGCCAAAATGGAGGCAGCACTGGTCAGAAATCAAACTTTATAAGGTAGATAACAAAACAAGCAAGCCTAAATATTATGTATTGGACATGTTCCCGTATCCATCTGGAGCTGGACTGCATGTAGGACACCCATTGGGCTACATTGCCTCTGACATTTTTTCAAGATATAAAAGGCTTAAGGGCTTTAACGTCTTGCACCCCATGGGATATGATGCATTTGGACTTCCGGCTGAGCAATATGCCATTCAGACCGGAGTCCACCCTTCCAAATCAACAGATGAAAATATAAGTCGGTACAGAAGTCAATTGGATAATATTGGTTTTAGCTTTGACTGGGACCGAGAGGTAAAAACATCAGACCCAACTTACTATAAGTGGACACAGTGGATTTTCCTGCAACTTTACCACCATTATTATGATCTGACACAAAACAAAGCTGTAGCAATACAAGATTTGATAGAGGAGTTTGAGAAAAATGGCAATACATTAATACAATCAGCCAATAGTCAGGAAAGTGTTTTTTCTGCAACTGAGTGGAAAAATATGTCTCCCAAAAAAAAGGATGATATACTGATGAACTACAGACTGGCATACAGAAAAACTGGATATGTAAATTGGTGTGAAGCTTTGGGCACCGTACTTGCCAATGATGAAGTGAAAGACGGTTTGTCAGAAAGAGGCGGCTACCCTGTAGAAAAAAAGGCAATGATGCAGTGGTCGCTTCGTATCACAGCATATGCAGAAAGATTGCTCAATGATCTGGACACATTGCAATGGACTGATGCTCTGAAGTCAATGCAGCGCAACTGGATAGGACGATCTGAGGGAGCACAGTTATTTTTTGAAATCGAAGGCCATGATGCAAAAATTGAAATATTCACTACCCGACCTGATACTATTTTTGGAGCGACATATATGGTGCTGGCTCCTGAACACGATCTGGTATCTGCTATAACTTCGGCAGATCAAAGAGATGCCGTCCTCCATTATGTGGAATACGTAAGTTCGAGGTCAGATATAGACAGAATGGCTGAGGTGAAAGAAGTTTCCGGCGTATTTACCGGTGCATATGCAATCAACCCATTTACAAACAAAAAAATTCCGGTTTGGCTGGGAGAGTATGTTCTCAAAGATTACGGTACAGGTGCTATCATGGCTGTTCCGAGTGATGATGAAAGAGATCAGGTATTCGCAACCAAATTTGGTCTTGAAATCATTGATGTTGTAGATAAATCAGAATACCCGGGCGCGACCCTACATGATAAAACAGGAAAAATGATCAATTCACATTTTCTCAATGGCATGGAAGTAAAAGACGCTATTCAACTGATGAATGATAAAATCCAAACTATGGGTATCGGGGCAAAAAAAATCAATTACAAGCTCAGGGATGCCAACTACTCTCGTCAGAGATACTGGGGGGAGCCATTCCCTATAGCATATGATAAGGACGAAGTGGCTCATGCCCTAAGTGCCGACGAGCTGCCTCTGCAACTTCCTGACCTCGAAAACTTCCAACCTGCCTCCGGTGGAAAATCACCATTGGCAAGAGCTCAAAACTGGGTACATCAGATAGAAGGAATGGAACTGGAAACAGATACAATGCCTGGTTTTGCCGGATCATCATGGTATTTCCTGCGGTATATGGATGCCGGCAATGATCATGCATTTGCGTCGGCTGAAGCCATTGGATACTGGCAGGATGTGGACTTGTATGTAGGTGGGACAGAACATGCTGTGGGCCATTTGATGTACAGCAGATGCTGGCACAAATTTTTATATGATCTGGGATTGGTTCCTACTATTGAACCATTCAAAAAGCTGATTAATCAAGGTATGATTACGGCATATGGCTACTACGCAGAATATCTCAAATTCGGCCATGAAGACCGTGACGCTATGATGGTCGGCAATAGTAAAGATGTGAATACTGATACACTTAATGATGAAGGTATCAACTTTACAGGTGTGGGTAGTCCCATGAGATTAGCTTATGTCTATGACTATTTAGATGGACAAAACAGACTTACTAAAGAAAAATTTGTAGAGTATCACAACGCTATTGGCAAGAATTTTAATGTGATCGGAGATACATCCAAATATTTTTGGGTAAAAGATGACAACGGAGAGGAGTACTTTACTGTCAATGTAGTCCAGGAGAAAATGTCCAAGTCAAAACACAATGTCCAGAATCCTGATGAGGTCGTTTCCAAGTATGGAGCAGATTGTTTCAGGATGTATGAAATGTTTTTAGGTCCGATAGAACAGTCCAAACCATGGGACACTAAGGGCATAGATGGCGTAAACCGGTTTCTGAGGAAATACTGGAGCCTCTTTTATAGTGACAAAGACTGGAGTATAACAGATAGCACTCCATCTGCTGAAGAAAATAAAATCCTTCATACGACCATTCGAAAAGTGACAGAAGACATCGAGCGGTTTTCTTTCAACACTTGTGTAAGTGCTTTTATGATGTGTGTCAATGAACTTAAAAGATTAGAGTGCAATAAAAGAAAGATTTTAGAGCCTTTGAATGTACTTTTGGCGCCATTCGCCCCTTTCATTACTGAAGAGCTTTGGCAACTTCTTGGTCATAACACTTCAGTCCATTTGGCAACTTACCCCGAATTTGATGCTGCATTCCTGATTCAGGATACTGTAGAGTACCCGGTTTGTGTCAATGGTAAAAAAAGAGATACTGTGCATATATCATCACAATTGTCTCAAAACGAGATACAGGAGTTGGCGCTTACCATGGATAATGTAAAAAAATATGTGGAGGGCAAGGAAGTACAAAAAGTTATTGTAGTGCCCGGACGTATGATCAACCTGGTAGTCAAGGAATAAAATATATTTTTAAAAGGATTGGATAAATCCCCAGCATACAAGTATATGAAAAAAGGATGGCAACTATTCTCATGCAAGGATTAAGCATTCAGCAAGAATAGTTGCCAGTTAATTTTATGCGTTTCTGTTGATACAATCCAGATCTTCGAAGGCTTGTTTCATTCTTGCCACAAATGTCGATTCACCACTTCTCAGCCAGTTCCTTGGATCATAATACTTTTTGTTGGGTTTGTCTGCACCTTCAGGGTTTCCGATCTGACCTTGCAAATAATCCTTTTTGGATTCATAGTAGTTTTTGATACCTTCCCAGAAAGCCCACTGCATATCTGTGTCTATATTCATTTTGACAGCTCCATAAGTAATGGCTTCCCTGATTTCTGCTCTTGAACTGCCAGATCCTCCATGAAATACAAAATTCACCGGATTAGGTCCTGTACCGAATTTATTTTGAATGTAATCTTGCGAATTTTTAAGAATAACAGGTTTCAGAGATACATTTCCGGGCTTGTAGACTCCGTGTACATTACCAAAAGCTGCTGCCACAGTAAATTTATCGCTTATTTTCAGGAGTTCCTCATATGCATAAGCCACTTCTGCCGGTTGGGTGTATAACCTGGAGCTGTCTACATCTGAATTGTCTACCCCATCCTCTTCACCACCGGTGACACCTAGTTCGATTTCGAGTGTCATGCCCAGTTCAGCCATTCTTGAAAGATATTCTTTGGAGATTTCGATATTCTCATGCAAAGGTTCTTCAGAGAGATCTAACATATGACTGGAATACAAGGGATGTCCATTTTTTTCATAGTTTCTGGTACTGGCTTCTATCAGACCATCCACCCATGGTAACAAACTCTTGGCACAATGGTCAGTATGTAAAATGACAGGTACCCCATAAGCTTCTGCAACATTGTGTACGTGCAAGGCACCGGAAATACCACCCAATATGGCTGCTTTTTGTCCGTCATTGCTAAGTCCTTTTCCTGCATAAAACGCTGCACCTCCGTTGCTGAATTGAATGATAATAGGAGAGTTTACGGCTTTTGCTGTTTCCAGCGCAGCATTGACCGAATTGGTACCTATTACATTGACTGCCGGAAGGGCAAAATCTTTTTCATTGGCATAATTGAGCAATTCAGTGACTTCATCTCCGAATAATACCCCTGATCTGAATCTTGACATAATGAGTTGATTTTTTATACTTTGATTAAATGATTCCTTTTGCTGAAAGATATCTTTCTGTGTCTAAAGCTGCCATGCAACCTGTTCCTGCTGCAGTTACTGCCTGCCTGTAAATGTGATCCTGTGCATCTCCACAAGCAAACACTCCTTCTACATTAGTCAGTGTCCTTCCTGGTAAGACTTTGATATATTTATTTTCGTCCATTTGTACCCAGCTTTCAAACAACTCTGTATTCGGCTTGTGTCCTATAGCTACAAAAAAACCTGTGACAGGCAGGATGCTTTTTTCTCCGGTAATAGTATTAGAAACACGTACTCCATTTACCCCTTCTTCACCCAGGATTTCTTCGGTCACAGTATTCCAGTGTACCTGGAGATTTTCAGTTTTAAATACTCTTTCCTGCATAATTTTGGACGCTCTCATTTCATCCTTCCTCACGAGCAGGTGTACTTTTTTGCATAATTTTGCCAGATATGTAGCCTCTTCTGCTGCCGTATCTCCTGCACCCACAATAGCCACTTCCTGGCCTCTGAAGAAAAATCCATCGCATACTGCGCATGCTGATACTCCTTTGTTCATCAATTTTTGTTCCGACTCCAAACCCAACCATTTAGCACTGGCTCCCGTCGCTATAATCACTGCATCAGCATGCATTTCATGCCCTGTCTCAGACCATACTTTATGTACCGGACCTGAAAAATCTACCTTTTCAATCATTTCATATCTGATATCGGTACCGAACCTTAAGGCCTGATTTTTAAAATCTTCCATCATTTCAGGTCCCATTATTCCATTGGGATATCCCGGATAATTTTCCACATCATTGGTAATAGTTAACTGACCACCCGGTTCTTTTCCTGTATATAATACCGGTGACAGATTTGCCCTGGATGCATATATAGCTGCAGTGTAGCCTGCAGGACCAGAACCAATAATCAAACACTTTAATTTTTCTGCTTGAATTTCAGACATAAACTTAAATTTTAATATCGTGACAAAATTACAAAATATTATTATCCTGACATAAAATGTCAGCAAAGTAAACCAAATATAATAATATAAATAAACACTTAAAGTTACAACCTATGTTTATAGATAAAGTTTTTTAAAGCTTTGTTAAATGTCATCTAAGTTACATATAGAAAGGTATTATTTATAGTACATTTGCATATATTTTGATGTGATTACATGATAAAATCTTCGCTGATATTCGGGTTTGTCGCCTTAATGACACTTTTGAGCTCGGTAACAGAGCCCAAAACAAAGGTACAATTGGGCGAAAAGTTATTTTTTGATCCTATTCTTTCCAGGGATAGTACAATCAGTTGTGCTTCCTGTCACAAACCGACTTTAGCTTTTGCTGACAGCTTGGCTATCAGTCCGGGTGTGGCAGGTGTATTGGGTAGAAGAAATGCGCCATCGGTCATGAATATGGCTTCAAGGGGGGAATTTTTTTATGATGGCAGGGCAAAATCATTGAGAGATCAAGTGCATTTCCCGGTAGAGGACCCCGCCGAAATGGACATCTCTTTTACAAATGCTGTAGACAGGGTCAGGAAAAACACCACTTATAATTTTTTATTCAGAAACATCTATGGGGAAGAACCCAATCATATCAATGTGGCTGATGCTATCAGCATGTTTGAAGAATCGCTGGAGACGTCAGACACAGAGTTTGATGCCTGGATGGCTGACAATCCCAACCAAATGGGAGAAAGTGCTATAAGAGGCCGAACTGTATTTATGAGTGAAAGAGCGAAGTGCTTCGATTGTCATTTCAGCCCTGATTTTACTGGGGATGAATTTCGTAATATTGGTCTATATGATGGAAAAAAGTATACTGACAAAGGAAGATTTGAGATTACTAAAAAGTCAGAAGACCTGGGTAAGTTTAAAGTTCCAGGTCTAAGAAATGTAGCTATAACAGGGCCTTACATGCATGACGGCAGCTTCAAATCATTAGAAGACGTGATAGAATATTATAGTAATCCATATAAATTTGTAGTAGATCCCATTAACATGGATTCTCTGATGATCCATCCTATCCACTTTACACAGAAAGAAAAAGAAGACCTCAAAGCATTCCTAATTAGCCTTACAGATAAAAGATTTTTATCAGGTAAATAAAGAACCCTTGTTTTAGTGTTTTTAAAAGCAATGATTTTACTGAATCATTTTATAAATTTTATCAAAAAAAATGATAATTTTGTCCCATGAATACTCAAAGGCTGTATACATTTTTTTGTTTTTTCATCATTGCAATGCTTTATGTCAACCAAACAAAAGCACAGGCAAATCAATTGCGTAATGAAATAGAAAAAATAATAAGATTTGATACGGAAATAGATTTCAACAAAACACCAGGATTCATTATTAGTGTTATTGATAACGATTCTGTGTTTCACTTTTCATTTGGTACCAAGGTAAGAAAAACCAAACAAGCCATCAGTAAAGATGATATATTCGAAATCGGAAGCGTGAGTAAGGTATTCACTTCGACTTTGATAGGTATTCTCTGTGATGAAGGCTTATTAAGTATGAACGACAAAGTAAATAATTACTTGCCCGAGGCTTATCAAAATCCCCGACTGGAAAATCTAACCATTGCCAATTTGGTAAACCACCAATCCGGCTTGCCCAAAAGACCCTATTTTTTTGGCAAAAAAGAAAAAGACATCCGTAACCCGTATGCATCCTATACCAAGGACGACTTACTTAAGTTTTACAGAGATTTTATACCCGAACAGAAAAAATTTGAATATAGTCATTCTAATTATGCCCTTTTGGAAATTATCATTGCCAACATAACTCAAAAAAGTTTTCAGGATATAATGGTTGAAAAAATATGGGCACCACTGGAAATGGAAAATACTTTTGCTGACTTTGCTGAAAAAAAAGAAAACATCATCGTCCCTGGGTACGACAGGGCCCAAAAAACAACCACTCCATGGTCATTCGGCTCTTTTAAAGGGTCAGAAGGAATAAAAACGACCTCAGAAGATCTTGTCAAATTTCTAAAGGCCAATATGAATTTGTCCCAAACGGGACTTGAACCTGTCTTTGCTAAAAATTTTGGTCAGACAGCTTTTAAAAGCTTCAATGAAAACCTATCGGTTTGTATGGGTTGGCACACGATAAACATGAACCATTTTAATATTATCACACATACAGGCAAAACTACTGGCCATAATGCTTTTGTAGGCATGGTTCGAGAAACAAAAACTGCTGTCATCATTCTTGCCAACTCCTCTGTGGGCGTGGAAGACCTTGCCTTGCAAATTTTAAGAATGATCAATTACAACTGGAAACGATTGAATAGTTGAACATGGTTAACAAAAAAGAAATAAAACTCTCATGGGACGACTTTAGGTCAATGGGGAATCCTGAAAATGCAGAAGAAGCAGAAGATGTTTTGAAGGATGATTTTAAACCAGCATTGCAAATACTTAGGATACACCTTGATAGAAAGCAACGTGGAGGTAAAGAAGTGACTTTGATTAAAGGCTTTAGTGGTCCGGAAGAAAAACTTGAGGCATTGGGGAAACTTTTAAAATCCAAATGTGGTGTAGGAGGCAGTGTAAAAGACAAAGAAATCATTTTACAAGGTGATCACAGGGAAAAAAACCCTGAAACTTCTATTGGAACTGGGATACAAACAAACAAAAAAAGCAGGAGGCTAATATGGAATTACTCATTATCATAGGGCTGGTTATGCTCAACGGATTGTTTGCCATGGCAGAGATGTCTTTGATATCATCCAGAAAATTTAAATTGGAAATGGAGAAAAAGAAAGGCAAATCAGGTGCTAAAACAGCATTGGAACTTTCTGAATCTCCAACAAAATTTCTTTCTACTGTACAGATCGGAATTACTCTTATCGGTATTTTGCTGGGTGTATTCAGTGGCGAAAACCTGACACATGACGTAGAAAATTTCATCATAGGTATCGACTTCCTGGCACCATTTGCACATAACATTGCTGTAGGAATCATAGTAGTATTTGTGACTTACTTATCCATTGTGCTTGGCGAATTGCTTCCTAAAAAAATAGGCATGGCTTTTCCTGAGCCTATAGCCATGGTTTTGGCCAAACCGATGAACTATCTTTCAAAAATCACAGCTCCTTTTGTATGGTTGCTTACAGTAACTAATGACGCCTTGCTTAGTATTTTGGGTATTAAAAGCAGAAACGACAGCTATATTACAGAAGAAGAGATAAAATCGATCATAAAGGAAAGTACCAACAGCGGCGAAATACAGGATATAGAACATGAAATTGTAGATAGGGTTTTTGAACTGGGAGATAGAAAAATAGAATCCTTGATGACGCACCGAAGAGATATCGTTCATATGGATCTTTCGGATGATATCCAGTCCATCCGGGAAAAAATAGGCAAAGAACCACATTCTGCATATCCAGTAACAGAAAACCATAATCTGGATAAAATTGTCGGATTTATTTTATTGAAAGATATTTTTGAAGGCTTTTTTGATACTGGTTTCAATATTAAGTCATATATCAGGCAACCTCTATTTCTTTTCGAAACAACTCCTGCATTCAAGTTACTTGATTTATTCAGAGAGCAGAAAATCCATTATGCACTCATCACTGACGAATATGGTTCCATAAAAGGGTTTGTGACTATGGATGATGTACTGGATGCTTTGGTTGGCGATATCACGCAGGACCATCAGACAGAATATTCAATTGCAAAAGAGATGATAACACCTGGCTTGTAGATGGACAGTTTTCCTTTGCAGAATTTTTAAGGAAATTTAAAATTGCCGAAACAGAGATTTCAGAAGAATACCATACTGTAGGCGGCTATATTATCAATAGCTTTAGCTCCATTCCAAATATAGGCGTCAAAGTAGAACTTGAAAACCTGACACTGGAAGTGATTGACATGGATGGCCCCAGGATAGATAAAATCCTGGTAACTGTGCATTAATTTCCAAAATATCTTACGAGTTTTAAAATGATATTGATTATCAAACTGATCAGTATCATCGTGGTCAATGGAAAATAAAATCTGAAATTTTCCTTCTCTATCCTTATATCACCCGGCAAGTGACCAATGAAAGACAATTTGTCTCCAAGAAAATACCAAATAATTCCAGCCAGGGTAATGAATACGCCTGCCAATATCACCCATTTGCCTGTTTCCTGAATCATATTAAGACCAAAGCTGGTTAGGGTAAATGCCATTTTTAATGAGTGTGTTGATTTTTTCCATCACAAAGGGTTTGTCTTCCTGATATGTCACGCCAAACCAATCGGACTCCGTATCTAAAACCTCCACCTGGAGGATTCCATCCTTTATAAGACGATCAACCAAAGAAGGTATAAAAAATTCAGATGTCAGCTTGGATCCGTTTTCTAGTAAAAACTCTCTGAAAATGGTGTCACAATATGTAAAATATGAAGGTAGGAATCCCCACATATTCATTGACACTAGCGTATTTTCATCCAGGCATACTTCCTGATTATTTTCAGGATAGCTGATGGTGCCATCTGGGTTCCTTTTGATCTTAATACACTCTTTGACATCTAACAGATGGCCATTCATATCTACATTACAAACACCTCGGTTGACCGTTCCATATTCTGACAAAGTATTTCTTAAATAATAGGCGACTACAGAATAATTTTTTTTGTTATTCAAATGACTTTCCACAAGAAAATCTGACAATTGCCTGAATGAATCCACTCCATAATAGTCATCTGCATTGATCACGCCGAAAGGCTCATGGATCACCTTGCTCGCAACCCAAACAGCATGAGCGGTACCCCAGGGTTTTTCTCTTTCCGTATTGTAACTACATCCTTCTGGTATATTATTTAATTCCTGAGAAATGAACTCCATTTCAATCCTGCCTTCCAGCTTAGACCTGAAATATTTTTCGAACTCCTCCCTGAATGAATCTCTTATAATAAAGACAACTTTACCAAAACCGGCATTGATAGCATCATACAGTGAATAATCTATGATCGTCTCTCCATTAGGGCCAAAGGCATCCATTTGTTTTAGTTTACCATATCTGCTCCCCATACCGGCTGCCAATATCAATAATGTAGGTTTCATAAGATTTAAAGTTTATAATTTATGTTTGTAAAAGAGTGCAAAGTTAATTTTAAAAAACAAATAATTCACCCGTCTGGCTGCAGTAATATTCGGGTTGGCACAAATCTTTTTCATAAAACTGATGGAGAAACGTCAAAAATTTACATAAACATTTTTTACGCAATGTTAAAGATTGTTAACGATAGTCAAATTAAATAATAATCAATATTTATAATACTGAATACCTGATCATTGACATAACATTAACAAGTCGACTAGGAGAAAAATATAATAGGAAAAACTATCATCGTATTTATACAAGGCATAACTTTGTGCCATTATTTAAATCTAAAATTAATTAAAAGAATGAAGAAGCTTTTATTATTTGCTTTACCATTATTTTTGTTCTCTTGCAAGTCTGGAGTAGATGCTCACAAAACTGCAATCGAAGAACTTGGCAAGAACTGGGATGCTGCAACTGCATCTGTTACAGGATTTTCTGAAAGTCTTACAAAAGACGTAACAGGATATACTGAGGCTGCTGGCACAATGATGCTTGACGAAGCTGCTACTGCTGCTTTGAAAGGTGATGCTGCTAAAAAATGGTCTGAAGCTACTGCTGCTTACAAAGCTGCAACAGCTGATGCTTATGCACCTGTTCAAACTGAGTTAAATGACTTCGTAACAATGTGGACTGAAAAGGCTGCTGGTGTTACTGCATTGAAAGATGGTTTGGCTGCTGGTAAAATCGAAGGCGATGTAGCTGGTCAGATTGCTGAACTTTCAGGATTAGCAACACAAGCTACTGAAAAAGTAACTGCTTGGACTGCTAAGCAGGCAGAATTAAAAACTGCTGCTGATTCAGCTCTTGGTATGCTTAAATCTGCATACGAAATGGTTGCTCCTAAGAAATAATCAATTTTATTGATTAGATTATAAAAAGTCTGGCTCACATGTTGAGTCAGACTTTTTTTTTATCCCTTTTGCTTACTAAATATGTAGGTTAATTTTTCTGTAATCCTCTCTTATAAACTTCCAGGCAACGCTCTCTTGCGTACTTGTGATCTACAATAGGTTTGGGATATTTTACGGTCTCAACCTCAGGAACCCACTTTTTGATGTATACTTTTAATTTATCAAATTTTTCCTGCTGAGCATCAGGACTGAATATCCTGAAATAAGGTGCTGCATCCGTCCCACATCCTGCAGCCCATTGCCAACCGCCATTATTGCTTGCAAGATCATAATCGAGTAGTTTTGCGGCAAACCACGATTCTCCCCACCTCCAGTCTATTAGAAGATGCTTGGTAAGAAAGCTGGCAGTTATCATCCGTACCCTGTTATGCATATAGCCCGTTGTCGCCAGTTCACGCATGCCGGCATCCACGATTGGGTATCCCGTTTTACCTTCGCACCATGCTTTAAACTCTTCCTCATTATTTCTCCAGGGGATATTATCGTATTCAGGTCTGAATGACTTTTTCACAATATGTGGAAACTGATAAAGGATCATGGCATAAAAATCTCTCCAAATCAACTCACTTAGATAAACTTGATTAAGCTTAAGTGCTTTCATCGCTTTTTCTCTGATAGAAATAGTCCCAAATCTGAAATGTACACCTAGTTTTGAAGTGCCCGCTATGGCAGGAAAATCCCTTCTTTTGTCATAATCCATAATGGTAGTCTGAGATACCTGCGTGGAAGGTATCCTAATTTCGGATCTTTGAAATCCCATTTGCGACAATGACGGTATAGCCCGGAAGTGGCTTTTCTGAATAAAATTACTTTTCAAATCTTCACTTGGCCAACTTTTCAGTGCTAGAGGACAGGCTTTACCATCCCAATCGTCCCTTATCAACTTTGCCAACCATTTTCGCTTGTAAGGCGTGAATACTGTATAAGGCGTACCATCATCTTTAATAACTTCATCTTTTTCAAAAATCACATGATCTTTAAATGTATTAAAATCGACTCCACCTGCTGACAAAAAATCTTTCACTTGGCTATCCCTGCTTATGGCGTATGGTTCATAGTCGTGGTTGGCAAAAACTGACTGAACTTCATAATCATGTAGTAATTGGGGCCATACTTCAGCAGGGTCACCGTATCTCACATCTAGTATACTGCCTAAAGTATCTTGCAAGTCACTGGAAAGCCTGGTTATAGTATCGTGTATAAAAGTAACCCTGGCATCCACTTTATCCTGCAATTGATCCAGAATTTTGCTATCAAAGATAAAAATCGGAACCACCTTCAGTCCTGCATTTAATGCATGATAAAGACCGCTATTATCGTGCAAACGCAAGTCTCTCCTGAACCAGAATATATTTATCTTCATATGAGATGGTTGAACAAAATTTATGAAATATCAGTCCATCATGTATTGTTGCACACAGACTACAGTTCCATTTCCAGGTTTCTTTGCAAAGTATTTAGTTCAGAAAGAGCATGAAAATCAGGCAACATTTTTGCAATATGTGTACCCTCCCTACAAACTTCAATTGCTTTTGATATCTGATCCTGGGTCTCATATAGCTTGGCAAGATGATAATACAAGCCAACGTATTTCGGGTCATTGCTTTTGAGTATTAAAAAATGCTTGAGTGCCATATCAGTATTTCCCTGGTTTTCATATTCTTTGGCAATGGCATATCTCACAAAACTATCCAAAGGATCGGATTCCAACATTTCCATCAAAGTATTCAACCTGTTTTCAATCATTTTTTTAACCCTGAGTTTAATTTTTAAATAAAAAGTATTTATCTTTGTGCAAAGATAATTCAAAATCTATATTTTATAAATATAAGTAAATTGTAAACAAGAAACAGGCCTTATTGTTAAATATAATAAATTTCAACCAAATGAATCTATTAGTTTGTATCAGTAAAACACCGGACACGACATCCAAAATATCGTTTAAATCTAACGATACTGAGTATAACAGTGATGGTATAACTTTTATCATGAACCCCTATGACGAATGGTATGCTCTGGTAAGAGCCATTGAATTGGTGGAGCAATCAGGAGGGAGTGTGACAGTTATTAATGTAGGCCCAGCCACCAATGATATCATCATTCGTAAAGCCCTGGCTATAGGTGCCAATGATGCTGTAAGAGTAGATACCGATGCTGCTGACTCGTACACTGTAGCTGCTAATATCGCTGCCTTTGCAAAAACAAAAACATTTGATAGTATCTTTTTAGGCAAAGAAACCATCGACTACAACGGATCTGAAGTAGGCGCAATGGTAGCTGAGATATTAGATCTGCCTTATGTTTCATATGTGTCAAAACTTGATGTCAATGGCAACACGTTTCAGGTAACCAGAGATATTGAGGGTGGTGTAGAAGTATGCGACGTGCACGGAGCGATGGTACTATCTGCGGCAAAAGGGTTGGCTGAACAAAGGATTCCCAACATGAAAGGTATTATGATGGCCAAAAGCAAGCCTTTGGATGTCATCAGTCCAATGCATGTTGCGACAAGAGTAGAAACAAAAAAGTTTGTACTACCTGCAGGAAAATCTGGAGTAAAACTGATTGACCAGGAGAACATGGATGAATTAGTCAGACTTCTGCACGAAGAAGCCAAAGTCATTTAATATATTTGTAAATACTTATCAATCAAAAATATATGTCAGTTTTAGTATATATAGAAAGTCCAAAGGGACATATTAAGAAAACAGGTTACGAAGTAGCTTCATACGCAGTTCAGGTGGCTAAAACTCTGGGTACTGATGCCATAGCGCTTTTTATTGGGGCTGCAAATGACGCCGGATCTGCTGGAAAATATGGTGTGAATAAAGTGCTTCATGCCAATGCTTCTGAAAATCAGGAGTTCGATGCCCAGGTCTACAGCAAAATGATTGCAGATATCGCTAAAGAAAATGGCGCAAATATCATCATTTTAGCCAATACTGCCAACGGCAAGGCCCTCACCGGAAGACTCGCTATCAAAATGGAGGCAGGAAGTGTGTCAGGCACCAACTCTCTTCCTGATGTAAGCAATGGCTTTGTGATAACCAAATCTGTGTATTCGGGCAAGGCGATAGTACAATATAATATCACTACTCAAAATAAAGTATTGTCCGTGATGGGGAAATACTCTTCAGCCACAAATAGTAGCAGAAAGCATTACTCCTCAATTATTGACAATCAGTACAGTTCAGACAAATCTGAGAGTTGTAGAACGAAAAACATCTGAAGGTATAGTGCCATTGCCTGAAGCTGAATTGGTGGTGTCAGCAGGAAGAGGTATGAAAGGTCCAGAAAACTGGGCAATCATAGAAGACCTGGCTGTCGCTCTGGGTGCTACTACAGCTTGTTCGAGGCCTGTGGCTGATTCAGGATGGCGCCCTCATCATGAACACGTAGGTCAAACAGGGGTAGCCATTAGACCAAATTTATACATCGCTGCAGGTATTTCTGGTGCTATCCAACATCTGGCAGGAGTCAACAACAGTAAGGTGATTGTTGTCATAAATAAAGATCCTGAGGCTCCGTTTTTTAAAGCTGCCGATTATGGTGTGGTAGGTGATCTTTTTGATATAGTACCTAAACTGACCGCAGCTATAAAGCGATTTAAACATATCTGATGTAGAATCAATTCATTATAATAAAAATGGAGTTTTGCACAGCAGGACTCCTTTTTTTATTTAAGTTGAGTAATCAGCTTTCATGTGCACTACTTCCTTTGGTTTGTAATCATTTTATCTTTTTACTTTTAATACCCAATAATCTTGTTCCAAACCCCATGTTTGCTGGATTCCTGGTTTATACTCAAATATCTCAAAATAATCACATATCAAATTTTCAAAATACACTTTGGGCTGAAAGGCAGCAAAAGTTCTATGCCCTTCAATAACATTGGCACGAATTACCAATTGGTTATTTTCAAATACTTCGACCTCCTTGGTTGTCATTTGTTGTTTAAAAATATTACCTGCTGTTGTAATGATAGCTATACCATTATTTTTCATTATTCTGTTTAATTCATTAACCCAAAAAAAGTGATTTTCTTCAGAAAGGTGTGTAAAAATTGAAATTCCTATTATAAAATCAAATTGATTATCTTTATAATTCAAAGGTTTATCAATATCGTTATGTAAAAATGTAACGTTTGATATGTTTTCAGAGCACCACTTAATTGTAACTTCATTGTAATCACAGCCATAAGATTTTGCAGATATTCTGCCTCCTTCTGAATCAACTCTTTTATGATTTCTTCATGTCTGTTTACAAAATGGTGAGCTATATGCTTGAGTGTTGGTACTAAAATATTCCCCCCTAAACTAACATATTTTAGTTCAACAAAAGTATCCTTCAATACAGAAATAATTGATTCAGAATCAACACATTCCGAAGGGTCAGAAATAATCATCCTTAACTTACCTGTTCGATAACACCTGGTCTTATATTTATTTAAAAGCAAAATTTTCCTATCTTCTTGTGGTATCCTACGAAGGCAGTTATTGCAAAACTCAATTTGGCTATTTGGAAAATTTAGCCTGTTGGGGCCAACATATTCATTAATGATAACTAATCCTCCCTTTTTCAAAGCTGGTAATAACTTCCTGGTTACCAATCCTTTTTATATCTCTAAATGGTGTAATGAAGCATTAAATAGAAAATAATCCACTGATTCATTCTCAAGGAGTATTTTTGTAAATGTCGTTATTATAGAATTTTACATTGTCAATATTTTCGACAGTTGACTTTGTATTTGCTTTGTCAATCAATGATTGTGAAATATCGTACCCAAGCACATTAAGATGGGGATTTAATTTAGCAAAGGTTAGTTCATGACTACCTTCCCCGCATCCAAAAGAAATGAGATTACGATTCTTTGATTCGAAAAAATAATTTTCAGTAACATATTGTTCATACTCCATATTACTATTACCCGAAATTAAAAAATTTCTATGCTCTTTAAGATATGGAATTATCCACCAATTAGCATGTTCGAAATGATCAGTAAAAGACGAAATTGTTCGAGAATTATTGTCAAATGAAAATTTACTCAAAATAAATCTCAGGCCTCTTTGCTTCAATTTTATCCATAACTCTATGAAATCATCAAAAAAAATTAGATTGTTAAACATATTTAATCTTAGATTAATGGGCAAAACTCCTGTTTTTAATCCTCAAAGAAATAATTAAAAGTGCAATATCAATAAATAAAAATAGATAATTCCAATTTAACTCAAAAAAAAATGGAGCTCAAATTTTCATTTGAACTCCATTTGTGTCGGGGCGGCAGGATTCGAACCTGCGACCCCCTGGTCCCAAACCAGGTACGCTAACCGGACTGCGCTACGCCCCGAATTTATTTTCATCTGCCGGAAGAGCGGTGGAGGGGGGATTCGAACCCCCGGTACCGTTTCCAGTACGACAGTTTAGCAAACTGTTGGTTTAAGCCACTCACCCACCCCACCATGAATATTTTTATATTTACCTATAAAATATTTCCATTAACAGGACTTTTCTTTTAAAGCGACGCAAAGATAATTCTATCCCTTTAAAAACCAAAAATTATCAATAAATTATTTGATTAATATTTTTAATCTGTCGGGACTGAAAAATATGTGAGACATACTGGACTCGAACCAGTGACCCCTACCCTGTCAAGGTAGTGCTCTAAACCAACTGACCTAATATCCCTTTGATTATATTATAATGCCTGTCATTCTGACATCAGTTGCCCCGGTTCCTTATAACCCGGAGATATGGTGATGCGTTCCAGTTTTTCATTGAGATATACCAATGTCGGATAACTCATACGTCCCCTGCAACAACTCGATTCCCAGGCATTTATACCGTTTCTACCCATGGCTTCCCATTTGTAAGTTTTACCTCGATATTCTACATTTTCTTTCTGTTCAGCATTAAACTTTACTACATGAAAGTTTTCATTCAGATATTTGATAAGTGTAGGGTCAGTAAAAGTCTTCTTATCCATTACCTTACACCATCCACACCAATCAGTATAAACATCTACTAAAAACTTTTTATTGTTGCTGCCACTACCGATTTTGCTTGCCTGCTCTATTGTCAACCATGTCAATTCTCCTTCTTTTACTGTGTAACCGTCAGTGTTTTTACATCCGGAAATTGATGCAATAAGAATAATAATAACAAACAAGTTTTTCATAACTGAAATCAATGTTTAAATAAGCCGCAAAGATATAATTATTATCAAATCAAACGAAATAATAGAATTAAAATTATATTTTTCACAAAAATGCTAAGCATTGATCATGGTGGTCTGGACTTTTTTTACAAGAGCGTTTACTTTGTCTTTAAACAGCATATCTGTATCTATCATATCCTGTACGGTTTTGAGAGAATGAATGACTGTACTGTGATCCCGACCTCCGAATGAATCACCTATGGTTTTCAAAGAGCTGTTTGTATAATTTTTGGCAAGATACATTGACAATTGCCTTGCTATGACGACATCTCTCATTCTTGTCTTCGCCTGCAACTTCTCTACTGGCACATCAAAATGTTTAGCTACTAGCAACTTGATATTTTCTACTGAAACTTCTCTGTCAACCTGTGAAACAAACTGTCTAATCACATCCTTCACGAGTTTCATATCTATGACTCTCTTATTTAAAGTAGACTGAGCTACAAGGGAAATAATCACTCCTTCCAACTCTCTGATATTATTTTTGATATGAGCGCAAATATATTCCTTCAATTCAACAGAAAGTGTCAGATTCTCATGCTCCATTTTCTTATCCAGTATTTTTAATCTGGTCTCAAAATCTGGCACTTTTAGGTCAGCCACTAAGCCCCATTTAAATCTGGATATGAGTCTTTCGTCTACATCTACCAAATCCTTGGGAGCCCTGTCAGATGTAAGAATTATTTGTTTTCCGGATTGATGAAGTTGATTGAATATATTAAAAAATATTTCTTGCGTTTTAGGCCTGTTGGACAGAAACTGAATATCATCTATTATCAGTACTTCGATCATCTGATAAAAATTCATAAAGTCATTTACGCTGTGACTCTTTATCGCCTGTATGACCTGATTCGTAAATTTTTCAGTGGTCACATACAGAACCTGCTTTTCAGGAAATTTTACCTGAATCTCATTTCCTATAGCTTGAGAGAGGTGGGTCTTACCTAAGCCAACATCTCCATATATCACTAATGGGTTAAAGGCTGTTCCTCCCGGTTTTTTGGCAATAGCTGCTCCTGCCGATCCTGGAAATTTATTACAATCACCCAACACAAAATTATCAAAGGTGTAATTCTGATTGAGTTGTGTATCAATTTTGATCTTCCGAATACCCGGAATAACAAAAGGGTTTAAAAACTTATTTTCTTCAACCTTGGCTTTAGTGCTGTGTGGTAAAGAAGGTTCAGGTGATGTTGTACCAATCTGCCTGTGGTTTTCTACCATGATATGATACTCAAGGCTTCCGTTATGCCCTAGTTCTTTCTTCACAGCTTTTCTGAGGATATCTACATAGTGTTCCTCCAGCCACTCATAAAAAAACTTATTTGGCACCTGAATGGTCAAAACATCTTCACTTAGCTTAACCGGCTTTATCGGTGCAAACCAAGTTTTAAAAGGTTGTCCATCTATACTTTTCCTTATTATGTTGAGACAGTTGTTCCAGACAAGCAGATGATCCTTTATCATAATTGTAAATAAAAAAATTAATAAAAATAAATCCTTCCCACCGGAATTTGGAAACAATCGGTCAGTCAAATCCATCTTAATTAAAAAGGATCGCAATCTCGGGAGTGGTGCAAAAGTGATACTTTTTTCAAAGATAAAAAAGCTAAATCAGTATAATTTTTATATATTTATTTTTGTTATGAGTAAATTCAATATTTTATGGTTTTTATACCACCCAATATATAATATATATTAATAATCAATTTTTTATATATTGTATATAATAAATATATATAAACCATTAGGAACTCATTTATTATGTAGAAGCACCTACAAGTATATTTTTACAGCTGATACAAGTTCCTTTTTTATTCCTTTCAAAAAAGACGTCCAATCTACCTAACACTATGCCTGCCCAGCCTACCTGATTGATTAAAACAGGTTTTCCTGCCTTGTTAGAAAGCCTCTCCGGCTCTTTTAAGAATGTATGAGTGTGACCCCCTATGATCAAGTCTATGTCAGTTGTATTCTGAGCAAGTATCCTGTCAGACACTTTATCTTCATTATATTTATAACCCAGGTGTGAAAGACATATTACGTAATCACACTTTTCCTCATGCCTCAATATTTTAGCATACTTTTCTGCTGCGGCTATAGGGTCTGAATAGACCGTATCTTTATATAATGACTGAGGTACCAGGCCTTTTAGTTCTATACCTACACCAAAAACCCCAACTTTCACACCGCCTTTGACGAAGATTTTATAGGGTTTGGTCTTACCTTTCAAAACTGTATTTTCAAAATCATAGTTGGTAACAAGAAGAGGGAAATTGGCATGTATAAGTTGTCTTTCCAGGCCGTCCATGCCTCCGTCAAAGTCATGATTACCTATGGTAGCCGCATCATACCCCATTTCTGACATCAACTTTAGTTCCAGTTCACCTCCGAAAAAATTAAAGTATGGTGTCCCCTGAAATATATCACCTGCATCGAGTAGTAAAACATGTGATTGTTCCTCCCGAATTCTTTTGATCAGTGTAGCTCTTTTCGCTACTCCTCCCAAACCTTCATTTTTGCTGCCGTCCATAGGAAATGGTTCGATTCGACTATGTACATCATTGGTGTGCAGTATGGTTAGCCTTGTGATTTCCGGTGAAGATGAAGATGCCAGTATGGGATAAGCTCCCGTCGTCAGCAATAGTCCTGAGTAAGTTGTATTTCTTAAAAACGTTCTTCTATCCATGATTAATCTTTGATCCTTTTTTCTTGATTAGCAGTAATATTTTTGCCCTTGGCAGTCAGCCCTTTTACATGACTGATGAGCATATCCCGCAATAATGCTCCCGTGTTATTCGTTTTGGCATCTTTCAGAAATGTCATATTATCTCCACCATTGGCAATATAATCTGGAATGGCTGCATTATAAATTCTGTTGGTATCCAAAGGTATGCCATTGATAAGGATATTGGATGCCTTACCATACGCTATATCAAAACTGACAGTATGACTTATTGGCCAACCACCTGATTCAGCCATTTTATCAAAAAACTGCTGAACAATACTTCCTTTGAGCTCTTGAATATACATAATGTTGTCAAACGGCATCAGCTCGTATATTTTACCTACTGTGACGTCCCCTTTCGTTAGGAATGGCACACGTATACCGCCATAATTCTGAACAGCAAAATCCAGTTTGTCTGATACCAGCTTTTGCGATTCATCCAGCAAGGCATCAGCAAACCAATTAGTGAGGCTGGATGATGGCTTTCCTTTGGTGAGTTCTTGTTCGCAATATCCTATTACAACGTTCATGGTCTCGTCTAGTTTAAGTTTATAGGGCTCTATTATAGTGGCCACTTTTACATCCACAGGATAAGATGCTTTTTCTATTCTGTAACCTCTGCTTTGGATATCAGCCAGGTGATATTGTTTGCTACAGGATACCTGGACGATCACCAATAGCAGAAAAATGATTTTAATTTTCATCTTTTGATTTTTCATTTATTACATTAGCAATTCAGCTTCATTACGTACGGCTGATTTTGCGAAAGCCACCGGGTTAGCTTTTACCTCAGCAATAGACTGCCGAATATTATGAATTAACTCTGCTGTAGTTTTACCTTCAGCTGAAGATATATGTTCCTGCATTTGTTCTTTTGCAAGCTGAATGATTTTCCAAAGATTTTCACTAACGTACACCTGCTGCGTAATGTTATGCTCATACTCTTGCTGAATAGCTATCAGCATAGCATTCCTTAGCTCGGTACTCCCCATATCTGCATGCAGCAATCTGAAAGTAAGGTTATCCAAAGATATTCTTTCACATAACATCATCAGCCTCTCATACGCTTGCAGCTTTAGGGGAATGATATCCTTGCCCAATGTTTGTCTGTATTTTAGTGCTTCCATCTGATACTGCTGATTCAGAAAATTACGAAACAGAAAATAAACTGTATCAAAAACAATCACTGCAGGGATCGTATATTTCAAAATTTCCATAAGACTTTCCATTCAGAATCCTGTTAGATTATTGTTATTAATTAGATATAGTATAAATAACTGAACTATTTAAAACTTAAAAGTGTTTAAAGTTCAAATATTATACTTTTATCAGAGATTGAGAATAAATCTTGATTATTTTTGCAATTATTTTTATTTAAAAGTTTTATATGTCATCAGATACCATCACAGGCACAAAGCCTGTCAGCCTTACACAAGGTGCTATCAATCAATTGAAAAGGATACATAATGAACAGAATCTTTCTGAAGAACATGGCTTGCGCATAGGCGTAAAAGGTGGAGGTTGTTCTGGTTTCAGTTATGTACTTGGATTTGATGTGGTCAAAGAAAAAGATGAAGTTTATGAGATAGATGGCTTTAAAGTATTTATGGAAAAATCACATGCGATTTACCTTTTGGGTATGGAAATCGATTGGGTCGATGGGCTCAACAACAGAGGATTTACTTTTAGCAATCCTAACGCTAAAGAAACATGTGGATGTGGTACATCCTTTTCGGCGTAAACGAGGTTTTATCATCAAAGCATCTTAATGAATCAACATCTGGATCCGACGCAGGCTCATTTTAAAGCTGAAGAAAAACAGGTCGAAAAAGCCTTGCGACCGAAAGGACTGATTGAATTCAGTGGGCAACCTAAAATTGTTGAAAACCTCAATATATTCATACAGGCTGCCAAGATGAGAGAAGAAGCACTGGATCACGTATTACTACATGGTCCACCCGGCTTAGGTAAAACGACCCTCTCTTATATCATCGCCAATGAGCTGGAAACCAATATGAAAATCACTTCCGGACCGGTGCTCGAAAAGCCCGGAGATCTTGCAGGTCTTCTTACGGGACTAGAAGAAGGAGATGTCCTTTTTATAGATGAGATACACCGACTAAACAATGTTGTGGAAGAATACTTATATTCCGCAATGGAAGATTACAGAATTGATATTATGATAGATACCGGCCCCAATGCTCGTAGTATTCAGATCAATCTAAATCCATTCACACTCGTAGGCGCTACAACGCGCATGGGCTTGCTTACAGCACCGATGAGGGCACGATTTGGAATTACATTTTTACTGGACTACTATGATGTTGCTACACTAAAAGATCATCTTCAGAAGTGCAGAAATACTGGGAGTAGCCATAAATGATGATGGAGCAATCGAAATAGCAGGCCGTAGTCGGGGAACCCCCAGGATTGCCAATGCATTGCTTAGGAGAATCAGAGATTTCGCACAGATCAAAGGCAATGGAAATATAGATAAAGAAATAGCTCGTTTTGGTTTGGATGCACTAAATGTGGATGAAAGTGGTCTGGATGAGATGGACAATAGAATACTGACGACGATCATCGAAAAGTTTAAAGGCGGTCCGGTGGGTATCAGCACTATAGCCACAGCTGTTGGTGAGGAAGCCGGAACAATAGAAGAAGTACACGAACCTTTCCTGATCATGGAAGGATATATCCAACGCACTCCCAGAGGAAGAGAAGCTACTGCCAAGGCGTATAAGCACGCAGGAAAAATACCACCGGGAGTAACAGGCACTCTGTTTGGGTAGAAAAAGGATGACTGGTAAAAACATACAGAAATAATGAAGATAAACAAGAATCTGATTTTCGAGGGATCATACCTAAATATTGCCCAAATTACCAACAGAAGGACACCACTTTATTACAACAAAATAAAGATAAAAAAGGCAGTATAAAAATGAATCAACAGATACACAGAAGAATGGTTATTTTTTTAATGATGGTAGTATGCAAAACAAGTTTAATAAGCCAATCTACTTTGGATCTGGATACAGTAAAAGTGTACACATTTTATATAAAGGGTAGAACAGCCACTGGTCAGCACACGACCAAAATCAAACAACCTTTTGTTGCCATTTCTAGAGATTTATTGCAAAAATATCCCCTCAAATCCAAAATCCAACTCTCAGATTGCCACTGGTCCGGTGTATATGCCGTGCTCGACATCATGGGTTCGAAGCATAACCATGCTGTGGATATCTATTACAAAGGAAGGAAAAGAAATGTGATGAAATGTTCTTGCAGTCGTGTTGAATAATGATGACGAATTTTAAAAACTACTTATAAAACAGTAATCCAGGCAATAAGATAACCAGCGATAAAATCAAAATCTGAATCAGTATAAATGGAACAACACCCCTATAAATGTCAGTGGTCTTAACTTCAGGTGGAGCCACACCCTTCAGATAAAACAATGCAAATCCAAAAGGGGGTGTGAGAAATGATGTCTGCAGATTGAGAGCCAATAAAATACCGATCCACAAAGGATCCATTTGGAATTTAGCAAATATAGGAGCTACTATCGGCACGATGATAAAAATGATCTCTATAAAATCAATAAAAAAACCTGCCACAAATACCACTATCATTACCAAAAGTAAAAACTGATTAGGACTCAGATTTTGGCCCTCTATCATTTCCACTAATATCCGATCACCTCCAAGGCCTCTGAAAACCAATGAAAAAGTAGTAGCGCCTATCAAAATTAAAAAAACCATGGATGTAAGATGCGTTGTCTCCACAGACACATTTTTCAACAATGTCCATGATAGTTTCTTTTGTAAAAAAGTAAGTATTAGTGCTCCCATAGCCCCCACAGCAGCTGCTTCTGTAGGTGAAGCCATCCCGGAAAAGATAACACCTAAAACTGCTATAATCAAAACCATGGGAAATAAAAATGATTTTAACAGTTTGGTATAGAAGTTATCTGATCTGAAGGCTTTTATTTCATCATCAGGCAGAGCAGGTGCTTTGTCAGGGTAAACGAAAGCAAATGCTATGATATAAATGATATATGCCAGTACCAGCAATAATCCAGGTACTAATGCCGCTTTGAATAAATCACCGACAGGCACATTCAGGACACTACCCAGCAATACAAGAATCACTGAAGGAGGAATAATTTGCCCCAATGTACCTGAGCTGACGATAATGCCCGTAGCAAGTGGCACAGAATAGCCTTTTTTAATCATGATAGGCAAACTTATAAGTCCCATGGCTATGACGGTCGCTCCGACTATCCCCGTAGATGCTGCTAAAAGCGTGCCTATGATTACTACAGAAAGAGCAAGTCCACCTCTCATTTTGCCAAACATCACCCCCATAGACCTGAGCAACTCTTCAGCAATACCTGATTTTTCCAGGGTCAAACCCATAAATACAAATAATGGAACAGCCAAAAGGACATAATTCTGGATGGTACCCATGATCCTCAACGGCAAAAAGTCCAGAAAGTCGGGTACAAATATAATACCTGCCAAAACCGAAAGGCCGCCTAATATTAACGCTACAGGATACCCAGTCAGCAACACAAAAAAAATAGCTACAAATAATAAAAAAGCTACAGTTTCGAAGTTCATCGCAAGATAGTTTTAATATTTTTTATTATCAGAAGAATACCTTGGACCAATAGCATGACAAAACATAAGACAACAAAATATTTGATAGGATACCATGCAGGCAAAACCACCTGGATTCGGTGAGCCTTCCCTGATAAACCATGAATTATTGGCATAACTTAAACATGTTTTTATACAAATTACGGACCATGGAATGAGCAATATCAATGAACCCAAAAGATCGACCCAGGCCTTCCTTTTCTCTGAAAATGTAGCATAAAATATATCAACCCGAACATGTTTGTCTTCCTGCAAGGTGTATGCACTACCCAACAAAAAAATCAAACCGAACAGATGCCACTCAGTCTCCAGTATCCAGTTGTAAGATTGATTAAAAAGATACCTCTGGAGTACATCAAAACAAATAATAAGAACTAGAAATAAATTCAACCAGGCACTTTGCTTGCCAATGAAAACAATGATGCGTAAAGCATTAGAAACCAATTTTTCCAATTTTTTATATTTTGCACTAAAGTAGTACAATCATTTGTAAGTTACAAAATTCACATATTATTTATTGTACCTCAAACCACAAGTCTTTTGGATGCTTTGTCAGCTTAATTTCATGATTCATAGATTTTTTAATGAATTTAAGCTATTTACTTAACTCTATTGAACATCTAATAGCTATATTTGTATCACTTTTAGATTTAGTAAAACTATTTTGTAAAATCAATTTTCAACACTATATAAATGAAGTCATTTTTCCCAACGTTTCTGGCATCTTGCCTGGGTGTTTTTGCTGCCTTTGCCTTATGTATCTTTATACTAATAGGCATTGGATTGTCTGGAATGGCTAAAGGTGAATCGTACTCTGACAATTCCATTCTGAAACTCAAGCTTGAAGAGGCTATACCTGAAAAGTCGGAAAATGTCAATCAACAATCTGCTTTGATGGGTGGGTCTACAGAATCACTTGGACTTAGAAGAATCCAAAAACTCATAGAAGCAGCCGCCTCTGATCATAAGATCAAAGGTATTCTACTCGAAAACAACAGCATAGCTATCGGGCAAGCCAGCCTTCTTGCTCTAATGGAGAGTTTGAAAAAATTTAAAGAAAGTGGAAAATTTATATACTCCTATGCAGATAGCCATACCCAATCTTCATATTTGTTATGTAGTGTCGCTGATTCGATGTTCATCAATCCTCAGGGAGGTGTGGACATCAAAGGATATGGTGCGTCAATACCGTTTTTTAAAAATATGCTGACAAAGTAGGTATAGATATGAATATTTTTTACGCAGGGAACTTCAAAAGCGCCTCTGAACCATTCAGGTTAAATGAAATGAGTGAATTCAACAGGCTACAGACCCGATCTTTCTTAAATGACATGAAAGATATAATGGTAGAAAAATTGGTGGAAAACAGAAAGTTGTCTGAAGATAAAATCAATGCCATTATGGCTGGGCTGGAAGGAAGAACCGGCAAAAAAGCATTGGAAAATAAATTGGTTGATGGTCTTTTTTATAAGGATCAAATGGATGACTTTCTTAGAAAAAACTTGGAATAAAGGAAGATAAAAAACTGAAAACCATTTCATTATCCAAATACAATCATCTGGCAGATACCAATGATGAAGACAAAGGCAAAGATAAGATTGCCATCGTCTATGCTGAAGGCGAAATCATCTACGGGTCTGATGAAATGGGGATTATAAGCGAAAAGAAATATCTTTCTATGCTTACCAAAATCCGAAACGACAAAACCATTAAAGCTGTCGTACTGAGGGTCAATTCTCCAGGAGGCAATGCATTCACAAGTGATGTGATATGGCATGAGATAGAAAAGATTAAAGAATCCGGAAAACCTGTCATTGCCTCATTTGGTGACTATGCTGCTTCCGGAGGTTACTATATTGCGGCAGGTGCAGATAAAATTGTAGCTCAACCTAATACACTTACAGGCTCAATAGGTGTATTCATGATGTTTCCGAATGCCACAAGACTTCTCAATGACAAAATTGGTGTCAATTTTGACACCATTAAAACCCATGAATTTGCCACCGGTTTCAGTCCATTTATGGACCTTTCTGAAAAGGAAAAATCTATGCTTCAGGAGTCCACTATGGATATATACGAACTTTTTATTGACCGGGTTTCCAAAGGACGAAAATTATCTGTAGACAGTACAAAGATGATAGCTCAGGGCCGAGTATGGACAGGACGGGCTGCTCAAAAAATAGGGCTGGTAGATGAATTAGGTAATCTGGACGACGCTATAAAAATTGCAGCAGAAAAAGCAGGTTTATCCCAGTACAAAAATCACAGAATATCCATTCATAGAAAAAGATATTATGACTACTATCATTGCTGAAATCAAAAAAGGCAAAGGCGGTGATGAGGCCATGACTCTGTTTTCGACTAAGGATGAAAGAGTCCTTATTGATAAGTATCAGCAAATGAAAGCCATTTTGAGGCTAAAGGAACCCAATGCACGTCTACCCTATTTGTTTAATTTTGATTGATCTAATTACCGGCTAAACAAAGGTTTTTTGCAACTGTATTTATTTATGGCTTAGCAAAAAGTATTTGAATGATTACATTTGTCCCATTATAGACAATGCGGTATGTTTCAGCACCTCCAAAAATTTTTTCTCAATCCCCGTAGCCTGTCTACAGGAGTTGCGTTTTTTATTATGGGATTTCTTTTTGGAAATTGGGCTACACTAATTCCATACATTAAAAATTTTTATCAAATAGATGATGCCACCTTAGGCTTGATTTTGTTGTGTCTTCCTCTTGGCGCTATGACATTCAATCCCCTTTCAGCTGTGCTAATTCAAAAATATGGACCTACTAAAATGTGTGTAATAGGATCTTTTTTACTCACATCTGCATACATGATTCCCCTGAGCGTGTCTTCATTGACACTATTATCTGTGGGAATGTTTCTTGTGGGCATAAGTATAACAATCCTCAACATTTCTGCTAACAGCATTGCCTCTTTAATAGAAAAACATGAAAACATCCACATTATGTCTACTTGTCATGGAATGTTTAGTGTAGGTCTCATGTCCGGATCTTTGATGCGCAGTTTTACTTTGGTGCTTGGGGTCAACGAAATGTTTCATATGCTCCTTATGTGCGGCGTGAGTTTCGGATTGATATTTTTAACTCAAAATAAAATATTAGGAATCCAATATGGTTCCACAAAAACAGAAACGCATTCTGAAAGCCGAAAAGTCAGACTTATTATACCTAAAGGGGTCTTGCTTACAATTATTTTTATCAGCGTCTGTGTCAATGTGACGGAAGGTATGATGGCCGACTGGGCATCACTGTATATGAAAGAAATAGTTAAAACAAATCCTATTTTTGTAGGTTGGGGACTTTTTGGGTATTCTGCTATGATGGCCACAGGAAGATTATTTGGAGATGGTATTATCCCTGTCATAGGCAGAAACAAAGTACTGATGTATGGTGCAAGTTTAGCAGTTTTGGGATTGACTATCTCGATAATCCTGCCTTACACTTGGTCTGTTATCATAGGTTTCGGTATGGTAGGCCTTGGCGTATCTTGTGGGTCGCCCATCCTATATGCCAGTGCAGGGAGATACCCTGATTTACCAGATTCTGGAGGCTTAGCCATAATGAACACATACGCTATGGGTGGTTTTTTATTAGGTCCTGTGGTTATTGGCTTTATATCTAAGATGGCTTCGTTGCCGGTTGCATTTGGATGTGTTGCGGGATTGGGATTATGGTGGTACTTGCTGTCTTCCAAAGTAAAACTATATTGAAACCAAAATATCAGGCGTTTTTGTCTTTCTGAAAATAAAGACCCTTCGGCTATCCGTGTAAATCAATGACATTCCATACTTCTCTGCAAGCCAGGACATGGTAAGTATATTGTAAAAACACACATGGGTGAAATCTCTGATATAGTGCCATGTACCGAACTTTTCTATACTTTGCCAAGTATCAGTCATCAAAGCCAATATGCCCTCTTGACGCAGCATTTTACTTATTTTGTCGAAATCTACTGATGGGAAATGAAAATGTTCGATACATTCTGTGGCTGTGATGAAGTCATAATCCTTGGGTTGTAATTCAGGAAAAAATATAGGATCGTAGATTTCACACTTATAGCCTTGACTTCGTATCAAATGTGCTAAAACGGGTTCAGGACCACAACCATAGTCTAGACCCTCCCTAGCTGAACTTAGAATATTTGCAAGAGGCACAAGGAGTTGTTGAAGAAAACGAATATACCCTGTATCATGCAAATGATTTTGATGCATCTCATATCTCTGCCGCTCGCTTTCATAGTCCGGCAACGATGCCTGGTCTGCAAAAATCAAATGGCATTGACTGCAAAAACAATACTGTCTTTCACCGTACGCAAAATTTAATTGCTCTGTCTTGTCAGAGCTACATAATCTGCAAATATGATTTATGGTATCATTCATTCGGCTGACAAATTACTACCTTTTACATAGATTTATAAAATCTTTTAGAAAAATTTCTTGTTTACAATACATTAAACATAGACGATCATTGATGGTGTCATCCCAATTATTTATTGAAGAGGTATATATATCGGTACTTAAAAGAAAAAGAACAATCAGGATTCTCCTTCCCAAAGCATATTATAAGTTTCCTGATAAAAGACTGCCTGTGATGTATATTTTGGATGGTCAGAATTTGTTTGATAGTTCCACATCTTTTGGAAGACCATGGTACATACGTCAAGTGATGGATGAGCTTCCATACAAAAACCAATGTATAATAGTAGGAATAGATCATGGTGAAAAATGGAGAGGTTCAGAATACTTGCCCCATCACCATCATAAGTTCACACATCATGGCGAAGGTCAGCATTTTCTTGAATTCATTATCAAAGAACTGAAACCCAAAATAGATCATCACCTAAGGACTCTTCCTGATCGGGAAAACACGATGATATGTGGTAGTTCTATGGGCGGTTTACTTGCTTTTTATGCTGCTACACGCAAAGGCGAAACATTCGGTAAAGCAGGTGTTTTTTCACCCTCATTCTGGTTGTATCCACCTGTTTTGAGTCTGCATCCGGCTTTACATACTAAAATGTATATCATGGGTAGCCGCACAGAAAGCAATGCTATGTCGCACACCCTGCAGAAAGCATATCACGCTCTAAAAAAAGCAGGATATCCGGATGACAAAGTCAGAATAGTCATTAAAGATAAGGGAAAACACAATGAAATCCTGTGGGGCCAGCAATTCGGACCTATGCTTAAATGGCTGACGGAGTAATAAAAATAATTACTATTTTTACACCAGATAATTTTCCAATATGACAACAAAACGCACCATTAACTGGGGTATCCTGGGTTGCGGTAAAATCGCCCGTAAGTTTGCTTTAGATTTATCATTGTCTGACGGGAGGTTGTACGCTTGTGCCAGCAGTAACCCAGTACGTGCCAAGGCTTTTGCATCCGAATTTGGTGCTTCAGAATGGTTTGATAACTATGAATCATTGGTAAAGTGTATAGAGATTGATGTTATTTATATAGCCACTCCACATTCTTTTCACCATGATCACAGCATTTTGTGTATACAACATGGCAAACACGTACTTTGCGAAAAACCCATTGCCATCAACGTTTCCCAATTGGAAAACATGATGATCGTCTCAAGACAAAACAATGTGTTTCTTATGGAAGCCATGTGGACTGCATTCCTGCCAGCTATCATCGACTTACAAAAAAAGGTAGTTTCCGGTGCTATTGGCCAAATAAGACATCTGTCAGCTGACTTTGGTTTTCAGACAGTATATAATCCTAAAAGCCGCCTTTTTGACCCTGCCCTTGCCGGAGGCTCACTACTGGATGTGGGTATCTATCCCCTATTTATAGCCTTATTACTTATGGGTGTACCGGAGAGTATAGAAGCCAAGGCTACTATTGCACCGACAGGAGTTGATTCTGATTGTACGGTCCTACTTTCTTATACCAATGGAGCAACAGCATCATTATACTCAAGTATTGCCTGCCATACTGACACTAAATGCGAAATCTATGGAACAGCAGGTAAAATCACTATACCGGGTAGATTTCATGAACAAGACCATTATTTTTTAAAGAAAGATGATCATGAAAAGCAGATTCATTGCAGCAAAACGGGTTTGGGCTATTGGCACGAAACAAACCATGTAATAGAATGCCTGCTCTCATCCAAAAACGAAAGTGATATAATACCACTTGACTTCTCTTTAAAAATGATAAAAATGATGGACGAAATAAGAGAGATTATTGGGGTGAAATATGCTTCTTAATACTAAAATATAGTGCATCAATGATTATAAAAGTAAACCTTTGATTCCCATTTTTTAATTTTTGTTTTATTTGTTTTTATTGAGTCCAGGCAAATCTTAAATCAAATAAAAAGAACTATTATCATAAAATTTATTTATCTTGCATTAAAATTTCTTAGTTATGGACTTGTATGTTGGCAGCATCCCCTTCAAATGGAAAGAAAAAGATCTTCATGATTTGTTTGCACAATTTGGCGAAGTGGTCTCTGTAAAAATCATCATAGATAAAATCACAAGACAAAATAAAGGTTTTGGATTTGTTACAATGGCTGATAGTGCTGCAGCACAAAGGGCGATTACCGCTTTACATGCGACAGAATTGGAAGGAAGGTCTTTGGTGGTAAATCCCTCAGTACCCAAAGGTGAATTTCAAAAACCACAAAGAACAGCCCCTGCAGGAAGTCGTAAAAAACCAATCGAATTTAAATCAGATAAACATAAAAAATCATTGCCTCCGTGGCTTAGGAAAGAATACTGAGTAAGCAAAAAAGTTTAACATGAAAATCACCATATATCAATATTCTACAGTTTGGATGGATTACCAGGCTAATCTTGATTTGATATCTCAGGTATGTGCTGAAGTGGGAGGTAATACTGATTTGCTTTTAATGCCGGAAATGTTTAACACCGGGTATACTATGATGCCTTCCGAAATCCCGGTTTCCTGGCAAGAAGAAACTATTTTAGCCTTAAAAACAATGGCTACAAATTATGATTTGCATATTGCAGGATCAATACCCTTTTATAAAAACGGGAAATATTACAATTCTTTCATTTTTGTCAGCAAAGATGGCTTGATACATAGTTATGATAAAATTCATCTGTTCAATCTGGCAGGTGAAAACAAAGTGTACGAAGAAGGAAATATTACAACACCTATCTCTCTTATGGGTTGGAAAATACTTCCATTAGTATGTTATGATCTTAGATTTCCATATTTATGCTGGACCAATGATGGCTATGACATCATCATTTATAGTGCTAATTGGCCTGCACCCCGAATCTCTCATTGGCAGGCACTCCTGAAAGCAAGAGCCATCGAAAATCAATGTTATGTGATCGGAATCAATCGTACAGGCACAGATCAAAACGGATTTGAATATCCTGGAGCTTCTACATTGATTGACTTTAATGGCGATGAACTCATCCGGATGGACAACTCAGTCGGATACGCCAATGCTGAACTGAATAAAACTGAAATGCTCGCTTTCAGAAAAAAATTGCCCTTCCTGAATGACAGAAAGAGCAACTTTATTATCTAAAAAACTTACTGGTATATTATCTCGTAAACAATAACTCTCTGTACTTGGTAAGTGGCCAGATCTCATCATCCACCAGTAATTCCAGCTTATCACAAGCGTATCTGATTTCATCAAAAAATGGCTTCACTTTACTGCAGTAGGCTTCTGCTTTTTTATCAGCATGGTCGATTTTATTGGCTTTTTTACGCTCTTCAGTCATCTTATCTACGTTGGAGATGATCGTACCTATATGTCCTGAAATCTCCTTTATAAGGTTTATTTGTTCAGATGCATATTTGGTATATTCGCTACCGAAAATATCTTTTAAACCCTGCACATTTTCTATCAGCTTATTTTGATATGCTACCGCAGTAGGTATAATGTGATTTCTGGAAATATCACCCAAAATCCTACCTTCAATCTGCACCTTTTTAATATATTCTTCCAGTTCGATTTCGTATCTGGCCTCTATTTCCACTTTGTTCATGATACCATGCTTTTCATATAGTTCAAAAGTGTTTTTAGAAACCTGTATCTTTAATGCCTCTGGAGTTGTTTTAAAATTATTCAATCCCCTCTTTTTGGCTTCTTTGACCCAGTCATCGCTGTACCCGTCTCCCTCAAATCTGATTTTCTTTGATGCTTTTATCAATTCTCTTAAAACATTAAAAATGGCGTCATCCTTTTTCATTCCTTTTTGATCTACTAGATGATCCACTTCCACTTTAAACTTAAGCAATTGTTCAGCTACAATTACATTTAGAACCGTCATCGCTTTTGCACAGTTGGCAGAAGACCCTACTGCTCTGAACTCAAATTTATTACCTGTGAACGCAAATGGAGACGTCCTGTTTCTATCAGTATTATCTAATAGGATTTCCGGTATTTTACCTACGACATTTAGTTTCAATTCTGTTTTTTCCTCCGGTGTAAGGCTGCCATCTGATACATGTTCCAATTCATCCAGGACTTCTGTGAGATGTTTACCTATAAATACCGAAATAATGGCAGGTGGTGCCTCATTTGCGCCAAGACGGTGATCATTATTGGCTGACGCTATAGATGCCCTCAGCAAATCAGCATAATCATGCACCGCTTTGATGGTATTGATAAAAAATGTTAAAAACTGAAGATTGCTTTTTGGTGTTCTGCCCGGGCTAAGCAGATTGACTCCTGTATCTGTCGCAAGAGACCAGTTATTATGTTTTCCTGAGCCATTGATGCCGGCAAATGGTTTTTCGTGAAACAAAACTTTGAAGTTGTGCTTGGAAGCAATTTTACTCATTACATCCATGAGCAGAGAATTGTGATCAACCGCCAGATTGGCCTCTTCAAAAAGTGGTGCAAGCTCAAACTGATTGGGCGCCACTTCGTTATGTCTAGTTTTGACAGGCACACCTAGTTTTATACACTCTATTTCCAGTTCACGCATAAATGCCAATGCCCTGTCAGGAATAGACCCAAAATAATGATCTTCAAGCTGCTGTCCTTTTGCAGCTTCATGCCCCAATAACAAACGTCCAGCCATCATCAGATCTGGTCTCGAAGCAGCTAGTGCACTATCTACCAGAAAATACTCCTGTTCCCAGCCCAATGTAGATATTACCTTACTCACATTTTTGTCAAAATAATTGGCCACATCAGTAGCTGCCTGATCTATACTTTGCAAAGCCCTCAATAATGGCACTTTATTGTCCAGGGCTTCTCCTGTATAAGACACAAAGATAGTGGGTATACATAAAGTAGTCCCCATTATAAATGCCGGAGAAGTAGGATCCCATGCAGTATATCCTCTTGCTTCGAATGTATTTCGGATTCCACCATTAGGGAAGCTGGATGCATCGGGTTCTTGTTGGACTAATTGCCCCCCATCGAACTTATCAATGGCAGAGCCATCACCACTGGGTTCAAAAAAAGCATCATGCTTCTCTGCAGTGCCGCCCGTCAAAGGCTGAAACCAGTGTGTGTAATGTGTAGCCCTTTGGAAATAGCCCAACTCTTCATCGCTGAAGCAACCTGATCTGCTATCTTTCTATCTATTTTTTTTCCATGGTTTACCGCATCGGTCACCGCAACATATGCCTCTTTGGACATATAATGGTTGAGAGACTTGGTGTTAAATACATTTAAATTGTACAGTTCAGACCTTCTTTCAGTAGGTTCGGTCACCAGTACAGGTTTTCTGTCCAGGGTAGCTTTTAATGCTTCAAATCTAATAAACGCCATATATTGATATTTTTATATAAATTTGATGCAAAGGTATATTTTTTAGGGGTAGTAACACTAAAAATTTTGAAAAAAATTAGACTACCCACTCACTTTTCTATTCATTTGCAAAATATAGACAAAATAAAAAAGCCTGATCAAATATGTCAGGCTTTTATTTATTAAAAACATAAACTCATTTATGGTTTATTTATTTCATAGCTTCCGCCATAACTTTTACTGATTTGACAGTTTTAATAATCCGTGACGCTACTTTATAGGGATCTGCTGCCGAATTTGGCCTTCTGTCTTCAAGCCAACCTTTCCATCCTCTTTCGACAGTACCTATCGGAATCCTGATAGATGCCCCTCTGTCTGATATTCCAAAACTAAACTGGTCGATGGATTGCGTTTCATGCGCCCCTGTCAATCTAAGATGATTGTCAGCGCCATATACAGCAATATGTTCCTTCACGACCGGTCGGAATGCTTCACATATCTGTTCATATATATATTTATCTCCACAAGTCCTGAGGACAGAATTAGAAAAATTAGCATGCATACCAGAACCATTCCAGTCAAGATTTCCTAAAGGTTTGCAATGCCAGTTTATGACTACACCATATTTTTCGCCTATTCTTTCCAGAAGGTACCTTGCTATCCAAACCTGATCACCTGCAGCTTTGGCTCCTTTGGCGAAAATCTGAAACTCCCACTGCCCGGCTGCTACTTCAGCATTGATGCCCTCCACATTAAGGCCTGCATCCAGGCATACATCCAGGTGCTCTTCTACAATATTTCTACCAAAAGCATTGGCAGCACCCACTGAACAATAATATTGACCTTGTGGTGCAGGAAATCTGTTGGCAGGAAATCCTAATGGTTTATTGAGATCCGGATTCCAAAGAAAATATTCCTGTTCAAACCCAAACCAGAAATCATTGTCATCATCTGCAATTGTAGCACGACCATTAGTAGGATGTGGACTTCCATCAGGACTCAACACCTCACACATTACTAGATATCCATTTTTGCGCTGCGGGTCTTTACATATAAATACTGGGTCAAGTAAGCAATCTGAAGAACCTCCGGGGGCCTGTTGAGTAGATGAGCCATCAAAGCACCATCTTTCACAGTCAGCAAGGTTGCCTGAAAAATTTTCTACAATTTTTGTTTTACTTCTGAGACTTTGGGTAGGCTTATAACCATCAAGCCAAACGTACTCTAATTTTGATTTTATCATATAGGTCATGCTAAATGAAGATAGTTGCACAATTAATTATATCATTACAAAGGTATCGTCTCATGAAGGAGTTAAAAAGATAAATTATAATCATTTTGTAGTGCGTAAAAACAGATTGACAAATCTATCACTTTGTAATTCAAATAAATAAAACATTTAATGATATGAATTTCAAAATCAATAAAAATCACCCAAAACAGTCCCCTATCCTAATATTTTGTAGGTCAAGGCGTAAAACATTCAATTAAAAAACTTCCACCCCATTAAAAAGAAGGGGTAAATACTAAAATAATTTACTTTTAATTTTATACGAGAGGATGACCTTGAATTAATGTTTAACAACTAATCTGGAAGTTTTACTTTGGTCATCTGCGATGCTTATCATGTACAATCCAGGTGCAAGACCTGACATTTGCAATGTACATCCTGTTGCTGAATCCTTAATCAAATCATCAATCTCCAACTTTGATCCTGCAATATTGAACAATTCAATTGTAGACCTTTCCTTTAAACCATCTGTAAATTGTACAAATAATAAATCATTGACAGGATTTGGATAAATTATGAAGCGAGGTACAATCTCACTATCATTTGTGGAAGAAATAATAGCAACCGTTGTAGCCCTGCAACCATTTTTATCTTTTACTACAACGCTATAGTTAGCTTGCGGCAAGTCCGGAAAAACATTGTTATCCAGAAATACAAAACCATTGTCAATACTATACTGATAAGGAGGTGTTCCCCCTGAAGCATTGATGGTTAGTGTATTCTGAATTACCTCTGTCTCTAATACAAGACTGTCGGGTTGCAGGACAGTTATATTGCCCACAATGCTATCATTCTTATTATCTTTGATGATGTATTGGTAGGTACCAGCAGGTAGCCCTGACCATTCTTTTATGTTTCCATATGCAGAGCCATTCAGACTATACTTAAATGGAAAGGTTCCATTAGTAGGTTGTACTTTGATGTATCCGTCACTTTTACCAAAACAAGTATTATGTCTTACTGTTTCTGTTACGTCTTTGAGTACATTCAGGCTTAGACTGACACTTTTTATGCACCCACTTTCGTCCTTGACGTAAATCTTATACGTACCATTATCAGTAAAAGTAACAGTATCTTTGGTTGAGAAATTAAAATTATCAATGCTGTATGATAGTTTTCCGGTACCACCTGTTGCTTTTACAACTATCTGTAGTTTATTTTGAATCAATACAATTTCGATTGGTGAAGGATTTTTAGTAGTAAGACTATCAGATTTAATGATTTTACCTCCTTTGTCTTTCATAAAAACAGCATACCTGCCTGCAGGAACACTTAGAGATGGAGATGCCTGAAAAGTCTGGCCATCAGCGCTGTAAGTGTATGGCAAAATACCTCCAACTCCAGCACATGTGATTACGGCTTTTTGGGAGGCACACAAAATGTCTGTAGTGATAGATGCCGTTAATGTCAAAGCAGGTATATCAATATTTATGTCTGAACTTACTAAACATCCATTTTCATCTTTAGCATAAACTGTATAAATACCATTACCCGGGTCTTTAAAGGTCTTTTCAGATGTAAACGTGATACCATCAATACTATAAACAAGATTCCCTACGCCTCCATTGCCTTCGACCAAAATATCATAATCACTCAAGGTAGTATTAATTGATATTAGTGTTGGGTCAGATATTACAATAGTATTGGATTGATTGGTGATTCCATCTCCGTCTTTGATTGTCACAACATAATTGCCACTTTTAAGATTTACGAATTCCGTTGAATTTTGAAAATTCAGCCCATCGATAGAGTATTGATAAGGCAATTTACCTCCATAACCTTCTGCCAGAATAGAAGCATTCACATCACCGAAACATAATAGATTTTTCTTTTTAAAAGCAGTTACTCCAAGGAAGCTTTGCCTTATTTTTATTATAAATTTATTGTCAGGGGCCCATCTGTTTTGATCATCCAAAATTGTAAATCTAAATTCATCTGCCTCGCTTATACCATTATCATGCGTGTAACCCACCTTACCGTTTCGTATATCTGACAATGTAAAAATACTACCCACATTCAGCTCTATTCCATTGAGCAAGAGTTGGCCGAAAGCAGGTTTGTGAGTTACCGTAAAAAAAACATAATTTTCATCTGTATGAGATACATGTAATTTTGAGGAATCTATCACACCTGACTTGCCCTTGTCCAATAATAAAATTTCATTCGTTAAAATCTGAACGTCACCGACTGAAGCCCCTGATGTACGAAAGGTAAATGCTTCACTATATGAGTTTTCAATACAAGGGCTTACGGCTTTGATTCTCCAGTAATATACTTTACTTTCCTGCAATCCATAGACATATTCAGTCGCACCTGAAATCATATCGTTTTTTATTAGTACATTGAAGTCAGGTGAAGCACTTAACTCAAATAAATAACTTTTAGCTCCTTCTACCTCATTCCACTTAAACAAAGTATTACTGGGGTTGACGTCAGACTTGTACAAAGCAGGAATTATTGCAGTAGTAGTAGCTGCAGTAGTACTGCCTAAAAACATCTTAAATGTTGTTTCCAATTGTTCGTTGCCTGAAATACTTTTTATCTTAATATCATGATAGCCTTTTTGCAGAGATTGCAGGCCAACCAATGTAAATAATGACTTTGTCGGAACTTCCATTACAGGGTTAATACTAAAGGTATAACTAAGTGGTGAAGGCACTTCTGCACTCAACATTACAGGCTGTGTAATATCCTGTATCTTCCCCAATGAAACAAAGGTTTCATATAAATTTTGTTGACAAATATCCACCTCCTGGACATCTGTCGAAAGGGTGAATGTAGAAATAATCTTGAAATTGGCATTTGAGACATCGAAAACACATTGTCTGCTCCCATGACCATCACCTTAGCCCGTGTGGTCGGCTTACCTGGTGTTTGTATTTCGGACGAACCAGAATTGGGGACATTATCTGCGAGCTGTATAGGATAAGTGACTCCACCATCAATTGAAAGGAAAATGTCAACTAAACTACAATTAACCGGAGCCAAGTCTGTCTTTGCTACATCCCAGCTCACTGTCTGTGTTGATCCTACCAGCCAGCTCACAGTCGTTGTGTTGGGGTACAAGACTATAAATGGACCACTTTGAGCTGTCACTCTGATAGAAACGTCAGCTTCGTCAGTGCAGCCTCCTCCGATATGGTTGTCACGTACTGTGCATCTGAAATCCATCGTTCTGTTGACTGAGGGAAGCACTTCCCACAATGGGTACTTCCTTTCCAGGTCAGGAAAATATCGTACCGGCTTCAATGATGGAGGCAATGACCTGAAAGCAGGTCCGACAGAATTGGCTGCTTTAGGAGGCATATTGGCCGTCTCATTGTCTATTTGTTCCCAACAATATGTGAGATTATCTCCATCAGCATCTGTTGCTACAGCAGTCAGCGCAAATGGTGTTGAGGCTGGTATATTGTAGCTTGTCTTTGTTAAACTGATTTCAGGCTTAGAGTTGCTGAGTTCGGTTTTGACTGCACATGTATTTCCCGAGCCAGCTACAACAAAATTAGCTATTTCATTTAAACTGATTCCATGAAAATGAGCATCGCTGTTGTTTTGTACATCCGGTTCGCAAATACCGGCATAACCCATTATGGTACTGGCGCTGCCCGGCTCCACAGCAGTGGATGAATTTCGCTGGCAAGAATTATTCTGGGTGTGGTTTGCACCGAATTGATGTCCCATCTCGTGTGCAACATAATCGATATCAAATGGGTCACCTGTCGGAGCAGGCTGACCAGTGACGCCCATTGCTTTATTGGACGAACAAGGTGACCGGAGCTGAGCGATACCTCCTCCTCCAGTACTGAATACATGACCAATATCATAATTGGAAAAGCCAATTCTGCTATCCGTGGCTTGCTGGTTCTGATCCAACATCACATCACCACTACTATTAGTAAAAGGGTCAGAATTGGCATTGAGAAATATAAGCTTATCCGTATTTCCAACCAACTTCATGGTAATACCAGCGTCACGTTCATAAACCCCATTGACCCGCGTCATGGTTGCATTGTAAGCTGCAAGTACTTTAGGTATTGTACCACCATGAAAAGTCGCATATTCGCCTGTACATGAAAGAGCCAATCTGTATGTACGCAACTTACAATCACCAATCAATCTGGCACCTGATTTACCAATGAAAGGATTATCGTTATTTATCAAATGTGGGCTTTCTAAGTCATCAGAGACACCACAATAAAATTTTACTTTTCTTTTCTGATAGTCTTTTTTGTAATATACTATGTATTCTGTTTCGTTAAATTGGGTATATGGATCTATAAAAATCGCGCCTTCCTTAGAACCGGTGATCATAATATGAATACCGAAAGGAGAAACACTCATCTTGAGGTACATATTTTTATCTGATATCCCGCTACCAGTGAAGGAGGTAAAACCACCATATTTTTGCTGCAATTCTACGTCAAATACAGGCGTTTCCGAAATGACAAATGGCTCTGTAGTCCCATCGGGCAGTGGCACATTAAAATGACTTCCCTTGCTATTCTCAGATCTACCAGAAGCAAAACACCACATTTTAAATTTTTCAAAATCAAAACGATAAGTATCATATTTGGCAGGAATGACAAGTCGTTTCTCTCCATCACTTCTAAATTGGTTTTCATTGGTTTTAACCCAATAATTATACTGACCCGATAAAGAAGTCATTATAAAAATACAATTAAAAACAATAATGTATTTGCTGACGCCCATAATTTTTATTTTATGATTGTAAAACTAAAACTTAAATGTAAAAAAGTGGACTTGAATCATAAAAATTTATAAAAAAGACATCAGTACGACAATTAAGATGTATAATTGTTCCAGTTTAAGTCAAAATTTTTCTCTATTTAGAGCTGACAGTATAAAATATTGGTACTAGTCAGTTTATCACACAATATCCAAAACAAGTCCAATCATTTGCCCTAAAGCGCTCTCTCTATCTTTATGATCCATACTCTCTCCCGTAATCAAAGAATCTGAAATAGTACAAACTGTCAGAGCAGATGCTTTAAGCGACATCGAAGTTAAAAACAAGGCATACGCTTCCATTTCAAGACAAGTTACACCCATTTTTGCCCATTTCTTCCAGCTTCCTTTTTCAAAATCATAAAATGTATCAGAGCTCATAATGTTTCCTACATGAAATGGTAACTTTAGTTCTTCAGCTCTTGACACAGCAGCGGAGAGTAGTTTATAATCTGAAATGGCTGATATTTCGCCTCTCACACGAAACTGCTTACTAAAGTTTGAGTTGGTAGAGGCAGCCTGAGCTATGACAATGTCATTAATTTTTACGTCTGGCTGTATGGAACCCGCTGAACCCACCCTAACCAATTTTTTGACTCCATAAAATTTGATCAGCTCATAGGAATAAATACCAATAGATGGCATTCCCATGCCTGTACCCATTACAGAAACTCTTTTACCCTTATACAATCCTGTATAACCGAGCATATTTCTCACCCTATTAAACTGTACTACATCGGTCAGAAAGTTATCAGCAATATATTTTGCTCTTAAGGGATCTCCAGGCAATAAAATCGATTCTGCAATTTCTCCGTCTTTTGCTTCTATATGCGGTGTGGCCATTATTATCGTTTTAATGGGTAAAGATATAATTATTTTCCTTCAAAAATAAATTATCCTAAATATTTGAAACCAATCTCATGTCAATATCTGCATTTTCCTTTTGAATAATTTCAATATGTTTCATTTTTGAATGAGCAGGGTTGATGATAATATTATATTCCTGAGGAATGATTACACTTGGTACTCTAAGAGCTAAAATATTCTTGTTTATAAAAAAATCATCCGTAAGTTGCCATAGAGATTCATCATTGAAGTTGGTACTTCCTTTTTTAAGGTACTTCCTATCCAATGTCTCCACATCTTTTTCATTCAATGTCAAAGTAATAAATACATATTTCATTTTCAATGCCGCTGCACTATTAAAATGTACTAACAATTCTAATAATGCCAACGACCTTGCCTCGCTGGTATACAATGCGGCCACACCTGGCCTATTCCATCTGCCACCATACAACCTCGCTCCTTCCCCTGTAAGATCGGCAGCATACTTTTCCCTTGTGATTCTATAAACCTCCATCAGGCAAAGATACCGTGCTCAATCCTTCCCAATACCTGATGCAATATCTGGTATCCAAACGGTGTATCCAGAAACTCCAGCGGACTGCCACCGTCTAACTCCCTCATAGGCATACGAAGCCAGTCATTAAAAGCAGACTGATCACCGAATACCTCCAGTCCTTTATCCTGAAGTATCGACAACTGTATGATTTTGGAAGAAGCATCGGCATCCAATACAAAGTCAGTATCGTACCGTTGTATGGTACGCAGTGAGAGATTTAATATCCGAGCTAAGTCACTTAGACTTAGTGCCATGATCTCGCCAAGATTAAGTAATTTTTTAAATTTTATGCCAGCCCTGGCGTCATGAACAACCTGTAAACCAGAATCTGTAACGGATGTGGTCCCAGATAATTTATATGCTGCAACAGGCTCATAGAGTTGCGTCGTATCTGGCTTTGACTTTTTATAGGTTTTCATAAAAACGTATTTTGACACAAATATAATGTCATTTGTCGTGATTATCAAGTATTAAATCACTTTTTTTATTTAAAACTAAAAAAAAATCAATATTCCATATTTATTTCAATGTACACGCACTCTCTATAAATCATTATTCATATTCCTTTTGACAACTACAGCCAAGGCCAACCTAATTTTGTGAAACTCGATCGGACTGATCAAATGTTCAGCGATCACACTTAATGTCATCACCTTATTGGCTTTTTGCCAGGCGTTTTTAACTTTAGCGATTTCATTTTCGTTTACAAACTGAAATATATCTACGGGTTCATCTTTGGCGTACAGATAAGCCAGATGAGAATATACAGTTGTCTCAGAAATACCCCTTTTTTGGGCAATATCACTGGGTGAAAGACCTTGTTTGTAAAGCTGATAGGTATCAAGATAAGTTTTTCCCTGAACGTTTTTAATTAGATCCTGACTACTTATATAACCCTGTACAATGGCCAGAATATCTTCGCCATAATGCTGCATTTTTACTGTCCCGATACCTTCCACCTGAATAAGGTCTGATCGGGTCAAAGGTTTTGTTGCTACTATATTTTCAAAGACTTTATCAGAAAAAATAACATACGAAGGTACTTGCTTCTGCCTTGCTAATTCTGTACGCCATTCTTTAAGTTTTTGCATTAATTCGTCTTCGAGAATTACCTTTTTTTGTTTCGGCTTAGGTGCTTCTGTCACGAGGTCTGTGTAAGTAAGATCCACCAATTGTACTTTTACATCCTCAAAAAGCACGGTTCGGGTCAGTGGTGTTGATTTAATTTTAAACCCGTCAGTATAATCGATGCGCAAAAACCCCTTATTAATCAGTTGTGTAATGTATATTTTCCAATTGATAAATGAGATGTCCTTTCCAGCCCCAAAGGTCTTTATTTTATCCAGCCCCGCTTCCCTCACTTCTGCCCTAAAAGAGCCACGCAACACATCAATCAATAGGTTCATTCCGACGTTTTCATTGCACCTGATTACGGCTGAAAGCGCTTTTTGAGCAGTGATGGTAGCATCTTTACTTTTAGGTGGATTAAGACAATTATCACAATGCCTGCAAGGCTCATTTCTGAATTCGCCAAAATAGTTCAAAACCACATTTGTTCTGCATTCATTGGCCGAAGCGAATTCCCACATACGCTCCAACTTGGCATATTGTACTGTTTTGAATTCTTCGTTTGCCTGACTTTCATCTATAAAACGCTTCAACATGATATAATCCCCCCAACTGTAAAACAACAACGCTTTAGCAGGAGAACCATCCCTACCTGCCCTTCCAATTTCCTGATAATAACCCTCCAGATTTTTGGGCATGGAATAATGAATAATCCATCTGATATTACTTTTGTCAATTCCCATCCCAAAAGCGATAGTAGCACATATAAATTGTATCTTATCATCCTGGAAATCTTTCTGAACCCTTTTCCGGTCATCAGCACTCATTCCTGCATGATAAAAATCACAATTAAATCCGGCCTGTGCTAATTTTAAGGATAACTTTTCAGTTTCCTTCCTGCTTAAGCAATAGATGATGCCGCTTTGTCCTTTAACTTTATGAAGGAATTCAGCCACTTGTTTGTATTTTTGTTCAGCAGGCCTTGCTTCGGTAAAAATATTTTTACGTTCAAACGAAGAAACAAATATTTCGGGATTTTTTAGATGAAGCTGCCTGCAAATATCCAGCTGAGTAGCGGCATCTGCCGTTGCAGTCAATGCAATAAATGGTACATGGCTAAACTTGTCACGCAGAACATTAAGCATAACATAATCTGGTCGAAAATCATTTCCCCAAATAGAAACGCAATGTGCCTCGTCTATCGCAAATAAAGAAATGTTAAGCTTGTGGAGAAATTCAGGGAACCCACTACTATTGGCTCTTTCTGGTGAAACATATAATAGTTTAATCTGGCCACCCAAGAGTTCCCTTTCGACGTCCATCTGTTCATTTCTGTTCATGTTGGAGTGAAATGCGGCCACTTTTACTCCTGACAATTTTAATGCAGTGACCTGGTCATTCATCAATGCTATCAAAGGAGAAATGACTACGGTCAAACCTTTGAAAATTAAAGCAGGAAGCTGAAAGCAAAGGGACTTACCACCCCCTGTTGGCATAATTATAAGACTATCCTTACCATGGAGTACATGATCTACAATCTCACTCTGTTGGGAACGAAAGCTCGTAAATCCCCAAATATCTTTTAGTATTGTATATTTGTGCTGTTCTGTTGTCACTTTAATTCCACACTTAGATTTTGTCAAAAGTACAATAAATTTTAAAAATGCATACAACCAAAGATTTTTTACCTGAATCTTTTTATTTATCAAATGATGTGGTACAACTGGCCAAAGCATTGTTGGGTAAAGAAATTTTAACCCAAATCCATGGACAAGTAACTTCAGGCCTGATAGTAGAGACGGAAGCATACCGGGGACCGGATGATCGGGGATGCCATGCCTTCGGTGGTAGATATACCGAAAGGACTAAAACAATGTATACACAAGGGGGAGTGGCTTACGTCTACATTTGTTACGGTATGCATCCCATGATGAATGTAGTGACGGGAAAAGAAGGAAATCCTCATGCAGTATTGATTAGAGCCATTCAACCCATAGAAGGGGCAGAAATAATGGCCCAAAGAAGAAAATCTGCTAGCTCCAAATATGTCCTTACAAATGGTCCCGGCAAGTTAGCTATTGCCCTTGGTATAACAAAAGAGTTGGATGGAACATGTCTTTTTAATAAAGTGCAGCCGATTACAATCTATAATAAAATAATCGTACCCGAATCAGATATCATTTCCGGCTCTCGTGTAGGCATGAGTATTCACGTAGGAAGTTGTTCACACAGACCATGGAGATTTTATATCAAAGATAATCCTTGGGTCAGCAAACCACTCTTTGTAGACTATTCAGGAAAATGGTAAATTTCCTGGCTATTTTGTTTTTCATATATTACGCCAAATTCTAATGCGGAATTTGCACTTAAGTAATTATATGCTATCAAAAATAAAAAAAACACCCGCACTGACTTGCATCAATGCGGGCATTTTAGGGTCTAAAAACAATATTTTATCTATTCCTGAGTGACGTCAGGAAACTGTTTAGTTCGTCTACAGAATAAAAGAGAACCTCTCGTGGTTTACTACCTTGTGCAGGTCCTACTATTCCCAACTGTTCCATCTGATCCATAATACGTCCTGCCCTGTTGTATCCAAGCTGCATCTTGCGCTGAATTAAAGAAGTAGATCCATGCTGTGCGGAAATAATCAGTCGGGCGGCATCGTCAAAGTTTTCATCCAGGTCCGAAATCTTCAGATCGGAATTGCCGGCTCCACCTTCATCGTCATTTTTGTATTCAGGCAAATAAAATGGTTCAGGGAATCCTTGCTGATCTGCTATGTGTTTGATAACGCTTTCCACTTCAGGAGTGTCTACAAAAGCACACTGCAATCTGATATTGTTACTTCCTATAGAAAGCAACATATCACCGGCACCAATCAACTGGTCTGCACCTCCGCCGTCCAGAATGGTTCTAGAGTCAATCTTTGAAGTCACCTTAAACGCAAGTCTGGCAGGGAAGTTGGCCTTGATGATACCCGTTATGATATTGACTGAAGGACGTTGTGTTGCAATAATCAGGTGTATTCCTATAGCTCTGGACAATTGGGCCAAACGCGCAATTGGTAGCTCCACCTCTTTACCGGCGGTCATAATAAGGTCAGCAAATTCGTCAATTACCAAAACAATATATGGTAAAAATTTATGTCCCTCTTTTGGACTCAATCGTCTTTCGGTAAATTTCTCATTGTACTCATTCAGGTTTCTTACTCTGGCTTTTTTGAGCAAATCGTATCTGTTATCCATCTCAATACATAGAGAATTTAGAGTATTGATGACTTTGCTGGTTTCTGTAATAATCGGTTCATCCTGATCCGGCAAAAAAGCAAGGAAATGCTGATCTAAGTGTCCATATGGAAATAGCTCCACCTTTTTAGGGTCAATCAAAACTAATTTCACCTGTGAAGGATGCTTTTTATATAATAAAGACATCAAAATTGTATTGATTCCCACAGACTTACCTTGACCTGTTGCACCTGCCACCAATAAATGTGGCATTTTGGCCAAATCTGCCACAAACACTTCATTGGAGATCGTTTTTCCCAAAGCTATAGGCAATGCCATCTTGGATTGTGTAAACTTCTCTGACATCAGCACTTCCTTTAGTGAAACAGTTTGTCTGTTTTTATTCGGGACTTCGATTCCTATTGTACCTTTCCCAGGAATCGGAGCAATGATACGAATTCCTAAAGCTGACAAACTCAATGCAATATCGTCTTCCAGATTTTTAATTTTGGAGATTTTAACTCCCGGAGCCGGAACGATTTCATACAGTGTTACTGTAGGTCCGATAGTGGCTCTAATTTTAGTAATTTCGATTTTATAATTGAGCAATGTAGCAATAATCTGATCTTTATTTGCCTCGAGTTCTGCCCTGTCCACCTCCACTTTCTGGTCTGCGTATTCTAACAGAAGTTCGGTATGAGGCATCTTGTATTTAGACAAATCAAGAGTAGGATCATATGGCTCCATCTCATCTTCCAACTTTATAGCTTCTATCTGAGATTCCGGTGCAACGGGTACCTTAGGCAAACTTGTAGGAACATCTGTGAATTCATCCGTTTTAGGTCCCTCTTCTGAAGTAACATCATCAAAATCTAATTCAAGACCCGGATTGGTATTGACAGGAGTTGCTTTGGATGCAAAAGCAGGTACGTCAAATTCCATTTCCAAATCATTTGTACGAGAGTCTGTATTGGCGGCTGCCTCTTGGGTGGTTGGCTTTGGATTTTCCTGCGGCTTCAACCCTGATGGCTTTAAAGTCTGTAAAAACAGCTCTTCAATATCGTCTGTAAGGCTTTCTACCTTGCTTTTGCCTTTTGTAGGCTTGATTTCGCTATCTTCCATACCCTTAAAAAAATCTATAGATGGCATAGAAACCCCAGCCAGAGGATTGCTGAAAGTAAGATTGTCGAAATTGGGATTAAACCGCCACATAATGTAAGCACCCAACGTAAAAAGAAGTAAGAAAAAAAGACCTATCTGGCCTATAAAATTAGTTAACCAAAAACAAGTACTTTCGCCGAAAGCACCTCCCCAGGTAAATTCAGATCTTCTGAATATAAACTCGAGGACCAGGGAAAAAAATGCCATGATTACAAATGAATTTCTTGCAAAAATCATAAATGGAATTAATGACCTTCGTCTGATAAGATCCAATCCCAGTTTTATAAGCAGTACTACTATCATCATGGAAGGTAATCCGAATCCCCAGTAAAAAAACATGTTAGAGACAATGGCACCTAATCTGCCAAGCCAATTCTGAACACTCAAGTCTGCTTGCAGGAGCATACCCCATGAAAATTTTAGGACCTTGTCCTGATCCATTTTCCACGTATAGAGATAAGAAACAAATGCTATAGCAAGATAGATTGCCCCCATAATCAATATAACTCCAAATATCTTTGGTAGTCTTTCGTCACGCCAGTTAAAACGGGGTCCGGCGCTTTCTTTCAGTTTTTGCTTTTTAACAGCCATAATACAATAAAATCGGTTTTTTAAAAAATACTCCTAGATTTAACTTTCGCTCAAACACAAATATATCTTAAAAAGAAAACTATATAATTCGACATCGATGACCGAAGATGATATCTAAATTAAATACCTTTTTCTTTTAATTTCTAGCCCTTTTCCGGGTATTAAATGGTTGGTGTTTGAATAATTGCATGACAAAGATACAACGCTTGTTTTACATATTAAAACAATATGTAATATATTTTTACGTTTAAATTCAATATTTTACATTTTAAACAATACTACATATTGTAAAATATTAATAATCAATAATTTGCAAAATACTGAGGTTCTCTTATGATTTTTGTATTGTTACTGTCTTACAAATGATGTTATACTTTTAAAATCATTTATATTTGCAGCACTTTTGATTGTTTTTTTCATTCAGAAGTATTTTTATTCTAACCTAACCAAATTTTTATTATGAATGCTCATATTTTTATTGCCGGAAGTGGTGGCATAGGTCATGCTGTGGGGCTAATACTGGCAGAATCCAAAGTGTTAAAAGCCACTGTATATTTTGGTGATGTATCTCAGCAAGCTATAGACAGTGCAATTCGTTTTGTTACAGAGGGTTGCACCCAAGTCCTTGATATACATGGAGTACTCATGCCATACGAAGGATCCAACGATATCATGGATCAAATATTAACCAAATGTGAAATTATACTCGATTGTCTTCCAGGCAGTCAGGCACCCCGCATAGCAGGTCTTGCTAAAAAACATCACTGCCATTACGCCAACCTCACTGAATATGTGCAGGAAACAAAAGATGTTATAGAAATTTCAAAAGATGCGGACACCGCCTTCGTACTGCAAACTGGGCTTGCACCCGGATTTATCAACGTGCTGGCACATAGGTTATATGAGGACTTTTGCCGTGAATTCGGTGTAGAAGTAATCAACAGCATGCACATGAAAGTAGGTGCCATAAGTAAAAACGCCCCTTCTCCTCACTACTATGCATTTACCTGGAGCCCAATCGGAGTAGCTACAGAATATTTAAAAGATGCAGAAATTGTAAGAAACTTTAAAAAAATGAAGGTTCCTGCCCTATCAGGTCTTGAACGAATTATTATAGATGGAGATGAATATGAGGATAATTTTACATCGGGTGGGGCGGCTGACTTTCCTGATGCTTTTGCAGGAAAAGTAAAAGATCTGGATTATAAAACATTGAGATACCCAGGTCACTACCAATGGGTTAGAAATACTATGTCAACGATTGTCAATAATGAAAACAAAATCAAGGCTCTGGAAAATATTATGCTTGAAAACATACCCAGTGTCGAAGATGATATAGTGGTAGTGTATGCATCTGTAGAAGGCAAAGATGCTTCCGGCAGATTGAGGCGTAAAGAAAAATCATATAAGATATTTCCGAGTGTAGTTGGTAAAAAAAGACTCAGAGCCATTCAGTCTACTACTGCTGCACCATTGTGCGAAGTTGCTTACATGTTGCTCACACACCAATGGAAAGGAACAATTTTACAAAGCCAATTATCTACTTCTGATTTTCTCAATGGACCATTTGTTACAGCCATATATGGTAAGTATGAATAGTCTTTTTTTATCGCCTCAGTATAGCCGAAATATAATTTTATGTATATTTTGCTAATAGAAGAATGGTGATAGCGACCAAAGCTGGGATACCCTGGATGTAAAAAATCCTTACTGATACCGAATACCACCCGTATATTCCGCTACCAGGACACACACGAGAAAGTAAAGTGCGACATTTTGGGACCACGCTACATCCTGTATCTGTGTGGACCACATAAGTCCTGCTGCTATAAAACCATTGTACAATCCCTGATTGGCAGCCAGAACTTTCGTCTTTTCAAATAAGTCCGGACTCAGCATTTTGAATGTTTTTTTGCCTACAGTAGTCCATGCAAACATCTCCATCCACAGGAAATACCAATGTAAGGCTGAAATTATGAATACAAGTATGACAAGTGCTGTCCCCATATTTTTTTATGATTTTAGACAAAGATATTTAATAAAAAGAAAATTGGCACGGTTTTAGCATTTATAATAACCGAGATTGAGTTTATGAGTAATTAATTAAGCAAATTGTTTACTCGGGACCGGTTCTGTAGGGAGAATCGGTCTTTTTTTTTGCCCCTACCCCACCTGCTGTAGCCTTTCAAACTAAAAATATATAAATACTTCCAGAACAACCATCCAAGTCGCACCTATGAATGAATCTAATTCACCCGGTTTCAGCCTGAAGCCCAAACCCTACATCCAGTGAACCAAATGTGCATTTCTGCTTAGGATGATAATTAATCTAATAACAACTGTTACAATAAATCGAATAAATCAGATACGCCGATAGTCCTTTCTACAGTAAAAGCTTCAGCATATTCTACGCCGATATCCCGGGCATAAGTTCTATTTTTTGCCTTGATAAACTCTATAAAAGATTTAGATGAAATGGGTGTTTCTGGTTCGAGAGATTTGGGGTCATAAAACTGCGACCGGTATGCCATAATGGATTGTATTTTTTTGTCCATATACTGTGTAATGTCTACAACCAGGTCAGCTTTAAGGTTTCTATCCTGAATATAATGGTATACAGCTTTGGGTCTCCAAGGTTGCTGTACACTGCCTTCATCATCGTATGACAAGATTTTTTGCAAACCAGAATAGAAACAAGCATCACTGATTAGTTTGGACGCTCTGCCATGATCCGGGTGTCTGTCTGAGACCGCATTGGCAAGTACGATGTTGGGCTGGTACTTTCTGATTACATTGATTAATTTTAGCAAATTTTCTTCAGAGTGCTGAAAAAAACCATCACGCATTCCAAGATTCTCTCTTGCCACAGCACCCATGATTACTTTAGCTTCTTCTGCTTCTGCCCTTCGCAATTCACCACTCCCTCTCGTGCCTAACTCGCCACTAGTCAGATCGCACAATGCTACACTGTATCCCAGGTGTATATGCCTGAAAATTGTTCCCGAAGCACACAGTTCCACGTCATCTGGATGTACGCCAATGGCTAGAATATCCACTTTCATTTTTGCTTTATTGTATTAAATCACCACCTTATCAGGCACTACCCCAGGTAAAACCACTTCCAAAAGCAGCCAGACATACCAGGTCTCCTTCTTTTACTCGTCCCTGTTCCCATGCCTCAGATAAAGCAATAGGAATAGATGCAGCTGTGGTATTGCCATATTTCTGTATATTATTGACGACTTTTTCTTCAGGGAGTCTAAGTACTTTTTGTACAAACTGACTGATACGGAGATTGGCCTGATGAGGCACAAAAACATCAATATCAGTGGTAGTCAATCCAACCTTGGTTAATGCCTCATTAATAACCTCCGGAAATTTAACCACAGCTGTTTTAAATACAAGCTGACCAGTCATGTTGGGTGAGAGTAAGTTGTCGTCCATCATTTTCTGAGTGACAAAAACACCACCGGGGGTTGCTGGATCAGGGTACCCAAATTTTTCTGTACCCAGATGATATCCACCGTGAGAACCTGGATTGATCATAGCTAGTTCTTCTGCATGTGTGCCATCAGAGTGAAGACATGTAGTAAGTATGCCCTGGCCCTCTTTGTCGGCAGGTTGAAGAACTACTGCTCCTGCTCCATCTCCAAAAATCACTGTTACTGCCCTTCCTTCATCTGAAAAATCCAAACCCATGGAGTGCATTTCTGCTCCTACAAGCAAGATGTTTTTGTACATGCCAGTTTTTATAAACTGGTCAGCAATAGATAGTCCATAAACAAACCCTGAACATTGGTTTCTTATGTCCAGTGCTCCAACTTCTTTAGAGGTAACTCCCAACTCTCTTTGCAAAAGTACTCCACATCCGGGAAAATAATAATCTGGGCTTAATGTAGCAAAAATTATAAAATCTATATCTTCAGGGGCAATTCCGGCTCGCTCTATTGCTATCCTGGCAGCTTTAGCACCCAGTGAAGTAGTAGATTCCTTATGCTTGGTGGCATACCTGCGTTCCTCTATACCTGTACGTTCCCGAATCCATTCATCAGTGGTGTCCATATAAGAAGTCAGATCCTGATTTGTGACTACATGCTCTGGCACAAAATGGCCTATTCCTGCGATTTTTGTTCTCATTTTAATTTTAAAATACTACTTTAATGATTAAAATTTTTATTAATTTTGGTTAAAAGTAAATAAAAATTGACAATCAGATAAATTTTGATATCTTTATCTACAAAATAGGATAAATTATGATTTGGGAGGTCCTTTCAGAAGAAGAAAAAAACAGAGTACTGTTAAAATTATTGATTCACGTTTGCAAAGCAGATAATATTATAGCCGAACAAGAATTTTCATATCTGATATATGTGTGTAAAAATCTGAATCTAAGTCCGGAGATCATTAGGGAGTATGCGCAAGATATAAATATCAATGAAATATTGCCTATGGATGAACATGAGCGTATGAATATCCTATATCATTTGCTTTTTATAATGAATGCGGATAGTATTGTAGATCCAAAAGAAGAAATGATTATCTATCAACTTGCATTTAAACTTGGTTTTACTGAAGCAATGACAAGGGATTTTATACTACTGATGAAGGCACACAAACTGGACGAACTTCCAGCCCATGCCATGGTTGAAATCATCAGAAAGCATAATAATTAACAGGTGAAGTAATGATGGTGACAGAATAAACTATCCAATCAAATATATGTTTATTTTGAAAACAGCATTCATCATGACAGTGCAAAATTTTATTTTACTTTTTATATTTATCAGTGGTTCCACACGAAATTTAGCACAGAATTTTGAAAGACTGGATATCCCTGTTCAATCTGAAGGGAAGATATTAAATCTTCCTTTTACAGGAGGATTGCGGTCAGGTCAGTTTTCAAACATAGACTTTGATGGTAACGGGGTACAGGATTTGTTTGTGTTCGACCGTAATGGGGATCAGGTACTTCCATTTGTAAAGACTGGACCTATAGGCAGTCTTGAATACAGGTATGCACCGGAGTATATCTCCATATTTCCGAAAATGCGCAACTGGTCCCTTCTTATGGATTATAACAATGATGGGGTCAAAGATATCTTTACGTCATCTAGCTTTTATCCAGCGTGTATAGAGGTCTGGAAGGGGCACAAAGATAATAATGGACGTCTTTCATTCAAATTGGTAAAGTTTGATTATGGCCTGCATGAAATCCTGCAAATCCCTGTGAGTGGTGGTTACACAAATATTTATGTTAGTTCTATAGACCTTCCGGGCATTGCAGATTTGGATCAAGACGGAGATATTGATATCGTCAGTTTTGAACCGGATGGTAGTTATGCCACTATGTATCAAAATGTGAGTAAGGAAGAAAACCTCGGCATTGATTCTCTGAAATTTATACGCAAAGACGTGTGTTGGGGGAAATTTGCAGAAAACCAGTTTAATGATCAAATCACGCTTTCAGATGATGCGTTTAAGTGTGCCAATGGATTTGTCGGTGGGAGTAATCCCGGTGTCAGGCATTCAGGTTCGTCTCTGTGTATATTCGATAATGATGGCGATGGTGATATGGACCTTTTACTGGGAGATCTTGCTAGTTCCAAACTAAAAAGACTTTTTAATGGAGGTAATAATACACAGGCACTGATGACCAGTGTGGAAATAGAATTTCCCGTTTCTGACGTAAAGGCAGATATCGACATCTTTCTTTCAGCTTTCTATGCTGATGCTGATGGGGACAATATAAGAGACCTTATAGTCACCCCCAATCAAGTAAATAATGCTGAAAACATCCAGCATGTGTGGCTCTACAAAAATACTGGTACAGACAGTGCCCCCTTGTTCAAACTTGTCAAAAAGGAATTCCTCATAGACGAAATGCTTTTTTTTAATGGCGGCACCCATCCTGCGTTTGCTGATATCGATCAGGATGGACTTCAGGATATCGTTCTGGGTACAACGGGCATTACAGGTAAAATGGATGCAAAAACTAACCGTATGATTTTTTTGCGTAATACGGGTTCAACCACCAGTCCTTCTTATAGTGTCGAAGATAAGGACTACCTCCGCTTTTCTCAGTTCAATGAGTTTACAGGACGTTTTGCACCGACATTCGGAGACCTCGACGATGATGGCGATGATGACTTGCTAGTGGGAGATTCACAAGGGATGATGTACTTCCTCAACAATACTGCCGGCCTTGGTGAGCCTATGAGTTTCAGCCTTCCGTTATATCCTTATATGGACATTTTTGTAGGCCAAAATGCCAAACCGCAAATCTTTGACCTGGACATGGATGGCTTAAAGGATATTATCGTTGGCGAAAAAAACAACGAACTGGATTTCTTTAAAAATATTGGCACCAAAGGATTTCCTCTATTCAATAAAGAAGTCAGCCAGCTCCCCAATACTGCCCGTTTAGGCCAAGTATTCACATCCAATGATTTCAATACCCAAAACGGTGCACCTGTTTTTTTTATACAGGAGGATGAAATATGGATGTTGCTGGGTAGCGAAGCTGCCGATATCTCTGCGTATAATATGATTGAAGGAAACATTTACAATATATTTAATCTAGTGTATAATAAAATAGGAAATATAAATCAGGGTTCTAAAGTTACGCAGGCACTTGCAGACATAGATGGAGACGGATATTACGAGATGGCGGTAGGAAACGAACGAGGTGGGCTGGTTTTTTACAATACAATATTCAGAAAAGATACAATGTCGTCGATCACTGAGGGTGTCATGAACTCAGAAAGTATATTTATTTTCCCCAATCCGACTTCCAATCAGATTTTTGTTTCAGCTCCTTCCCTTTTTGGGCCAATCATTTTGCAGGATGTACAAGGACACGATCTACTAGAGCTTAAGAACAATGAAGTTGCAGACATAAGTCAGATTTCTCCAGGTATGTATTTCATAAAGTTTATTTCGTCAAAATTTGTCGTATCAAAAAAAATTATAATTTTGTAAGTCAAATAACCAACTTTACCTATGTCGGACGGAATAACCCTAAGAGACTTAAAATATCTCGTCGCATACATCATACCGATAAGTACAATTACATCCATTTATTTGTCAGGTTTCTGGAGTTTTCTGACTGTGGTCATCACTTTCATTTTTATTCCGCTGATAGAATTATTTACACGTCAGGATGATACAAATCTGGATGAAGCAGAAGCAGAATCAAAAAGTATCAACCCATTTTTTGATATTTTGCTTTATGGCAATGTGCTATGGATTTATGGAATCCTTGCATTTTTGGGCTATATGTTGACAAATCACACCTATAGTTTTTATGAATTAGTCGGTTTGACGCTGAGTACAGGTATATTATTGGGAAGTAGTGGTATCAATGTGGCGCATGAGTTGGGTCACAAGGCCGGCTGGTTGGCTCAAACTGCCGCTAAATGTCTTTTGCTACCTAATTTATATATGCACTTTACAATTGAGCACAATTACGGTCATCATTTGAGAGTTGCTACCCCTGAAGATCCTGCTACTTCGAGGTATGGTGAAGTGATATATTCTTTTTATTGGAGGACCATAAGCCAAAGCTGGCTATCAGCATGGCATATCGAATCCGCCAGACTAAGGAAAATCAATAAGCCTTCGTTTGGAATCCATAATCGCATACTAAGGTACACTGGGTATCAGATTATTTATTTATTGTCAGCTTATTTGATTTTTTCGCCACTTGTAGCATTTGTATTTTTTATTGCTGGAGTTACTGGTATCTTTTTGCTTGAATCCATCAATTATATCGAGCATTACGGACTGGTAAGATGCCTTATGCCAAATGGCAAGTATGAGCTGGTACAAACACATCACTCATGGAACTCTGATCATGAAGCAGGGCGCATTTTACTTTACGAACTAACAAGGCACTCTGACCACCACTATAAAGCCAACAAAAAATATCAATTATTGAACCATTATGACGAAAGTCCACAACTGCCCTTTGGGTATCCTTCCAGTATTTTGTTGGCAATGGTCCCCCCGCTGTGGTTTAAAATCATGAACCCCAAAGTCCAGGAGTGGCGTAAAATCCATCTCGAATATTAATCAGTCTTTGCTGAATACAATGGCTTCAAGGTTGGCTTCAGAATATTTTATGGACTTCAGCACCTTTCTGTCTACCGATCTGTAAACTAAAAATTCGCCTTCACGCTCTTCAATAAATGATTCTGTAGCTTTTTCTCTGAGATAATAGTCCTGGGTTGCAATGGCATCCTCCATCGTTTTACAGGTTTTACTCATATTGGATCTTTGTACTTCATCAAACAATCTTTTAAACCTACTTCCCAGTCCAAATTCATGAACGGCTCCTGACAGCACATATTGTAAATCACTCAGTGCATCTGCCACTGCTACTATATCATTTTCGACAATGGCTGTTTTTAATTCGTCCAGTTCTTCCTGGAGTAATGAAACTCTTAACTGACATCTTTTATCGTCAGGAATGGAGGGAGTGCTTATCACAGGCATCTGAAACATATCATGGAATGCCGCGACTCCAGTGAGAGCCCCCGGTTCTTCAAATAGGTGTTGTATATTGGACATTGTTCTTAGTTATTAATTTGAAATGATGCAAAAATAAGCTTTGAGATAACAATAACGACTAATTTTTGGGTGAGATGATAAAAATATTTAAGTTTGTGAAACTCTTCAATATGTCAATGGTAGTATGAACAGAAAATCTTTCATCAAAAAAGCGGCTATGGTTGCTGCAACAGGAGGACTACTGCTACCATCCTGTACAGGACACAAGGAAAAAACAAATGAAGGATTGGACCTTTCGACCAGATATAAATGGAAAATGGTGACAACCTGGCCTCCTAATTTTCCAGTTTTGGGCGAAGCATGTCAGCTCTTTGCAGAATGGGTAAATCAAATGTCAGCAGGTCAGATGACCATTAAAGTGTATGGAGCAGGAGAGCTAATACCCGCACTGGAAGTATTTGATGCTGTCAGCAGTGGTGCCTCTGAGATGGGTAATGGTGCAGCCTACTACTGGGCAGGTAAAGCTCCCTCTGCGCAGTTTTTTACTGCCGTGCCATTTGGCATGAATGCGCAGCAGATGAATGCATGGATATATCGTGGCGATGGTATGAAGTTGTGGCACACCTTGTATAAAAATTTTGGTTTACTGCCTTTCCCCGCAGGTAATACTACCATGCAAATGGCTGGTTGGTTCAATAAAGAAATTAATTCCATGGATGATTTCAAAGGTCTGAAAATGAGGATACCGGGTTTGGGGGGAAAAGTGTTGGCCAAAGCAGGTGGCACTGCCGTACTGTCATCAGGTAATGAGATATATTCGAATCTGGAACGAGGTGTCATTGATGCTACCGAATGGATAGGACCATACCATGACTATATTATGGGATTTCATAAAATAGCTAAATATTATTATAGCCCGGGCTGGCATGAACCAGGTTCAGTATTGGAAAACATTTTCAATCTGAAAGCTTTTTCTGAACTGCCTTACCATCTCCAAGTCATACTCGAAACCGCTTCAGCAAGAATGAACATTTGGGTCATTTCAGAGTTTGAAGCTAAAAATAACGAATATCTCCAAAAAATACTTGCAGAAAAGCAGGTAGAAATCAGACAATTCAGCCCGGAAATTTTGGCAACTTTAAAAAAACACACCAATGATGTGTTGTCAGAACTGGCTGAATCTGATCCATTTGCAAAAGAAGTTTATACATCTTTTACAAATTTTGCATCCGGTATCAGAAACTGGGCATCTTATTCAGAAAAACTATATCACGAGCTATGAAATGAAAGAATGTAAATTTTCGCTTAAAGTCAGAAAATATATCACTTTATTAGCCTCCTTGTTGCTGGTGTTTTTTACGTCAGAGCTGCTTTCGCAGGCGGTACTGTACAAGCTTATCGACGGCAAAAAAATCAAATCTGACCAAAATGTCCTTGCTTCGATAAAACATTTAACAAAGATACCTATGTAATCAACAACATCAATCCATCTCAAGATGATGACAGACTACTCATATTTGAATCGGCACAGGTAGATAAACTTTATCTCTTCATTAATGGCAACCTGGCAGATACACTCAAGTACGGCAATATTGTACCCTCAGCTGCCCGACGGTTTAGGGACAGGAATATTATTCTACCCTTAAATGGATGAAAAATGATCAGGACATCATCATCAAGGTCACCAATAATGCCAATTACAGTATTCCTTTTTTTATCAGGTCGTCCGAAGATCATCGCCAGCGAGAGATTGTTTTTTATGCTTTCATAGGCTTATATACGGGTATTACTTTTTTATTTATTTTCATTCAGTTGATGGCTATATTTAGATACAAAGTATTTAATTACAACTTCTATTATTTGTTTTATCTGCTATTTACCTACTTGTATTTCATGTCTGAATTTGGAGTATTAAGATTGAATATTGTTGAATCATATACTCCAATGGAAGAAACACTCACATTTTTGCTGATTTCTGGTTCCTGCTTCTTTCTGCTATTATTTGTTAAGGAATTCATTCAAAAAAATATTCCTTTTTACATCTCTCAAAGTATTAAATTATTGCTTGGGTTTATCATTGTTAATGTTTTTCTGACTATCACACAACTTTTTAGAAACCCTACCATTTATCCTTATGTTTTTTACAGTATGCTTGTGATAGTAGTACTTTCTTTTTTAAGTGCATGGATTTCATCAGCATGTGGAAGTCTGCGAAAAGTTAAATTCAGTTCTTATCTTACCGCATCTTTTACATTTCTGGCTTTTGGCGCCTGTCTGAAACCTATGAGCATCAGTAGTATTATTGGTTCAAGTTTTATTACTAGCTATGGAGGCGTCATAGGCCACCTGATAGAAATCATCATTCTTTCGACCATCCTTATCAATGAAGGTATCAACAGAGTCAAACTAAGTCAAAAATTAAAAGCTGAAAATATAATCCTGGAAAAAACAGCACTGGCATCACAAATCAATCCACACTTTATCTTTAACTGTCTTAATGCCATACAAAGTTTTATCATGACAAACGACAAAGAGTCGGCCAATAATTATTTGATAAAATTTTCAAGATTGATCCGACTAGCGCTCGATGCCTCCATTGTGCAGAGCATAAGCCTCCACAGCGAAAAAGAATTTCTTATGAACTATCTCAGCCTCGAGCAATTGCGGCACGATTCTAAATTTTCGTTTGAAATCATCATACCGTCTCATTTAGATGTAAATAACATACATATACCCCCAATGTTGATACAGCCATTTGCTGAAAACGCCATCAAACATGGTTTTAGATCACCGGTAAATCATTGCCACTTGAAAATTGAATTTTTAAGTACCCAATATAATGATGTAGTTTTGGTTAAGGTAGTAGACAATGGCATAGGCATAGGTAACACCAACCCTTTCCAATAAATACAAGCCCGTAGGGAGTAGTCTAACCAGAAAAGGCTACAACTTATCAATAATTCACTGGAAAACCACGTTACTTACAAAACGCTGAATCCTGCTACAGATGGACAAACAGGCACAGAAGTTATCATCACCATTAAAACTTTAGGGCTAAAACAAACAGATCCTGCTATCACTTCGGAGGCGGATAAAGACTATAAGATTCGATAGCATAACCGCCCCAAATGCCTAAGCCGCCTGTTACATTCGAACTGATACGGGTATAAGATGAGAATGGTCCTCCACTATTGGCACTGAAATCTCTTGTATTCCAAAATTCAAAGTGAGCTTTATCTATGGCACACCATTTTACAAAAACGGAATCCCCGCGTTCATACAGACCGAAAGTAACAGGATCGAAATCCCCTCCCCTACGCTGCGCTTTCTGCAAAGGAAATTCGAACTCCTTGCCATTGAATATAGCATCATCCGTCACAGAACCAAAAGGAGGTATAAACTGTCTGTCTTTTCCAGTTGCTGTAAAATATCTGTAAAAATTTTTTTCTGCTACGGGGTCGTTGATAGTCACATTTAATTGTGCAAGCGTATCGTTTGGGGCTCCGGGAGGATCACTCCACTTGAATCCTGAAAGACCTATCGGTTGAGGAATAGAAGTCGTGGCTGTCAATATTTTATCATCTACCATAACTTTGAGGTCATACTTGCGGCCATATTCTCTGGTGATTTTTCCAAAAAGATCAGCATACACACAGATATCAGCAGCAGTGGAATCCGGGTTTAAACCCAAGACTGCATAAACCTCTTCCTTGAGTTCGTCTGGTATCTGACTCAGACAAAATTCATTTAGTTCTACTGTTTTATCACCATCAAATACGGTGATTTTTGCATTTTTTACAAACAACTCTGAAAACTTATCGGGTTCAATAGTCGAGATAAAAGGAATACTTCTGGTAAGAATAACAAAAACAGGCTTGGCATCTTTTCCTGCCTCCACATAACCTTCCACAACAATTTCCTGCTGTGACACAGATGTATCCGGTACAAATGTTTCTTCACAAGAAGTCTGACTAAGGATAAAAGTAGGAATGATCAGACTATAAATCAGTTTTTTGATATGCATCATTTTTGGTTCCATTTAAAATTGTAAGTAATACTAGGTATGAGTGGAAAAATGGTAATCTTGGTTCCGGTGATCGTGTTGGTACCTGTCTGAAAATCGGTGGTTGTATCAAAATTGACAAAAAATGGATTTTTCCTATTGTAGGAGTTATATACTGAAAAAGTCCAACTGCCTTTGAAATTTCTTTTTGAATCCGGTTTTGGTGTATATGTAGCTGAAAGATCCAACCTGTGATAATCATCAAGCCTGGCACTATTTCGCGGACCATAAAACAAATTGACTGTTTGCTCGACAAAGAAGAAACCTCGGACAGGGGTAAAAAGTTTGCCGGTACCGTAAACAAAAACTGCTCCGAAATCCCACTTTCTACGAGGCTTGTAATTTACCACAACTGAGAGATTATGAGGTTTGTCATACACAGATGGATACCACCTGCCTCCTTCGATATCTTTAAATGATTTTTCTGACCTTGACAGCGTATAGCCTATCCAGCCATTGAGCTTGCCTTTGGATTTCTTAATAAAAAATTCTGCACCATAGGCCCTTCCTTTCCCAAAAACAAAGGCATCTTCCACTTCCTTACTGATATCGTTGACATAATTATCCGCATAGTCGATTTGGTTTTTCATATCTTTGTAATACACTTCAAAAGACGTCTCGTACACGTCTCTGTCAAAGTTTTTAAAGAAACCCAACGCATACTGTATCCCTCTCTGAGGCTTAACTATTTCTGTGCTGGGTACCCACACATCTGCCGGCAATGTGCTAGAAGAGTTGGATACCAGATGCAGGTACTGATTTGTGACTGCTATTCCGGTTTTAATACTGATGTTATCGTTGGCTTTGTAATTCAGGCTAAATCTGGGCTCAAGGCCACCATATGTCTTGGCTGCTTCAAAACGACCAAATTCCTGACCGGTTAGCTTGGAAGTATATGGTCCCACTTGCTGAAACAAACTTGCTCTTAGCCCTACATTGATAGCCCATTTGCTTCCCCATTTCAGGTCATCCATCAGATAAATTGCCCCTTCATTGGCATACTTTGGCTTAAAACTGGTATTAAAGTCTACCTCACCATTGGAAGCACTGGCAGTATTGGGAGTAAGCGTATGATAAGTATAATTGATTCCATATCGGATAGTATTTTTTGTATTAGGATAGTTTTCGAAATCTATTTTGAAATTCCAGTCTTTTACACCCGAATACAACTTAAATACAAAATCATCCTGACCACCATTGAACTGAAACTTATAGTCATTGTACACCGCGGATACATTCATAAACATTTTTTCACTGAAAAGATGGTTCCACCGTAATGTTGCTGTTTTGTTACCATAAGGCAGATCGAATGCAAAATCTCTGTTAGGTTGTCTGAATTTCAATACATCATTGCCAAAATAACCACTGAAAAATAGCCTGTTTTTATTGGAAAAAGTATAGTTCCATTTTGTATTAAGGTCATAAAAATAATAGTTTGTGCCTTCAAAATTGGTACCCTTTAATGCCGGCTGTACCAGATCCAGAATATAAGTCCGTCTGCCAGATACGATAAATGAACTCTTGTTTTTCACTACCGGCCCCTGTATGGTCAGCCTTGAGGAGATCAACCCTACCCCACCTTCGACTGCATAGTTCTTGTCATTCCCTTCTTTCATTTGTATGTCCAGCACGGATGACAACCTTCCTCCGAAATTGGCAGGCATGCTCCCCTTTATTAAGGTCGTATTTTTTATAGCATCAGCATTAAATACCGAGAAAAAACCCAGCATATGCCCAGAGTTATATACAACTGCCTCATCCAGTAGCACCAGATTCTGATCTGGACCTCCTCCCCTAACATAGAAACCTGCATTGCCTTCACCGGAAGATAACACGCCAGGTAATAGCTGAATTGCTTTAAGAATATCTACCTCACCAAAAATGGCAGGTAACTTTTTTATATTTTCAACCGGCAGTTCCACTGTACCCATTTGTGTGCCTTCCACATTTCGGCGTCGGTCGTCTTTCTCTGCAGAGATGACTACTTCATCTATGACTACACCTTCGCTAAGGGTAACATTCAAAACAGTATTTTTCGACAAGTCCACCTCAAAAGCCTGATCCTGATAACCCAAATAAGAAAAAACCATCTGATAAATACCTTCATCCAATGTCATAGAATAAAATCCATAAGCATTGGATGTACCTCCTTGTACTGGATTTGCTTTATTGTAAACATTAGCACCAATGAGGGTTTCTCCAGTTGTTTTGTCTTTTATGTAGCCACTTAGAGTATGTTTGTTTTGGGTAGTTGCTGTCAAAGTCCACAGTAAAAATACAACTAACATTTGTATTGTCTTCACACGATTCAATTTAATAGATGAATGAATAAACAAAGAAAAAATTTGTTTACCCACTCTATAACGATTGAAATCGAAATTTGATTAGGCTAAGGGCACATTTTTTAGACAAACATATAAAAAAAGCAGGATAAAGGCTAAAAGTCAATATATCAGTTCACATATCCCGAGACCTAAAACAAGACCTGAGTCCGGATGGTCAGCAGATTGTCCTTTTTATCATCAGAAAATTCCGGTAACAAGGTTTTTTCGTTGCGCACTAACTCGTAATAAAATACGACTTTAGTTGTAGGATTAAAAAAGTATGAGTAACCGAAACCCCACGTAGAATATTTTATATCTGCTTTCGAAAACCCCTTTTCTTGTGAGTCGATAGAGAGCCGATCAGCGCGACTGTTGGGATCATACCAGTCGTACTTTAAAACCATCTGATGCTTATTTGCCAGGTTTGTAACCAGGTAAAAATAAGCTCCATGAAAAGGTCTGATATAAACAGGATCCATCGGAATAGAAAAAGGAGTCACTGAGCTGGTTGCAAAAGATGGTTGGGTACCAATCATGTACTCAGCTCTCACTTCGAGGGTATTTTGGAGGTTTAGTGGAACTTTCAACCTGCAGTCTGCGCCATAATAAGTTCTGGGCAACCTCCTGGTCAGATTAACAGCAGACGTATCTGCAACCATCCAAATTTCTTGGTTTCTTTTTTGAGGTTGATATACTACTTTATTTAATGTAGCCACTCCCCCATTTAAATAAGAAACTCCTCCCGATAATGTGACTTTTGTGTTGCCAATCCGCAGATTATTGACGCTAAGTCTTGCAATGACATCTTTGTACTTATCGTAGTCCAGAGGAGCGGTAAGACCTGTGCCATTGAAAATCCCCAAGTCAGCATTGATAAAATAGAGCTTATAATTCTTATCCTGGGGACGAAAAGAAATCATTGCCCCGAGGTCTCTTTCCGTTCTCATCAGTATCTGGCTCATCCTACCCCTCTCAGGTGATTCTCTCAATGCTGAAGACATTTGCAATTCGTATCCAAATGGCCGATTGTACATACCGGTAGTCAAAATGAAGTTATGCCACTTATTTTCGAATAATCGCAAAAACATATCGCGCATGACTACTCCTCGTTCGGATGCATCAAACTGAAAAACAAAATAAATTTTGCGGTAAGCTTTATCATTCAATATTGTGTAGTCGATTCTCATCCGGCCTCTTCGGATCATAAATCTATTGTCTGTTTCTGAGCCGAAATCGCCACCGTTAAAAGACTCAATACCAGACGACTGAGCTTTTTGGAACTGTGCTTGCAGATAACCGGAAAAGGACAAGTTCTTGAACTTATCAGTCAGTTTGCTGACCTCTGTAATCAGCTGATTTATGGTATCCGCTTTGTATGGATCTATCTGAGCTCTTACCGAAAAATGAAAAATAAATATAGAAAAAATTATTAGTATGACCGTCTTCATGTATTACAATTTGAACAATGTAAAATATTAATATTATTAATCTGGATCAATGATGTATGTTGAAATATTTTATTCTCTGAAAATCTTGCATGCAAATATAACATAATCAGCCTTTTTCACCCACCACGATTCTATCTTTACCTTGTAAATCCTGAAACAGTCCGATGTTTTTCAGACCAGCATTCTTACATACCTGACACACCTCTTTTCCATAGTTTTCATTTATTTCTACCATCACTTTACACCCCGAATCCTGATATTCCATAATATATGCTGTAATGGCATCATAAAACTCCATGGCATCATGTTTTACAAACAGTGCAATGTGTGGTTCATATTCCAGAACATTCGACTGCATAGCTCCTTTTTCTGACAGAGTGATATAAGGTGGATTGGATATAATTAGGTCGACTTTGGGCAGTGTTGACCAGTTTTTTTTGTCCATAATATCACATTGGATCCAGCTAACGCCGACATTGTGCAGCTCTGCATTTTTCCTGCACAATTCAAGCGCACCTGCACTAATATCTATGCCATACGCCGTTTGCAAAGTAGATTTGGCAGCTAGAGTGATGGGAATGATACCTGAGCCGGTACCTATATCCATGACAGATTGAACAGTGTACTTTCGTATTACATCCAGCGCCAGGTAGACCAATTCTTCTGTCTCCGGCCTGGGTATCAGCACTTCGCTGTTGACTTTAAACTTTAATCCATAGAAGTCTGCATAACCTCCTATGTATTGCCAAGGTTCATGGTTGCAGGACCGTACGATTACTTCCCTGATTAGTTTTTCTTGTACTTCCGTCAAAAGGTCTTCTGACCAAAGTGGGACATCAAACATGTCTTCTATCAGGTATTTAGCGATAGTAGATGCCTCTCTGTCGTCATAGACACATTTTAAGCCTGAACACAACACATCATAGGACTCTCTGAATGTCATAATAATTATTTGATTAAATATTTTTAGTGTCAGTAATTTCTAGCTGTTTGAACATGACTTTTTATTTAAAACATAGAATAAATAAAAGTAAAAATCAATACTATGACATATCCAAGATAATATCGTATATCCACATACTGATCTAACGAAATGTTGTTGTAGACTTTGTTGTAAATAATTAAAATGACCTTCTGTACAAAATATGCCACTACTGTCGCCATGGCTAATCCATACACACCCCATAACTGCAACCACCAATAGCTCAGAATGATATTGCAAAGTATCTCAGATATGCCAGACCATATTAAAATTTTATGTTGGTGCAATGCGAAATTATAGGTCTGAGGCAGCAAGACACGGCTGGTTAATATAAGTAAATAAATATTGAATATAGTAGCAGATTCCCGATAAGATTCATTATACACCCAAGTAAAAAGATATGGGCTGACCAATATCATGATGATCGAAAGAGGAAACAAAATATGCATTAGGTAACTTACTTTTTTTCGTAACTGATCACCATTGCTAAGACTATCTTTCATAAGGACAGGAATCATGGCCGTTGATAGCGAACTGAAAAGCAACCCTGATAATGGAAACTCACGTGCCCCATATCTGAATACCGGAAAAAAAGATGATTCAAAATAGTGGGAAACAAACCAACCATCAATGATGTCCATCGTGCTGCCTAAAAGCATGTTGAGTACAAGCGGAAGAGCAAAGTAACTAAAATGTTTCACATCAGATAAAAGCGGAAAGGTGGCAGATCCTCCGCCAATGAGAAAAACAAGATATACTACTCTGATCAGGTTCCAACAAATGAAAACTGACAGGAATGAAAGTAGTGTAGGTGATAATATCGCTGTCACCACTATGATAAAAAGTAGACCCACCTGACTCCAATGTGTATAAAGTACCAATTCTCTTACACGGTTTTTTACATAGAGTAGATTTTCCGTGAGGACCAATGGTACACTCACAAGTAATAAAACTGATCCTAGCCATCTGAATGGAAGCGTCGTCATATCAGTAAATAAACTCACTATCGCACTGTGGAAAATGGCCAAAACGATGCTACATACGATGCCCAGTGTGAGAAGTAATCCGAAGACCAAAACAGGAAAACTATCTTTTCCAGGACCACTCAGTGAAGGATACCATGATAAAAAAGCATTTTTAATACCTGCTGACCAGAAAAAACTCATGCTGGTGATGATAAATATCCAGATTTCATAATGGCCTATATCGTCCTGTGAAATGGCACTTCTTACCATCACGATAGAAATCAATACACTGACCAGATATCTCATCATCTGATTGTACTGATACACAAAAATCGCTTCCGAAAATTTATTATTAATGAACTGTATCAAGCCGGAGATATATTAACGATAAAAACCAATGCAAGATACGCGTGAAAATCCATTTTTCGTATGTTATTTTTACTAATGACTTACAAATCCTGAGCTTCCTTTCGCATAGTTGCCGCCACATCATGCCCCAAATAATTGTCTATGATGTGATGTCCAAGATAAATGAATGGTGTCAGAAGAATGGCCATAGCTGATTTGTAGAAATAATTGACTGTACCTATGGCCAGCACCCTAGTCAAATCCCAGTCTGCCCCAATCCAGAATGCAATGAGTAAAACAATGTAACTATCTACCAGCTGTGAGACCAATGTACTTCCTGTGGCTCTCATCCATATCCATTTTTCACCGGTGATTTCCTTTATTTTATGAAATATAGCCACATCCAGGATCTGACCCACCAGAAAAGCTACCATGGAACCTATGATAATCCAAAGCCCCTGCCCCATCACTTTATTAAATGATAAGTTCATGTCAGAAATGCTGACTGAAGGATCAGCAGACAAACCACTCTGAAATTGCCACCACTCATTGGCCGGCAAACCTATAGCTCCATATACCATCAGAAAAGCATAAAATACTATGCCTATTGCCAGAAAAGATAAGAACCTTACCGCTTTTTTACCATAGTATTCATTGATGATATCTGTCATAATAAAGACTATCGGCCATAGTATGGCGCCGGCTGTCAGATTCAGTCCCAAACCTTCGACTCCAAACAGTTTCAATTGGATGGGATTAAATCCCAATAGTAATTCCAGAGAAAAGATTTTGGAACCAACAAACTCAGCTACAATAGTATTGGCAATAAAAAAAGCGGCCAAAATGATAAAGATGGTTACACCTTTGTTTTTAAGTATTGTATGGATGGCCATGAATTAATATTGGCTTGTTGTTAGTTACAAATCGTAATTGGGCTTGATAGAATGAGTTCGGTCAGACCCATCGTAAAAATTCCTTATAATCGACACTACTTCATCAGGGTCATCTGTGATAGGGATCAAATCCAGGTCTTTTTCATTGATATTATTGGCCTGGTGCAGCATGACATCTATGATCCACTGTTTGAGCCCTGCCCAATACTCAGTTCCTACCAGGATGACTGGCACTTTAGAGATTTTATTAGTTTGGATCAAAGTCAACACCTCAAACAACTCATCCAGGGTTCCAAAACCTCCCGGGCATACGATAAATGCCTGAGCATATTTTACAAACATCACCTTACGAACAAAAAAATATCTGTGGTGCAGGATTTTGCTTGGATCAATATAAGGATTATTGAACTGTTCGAAGGGCAAGTCAATATTTAACCCTACTGACAATCCCCCTTGCAGGTATGCTCCTTTGTTGGCAGCCTCCATGATGCCAGGTCCTCCACCGGTGATCACTCCGAAACCTTCATCAATACACTTGGCGGCGATGTCAGTGGCCAGCTGATAAAATTTATTTTCAGGTTTAGTTCTGGCAGATCCGAAAATCGATATACACGGATTGAGTTTATTCAGGATTTCAAAACCATCTACAAGTTCAGCTATTACCTTAAACATTGTCCACGAGTTCTCGCCTTTGATCTCTCCCCATTTTTTTAATTCCCGGTGGATGTGTTGTTCAGCTTTTTGGAATTCGATTTCGCTCATATCATATATTTATTAATAAAAAAACCTGCGTTCTATTTGAAAACGCAGGCTTTGTTGATTTTGTTTTAAAATGGGTGTTTACACCAGTTCAGCTTTGTATTTTTCAAATTCAGCTTTCATATACTTGCTGAAAGAGTTGAAATCATCAAATTTATCAAAAATACTATGCATACCGTCAGCTGCATGGGCAGAACTATGAACAAACATCTCTACATCTTTGGCTGTGATGACATTTCCTGAAAGAATAATCAGGCGTTCGACTACATTTCTGAGTTCACGGATATTTCCGGTCCAATTGACTTTTTGAAGCAGTTTTATTGCTGCCGGTTCTATCTTCTTATGGGTCGTATTATATTCATCACAAACAATACCGATAAAATGATGAACCAAATCAGGAATATCATCTACGCGCTCATTGAGTGATGGAACTTTTATAATAATAACAGCAAGTCTATGATATAAGTCTTCCCTGAAATTACCTTTAGATATCTCTGCTCTTAAGTCTTTATTAGTAGCAGCTATAACCCTTACATCCACAGTCAAGTCTTTTTCTCCCCCAACCCTTGTAATTTTATTTTCTTGCAACGCCCTGAGGACTTTTGCCTGCGCTGACATACTCATGTCACCTATTTCATCCAGAAAAAGCGTACCACCATGTGCCTGCTCAAATTTACCTAAGCGCTGCTTGATAGCCGAAGTAAATGAACCTTTTTCGTGACCGAACAATTCGCTCTCTATCAGCTCAGAAGGAATAGCAGCACAGTTTACCTCGACGATAGGATAATCTTTCCTTCTTGACAACTGATGAATCCATCTTGCTACCAATTCTTTTCCTGTACCATTCTGACCTGTCACCAATACACGGGCGTCTGTAGGAGCTACCTTTTCGATGGTTGATTTGATCAGTGCTACCCCATCAGAATCACCTATGATTTCCTGTACCCGGGCATTGCTTACCTTACGTTGTAGTACTTTTTTTTCAGTAATGAGATTGGATTTATCCAGTGCATTTCTGAGTGTAATCAACAATCTGTTTAGGTCTGGTGGCTTCTGAATAAAATCAAATGCTCCTTTTTTTACTGCTTCTACGGCAGTATCTATATTTCCGTGCCCGGAAATCATTACTACCGGCGTATCAGGAGTGATATGCTGTACCTTTTCGATAGCCTCCATGCCATCCATTCGGGGCATTTTTACATCCATTATGATGACATCATATGTATTCTGTTTTATTTTAACAATACATTCCAATCCATCAACAGCTTCATCTATCTCATACTTCTCAAATTCCAATATGTCTTTCAGGGTCTTTCTGATACTCTTATCATCATCTACAATCAGAATTTTTGCCATAAATACTCTTTTTTATTTTAAGGTAAACCACATTGTCAGAAACATGCTTCTGACGAGTAAATAAATTTCAGAGTGTAAATATACATACGAATTTTATTATATAGGTAATTTTCTTACTATCAATTTTATAAATATTAATTTTTAAAGTAATTTGAATGAAATTTAAAAGTCAATGATTACCTTTGTTTTTTTGTTTTACATATCAAATAACCTTAGATATTTATGGCTAAAATCAATCTTGCAATCATCATAGGTGGGAAATCACCAGAACATGCTATTTCACTTAGATCTGGTAAAAGCGTTGTAGCCGCACTGGATAAAGATAAATATGATATCACTCTAATCGGAATAACAAAAGAGGGCAACTGGTACCTGCAGGATCCAAATGACTTTTTGCTTCATGCCGATGATAATAAACTGATATCACTCAAACCATCTGACACAAGAGTTTTTTTGGATACAGACGGCAAAAAAACAAATTTACACAACAGGAAAAATAACCGTAAAATCTGTAAGATAGATGCAGCTTTCCCCGTCCTGCATGGGGCTTTTGGTGAAGATGGTATCATACAAGGCATTTTCAGGACAGTCAATGTTGCTTTTGTAGGTGTGGACTTACTGGCATCGGCAGTAGGTATGGACAAGGATATTGCCAAAAGACTTTGGCGAGACGCAGGCATTCCGATAGCTGCCTTTGAAGTTGTAGATCAAAGCAACAAATCAAAAATAAGATTCGAATCTGTAGTTAAAAAACTTGGATTACCATTGTTCATAAAACCTGCTAATGCCGGTTCATCTGTAGGGGTGCATAAAGTGACCAGCAAAGAGGAATTTGTGCACGCCATCCAGGATGGATTTCAATACGATCGTAAATTACTCATCGAAGAAGCTATAACAGGTATAGAAGTGGAATGTGCTGTTTTAGGTAACGAAGATCCCAAACCTTCAGTCATTGGTGCTATCATCCCAAAAGAAAAATTCTACTCATACGATGCAAAATATATCAGCAGTACAGGAGCTAAACTGTTGATTCCTGCAGATATACCCGAAGAAGTCAGTACACTTATTCAAAAAACTGCGGTCAAGGCTTTTAAATGTATTGGGGCAGAAGGCCTATCTAGAGTAGATTTTTTTCTTAAACCGGATAATACCATCGTACTTAACGAAATCAATACTTTGCCAGGATTTACCAGTATCAGTATGTACCCAAAACTGTGGGCAGCAACCGGTGTACCATACCAGGAACTACTAGATCAATTGATACAATATGGTATAAAAAGGCACAAAGCGGTCAGCAAGTTAAAAACCGTCTGGTAGTCATCGGCTACATTAATAAGTATATTCGATTTCGGTATTATTGGTTTTAATGACTATGGCTGGATTGGTGGATGACTCCACCCTACCTATAATTTTGGCATCTACGCCAAAGCTTTCTGAAATTTTTATTATATCCTCTGCCACCTGGATATCCGGTACATAACATTCCAACCTATGCCCCATATTAAATACTTGGTACATCTCTCTGTGGCTTAGCCCCGATTCATCTTGTATAAGTGAAAACAATGGAGGAGTTTCGAATAAGTTGTCTTTGATGATACGAATATTTTTACTCATAAATTTGCTCACTTTAGTCTGTCCGCCACCTGAACAATGGATTAAGCCGTGTATTGATGCTTTATAGGCTTCTATGATGGGTTTTATTATAGGTAGATAAGTCCTGGTGGGCGAAAGTACCAACTTGCCAATATCCATCATCTGACCATGAATCGATATTTGATCGGTCAGATTTTTTGAACCCGTGTATACTACCTCGTCCGGAATGAATGGGTTGAATGATTCGGGGTGTTTTGCTGCATATTTTTTAGAAAATACGTCGTGCCTGGCAGATGTCAGCCCGTTGCTTCCCATCCCCCCGTTGTATCTGTCCTCATATGTAGATTGTCCAGAAGAGCTAAATCCTACGATAATATCTCCTGGCAAAATATTGAGGTCGATGACGTCGGATCTTTTCATTCTACAGAATGCAGTGTATCCAACATCTACTGTTCTAACTATATCGCCGACATCTGCTGTTTCGCCTCCTGCCAATGTGATGCCAATGCCATATTCGGATAGTTTATTTAAAAAGGTTTGAGTATAATTAATGATTTCGGAAAGCACTTCAGCATTTATGATACTTTTATTCCGGCCTATAGTAGATGACAGCACAATATTGTCAAAACAACCAATGCACCCCAGATCATCCAGATTCATCACAATAGCGTCCTCCACTATACCTCGCCATACAGAAATATCTCCTGTTTCTCTCCAGTAGATGTAAGCCAGACTGGTTTTTGTACCTGCAGTATCCGCATGCATGATATTACAATAAGCCGGATCGCCTACCACCAAATCAGGGATAACCTTACAGAATGCATTGGGAAACAGTCCTTTATCAAGCTTTTTTATAGCCTGATGTACTTCATCTTTGGATGCTGAGACACCACGCAAATCATATCTGAGGTCATTGTTATTCATAAAGTACAAATTGATAGAAGGGCAAAATTAAGGCTTTGTATCCGCCTATTATATAAATTGTATTATTATTATCTTTTAAAGATCAAATTTTATTAGATTGGGAAATAATTAAACATTATATATTTCCATATGTTAATCCTACGTTAACGAAATATAATTATGTATCGTAGAATACATTTTGACGTTTAAAAAATAGGATTTTTTATAATAATGCTTTTAGAATAAATTTATTTTGTAAATTTGAATCCTGAAACAATTAAGTCATTTTTTAAATATCAAACAATGAAAAACTTATTTATTTTAATGTTTCTGCTTGGTTTAACAGGCACTATTTCAGCTCAGTATTCCGAAAAGGTCAAAGAAAATACAATTTCAAGATTTGGCGTAAAATTCGTAGGTGGTTTGATAGAATCAAGGCCTGAAATAACATATGTAGGAAACGATAAAGACTATGTCATCCATGAGGTGGAATTATCAAAGACACTTCCACAGTATTCTTTCGGTCTGTGGGGACAAAAGAGGTTTGGATGGTTGTATGTAGAAGGTAATGCCCTTTATTCGAAATATGGGATGACTTTCGATGTAACTTCATTTGAAAACAGTGCACAGCCATTGAGAAAAATGACAGAAAAATTTGGCTACATAGATATACAGGTCATGGGGGGATTAAGATCACACGGATTCAGAATTGGAGTAGGTCCTGTGATGCATATCCTGGCTAACCACGACTCAGAGTTGATCACATTAGAAAATTACAATCAAAAACTGAGATCTGTCAGCTATGGTTTCAGTGGTGCAATTGGCTACGATCTTGGAAGATTTAGCTTCGATCTCAAATATGACAAAGCATTCAGAACAGTCGGCGATCATATTTATTATGGTAATAAAAAATCATTGTTTCTAGAAACACCAGATGCCATCAGCCTCTCTGTAGCATTTGCTATTGTTCAATAATGACATACTAAAAGATAACTTAGATAAAAATAAGCCGACTCTTACATGAAGAAGACGGCTTATTTTTTTTAACCTTTTTTAGGGCTTTATTTTTTTATCCCCTGGCTGCAAAAGTTCACCATCGTTTTCAGCTTTAGCTTTATCTACTATAGCCTTTACATCTGCCAGTAGTTTTTTAGCATCGTAAATGATGCCATCTTTCACAGTATATTTTACTCCCCCTATTCTGACAGCTTCGTTTTTATCATCTAACTTGATGGCACCAGTTCCATACAATACTTTTAGATTTGACAATGGATTTTCTTCCAGGATCACAAAATCTGCATATTTCCCTATCTCTACACTTCCTATTTTATCTTCCATGCCCAGTGCTTCAGCGCCTTTCAATGTAGCTGCCCTGATCACTTCCAAAGGTAAAAACCCAGCTTCTCTCAGCAATTCTAACTCTCGTATATACCCAAAACCATACAACTGATAAATAAAGCCAGAATCAGAGCCTGCAGTAACGCGCCCACCTTTATTCTTATACTCATTGACAAACTGCATCCACAGCCTGTAATTTTCTTTCCAAGCAATTTCCTGCTCAGTACCCCAGTCAAACCAATAAGAGCCATGAGAAATCCTGCTTGGCGCATAAAATTTCCATAGTGAAGGTAGGGTATATATTTTGTGCCAGTCTGCTTGCCTAGCTCTCATAAAATCACGGTTGGCATCATAGATATTGAAAGTCGGATCAAGGGTGAAGTCAAGTTTTAGTAATTCGTTCATGACAAAATCCCATCTTTCGCTACCGGGTTTGGCGGCTTGCTTCCACAGCCTTCCTGCTTCTTCAAACCTGTGCTGCTCGTTATTGTAATTATAATCAGCAGGATAATCCTGCAGTGTCTGCCCCTCAAAAAGTGCTTCCGGCAATCCATACCAATGTTCCATGGTGGTAAGTCCTGCTGCAGCAGTAGCAAGGACATTCATACGACCTACTTCCAATTGTGCATGATGGCATGCAGACTTTAATCCCAGTTTTTTATTTTCATCCAGGGCTGCTTTAAAAATCTCAGGCGCTGCTCCAAAAAACTTAATACCATCCGCTCCGTTTTTGGCATTCTCCCTTACCCATACACGCGCCTCCTCCGCTGTACTGACAGGCTTGTCCCACCCGGATCCAAAGGCCGGGTAGCAACGGATCCTCGGAGCCGTGATCTCCTTTTTAAGACTTTTGGCTTTGTGCTCCATAGTCCATTTTACTCCATTACCACTTGCCGGATCTCTGATGGTAGTGATACCATGAGCAAGCCATAGCTTGAAAACGTAATCAGCAGGTGTACCCTGAGATTGTCCCCCAATATGACCATGCATATCGATAAAACCAGGTAAAAGATACATACCCGAACAATCGAATACTTTGTCATTGGGTCCAGCTTTAGGTCTGTCTTTTTCGTCAATAGGCGCCCCTGGATATCCAACATTTTTGATTAGTTTGATGATATTTTTTTCTACTACGATGTCCACAGGCCCCTGAGGTGGAGCACCTGTACTATTGATTAGCGTTACTCCGCGGATAACCATCCTTTCGAACGGACCATCACCCTCTCTTCTATCTACTGCTTTCTCTATCTGGGCAAAAGCACAAAAGATAAATGAAATATGAAAAAACAAAGTCAGGGTTATTTTATTTAACAACATATTTTTTGCTATTTTGGAATAAAAATAGAGCTTTTATTTTAGTAATGATACTATTTTGAAATCTATGATGATTAAAAAATGATTATTCTATTTTTACATCAGTCAAGCATTCCGAATTTGCCGGCATGAAAATCGTCAAAAGCCTGCATGATTTCACTTCTTGTATTCATCACAAAAGGTCCGTGTGCAGCTATTGGCTCATTTATAGGCTCACCACTCAAAATCAAGACTATAGCATCTTCTTTAGCACAAATATGGAAAGAGTCTCCATCCACTTTAAACAACACAAAATGATCTGGAGGTACAGGTGTTGAATGATTTACTTCAATACTGCCCTCAATGACCAAAATCGAAGTGGTGAACTGTGGAGAAAAAGTAAAAGTCTCTTCTGCCCCACCTTTAAGTATGGCATTAAATAGATGAACTTCTGTAAATGTAGAAGCTACTCCTTTTACTCCTTTGTGAAGACCAGCAATCACTTCTACCCTGCCCTGATCATTTGGCAGATAATATGCATGAATCTGATCGTGAGTAATAGCCTGATATCTCGGCGGTATCATCTTGTATTTTGCAGGAAGATTCACCCATAGCTGCACCATCTGGAAATCACCTCCTTCTTGAGAGAATTGTTTTTCATGGTACTCTTTGTGGAGGATTCCTGATGCTGCGGTCATCCATTGCACATCTCCTTCACCAATGACCCCACTATTGCCGGCACTATCATGATGGGCCACTTTCCCCTTGTAAGCTATAGTGACCGTTTCAAATCCTCTGTGTGGATGTACGTCCACCCCCCTTGGCGCTGTAGCAGGAGGAAAGTAAAACCTGGAATTGTAATCCAGCATGATAAACGGACTCATTTTTTCCATGCTATAACGGCCCGGAATAAAATTATGGACTCGAAACCCATCGCCAACAAAGTGTGGAGGTGGAGGTGCCTGCACAACTTCAATACTTCTTAGTAACATGTGAACTTTGTTTAGCCAATTAAACTAAATACGTGACTTTAAGTTCAATTGAAAATTGACTTTTAAATCAAAAATCCTACATCAATTGTTAATGAATTATTAAGTTTATGGTGGAAACTATTTCAACCCGTAAAGTTTCCGTAGTTTTGTGGTATAATTTCCAGATTATCAAAACAAGAATTTTATCGAAAGCAGAGGAGTTGTCCAGAAAGTATGGTTTCAGAGCCATCACCATGGACGAATTGGCCACACAGCTTGGTATTTCTAAAAAAACAATATATCAGTATTATGCAGATAAAAATGCGCTTGTGGACGATGTGCTGACAACGATCATTTCAAAATCTCAGGAGCAGTGCCAAATCACATCAATCCAGGCCACCAACGCAATCGACGAAATATTCCTTACGATGAATTACCTTCGTAATGATCTGCAAAATCTCAACCCTATAGTCATCCACGATCTGGAAAAGTACTTTCCGGATACTTTTAGTAAATTCCAGCAACACAAAAATAGTTTTACATATACACTCATTTATAATAATCTGGTCAAAGGTATGTCACAGGGCTACTACAGGCAGGAAATCAATCCTGAAATTATTGCTAAATTCAGAATAGAAACAATGATAATGGGATTTAACCAAACCATTTACCCGTCAGATAAGTATAGTTTGACCGACGTTACTCAAGCCATTTTTGAACATTTTTTGTATGGAATTGTAACTCCCAAAGGTTTAAAATTAATTGAAAAGTATAAAACAAATATATGAAGAATAGAATATTTCACCAGTCTTTTTGGATCCTTTTTATTATAGTAGTACACTCAAGTATTACTGATGTACAAGCTATTTATAAGCTCAATGTGGATCAGGCTGTAGTTCTTGGAATGAAAAATTCCATCGAACTAAAAAATCTCCAGTTGGATTACAAAATTCAAGAGCAAAAAAACAATGAGCTGACTACAGCTGTCTACCCCACAGTAGCGGCAGCAGGTGGCTTTACATATTATACCAATGTACCGAAAATTCAGTTTCCATCATCTGACAGACCCATATATGAAGTACTAAAAAAGGAAGGGGTAAAAGATGGAAGTGGAAATGAAATAGATGTTGCTAACTCAACCTTTGCTGTAAATGCTGTATCCTTCGTACAACCTCTCAATACACAACTTGGCTTAAGCGTAAATCAGTTATTGTTCCAACCGGATGTATTCGTAGGATTGCAGGCAAGAAAGACCATCCTGCAGCTAAGTCAGAATAACATTGACGTTGCGAATGAAAATGTGAAGGAAAAAATTCACAAGGCCTACTATGCAGTTTTGATCACTCAAAAACAAATAGACGTTCTGGCATCTACAAAACAAAGATTGTCTGCCTTACTCAGGGATATGAATCAGATGTTTATAACTGGTTTTGCTGAAAAACTGGACGTCGACAAACTCCAGGTGACTCTCAATAATACAGAAGCAGCCGAAAACCAGTTGAATAATGTTTTGAGGATCGGCAAGGCATCATTAAAAATGGCCCTTGGCATTCAGCAATCTGATTCTCTTGAGCTAACACAGAATCTGGATATCCAGGCACTAAAAGCTGATTTAATGACAGTCGAAGACTTTAACTACGAAAAAAGGAAGGAGATTGCTTTGTTAAATACAGCTATGGAGCTCCAGAAAATTGACTTCAAGAGATATAAACTTGCTTACCTTCCTACGTTAGCAGCCTTTTATCAGTTTCAGAGATCAGGACAAAAAACAGGCACGCCTGACCTGAATGGTGAAAAACCATGGTTTTGGTTCAACACCGGATTAGTAGGATTGCAGCTGAATGTACCAATATACAGTGGTGGTAAAAGAAAATTTTTGATGAACCAATCCCGTTTTGCTGCAGAAAAAGTGGAAAATAGTCTACAGCAGATGAAACAGTTTATAGATCTGGAGCAGGAGGTTGCCAAAAGTTCACTGAACAATGCCATCATCAACCTGGATGTACAGGAGAGTAATGTAAAACTTGCTGAAGAAGTATTTACGAAAACTAAATTGAAATATGAAAATGGACTTGGTTCCAGTTTTGAAGTACTGCAATCAGACACTGAACTACAGAGAGCACAGGGAAGCTATTTTCAAGCACTGTATGAAGCCATGATAGCCAAGACGAGTTATGCCAAGGCTTACAGCAAACTTTAATTAAAAAATAAAATGAATACGAAACAATTGATCCATAATAATCCAATAAAGTTGAATATGAACAAATATTTTATCCTTTGCACTATCCTTTTCCTGGCAGCATGTGCAGGTAAAGACACAAAAAATACACCAAAATTAAGTGAGGAATTATCAGCCAAGCAGGCCGAATTGGCAGAATTGAAGAAACAACATTCAGAGATTACGGCTAAAATATCTTCCATACAAGAAGAAATGGTAAAGCTGGACCCATCATTGGCCATCAAACCCAAATTAGTCATCACTGAAGAGATCACCACAGAAGGATTTTCGCAATACCTCAACTTGCAGGGAATGGTCAAATCTGACAATATTTCTTATGTGGCTCCGCGAAATGGCATGGGTGGCTATGTAAAGCAACTGTACATCAAAGAAGGACAATCTGTGAAAAAGGGCCAGTTGGTGATCAAACTGGATGATAAAGTGCTGAGAGAAAGCATAGAAGCAACGAAAAATCAGTTGAGTTTTGCCATTAATGTCTATAATAAAACTAAATCACTATGGGACCAGAAAATTGGAACCGAGATTCAGGTTTTGAGTGCAAAAAACAATGTGGAATCACTTGAAAAACAAATCGCGGTACAGGAAGAACAATTAAAAACCTTCCTTGTCTATGCCGATCAGAGTGGTATTGCGGAAATTGTAAATGTAAAGGTAGGTGAGTTGTTTTCAGGTGTATCTATAGCAGGTCCTCAGATACAGATTATCAATAACAACTCCATGAATGTGTCTGTAGACATTCCTGAAAACTATATCTCCAAAATAAAAAAAGGAGCAAAAGTGGTCATAGAAATACCTGCGGCAGGCCAAACTTTCATTACTACGATCAGTACACTAAGTCAATCTATCAATCCAAGTACCAGGGGTTTTAAAGCTGAGTGCAAAATTCCTTCCGGCGTGAATCTTAAGCCCAATATGGCTGCCATCGCTAAAATACTCAATCATAGTACATCCAAAGCAATCGTGATCCCAATCAATGTTGTTCAGAGTGATGAGAAAGGAAAGTATGTTTTTGTTTTAGGTACTAACAATGCCGGGAAAGCCATAGCACAAAGGAAATCCATCGTTTTGGGTGCTTTATATGGTGAGAATGCTGAAATCCTTTCCGGATTGAATGTCGGTGACCAATTGATCACGAAAGGATATCAAAACCTGTACGAAGGTCAGCTTATCTCTAAGTAAAAACGTAATGTCAGAAAATAATATAGTTTCTTCTGAACTCACATAAACAAATCTATTTTATAAAAATCGCAATCCAGGATGAAGCATATCAATTATTTAAAAGATAAATTTAAGGAATTCAAACCTACCAGTTGGTCTGTGGATAATAAGACCGCCATATATGTGATCACCATCATCATCACATTATTTGGGTTTAACACCTTCAATACATTACCGAAGGAGCAGTTTCCGGACATCGTTGTTCCTACTATTTCGGTGACCACCGTATATGTTGGAAACTCACCAAAGGACATTGAAAACCTTGTCACAAGACCCATAGAGAAGCAAATAAAGGGTATCACTGGAGCTAAAATAAACAAAATTAACTCCACTTCTCAAACAGACTTCAGTCTCATCATTGTAGAATTTGATACAGACGTGACACCCGAATCTGCTAAACAAAAAGTGAAAGATGCCGTCGACAAAGCAAAAGCTGACCTGCCTACTGATTTGACTAAGCTGCCTGATGTACTGGAGTTTTCATTCAGTGACATGCCTATCATGTATGTCAATATCAGTGGGGATTATGATGGGATCAAACTGAAGCAGTACGCAGAAAAACTTCAGGACAGATTCGAAGCACTTTCAGAAATCAACAAAGCAACGATCGTAGGGGCACCCGAAAGAGAATTTCAAATCAATATTGATCCATTAAAAATGGAACAGGCGATGCTTAGTTTTGACGATGTAGCCAATGCAGTAGCGTATGAAAATGTGGACATCAGTGGCGGACAGATAGAAGTAGGAGAAATGAACCGTGCAGTCAGGCTCAAAGGTCAAATCTCATCTAGTCAGGCTATAGAAAACCTTATCATCCGAACACCTCGATCAGGATCTGTTTATCTGAGGGATATTGCCACCGTCAAGGACACAGTCAAACAAAAAGAAAGTTTTGCACGACTAAATGGTAAAAACGTCATAACCCTCAATATAGTCAAAAGAGCAGGTGAAAACCTCATCGAATGTGCAGGTAAAGTTAAAGCCATCGTTGAAGAAATGAAAGTTTCGGACCTCCCACAAGACCTGAATGTCGTAGTGACAGCTGACCAAAGCAAACAAGCTGCTACCTCTTTTCATGAACTAGTCAATACGATTATTATCGGCTTTATTTTGGTACTTGTCATCCTGATGTTTTTTATGGGTGTGGTCAATGCATTCTTTGTGGCCTTGAGTGTGCCGCTGAGTGTGTTCGTAGCCTTTCTTTTCCTGCCGGGTGCTGACCTTATAGTCGGTACCGATGTGACATTAAATTTTATTGTTCTTTTTGCCCTTTTGTTTGGCTTAGGAATCATCGTGGATGACGCCATAGTAGTTATTGAAAACACCCACAGGATTTACGAAAACGGTAAAGTGCCGATTTTAAAGGCTGCCAAAGCTGCTGCAGGTGAAGTATTCATTCCTGTTCTGGCAGGAACTGCTACCACAATTGCACCCTTTTTCCCTTTGTTGTTTTGGAAAGGTATCATTGGGAAGTTTATGATTTACCTTCCCACCATGTTGATATTCACACTTTTTGCTTCATTGATTGTTGCCTTTATCATCAATCCAGTATTCGCTGTTTCTTTTATGTCACCAGAAGGCAGAGCTTATGAAGACAAAAAATCGGGCATTTTCAAAAAATGGTTTTGGTACGCCACAATCGTTATAGGTATCATGTTGCACTTGCTGGGCAGTCATGGTATGGGAAATTTTGCATTATTTATGGCTGCATTAGCTGTGGTCAACAGGTATTTACTCAGGGATGCTATTCACTTCTTTCAGGAAACCTTACTACCTTCCATGATGGCTTCGTATGAAAAATTATTGAGGTGGATTCTGACAGGGTACAGGCCTGTTTATATGTTTGCCTCCGTATTTCTCATGTTTATCATTTCATTTTTTTTACTAGTAGCAAGTAAGCCAGACTTTCCTTTTTTCCCAAGCGGACAACCCAATTTTATCTATGTTTATCTTAAATTGCCTGTGGGAACGAAGGCTGAAGAAACCAATAAGGTTTTGACTGAATTGGAAACAAAGGTATATAAGACACTTGAAAAATTGAAACCAGGCGAAGAAAGCTCCATAGTAGAAAGTATTATTTCTAATGTAGCTGTCAATGCAGCCAATCCAATGGATAATAATCAGAGTGCTCAATCCAATTTAGGTAGAATACAGGTGTCATTTGTAGAATTTGCCAAACGACCATATCAAAATACAGCCCCATACCTGGACAGCATCAGAACTGCCCTCAAAGGCATTCCCGGGGCACAGATTACCGTAGAGCAGGAAGGTGGAGGCCCACCTACCGAACCTCCTGTAAACATAGAAATTTCGGGTGACAATTTTGAAGAGAATGCCAAAGTTGCCACTGATCTTTTTAATTTTATTGACACCAACCGAGTGGATGGTATCGACAACCTGGCCATGGATGTAGACCTTAAAAATCCTGAAGTAACTTTAACTGTAGATAAAGAACGAGCTGCATTGGAAGGCGTAAGCACAGCACAAGTGGGTATGGCTATCAGAACTGCCCTCTTTGGTAGAGAGGTGAGTAAAATAAAAGACGGTGAAGACGAATATGAAGTTCAACTCAGATATAATGATCTAGTAAGGAATGATATCAACGAACTCATCAATATGAGGTTGACTTTCAGAGATTTCAATACAGGTAGAATCAAACAAGTTCCAATCAGTGCGATTACGAAATTTGACTTTACTACCACAACGGGCGGTATTAAGAGAAAAAACCTGAAACGAACCATTCAGTTGCAATCCAACATTACGGACCTGACAGCCATCACGCAAATCAATCAGGAGGTTGGAGAGAGAATATCCGAGTTTAAGAGCTTCTATCAGTTGCCAGAAAGTGTCACTATTCGCCAAAGTGGGGAAAGCGAGCAGCAAGCAGAAACTAATGCATTTTTGGGCACCGCCCTGATTACGGCATTGGGGATGATCTTTCTGATATTAGTCCTTCAGTTCAACTCACTCAGTAAACCATTTATAGTTTTATCAGAAATATTGTTTTCTGTCATCGGGGTATTTTTGGGTTTTGCTTTCACGGGCATGACCATGCCTACGATTATGGTCATGGTAGGTATCATCGGACTTGCCGGCATAGTGATTAAAAATGGTATCCTGCTGATAGAATTTACAGATGAGCTCAGAAGCAGAGGGATGAAAACCAGGGAGGCCGCCATTCAAGCTGGAAAGATTCGTATTATCCCAGTATTGCTGACAGCTGTTGCAACCATACTGGGCTTGCTTCCTTTGGCCATTGGATTCAATATTGATTTCGAATCCCTTTTCACCCATTTTGACCCCAAAATCTTTATCGGTGGTGACTCAGTTGTATTTTGGGGCCCACTGGCATGGACCATTATATTTGGTTTGATTTTTTCATTCTTCCTGACTTTGCTGGTTATACCGAGTATGTACTTGATTTCTGAAAGACTTAGAAGGCCAATGACAAGATTTTTTGGAACAAAATTTATTGCTCTATTCGGATTTTTAGGGCCACTATTTTTTGCCTTCCCGGCATTGATGTATCTCATAAGGCGTATCTCAGGGCATAAAGTCTGGAACGGAAAATACAAAACCTAAAATCAGTAAATTGATGAAAGCAAAGCCTTCTGTTTTTACTATAATCAGAAGGCTTTGCTTTTTTGAATATATCCAGTAAATTTGCAATATGAATATTATAATTCACGAATCTCAGATTTTTAGTCCCATACCTGTTTTCGGAAATTATATCACAGCAGATGTTGTGTGGATCGAACAATACGAAAATTATCAAAAACGTTCCTTTCGCAACAGGTATCAAATACTGAGTGCTCAGGGTCCACTTACACTAAGCATACCACTTGCCAAAGGTAAAAACAATCAATTGCCTATCAAGGAAGTATGTATTTCATATGATGAACCTTGGGTAAGTAAACACCTGCAAGCCATCAAGTCTGCTTATGGCAAAAGCCCTTATTTTGAATATTATTTCACAGATATCGAAAAGATATTGGCATCTCGCTATCAGTATCTCTTTGAGCTTAACAGGGACGTAATGGAGTTTCTGATAAAAAAACTCAAATTACAAGTGACTACAGGCTATACAAGTACGTATCATAATATATATCCTGATATGAACGACATCAGAGATAAAGATTGGGCTGCCATAGATCATTGTGTTAGCTATACTCAGGTTTGGACCGGAAAGTTTGATTTTGTACCAAATCTTAGTATCTTAGACCTTTTATTTTGTTCGGGTCCGGAAAGTATTTCTATTCTTTCAAAAATGAGCAACCTTTCATCCATAAAATACTGAAACCATGCAGGAAATCAATAAAGAACTTCATCACAAAATATCTAAACTGGCTATTTCAGTAGACAAGCTGATAGATGTCACAAAAGAAGTAGGTCACGAAAAACTCGAAATCACCCTTGGTGAACTCCAGAACACAGCTGGATGCTCCTTTCACCTTTGTGATAGTAGGAGAAGTGAAGGCAGGAAAATCCAGTTTTATCAATGCATTGCTGGATACCGATAAGGAAATATGCAAGGTAGCGCCTATGCCTATGACAGACACCATACAGCAAATTCTTTTTGGCGAGGAGGAAAGAATTGAAACGATCAATCCTTACCTTAAAAAGATATACCAACCTGTAGAAATACTCCGTGAAATCGCTATCGTAGACACACCGGGTACCAATACAATCGTACAACACCATCAGGAAATTACTGAAAAATTTATCCCTATTCAGACCTGATAGTTTTGTTTTGAAGCCAAAAACCCTTACAGGCAATCTTCATGGGAATTCTTTGATTTATCAGTAAGAATGGCACCGAAAGATCATTTTTGTTTTACAGCAAAAAGATCTCCTGCCTGAGTCAGATCTCCAGATAAATTTTGATGGTGTAGTGGAGCATGCCAGAAAAAAAGGTATTGCCGACCCTAAAGTATTTGCTGTATCAGCCAAGCTCGAGTTAAATGATTATCATGACATTAGTGGCTTTAAAGAAATCAGGGCTTACATAAGCAATAATATTACAGGAGGCAAAGCACCTGAACTCAAGTTTCAGAATAATGTAAACACATTGCTGACCATCTCAGACAAACTTGATGACAGCATGAAAAATCGTATCCATCAGTACGAAGTGGATATCAAATTCAGAAGTGAAATCAGGGAACTTATAGATACACAGCATCAAAAAACAGAAAAACAAATCCTTGTCCTAAATGATAATCTACTTGACAGTTATGACAACATTACGCGTCAAAAACTTCAGGACCTAGAAGATGGACTATCCTTCATGAGCGTGGTAAAACGTTCGTTCAGTTCGATATTCGGCAAAGAGAGCAGCCTCAAGGAATGGCTGACCACACAAGCTAAGGATTTTGAGCTCAAACTTAATACTTCATTGAGGGACAAGCTTCAGAATGGAATCATAGATGTAGCTGAAAACATCCAGATAATGGGAAAGCTGGTGGACAATAAGCTCAGATACTCTGAAACAATCCTCAAAAACAATGATGAAATATTTGCTGATATAGCAGAAAGACGCATCAATGTACTCAGAGAATTACAACAAAGTTTTGGTCAGTTTATGAACACTGCTGAGAATTTTTATGACGAAAGTATGGTCTCAGAATCTTCCAAAATGACTCCAAACCTTGCTGCTGGCGGAGGCGTAGCGATAGTTGGTGTGATCCTTGCTGCAGTAGCCCAGGGTGCAGTGTTTGACATAACAGGTGGAGTTTTGACTGCTGTAGGTGTATTGTTTGCCGGGGTGACACTAGGGCTGAACAGAAGCAAAGTAATCAGTAGATTCGAAGAAGAAATCATCAAAGGCAGATCAAAAATGAAAGATGAAGTAGCTGAAAAATTATCAGATTACACCGCAAGAATCAGACATAAAATAGAATCCAATTTTTATGAATTTGACCAGCTGCTGGACAAGGAAGGACTTACCATCATGAGAGTGAATAAAGTACAGGAAGAAATCAGAACCGAGCTGAAACTGATGAAACACTAGTTTTTATAAAGACACAATTTATCAGAAAAAATATTCCAATTTTTTACAGAAAAAACAGGCATATTAACCGTTTTTTAACACTATTGTTATAAATTTGGACGTTATTACATGATAAACAATGCCCAACTTTATGAAAAATATTCTAGTTATCGTATTATTTCTGTCAAAGATACTGCTAGCAACGGCAGGGAGCGACTACAATTTTAATTTCAGGAATGAAGTCTATGATCCTTACATCAAAACAGTTACACTGGAGGTAAATAATTTGCCTACTCTTTTTCCGGTAATTACGCTTAATTCCAGCCAATATGTCATGCTCAAATTTGATGATCTATTGAATGAAGAACGTACCTTATATTATAAAATCATACATTGCAACAAAGAATGGGAACCTTCAGGTCTTTCTGAAATCGAAGTCATCAATGGATTTAATGACGAAAGACTGCGCAGGTACGAATATTCAGCCAATACACGAACACCATACCTGCATTACTGGCAACAATTTCCTAACAAGGACACTAAATTTAAAGTATCTGGAAATTACCTGTTAGTCATTTATGAAAACAACCTCGACAATCCACTGCTGACCCGAAGATTTGTAGTAACAGAAAACAAAGTATCAGTTGCTATCAACAGTACCTATCCGGGAGACGTTGAAAACATCAGATATAAACAAGAAATGCAGGTCAATATCAATTATGAAAAATTTAAAATGCGTAACCCTGTTGAAGAAGTGACTATTATGATGCTCCAAAATGATGACTGGAACAATGCCATTCAAGCTAAACCATCTTTTTTTAGTGGTAATATTCTTAAATTCAATAAGGTCAAGACATTTTCTTGGTGGGGGCTGGCAGAATACAGGGAGATGGATACAAGATCATTAATGAGGCTGGGGCGACATGTAAAATTTGTAGAAAGAAATAAAAACAGTGTGGATGTCCTGCTTGTCACAGATGAACCCAGACGAAACAAAGTTCATATTTCTACTTTTGATTTTAACGGAAAATTTATTGTGGACAATTTTGAAAGGCTTAGCAACAGACGTATCGTGGATGTCTTGGATCAGTATGCAGGTACTATTCAGTCAGACCCGAGTTTAAGACAAAGTCTCCGCGACTCACTTGTCAATAGTATCAGTCGAAGAAATGCCCTGCTGGATAGTGATTACGGCGCTGAAGAACAAAACTTCAAGTCAGATTATACCAATGTCACTTTTATTTTAGATGACAATATAGAGCTCGAAAATAATTCTATTTACATACTTGGCGGCATGAACAATTGGTTACCTTCAGAAGAATATAAAATGCAGTATGATGCCAAAAGAGATATGTTTTCTGCTACTGTTCAGATGAAGCAAGGTTACTATAACTACATGTATGGAATTGTAAACGATGAAGGTTCGATAGATTACAAATCAATGGAAGGCAGTTGGAACGAAACAGAAAATGAATACCAGGCAGTCATTTACTACAGAGGGTTAGGTGATATATATGACAGAGTCATCGGGTTTACCAATTATAACACCAATTCAGGCTTGCTCAGCATACGATAAATTCAGTCCTTCTTTATATCTTAGAGGGGTTTAGTCTGTTTATCTAAGCGCATGTGATACTACTGACCAAATCATCTACTTAATCATTCAATAACCAAAAGATTGAACATCCTTTTTTTCCTTGGCATCAGGATCAAACTTTACCATGATATTTATCCAGATTGATCTGGACATTCTCAAAAAAAAGAAATATGTCGAGCCGGCAACCAGGAGTAAAATACCCATGGATGCATTCAAGCTGAGTTTAAAGAATATCAAACAAAGCCCCATTATACCAAGAAAGAAAAAAGCAGAAAAAATATATGAAAGAAACATAGAACCATAATAAAAACCTGGCTCAGGTTCATATTTTTGCTTACAAACCGGACAATGTTCGGGCATATTCACGGGTTTTGAAAATTCAAAAGGCTGAACAAACAAATCCCCTTCCTGGCATCTAGGGCATTTTTTCATAAAAGCATTGACAATAAAATTTCTCTTTGCCATAATATTTGTATTTTGATAAGTTGTATGGACTTAATCTGCATTATCCATTTTCTTTACTTTTAACATAACTTCATCTTTCAGATATTGCTTGTAGTCCAACATTTTATTCCTTATTGCCTCATCACAGCATCCTAATATAGATGCGGCAAGGATACCTGCATTCTTGGCACCATTGAGAGCTACTGTCGCCACGGGAATACCACCTGGCATTTGTAAAATAGATAAAATCGAATCCCAGCCATCGATTGAATTAGAGGATTTCACCGGCACACCTATAACAGGTAATGGAGTGATGGAGGCTACCATTCCCGGCAGATGTGCTGCTCCCCCTGCCCCAGCAATTATAACTTTTATTCCCCTTTTATGCGCTTGGTTTGCAAACTCAAACATACGCTCCGGTGTTCTGTGTGCTGAAACTATTGTCATTTCATATGCAATAGAAAAAAATGCCAGCATCTCAGCTGCCTGCTGCATGACAGGCAAATCTGAGTCCGAACCCATTATAATGCTTACTAAAGGTGTTTCCATTTTATGATATTACTTTCAATATTTTCTGAATATAGCGTGCATCCTCTTTTGCTTTTTCAAGGTTTTTGCCTACAATCGTCACATGGCCCATTTTTCGGTACGGTTTTGTCTCCACCTTTCTGTAAAGGTGGGGGTAAACGCCATCCATGGTGAGACATTTTTCAATGTTCTCATATATAACCGGTCCACTGTAACCAGGCTCACCTAATAGATTGACCATAACAGCAGGTCTTATCAGTTCAGTACTACCTAATGGAAGGTCTAAAATGGCTCTCAGGTGCATCTCATACTGTGAAGTTACGCAAGCTTCGATGGTGTGATGGCCAGAATTATGTGGTCTTGGAGCTACTTCATTTATATATATATCACCATTCTTTGCCAAAAACATCTCAACTGCCAATAAACCCACTATCTCTATCTTATCTGCTACCTGCAGGGCCAGATCTTCCGCATTTTTCTCTTGAACCTGAGTAAGTGAAGAAGGGCAAAATAAAAATTCCACCAGGTTGGCTGTAGGGTGAAATTGCATTTCGACAGCAGGAAATGACTTCATTTCTCCATCAGGATTTCTCGCAACTATTACAGCTATTTCCTTATCTATGTCCACAAGATCTTCTGCAAGGCATTTACCTTCAAGTAGATTCTCCAAATCAGACGTCGTCCTCACAACATGGACCCCTTTCCCATCATAACCTTCGGTTCGGGATTTCTGCACAAAGGGGATTATAAGATTACCAGCATGGATGCTATGGATGAGTTCCTCTTTGGAATTATACAAAGCAAATTCAGAACTAGGAAAGTGCGCACCTTCATAAAACATTTTCTGTCTGCCTTTATCTTTAATAACTTTTAAAACAGAAGAAGATGGATAAACTGATTTCCCGCTTTTTTCGAGAAATTCAAGCGCTTCGATATTAACATTTTCAATTTCTATTGTCACTACATCCATACCCTTCCCGAAACGAACTACATCATCAAATCCGTAATATCACCTAAAAAGAATTCAGTACAAAAATGTGCTGCTGGGCAAGTGCTGTCTTTTTCCATTATTGAGATGTGGAGCCCAAGTTTGCTACCTGCCTGACAGAGCATTTTGCCCAGTTGACCTCCCCCCAGTACACCTATTTTTTGACTTATTTTTTGAGAAACCACAAGTATCATTGATTCTTGACGCGAAAATACAAAAATAATTTAACAGCTTTGTAGCTATTGTTACATATTGCAGTTTGACTGGTAAAAAAAGACCCCTTGGAAATATTTCATTCCCAAGGGGTCTTTGTTAAACTAAAACTACAATCTTATTCTACAATGATCATTTTCTTTGTAGCTGTGAAGTCACCGCTCTTAAGTGTGTAGTAAAGAACGCCTGTTGCGCCTAATTGCTCTCTTGTGAAGATTTCACTGTTCAAGCCTTTATTAGCATCTATGTTTCTTACTGTCACTACTTTTCCAGTCGTCATATACACTCAATGTAGCTGTGGCTGCCTCAGGCATTACAAAGCTTACTGTGGTCTGACCTTTGAATGGGTTTGGTTCGTTCTGATTCAATTCGATTCCAGCTACAGGTGCAGTTCTTACATCTAAGCTTACTTTACCTACTGTAAGGTCGCTGCTGTATGATTCTGCTGCTGTTACGCCTGAGTTCAATGTGATCATTTCACTTACGTTTCCAGCTTTGTCAGCTTTTACGATCAGTGTAAATAATACTTCACCTGCATGGATGCTTGTTCCTTCAGTTGATGCATAACTCATCGTTACTACATCTCCTGCTATCACTCCTACATTGCTTGCATTGATATCAAGTGCTCCTGCATTTACACCTACATAGCTTCCGCCTTTCAGATTCATAGTGAACTGGTATCCTACTACATCGCTGAAGTTAGCTGCTATTACCGGTATTTCTACCACTTCACCTGCTGCTATTGTCTGCTCTGCTACTGCCATCACTACATTTCTGTTGCTTCTGCCTTCTACTGCAGGGTTAGATACGTTGGTGCTTACGTTTCCGTTTACATCTCCTATCTTCACTGCTACGAAGTTCTGATTGCTCATATTTGTAAGTATCTGGCTGATAGCTATCTGCTCTGAAATGGAATGGATTGGTCGCATCCATAGACTGTGCTGATATAGGGAATCTCCAGCTTGCATTCTTAGGAAGAGCGTTGGTAACTCCTAGTATCAATTTCCTTAACTCTGTAAGGTCACTAGCTGTCACTTTACCATCGTTGTTAGCATCTGCTGCTATCAGTTTGTACGGACTATCCAGCGTCTGAATACCCAGGATATGTCTCTGAATCAATACAAGGTCAAGTGTGCTTACTCCATTGAGGTAATCTCCACCTTTGCTCGCTGTAATCTGATAATCCAGGCCTGAAGCTACCATCATGTCATATGTTCCTGCTACCGCAGTAGATACTGTCTTAGGATACTCTGTAATGTTGGCATCGATATTTACATTTACATTGCTGACAGGTTGATTTTTTTCTGTCATCACAAATCCAGCTATTCTTGATCCTATTGGCTCATCCACATTGAGGATAAGGTCAAGCGTCGTCCAGCAATAGTCATGGTTAAATTTCTTATCCCATACTGTCACGTGTACATCCACTGTCTTCTTAACTCCCGGTGCGATATCACCTGATACCCATACTTTGGCTGCGCTTCTGTTTTCAGGTATCCACAACTGTAAGTTACACCTGCAAGGTATGATGCTTCTGCTGCTTTCTCTACTGAATTAGTAGATCTTGCAGGGTACGCTGCTACTGCCTGTCCTTTGCTGTTGAAGTAATGTGCCTTGTCTACATTCACTAATCTTGTCTGTATTACTGTATCAGCAATTCTTGGTGCCCAGTCGTCAAATGTGATAACAGGTCACTTTCATCGGTACAGTTATCATATGACTTTGTTCATGAAGTCGATAGCCCACAATTCTACCATTGGCAACAATGGTCCTGACCCGTCTGGATCCTGCATCAATGCGGTACTCAATGGTACACACCGGTGTTGGTGCCTTCTTGTCTGCTACCATGAATGATGAATGGCATGTAGCGAAGTTGTGACATCCGTCTGTTACTTTCCATGCTACTTTGTGATTGCTCATCTTGCCGGCTATAGTAGGCAGGATAATGCTGTTGGCAGGTATCGCTGCTCCATTGGCTGTAGGTGCAACATATACATCCGGTATTCCGTTTTCGTTATCATCTCTGATAGCATCGAAATTACCATTCCTCATATTACTTACGTCATTGTTTGGTGCGATGAACGAGGTATACTCGATGTCATCTGTTCCATCTGCCCTGAAGTCTACGATTACTGTCCACTTCAACCATCCATTGTCTATACATCCACCTGTATCGGTAGCTTTATTGGTCAACTGTAAACCTTTCAACTCACAGTTTACATCTACCATACATCGTATCTCTGCATGTAACTACTGGAGCTGCTTCGTCGCTGTACATGAAATATTTGTAGAATGGTCCTCTCTCTTCGTTGGTACACCAGTTGACATATTTGTATTCTACTTTCCACTTCTTACATACTCCATCTTCAAGTTGAACAACTCTATCTTTGTACTTACTCCGATCACTCACATGGTCCTCCACATTGGTTGGCCTTTATCTTTGATCTGTTTAGCTGTCGGGTTCAAGTCACAGCCTATTTGCTCTACATTATCCCAGTCACCAGGAAATTAGTTACCCATGGCTGTGCACTTGTACTTGGTAAGATCGTGATTCTCTGTACACATGTTCTAGTGATATCTTTCTCTTTGACCACAAATGTTCTTTCGATAAAGTTGATTCCACACTGATCTGTTACTTTCTGTCTCTGAACTGTATTTCTGGATTAGTACATACTCCATGCTTCAGGTATGCCTGTCTTCTGGAAGTCTACTCCTGCTATAGAGTTTGGTAGCACTGCTGGATGCGAATTTCTCGATAGCCCAGTCACAGTGGATCGTTGCATCTGCAGGACATGTAATTACTGGTGGTACTTCGTACTCTACTTTTACATTTGCCCATGTATCATTCCAGTTGTCACGGCATTTCCTGATTCCATCATGTTGCCATCATCCCATACTCTCATGATCACCATGTGGCATCCTACGTCTAATGTTCCGTCTCCATCAAAGTCTGCTCCTGCTGATGTAAGGTCCTCACAACAGAATTTCACAAACAAGCCACCATCTGTGTCGTTGGTGTTGGCATGATGTTATTACCAGGTTCGCTGCCAGTCTGTTGTTGAAAGTGATATTGTTGTTGTATTGTGATTACCATTACCCAGGTTACCACAACTTGGTGCATCTGTTGTAACGTTATCTGATTTCACGCCTTTGTTCACTCTTCTGATTTCCAGTCTTACTGCACTACAGTTGTCATAACTTCCGTTATCGATACTTTCTGAGTACAATTTTGCCGTTCCGTCCGGTTTGCCTGTCATCATATCCTCCTACTAAGCCTATCACGATGTCGCGCTTAGCTACTGGCACGGTGGTGTTTTATCTACTATCTTGGATATGATCATTACTTAATTACCACAACGGTCTGTTTGCTGCATATTTCAGGTGGCTCGATCCTTTTGGAACACCTATTACTCTATACTTATATGCGGGTGTGGTGCACCGTTCAATAATACAGGTACGATCTGTACGCCTACTACTGATGATTTTACTGCTCCACGTTGGGTTGGTCTCACGGTTGTCATGTTGCTCCCATGGGTTTGGTACATAGAAGTCGCCTTCACAATACCATGGTGCTGTACTGATGATCATATCTTTTTGCGATAAATGTTGGTGCCTCTACCCATCTACTGATTTAGTGATCTGTTGACATGGTGTCACTGTTCCATTACACAGTCGAAGATTTGCCATGTTCTGATTACTTTTTGTTACCCTTGGCAATGTGCTCCCACATACATCTATTTCTACATCCCTACTGGATTTGTATAGTAACCCATGCTCCGTGGATTGGTGTGGTTATGTTACCCGCTTCTAAAATATGGATATGCCAGACCAACTCCTTCTTTGATAACTATCGCCTCAGGTGAAAGGTCCTCTTTGCAGCTTAGCAATACTAATTGATCAGGGCAGGTCCAGTCTACTTCCCGGTTTCTACTTCAAACCACTGCTCACAATATGCTGTGTGCCACTGCGCATCTGTCACTGTCCATTTTCTCAATACGTTGCCACCGTTACAACCATCAATCGTTTAATGTGTCGCAAATTCTGCCGTCACCGCTCCACAGTTGTCTGACCGTATAGGTTAAATTTTTGCTGTACTTGGTGATGATTTTTTACCCCAGTAACATCTTCACAACAGTGCATCTACTTCGTAGCACTGTATGCTTCCAACAGGACCACAATTATTACCCGCGGTGCCAAACTTTTGTCTTCCACTGTAAAGTGTGCCCCGGCAACTGATGCCCGCATCACAGATATCATGAACTGATACGGTCAAT
>JADKCF010000013.1 GCA_016714765.1 Saprospiraceae bacterium | reverse complement strand
ACATGTAATCCTGCAATAGTAGTTCCAACGGTTCCTTCAGTACCTGGGTTTACGGCTCAATATAGCTTTAACAATGGCAGTACATGGGGAACGAGTGCTACCTCATCGACGACCGGGCTGCTACACCATCAAACCAGATATGTACGCTGCAACATGCGGTACTATTATAGCCGGCACTACAGCACCCGCAAGCATGTACCGAAAGTGTTGTCCAGCAATGCAGTAATCTTCCTGCGGCTCCTGTAATAACCATGCCGCTAATACCTGTATGAGTAACTTTGCATTACCGGTTGTGGCAACAGTGCCTGGATTTAGCGTAGAGTATAGCATCAATAGTGGGCCATTTACAGCCAACCCAATGACAAGCATGACGCCGGGATGTTACACCATCATAGCAAGGTATGTCCTGGCAAGCATGCGGCAATACTACAGCAGGGACAGCTGGTTCGGGGATTGTGGAAAAATTCCAATTCAGTGACTCACAACTGAGTCCCAACTTTGGATGTCAACGATCAGCCCGGATATCCTGTATGTAATATGACATTGGTAAGTCCGCTACCTTTACCCAGCAATGTGGTGATACCATCATGTCAAACACATCTATAACTTACAGTTGGACAAATAGTAATCCAGCTATAGGACTTCCGGCAAGTGGTACAGGTAATATACCTGCTTTTTTACAGCAACCAATCCAGGGACAGCAACCATTACCGTAATACCGTCTATAACTTTGGGAGGCGTAACGTGTAAGGTACCTATTTCATTTATAATATTTATCCATGCACCTGCACAACTGGTGTGTAATGACGTCATGTCAATATCAGTGTGGACGAAAACTGTAAGGTAAGCCCGGTGATAGATATATTTTTTGGAGAATAGTCCTAATGATGCAATATTTTATGAGTCATCCATCAAAATGCAGCAACGGAGCAAAATTATCAATGAAAATGAATTGGGTAACTACAAGGGGCAGATACTGACCGTCTCAGTTCGTGATATCTGTGGATGGCAACAGCTGCTGAGTATCGGTAACCTTTGAAGACAAGCTGGCACCGCGTATCAATTGTGGTCCAATAAGAAGCATACAGGGCTACAGCTAGATGCATTAGTTGCGGAAGATGTTACTAAAAAGCATCACCAGGACAGCAAAATTAGCAACTTCTTGGAGTGACAACTGTGGAGCAGTGACGGCAGAATTTACAACTCATAAATTATTGGATGGTTGTAACGGTGGCAACGTATTGAGAAAATGGACAGTAACAGACGCAAACGGCAACACTGCTTATTGTGAGCAGTGGTTTGAAGTAGAAACCGAAGTAGACTGGACCTGCCCTGATCAATTAGTATTGTTAAGCTGCAAGGATGACGTTTCACCTGAGGATAGCTATCAAAGAAGGAGTTGGTTCATATCAAAAAAAAAAAATATTTTTTAGAAGCGGTAACATAACCACACCAATCCACGGAGTATGTAATTACTATACAACTTATAGTGATGTAGAAATAGATGCATGTGAGCACATTGCCATGGTAACAAAAAATAATCAGAACATGGCAAATCCTTGACTGGTGTAATGGAACAGTGACACCATGTCAACAGATCATTAAATCAGTAGATACAGAGGCACCAACATTTATCGTAAAAGATGATCATCAGTACAGCACCATGGTATCGCGAAGGCGACTTCATGTACCAAACCCAGGGAGCTACATGACAACTGTGATATCAACCCAACATGGACAGTAAAATCATCAGTAGTAGGCGTGCAGATCGTACCTGCATTATTGAATGGTGCACAACTACCCGTATATAAATACAGATAGATAGGCGTTCCAAAAGGATCGAGCCACCTGAAATATACAGCAACAGACTGTTGTGGGTAGTGAAGTGACCATCATCTCGTCTGTAACAGTAGTAGACAAGACACCACCGGTGCCAGTAGCTGCGCGACATCGTGATAGGCTTAGTAGGAGGATGTGATGCCTAAGGCAAACCTGACGGAACGGCAAAATTGTACTCAGAAAGTATCGATAACGGAAGTTATGACAACTGTAGTGCAGTAAGACTGGGAAATCAGAAGAGTGAGCAAGGGCGTGAAATCAGATAACGTTACGAACAGATGCACCAAGTTGTGGTAACCTTGGTAATGGTAATCCACAATACAACAACAATATCACTTTCAACAACAGACTGGCAGCGAACCTTGGTAATAACATGCCACAACACCAACGATACAGATGGTGCGCTTGTTTGTGAAATTTCATGTGAGGACCCTTACATCAGCAGGAGCAGACTTTGACGGAGACGGAACATTGGACGGAGGATACCACATGGGTGATCTGGGAGAGTATGATGATGGCAACATGGATGGAATCGTAGAAATGCCGGTGACAACTGGAATGATACATGGGCAAATGTAAAGTAGAGTGTAAAAAGTACCACCAGTAATTACATGTCCTGCAGATGCAACGATCCACTGTGACTGGCCTATCGAGAAATTCGTATCAGCAGTGCTACCAAATCCATAGCAGGAGTAGACTTCAGAAGACAGGCATACCTGAAGCAAGTGGAGTATGTACCAATCCAGAAATACAGTTCAGAGACAGAGAAGTAACAGATCGGTGGAATCGGCTTTATCGAAAGAAATTTGTGAAGTCAAAGAGAAAGATATACATAAGAACATGTGTACAGAGAATCACGATCTTACCAAAGTACAAGTGCGCAGCCATGGGTAACTAACTTCCTGACTGGGATAATGTGGAGAGCAAGTAGGCTGTGACGAACTGACAGCTTAACAGATCAAAGCAAAAGGCCCAACCAATGTAGGGAGGACCATGTGATGATCGGAGTAAGTACAAAATGTGGTGTTTCAACTTTGAAGATGTGAGTATGCAAGAAGTGGAAAGTAGAATACAAATTTGTCAACTGGTGCTTACCAACAAAGAGAGAGGACCATTCTACAAATATTTCATGTACAGCGATGAAGCAGCTCCTGAAGTTACATGCAGAGACACTATGTATGCAGTAGAGTAAATTTCGAGTTAAGGTTTACAGTTGACTAATAAGCAGCACAATACAGGTGGATGTATAGACAATGGATGGTTGAAGTGGACGGTAATCACGTAGACTTGTGGGCAGATGGAACGGATATCTAGAGTATACCTCATTCATCGCACCAAACAATGACGTAAGTAATATGAGAATGGTAAATTTCAAAATTACTGTCAGGAGATGATAACGAAAACGGAATTCCGGATGTATATGTGCACCTACAGCCAATGGAGCAGCGATACCTGCCAACAGCATTATCCTGCCTACTATAGCCGGCAAGATGAGCAATCACAAAGTAGCATGGAGTAACGGACGGATGTCACAACTTCACCGGCCACATGCATGAGTCATTCATGGTAGCAGACAAGAAGGCACCAACACCGGTTTGTATTCCATTGAGTACCGCATTGATGCAGGATCCAGACGGGATCAGGACCATTGTTGCCAATGGTAGAATTGTGGGCTATCGACTTCCCAGAATGTCATATGACAACTGTACCGATAAGTGACCCGTTATACACGTTTGACGACTGGGCACCAAGGAATTGCCATACAGTAATACAGACAGAGATTAGTGAATGTAGACAAGGCACATTACTTCAACAGCAAAGGACAGGCAGTAGCAGCGTACCTGCAAGAGCTACTAATTCAGTAGAGAAAAAGCGGCAGAAACAGCATACCTTGCAGGTAACTTACAGTTGTGGATACCAGAAAACAGAAGCGCAGCCAAAGTTTGGGTAGCAGGTGATATCGCACTGGGAGTTAAGAAGAAGACAGTGGATGTACACGTACAGTATGGGATAAGAAATTTAACCATGACTATTATTGCTGGACGACCCTTGACCTTATCTACAATGCGACCCAATTTAGAATCAAGAATTTCAGGTAGCGTAGTTACACTGCGAGCAATCAGCAGTAAAATAACGTAGCTGTTACTATCGATGCCAACATTACAGAGTATCCTAAGACAGTATCTGCAGTTGCTGGTACTTATGAGTTGACAGTTGGTAGGGAGAGGATTATCAGATTACGGCGAGCAAAGGTGGAGATTACCTCAATGGAGTAAGCACACTTGACCTTGTATTGATCCAGAGACATATCTTGAATCCCAGACATTCGATAGTCCGTACAAATTGATAGCAGAGATGCTAACAACGATGGTAAAGTGACAGCTAGTGACTTGACAGACCTTAGAAACTGATCTTAGGAATCACTAACGAACTTCCTAAGAATGCAAGCTGAGATTCCCTGTATCTGCACAGTCTATGGATGCGACCAATCCATTCCCATTTGTAGAGCAGATAGCTATCAGCCAGATACTTACAAATATGAGCAATCAGAACTTGTAGCAGTGAAGATAGAGATGTAAACGGAAACGTAAGCACCAACGTATCTAACCCTGCAGAGTAAGGAAGCAACAGAAACGTAGTGATGGCAGTAGCAGAGCAGACAGTAGCAGCGGGTGAAGTGGTAGAAATACCGTAACAGCAGCTAACTTCAGCGATGTAGCAGGATACCAGTTCACTATGAATCTGAAAGGCGGAAGCTATGTAGGTGTAAATGCAGGAGCACTTGATATCAATGCAAGCAATGTAGGAGTGATAGCAGGAGATGTAGTAACGATGAGTTATGCATCAAATGAAGGGAACAAGTATCAATGCAGGTGAAGTATTGTTTACACTGATCGTAAAAGCTGACAAAGCAGGAAACGTAAGTGAAATGATCACATTGAACTCAGGCGTAACAGCAGCAGAACTGTACAGCAGCGACCTTACAGGTAGGTAAAGTAAGCTTAGATGTAAGAACTGCACCTGAGCTGGAATCGAATTGAATCAGAACGAACCAAACCCATTCAAAGGTCAGACCACGGGTAAGCTTTGTAATGCCTGAGGCAGCCACAGCTACATTGAGTGTATATGACGTGATTGGAAAAGTAGTGACAGTAAGAAACATAGATGCCAACAAAGGCTTGAACAGTGAAATCTTCACAAGAGAGCAATTAGGCGCAACAGGCGTACTTTACTACACACTTAAGAGCGGTGACTTCACAGCTACTAAGAAAATGATCATAGTAGAATAAGATTGTAGTTTGAATAAATTAGTGTAAAAAGTCCATGCTAAAATGTTTTTTGGCATGGACTTTTTTATTATTATTTGAAATTTAAACAATATTGATAATTTTAGGTGTCTTTCTCTGAAAGGTGTATATATTTGTTGAAAAATTAGATGATATGTTTGTTAAGAAAAATATTTTGAACTTTTTGTATATCTTATTCGTACCTTTTTTTATATCTGCACAAAAGGTGTCTTTAAACACTGAATTGGTTTCACAAGTAGCTTTTAATGAAAACAGCTCTGATATATGGGGGTTTGAAAATAATGGAATAAAATATGCAATAATAGGGAATGCTACAAAAACAAGTGTATTTTCTTTGGAAGATCCATACAATCCTATCCTTAGATATGGTACCTGGAGCCTCATCTATCTGGAGAGATATAAAATCATATAACAATCATCTTTATGTGACGGCTGATCAAGGACAGGATGGTGTTGTAATTATTGATATGAATGGTGCACCACTAAACATTACACATACCAATTTCAGACCTGAACTTAAAGTGACACTTGACACTAAGGAGCTGCAAAGATGTCATAATTTGTATATTGACGAAAAAGGTTTTATGTATCTTGCAGGATGCAACATAAGTCAGAGAGGTGTATTGATTTTTGACCTGAAGATTGACCCTAAAAGTCCAAAATATATAGGAGTTGCGGATCTGACATATTCACATGATGCATTTGCAAGGGGTGATACGCTTTATGCCTCCGAAATTAATATCGGCAAATTAAGTATTTATGATATTTCTGATAGGTCGATGCCAAAACTACTCGCATCTCAGGCAACATCCAGAACGTTTACCCACAATGCATGGCCTTCTGAAGATAGTAAATATGTTTTTACAACAGATGAAAAATCTGGAGGATATGTCGATGCATATGACATTACAGATCTGAATAATATTAAATTGATTGACAAGTTCAGACCTGTAGAAAACGAAAAAGACGGGGTTATCCCTCATAATACTCACTATAGTAAAGGATATTTGATAACTAGTTGGTACACTGACGGTCTTAGAATTGTCGATGCTCATAAGCCTGACAATCTGGTTGAAGTGGCATATTACGACACCTGGCAAGACCCTACTATTTGTCATAATAGTTACCACGGGTGTTGGGGGGCATTTCCATTTACAGGGTCTGATTTGATTTATGGAAGTGATATAGAAAATGGTCTTTATATAGTCAAAGTGAATTATAAAAGAGCTTGCTATCTCGAAGGTAAAATTACTGATAGTGACGGAATTGGTATCAGTAATGCTGTTGTAGAAATTTTGTCTACACAACCAAATAGAGAGGTTTCAGCCCCATCAGGAATCTATAAAACAGGAATAGCAGACAGTGGTGATTATTTGGTTCGAATTTCACATCCCAATTATACAACTCAAACATTGAGTGTCAATATAAATAATGGTGATATTACAGCACTAAACGTAAAATTGATTAAAAAAAGACCATATGATTTAGATATTGAAATTAAGGATGCGGCAGGCATGTTTATAAGTGCAGACGTTTATCTAACCGAAATGACCAACGAATATAATTTCAACAGTAAAACAACAGGGGCAAGTACAGCTTCTGTTTTATCAGCTGTATATGATGTTTTTGTGTCATCTTGGGGTTTCAAAGGTAAATTTTATAAAGATTTTGCCATTACAGATGGAGCCAGCAATGAAATTAAAGCTGTTCTTGACTCGGGTTATGAAGATAATTTTGAGAATGATCTCGGATGGACTGTTGTGACCACATCAGGATCCCCGGGAGCATGGGTGAGGGCAATACCCAGAGCAACAGAATATATCAATAATCAGACTGCCAACCCCGGTTTGGACTCAGATGATACTGGTCAAAGAGCTTATGTAACAGGAAACGGTTTAAAAGGTGCAGGTTGTGATGACGTGGACAATGGCAATACAGAACTTGTTTCTCCTGTAATAGATTTATCAAAACATATCAAACCTAAGTTAAATTATGACGTTTGGTTTTTTAACAGCGGAGGCTCATCTCCCAAAAATGACACACTAGTCGTCAAGTTGTCAAACGGATTGAAAGAGGTAGTCATCGACAAGATTTATGGGATAACTAATGGATGGTTTAAAATGAGAGATCTGGATGTTACATCATTTATTCAGCCAACCAAGGGAAATGAATTTGATTGTAGAAGCTTCAGATCAGGCGGGGAATCAGGGGCATATTGTAGAAGCAGGATTTGATAATTTTTTTATTACGGATGTAGCATCATCAACTGATGATAATAAAGTGATTGAAAAAGCTATCCAGTTATCACCCAATCCGGTCAACGAAAAAATGTTAATAAGACTGGAAGACCCGGATGGGAATAGTATGAATAAAAAGTATTTTGTATTGAATATCACAGGCCAAACTGTACTGTCAGGGTCGCTAGACTTCCATACATCTTTGTTGGATGTAGCCGAACTGAAGGCAGGTATTTACTTTGTAAAAGTTGATGGATATAAATCACAGAAGCTCATTAAGTTATAATCCAAATAATCGGTGGATTTACACAGTTTTGGTAGCGTTTTCGTTTATTGTCGGATTGACTAATTTGTAACCATTCAGAAATTCTTGGATTGTCATAACTTTTTTACCTTCAGGTTTGACTGTTTGAAAGCTTATATATCCCTGCTGGCATTTGATTTTAAGGTATTTTTTATTGTCAGAAAAGATAGTTCCCGGCGTATTGTTATCATCTGCTAATTCACGGGTTGCCTTTAAAATTTTCACCTCTCTGGAGTCTAAAGCAAACCAGGCACAAGGGTAGGGGCTCAGGCCCCGAATAAAGTTATATACATTTTCTACCGGTTGTTCAAAATTAATCCGGCAGGTATCATGGTAAATTTTTGGAGCTTTTGTGGCTTGTTCATCCTTTTGAGGTATAAATATTACCTCCCCGGCGCTAATCATTTTTACGGTATCTAAAACCACTTCAGCACCCAATACCATCATTTTATCATGTAGAGACCTTGCATCATCATCATCGAGAATAGGTAAGATGCGGCTAACCAAAATATCTCCTGTATCTATCTCGTGTTTTAGCTTAAAGCTGGTGACTCCTGTCTCTTTATCCCCTTGTATAAGAGCATGATTAATCGGAGCTGCCCCTCTGTACCTTGGTAGCAGACTTCCATGCAGATTAAAAGTGCCTAAAGGCGGCATATTCCAAACTGCCTCTGGGAGCATCCGGAAAGCAACTACAATTTGTATATCTGCATGAAACGATTTTAAAAAGCTCAGGAATTCTGGTGATTTCAAATTTTTGGGTTGTAAAACCACAATATTGTGGGCTGTCGCATATTTTTTTACAGGCGATTCTATCAGTTGCTTGCCACCCCTTCCCCCAAAACTGTCAGGTGATGTAACTACCGCTACCACATCATATCCGTTTTGTATTAAGATATCCAGAGAAGGGACAGCAAACTCGGGTGTTCCCATAAAAATTATCTTCATCGTTCGATATTTATTCTGCAAAAGTAGACAGCAATGTGAATATATCCATTTAAATACAATCATTTCTTATTCTTTTAAAGATCACGCTGCTTTTTTTGGTTTTAAATAATATTATTTGTAACTTCTTTGATTTTGAACCGAAGGCTCGCTTTGAATTAGAAAAGTTGATTATCAGATGGAATGAAATCTTTAGTCTCTGTTACTTTTTAGATACAGAAACTGGGTAAGGATTTGCACATAGAACTATTCATCTATACAAATCGGCTTTTTATATAAAAAACTGCTCATCTTGTGGTCATTTTTTGTAATATTGTGCTTAAATTAACACTTCGATGAAACTTTCTCATAGCTTATATTTATCTTTCTTATTTTCATTCTTTACTTGGCATCTTACGACTGGTCAAGAAATATGGACCTTAGAAAAATGCGTAAATCATGCCATAGATAAAAGCTTGCAAATGCAGGGAAGTCAACTTTCAATGAAAAATTCAGAAATAAATGTAAAAGAGGCCCAGCATGCAAGATACCCTAATCTTTCGGCCAGTACTAATGTGGCATGGAACTTCGGACGTACTATCGATCCTACCAGAAATGAATTTATTACGGAGACTTTTTTTAACAACGGATTTTCTTTGAATTCTAACGTATTGCTTTTTAATAGCGGTAGGATAAACCATTCCATACAGCAATCACTTATCAATAATAAGGCGTCGCTAAAGGATGTGGAGCAGACCAAAAGAGATATTGCATTAAATGTCGCATCACTATATTTAAATCTATTATTTGCCAAGGAAAATCTTCAGAATGCCGAAAATCAATTAAATCTGACCAATTCACAGTTGGCGCAGCTTAATAAACAAATAGCTGTAGGAAATAGACCTGAGAATGACAGATTGGACTTAGAAGCACAAATAGCCAACAACGAACAGACTATTGTTGAAGCCAGAAATAACCTCAATATAAATATGCTTAATCTCAAGCAACTTTTGAGACTGGATCCCGATTATAATTTAGATATATTGACGCCTGCAGGATTGTCTATAGATTCTGACCCGGATTTGATTACATTCAATGAATTATACTTGTCAGCTTTAAACAACCAGGCTTCAGTAGCTGCTAATGATTTACGTCTAAAAAGCGCGATATTAGGAGAAAAAATAGCCAGGGCAAATCTTTATCCTACCGTAGGTGCAGGTGGTAGTCTGCGGACCAATTATTCCAATAAAGGCCTGTCTCTCAAAGGATATGATGATACTGTTATAGAACAGACAGTTTTTATCAATAATCAGGAAGTGAAAGTTGGATTTCCACAGCAAATACCACAATTAGAAAAATCACCATATTTCAATCAGTTTACCGATAATCTTTCATATGCCATAGGAGTATCCATGAATATTCCTATCTATAATAATTATAGTTCCAAAGCCAGTATCCAAAGAGCACAGTTGAATACAGAACAAGCAAGTCTTAATTTGGATCAGACAAAGGAAACACTAAAGATTACAGTAGGACAAGCATTGTCAGATGCGAAAGCAGCTAAGGCAAGATATAATGCCTCTGAAAAGACCAAAACGGCCCAAATCAATCTATATAATAATGCCATTAAACGTTTTGAAATCGGAGCATTAAATGCTTTTGAACTTACCAGGCTTAAGACCCAAATGGAGTCCTCGATGATTAATACTATCATTGCCAAGTATGACTATTTGTTCAGAACAAAAGTGATAGATTTTTATCTCGGAAAACCAATTGCATTTACCAAATAAAATAACATAAAATACCGATCTTTAAAATAGACCATCATATGCTAAATTCAAAGAAAAAAAACTGGTTATTATTCTCTTTACTGGGCTTGTTGCTCGTATTGGCCATAGTTGCTGTGATCAAGGGCTCAAGCAAACCCAAAGGGACTGCTGTTACATTTGCAGAAGCAGAAAACAGAACAATCAAAGAAACTGTATCTGCAAGTGGCAAGATTTTTCCTGAAACAGAGGTAAAGATTTCATCGGATGTATCCGGTGAAATAGTGGAACTATATGTAAAGGAAGGAGATTCTGTTGTAGTAGGCCAGATACTGGCAAAAATAGATCCTGATACTTATGTCTCTGCTGTAGCAAGGGGTGAAGCAAGTCTGAATAGTTCAAAAGCACAATTGGCCATCAGTAAGTCACAAATTGAATCTAATAAAGCTCAGAAGGAACAGATACAGGCCCAATTGGAAAATACCTTGTCCGTTCATAAAAGAAATGAGCAACTCAAAAAGGATGGTATAATTTCGCAGGCTGAACTGGATCAGTCGTATGCAACCTTAAAACAACAGGAAGCCAACCTTAGAGCTTCAGAAGCAAGTATCAGATCAGCAGAGCAAAACTCAAAGGCTTCTGAATTTAGCATAAAAGGTGCAAGCGCAAGTCTAAATGAACTTAAAACCAGTCTGAATCGAACCACTATCAAATCACCGACCAGCGGTATTGTTTCCAAACTCTCTGTAGAAAAGGGAGAAAGGGTAGTAGGTACAATACAGATGACGGGAACAGAAATGATGCGCATATCTAATCTAAATGCTATGGAGGTGCAGGTAGACGTCAGTGAAAATGATATTCTAAAGGTAACAGTTGGCGATGAAGCTGAAATAGAAGTGGATGCTTATCTTGGTAAAAAATTCAGAGGCAATGTCACTCAGATTGCAAATTCGGCATCCAATATTGCTTCAACTTCTGCTGCTTCTCTGAATACTGATCAGGTAACCAACTTTGTCGTTAAAATCAGAGTTGATGAAAAATCATACCAGGATATAAAGACTTCTATATTGAAATACCCCTTGCGCCCTGGTATGTCTGCTTCGGTGGATATTTACACCAGTGAAGTTAATAATGTTGTGGCCGTACCTATCCAGTGTGTGACTGTTAGAGAGAAAATCGACCCGTTAAAGAAAAAAGTCGAAAAGAAAGTGGAAGAAGGTCAGTCAGATGAGGTTGAAGCAGGCGAGTTTAATGAAGTCGTTTTCATAATGGATGCTGATACTGCAAAAATGGTAAAAGTAGAAACCGGTATCCAGGATGATGAATATATCATGATAAAATCTGGCATTACAAAGGGTGATAAAGTAATTTCAGGTCCTTACACTGAAGTGAGTAAGACGCTGAAATCAGGTATGCGTGTCAGGAAAAAGGAAGATAAAGAAGATAAGACCAAAACAGAAAAAGAATAATTGTGTCTAATCATTTGATCATATTTATCAAAAATAGTGAATTAGGGAAAGTCAAAACGAGGATTTCCAAATCAATGGGGGATGTTAAAGCTTTAGACATTTACGGCCATTTATTGCTAAAGACCCATGACCTTGCCGTACAGTTAAATGTGTTAAGACATCTTTATTATGATGCTAAAATAAATGTATCAGACCAATGGAGCAATCAAAAATTCTACAAATACCTGCAGGAAGGGTTATCGCTCGGAGACAGGATGCAAAATGCTTTTAACAACATCTTTTCCAAGGCACAATCTAATGACGTCACTAAGGTAATAATCATAGGTAGTGATTGTCCATATCTGAAATCTCAACATATTGAGAGTGCCTTAGAAGCTCTTGATCTTAGTGATATCGTCATCGGACCTACTTTTGACGGAGGTTATTATTTATTAGGTATGAAAAATTTTAACCCGGAGATATTTAGAGGTATAAACTGGAGTACTGATGTGGTCTATGCACAGACAATCCAAGCTATCCAACAAAATGGACTGAGTTATCTAAACCTGCAGACGCTCAATGATATAGATACTGAAAAAGACTGGATAGAATATCAAAGCACCCTAATAGCCTGATGGCTTAATAATTATTTTTTTTGGGTGTGACTTGCTGATGATAAATGTGGTGATTTTTACAAACTAGGTCAAGAAATACTTATCTTTGCCTTTGTTTTTTTCCTAACCAATTAATAACATTATCATCATGCAAAAAGTATATATATTATCTGCTGTAAGGACTCCTTTGGGTAGTTTCGGAGGCAGTCTGTCATCTGTGCCTGCTACTCAACTTGGAACTGTTGCCGTAAAAGCAGCTGTTGAAAAATCCGGCTTACCATCTGATGCAATTCAGGAAATATTTATGGGACAAGTAGTACAGGCGAATGCAGGTCAGGCACCCGCAAGACAAGTAGCTTTGAATGCAGGGCTTAAAAACTCAACACCTGCTACTACGGTCAATAAAGTCTGTGCTTCAGGGATGAAATCTGTGATGTTTGGAGCTCAGTCTATTCAGCTTGGACAAAACCAGGTAGTAGTAGCCGGCGGAATGGAAAATATGTCTTCCATTCCTTTCTATCTGCCTAAGGCAAGATATGGCTATGGTTATGGCAATAGCGAACTGGTAGATGGTCTTGTGAGAGATGGATTAGCAAATGTATATGATGGTCAGGCGATGGGCTGCTTTGCAGATGCCACAGCTACAAAATTCAGTATCAGCAGAGAAGAGCAGGACAATTTTGCTATTCAGTCTTATAAGAGGACTGCCTCTGCCTGGGAGTCAGGTAAATTTGCAGATGAAGTGACCGGCGTAGAAGTCAAAGACCGCAAAGGAAATATCAATGTCATTTCGCATGACGAAGAATATAAAAATGTCATGTTTGATAAAATTCCTACTCTCAGGCCAGTTTTCACTAAAGAAGGTACAGTTACCGCTGCCAATGCTTCTACAATCAATGATGGAGCAGCAGCATTGGTTTTGGTGGACGAACTTACGGTGAAAGAGCATGGGCTAAAACCTTTAGCAAGAATTGTATCTTATGCCGATGGTGCCCATGAACCTGAATGGTTTACAACAGCTCCTGCCATTGCTGCTGAAAAAGCCCTCAAAAGAGCTGGCCTTAGCATAACTGATATAGATTATTTTGAAGTTAATGAAGCCTTTGCAGTGGTAACACTGGCATTCATAAAACATTTTGGTCTAAGCCAGGAAAAAGTAAATGTGAATGGAGGGGCAGTTTCTATAGGACATCCACTTGGCTGTTCAGGAGCTCGTATTTTGACAACTCTTTGCCATGTTCTTTCTCAAAATGATGGGAAATATGGTATGGCTGCTATCTGTAATGGTGGAGGAGGCGCAAGTGCTGTCATCATCGAAAGACTTTAAATACATCTCTGTATACTTTCAAATAAGATTGGGCTCCAAATTTGATTTTGTGACTCAATCTTATTTTTGGATTATTTCACATACTTTTAAAATTTCCTCCTCTTTATTGAAATAATGAGGAGATAAACGGATAGCCCAATCCACGTTTTTTTTATTGAAATCTATCAGAGCAAAATGCCTGAAGCTGGTGGAATAACTAACCCCTGCCTGTGTTAAAGTATCCTGAATTTCTTTAAGGCTCCATTTTTCAGAAGTAAATGTTATTATACTACTACCAATGCTGCCATCTTCAGTCAGCCTGATATCCGGTATTTTGCCCAATAATCTCATTAATAGGTCTCTTAATCCTGAATTATACTGTCTGATATCATCCATTCCTATAGTTAAAGCATATTTAATTGCCTCAGTGAGTCCTATGAGATTAGCATAGTTGACTTCCCAATATTCAAATCTTCTTGCACCTGACACGGGTATACAACTATTTTCAGTATTCCACTCAGCACCCCTCATATCGATAAACAAAGGCTGAAGTCCTCTTTCCAACGCCTTTTCTGAAACATATAAAAGTCCTGTGCCACGTGGGCCTCTTAAAAATTTCCTCCCCGTTGCACTCAGGAAATCACATTTTATCTTACTGACATCTACATTCATTTGCCCTACGGATTGACAAGCATCTACAATGTACCAAACATCATTTTTTTGACAAAGGTCTCCGATTTTTTCTACCGGCTGTATTTTTCCTGAATTTGTCGGAACGTGCGTGACAGACACAACTTTAGGTTTATAAGTCTTCATTTTTTTTTCGAAATCATCCATGTCTATGTCTCCATTTGATGCGTTACGTGCTCTGATTATTTGTATTCCGAATTTTTTCTGTAATGAAAAAAATAGTAAATAATTAGATATGTAATCATCATCCGAAGTTAAGATATAGTCATCTTTTTCCAAAGCAATCGATGAAACAGCTTTTGCGTACGCATCTGTGGCACTGGTCATAAAAGCTATGTTCTCAGATGGGCACTGAAGCAATTTAGATGCCTGAATGTAGAAGTCATCTATTTCATTTTGACAAAGTTGAGCAAGCTGATAGCCTCCAATCATTCTTTCTTTTTGAAGGTATTCATTCATGGTAGTAAATACCGTATCCGGGACCAATGACGAGCCCGCACTATTGAGGAATATTTTTTCTATGCATCCAGGTGTTTCCCGTCTTATTTCTTCAATAGATTTCATAATAATAGATTTTTATATTCCTTTCAAAATTTTACACGCGTCAAAAACCATTTGTTCCGAGACATCCATATGAAGTACAAATCTGATGGTATTAGCTCCAAAGGGGACAGCAAGGACACCTTTGGTTTTTAGTTTGTCGATAAAGTCCACATCTCTGATATCATCCTGCAACTCGAAGATTACAATATTGCTATGTACTGGTTTTAATGACTTTACGTATGAAAGTGGTTTTAGGGTTTCACCTATGATTTTGGCCCTGTCATTATCGTCTTTCAAGCGATGGATATGATGATCCAGCGCAAAGGTGCAAGCAGCCGCCAGATACCCTGCTTGTCTCATGCCACCACCCATCACTTTCCTGAATCTTCTCGCCTCACGAATAGCATCGGCATCTCCGACCAGTAGTGAACCGACTGGAGCACCTAATCCTTTTGACATACAGACTGAAATAGTGTCAAAATATGTACCCCAATCTTCAGTGGATTCATTGGATTCTACCAGTGCATTAAAAAGCCTGGCTCCATCAAGATGAAATTTCAGTCCTTTACTTTTACATGTTTCAGCAATCGGCTTGATTTCATCTAAGGTATAGAAGCTACCACCTCCTTTGTTGCATGTATTCTCCACCACAACTAGCCTGGATATAGGTTGCCAGTCAAAACCAGGCTTTGTTGCCGCTATGACCTGCGGGGCGGTGATTTTGCCGTGATTGCCCTGGATGAGTGTGATTGCCACTCCACTGTTGAATGCATATCCACCTGTTTCTGACTGATAAATATGAGAGTCTATGTCACAAATGACGTCATCCAATGGTTTGGTATTGATTTTTATAGCTATTTGATTGGTCATGGTGCCGGAGGGGCAAAAAAGGGCTGCTTCTTTCCCAAACATTTTTGACACACGTCGTTGTAATGCATTGATAGCAGGGTCTTCGTTAAAAACATCATCCCCCACTTCTGCTTTCATCATGTAATCCAGCATGGCAGGTGTAGGTTTAGTCACGGTGTCGCTGATCATATTTATCATACATTCCTGTTTTTTGATTTAGGTACAAAGTAAAACATTTTTTTATTTTTAGACTAATGCTCTGATAGCTATGCTTAAATCAATATCAAAAAGGTGATCTTAATCATATTGTTTGTATGTTGATACTAGGCTTGTTTATAATAATTAGCGAAGAAGAAAAATCCCCGTTCAGTAAAATCATATTTTTGATGGATTCGTAAGCCATACTTGCCGGAAAACTTTTTATTGTTTTCATTTCCATAATAATGATACTTCAGAATTAATTATTGAATAACAAAATTATATTCTGAATATTTATTGCATTTCGATTTGTGGCAGAATGTATAGTAATAATATTGCGTATTATTTTGTATTTATTTCGTTCTTATTTTTTATAGAAATGAGGGTATTTTATGAAGATTGGGACAAATAAGGGTTATTGGTGGGGGAAATGATAAATGTCATTGTTATTGATTGGAAATAGATTAAAACTGTATTTTTGTGGTGTAATCAAAAAACAAAATTATGAGTATCTTAACTTCTTCCATGTCAGGTATGTCACTGGATAAAACAGATTTAAAAAAATGGATCAGCGATATGGCTGAATTTTTTGAAGCAGAAGATGTATATTGGTGTAATGGCACTGATGAGGAGTATAATTTCTTTTGTCAGCAACTGGTGAATAAAGGCACCTTCATCAAACTCAATCCTGAAAAACGACCAAACAGTTTTGCATGTTTTAGTGATCCGAGTGATGTTGCCAGGGTAGAAGATCGTACCTTCATATGCAGCCGTACCAAAGATGATGCAGGTCCTACCAACAATTGGATGGAACCAAATGAAATGAAAATGAAGTTAAATGGCATTATGAAAGGTGCTATGAAAGGCCGTAAAATGTATGTTATTCCATTTTGTATGGGCCCTGTAGGCTCGGCATATGCCAGATATGGTGTTCAAATCACTGACTCTGAGTACGTTGTTGTCAATATGAAAATTATGACACGGATGGGAAATCAAGCCATGCCATATATAGAAAGTGGAAATTTTGTAAGATGTATACACACTTTGGGAGCACCATTGCACCCGGAGCAAAAGGATGTTAAATGGCCTTGCAACCAGGAAAAATACATAACCCACTTTCCTGAAGAAAGATTAATCATATCATTTGGAAGCGGATATGGAGGTAATGCATTGCTGGGTAAAAAATGTTTTGCATTGAGGATTGCTTCAGTAATGGCCAAAGAAGAAGGATGGCTTGCTGAGCATATGCTCATAATGGGTGTAGAATCACCGGAAAAAAAGAAGACATATCTGGCCGCTTCATTCCCAAGCGCATGTGGTAAAACAAATTTTGCCATGTTGATTCCTCCTAAAGATTTAGATGGATGGAAAATCACAACAGTAGGAGATGATATAGCCTGGATTCACAGAGATAAAAATGGACAACTCATAGCAATCAATCCAGAAAGTGGCTATTTTGGTGTGGCACCCGGTACCAACTACGAAACCAACCCTAATGCCATGGAAAGCATCAAAGCCAACACCATTTTTACCAATGTCGCTGTGACACCTGATGGAGATGTATGGTGGGAAGGTATGACTAAAGAAATCCCTGATGGTTTGATCGACTGGAATGGACTACCATATGACAAAGAAAGCGGAAAACCGGCAGCGCACGCAAACAGCAGATTTACAGCCCCGGCTATCGCAAATCCTGCAGTAGATGAAAACTGGAATAATCCTGCCGGTGTTCCTATCAAAGCATTTCTGTTTGGTGGACGACGGGCTACTGGCATTCCATTGGTGTACCAGTCGTTTAACTGGAATTTTGGAGTATATACTGCCGCCACCATGGGTAGTGAAACAACAGCCGCAGCCTTTGGAGCACAGGGAGTTGTCAGGCGTGATCCATTTGCAATGTTGCCTTTTATGGGATATAATATAGGGGATTATATAAATCACTGGCTGCAATTTGGCAGAAATTTGCCTGATGCCCCGAGAATATTTAATGTTAACTGGTTTAGAAAGGATGAAAATGGGAAATTTTTATGGCCTGGGTTTGGTGAAAATATGCGTGTATTAAAATGGATTATCAATAGGATAAACGGTAAAGCATCTGCTGTAGAGAGTCCAATTGGTTGGGTACCGAGATACAAGGACATTGATTGGGATGGGCTATCATTTACACAAGAACAATTTGATAGAATCATGACCATAGATAGAGAGCCATGGAAGAAAGAACTTTTGTCACATGAAGAATTGTTTGCCACTTTTTACAACAAACTGCCTAAAGAATTTTTCTTCATAAGAGAACTGTTATTGTCATCCCTTTGGAGATCTCCGGAACAATGGGGACAACAACCCGAAGAGTTTTAATAGACCCTATCCACGTAGCAATAAAAAACCCACCTGTTTTTAAATCAGGTGGGTTTTTTTATTAATCTATGCGTGAATTATTTTAACTTAAACTGACCTTTTCCAACCAGGAAACCATTGTTATAAATTTCCATCTTGTAGTCGCCTTTCAAAAATTTCTCAGCAAGTGACCAATCAATACATGCATTGGTATCTTCGTTTTTGTAAGAGATTTCGCCTGAAGTTGTGTATCTGACTTGTGAGTTGTCCAGTTTATTGGTAAGCACACCAGATCCTTTATCTTCGATAGCCACTGTTTCACCTTGTGGATTGATGATTCTGATATAGAATTTTTTCTGCCCAGCAGAGGTCACCATATTGGTCTCTGTAAGGAAGCACACTCTCAGCATTTCCACATCCTTTGCTTTACTTCTTTCCTTGAGTTTTCCATCATCTTTTATTTCGTACCCTTTTACTTCCATAAAATTGATTTTAATAGCATTGGCCATGTCGACTTTAGTACCTAAAGCTTCATTAGACTTTGAAAGGGATTCTCTTTCTGCAGATATGGCATTTTTAGCTTGGATAACCTCTTCTTTTGCTTTGATTTCCTCCTCCACGCGTAAGGTTAATTGTGAGTTGTTGTCACTAAGCAATTTGTTTTCTTCCTTAAGTTGCTGTATATCTGCCAGATATTTTACAACATTCGAATTGAGGTTTTTGATTTCAGACTTAGCTTTATCCAATTCTTTTTTGGTCCAGATCAGATTGTTGATTTTGTCTTTTTGAGTTTTCAATTCACTTTTCTGACTATCGATGAGAGCATTCAACTGTGCATTATCACCTCTCATTTCTTCCAGGCTTTCTAAAGCCGTTTGGTAATCCTGATCAAGTTCTTCCTGCACTTTTTGCAACTCCATCATTTCTGTCTGTTGCGTTTTACTGGCATTCGATAATTTGCTGTTTACATACCACTGATATGCATTTAATCCCAAAAGTGCTATTATAACCGTTATGGCAATAGCCGTAAAATTTTGTTTTGATTGTGTTGTGTTCATTATTAAAAATATTTTTTTAAATTAACGGCGTAAATATAGTATTTTATTATTTATTTTGAGACATTTTACATAAATTGGTTATTTTCCACTATGGAACTATATCAGGTTAAACCCTTAAAATTATGTTTTTAGACAAACACTTTCTTAAAAGGTGTCTATTTTTAGATATCGAGACCGTATCAGAATTTGCCAGCTATGATCTGCTGCCGAGTGTTAAAAAGAAATTGTGGGATGTTAAAGCAAGTCAGATTCAGAAAAGCTTACATCTCAATGAAACCATTGGAGATATTTCAGGATTGTATGCAGAGAAAGCAGGTATTTTTTCGGAGTTTTCGAAAGTAGTGTGCATATCCATGGGGTTTTTAAGCTTTGATGGTGAGTATCCTTCTAAAATACGTATCAAATCACTTGCAGGAGATGATGAACGCCGTATTCTTGAGGACTTTAGTCGGGTCTTGATCAATCACTACAATGACCCTGAAAACAGTAGGATATGTGGTCATAATATCAAAGAGTTTGACATTCCTTTTTTATGCCGACGTATGGTCATCAATCAGGTGCCATTTCCTCCTGTCCTGGATATTAGTGGCAAAAAACCATGGCAGACCAGTCACATCATGGATACAATGGATATGTGGCGATTCGGTGATTATAAAAACTATACATCGCTGGATCTGCTGGCCGGCACTCTGGATATTATCTCCCCTAAAGATGATATTGATGGTAGTATGGTTGGTAGTATCTACTGGAACGACGAGGATCTCGATCGTATTGTCAGTTATTGCCAGAAAGATGTTGTCACTGTGATGCAGGTGATGATGCGTTATGCCGGATTGCCGATTATAGATGAAAGCCACATAGATTATATTAACCTTAAAGAATAATCCAGGCATTATTTTGTGGAAAACCTATGTTGTCAAACAGCATTTAACGCTGAGAGCATGGTTGTTTTTGATATTAAATAGTCCTTAAAAACCAGCAATTTACCAGATAATTATTTGAAGGTCTAGATGCTTGCATTCAAAATTTAAGCCATTTATTTTCATTTCGGCTTAAGTATTTTATATCTTTGCGGCAATGAAGAATATAAGGAATTTTTGTGTTATAGCACATATTGATCACGGCAAGAGTACACTTTCAGATAGATTGCTGGAGTTTACCAAAACCATTTCCGAAAGAGATATGCAGAACCAGGCATTGGACGATATGGATTTGGAAAGAGAAAGAGGTATTACTATTAAGAGCCATGCCATACAAATGTATTACACCCACTCTGATGGTGAGGTTTATACATTTAATATGATTGATACACCGGGACACGTGGATTTTTCCTATGAAGTATCCAGGTCCATAGCAGCTTGCGAAGGTGCACTTTTACTTGTAGATGCTTCTCAGGGTATTCAGGCTCAAACCATTTCTAACCTTTATTTGGCTATAGAGCATGACCTGGAGATAATACCGGTTCTGAATAAAGTCGATATGGAATCTGCTATGATCGAAGAAGTCTCTGATCAGGTCATAGATCTGATAGGATGTAAAAAAGAAGAAATCATACTGGCAAGCGGTAAAACGGGTATTGGTATACAAGACCTTATGAATGCCATAGTAGCAAGAATTCCGGCGCCTAAGGGTGATCCGAAAGCTCCTCTGCAAGCTTTGATTTTTGATTCTATGTTTAATTCTTTTCGAGGTGTCGTTGCATATTACAGGATACTGAATGGTACTATGCGCAAAGGAGAGAAAGTAAGGTTTTTTAATACAGGAAAAGTTTATGAAGCCGACGAAATAGGTATTCTGCAGATGAGTCAGATTCCAAAAAACGAGCTTTCTGCTGGCAATGTAGGGTATATCATTACCGGAATAAAAGAATCAAAAGAAATAAAGGTAGGTGATACCATCACCCATCATGAAAGACCATGTATTGAAGCAATTCATGGATTTGAGGAGGTGAAGCCAATGGTGTTTGCTGGTATATATCCCATCGAAAATGAAGATTTTGAAGACTTGAGAGATAGCCTGGAAAAACTGCAGCTTAACGATGCATCGCTTGTCTTCGAACCTGAATCGTCTATTGCATTGGGTTTTGGTTTCAGGTGTGGATTCCTTGGGATGCTCCATCTTGAGATAATACAAGAGAGGCTATCCAGAGAATTTGATCAGGAAGTCATCACTACCGTTCCCAACGTTTCTTATTATTCATTTGACCATAAAAGTGTCAGTACACTCATCAATACTCCCAACGACCTGCCTGATCCGACTCTTGTGAGCAAGGTGGAAGAACCTTACATCCGTGCACAGGTTATCACAAAACCCGAATACATTGGGTCAATCATGACTTTGTGCATGGATAAGAGAGGCATACTCACAAAGCAATCATACCTGACACCAGAGAGAGTAGAGTTGAGCTTCGAAATGCCATTGGCAGAGATCGTTTTTGACTTTTATGACAGACTCAAATCAATCTCAAGAGGATATGCGTCTTTTGATTATCACCCCATAGATTACAGGGCCTCAGATCTTGTCAAATTGGATATCAGATTGAATGGTGAACCCGTAGATGCACTTTCTTCACTTGTACACCGTACCAAAGCAGAATATGTAGGACGCAAGATGTGTTCAAAACTCAAAGAGCTGTTGCCTAAACAACAGTTTATGATCGCAATACAGGCATCTATTGGTGCTAAAATTATAGCAAGGGAGACTATTTCAGCACTGCGTAAAGACGTAACGGCCAAATGTTATGGAGGAGACATTTCGAGAAAACGAAAACTGCTGGAAAAGCAGAAAAAAGGTAAGAAAAAGATGAGACAAATAGGCAATGTGGAAGTACCACAAAAAGCATTCTTGCAAGTTCTTAAATTGGAAGATTAATGAATATTGTATATAAAATATTTTTTTTGTTAGGCGCTTTTTTACCAGTTGCGCAGGTGCTCAATGGCCAGGATATTGAAATTTTGGAAGAGAGTGAAGGTTCAGTCACAAAATTATTTGCACATAATACCACTGATGCTGAAATCGATATGACATTCGAAATCGAACTCACAGGTTTCACATCTGATATACAAGGTCCTGTGAAAAAGCTTTTGGCTCCCAAATCCAAAGTAGCCATGATGACTCTGACAGCTCCATCAGGTGTAGAGTGCCAATACAAATCTTCAGTTTCATACAATAAAAAAAGGAAAACTACTCCGACTGTCATACCCGCAACTTCAAAAGATAGAATGACAAGCACTGTGGTAGATCCTCATAAAATCAATGTTTTTACCCAGGATGGATGTGGCAGGTGCGAATTTGTCGTCAGCTATCTGACCAAAAATGGGATTCCTTTTGTAGAACTCAATACATCTGTACATAAACCAAATCAGGATTTAATGTTTTCAAAACTGGAGGAAGCGGGTTTAAACAAAATAGTGTGCAAATGCCCGTAATCATAAACAAAGGGAAAACAGAGTTTAATATAAAAGACCTTCCTGCATGGGTTAAAAAAATCAATCCATAAAATTGTAATTTACCACTCTAATTTAAAAATGAACAACCATGATTGCTGCCATCATTCTCCTTTTTATCATATGTTATCTTGCTATTGTATTTGAGCATCCGCTTAAACTAGATAAGACAGTTCCTGCATTGGCAATGGGGGCATTAATGTGGGCAGTACTATCAGTAGGTTTTCATTCAGGAATACTTAATGTGATCGATACACATGAACACATTTATTCAATGTCAGGAAGCTTGGATGAACTGACCAAAGAAACCAATGAAGAAGGTTTTACCAATGTTCTTTTACATCACCTTGGTAAAATAGCTGAAATCCTTGTTTTTTTAATCGGAGCCATGACCATAGTCGAGTTAGTGGATTTACATCGGGGCTTTGATGTGATCAGAGACTGGATAGGTACAAAAAACAGAAAAAAATTATTATGGATTACGGGTATCATAGCATTTATATTATCATCCATTATCGATAATCTTACTACAACCATTGTATTGATCAGCATTTTAAGAAAACTTATACACAACAGGGATGAAAGAATCTGGTATGTAGCCCTTATCATTACCGCAGCCAATGCAGGTGGAGCCTGGTCTCCTATCGGTGATGTAACTACCACGATGCTCTGGATAGGTAAAAAAGTTACAGCCATCCAACTTATGGAATATATAGTTTTACCTGCTATTGTTTGTTTTGTAGTGCCATATTTTCTAGCTTCGTTTAACAAAGTTTTCAAGGGGGAAATCCCTGATAAACTTCCACAAAGCAACGAAACCAATCAGAAGTTGCTTAGTAGTACAAGAATGTTGTATTTGGGTTTGGGCATGATTATTTTTGTTCCTATATTCAAGACAGTCACTCATTTGCCTCCATACATTGGCATGATACTGAGTTTGGCTGTCGTGTGGTTAGTCTCTGAATATATTCATCCTGAAGAAAACTTTGATGCCGGCAAAAAGCAAAACTATTCACCACATAAAGCGCTTTCGAGAATAGAGATATCCAGTATTCTTTTCTTTTTAGGCATACTTTTGGCCATTGCCGCTTTCGAATCTGTGGTAGTGGGTAATGTAAGCCTTTTACGAAGTGGAGCTGATAGCTTGACTGCAGTTGTACCTAATACAAATGTCATTATTATATTACTGGGATTTGTTTCAGCTGTTATTGATAATGTTCCTTTGGTTGCCGCGGCGATGGGTATGTATAACAATCCTATGGATGATCATCTTTGGCATTTCATAGCCTTTACAGCGGGTACAGGAGGAAGTATGCTTATCATTGGCTCTGCTGCAGGAGTAGCAGCAATGGGTATGGAAAAGATAGACTTTATATGGTATTTAAAAAAGATTGCTTGGTTGTCCGCGGCAGGGTACCTGGCCGGTTGTGCTGTCTTTTTATTATTGGCGTAACCGTACTATTTAATATAATAAGGTCGAAATTTAATGTCAATTAGATTTCGACCTTGTTTTTTACATTAATTTAAAGTTTGTTTTCATTAATGAGTTCGAGCAATTCGTCTCTATAGTTTTTACCTATAGGCAGTTGTTTGACTTTTCCTGCTTCCATGAGCTCTACCATATTACCCAAAATTGCTGTTATTTTTTTAATATTCACTATAAATGACCGGTGGACTCGTTTGAATTTTGTAGCCGGCAATCTGTCTTCCAGACTTTTCATGGTTTGCAAAGTGATGACTCTTCCAGTCTCTTGTCTGATGATTACATAGTCTTTTAATCCTTCTATGTAAAGGATATCTTCAAAGTTTATTTTAACAAGCTTTTTATCTGCCTTCACAAAAAAGAAATCATCGCCATTCTCATGCTGAACACTCTCAAGTTCCATTTTTCTTGAAGCCAATTTTTCAGAAACTTTATTTACTGCCTTTAAAAACCTTTCTAATGATATAGGTTTCAGCAGATAATCCACAGCATTGAGTTCAAAGCCTTCCACGGCATAGTCAGGGTAAGCTGTGGTAAAAATGACGTAAGGCGGTTTTGCCAAAGTCTTGAGAAAGTCGACACCTGAAAGTTGCGGCATCTGAATATCCAGAAACATAAGGTCAATGTCGTTGGACTTAAGTGCTTCATTTGCTTCAAATGCATTTTCACATTTCTTCACAAGGTGGATATCAGGTATCTGATGAATATAGGTTTCTAAGACTTCCAGTGCTAGGGGCTCATCATCTACTATAATTGCTTTGATCATTTTCTTTTTGGTTTACTTTTTTATTAATTATTGTTCGCCAGATCAAGGTTTAGCTCGATCTTATAAGTGTTGGGGCTTTCTTTGATTTCCAGATGGTGATGGTCCGGATAAAGGATAGACATTCTTCGTTTTACATTTTCTAGACCTATTCCACCTGATCTCTTTTCAGTAATCCTGGGTATGGAAGGTGATTTGCTGTTTTCAAGAATCATTTGAAAATCATTGTCACAAATATTGAGTTCCATATTTACGAATCCCTGAGAAATCTGATTGTTTATACCATGTTTGAATGAATTTTCAATAAAAGGAATTAGAATCAAAGGCGAAATTTTCTGATCTGTTATTTCTCCATTGATTTCAAAACCAATTAACATTTTAGATCCATGGCGTAGTTTTTCCAGTTCGAGATAGTTTTGCATGTAGTTGATTTCTTTTCTGAGGGGTACTTCTTTTTCATTGCACTCATAAAGCATATATCTCATCATTTCAGAGAGTTTCAGTACTATCTCAGGTGCCAGGTCGGACTTTTTTAGTGTCAGTGCATACAAACTGTTCAGCGTGTTAAACAGAAAATGAGGGTTGATCTGAGATTTTAGAAACTTAAGCTCTGACTGAAGAGTCTGACTTTCCAACTCTTTTTTATCCGCTGCTGGATAAGCCAGTCATCCATGATTTTATAAATTGTAGTGGACAAGCCCACCAAAAAAATGGAAATAAACATAAAAAGCCGATCATTGACATAACGCGATTGCAGTTCTGCGTTTCCTGTTGATGACAAAAGAGAAGCAATACTTTGATAGGGGATAGGATTAGTGCAGCCAGGGCCAATGCACCCAAATGCCACCATAAGTTTTTATCCTTCAGATATTTTGGGAACAGATAAAAATAGTTAAAATAAACAATCAACCCATAAAAAATCAAAGAGAGCAAATCCGTGTAAAGCGCCTGAAGAAAATTGGTGTATGGTATACCTGACACCAGCATGATGGTGAATAAAATCAACCAAAACACAGTGTGATATACAGAGTCTCTTATAGTCCAGTCTTTTGCTACAAATTTTATTTCCGAAAACGGCATTATTCACCTTTATTATCTGATTACAAAGATACAACACGAATGCCTTTGTGTATATCTTTTATTAGACAAAGCACACAATAGTACGGATAAATGCATGAAAAATGGTCGAATCCTGTAACACTATTCTGCCGCAAGTGATTTTATTGTGTACCTTTGCGCTATGAGACGGGATAAAACAGATTTACAGGGACTTTCGGTGATTTATGAGGATAATCACCTGATCGCAATCAATAAACCTGCTGGAGCACTGGTACACGGTGACGAGACGGGAGACAAGACACTTGCTGACTCAGTCAAGCAATATATCAAAATAAGATATAACAAACCCGGGGATGTGTTTTTAGGAGTCATACATCGCTTAGACAGACCTGTCAGTGGTGTAGTTATTTTTGCACGTACATCCAAAGCCCTGATCAGAATGAATAAAATGTTGCAAGAAAAAACTATACAGAAAACTTATCTTGCCATAGTTAGTTCCAGACCGGAGGAGTTGTCAGGCACACTTACTCATTTTATTTCAAAAGACGAAACCAAAAATATTGTCAAAGCTTATGCCAGTAAAAGGTCAGGAGCTAAGGAAGCTATCTTGACTTATACACAAAAAGGTGAGTTGGATGGGAAAATACTGCTGGAGGTTCATCCTTTGACAGGTCGACCACATCAGATCAGGGCACAATTAAGTAAGATCAATTGTCCAATTATAGGTGACCTGAAATACGGTGCTACTTATCCACTGCCGGACCAGTCTATCGCTTTACATTGCCACCAAATGTCTTTTGTACATCCCGTAAAGGAAGAGACAATTACAATCAAAGCTCATCCGCCCAGAATTTTTCCATGGAATATTTTCTCTATAGGTTAATACTGCCTTAAAAGGAGTAATCAATTTATTTACAATAGTTTGTACATGCACTTCATCATAAATTTTGATGTAGGATAAAGATTTGTATTGTTTCTTTATGGGTAATAATTTTGATATTAACTAAATCGTATTACCTTTGCATCGTGAGGGGCATACGACCAGCTCCTTCCGAACTCCCCCAGGGTAGAAATACAGCAAGGGTAGGAGGTTGAGCGGTTCGGTGTGTTTCCTCACATTTTTATTTCTGCCACTCTCACAATTTTCAAAACCATTATTTTATGAAATTTTTTATTGATACGGCTAATCTGGATCAGATTAAAGAAGCTATGGATCTGGGTATTCTGGATGGGGTTACCACCAATCCTTCTCTTATGGCAAAGGAAGGTATCACCGGAGAGAAGAATATTTTGTCACATTACAAGAAAATATGCAAAATAGTGGATGGAGATGTAAGTGCAGAAGTGATTTCTACAGAATTTAAAGGTATGATTTCAGAAGGTGAGCGATTGGCAGATCTTGCTGACAACATTGTCGTGAAAGTACCTATGATTAAGGAAGGCATCAAAGCTATTTCATATTTTTCTGAAAAAGGAATCAATACTAACTGTACTCTAGTGTTTTCTGCAGGTCAAGCTATATTGGCAGCCAAAGCTGGTGCAACATATCTCTCACCTTTCGTTGGGAGGGTCGATGATATCAGCTGGGATGGTATTAAATTGATAGAAGAGATTGTATCTATTTATTCTATTCAGGGTTACTCGACAGAAGTTCTTGCGGCTTCTATAAGGACCCCTTTACATATAGTACAAGCTGCCAAAGCAGGAGCTGATGTTGTTACTTGTCCATTGAGTTCCATATTAGGATTATTAAATCATCCACTGACTGACATGGGGTTGGCTAAGTTTTTGGAGGATCACGCAAAAGCAGGAAAATAACCCTTTAGTAATATAAAGTTATCTATCTGAAAGCTAAAGGTACTTAACAGTATGCTTTAGTTTTTTACATAAAAAAAACCATTGTTACGTTTTCGACCTAACAATGGTTTTTAAATTTTACCCTAAATTTTATTAATCCGTAATGAAAGGGTAATCTTTTTGTGTATAATTATCCTCATACAGTTCAGAGGCCAATGGATAAGATGAGTTTTCTGCAAATTCCATAGCTTCATCTATTTCAACATTAATTTTATCGACTATGGCATCGATTTCGGCTTGTGAGGCTATTTTGTTTTTTAAAATTTTATTTTGAATGATTACAAGGGGGTCTTTTTCCTTATAAGTCTCCAATTCCTCTTTAGTCCTGTATTTAGCCGGATCCGAAACAGAATGCCCCCTGTATCTGTAGGTTTTGATCTCAAGGTAATACGGGCCTTTGCCTGATCTGATATGTGCCGCAGCCCTCTGTAATGCTTCGTGAACAGACTCCGGATTCATACCATCGACTGATTCGCTGGGCATATCAAAAGCAGCTCCTACTTTATATAAGTCATGGACATTACTGGTTCTTTTTACAGATGTACCCATAGCATACATGTTGTTTTCACAAATATAGAGCACAGGCAACTTCCATGTCATTGCCATATTGAAGGATTCATAGAGTGCGCCTTGTCTGGCAGCTCCATCTCCGAACATGGTAACACAAAGATTGTCAGTACCTTTGTATTTTTCTGCAAATGCAATACCGGTACCGATCGGAATCTGAGCCCCCACAATGCCGTTACCACCGAAATAATTGTGCTGCGCGGAGAAGAAGTGCATACTTCCACCTTTTCCTTTGACGCATCCTGTTTCTTTCCCATAAAGTTCGGCCATACAAGATTTAGAATCGAGGCCCCTTGTGAGAGCAATACCGTGCTGTCGGTAGGCTGTTACTATTTTGTCTTCGGGTCTGATGCCGGTAGCAAGACCTCCTGCTATTGCCTCCTGGCCGATATAAACATGGAAAAAGCCCCTTATTTTCTGTTGAGAATAAGCAAAAAGGCCTTTTTCTTCAAACCTTCTGACACGGTACATGACTTCTAGCCATCTTAGGTAAGTGGCTTTGTCATATTTGTTTGCTTCAGCTACTTTTTTCTCGGTTACCTTCTTCTTTTCCAACACATCTGCCATTGATGATATATTTAAAATATTGATGAATGAATTAAGCTATCTTTTTTAAAATGAAATTGTCAAGATAACGCATTTATTAGAAACCGTAAAAATAGCAGATTGTTGACAATATAATATGATGAACAGGTATAAATTTAGCCTCAGGGGCAATATTTTATTTATATGCAGGAGTAAAAATTTAAAATGGTGTAATACACATGATAAATTGGTTAAAAATAAGTTAATCAAGTAATTTGTTAAACAATTATATATTAAAAGACTGTTTATGATGTTTAATGTGTAAGTTATGGTCAGGTATTATATATTATTTAGTTTCATTTTGATGTGCGTGCAGGCCCAAGGTCAAAAGAAAACGACTTCGTTTGTTTCCAAAGATTCACTTTACAATGAAAATATCAAAAAATCAAGGTTGTATGGTGTGTATATCCCTCGTGATATCGATGACGCTATGAGCAAGTTGATGGAATTGACAACAGAAGAAGGGCGACAACCCCTGAAAACCATTGATGAAGAAACGATGTCTAAAAAATTGTATTTCGGGTTGGGCAGGTGGATGGAATACAACTGGAATTTTGAAGAAGGTTCAAGGATATCTCACTACTTACGCCAAAAAGGGTTGACTTATACTGAAGATATGACCAGGTGTATGTTGAGGCTTTTTCACAGGCATGTGCTAAAACAACCATTGAAAACCGATGAACTGATTCAAATCCTCGTGGAGGAAAGAAAAGAAAAGATCAGGATTGAAAAAGAAAAAATGAAAATCATCAGCACAGAGAAAAAAATAAAACCTAAGAATGGATAAATAATGCTTCTCTATTGAACAATTTGATAATAATTGCTATTTAATTAAAAGTCACTTTTTTACATTGCAAAAGTGCAGTTTTATTATTAATCGTTAAAACCAATATTAGATGAAGAACATTTTTAGTATTTTATTTTTAGGAGCTTGTTTTTGCTTTACTGCAGATGTTCAAGCACAAATTAAGACTCCTGCAGCCAGTCCAAGTGCAAAATTGGAAGCATCTGTAGGACTCACAACTGTCAACCTTGATTATTCAAGACCTAGCAAGAATGGGCGTAAGATTTTCGGAGAATTAGTACCCTATGATGTCATGTGGAGAACAGGTGCCAACAAAAACTCCATCATAACTTTTAGTGATGATGTCATGATCGGTGGCTCTGAAGTAAAAAAAGGTAGTTATGCCGTTTTTTCTAAGCCTAGTAAAGCTTCATGGGAAGTATATTTTTATTCTGACACAGAAAACTGGGGAACACCAGAAAAGTGGGATGAAACAAAAGTGGCAGCAAAAGTTACAGTAGCTCCTCTGCAAGTATCCAATAATGAGACATTTACACTGAATCTAGCTAATGTTACGAATGAATCATGCCACCTTGAAATCTTATGGGACAATGTGTTGGTACCAGTCAAAATAGAAGTACCGACAGACAAAAAAGTTTCTGCAAACATTACACAGGTCATGGCTGGTCCATCAGCAGGTGATTATTACAATGCAGCAAGATATTACAGAGAAGCCAAAAAAGATCTAAAACAAGCGTTGGCCTGGATGAACAAATCAATAGAAATGGGCAATGATAAGTTTTGGGTTTTGAGACAAAAATCTCTGATAGAAGCTGATATGGGGGACTATAAAGCAGCAATTGCTACAGCTAATCTTTCGTTGGCCAAGGCTAAAGAAGCAGCTAACAACGATTATATCAAAATGAACATGGATTCTATAGGAGCCTGGTCTAAGAAATAATATCCAAGGAAGATAATATTAATGAGTGGGTAGCGGTTTGTAATAATCGTTACCCACTTTCTTTTTAGGTGTATTTAAAGGGGAAAATCGTGTATAAGCTTCTGAATAAAATCTGTAAATATAGAAGGTCTGCTGATGATAGCAATGAGTAATCCTGCGACAGCCCCGTAAAAATGCGCTTCATGATCTATATTTGTATTTTGATTTTTGGATGCCCATGTTGAGTACCACAAATATAAAATCCCAAAAATAATGGCCGGAACTGGTATAATCGCAAACAACCCTAACAAGCTCCATGGGTAAAGCAAAATGAAAATGAAAATAATACCTGAAACTCCTCCAGATGCCCCTACGCTTGAAAAATATCCATTTTCTTTATGTTTGTAATAAGTGGGAATGTCTCCCATCACGATGATCATCAGATACGTGGCTAAAAATAACACTTTTCCACCTATATCCCCAAAATGAAAAACAAAATCGTTTTCGACGGTTCTGCCGAATTCGTGAAGAACAAACATATTCACAAATAAATGTATAAAATCTCCATGGACAAAGCCAGAAGTAAGCCATCGGTAATACTGATGATTTCTATTTTCGACAATAGGGTAATGTTTTAATTGATCAAAAAGCGATCTGTTGCTAAAGCAAGCCATCGATATAAGACAGGTAATGATGACAAGGATCAATGTTATACTCATGTTCGTTTTTTATTTAATTCTGTAAATTGGTTACGGAAATCTGAAATATTTATGGATTGTGATACTTTTCGTTGCGTAAAATAGTAAATGCTCTGTAAATCTGTTCTACAAGAAATAACCTAACCATTTGATGGGAAAAAGTCATTTTGGATAAAGATACCATATGATTAGCTCTAGCTTTTACAGTAGCATGGTGGCCGAAAGCACCACCTACAAGGAAAATGACACTTTTATTAGAATGAAGCTGCAACTTCTCAATATACTTCGAAAATTGTTCAGAGCTGTACATTTCACCATTTTCATCCAGCAGCACTAATACATCATCCGATTTTATTTTATTTAATACAAGCTCTGCTTCTCTCTTGAGGGTTTCTTCTGCATTGTTACCTGCTTTGACGTCTTTATACTCCTCGTACTCTATGCGTCCATAGTGCTGGAGCCTCTTGAGGTATTTTCGTATACCTTCCTCCAGGTAATTTTCATTGGTCTTACCTATGGTCCAAATCAAAATTTTCATCTGTCAAAGGAATACAATAATTGTAAAAAACTGTAAAAATTTTGAATTTATTTTGAAAAAATAATATCTTCACACTATTAAAATTATAAAAATAATGCCTTCAGACGGAGTGCAAAATATAAATACCTGGATTACTCAGATCAATACTGATTTCAAAGCCGCTGTTTCTGTGGATTGTGTTATTTTTGGGTATGATGACGAAGCATTAAAAATACTGGTATCTAAATGTGATATGCCGCCTTTTGAGCATGAATTTTCACTTTTAGGGGACATCGTCCACCCTGATGAGACGACAGATGATGCTGCAAAAAGGGTTTTGATTAGTAAAACTGGTTTTACAGATGTATATCTAAACCAGGTACAGGTGTTTAGTGAGGTCAAACGTCATCCATTAGGTCGGGTTATTACTGTTGCTTATTATTCACTGATAAAGATTGACCAAGAGCATCTGGTTCATCTGGAAAAAAACGACCATCTGGAATGGAAAAATGTAAATGAGTTGTCTTCTCTGGCGTTTGATCATCTGAATATCATGCAGACATGCCTTAAGAAAATGCAAATTCAGATTAGGGAGCAGCCCATAGGATTTCATCTTCTGCCCCAGAAATTCAGCTTATTACAGCTGCAAAAATTATATGAAGTAATCCTAAATCTGGAACTTGACAAACGCAATTTCAGAAGAAAACTAAAATCTCTGGGCATCCTTAAAGACATTGGTGAAATACAGGAATCGGTATCACACAGACCCGCCAGGCTGTATGAATTTGACAATTCGGCTTACGACAAAAAAAAGAAGTCAGGTTTTGACTTTGGCATCTAGTTTCTGTTTTTAAAAGCTTGGTGGTATGATATTTTGATAATGTCCGTTAAGCTCTGCTCTTTTTCTAAGATTTTCTGCTTCTCGTACTACAGGAATCAAGGTTTCCAGGTGATTTATCAAATACATTTGTTTTTCTGTTTCATTGGAGATGGTGAGCAATTCTATCTCCTGAGTGATATTCATGCCTAACTTATGTGCTATCTGATATGTTTTAAAGTGTTCGGCTGGCAGGATTTCAACATTCGTTATTTTCATGATAGTGTACAACTCATCAATCAGTTTTATTATTTTTTTACTAAGGACGATATCACTATCTGAATTCCATGGCATGGATTGTACTACGCCACCCGGGTATAGTTTTCCATGCATGATACGATAAAATTCTTTGATTTCAAACCACCCTATGCCTATGGCTTTGATATCCATTTTGCCATCTTCATAAATCTTTACGATATCCAGGAGGCGCAACTCTGTACCCCATGTAAGGCTTTGTCCTTCCAAATAAGGGGTTATACCAAAGGTAATATTCTCCCTGATACAATCTTGCACCATTTGACGATATCTTGGTTCAAAAATATGAAGCCTTAATTCTTCACCTGGAAATACAACGATCGAAAGGGGAAATAATGGTAACCGGTTCATCTGACCTTAAATTGATATGATATCACATAAGAGTTACCAATCTGCAGATTTCCAAAACAGTATCGACGCTTTTCTGCATATCATGTACTGATACCCATTCGTATTTGGAGTGGATGGCTTGTTCCCCAGCAAAAAGATTTGGACAAGGAAGACCCATATGAGACAATGCCGCCCCGTCTGTTCCACCCCTTATACTCCCGTAAGTGTAATTAATACCAACATTTTCCATCGCCTTCAGTGCAATCTCACTCACATGCGGATGTTTAATCAGGACATCTTTCATGTTTCGGTACTGGGTTTTTACTTCTGTTTCGAATGTGGAATTGGGATATGACTGAAGAACCTTCTCAGCAATATTTTTTATAACGTCAGCATATTCATCCAGTTTTGATGTTTCGAAATCTCTAAGTATAAATTCTACAGAGGCGGTTTCCAATCCTCCCTGAATCTTGGTTGGGTGTATAAATCCTTCTTTATTTTCAGTTGTTTCAGGTGTAAGAGTTAGTTTAGGCAAGGCTGCTACAATCTCAGAGACTATTTTTATTGCGTTTTCCATAGCGCCTTTGGCGTACCCGGGATGAGCGCTGACCCCATGTACGGTCAGTTTCATAGAGTTTGCCGAAAAGTTTTCATCTTCAAAATATCCTAACTCACCTGAATCCAGGGTATAGCCAAAGTCTGCATTCAAAATAGCCAGATCTACTTTAGCAACACCTTTTCCTATTTCTTCATCAGTGGTAAAGAGCGCCTTCACTTCACCATGTGGGAGTTCGGGGCGACTGACCAATTGATGTAATGCATCCATGATTATAGCTATGCCGGATTTATCATCACTTCCCAATAACGTCAGACCACTGGCAGTAATGATATCATGACCTATTTTTTTCTTTAAATTTGGAAATTGATCCGACGAGATTACAATGCTGTTATCATCCGGTAAAATGATGTTTTGGCCTTGATAATTTTCATGGACAATTGGTTTCACATTGGTGCCACTACAGTCAGGAGCTGTATCTATATGGGCACAAAAAAAAATTCTTGGAACTTGTTTAGTCAAGTTGGAAGGGATACTTGCGTAAATATAACCGGCCTCATTGGTAGTATATTCTATTCCCATGGACTTGAGCTCATCGCATAAAAGAACTGTCAACTCTTTTTGCTTTTCTGATGAAGGGAATGATTGACTCATAGGATCCGCTTGAGTATCTATTTTGACATATTTTAGAAACCTGCTTTTTACAGTATAATCCATGATACTTGTTTAGTGTTTTTTAAAACTCAAAGATATGATTATTTTCTTTTTTATTTATAAATGAAACATATGTCTTACTTTTGTCAAAACCAAACCGGCCACAATTTAATTGCCGTTTGTGCCTAAAAGAAATTTGTGCCATATTATAAATCAATGATGAAAATAGTATTTCTTGATGCTTTTACCAACAATCCCGGAGATATCGGCTTCGAGGTGCTTGAAGCCCTGGGAGAATTTATTGCATATGAAAGAACGAATCTGGACCAGGTAGCTGAACGTGTCAAGGATGCAGATGTTTTAATAGTAAATAAGTTTATTATTAATGCAAGGGTATTAACCTATATGCCTAAAGTAAAATATATTGTAGTAGCTGCTACAGGTTACAACAATATTGTTATCGAAGATGTCATTAAATATGGAGTCCCTGTCAGCAATGTCAGTGGGTACAGTGCTGCTTCTGTAACTCAGCATGTTTTTGCATCATTATTGGCCATCATCAACAAGACAGAACAGTATAACTTAAAAGTGAAAAGTGGTAGATGGGAGTCCTCTGAGGATTTTTGTTTTTATGATCACTCTATTCATGAACTAAACGGCTGTACTTTGGGAGTCTGGGGATATGGTCATATTGGCAGCAGGGTGGGAGAGGTTGCACATGCCTTCGGTATGAAGGTCATTGCAAGAACACTTGATCAATCAAAACCTAAACCTTCTTATGTCAGATTTGTAGAGCCCGATGAAATGTTCAGGACATCAGATATCTTATCTTTACATTGTCCACTGACGGCTGCAACTAAGGAGGTAATTTGTATGGAAAACCTTCTCAAGATGAAAAAGTCTGCCATCCTTATCAATACAGGTCGTGGGGGGCTGATCAATGAAACTGATTTACTCCGAGCGCTGGACCAAAATATGATTGGAGGGGCTGCACTGGATGTATTGCAAGAAGAGCCACCTCAGCCTGGTAATCTATTGCTGCATCACCCAAAATGCCTGATTACACCCCACATAGCCTGGGCAAGTGTGGAGTCCCGTACCAAGTTGCTTGAAGGGGTAGCGCAGAACATATCTTCATTTATGTCGGGAAAGTGGATAAATGGCATTTATAAAAATATGCATTTTTTCCTTTTGTGTATGATGGCCATGTTATCTTCAGAGTTGGTGGCACAGGATTATTTAGCCGGCAATACATACTTTGGAGCGAATGAATACATAGAATATAAAGCAGGCAATTTTCCCGTTATCATCTCAGCAGCACATGGTGGTCTACTTGAACCTGAGTCTATTGCAGACAGAGATTGTGCAGAATGCGTTACGGTCATGGATGCTTTTACCCAGGAACTATGCAGAGAGGTCTACGAAGCAATATTGGACAAAACAGGATGTCATGCGCATATTATTATAAATAAGTTACATAGACGCAAGTTAGATGCCAATAGGGATCTCAGTGAAGGTGCTGATGGGGATCCCATTTCCGCTGTAGCATGGTATAATTTCCATACCTTCCTGGAATCAGCCAAAATGCAGGTGACAAAAAATTTTGGTAAAGGTATTGATATTGATCTGCACGGTCATGGTCATGAAAAAGAGCGAATCGAGTTGGGTTATCTGCTATACGGCTCAGAATTACGAAAAAGCGATGAAATATTAAATACTGACCAATATATCGGCTACTCTAGTATAAAAAATCTGGTGTATCACAACCCATTGAAATTGAAGCACGCTTCGCTCTTAAGAGGTTCTCTTAGTTTTGGCTCATTACTAAGTCATGCGTCATACCCAGCGGTACCTTCGTCTGATGATCCTTCCCCTTTGATAGGAGATGATTATTTTAGTGGCGGGTATAACACAGAGATACATGGTTCCATGAAATCAGGAACCATAGATGCCATTCAAATAGAGTGCAATGCATCTATAAGATTTAATAGTGTAAAGCGCAAAATGTTTGCCCAAAACCTGGCAGATGTCATTATTGCTTTTTTGTCTGCTCATTACTTTGATAACTTGAATAATACAAGCTGTGTTTCTGCTGCAGAAAATACAGAGTCGCTACCGTATTCGATATATCCCAATCCTGCCAGTCAATCCATAGCAATCAAAGGACTTGATAATAATACAGAAATAATTATATATGCCCAGGATATTTTTGGTAATTGTTTCAGGTTAATGCCCGATTCGCATATAGATGTAAGTCAGCTTGCTCAGGGCTTTTACTTTTTGACTATTGTATCAAAACAACAAAGTACTCAAATCCTAAAATTTATCAAGATTGACTAACCTAAAGGTTGATCACAAATAGGCAAAAACCTTTACATCCTGATTGTTTTGTTTCTTAAAATGGTCTGCAAGGACCAAAGCTGCCATCGCTTCCACTATAGGTACAGCCCTAGGTACTACACATGGATCGTGTCTTCCCTTACCTTCTGCAATTGTGGCTTCGCCATCCATATCTACTGTTTGCTGACCCTGTATAATGGTTGCAACGGGCTTGAAAGCAACATTAAAGTTTATAGGCATTCCGTTGCTGATTCCACCTTGTATTCCACCTGAGTGGTTGGTTTTTGTGATGATATTTCCATTAACATTTATTATTATGGCATCGTTGTGTTCTGAACCTCTCATGCGTACACAATCAAATCCCGATCCGAATTCAAATCCTTTGACGGCATTGATGCTGAGCATCGCTTTTCCAATGTCGGCATGCAGCTTATCAAATACAGGCGCACCCAGCCCGGCAGGACAACCGTCGATGATACATGTCACCATACCACCGATAGTATCACCGGCTTTTTTGATATCCATTATAAAGTTTATCATTTGTGTGGCGATGAGTTCATCCGGACACCTTACTATATTGGTTTCAATGTTTGAATAGTTCACAGGCTGGCTGAGGTCCACTTTAATATGACCTACCTGACTCACAAAAGCATGGATAGAGACACCAATGGTTTTCAAAATAAGTTTGGCAATAGCGCCTGCTGCAACTCTGGCAGCTGTTTCTCTAGCTGACGACCTTCCACCACCTGCATAATCACGAATTCCGTATTTTGTCTGATAAGTAAAATCAGCATGCGAAGGTCTGTAAACACGTGCGATGTGTTCGTAATCCTTAGATCGCTGATCACTGTTTGGAATAAATATACCTATCGGAGTGCCTGTAGATTTTCCTTCCCATATGCCACTTTGAACCATAAAACTTTCCTCCTCGTGACGTTGAGTGACAATCTTTGACTGGCCGGGTTTACGTCTGTCTAGTTCTGACTGAATAAAATCGAGGTCTACATCCAGTCCTGCCGGACATCCATCGATGATCAATCCTATACCTTTGCCGTGGGATTCGCCAAAGGTGGTAACTCTGAAAACTTCTCCAAATGTATTTGCTGCCATAATAATGCAAAGGTAAATAAAAAAGGCTCCGCACAGATGCAGAGCCTTTTTTTAATGGTTTATTTTCTTAATTATTTAATAACGATGATAGATTTTGAAACTATATTTTTGTCATTAGCAACTCTAAGAACATAATTTCCGGCCTGTAAATCAGAAATGTTAATTTTAGCATTACCATTAACACTCATAGTCTGATTTTTGATCTGCTCACCTTTGATATTAAAAATTGTAACGTTTACAAGTCCTTTCAGTGCATCAGTATTGATTTCCACATTCAGCACATCTTTTGCTGGGTTAGGGAATATTTTAATTACATCACTGCTTAAAAGGTCATAAGTTGAAGAGGGTTCTGCAAAGGCATATTCGCCAGTATCAGACTTGAAGTCTACTTTGTAAGTACCGGCTGCACATTCTATGTTATGTCCATCTTGAGTCCCAACACCAGAAGGGAAATCTATTGCACCCCAGTTTATAGCCCATGCAGCTTCTGCTCTGAATTTTATTCCTCCATTTACGGGGGTATCTTTTAAGGTTACACTCGCTAGTGTCCAATGATTTGCATCATTTGGATCTTTATTAAGATAAGTATCTCTACTATCGTCATCCCCAGGCCATTCTCCAAACGGTCCTGCATTACCTACGATGGATATTTTATCATACTCCACTACGGCTTCAAAATTGTATTCTCCGGTAGTTGAATTAAAAGTTATCTTATAGTCGCCCGCAACTACAGGGATATTTGCACCATCCTGAACACCAGTTCCAGTAGGGAAATCGCCGCTTCCCCAATTGATTTCCCAGGCATTGTTGGCTCTGAATTTGGCTTCACCGGCTACAAGGTCAGTTCTTAATCTCCATATTGATTTATCAGTAGCATCCTGAATCATTTTTGTTTCGTTGTCCCATCCTCCTGGTGTAGCATCACCTATGATTCCAATTGTCTGATAATTTCCGATTTTAAGGAACTTGTATATAAGCGATTTTGTGTCGAAGCTTACCTGGTAGTCACCCTCTGCACCAGCTGGAACAACTATATTGCTTCCATTTAATGATGCTGTATCTGAAGGGAATTCACCACCACCCCAGCTGATAGACCAGGCATTATTGGCTCTGAATTTAAACTCTCCTGCAGTCATTGCAACAACACCTTTCCATAAGTCTGGATTTCCAGCATCTTTTGTCAACGGAGTTTCGTTGTCCCATCCGCCTGCAGTAGCGCTACCTATGACTGCTATACTAGTGAAATCTACCACTTCTTTAAATTTATACTCTCCTGATGCTTTGTTGAAATCAACTCTGTATCTTCCAGCTGCAGCAACGGGAATATTTGGACCATCTTGTGTGCCAATACCATCAGGAAAAGTATTGCTTCCCCAATTGACTGCCCAGGCATCATCCTTCCTGAACTTGGCGTCACCTTGCTTGAGAACAACGATAGTAAAATAATTTACGCTGTCCAGAATGTACATGTTTGTATCATTATCCCATCCTCCCGGAGTGGCACTGCCTATGATACCAATGTCAGATTTCACTGCAAAAGAATAAGCGCCAGATGCTGAATTGAAATTGACAGTATAATCTCCTGCAAACACAGGTATATTTGGCCCGTCCTGCGTTCCTACACCAACAGGAAACTTAGAGTCTCCCCAATTAATAGCCCATGCGCCATCGGCTCTAAACTTGGCGTCACCGTTTTTTAAGGTGACTTCCAAAGTCCAAGTAGAATCTGTAACTTTTGTCATTGGCGTATCTGCATCCCATCCATTAGCGGTGGCTGACCCGATAAGACCAACTGACGTAACTTGTGCGTTGATGACAAAAGTCATCATACAAATGACATTAAAATAGTAAACGTGATTTCATGATTATAAATTTGCTTTTAAATAAAAAGTTAATGTTAATTTGACACAAAGTAAAAACTTTTTTTTAATTTTACAATTATTTTTTAAAAAAAAATAGCCGCATGAACAAAAAATTTAAAAACAGCTTAAAATCGATGATAATAGGTGTCATCGGTCTATGTCTAGTAAATGTTCTTTCTGCTCAGAAAGTGATTACTGGAATACTAAAGGATGCCCAAACTGGGGAACCTCTGATAGGCGCCAACGTTGTCAGCAAGGAGAATTCTTCATCGGGCACTATATCTGATTTTGACGGAGCTTACTCTTATGAAGTCGATCCAGGTACTACAACTCTCGTATTTAGTTATGCTGGATATACTTCAGTGGAAGAACTGATCAATGGAAGGTCTGTTATTGATGTAAATCTTGCGCCAGGACAAATCCTGGAGGATGTCGTCATCATTGGTTATGGTACAGTGAAAAGAGAAGACGCTACAGGCTCGGTTCAGAGTGTAAGTTCGTCCAGTTTTAATAGAGGAGCCATCACAAGTCCTCAAGAATTGTTGGCAGGGAAAGTAGCAGGTGTAGCCATCACAACTGGAGGAGGTCCTGATGAGGGTGCACAAATCAGAGTAAGAGGACAGTCTTCTTTAAGTGCATCCAATGACCCATTAATTGTCATCGACGGTATCCCGGTGGAAAAACGGCAGTGTTTCGGTAATAGAAATCCTCTGAATGTTATCAACCCGAATGATATTGAATCCATGACAGTGCTAAAGGATGCTACCGCTACTTCATTTATGGAAGCGGGGCGTCTGCAGGGAGTTATTTTGATTACTACTAAAAAAGGCACTTTGGGGGCAAAACTTAAAATAGGATATTCAGGAAATTACTCTTTAGGCACGACTGCCAACAGGGTAGATGTTTTAAAAGCAGATGAATACAGGTCATTGGTAGAAGCTACCTACCCTGTAGGAAGTCCTGCAAGAGCCTTAATGGGCACTTATAGTACAGACTGGCAAAATGAAATATACAGGACAGCACATGCACAGGATCATAATGTTAATATTTCCGGAAGTACTGCAAGCATTCCTTATAGAGCGTCTTTGGGTTTTACCACTAAAGAAGGTTTGTTGAAAACTGATAAATTCCAACGATATTCATTTGGTTTGAATGTAAGTCCAAAACTTTTGGATAATACACTTCAACTTAATTTGGGTCTAAAGGGAATGTTAAACAATAATCAATTTGCTGAGCGTGGCGCTATTGGTTTCAGCGCTGAGTTGGGATCCTACACAAACACCTTTGAACGAAGCAAGTGTTTATTCCGGATATACTACATGGCTTGATGCAATATTGGATTCCTCAATGGTTCTTGCACCTGCTAATCCATTGGCATTACTCAACCTTAGGAAATGACCAATCAGATGTGTCAAGATACTTAGGTAATGTCCTGGCGATTACAGGTTTAAATTCTTCCAATCAGAGCAAATTTGAAATTTTTAGTTTATGATCGTTCATTTGGGAAGGATCTTTATTTCTTCCTGGCGGAAGCACAAGGTCCTTTCTTTTCAAAAGATTTTGAGGAGGTGTAGTATTACATACTCTCAGGAAGGACAATTTAAAGATTTGGTTTTATTTAAATTGGCAAAAAGACATAAAGGATAATGATTTTGACCTGATGGGAGGTTATTCCTGGCAAAAATTTTATCGGGAGAATTCATTTAGGAATTCAGATGCAGCAGGAACTACTGCTTTTGTTCTTGAACGGAATAACATAGGGGAAGAATTATTTTTGTTTCATTATTGCCAGGATAAATTATAGTTTAAGGACAGATATCTTTCAATCTGTCATTAAAGTGACGAATGCCTCCAGATTTTCTCCCGACACACGTTGGGGATTGTTTCCAGCCGCCGCCTTAGCAGTGAAAATGATAGAAAACAACAAGGATTATTTCAATAATGTTAAATTGCGTCTAGGTTGGGGTGTGACTGGTCAACAAGATATCGGAAGCCCTTATGTTTATCAACCCATCTACCAGCAAAGTTTATTTAATGCTGCATATCAGTTTGGGAATTCTTTTATTAATACATACCGTCCTAATGGGTACGACTATAATATCAAATGGGAGGAAACCACAACTTATAACTTAGGTCTTGATTATTCCATTATGAAAGATAAACTGAGTGGAACACTAGATGTCTACCAAAGAAATACAAAGGATCTGCTCAACTATATTCCAGTACCGGCAGGCACAAACCTTACCAATTTTATCAATACAAACATTGGTAATATGGTCAATAAAGGTGTTGAGTTAGGGCTGAACTTTGCAGCAATAAAAAATAGTACTGCGAGTTGGGATATAAGTTTTAATGCTGCATATAATACAAATGAAGTTACGAAGTTAACAGCAACTGATGATCCAAATTATGATGGCGTACCTACAGGAAATATAGCAGGAGGTGTGGGCAGTACTATTCAAAGACACCGAGTCGGTTTTGCACCTGCCTCATTTTTTGTTTTTGAACAATTGTATGATGAAAATGGCAAAGTGTTGGAAGGACAATTTAAGGATAGAAATGGTGATGGTACTGTGGATGATCTGGATAAATATCTGTTTAAAAAACCAGCAGCAGATGTTATTTTAGGATTAACGAGCAATTTTAAGTATAGAAATCTAGATTTTTCATTTGCAGGAAGAGCAAATTTGGGCAACTATGTATATAATAACGTAGCTACAGACATGGGATATATTCAACGATTATACCATCCCACAAATTATCTGCAAAACATTCATACATCAGGATTGGATAATAATTTCCTGCAGCAAAGAAATTTGACTTTTAGTGACTATTTTGTTACTGAAGCTTCTTTTTTCAGAATGGACCACATTACACTTGGGTACAGTTTTGATAAATTGATTGGAAATTATTTGAGAATTTATACGACGGTTCAAAATCCATTTGTAATCACAAAATACAAAGGTTTAGATCCGGAATTGGGCAATGGAATTGATAATAATGTCTATCCAAGAACACGAACGTTTCTTTTTGGTTTAAGTGTAGATTTTTAATTTTAGAAAATAAAAATAATAATAAAATGAAAAAGTGCATAGCTTTTATAGTCCTGGGTGTATCATTGACTTTTAGTTCTTGTTTTAAAGACCTGGACACGGTTCCTTTGGATCCAAACTTAATTACTTCAGGTACAGTATTTAATAATCAGGATGCATATAAACAATTTCTTGCTAAATTATATGCCGGTTTTGCTGTCTCAGGTCAAGAAGGACCTTCAGGTCAAGCGGATATATCAGGAATTGACGAAGGGTTTGGACAGTATTTACGGGGTATGTGGTATCATCAGGAATTAACCACTGATGAAGCATTGATAGATGGAATGATCAAACTATTTATGATTTTCATGATATAGACTGGACGTCTTCTGATGGATTTACTTTTGCTTTGTACAGCCGTATCTTTTATCAGATTCCACTGGTCAATGAGTTTCTTAGAGAGACGACCGATGAAAAATTGGATAGCCGTGGTGTATCAGGACAATTGCGGGCAGACATTACGATTTCAGAGCAGAAGCACGTTTTATAAGGGCTTTAAGTTATTGGCATGCTTTGGATATTTTTAGAAATGTGCCATTCGTTACTGAAGCTGATAAAGTGGGGGCGTTTTTTCCAAATCAAACCAATGCGACTGACTTATTTAAATATATAGAGACTGAACTTTTGGATATTGAAAATAAAATAAAAGCACCTCGTACTAATGAATATGGTAGGGCGGACAGGGCAGCAGTGTGGACTTTATTGGCTAAACTATATCTTAACGCAGAAGTGTATACAGGTCAAAAAAAATATACTGAATGTCTGGCTGTATGCGAAAAAGTTATTTCAGCAGGGTTTACGCTCGAACCACAATACCAGCACTTATTTTTAGCAGATAATCATAAGTCAAATGAAATCATATTTCCTATTACTTTTGATGGTGTCAACACCAGAACTTGGGGTGGTATGACTTTTTTATAATAAGAGCTGGAATCGGTGGCCAAATCAATGCACTTGAATCAGGTGTATCCGGAGGCTGGGGCGGATCAAGAACTACCAGACAATTTGTTGAAAAATTTCCAGCGGATCTTACGGGTATTGTATCAGAGTTTAACCCGGGTAAAACTTATCCTAAAGTATACATTCCAGGCTCTTACCAGTCTACACCATTTAATGGAGCAGATTCAAAAAATGCTTTAACATCTTCTAAAAGCAATAAAGTTTATGAAGGTTATCGATATTTTACTCAGGACAATGCAGAATTTGTAATTCTTAGAAACCCAAGCAGCACATTAGGAGGAAAGCTAGGTGATAATGGTGCTGACGGTACTCTGGAAACAGGAGGTGCAAATATCAAAGCTGGGCCTAAAGGGCTTTATTATATAAAAGTGGATTTGAATAATAATACCTATGTATTGGAAAGACAGACATGGGGTGTAGTAGGAAGTGCAACACCAGGTGGATGGGATACAGATACTGAACTTACCTGGAATGCAGAATTAGGCTACTTAACTGCAAAAGTTGAGCTTAAAACTGGAGACATTAAATTTAGAGCAAACAAAGATTGGGCAGTAAATCTTGGAGATACGGGTGCAGACGGTCTTTTGGAAGCCGGAGGAAATGATATTAAGATAACAAAATCAGGCGGTTATGAAATAAGATTGGATTTGGATAGCCTGACTATACTTATGAGCTGAGATTGACAAGTTTTGACAGAAGAGGTATATTCGGAACCAAAGGTCAAAACCTGGATATAAATACTAGAGAAGATATCGCAATTTTTAACAATGGATATGCCGTTCTTAAATTTAAAAATATAACATCTGATGGAAAAACAGGTTCAAATGTTGATTTTCCTGACACTGATTTTCCAATGTTTCGATTAGCCGATGTTTATTTGATGGCAGCTGAAGCAATCCTGAGAGGAGCAGCAGGAGGTTCCAAAGCAAAAGCAACAGAGTATTTTAATATTGTTCGTCAAAGAGCATATACTGGATCCGCAGGGAATATAACAGATAACATGCTTAATCTTGATTTAATATTAGATGAAAGAGGTAGAGAACTTTATTGGGAATGCCACAGGAGAACAGATTTGGTAAGATTTAATAAATTTACAACTGCAGATTACCTTTGGGCTTGGAAAGGTGGTGTAAGTCAGGGGCAGGCAGTGGATTCGAAATTTAATATATTTCCAATTCCGTCAGCTGATATTTCTGCCAATCCTAATCTAAAACAAAATCCAGGATATTAATCCTGTCTAAGAAAAAATCAATTTATTGAAAAGCGATACATTACTCATTGTGGTTGTGTATCGCTTTTTCATTACTAAACATACTTTATGCTAGTTTTTTGGTTGGTATGATGGGAAGTGGTAAAACAACTGTTGGTCAGATGCTGGCGAATGAATTGTCTCTTCCGTTTTTTGATACAGATGAAATCCTTTGTAGCATTGAGGGCAAGAGTATTCAGGAAATATTTAGTCATAATGGAGAAGATTATTTCAGAAGTTTGGAAAAGGATTTGATTGAAAACTGGAAGATCAGTGATGGGATTGTCGCTACCGGAGGCGGAATGCCGTGTTTTAATGATCTGATGGAAAAACTAAACGAAAAAGGTAAAACAGTATTTCTTGTTGCTTCCAATGCACAGATTGCTGACCGTATCGGTATGGATAATAGTCGTCCGCTGCTTGCCGGAAAATCGCCGGCACAATTAAAAAAAACTATCAATGATTTATTAAAACTTAGGAAGGAGTTTTATTCAAAAGCTAAAATTAAAGTGAAAACTGATTTGGGGTCTGAAGAAACGTTGAAAAAGATCATGCGTAAGCTGTATCAATAGTTTTGTATAAAGAATTTTTATTCTGCAATTAGTAATTGTATCGCTTCATAAGGTTGTATTAGTTTGCCGGTAACTAAGGTATTTTTGGTTTCTTTTCCCGTTCTGCTCAGGATGGAATATATTTTTTTTGTGTCCAATTCGGGTCTGATAGCTTTTATTACAGCAACAAGCCCTGCCACCTGAGGAGCTGCCATAGATGTGCCGCTGTAGGGTGTATAAGTGTTAGATGGAGTTGTAGAAAATATATTTTCTCCGGGAGCAGAGATACCCATGGCAATATTACTGACATGATTGGAAAAACCAGATTTTTCATCATTTTGATTTAATGAGGTTACAACAATCACATTTTCAGCGTTGGCAGGGCTGTATCTTTTTCCGTCGAGATTGGCATTGCCGGCAGCCACCACTACGATTGTACCTTTCTGATTAGCGTATCTGACTGCTTCATTGTATGCTTTTTCTCTCTCCTGATTGGTGATACCTCCTAGTGACATAGATATCACATCAGCTCCTGCATCGGTTGCCTGAATGATTCCATTAATGATATCGACTTGCGTCCCAAAGCCTATATCGCCGATGACTTGTATGCCATGTACTTCGACCCAATCCACTGACGGAGCAAATGAAGCAACTCCGATTTTATTGTTGGTAATAGCAGCAGCAACACCCGCGCAATGGGTACCATGTCCTTGTTTATCCTGAGCTGCATTGATAGAATTTACCGACAGGTCTTCATGCCTCTTGTCTATACCCGTATCCAGAATGAACAGTTTTGCTTTTTTTGTGGGCTTCAATGCTTTTTCAGAAAAGTAATTAAAATATTTAGACATCCCCAGATGCTGCAAATGCCACTGTAGAGCTACAGAAGGATCATTGGAGAGGGTATTGAGTTCATCTTTTGTAGTGGTACCTGATTTCGCTGGAAATTCAAATGGTATGACCTCATTATTTTCTACCCACTCTATCTGTGTGTTGGATGCCAGTTTTGAAGCTATTTCTTCATATGTCCCTTGCTTTATATCCAATATATAATAATCATCCATTGAGGTAATGTCAGGCTGTGAAGGATGGAAAGCTCTTTTTATTTTTGCATCCAAAGCATAAGACCACGTGGTCACATCGCTCAAATTTCTTTTTTCTATCTGAATCAAAAACTCACCATTCTGGTCAGGCAACGGTGAGTTAACGGTTGAGGCTTCTTTTGAATCGGCATTCAAACCCCAGCTGAAATACAGTCCAATAAATAAAATCCCAAACTGCGCAATACTACTTTGCTTTAAAAATTGTAACAAATAGCCTATTGCTGCGAGAAAGAATAGAGATTTTGCAAGCTCCAGGCTTAATTCGGTATAATCTGAAGATTGCAGGTATTTTTGAGTTATTAAACCGATGAGACCTGCGAGTATTAAAACTGAAAACAACCTGAATACACCTTCTCTATCTCTGAAGATGATCCACAAACCCAAGATTAAGATGCAAAATGAAAGCATGCCTGTGTTTTTTATTCAAATTTATAACAAAGGTTAAACTATTTAAATTAAAATCGACGATATTAATGAATTCATGTACCAAATATAACAAACATTTTTTTTGCCTTTTTTAAACCAAATATTTAATTTTGTCGTTTATAATAAGTAGGGAAATTTTATTTCTCGGCTTTGCAGGGAAATACATGCCAAAAAAGTTATTATTTCATTATTAAAAAAAAAGTATTATGAGCAAATTTGATGAAAAAGTGCAGATGTATAAAGAATCTGCAGCGGATCTGGGGTTGACTTTAACAGATAAGTTGATAACAGGTGTCGCCAAAAGTTTGGGTCCATCTATTTATTTAGGAGATGCTTCATTAGTTTCGGGTTCGGATAAGGAAGAGAAGGATAGGGTGAAAAAGAATTTTTTAATCAAAAAGCTTGGATTGTCGGATGGTCCTGAATTGGATAGCGCTATAGAAGAAGTTATAGACAAAATGGGTAGAGCCAACAGAAGTAAGCACAGGGGTTTTAGTTTATGCTTTACTCGCCAAAAAATTTGATAAGGAATCAATTTTCTGAAAAGATTTGTAAGAGGATGGTAGAGGTCGGAAAGTTGTAATGTTACCATTTTCCGACCTCTTTTATTTTAATTACTTTTTGACCTTGTCAAGGATTTTCAGCCCATTAGAGTTTTGGAAATCCATGCCCAATTTGGCCAGTTCTTCAAAAATGATTTTGCCTGATAAGACGAAGTACGCGTTCATTTCAGGAGAATTTACATGCGCATAAATCTTATTTAAAAAAGCTCCATCTTCAAGAGCATATAGTTTCACATTTTGAGTTTTATTTTTAATATCTATCATCAGGTCAAATTTGTCTCTACTGAGCACATCTTTTATTTTTATCTTATCTGAAGCATTGATGTCATTTTTATTTTCAAATATTAGTACATCGACAACATCTATGGTACTCTTCAGTTTCGATTTGTTTTCATTGAGCATATTCAATACTTCTCCGGTAAAATTCAGATTCATGACACCACCATCGTTTTTGTACTTTCTTAGCACTTGATCGATGTTTTTTTGGGCGTGGACTGTTCCTGAAAAAGCTACAATTATTATTAGCAAATACTTATGTAAAGACATGATGTGGGAGATTTTAAAATTTAACAGATATTATTTGGATTGCTTTACTGCCTCTGACTGATTTTTCCATTGGCTGAAAGAAATGTTTTTGAGGTCATCAAGGTGTAAATGAGTTTTTGCATGTATTATAGCGATTTCACCATTATCATCGGACAAAATAACTATATTCTTTACCAGGTTATCATGTTCCTGCATCATTATTTTTAAATGTTGATCTTCAGATCTGACGCTAAGGTATTCTTCAAAACCATCTTTTTCTTTTACACTTTTGATAAAGTTATTGACGATAGCTCTGGTATTATATTTATTGACGTCTAATGTGGTAGTGGCTACTCTAAGATGCTTGATACTTCCAGCCAACGATAATAAACCAGATTCCTTAAGGTCAATATCTCCTTTTGCAACTATTTTATAGCCTAGTCTGAGGATCCAACCAGGGATGGATATGCCCTCATATTTTTCAGTTTTCTTGAGCTGACTCATTATCTTTTTTACAGAGGACTGACCTGACATTGGTGTGACAGACATACTGAACATAAGAAGACATGCATAAAGTGAAACTACTTTGAGTGATTTCATGATTGGTCATTTTTTAATGGGGAAAAGCGGGAAACAAAATTAAATCAGGGGTAAAACAACTACCCCTGACTAATATTAATTTTTCTTGTTTACTTTGTCAAGATATTCTGCACCATCGATGTCAAGTTTTTTGGCCAGTCTGGCTATCTTATTGAGATCTATGTTTCCTACAAAACTCATCATAACAAATTCATCCTTCCCGCCGACAAGTAGGAGTAACTCTGTTATGACATCATTAGTCTCTTTTGTGACAAATCTAACATTGGAATCCTTTTCTCTTACCGTCACAAGCTCTTCATATTCCTTGACATTAAGTCTTCTGTTGGCTTCTTTATAGATCTTGTCTGGATTTACTTTGGAAGTCAGTATTCGTAAGCCTTTCAGATCTTTTACGATGGATGCCAACTCTTTATCTTCTGTGCCATCGGTAACTTTACTGACCATCTGAAACATTTTTGGACTTACATATACTACTGTAAAATTATCATTATCCTGGTAATCTTTAAAAAATCGCTCTATGGCGTCTGTTTGCGATGAAGCAGATATACTTAATAACAAAGCTATCGCAAATGAAAAAATACTTTTCATGGGTTAAAATTATTTAAGAAGTTAAAAAATTGATTTTATTTAAAAAGTGAAGCTTTTTCAAGGGCTCCCATATTATGTCGTACTTTATCCTGACTGTCTCTGAACTTGCTAGAAACCAACGCAAGGGCTTCTTTTGTGACCCGGAGAGCTTCTTCAGGATCTTCGATCTCACCAGCCATTGCTGTTTGTGATTGGATAGGGTCCGGTTGCATGTTTTTTCATTACAGATACAGCTCCCAAAACTAACACACTTGCTGCAGCTACAGAATAAACCATTTTTCTTATTGTAGCCCACTTTACTTTCCTGCTTTCTGACACTAGCTGAACATCTTTCACAGGATAAGTGATGGCGGATCTATCCTCAAAATACATAAACAACTCCATGTAAGGTTTATGTGCTTCATCAATATTTGCGCTACTGAAATATTTTTTTAAAAAGTATTCCTCCTCTACGGTGGTGCTTCCTTCCCAATATTTGTTAAGTAAGGTATCTATTATGCTTCTTTCGTCGTACTGTATATCTCTCTGAGCATCTAAGTATGAAAATAATGATTTATAAGGGGCATGATCGGCATGTACTTCACCACTCCTGTAATACTTCTTTAAAATGTTTTCATCTTCCACACTTGATTCACCTTCCCAATATTTATCAAGAATATGATCAATATTATGCTTCATATTTTTTTATATTTCTTTTTAACAATTCTTCTTTCAGGGTTTTTCTTGCCCTGTGCAAACTTACCTTCACAAAATCCAGTGTATTTTCCGTCATATCTGCTATTTCCTGATAACTATATCCTTCGACATCTCTTAGGTGAATTATAATTCTCTGTTTTTCAGGTAGCTGATTGACTAATGCCATGATATTGCCGAATCTTTCGTCATTTTCCATCTTTTTGTCAGGTGTGTCATCCGAATCCTTAAGATGAAGAAATTCAGAAATATCCTGAGATGGCATTTTTTTGTTTCTGGTTTTATCGATAGCCATATTTCGGGTTACTGTCATGCACCAGGCTTCCTTATTGTCAATTTCGTTAAACTGATCCATTCTGTTCCAAATCTTGATCATCAACTCCTGCATAATGTCTTCAGCATCAAATGTATTACCTACAATATTTAAAGCAAATCTGTACAATTTATCTTTAAACGGCAATTCGAGGGATTTCATTTTATCTGGGCTCATTTACAAAAGGATGACGCAAGGATGATTTTAAATGTTACAAAATTGCAAAAAAAATTCTGACTATATTACATATTCGCTGATTTTGGATGAAAATTAAATAATACTTGTATGTTTACATTCGTTTTATGAAAATTAAAATCATTTATTGTTGGGTATTATACAACGACAAAGTATCAAGTTTTCCATTATCAACTTCATAGGGACATTTATTGGCTTTCTGAGTGTGGTTTTTATATACTCACTGGACAATGAGTTGTATGGATATTTTCAGTCATTACACAGTTATGCTACTTTGCTCGTTCCGATTCTTGGTCTAGGTGTTCAGGGCGCTATTGTAAAGTACTTTCCATTGTTTGTCCAAAAAAATAGAGAAAAACATTTTCTAATGTTTACTTTGGCCATAGCTACAGCATCTGCAGTATTCGCCAGCCTTGTCGTGTGTGGATTATACTATTTATTTTATCCGTTTCTGAACACTATTTTTGCTAATTTTAAACTTATCGAGGATAATAAATACAGCATTTTATTACTAAGTTATATCTTCCTTTATTCTTCTATTTTTTTATTTCATGCTACAGTCAGGTTTAGGATTGTCATTCCGGATCTGATCAATAGCATCGGGTTGAAACTATTTTTACCCTGCCTGATACTGCTGATTTACTTTGGCTATATCCAACGATCTTTTTTTGTTATTTCTGTGGTTATTTATTTTTTACTGGTTGGTATCTCGCTTTTTGCTTATCTTTTGAAACTGGACAGGCATAGCTGGCAACCGGAATTCAGGTCCTTGGACCGATCAGAATATAATGGTCTACTGGCTTTTATGGTATTTTCGGTTCTGAATGGTCTGGGAGCAACCTTTGCCCTTAAAATAGACATTGCCATGATTGGCGCTATGATTAGCAAGGAAGCCGTGACCATTTACAGCATCATCATGACGATATCCAATGTCATGGATATTCCTTCCAAAGCCATCAACCAAATAGCAGGGCCTGTTATTTCCAAAAGTTGGGCAGACGGTGATCACAATAATATACAAGATGTGTACCAAAAATCATCCGTTTTTGGCTTAATAGGTGGCGTTTTTCTTTTTTTATTGCTATTTTCCATTTGGAGTGATGTACTGGAACTCATGCCTGGCAAGTTTACAGATTATCATACCGTCATTTGGATTTTTACTTTGCTGGGGATTGCAAAAATAACTGATCTGATCACAGGTGTCAATTCGGTCATAATATCATATTCTGCTGATTATAGATTTCATATGTATTTCTTAGTTTTACTCGGAGTAATCAATGTGTTGCTGAATTACTTTCTTATCCAACACTTTGGTGCAATAGGAGCGGCTATAGCCACTTGTATTTCATATGTAGTTTTCAATTTGCTCAAGCACCTTTTTGTTCAAAAGAGATTTGGGTTTGTGCTGGATTTTGGCAGCCATTTCAAGATTTTGCTGGCGGGCAGTATCGTTTTTACGATTTTATATGTGATTCCCTTTCAATTGCATCCGGTGCTGAACGTTATCCTTAAGACAATCATTATCTCAGCAGCATTTGGTGGTTTGATGTGGATTTTTAATCCCGGGGATGAAATTCGAAATACATTTAGGGAAGCTATCAGAAATTTTAGAAGCTATTTGCCGGGGTAAAAAAAAGACCCTAAATATCATTCAGGATCTTATTTTGGTGGCCTCACCAAGAATCGAACTTGGATCAAGAGTTTAGGAAACTCCTATTCTATCCGTTGAACTATGAGACCTATCGACTAAAGAGATGCAAAAGTAAATAAAATTTCTGTCCCTATAAAGTAAATCTGCATATAAAAAACATTCGCCACATCCTAATTGTTATCTTTGCGTTGTAATAAGAAAAATTAAAAACATTGTTGAAACGTCAGGTTCAAGCCAATTTGCCCACAAAATGGGGTGATTTTAATATTTATGCCTATTCGCAAAATCATGATGATGCGCAACCTCATTTGGCACTAGTGCATACTTCTACAGATTTCATGAAGTCCATACCTGTCAGGATTCATTCTGAATGTATTACCGGAGATTTGTTCGGGTCAAAAAAATGTGACTGTGGCGAACAGTTTACACAGTCTATGGGCATCATAGGCTCACAGGGAGGTATCATGATTTATCTTAGGCAAGAAGGACGGGGTATAGGCCTTATCAACAAATTAGAGGCATACAAGCTACAGGAAGTGGGTTATGACACCATTCAGGCTAATATTCATCTTGGATTTGAACCTGATGAACGGGATTTTGCCATTGCCATCGAAATTCTGTTGGATTTAGGTGTTAAAATGATTGACATAATAACTAATAACCCTGATAAAATAGCTGCGATAGATAACTCTTCTATACAGCTTGGTTCGAGAATTCCCGTAGTCATACCTTCGCATGCTGAGAATAAAAAGTACCTCAAAGTTAAAGAGGACAAGATGGGTCATTTGCTTTCATAGGCACACTGGAAATGGATATACAAGAATTTACTGAATATTGTTTGGCTAAAAAAGGGGTGACAGAATCATTTCCTTTCGGTGGTGATACACTGGTCTTCAAAGTAGTCGGTAAAATGTTTGCCCTAACAGGACTGGATGAAATACCAAGTAAGGCCAATCTGAAATGCGACCCTGAGTGGGGAGTAACCCTTAGGGAAGAATATGAAGACATCACACCCGGATATCATATGAATAAAGTGCATTGGAATACAATATTACTGGAGGGGCAACTGGAAAATTGCTTTTATAAAAAAGTTAATAGATCACTCTTATCAGTTGGTAGTCAATTCTTTAACTAAACGGGATAAAGCCATGCTTGATGAGATGTAATTATTGACATGAGCATGATTTCAATCGATTGAAAATGACAGATTATAATACAAATTAACATCAAAGGTGATAATAAACGACGGACAAGATTATGGGCGATGATATGATGTTTGATTATGCAATTGTAGGTCAGGGACTTGCGGGAACTTTACTGGCAAGATGTCTGATCGCTGAAAACATGAAGGTGATTATAATTGACGATCACTTTAATGGTTCTGCTTCAAGGGTAGCAGCTGGGATTGTAAATCCAATAACAGGCAAATATTTTGTACCCAGCTGGCGTATTCATGAGTTTTTACCGGTGGCTAAGGAAATGTATGATGTTATTTCCATCGAACTAGGTGTTAAAACCTATACAGAAACTAACATTGTACGAGTATTGGATAGTATAGAAGATGAAAATAATTGGATAGGTAGAACAGCTGATCCTACACTATCTGATTTTATTGAGCCTGATGTTGACCTCACTTCATTTACCGTAAAGTAAAGGGCATCTTCTTTTGGCTACGGCGAACTTAAAGGTGCATTTCAGGTGCACCTTCCCGTTATACTTGATGGATACAGAAAAAAGTGGCTGGATATGGGCATTTATTTAGAAGAAAAATTTGTTTATGACCAACTTATTATAAGTGGGGACACTTACGCTTACCAAAACAAAAAATTCAGCAACATTGTCTTTTGTGAAGGTTATCAGGCAAAATTTAATCCCTTTTTCCAGAATATTAAGCTGGCACCTTCTAAGGGAGAAGTATTGATTGTGAAAATACCGGAGGCCAGGTTTAAAAAAATGTATAAAGACAAAGTATTTTTTGTAAACCTTTACGATGATGTATTTTGGGTGGGTTCGGGTTATGAATGGAATTGTAAAGATGATAAAGGTACCGCAAATGGCTATATAGCCCTTGAAAAAGAACTGAAGCGTGTACTGAACATCTCATATGAAATACTGGAGCACAAAGCTGCAATAAGACCCACCATGCATACTCGAAGAGCCTATATTAATGCCTCACGAACAATACATTAATATGTTCATTTTCAATGGCCTAGGTACCAAAGGCTCTAGTATAGGTCCTTTTTTTGCAAAACAATTTACGAAATATCTGATGGAAAGAAATCCTGCTGATTTGACTTTATTTTGACACGTTATTTATTTGAGCAAAGCACTTTTCTATAAGGTTTTTAGTGGCTATTACACCTTCTTCTTCCCCCATTTTTTCGCCTTCGTATTCTACACCAATAAAACCTGAATATCCGGCTTTCTTGATTATTTCCATCATTCGCAGATAGTCTATAGTAGTTTCGAAACCCATTTCACCAAAATCAAATGACTTTGCACTTACAGCTTTTGCATATGGCATCAACTCTTCTACACCTTTATAGCGGTCATATTCCTCTATACATGGAGCATTCCACATTGCCCCGTCTTTGCGCTTCAGGCAAAAATTACCAAAATCGGGTAGGGTGCCACAATTAGGTTTTTGGATTTTGTCCATCACCCCTGCGAGCCATTGTCCATTGGATGAGTAGCCACCATGGTTTTCTACTATGACGTTGATGTTTTTGCTAGCTGCATAATCGGCAAGTCTGGAAAGTCCGTCTATAGCGGCAGTTGCGACTTCTTCAGGGGTTCCTTCACCATGTGCATTGACCCTTATGGAGTGACAACCCAAAAAAGCAGCGGCATCTACCCACTTGTGGTGGTTCATAACAGCACTGTCCCTTTTTATTTTATTAAGGTCCGCCAGGTATCCTTCATTATCCACCATAATCAAAAGCTGCTTTACACCGGCTTTCTCTGCTGTTGCGGTCATTTGCTGAAGGTATGATGTGTCTAAAGCTTTATCTTTAAAAAACTGATTGACATATTCGACTCCTGTAAAACCCAATTCTCCGGCTTTTATGATAAAGCCCAAATGGTCCATTTTTTTGTTATTCAATGCCTTGTGAAAAGACCATTCGGCCAATGAAATATGTGTTTTTAATGAGTCATTGGATGCAATTTCCGATGGTACTTCTTTTTCTGAAGGACTTTTACAACTAATAATGCTTACCAAAATGGTTATGAATATGATAATTGATTTATACATTGGTATGATATTTAAAAATTCATTAAGATAAAACATAACCTTTTCCTACAGTGGAGTAGTCAATACATCCTTTGTACGGACCAGGGACAGGAAGGAATTCGCATAAACCACCTTTAGCTCCGACTTCGCTTGTGAAATAACCACTAATGGTTGCGCTTTTAATCGCTCTAAAAATGTGTGGTTTTTCGCCAGTCTCATCCTTATAATCAGCTGCTTCCTTAGCCAATATTTCTAAAATCTCCTCTTTTTCGGTTGGTGAAAGTGCCACAAAAGCTTTTGAATATTTTGCTTTTGATTTTTCATCAAATATCTTCAATGCCTCCAAAAAGTACTTTTGTTTTTCCGGCTTATAAAAATGTGTGAGCATCTCGTCAATGTACCTGTGACAGAGGGCATCTTTTGCTCCGGGCGTATCAGTCTTAGGTAATATTGCTTCACATATTTCGGCCAGCAGGTCAGATTGCTGGGCACTCAGCGTCTGGGGTTGCCAGTCTGAGCTTGTTTGTGCTTTGCATCCACCGAGTAGAGCTGAGGCAGCTCCTGCAGTCAGTGAATAACCAAGGATGAGTGATGTGGCTTTTAATGCTTCTCTTCTATCCATTATGTTTAATTGTTTTTTTGTTCAATAATAAGTTACAAATTCTGTTTTTTCAACTCTTCTACAGCAAAATTTACAGCTCTTGCAGTAAATGCCATGTAAGTCAATGAAGGATTGACACAACCGGCAGAAGTCATAAATGCACCATCAGTTACAAATACATTAGGTACAGCGTGGATCTGGTTCCATCTGTTCAATACTGATGTTTTAGGATCGAGGCCCATTCTTGCCGTACCCATCTCATGAATACCCAAACCCGGATTACACCCATAGTCAAAAGTACGAACATCTTTAAGATCGGCGGCTTCCAGCATCTCTGCAGCTGCTGACATCATATCTTTGCGCATTTCCAGTTCATTGGTCTTCCACTCGGCATCCATGGTAAGTGTGGGCAAACCATAGATATCCTTTACGTCTTTGTTGAGCGTTATTTTGTTTTCGTGGTATGGCAGACATTCGCCGAAAGCGGTGATTCCAAAAGTCCAGTCACCGTTTTGACTTAGGGAATCTTTAAGTGCTTTTCCATATTCTGCTTCAGCAATATACCTTCCCCAACCTTCGCGGGATCCACCACCTTGATAGCCATAACCACGGATGAAGTTAGGCATTTTTGTCTTGGTATCCAGATTCCTGAATCTGGGAATGTAAATACCTGTCGGCCTTCTTCCCTTATAAAATTTGTCCTTAAATTCGTCAGATTTACCATGTGCACCCAGCCTGAAGTGATGGTCCATGACATTGTGCCCCAATTCTCCACTATCATTTCCAAATCCATTTGGAAATCTCTCCGAAGTACTGTTGAGCAGGATCTGTGCGCTACCAAATGCAGATGCACACAAGAATACAACTTTTGCGTAATACTCTTTAGTTTCATTGGTTTCGGCATCCACAATCCTTACTCCTTTCGCTTTTTTACCGGTTTCGTCTAGAATGATTTCAGTCACAATAGAAAATGGCCGAATGGTCATGTTACCGTAGCCTGAGCAGCCGGAAGAGTAGAGGCATTGCTACTGAAGTAAGCACCGAATGGACAACCTCTCATGCATCGGTTTCGAGTTTGGCAAGTACCCCGACCATTATGGCCTCCTTCAGATGTGATGTGGGCTGTTCGTCCCATTATCAGCTCTCTGCCAAGTTTTTTCTTAATCCTTTCTTTTACAGAAATTTCCAAACAATTGTATTCCATGGGTGGTAAAAACTTGCCATCAGGTAACTGCGACAGTCCTTCATTATTACCGCTGACACCTATGAACGTCTCCACATAATCATACCAAGGGCAATATCTTTATACCTCACAGGCCAGTCAACGGCTATTCCATCTTTGGCGTTTGCCTCAAAGTCCAAATCTCCCAGCCTGTAAGATTGCCGACCCCATAATAATGATCTTCCGCCCACATGGTACGCTCTTATCCAGTCAAATGGCTTGGTTTCGGTATATGGATTTTCTGTGTCTTTGGGCCACCAATGCTGGTAAGCAGGGGTCATCGTATAACCTGTTCGTTCTTGGATTTTATAATCTTCCATTTGCTTTGGTGTCATTTTGTTCCGATTTGGCAATTCCCAATCTTCCATATTGGCTGTAGGGTATTCACCATGTCTGACCATTCGTCCTCTTTCTAACACTAATGTCTTTAGTCCTTTTTCGGAAAACTCTTTGGCTGCCCAACCTCCACTTATACCCGAACCTACAACGATAACATCATAAGTGACTTCCTTTGATCCTTCTGAATTAAAATACATTTTTTTGTTTTAATTTAATGGTTGATTATTTAATGTATTGATTGTTTGAAATATGAAATTGTTTAGACATCACAAGTTTTGATGGCTTTTCGCAGTGCTTTCTCTTTTTCTATATTGGTCTTTGCAGTGGGTATAAATTCTTGTGCTACATATCCTTTATATCCTGTTTGCAAAATGGCTTTCATTATTGCGGGATAATACAATTCCTGGCTTTCGTCGATTTCATGCCTTCCCGGTACACCTGCGGTATGATAATGTCCAAAATAAAAAAAATGCTCTTTTATTGTTCTGATGATATCACCTTCATTGATCTGCATATGGTATATATCATAAAGGAGTTTGAAATTAGGAGAATCAAGCCTTTTGCATAATTCAATACCCCAGGCACTGGAGTCACACATGTAATCCTTGTGGTCAATCTTGCTGTTAAACAATTCCATCTGAATCACGACGCCTTTTTTCTCTGCTTTGAGCAGAATCTTTTTGAGACCTTCTACGCATGTTTGCATTCCACTTTCGTCATCTTTTCCATCTCTGTTTCCACTAAAACAAATCAGGTTTTTGTATCCGGCAGAAGAAACCAAGTCTATATGTTCGCTGTAGTTTTTTACTAACTGATCATGATATTGTTTGTCATTCCACCCCTTTGTCAGCCCTATTTCTGCCCCATTGCACATAGAAGAGTCTACATTATAGCGTTTCAATACAGACCAATCCTTGGGACCTACCAGGTCAATAGCAGAAAAACCAATCTTTTTTACCAGTAAGCATAGTTCATCCAAAGATATATGATTATACGTCCAATGACAAACAGAATGGTGTATATTATTTTCCAAACCTTTATCCTCCACCTTGTTTTCTGAATTAATTTGGTCCCCAATTAACAACCCTCCAGCTCCTAATATACTGCTTTTGATAAGGTTTCGCCTTGTCATACTCATTTAATAATGGCTTTTAACTGCTGTAAAGTTATTTATTATTTTTATAAACATTATGTTCGCATGAAATTTAATTTTAATAAATTTGCAATTACACTTAATTTTAATACTTTGGTTTTTGTTATCGAAATTTATTGATATATTTTAGAGAATGACATAATTTAATTTTGCTTGATTCTGTAAATACAATTCCTCTACATAGGTGAAAATACGAAAATCAAAATGGTTTTGCACAAATTTCGGATGGATTGCAGGGTTAATTACCATAGTGATACATTTCTTGGCCTGGCAAGGTCTGAAAAATGACATTTTCGAGCTTTATCATTTTCGCTTATTTCCTTTTATCAGATTTGCATATGATTTTACCTTTGGCCAGTTGCCATTCCCATTTGTCTACATCTTGATTTTGGTACTTATTTTTACAATTGTCAGAGGCGTAATGTTATTCAAAAGAAACCTGGTGCAGGAAGGAGTACGGTTTGCCGCTTTGTTTGCTGTTCAGAAACTCATTCATTTTACCGGAATCATAGTGTTCATATTTTATTTTGGATGGGCATTCAATTATTACCGGCCATCCTTATCAGAACAGCTAAAATTGCCAGAAATAGAAATCGATTCTGCCATGTTGGTCAATGAGTTGCAGGAATTGTCAAAAATGATAAAACTTGAACGGTCTTTACTGACTGATGCCAAAAGCGAGTACAACCCTGAGATAGAAATGCTAGAAATGGAAAACAAAATGCGCACTAGTCAAAAGCAAATTTTGCAATCGTGGGGTAGTAACACGCCTGGCTATGTCAGAGTAAGAGCACTATATCCGAAAGGGTGTTTGCTGAGGTTCGCAACAGCGGGCATATATCTGCCTTTTGCGTTTGAAGGGCATATAGACCCGGGATTAAATAAAATCATTTGGCCCTTTACTCTGGCTCATGAAATGGCTCATGGATACGGATATACAGACGAAGGCGAATGTAATTTTATTGGTTTTATTACATGTGTAAATTCAAAAGATCCATTTTACAGATATTCAGGTTTGCTGAGCTATTGGCGCTATCTTTTTTATGAAGTAAACCATAGGTATCCTGCAATAGCAACACAAATATATTCAGAAATAGGGCAGGGTATTCGTTCAGACCTGAAGGCTATAAGAAGAGAAAATGAAAAGTATCCCGACATCCTCCCCAAGTTAAGAGATTTCATTTATGACACATACTTAAAAAATCATGGAGTGACCAAAGGGTTGAGGAGCTATAATGAATTACTCATCTTAGTTCAAAAATACAGTAAGGCAGGATATGAGTTGAATATCAGCCGATAGATTGTAGCAAATCGATCAGTGAAATATTAAGTTGTTGTATGGCAAGAGGGATATTCCAATTTTCCTTGTTTCTTGGTTCAACCAGATTGGAAACGGCTCTGATTTGAATTGCGTTCATATCCAACATCATCGATGCATAATAAAAACCTGCTCCTTCCATAGACACGATATCAGGATTGTACTTTTGAGTTACTTCAGCAATGCTTTCTGCTTTTCCCAGCACTTTGTTAACAGTAATACCTGTGACTTCTGTGAGACCTGATGTTAGATTTAATTTGTTTTTAGGATAAAGCCATCCATTTTTGTAAGGAAATGTATTTGCTTCCAACAATCCCATTTCAAACAAATCTGAAAAACTGCCATCTGCATTTTCACTACCTAAATCTCCAAACCTGTCATGATGTATATGAACTACTGACCCTAAAGGAAAACGACTTTGGAATGCTCCGCCGATACCTGCATTGATGGCTAGATCAAAACTATTGTTGAATCCCATTCGGCTGATTGCAAAAGCCATCTGAAGTGCACCTACACCTGTAACAAGTGGATAGATAGATAGATTATTATATTCGTAGTTAAAAAAACTTATTTTTTACCGTTTTTGAAGAAACTCAAGTAATGGGTTTATTTCAAAGTCAGTGGATGAGGCTACTAGTATTTTTATCATGTAAAAGAAGTATTAACAAAGATACTCTTTTGAGAGAGTCACAAACAGGCAATCCAAGTGGAAAATCACCAATTCATATCATCTTCTTTTTTAGGGCGATTATCACCCTCCTCGAGTGAAGCTTCCCATTCTGCCTGTCTTTTTTCGAACTGCTCATAATCGAAATCAGGCATAAGGTCTTTTTTTACATGGTCTATGGTTTCCTGTAGTTGTGAAAGAAATCTGTTGAAGTCTTCTTTGTAAAGGAATATTTTATGTCTTTCATACCCTTCGCCATTAAATTTTTTAGTACTTTCTGTCAAAGTGATATAAAAATCTTCACCTTTAGTCCTCTTTACATCAAAAAAATAAGTTCTGCGTTTACCTGCCTTTACCTTTGCGGTATATACACTTTCGAATTTGCCTCTATCTTCGTTTTCCACTTGTATTAAGTTTAATATAAATTAATAGTACAAATATATTCATTTATTTTAAACAGCAAAATATTTTATGGTAGTTTTATTTACTCTTAAAATTGGTGTAACATTTGCTGCTGGTACACAGAACTATAAAATCCTTTTTTCAATAGCAACTCTTCGTGTGTTCCCTCTTCAGATATCCGGCCATTCTCGAGAATCAGAATTTTATCATAATTGAGCAGATTATTTGTTCTGTGGGTTATGACTATGGCAGTTTTATCATCCAGGGCCTGCTGAAAATAGGTCAGTATGTTCTGCTCTGTTGTAGTATCTACTGCTGACAAGGCGTCATCCAGGATAACCATATCAGGTCTTTTGATAAATGCTCGGGCTATGGATATTCGTTGTTTTTGACCTCCCGACAGGGTTACACCTCTTTCGCCTACCATGGTATTATACTTATCAGGTAGCCTGTCTATATCCTCAGCTACAGACGCCTTTTCTGCATAATACTCGATTTGTGTCTGCTCTGCATCATCTACTCCAAATGCAATGTTGGTGGCAACTGTATCTGAAAACAGAAATACATCCTGAGGAACATAAGATATACTCTTTCTCAAAACCGAAATATTATGCTCTCTGACATCTTTGCCATCAATCAGTATCTGTCCTTGAGTGACATCAAACATTCTGGTTAGGAGTTCTGCCACTGTGGTTTTTCCGGCTGCAGTTTTGCCCATTATAGCCATTTTTTGACCACTGAGCAATTTAAAGCTAACATTTGAAAGGGCCTTTATCCCTGAGTCAGGATATATAAATGTAACATTTTTAAATTCAATATCACCCAAGATGGGATATATCTTATCATTGGTGTTTTTTAAGGAAGATTTTTCGTCCATCATCTGATTGATTCGGGTTTGGGAAGCTTCAGCTTCCTGAACTACAGAAGCAATCCACCCAATCGCTGTAACCGGCCAGGTGAGCATGTTTACATAACGAATAAACTCAGCAATATTACCAGCTGAAAGCTTACCATCATATACCTGAAAACCTCCCACTATGACAACCAGGATAGTACTCAAAGCAATCAGTAATGACATAAGAGGCTGGAAATACGATTCGATTCGTGCCAGTCCGAGAGATCTTTGTTTGAATTCTTCGCTTTGTTTTTCAAAAAACCCGGCAAACTGATCTTCTTTGACATATGATTTAATCACCCTAATACCGGAATAGGTTTCCTGAGCAGTACTGTTTAAAACAGATAATTGTTGCTGTATCAATGTGCTTTTTTCATTGATGAGTTTACTCACGTAGTAGATGGATATGGATAAAAAAGGAAGCGGCAACAAGGCGAAAAAAGATAGATATACATCCACCTTTAGCATGGCATAAATAGTCATGGCAAAGAGTGTAACCAGGTTGATGGCGTACAGAATGCCTGGTCCCAAATAATTTCTTACTTTGGAGACATCTTCAGAAATTCTTGCCATGATATCTCCCGTCTGATGAGAGCGATAAAAAGTCTGGTCAAGGGTCTCCAGATGGTCGAAAACTTCTTTTCTCATATCATATTCGATCAGTCTGGACATGACTATTATTGTTTGTCTCATATAATACATCAAAATGCCCTTGATGATGACAAATCCTGTAACAACAAGACCGAAAATCAGAAGACTCTTGCCTAAATCATCATACATGGTTTTTTGCAGGACAGGAGATAGCGTTTTAAATTCAAGAATTTTATCCTGCACCAGGTCGAGGGCCTCTCTTACTTTTTGCGGTATCAATATTGCGAAATAGTTAGATCCTGTTACAAACAGAATGCCTAAAATGAGGTGCCATTTATATTTGACAAAAAATCTGTTGAGGGTGAAAAGATTTTTCAAATAATGTGAAATTAGTATGAAAACCTAACATCATGTGAGGGCATGATGTTTAGAAAAACAGAATCAGCAAAAACTACTTCCCACTTTGGACTGCTTTATTTTTTTCTTTTTTCATCAATGACACTCTTTGGTTCAGATCCAGTACAGCTGAAACTCTTGGAGCAAATTCTTCATCCAGTTTAGTGAGGGCATTGGATACATCGGATTTATCTTTGTTACCTGCAATAATGCTCTCATACCTTGCGTGCTTTTCATCGAATACTTTGTAAAGAGCATCCAGTTGAGCATTATTAAGCTTTAAGTGTTCACCTTTTTTCACCAGATGAAAATCAATATTTTCAATTTGCACCTTGATATATTCAATGTTTTTTTGGCCATAGGCCGAACACATTACAAAACATAAAAAAGTGATAACCATTAAATTTTTCATACTAAGTATTCAATTTAGATTCAAAATTAACAATAACTCATCATACTACCAACAAAATGACATCAAATTTTAAAGACGCCTCATAAATCTATATATTTATTCAGGAAAATTATATTAACCCACTATGAGAGATTATATAAAATGGACCAAAATTATCCTTTGCCTTTCTTCTTAAATGGGTTGAAGTCCTTGAGTTTTTCTTTAATTTTATCCACTTCTTCGGACGATTTTTTATCTAGTACATCTTTGGCTTTTTGTTTTAGAGAATCAGAAATAACACCTTTAGTCAGGGTGTCCAATTTATTGATAACTTCGGTTTTAGCTTTGGATTTGATGCTATCGATGGCCTTGTCAGCCGCTGTTTCGATTTTGGATTTGGCTTTCTCCAATTCTTCATTGGCCCTCTTTGTGATGGTATCTCTAAGTTCAGTTTCTTTCTTTTTGATTTCCTTTTGTATACTGTCTTTGATGCTTGCAGCAGTCTCACTGACTTTGTTCTCTATAGCATCCTTTACAGAAGATCCCTGACTTGTTTTGGGGGTGATTTTAAATACTGGTTTTTTTATATTGCCTGTCATTTTTACATTTAAAAACACGTTTGGCCCCTGATCTATGTTGATACCTAATTTGGAAGCTTCTTTTTCTAGTATTGACAATCCGGTTTCAGCAGTGGAAGTTATTTTGTTCTTTTTCAGCAGTTCACGCGGTATCACCAAATCAATATTATAATCCATGTCTTTACCAAATCCGTGTTTTCCGGAGATGGCCATATCTATACCTTTGAAGTTTTTTTTGTATTCTTTAAGTTCCACAAATCCTTTTACGATTTCGAACCAGTTTTTGGTATTGGTCAGGTTTAGATCTTTCAGCTCTTTTACACCCAATTTTTCTCCCAATTCGCTTATGGGGTTAAATCCCTTCAGTGTACCACTCAACGTTTCTAAAAATCCAGAAGCGTCCAATGAACTCAAATCTGGTGTCATCTGAGATCCCAGCTTGCCTTTCATGACTAAAGTTGTGTTGAACATGCCATCGATGTATGCTGCAATAGGAGCTGCTTTTTTCAACATGTCAAACTTGCTCATAGCATCTGCAAATTTTATTTTGCTCAGGTCCATTTTTATAGAAAAATCAGGTTTTGATAGGTCAACAGTATTATACAAACCTTCCATAGCAATATTTCCTCCGAGCGTCTGTGTGACAAGATTTTTAAGTAATACTTCCCTGTTTTTCACCTCGAGATCACCATTAAAATTTTTAAGGTTTAGATTGGTGTATGTCAAATCCTTGATGTTGGTTTTGATTTTCATTCTTACTTTATCCGGTACAGGTATGACTTGCATATCATCTCCGCTTACAGTGGTGTTACTATTAGTCAAAAATTTGTTTGCATCAAATTTGTTTGAGTTAAATTCCAAATCCCCGTCTATAGTGCCACCGTTGAAAAAATAATCGTAAGCATTGACTACCATTCCTTCTATTTTAATATCGTTTCCGTCCAGGATCGATGCAAAATCATTGATTTTTAATGCATTTGCCGAAGCGTTCGCATCCAGCACTACTTTATCAAGCTGGTAAGCATTTACCATTAATTTTGCTACATTTAATTTCATTACAACTGATGCATTTTTGATCAGGTTTTCATCTACTGCCAGTGGGGCTTGTTCATTAAGTTTGTTTTCATTAGGACTCCTGCCTCCGCTCATCCACTCATTCATATCAAAGTAGGCGGATGTGCCCGTAATATTTACTTTAACATTTTTTTCAGACGAGAAAAATGCCAATGGGTTATCAATATCAGCTATAACACTTAAGTCACTTTTGCCCAGCATCATCTTCTCACCATTGTAGTGTATGGCTTTGGGACTTGCTGTTGCTGTTGCGTGTGTTATCTTTATGGCAGGCATTCCTTTAGACTGGTACAAGACATCGTCTGCATCCGCTTTGCCTTCAAAATTGATGGCCGAATAATTTTCATTATTGATATCACTCATTTTTGCTTTAAAGTTAACATCACAGTGCAAATGACCTTTGAGGACATCCACATCAGACAAAGGTAAGGACGCTGCTATATTGGTAAGATTTAAATTGCCTTTAAGATGACCTTCCAGTTTCTGATCTCCGGTCAGATTGTTGGCGACCAGACTACCCGAGATGGGATCTCCACCAATTTTCATATTGAGCAATGGTATATTGGCAGACATATCTTTATAATCGGCCCTGCTGGCTTTAAGTTGAATATCAGCGTTTATGTCTTTTATATCTTGAGCCAACCCAGGATATTTTACATATCCTTTGTCTATTTTAACATGGATATCAAAGGCAGGCATCTGATTTTTACGCTCATTGTATATACCCTTTACCCATCCATTGAATCCGGCTTTACCACTGGTTTTTACATCTTTAAAATCTTTGGTATAAGCGTAGGGTATCATCGATAGTAATGCCCTGAATTCTTCAGAAGCCGTACGGAATTTTACATCTGTAATGACATCATCGCCTTTGAGTTGTACAGAGCCATCTCCAGTTGCATCTAATTCGTTGATTTTGATTACGTTATTCTTTAGTGTATATTTGTTTTCAGGCAAATTGATGTTAATCCTGGCATTTAAGTTTGCTGTTGCTGAGTTAAGGTACTTTGTTCCAGCGTATTTGACATTCAAATCTTTAACAGAGGTTGTCGTTTCGAGGTCAAATACATCTTGGGTAAAATCGCCTTTTCCTTGGTGATCCACATGACTCAGCACAGTATACAATTGCATGGTGTTGTCCTGATAAGTGATTTTGCCGTCTTCGATACTGTAAGCATCTAATTGCAGGTGATAGGGGGTTCCGGCTTGATCACTTGATGGTTTCGTAATCAGGTAATTTACCCTTGCACTATCCAGGATTACAATATTGATATCAGGACGTTGCATGATGATACTATTGATTACAGGAATTTTTTATCACCAAACAGGGAAGGGATACTGATGTCAAGTGATGTTTTATCGGCCTTGTAGAGCAAAATGCCATCAAATTCATCCATACCGGACACAGACAGACTATCTATACTTACTTCTAGGTCGGGGAATGATTTGATAAAAGACAAGTCTGCGTCATGGAAATCAACCACAGCATTAACATTTTTGTTGATGTTTTCCTTTAGGAAAGTCACCAACTTATCCTTGAATACAAATGGTAACAGGATAGCAGCCAAAACAAACCAATCAAAGCAAAGCCAACAAATTTCAGAAATGTTCTAAAAACTTTCATAATTAAATTTAGTGTTACTATTAAAACGCATAAGCAGTCTAAAAAATTTCAAGCAGCAAATTTATTTACTGAGAGGATAAATTTTTATAGATCGTTTTAAGTTATTATACATACAAGACGAAAACTTTTGTTGATAGTTATTTAAAAATGAAAAAAAAATTAGTCGAATTCCAAATGCGCAGATTCAGGTATTTAGTTTGTTTTTTAAATATATTTGGCTATTTTTGCCATCCCAAATGTACGTTGGTGTGTGATGTATTTTTATAATTTTATAATCAAGCAATTGGAGGCCCCGGAACATGATAACTTATCTGGCAAAACAAAACGGAGTAATGAAGGAACTCGATGGCTTGGAGCGTGCTTCATGGATCAATGTTTTTCCTCCATTTGAGCATGGTGAACTTGAGAAGCTGGCAACCACCCTTGAAATTCCACTAGACTTCCTTACAGACTCACTCGATGTGGACGAAAGATCCAGGTATGAAAAAGAAGATGATTGTACTTTTATACTTATCAATAGCCCTATACTTAATGATGAGGGTAAAGATAGTGAAGCCATTTATATCACTGTACCTATTGGAATTGTCCTTACTTCAGGGTACATATTGACTATCTGTTCCAACGAAAATCCTGTTTTGGATAAGTTTCAGGAAAATAAGGTGAAAAATTTTGATCCTGCTGATAAAAATATGTTTGTGCTGCAGATATTTGAACAAAATGTGTACAGGTTTCTGGAATGCCTCAAAAAACTAAACCTCAAAAGAAATCTGATCGAACAGGAACTATATAATTCCAGCAGAAGTTCCGAACTACAGCAGCTATTAAGAATTGAAAAATCTTTGGTATATTTTGTAAGTTCACTCAGTACAAACGAACTTCTAAAGATGAAGATAAAACGTACTGACCTGCTAAAAATAGGTAATGAAGAACCATATGCAGATTTGTTTGAAGACATCATTATCGATAACTCTCAAGCCCTGGAAATGTCCAATGTGTATACCAATATCTTAAGTGGTACTATGGAAGCTTATGCCTCTATCATATCCAACAATCTGAATGTCATTATTCATCGTCTTACCATTGTGACTATCATCTTATTGGTACCGTCTATGGTGGCTGGCTTTTATGGTATGAATCTGGATTACCTTCCTTTCAAAAGCTTAAAGTATGCATTCCCATTCATCATACTGGTTTCCATCGTTTTAGGCTTTGGTGTGTGGTTTATTATTTCTCCCGCAAAAGTAGTTTTACTTTTTTAGTTTATGTATATAATGTTTAAATACAATGCATTATATGTTCATATTAAAAGTTATCCACATATGATTGGTTTTGTTTTGGACATATTACACTGATAGTTAATGTATTGCAGAGTTATCCACATTTTGTTGATAACTTTAAAGATTTTTATAGGTTGAAATATAAAAATACCAACGTAATTTGCAGTCTCGTTTGGAAAGGATATGTTTTCACAGATATCCACCAAACTGAAAAGCCAACCGATTAAAATATTGTTTTAGACGAATGTATGTATAACGTTAATAAATATATATTATTTTTATTAATATTTCTTTGCACATCTTCGAAACATATATATATTTGACACATATATTTTTATTTAGATATATTTTTAATATTTAGTAATTCGCAACAAAAGTTATAATGAGTACCTTGATTGAACCAATCTTAAAAGAAAACCCAGGCAGATTTGTATTGTTTCCTATAGAGCATGATGATATATGGAGTTTCTATAAAAAATGTGAGGCTAGCTTCTGGACAGCTGAGGAGATAGACTTACAACAAGATTTAAGTGATTGGGAAAACAGGTTGAATGATGACGAAAAGCACTTTATTAAGCATGTACTGGCGTTTTTTGCGGCAAGTGACGGCATTGTAAATGAAAATCTTGCTGAAAATATGGTGAGAGAGGTACAGTATACCGAAGCCAAATTTTTCTATGGTTTTCAGATCATGATGGAAAACATTCATTCTGAAACTTACTCACTTTTGATTGATACCTATATCAAAGACGCCAAAGACAAAGACTTTCTGCTAAATGCTATCGATACCCTGGAATGTGTGAAAAAGAAAGCCGACTGGGCAATGAGATGGATATCTAATGGTAGTTTTGCAGAAAGACTCATTGCCTTTGCAGCTGTAGAAGGAATCTTCTTTTCAGGCTCTTTCTGTTCTATTTTTTGGTTGAAGAAAAGAGGCCTCATGCCGGGACTTACTTTTTCCAATGAGTTGATTAGCAGAGACGAAGGAATGCATTGTGATTTTGCATGTTTACTTTATAACAATCATATAGTCAACAAGCTCCCTAAAGATACATTGCAGGCCATTATTGCGGATGCAGTGGAAATAGAAAAAGAGTTTGTCACCGATGCCATCCCGGTCAACCTTATCGGCATGAATGCTGAACTCATGTGTCAATACATAGAGTTTGTTGCAGACAGGCTGCTGGTTTCGCTGGGTAATACTAAAATATACAATGTGGAAAACCCATTCCCATGGATGGATATGATCTCACTCCAAGGTAAGACCAATTTCTTTGAGAAAAGAGTAGGGGATTACCAAAAATCGGGTGTAATGACCGAGAAAGAAAATCAAGTATTTACACTTGAGGCCGACTTCTGATCGAGTAGCTTTTCAATTTTCGACTTTACTTACACACCAACCAGAGACCATTTTCTATTTCCGAATTTTTTTTAAACATATCAACTATGCAGGTAATTAAAAGAAGTAACAAACGTGAAGCTGTTAGTTTTGACAAAGTCACGGCAAGAATTAACAAATTGTGCTATGGTCTGAATTCCAAATTCATAGACCCTATAGAGATTTCCAAAAAAGTGATTCAAGGGCTATATGATGGTGTCAGAACCACAGATTTGGATAATCTTGCTGCAGAAACAGCAGCTTCTATGGCGGCCAATCACCCGGATTATGCCATATTGGCTGCTAGAATAGCAGTTTCCAATCTCCATAAAAACACAGAGAAATCTTTTTCTGTTACCATGGAAAGTCTATACAATTACATCGACCCCAAAACTGGTGGACCAGCCGGTCTTATAGGGACCGAAACCATAGAGGTCATAAGAGATAACGCTGACTTACTGGATTCTGCGATCATTTACGATAGAGATTATGGTTTCGATTATTTTGGGTTTAAGACACTCGAAAAATCATACCTGCTAAGAATGGATGGAGAAGTGGTAGAGCGCCCACAACATTTACTTATGAGAGCTGCTGTAGGTATTCACGGTAATGATGTGAATGCAGCCATCGAAACATACCACCTTATGTCAGAAAAGTGGTTTATCCACGCTACTCCTACATTATTTAATGCGGGTACACCTAAACCACAATTATCATCTTGCTTCCTGTTAAGTATGACGGATGACAGTATACCCGGTATTTTCGAAACATTGTCCAGGTGTGCCAAAATATCTCAGTCTGCGGGCGGAATCGGAGTTTCTGTTCACAATGTGAGAGCAAAAGGTTCATATATAAAGGGTACAGGAGGAACGTCCAATGGCATCATCCCCATGCTGAAAGTATTTAATGACACGGCAAGATATGTAGATCAGGGCGGTGGCAAACGTAAAGGTGCATTTGCCATTTATCTCGAACCATGGCATGCTGATATTTTTGATTTTCTGGATCTCAAAAAAAATCATGGAAAAGAAGAACTAAGAGCGAGAGACCTCTTTTATGCCATGTGGATTCCGGATCTGTTTATGGAAAGAGTCAAAGGAAATGGAAAATGGTCACTTTTCTGCCCAAATGAAGCACCGGGATTGCATGACTGCTATGGAGGAGAGTTTGAAGCTTTATATCACAAATACGAAACGGAAGGCAGGGCACGTAAAACCATTAATGCTCAGGATCTTTGGTTTGCTATATTGGAGTCTCAGATTGAGACAGGTACACCTTATATACTCTATAAAGATGCCTGTAATATCAAATCGAACCAAAAAAACCTTGGAACCATCAAATCCAGCAACCTTTGTACTGAGATACTGGAGTATACCTCTCCTGATGAAGTTGCAGTTTGCAACCTGGCAAGTATCTCACTTTCCAAGTTTGTGGATGAAGATAGTAAATCATTTGATTTCGACAAATTGCATGACATCACTAAAGTCATAACCAGAAATCTCAACAGGATTATTGATATTAATTACTATCCTATACCAGAGGCAAGAAACTCTAATTTTAGACATAGACCGATAGGTATTGGAGTACAAGGTCTTGCTGACGCATTCATACTTATGCGAATGCCATTTGACAGTCCAGAGGCTGTAAAACTAAATAAGGATATATTTGAAACCATTTATCATGCTGCGGTAGAAGAATCTTGTAGTTTGGCTGAAAAATTAGGCACTTACGAAACTTTTAAGGGTTCCCCTGCAAGCAAAGGCATTTTGCAATTTGATATGTGGGGTGTCACACCGACCCCGAAATATGATTGGGATAATCTTAAAGCCAATGTCCAAGCCAAAGGTCTACGTAATAGCTTACTTTTGGCACCCATGCCTACAGCATCCACTTCTCAGATACTAGGTAACAATGAGTGTTTCGAACCATATACCTCCAATATTTATACAAGACGTACATTGTCAGGTGAGTACATCATTGTGAACAAACATCTCCTTAAAGACCTTACAGCGTTAGGACTATGGAATGAAGAACTGAAGCAAAAATTGATGGCTGCCAATGGATCAGTTGCCAACATACCTGAAATCCCTGGTGATTTGAAGGCGCTTTACAAAACAGTTTATGAGATCAGTCAAAAAGTAATCATCGACCAGGCCGCAGATAGAGGTGCTTTCATTTGTCAAAGCCAAAGCTTAAACCTTTTTGTAGAAAATCCCAATTTTGGAAAACTAAGTTCGATGCATTTTTATGGTTGGCAAAAAGGATTGAAGACTGGTATGTATTACCTTAGAAGCAAAGCCGCAGTAGACCCCATTAAGTTCACTCTAGATGAACAACACCAAAGAGTGCAGGCATCCAAAACGGATGACAGTGTAAACGAACAGGAAGTGATGGATCTTCAGGAAGGAGCCGTATGCACAATGGAAGAAGGTTGCCTGATGTGTGGTAGTTAACAGATATTAAAACACGATAATAGCATTTTAATGAAAACGAGCATCAGTGACAGATATTACTGAAGCTCGTTTTCATTTGGCAGAAGAGTGAAAAAAAAGCATTAGATTACACCTAATTTTTTACCTACTTTTGTGAAAGCCTCAACAGCTTGCATGATGTGCTCAGTTTCGTGCCCCGCACTGATCTGAACCCTGATTCTTGCCTTACCTTTGGGCACTACAGGAAAGAAAAAACCGATAACATAAATGCCTTCATCCAATAGTAATGATGCGAAATTTTGGGCCAGTGGTGCGTCGTACAGCATTACTGGCGTGATAGGGTGGGTACCTTTAACGATATCAAAGCCTGCCATAGTCATTTCATTTCTGAATAATGCTGTATTAGCCTCAAGTTTATCCCTAAGGGCGGTGCTTGCACTGAGAAGTTCTAGTACCTTTATGGATGCTCCTACGATTGCCGGAGCTAAAGTATTAGAAAATAAGTATGGCCTGGATTTTTGTCTGAGCAATTCTACAATCTCTCTTTTAGCTGCTGTAAATCCACCTGATGCGCCTCCCAGGGCCTTCCCGAAAGTACCAGTAATGATGTCCACTCTGCCGAAGGCACCCGAATGCTCAGCCGAACCTCTTCCCGTTTTACCTACAAAACCCGTAGCATGGCAGTCGTCTACCATCACCATAGCTCCATATTTGTCTGCAAGATCACAAACTTTGTCCACCTGAGCGATGATGCCATCCATAGAGAAGACACCGTCTGTGGCAATCAGTATGCGTCGTGCACCAGATTCTCTTACTTCCTTAAGTTTTGCTTCGAGGTCATCCATATCATTGTTGGCATATCTGTATCTTTGTGCTTTGCATAATCTGATACCGTCTATAATGGATGCATGATTGAGCATATCAGAGATGATCGCATCTTCTTCATTGAGCAACGGTTCGAACAGCCCTCCATTGGCATCAAATGCTGCTGCATAAAGGATAGCATCTTCCTGGCCTACAAATGCAGCAATTTTCTGCTCCAGTTCTTTATGTATATCTTGTGTACCACAGATAAATCTGACAGAGGACATGCCAAATCCATGAGTATCGATAGCCTCCTTGCCTGCTTCAATCACCTGAGGATGAGAGGACAAGCCAAGATAATTATTAGCGCAAAAATTAAGGACATCTTTGCCTGCAGTGGTCCTGATGACCGCACTTTGAGGCGTTGTGATGATTCTTTCAGATTTGAATAGGCCGGCACTTCGCAATTCACTAAGTTCTGCAGCTATACTTTGGATGGTTGTGTTTTTGTCTGTGTGCATGACCTACTATTTAAGTTGTTTGATTATTGATTGTTTTTCTTAGATGGAAGAGCATATCTTGGGACATGGATACCAGGTCGAATTCGGGCTTCCAGTTCCAGTCTTTTCGAGCGACACTGTCATCAATGGATTCACTCCAAGAAGCAGCAATTTTTTGTCTGAAGTCTGGTTTGTAGGAAATGGAGAATCCGGCAATATGTTTTTTGATTTCCTCAGCAATTTCTGCAGGAGTGAAACTCATAGAAGATAGGTTGTATCCATATCTGATGCTGATAGATTCTTTGGGAGCCTGCATGAGATCTATAGTAGCTTTGATTGCATCATCCATATACATCATCGGTAGCCTGGTATGTGCATCTAAAAAACATTCATAATGTCCACTTTGTAATGCTGCATGATATATTTCAACAGCATAATCTGTAGTACCCCCGGCAGGAAGTGACTGCCAGCCTATTATTCCTGGGTATCTGAGTGACCGTACATCGATACCGTACCTCTGATAGTAATAGTTGCACCAAAGCTCACCTGTAGACTTACTCATACCATAGACTGTGGTAGGTAAAAGTGGTACATCCTGTGGAGTATTGATCCTTGGTGTGGTGTTACCAAATACTGCAATGGTACTTGGAAAAAAAACTTTATCCATTTCCTTTTCCCGTGCAAGTTCGAGAATCGCAAGCAGACCATTGAGGTTTATATTCCAGGTTTTAATAGGATTCCATTCTCCGTTGGCAGAAAGTATAGCAGCAAGATGGTAAATTTGTGTTATTTTGTGATCCTCTACTATTTCCTTTAGCCTTTGATTATTGAGTATGTCGAGGAATTCAAAAGGTTCTACAGTGATAGGAAGTTTTGTGATATCAGTGGCTAAAACTGATTCCTGACCATAAAGGTTTCTTAATGCTGCTGTCAGAACACGTCCTATCTGCCCATTGGCACCTGTTACAAGTATTTTTGGATGGCTCATTTGATTTGGTTTTCGATCTCAAATGTAAATGGTTTTTTCGTAATTTTTGTTTAAAAATCAAATTTTAAGTTTCTATTATGTCGAAAGCCAAGTCTTCTTTAATCTTAGGGTAATTTTTACCTTTGTGCCTCTAAATATAAAAATAGGTGGACATTTCTACTGAAAAATTTGTGCTGGTTTACAGTCTGCAAAAAGCTGAGGGGCTCGATGTGTTGCTTCCATCAGCTTATATTTGTGATTTGGATAAATATGGTCAGCCGGCATACATCAGAGCTACCGCGCTGATGCAAAACATTGAAACTTATGGTTTATTTTGTAAAAATACAGTGCATCAGACCTTGATTGAATTATGTAATGAATTATCAGTCACAGAACTCGAAAAAGCATTAAATAAAAACAAAAAGAAATTTGAAAAAATCACCTCCCTGTTTTCTGATCCCAAAGTTCAAAAAACCATACATGAAATGATTGACAGGCGAATGGTAAAGTTTTTCGAAATGATTCGCCTTAACCAATGCTTTCTTTGTTTCAACCTGCAGCGTAAGATAAAAGCCAATGATATATTGCTAAACTTTTTTCTGGAAAAAATACAACCACATCTGCTATTTAAAAAAACGCAAACAGGTATCAGGTATGAACTAAAACTAAAAATAGGAGATAAGTTGGTAAAACCTGTTGAGCAAAATATTTTGATATTTGCTAATATGCCCGGCATTATTTGCATAGGTAATATGATCATGCATCTGAGTGACATTAATGCTGCAAAACTGAAGCCATTTCTAAAAAATGAATCGGTATTTATTCCCAATAAGATAATTAGGACCTATTTTGAGCAGTTTGTGGTGGATGTGATGGGAAAAGTAGAGGTGGAGGCAGAAGGATTTACGATTCACAGACTTTCATCCATCACTGGAAAAAGCTTGTTTTTTGTGTATGATTTTATTGAAAACAAATGGATGATGGATACACGTTATGAGTATCACATGTTCCAGTTTTCAGGAAGTGACCGTTCGGTCAGGAAAACAAAAATCACTTTTGATGATCATGATGATGTCATAGTTTATGAAGGTACACGAGATAAGGAGTCTGAAAACACTATCGAAAAAATATTGCGGGATCTCGGTTTTCAAAAATTGTATCATCACAGATACGTATACAATGATGATAAGTTTTCAGTCCTGGAAAAAGTTTCTGCTGAAATAGAAACGCTCTCCTCTGTTTTTACCATTGAAAATACAGAGGTAGACGGCAAGCGACTAACTTTTTGCTCGTTTAGTGAAACGACAGATTTTACCTTGATTCATGACTGGTTCGATCTGAATGGGACTGTCAGGATTGCCAATGTTGATTATCCCATATCGTGGTTATTCAGAAACATCAAAGCCAATGACCCTTATTTTGAGTTAGCAGACGGTACTTATGCGCTTATACCTGCAGCAATCATGAACAAGTATGATAATTTAGTACGCTTTGGGTATGAATCCGCAGATAAGTGGAGACTATCGAAAACGCATTTTACTTTAATCGAAAGCCTACATGCAGACTGGCAGAATAATAAGGGGTACGATGATGTGGCAGAAATTAATTATATCTCTCCACCGACCCTACAGGCACAATTAAGGCCTTATCAGGTAGAAGGGGTCAAATGGTTGATAAATCACAGAAATAATAAAATGGGAGCTTGCCTGGCTGATGATATGGGACTCGGAAAAACCATGCAAACCATAGCCGCGCTGATTGATGCCAAAGAAAGTATGCCCACTGCCGGCAATGGTGTATCACCTGTGCAACTTGATCTTTTTGGAGAGGTTCAGTTTACAGGGAGGAAGTCTCTAGGCGCTTTGATCATTTTGCCCGCCTCTCTGGTGTTCAATTGGTATAATGAGCTGAAAAAATACGCACCTTCGCTTCAGGTTTTAAATTATACAGGCAATCAAAGAACTAAGGCCGAAAAGACCTTATTGACATTTGATATCATCCTGACGACGTACCAAACTATAATTAGTGACATAAATTCTTTTCGCTCATTGCATTTTTATTATATCATTCTGGATGAAAGTCAGCAGATCAGGAATAAGAAATCAAAAACCTTTAATGCAGTACTTCAGCTCAGTGCAGACCATAGGATATCTTTGAGTGGTACTCCAATCGAAAATTCCTTGGCTGATTTGTGGTCTCAGATGGAATTTATCAATCCATCCATCTTGGGGACATATCCTTTTTTTAAAGAGAATTTTCAAATCCCCATCGAAAAGTACAGAGATCAAAAAGCTATTGAGGATCTAAAACTAATTCTGGATCCTTTTATTCTTAGACGCACAAAGGAACAAGTTGCTAAAGACTTACCGGAGTTGATCCAAAATGTTTACTTTGCTGAGATGACCGAAGAGCAGTCTGACTTTTATGAAAAAGAAAAGTCAGCAGCACGAAATCATCTTGCAGGTTTGGACCGTCAAAATGGGCAATTTAGATTCCATGTTTTATCAAGTCTGATGAAACTCAGGCAAATTGCAAACCATCCCGTGATGGTAGACCAAAAATTCAGGGCAGAATCAGGCAAATTTGAAGATGTCAAAGAACATATACTTACGATCTCCAAAGCAGGGCATAAAGTTTTGATATTTTCTTCTTTTCTATCACATTTGGACCTGTTTGCTGATTGGATGACGTCTGAAGGGATTCCTTATTTGATGCTCACAGGATCTATGTCATCTGCAGAAAGAGAATCTTCAGTGTATCAGTTTCAAAACGACCATAATTATAATGTGTTTCTGCTTTCCATTAAAGCTGGAGGTACAGGTCTCAATCTTACAGCGGCTGACTATGTTTTTTTATTAGACCCCTGGTGGAATCCATTTGTGGAATTGCAAGCAGTGGCCCGTGCTCACAGAATAGGGCAAAAGAATAATGTAATGGTGGTTAGGTTTATATCAAAAAATACAGTAGAAGAAAAGATCATGAAACTTCAGGAGAAAAAAAAGACCTTATCAGACGATATCATCGATGTCAATGACCTGAATGATTTTGATGATGCCGATTTGGAAGAACTTATGGCATAGCACAAAAACTCCATCTAAAATATAATCTTATTTTAAAAATAATTCGTAAAGTTTGGTTAAACATTCAGGAATTTGGTCATAAAGTTTAAATAAATACTATTTTTGCGGAAATTTACTAAATAATACAAGTTTTAAAAAATGAAAAGTATCCTTAATATTTTACCTGTTTTATTGTTTTTTATAATCACAACTACATCATGCAATAAGCCTGGATCCGGGAATGAAACGACTGCCACTCCTGCAGCTACAACGCCTGTCTCAGACAAAATTGTTTATATTGATATTGATACTTTACTGAATAAATATAACTTATATCTGGATAAAAAATCAGAACTGGAAGGTCAGTCGAAGACTGCTGAGAAAGCCCTGGCTGGTAAAATAGAAGCTTTTCAGCGCCGATTGGGTAAATTTCAACAAGAAATAGGAGAGATACAGCAAAAAGCAAATACTATAGCTCCGGTTGAACTTAAAAAAATGGAAGAAAAATACGCACAGCAACAACAAAATCTGGCTAAAGAGGAAGAATCATTGATGAAGCAAAGAGATAATGCAGCACTTGATCTGGATAAAAAATTGCAAGAGACACAAAAAGACCTTCAGAAGAAAATCGACGATTATTTAGCAAAGGTGGCCGTAGAAAAAGGTTATCAGTTGGTACTCATGAAAGGAGCAGGAGGAAGTGTCATGTATGGAGATAAGGTTCTGGATATCACTGATGCTACTTTAAAGCAACTCAATGACGAATATAGTTCCACTAAAGAAAAGAAGTAAACTTCTTTAAAGTTAAAGTTCGAATTAAAAAATAATAAATTATTTTGATAGTTTATTCACTTTACAAAAGGGGATAACAGTTTCGTAATTAACTTCCTCCAAAGATTTGTATAGCAAACGTGCTTTTAACTGAAGCATGGTAGTATATTCTTCGGACAATCGTAACTGGATTTTCACTTCACAATTGGCATCAAATACTTTTTCAGAGATTTCAATATCAAGATCTTTGATAACATTGAGTATGTGTCCCATGTCCTCATAACCGAATTCTAGATGGTAAGTGACAAATAGAAATTTTTCTACTAGTTCAGCATTTTCTAAAGAGTATCTTGCAGCTTCTTTGTAGGCATGGATAAGACCTGAAGCTCCCAGTTTTGTGCCACCAAAATAACGTATCGCGATGATACAAACATTGGTAAGGCGGAAGCTCTGGATCTGACCCAAAATTGGCTTTCCTGCAGTGCCGGAAGGCTCACCGTCATCATTTGTTCGAAATCTGTTATTGTCCATACCTATTTTATAAGCATAACAATGATGCCTGGCTTTCGGGTGAGTATCTTTTAATGTGGAAATAAAGTTTTCCAGGTCTGATTCATTTGACATTGGATATGCATAGGCTAAAAATTTACTCCCTTTTTCCTTGTATTCTCCTTCGCTTGGAGCATTTATGGTCAGAAAAGAATCAATGGCTAAGGACATCTTGGTTAAAAAACTGTGATCAGGACAATGGATAAAATGGCGAGTAAAAATCCTGCTATTTTGGCAGGGGTCAACTTTTCCTTAAAAATGACTATGCCGAATAGGGCAGCTGTTAGCAAAACTCCCACATTATTTGCAGGGAAAACCACTGAACCTCCCCATCCTTGTTTCAGCGCTAGCAGCAGTAGATAAATGGAAAAAAAATTAGGAATACCCAGGGCTATGCCCCCAATAATGTTTTTCCACTGAAATGTCACTTTACCTCGTAAAATTTGTATCAAAAGTATGATAGAACCATTGATTGCTGCTGATAAAAAGAGTGAAGCAGTAAAACTCACATCACCATTTTCGGCCAGTTTTTGTTTCTCTATTACTAAAAGGGTAGAGTCAATCAAGCACGATCCAAGGAATGTTAGTATGGGAAACATCCAAACGAACGAGTTAGCATGCTCGTGCTTTTCACCGTCCTTTTTATAACTTAAAAGAATAATTGCTACAACAGAAGAAAAAATTCCTACCCATTTGATAAATCCACCAGATTCGCCATAGTATACAATGGCAATGATTGCAGGTGCGATCATAGATATTTTCTGGAAAATAGTAGAAACTACAATACCGAAGTTCTGAACGGTCAAAGCAATCAGATTAAAAACGATAATAAATATAAGTCCAAGAGCCGCAGCATGCCAAAACCAAGGCTGATCAATCAGATCATGAGGTATCGGATTACCCTGATTGACTACAGTTGCCGTACAAACACAAACAAAATAGTTGACTACAATTGCTTGTAAATTATCGATTCCATTTTTTTCAAACAGTTTGAAAATTACGCCAATTAAGGCATTTAAGATGATACAAAGAATAAGTACTAGCATACAAAAGTTTTTATTTACGGAGTTATTTGTTGTGAATGATAAGTAATGAATTTGGGTCTACCTTAAAATGGATTTTATTTTTTTCGCAAACGTACCCTTCTCCATCAACATGAAAGTACCCCTCCGTCTTATTTTCTATGGTGATTTCAGATGTTTTAAAGTATTCGACTAAAGGACTTTTATGTAATGTCTTATTTAGCATACGCGGCACAAGGAAAAAGTATCTAAATATGTGTGTTTTTTTGACAAGTATTATATCAAAAAGGCCATCATTTACATTGGCTTCAGGAGCTACTGTAAAATCATAACCATACACAGACCCATTGGCAATAACTGCCATGGCATACTCATCGAACCAGGTTTTATTCCCTGTGGAAATTTGAAGAGACAGGAATTTAAAACCCAGACTTTCTTTTAGGGTATTAAAAAAGTAAGGTAGAAAACCTCTTTTGGAATTGAGTTTGGTCTTGTACGCTACTGTGGCATCCAGGCCTAGCCCAGCCACATTTATAAACAGCTTGCCATTGGCCGTCCCGGTATCCATCCAGTGTGTGGAAGCGGAGTTGATGAGTTGGATGGCCCGTATAGCACTTCGTCTTATGCCCAGATGATAAGCAAAGCCATTTCCAGAACCAAAAGGTATTACTGCCAGTGCAGTTGCTGAGTTCTTGAGTCCCTGAGCTACCTCATTGATAGTACCATCGCCACCTACTGCCACCACTGCAAAATAGCCTGACAAAGCTGCATTTCTGCTTATTTCTATGGCGTGTCCTGTATAATTTGTAAAAGAGATATCAAAGTCATAGATTTTCTTATCCAAGTGTTTTTCTAACAAACTACGGATATTTTTACCATGTTTTGAACCTGAAAATGGATTGGTAACAAATTTGATTCTTTTTTTCACTCTTTCACTTGATTCATAAATAATTGGATGAAACTGTACTGTAATTTACAACCAGTTGTTTGCTTTGTACCAGGAAATAGTTTCATCTATTCCAGCTTGCAGGTCATATTTTGCTGTAAAACCCAATTCATGATTTAGATTACTTACATCGCAGTTCCATACTCGTGCTTCAAGTTCATTTACTTTGTCAGAATTTAAAATAGCATATTTGCCCCATATTTTACCAGTATTTTCGGTGAAAAAGGCCAGGGTTCTGACAATAGATATTGGCACTTTAATTTTTATCGTTTTTTTATTTAGATTTTTTTCTATCAATTTTGTAAAGACATCTGCAGTATATACTTTACCATCAGCGGCAAAAAAAGTCTTTTTTACATGATGGCTCAAGGTTGCGTTTAAAATGAGGGATGCCAGATCTTTTACATAAATGAAAGTCAGTCTTTGACTACCTATGCCCGGTTGGAGGTTAAAACCATATTTGATCATTTGAAAAACACTTAAAAAGTCTTTATCTTTTGGACCATAAACGGCTGTAGGACGGATGATTACATAGGGTAGGTTGTTTTGAGATATCAGGTATTGTTCGGCTGCCAACTTGCTTACTCCATATCTGGTGACAGGTTTTGGAGGACTTTGTTCTCGTATGATTTCGTCAGGCACATTATCAGCAGGCCCATATGCAGCCAGGCTACTCATATAGACAAATTTTTTAAGTTTGATTCCTGATTCAATAATACTATCCGTTAATTTTACAAGCAATCCTTTATTTACGAGCATAAACTGCTGGAGGTCAGGCGATTTGGTGATGCCCGCATTATGAATGATATAATCAAAATTATATTGCTTCAGGGTCTCACTAAGTTCATCTTTATTATCATAGTCTACCTCCAGAATACTGACATTCTGTTCTTTAAGTGTTTCCTGGTTGCTATGCTTCCTTACAGCAGCATAGACATCTAGCCCGCTTCTCAGTGCTTCATCAACCAGAAAACCACCTATAAACCCATTAGAACCTGTAATCAGTATTTTTTCTTTTGGCATACTGTCAGATTTCAGTTTTATAGAGTCTGTAAGTTTTGTACTTTTCGCCATTGAGATGATCTGCAGCTGCCCGCATTGCTTCATTGCTCTCCAATACCCATGAGGCTTCTCCTCCCAACAATCCCTTTTCTTTAGCGGTTTTGATATTTTTGGCAAAAAATAAAGCTTCAATACCCATTTTTCTGTATTCGGAAATTACACCTAAAGCGAGCACTCTGACATACTTTGTTTTACTTTTACCAAACAACAATCTGAATATACCGAATGGAAACAGCTTCCCTCTTTTATTTTTTATAAGTACTTCATTGATGTCGGGCAGAGTGAGTCCAAAACCTATTGGTTCACCGTTTTTCTCAGCAATATACGCAAACGATGGATCTAACAGCATTTTGAGATCGTTTTTGAGATATTCAAATTCATCATCTGTAAAAGGGACAAATCCCCAGTTTTCTTCCCATGCATCATTATAGATTTTCTGGATGCGTTTTGCTTCATTGTTGATGTCTTTTAGATTGACATTTCGGATGGTAATACCCTTGGCCTTAAGTCTGTCTTCTACTGCTGATGCTATTCTGAGCGATTTTTCTGATACTTTGGACGTGTATATCATGTACGCATACAGATCCATTTCTTTTTTCAACCCATAATTTTCCATCAATTGGCCGTAGTATGGCTTATTATATGTCATCATTATTTTGGGTGGGCTGTCAAATCCCTCTACAAGTGTTCCCGCCGTTTCATTGGTAGTAAAATTAGTAGGCCCCATCAGGAACTCATTACCATTCGTACTGGCATAGTCCTTTGCTTTGTCAAGCAGACTGCTCGCAACCTCCTGATCTTCAATGAAATCAAAAAAACCAAAAAAACCAACTTTGCAATGGTGATGTTTATTGTAGTTAGGATTGTGTATAGCAGCTATTCTGCCCACTATCTTTCCATCTTTTTTAGCCAAAAAATATTTCACCTTTCCGTACTTATGGAAAGGAAACTTATTGGGGTTCATCATATCTTTTTGCCCTATGTATATCTCAGGCACATAGTTTTTGTCATCCTTATACAAGTCATGTGGAAAATTAATAAACTCAGATATTCCGCTTCCGAAGGTTATTTCTTCAATTATTAAGTGGGCCATTTTATTTCGGTTGTATGAACTACTACAGATAACTCTGCAAATGTAATTAATTTCTAATCATACACATTTAAAAAAATCTAAATGTCGGATCAAAATTCATCCTATTTTGATTCAGTCAAGATGTATAATAGACATTTTGAATAGAAATAAAAAGAAAATGGAATTTGTAAGCTTATTACCCTACAAATGATCTTACAATTTGGTTTTCGAATACACCTATTTCCTTTGCAATCTGAGATAAAACTTCAACGGATCTGTCTATCTGAGCCTTAGTATGTGTAGCCATCAGAGAATACCTTATCAATGAAGATGTGCTTGGAACGGCCGGAGATACTACAGGGTTAACGAAAACGCCTCTTTCGAGTGCGAGTTTTGTCAGCTGGAAGGTTTTATAATCATCTCTAATAAGGATCGGGATGATAGGTGTCACTGAATGACCTGTGTCGAAACCTGCATTTTTTAATGCTGCCATAGCATAATGAGTATTATCCCAAAGATTTTTTATTCTTTCTGGTTCCTGCTGAATTAAATCCACAGCTGCAATGACGCTCGCAGCATTGGCAGGGGCAATACTTGCACTAAAAATCAATGATCGGGCATTGTGTTTTAAATAATTGATAGTATCTAAGTCAGCGGCAATAAATCCACCAATACTGGCCAGGGACTTACTGAAAGTACCCATGATTAAGTCTACTTTATCTGTAAGTCCAAAATGATCGGCTGTACCACTTCCATTTTTTCCCAACACACCTAGACCATGAGCATCATCTACCATAATACTGGCATTGTACTTCTCAGCGAGGCGCACTATCTCCGGCAAATTTGCAATATCACCTTCCATGCTGAATACACCATCAATGACAATAAGTTTTATTTTATCTAATTCGCACTTAGAAAGCACTTTTTCCAGAGCTTCCATATCATTGTGAGAATATTTCATGACCTTGGCAAATGATAATCTTGCTCCGTCTATGATACAGGCGTGATCAAGGTCGTCAAGAATGATATAATCATGTCTTCCGGGTATGGATGATATCACACCTAGATTGACCTGAAAACCAGTACTGAAAACCAGAGCGCCAGGTTTGCCTACATATTTAGCCAGCTTTTCTTCCAACTCGAGATGGATATCAAGTGTTCCATTTAGAAATCTTGATCCTGCACACCCTGAGCCATACTTTTGTATTGCTTTTATAGATGCTTCTTTTAGTTTTGGGTGCGTCGTAAGTCCCAGATAACTATTGGATCCAAACATAAGAACATCTTTGCCATCAATTTTTACCACTGTATCTTGTTCGGATTCAATAGTTCTAAAAAATGGATACAAGCCCAACTGCTGTATTTGCTGCGGTAGGGTGTAGGATGCCATTTTTTGCTTAAATGGAGACGTTGGTTGTTGATCAAAATGCATATTAGTTGACTTTAGATTTAGCCTTAAAATAAATAAATTGCAAATATCTGTAAAATCTTCCATTTAGAAAGTATCATTCCTCCAAAATAACAAATAATTACAAATTTAACACCATAATTATTTTAATGAAATATTAAATTCTATTTATTAAGGTCAATAAATCAAGCTATCTTTGACCTTTCAAAACAAAATTGTAAAATAGTGAAAAGAGTATTAATTACAGGCGCAGCAGGATTTATTGGGTCACATTTGTGTGATAGATTTATAAAGGAAGGCTATCATGTGATAGGGATGGACAACCTCATTACTGGCAATATCAAAAACATAGAGCATCTATTTCCGCTTAAAAATTTTGAGTACTATCACCATGATATTACAAAGTTTGTGCACGTACCAGGCCAATTGGATTACATCCTTCATTTTGCTTCTCCGGCCAGCCCTATTGACTATCTCAAAATGCCTATCCAAACACTTAAGGTTGGCTCTTTGGGAACACATAATCTGCTGGGTCTGGCAAAATCAAAAAATGCCCGTATATTGATTGCCTCTACTTCAGAAGTATATGGCGATCCATTGGTACATCCACAGAGAGAGGATTATTGGGGTAATGTCAATCCCATAGGACCAAGGGGAGTATATGATGAGGCTAAAAGATTTCAGGAAGCTATCACAATGGCATATCACACTTTTCATGGATTGGAGACAAGGATAGTTAGAATATTTAATACGTATGGTCCCCGTATGAGAGTTGAGGACGGTAGGGTGTTGCCAGCGTTTTTCTCACAGGCTATCAGAGGTGAAGGGTTGACTGTATTTGGTGAAGGCAACCAAACAAGGTCTTTTTGTTATGTAGATGATTTGGTGGAAGGTATTTACCGACTTTTACTTAGTGATTATCATATGCCGGTCAACATAGGCAATCCTTCTGAAATTACCATTATACAGTTTGCACATGAAATACTTGCCTTGGTGGATAATCCGAAAGCACACATCATTTATAACCCATTGCCGATAGATGACCCCAAACAACGACAACCTGATATTACCAAAGCAAAAGAGATTTTAGGATGGATGCCCAAAGTGGATCGCTCAGAAGGACTTTTAAGGACCTATGAGTACTTCAAGACCGTAGTCACCAGAAATTAAAAACGTATCTTTTGCTATTTAAGATTTTAGTTGTATTGCTGTGGCAAGAAATCTCTTTTGGGAGTGGTAATCCTTGTGATAAAATCAATATTCATAATTTTGATTATTACATCGATCACAAAAACCGAAACTTGATAGATAGTCTGCTTGCTGCAGATACAACATCTTATCCCTATATTTTAAGATTGAATACTTTTGATCGCAGGACACTTACCAAAAAAGTATCACCTGATAATTTTCATTTGCTTACAGATGGTATGGCAGGCAGAATACATACTCAGGTTTGTTTCGATCCTAACGGAAAGTGCCTGACTGTAAGACTTGTTCACTCGGATATTCCATTGGTAGATGATGAATTGTCATCATTTTTGTGCCAATTACTACAATGTCATACTGAATCAGTCTTTAATGCCGACCCGATAGAATGTTATCTCCTTAGTTTTGAAGTAAGTAAAAAATAAAATCAGATGCCTCCTGCAGATTTTCTGATTTTTTCGTAGTCGTTGGCAACATTCTCTGGCATACCAATTATACTCCCTTCTTCAAATGATCTTATTCTTTTGTTGGAAAAATAAAAGATATTTAGCTCGTTTGTCATAATATCCATCATTAGAAAATACTTGGTATCATCACATGCATCTGCTTTACAACCAGCAGTATATATGATATCAATATCTTTTTTAATGGTTCCCAGGTCTTTCCAACCAGTGTTAAAATCCGTATATTCAGAGCCCATAATAGCTTTTAGTCTTTCATTAAGTTGATATTTGGCAAATAATTGCACTTCAGAAGCGTTTTTACCAACAAAACTTTCGAGGTCTGTAAATGGTGGCTTTGCAACTGCTTTTTCTTCGGTTTGTGGTGATGCCTCAGTTTTTACCTCGGATTTAGAGGAACTATCTTTTTGATTCTGACATGCAATGAAAACAAAAAAACAAAAAAGGGCAAATGACTTATAAATCATGATTATGTGAATTTAGGATGGCAAAATTAATAGAATTTTGATATAAAATGTTATAGTTTTGCGCAAAATCTTGTGAGATGGTCAAATTCAAAATTCTTATAACTTTATTTCTTGTGTGGTCATGCATCCAGGCGGAGGCGCAATTAGCTGAGCCAACAGACCCTGTACATACAGAAGAATGGAGTAGCGAGCCGGTGATTTTAGAAGGTATTATACATCAGGCCAATGTTCCAAAAGACGCAATCATATTATTGGGAAACAATTTAAACTTATGGACAAAACCTGATGGCAGTGCTTCAGAATGGACCATAGAAAAAGGAATAATGACTGTAAAACCCGGTGCAGGAGATATTATTTCCAAAATTTCATTCGAAGATTGTCAATTACATATCGAATGGCGTAGCCCGGAAGTTATAAAAGGTAATGGTCAGGGCAGAGGAAATAGTGGTGTTTTCTTGCAATCTAGATATGAAGTGCAGATTTTGGACAGCTATAATAATGTGACTTATTATAATGGTCAGGCAGGTTCCATATATAAGCAACATAAACCTTTGGTCAATGCCTGCAGTAAAACAGGAGAATGGAATAGTTATGATATAATATACAAAGCACCAGATTTTGATCATTTTGGAAATAAAATATCTTCGGCCCGTGTGACTGTGATTCATAACGGAGTTGTCATCCAAAATAATGTAGAAATTTTAGGCACAACTGAATACATAGGATTTCCCAAAAATGTAATACATGGCGGCGGTCCGATCAGATTGCAAGATCATGGAGACTTTGTAAGTTATCGTAATATATGGATCAGAAGATTATGAAACAGATTGAAACCATTATATTTGATCTGGGTGGTGTGCTGATAGACTGGAATCCCAGATATGTCTATCGTCACATGTTTATGACGGAGGATGCAGTAGAGCATTTTCTTTCTGAAATTTGTACCTCACTGGAATGAAGAGCAGGATGCAGGCAGATCTTTTGCTGATGCCACTACAGTATTAATTGATAAGTATCCGCACTATGCTAAAGAAATTACTGCCTATTACGGTAAGTGGGAACACATGCTTGGTGATCAAATACATGGAACGGTGGAAATACTCCAAAATCTAAAAAAGGATAGCCGATTCAGACTTTATGCATTGACAAATTGGTCAGCAGAGTCCTTTCCTGTGGCACTCGAAAAATTTGATTTCTTGCACTGGTTTGAAGGCATTTTGGTATCCGGTGAAGAAAAAATGAAGAAGCCGGATCCTGCTATTTTTGAGTTGATGCTGGAGAGGTACAAAGTGGACAAAGACAAGGCATTGTTTATTGATGACAATATGGCGAATGTAAATGCAGCCCGAAACATGGGTATTGAAAGCATTCAGTTTACTGGCTCTGAACAATTGAAAATCGCAATAGAAAATCTGGGGATATGAATTCGTTTTCAGACCGTGTGTTGATTTGTTTTTAGATTATTTTTTTTTAATCCTATCAAAATGTCATATTAGTTTTAATTTTAAGTAATAATCTTAATTTTGTGGCGTTTTTAGAAACAGGCCAAAGAAATTTTTCCAATATAATCCTAAAAAATAGCTTAATGTCAGTCATTGTACAGGGACTAACCAAAAAATTCGGAAATCAGACAGCTGTTGACAACTTGTCTTTCGAGGTCAAACATGGGGAGATTCTGGGTTTTCTCGGCCCCAATGGAGCAGGAAAAACAACCACCATGAAGATGTTGTGTTGCTATGCTGAGCCAACAGAAGGAACAGCCCAAGTAGAAGGATTTGATATTCGTACCTCTGCACTACAGGTCAGAAAACAGATAGGCTATCTGCCGGAGCATAATCCTCTTTATGAAGAAATGTATGTGAAAGAGTTTTTGCAATTTGTGGCCAGTATTTATAAGATTGATAATAAGACAGCCCGAATATCAGAAGTAGTGGAAATGACAGGGTTAGGCAAAGAACAAAAAAAAATAATAGGTACATTGTCTAAAGGTTACAGACAAAGGGTGGGGTTGGCTCAAGCCATCATCCATGACCCTAAAGTTCTGATATTAGATGAGCCTACTTCTGGATTGGATATGAACCAGCTGACAGACATAAGAAACCTCATCAGAGAGCTGGGCAAAGAGAAAACAGTTATATTTTCTTCGCACATCATGCAAGAGGTCCAGGCTCTTTGCGACAGGGTTGTTATCATCAATAACGGACAGCTTGTAGCGGATGAATCAATAGAGAAATTAGGAAGAATAATGGCTGGAGATATGGTGGTGAAGGTTGAGTTTGCTGAGAAAAATGTTTCACCGCTACTATTTCAAAACATCGCTGGTTTGGATGATTTGGTTCAGGAAAACGGCGTTTTTACTTTTACTTCCCATGGCGCAGTAGATATAAGGCAGTCCATTTTCAGGACTGCCGTCACCAATAATCTCACGATTGTGGAGATGAAAAAAGATAAAGCAAGCATGGAAGATATTTTCAGGAAATTGACAATTAAAGAATCAGATGTTTAGTATTTTTAAAAAAGAAATACATGCTTTTTTCAGTTCTCTGATAGGGTATCTTGTTATCGGAGTGTTTTTGATTTCAGTAGGTCTGTTTATGTGGGTCTTCTCGGATACGAGTGTGCTGGAGTACAACTTTGCGACCATGGACCAGCTGTTTTCTATTGCTCCTTTGGTGTTTCTGTTCCTGATCCCTGCCATTACTATGCGTAGTTTTGCTGAGGAAAGCGCTTCAGGTACCATTGAGTTTTTGTATACCAAACCTCTAAAGAATATCCATATAGTGGGTGGCAAGTACCTGGCTAATTTTCTGCTTGTCATATTTGCTTTGATTCCGACATTGATTTATTACTTTTCTATATATCAGCTTGGTTCGCCTGTAGGGAATCTGGATTCTGGTGCCATCATAGGGTCGTATATCGGCCTGGTATTTTTGGCAGGGGCTTTTGTAGCTATAGGTATGTTTGCTTCAGCCTTGACCGACAATCAAATAATAGCATTTATTCTTGGAGCTTTTTTGTGTTTCTTTTTTCACTGGGCTTTTGTATATATTGCCAGAATGCCTGTATTTGCTACTAATCTGGACCTATTTATACAAAAAATGGGCATTAATTACCATTATAACAGTATAAGCAAGGGATTAATTGATACTAGAGATTTGGTATACTTTATTTCAGTCATATCTGTTTTTATCTTTGGAACGGTTACCATCATTGAAAACCGAAAATAAACACTTCTTACATGAATATTAAATCTTCAGGTGGGTATTTACAGTGGGCGGTAGTTGTTGCTATTGTATTTGTTATCAACATTATAGCTTCTTTTATTTATACTGAATTTGACCTTACAGACGATGACAGATTTACACTTAGTGAAAATACAAAAGCTATTGTCAAAAGTGCTGATGAGAAAGTCACTGTCAAAGTTCTTTTGGATGGAGAATTCCCCGCCGGGTTCAAACGGTTGCAATCCTCTGTCAGAGACATATTAAGTAAATTGAGGGATGTCAATCCCAATATAGTGTATGAATTTGAAGACCCTTCAGAAGGCAGCACTTCAGAAATGGAGCAGAAAAGAAAACTATTACAAGAACAAAATATCGTACCCATATCGCTTAGTTATTCTGATGGTACTCAATTGGTTCAAAAAGCAGTCTTCCCTTTTGCCATCATAAATTACGGAAAAAAGAAGTATATTGTCAACTTGCTGGAAGAACAGAAGCCGGGAGATGATGAAGATATCATTTTGAATAAGTCAGTCGCACTGCTTGAATATAAGTTTGCTAATGCATTTCAGAAAATACAGTCACAAAGACCAAAAAATATTATCTTTACCCAAGGTAATAACGAATGGGATGCACAGCATACATTCAGACTTGAAAGTGAAATCCGACGCTTTCATAGGGTAGGGAGGATGGGGCTCGACACATTGATGAAGCTAGACAGCACGATCGACCTAGTCATAGTAGCAGGCCCTAAGACTGCTTTTTCTCTGCAGAATCAGTTTAAGCTGGACCAATACCTGATGGCGGGAGGCAAAATCATTTGGTTGATTGATAAATTTGACATTTCACTGGATAGTATCAATAAATATAAGTTTTATGTTCCTACGGGTACAGAAACTGGGTTGGATGACCTTTTTTTTAAATACGGTGCCAGAATATTGCCAGACCTGATTCTTGATTTAGAATGCAGTCAGATACCTCAGGTAGTAGGCATGGCTGGAGATAAACCACAAACTAAGCTATTCCCATGGATGTATCACCTCGCTGTGGGGAGTGACACAGAACATCCTATTGTCAAAAATATCGACAGGGTCAATTTATTTTTTCCAAGCAGTATTGACACTGTCAAAACCGAAGGTAATATAAAAAAAACAATCTTGTTGCACAGTTCCAGGTATTCACGTATCCAGCTTTCTCCTATGCGTTTATCTTTTGAAATGCTGAAGGTTGCGCCGGATCCAAAAAATTTTAAAGATGGTCTTAAACCGGTAGCTGTACTTTTGGAAGGGCAGTTTGAGTCTTTCTTTAAAAACAGGCTTACTCCGGAATTTCAGCAAACACTCAAAAATCTAGGTGTAAGCTTTGTACCATTGAGTAAAACTACTAAGCAAGTAATAATTTCGGATTCGGATTTTGCAAAAAACCTGGTCAATGCCACCAATGGAGAAACTGAGGATATAGGGTACAATAAATGGGAAAGGAGATTTTACAAGGGAAATAAAGATTTTATACTCAATACTGTTGAGTATATGCTGGATGAAAACAACATACTTGAATCACGATCCAAAGAGATAAAACTCAGATTATTAGACGCAGTGAAGACAAAAGAGGAGAAAAGTAAATGGCAATTTATAAATGTTGGCCTACCTGTTGTACTTTTGATTTTGTTCGGGATTATTTACCAGTATCTGAGACGAAGGAAATATGCCCATTAACCCTTCAGCATTTTAAAACAGCTTTATGAAAAAATTAGGGATTTTCACTATTATACTTGTACTCTTATCAGTATTGGCAATTTATCTGTATCGAGGTCAGCAAAAAAGTGCAAAGGGCATTATCTCGCCAGACAGGGATTTTACAGTTGAGTCTATGGACGAAATCAATAAAATAGTCATCAAACATGTTAAACTGCAGCCACTTGTTTTTACGAGAAATGGACAAAACTGGAAGCTAAACGGAAAATATAATGTAGATCCTGCTGTATTTATCAATATAGAAAAAGTCCTCACAAAAGCAAAAATGCTTTACATTCCACCGGCAGCGGCTTCTGCTACCATCAAAAAAAGCATAGAAAACAATGGTATTCAGGTAGATTTATATCATGATGACTCAGCACCATTCAAAATATTTTTTATTGGGGCAGATACTCAGGATAGCGATGGTACTTTTATGATAATGGGCGGTGCTCAGCAGCCATATGCTATGCATTTACCGGGTTTGGCAGGGGGATTGAGATCCCGGTTTGAGCAACCCGAAATAAATTTCAGAGATAAGTTTATTTTTAAAGACAAGGCTGAAAATATAGAAAGTATAAAAGTAGAATATCCCAAAGATCTGACATCTTCTTTTGTCATCCTTAAGACAGATAATGAAATGAATATTTCTCCAACATCAGCACAAAATATAGTGCCAGCCATACCGCCTTCAGGTAAACTTTTAAATTCATATGTAAGTCAATTTGAAGCCCTGGGTGCTGAAGCTATTTTTAATAACCTTCCGCAAAAAGATACGATTACATCTATGATCCCAAACTGTGTACTGGAACTTAAATCAAAGAATGGAATTCTCAAAAAATGTAAGTTTTTTGCTTATGATGACTTTGTCGAAAAAACTGGCAATGCCAGATCACCAGAAGAAATACGATCTCAAAACCGGATGTTTGTACTTGTTAACGATACAGATTTTTATGTAGTGCAAAATAGGGTTTTTGGTAATATCTTCAGAGGATATCAGGAGTTTTTTAAAACCACTCCGGTGGTAGATAAGAATTGATCAAAATCTTGAAATTATTGCATAAATTTTCAAATTTTTAATATCTTGCACCTTTGTTTATCTAATATTAGCGTGTTCGTTTGAAAAATTTCATAATTCTTAGTTTAGCAGTTCTTTTGGCTATTGGTATGACTTCAGTACCAAAACCGGAAGCCTGGGGTTTTTTTGGTCATAGACTCATCAATAGGATGGCTGTTTTTACACTGCCTACTGAAATGATGGGCTTTTATAAGAAAAACATAGAGTACATGACTGAGCATGCCATAGATCCTGACAAACGCAGGTATGCGACAAGACATGAAGGTGTAAGGCATTATATCGACATAGATAAGTGGGATAAGATTCCTTTCCCTAATGTTCCAAGGGATTTTGAGGAAGCCATTATTAAGCATTGTGAGATCAAGTTTGTTACAGGCTTAGACTCCTTATATTTCAAAAAAGAAATCACAAAGGATTCTATTTATCTCACGACATCTCATTTTGGTGGTGTCAAACTTAAATTAGACTATCCAACTTTTGTGAAATATTGGAAAAAAGTCATCAAACCTATGTACTACGAAGATCAGTGGAAGCTTTCAGGTTATGATCTGGATGAGCTTTTCGGCACTTCCTATTTTCAAAAAAACAGCATTGATGTCCTTATTGAAGATCATTTTTCTGAACACGGTATTGTGCCTTATCACTTAGAGGCAACTCTCTCAAAACTTACCAAAGCATTTGAAGCAAAAGATAAGTCTTCTATACTTCGTATTTCTGCAGAATTTGGACATTACATCAGCGATGCCCACGTACCTTTGCACACCACTTCCAACTATAATGGACAATTGACAGATCAGGTAGGTATTCATGCATTTTGGGAATCCAGAATTCCCGAGTTGTTTGCAGAAAGAGAATATGATTTTTTTGTTGGTAAGGCAGATTACATAGAGAATCCCAGAGATTTTTTCTGGAATATCATCATTAAAGCCCACGGTCATCTGGATAGTGTGTTGATGGTTGAAAAAGGCTGAGTAAAACATTCGATTCTGACATGCAATTTTGCTACGACGAAAGGCTGGGTCAGACTATAAGAATACAATGCCCTGAATATGCTGATGCATATACCAATGCACTTGGTTCGATGGTAGAAGAACAAATGAGGTCTTCCATCCACGCTATAGGTTCATGCATTTATACAGCGTGGGTCAATGCCGGACAACCAACCATTTCCAATGATGACATTCTTGTTATCAAAGAGGAACCTATCATCATTGATAAAAATGTAATGACAAGGGCACATGACAACTAATAGTAACTTTATTCATATAATATTTAAATATTAGCACAATGGTAGTTTTATCTGATTTATAGAGTGGTTTATCGATAAAAATTATTCGTTGGGAACTGGTTTAATCTTTTAATCATTGATGTTATGATAGAAACAAGTGGAATGTTTAATAAAATAAAATCGTTGTTTGTGGTTCAGGAGCCTGGTAATCCGAAAGCAGCCGAAAATGCTGAAACCATAGGTAGTCAGGTCGCAAAACCGGAACACAAGCCGGTCTCAGCACCTGCAGGAGGATTGGCCACATCTGATGGTATGCCTGATCCAAAGTTTACAGAGTTGCTGCTTAAGTCCATAGAAGCCAACAACATCGAGGGCTTTGATTATCTGGAATACAAAAACTCCTTGAGTTCAATTGCCAATGTCATTCCTGATGAAGGTATGAGGTATAAATCTGCTTTCGAAATGGCGAAAACAATGGGACTTACAAAAGAAAAACTTATCCAAAGTGCCAGCCATTATATTGACGTGTTGACAAGTGAAGATAAAAAATTTAAAGATGCTCTTCAAAACCAGAAAGCCAAACAAATACAAGGCAGAGCAGACCAATTAGCTGCAATAGAAAAATCAATACAGGATAAACAGCAAATGATAGAGAAGCTTTCAAAAGAAATAGAAGCTTCAAAAGCTCAGTTGGGTGAGGTTAAAAAAGAAATCGATGGTGCAATCGTGAAAATCGATGTTACCAACCAGCAATTTGTGTCGTCATACAATTTGGTGTATAATCAGATTTATGAGGATATTGAAAAAATTAAGAAAAATATCTGATATTATCATATCGAAAAAATTAAAAGTTCCGATTGATAGCAGTTTGAATTCAGCAAAATGGGTATATTTGGGATTTGTAATATAAAGTATAAATGACTGAACAAAAGACAAAATCATTTTGGTCCAGACCTGAAGGGGTCACAGGTGCACTTTTTCTTGCAGCTTTGATTTTTGGTGTGGGTTATTTTACCATTACCAGTCTTGCAGCCATTGTAGCATTTGCAAGTACTACTATGGGGGCATTTATTTCACTGATGGTTTTGGGCACAATTGTGTTCATGGCTTTGGATAGCAAAACCAGGACTTTAGTGAGTTATATGTATAAGAGCGCAATGCGATGGTTGACCGGGCTATTTGTACAGATAGACCCAATAGGCATACTGAAGTCATATGTAGAAGACCTCAAATCCAACCTTACTAAAATGAATCGGCAGATTGCTCAGTTGAGGGGCCAGATGCACAAACTGAAAGAGATTATTATCAATAACAAAAAAGAAATAGATACTAATCTCAGTATGGCCAGCGAAGCTGCTCAGGCCAATAAGCAAGCTCATATGCTACTCAAAAGCCGAAAAGCTGGCAGACTTCAGGAATCCAATATCAAGCTCGAAGACCTGTATAAAAAAATGGAAGTGCTCTACCGCGTGCTGGCCAAGATGTACGAAAATTCAGAGATACTTGTGGAAGATGTACAGGATCAGGTAATGGTCAAAGAGCAGGAACGTAAAGCAATAATGGCAAGTAATTCAGCAATGAAATCAGCTATGTCAGTTATCAAAGGAGATCCTGACAAAAAAGCCATGTTTGATGCCGCACTCGAATCCATAGCAGATGACGTCAGTCAGAAAGTAGGGGAGATGGAGCGCTTTATGGAGGTATCTAAAGGTTTTATGCAATCCATAGATTTACAGAACGGGGTTTTTGAGGAAGAAGGATTGAAAATGCTGGAAAAATGGGAAAACGAAAGTGTGTCGCTTTTGCTGGGTGGAGAAAAAGAAACATTGATATTGAAGTCTAATGATGAAAATGAAGTATTGGATCTGAACGCCCCCATCAAACACCCTGAAAAAGTGGGAAGAACAAATCAATACGATAATTTATTTGAATAATTTTTAAAACACAACTTAAAATGGCAACAAGACTAACAGGTTTTTCAAAGCTGGTCATAACTCTTCTTATACTGGCAGCAATATTTTTTGGAGGAAGATATTTGCTGGACTCAACCAAATTCGGGCAAGATGTAAAAAAGAAAGCAGAGCAAGCGGCATCCCAAAATGGCAGTAGTACATCTTCATCTCCGGGTTCAGGAGGTTCAACTACTTCTGGTAAAAGAGATCCTAATACATTAAGAGTACAGTTGGTGACATGGGGTGGTTATGCTCCGGGTCTTTATTTTAATGAAGGCCCGAATGCCAATGAACAATCAAGGTATTTTAAAGACTATGGATTTAAAGTAGAGTTTAAAGTGGAAAATGACTTGCTCAATGCAATGAATGCTTGGATGGCTGGTGAATATGATGTCCTTGTTCAAACAGCTGATGCTTTTCCACTTTATACAGCGCCGGATGATATTAATTCATTTCAGCCCAAAGCCTTCATGCAGGTGGACTGGTCCAGAGGTGGAGATGCTGTGATTGTTAAAAGGGGGATCAACTCAGCTAATGACCTGAAAGGAAAGAGAATTGCTGTGGCTGTTCCTTCTCCTGCGCAAACATTGCTTAACAGCACGCTTGAAGCTGCAGGACTTAAATATAGCGATGTTACTGTAGTGAAGACTTCAGATAACCTAAAAGCAGCAGAGTTATTCAGAAGTCAGGATATAGATGCAGCAGTAGTGTGGAGTCCGGATGATATCAAAGCTACTCAAGACGTACCTGGTTCAAAAGTCCTATTGACGACCATCCAGCAATCGCATATTATCGCTGACATCATGTTTGCAAGTCAAAAAACCATAGATGAAAAAAGAAATATGATCCATGGATTTTATGAAGGATGGATGAAAGGAGTTGCGGAACTGAATTCAAGCAGAGCCAATCATGAAAAAGCAGCTAAATATCTTGGTGAAATTAATGGCCTCACTACTGAAGATGGTTTAGGTATGATGAGTACTGTTTACTGGACTGGTCAGGGAGATAATGTCAACTTCTTTGGGCTAAATTCAGCTTATAAGGGACAGAAAGGACAAGATTTGTATGAGAAGATGTCTAAAAAGTTTGTAGAAACAGGGGATTCCCCTAAAACGGCTCCTTCATGGAGATCAGCCATTTATACAGGTGCCATAACAGCGGCTCAGGCCAATCTAACCGGAGCGGCTTTTGAAGGAGAAAAATCCAAAGTATTTACACCTGCAACCAAGGCTGAGATTTCTGCACCTGCTATAGCCTCCAAGCCAATAAGTATCAATTTCCCTTCAGGCAAGTTTGCATTGGATGAGAATTCAAAAACCATCATAGATCTGCAGTTTAAAGATGTGGCCAAAACTTTTGCAAACACAAAAATCAGAATTGAAGGTAATACTGATAATGTAGGCAGTAAAGCTACAAATAAAGCCCTTTCTGAAAAAAGAGCAAAATCAGTGGCTGACTATCTTAGAACACAATATGGTATGGACAGTAACAGGTTTATCATCCTTGGTAATGGACCAGACAAGCCTGTTTCAGGATGCGAGTCCAATAGCAGTGAAGACTGTAAAGCAAAAAACAGACGTACGGAGTTCCAGCTGATAGGTGGATAATCGTTAAGTTGCTAAATAATGAAAAGCGGGGTAAACAAGAAAATGTTTATCCCGCTTTTGTTTTTTTTGCTAATAGAATTAAAGTATCATGAAATTACCTTACTTTTGTAAAGTCTAATTAATTTTTATTATATGACTTCATCTTGGCTTTTTAAATTAAGAGGCGAGCTTACAAAAGGCCAAAAAATCATTCTTGGTGTATCAGGCTTCATTTTTTTAATCATTATATGGGCCATATTTACAGGTGGAGAAAAACCTATCATTCCTAAAGCTATATTTCCCCACCCATTACGTGTATTATCTGCATTTCGTGAATTATATGTTGAAAATGAACTGTTCATGAATGTTTGCAAATCCATCGGTTTAAACTTAGGCGGATACATCAAAGCCATAGGGTATGCATTACCTGTGGGCTTTGCCATTGGTTTAGTACCTATGCTGAGAGGAGCTTTTCAGAAAATGGTAGATGCCGTCAGGTTTTTGCCGTTGACAGCCCTCACTGGATTGTTTATCATATGGTTTGGTATCTACTCAGAACAAAAAATAAATTTTCTTGCCTTCGGTATCTTTATATACTTGTTGCCAATAGTAATACAACGTATTGATGAAGTAGATGACGTCTATCTGAAAACTGTACATACATTGGGGGCTAATTATTGGCAAACCATTCGTACTGTATATATGCCGGCTGTCATTTCTAAGTTATCCGATGATATCAGAATACTGACAGCTATATCCTGGACCTACATCATTGTTGCCGAAACATCGGCAGACCAGGGGGGGATAGGATCATTGATTTATCGCACAGGACAACGATTGGGCAGGGTAGACAAGACCGTAGCCTGCCTTATATTAATTATGGTTATTGGCATGTTTCAGGATAAAGTATTTGCTTACCTGGATCGGAAATTTTTCCCTTATAAATACCAGATACAAGAAACCTATGATGCTAAAAATTCCCTGAAGCAAGTGTCTTTGCTAGATGCTGTATGGGACTTTGTGATTATATTACTCACCTGGCTTTTTATTGGCATTTATATACTATTTACTGTCAATGAATGGACCTCAGTTTTGGGGGATGTAAAACCGCTGACATACCTTTTTGGCGATGCATTATGGACAATCCATGTAGTATTTGCACTCATTTTATTATACCAACTACGTAATCTGTATCTAAAATTTGCATCCAAATCATGAGTGAGTATATTTTTGAAGACAAAGCTAGTCTTGACAATATTATTGAACTGCGCAATATCAGCCAATCATATGATGGAGGTAAAAACTGGATTATAAAGGACCTGGACTTTATAGTCGAGGATAAACCTGGACAAGGCCAGTTTGTTATCCTGTTAGGTATGTCAGGATGTGGAAAATCCACGTTATTGCGGTACATTTCAGCTTTGCAAAAACCTACCCAGGGTCAAGTTTTCATTAAAGGCAAAGCCGTAGACGAAAATACTCATGTCAGTATGGTTTTCCAGCAATACTCCTCACTACCATGGATGACCGTATTAGATAATGTAGGCTTGTCACTCAGATATCAGGGAGTACCCAAAAAAGAAAGGGACGAACGTGCCATGGAATTGATAAAGCTGGTGGGTTTGGAGGGGCATGAAAGTAAATACGCTATGTATCCTACTTTGTCCGGTGGGCAATTACAACGGGTTGCCATTGCCAGAAGCATTTTGGCTAATCCTGAAATACTGCTGATGGACGAGCCGTTTGGGGCGCTTGATATTAAAACAAGAATACAGATGCAAGACCTTTTACTGCAGTTATGGGAAAAATTCCACTCTACTGTGGTTTTTGTAACGCATGATATATCTGAAGCCGTGTATCTAGGTGATGACATATACATTATGAAGTATGCCCCATCCAGAATTGTCGAACACATCCATGTAGATCTACCGTTGCACAGAAACCGAGAAACTAAAAGAGATCCTCATTTCACGCAATTGGTTCATAAAGTAGAAGATATGATGATGGTAATGAGCAGCGAAAAATAAAAACAGCCTCTAAGGAATATACTTAGTTTTTTCTCTTCTTTTTATTTTTATTGTAGTCTAAAAATATGAACTCCCCTAAGCCTTCCAGCGAGGAGTAGAAAGCTTTTCCATTGTTAGCTTTTGTAAACTGATCGACAAAATTGACCAGGTAAGGATCTCTGGCAATCATAAAAGTGGTAACAGGTATGTTGATTTTCCTGCAGCTGGCTGCCAATGCAAGAGTTCTGTTAAGTATTTTCCTGTCTAGCCCAAAACTATTTTTGTAATACTGATTCCCTTTTTTAATACAGGTAGGTTTACCATCGGTGATCATCATAATCTGTTTATTGGGGTTCTTTCGTTTACGTAAGATGTCCATAGCTAATTCCAGTCCTGCTACTGTGTTGGTATGATAAGGCCCGACCTGTAAATAAGGTAAATCTTTGACTTCTATACTCCATGCGTCGTCCCCAAAAACTATGATATCCAATGTGTCTTTGGGATACCTGGTTATGATCAGTTCAGACAATGCCATGGCTACTTTTTTAGCGGGAGTAATTCGGTCTTCACCATATAGTATCATGGAATGAGAAATATCTATCATTAGGACAGTACTCGTTTGACTTTTATAGTACGTCTCATGAATTTGCAAATCTTTTTCTGTCAGCCTGAAATCTTCCAGACCATGATTGATTTGAGCATTTTTAAGAGTCTCTGACATGGCAATAGAATCCAGCCTGTCACCAAATTCATAAGGTCGCAACTCTGAAGTGAATTCATCTCCTTGTCCAGTGATTTTGGTGGTATGATTGCCTTGTTTTGATTTTTTGAGCTGATCGAAAATATCATCAAGCGCTTGCCTTCTTAAGGCAATTTCCATTTTAGAAGTGGGGTTATATCCTCCGGCTTTCGCTCCATTACTTTGCTGGTCTATGTATCCCTTTTCCGTCAGATCCTTGATGAAATCTGCGATACCATAATTCTTATCTGTAAGCTTGTAATGTTTGTCCAGCTCTGTAAGCCATGATAATGCCTCTGACACATCGCCTGAAGTATGCACCAGTAAGTCCTTAAATATTTTAAATAACCTCTCGAAAGGATCATTGTCATCAGAAGGAATAAAATTGCTGAATTTCCAACCTATCATAAGAGATGTATTATTTATAAAAATGCAAGTAAATTCTTACAATGTGTGTCTACTCAAAATCAGCTGACTTTTCCAACACTTTCCATGTATTGTCAGCAAGAAGTTCCACAGTGGAAAGATAAGTATAAGGACTTTTTTTACCCCACTCAGTAGGAGCAATCATGGAAATTACCCATGAATTATCTTGTTGTTTGAGGTATAGAAAATAAGTGTATCCAGGTACCGGTTTAAAACCGCAGTCTGCTTTATAGATTTTTTCTGATATAGAAATTCGGTCGTGGATGGCCTGTGCCTGCCTGATCAGCGTTTCAACCTGCTCTTTGATTTGCATCAATTGTCCCTCTGTCTGTTGGTACATAGCTTTCATGGCTACCCCTTTGGTTTTGCCTTTATCCAATGGTCTGATAATGGCACTCCCTACATGGTGAGCGTATGGCAGTAAATGAGGTGTTTCTGTTATATTATCTTTACTTATAGGATTTTCTTTCTCCGTCATCATTTGAAATAAATATACTAGATACAAATTATTGCATCGAATTGTTTTAGAAAATTGCCTTTCAAATGTTATCAAATAGCATTTTTTAGATGGTGATTGAATGGCGTCTGATGCTGGTAAACCTTTTTCTTGCATTGAATCAATTTCTTAATCAAGGCAATAAAAAAAGGGTGTATGAAAACATACACCCCTTTTTTTAGTAATCTTTTTGGATTGTTAATTATTTAACACCAAGAGATTTTAAAGTTTCGAAGTCTAACGATCCTATTGGAAGACCTTTTTCTTTCTGATACTTTATAAGAGCATTCTTTGTTGCTGTTCCCATTACGTTGTCAGTTCCGGCAGGTCCTATGTCATATCCTCTGTCCATAAGCGCTTTCTGTACTCTTCTTACTAAATCAGTAGTAACGTCAGCGTCACAAACAATTTCTCTCCACTCAGAAAATCCACCAGCTTTGATCAATTTTCTCTTAGTGATAGTAGTATATTCTGCAGGAACATCAATTCTTCTGATAGTTGCAGGCTCTACTAATTTTTTGTAGGTAATTGTTTCAAATGTATTACCACCAACCGCTGCAACATTAGAGCTAGTCGCATCTGCAACCAATTTCTCATATGTTCTAGTTGTATACTGTGCTGCAGTTTCAGTTGAAGTAGTAGATGCTTCAGCATCTAGTTTTTCATACTTAGCAGTTACATATTGAGGAGCTACGTCAGTAGATACTGCGGTAGCATTGTTGTATTTCTTATAAGATCTAGTCTCATATTTTGCAGGTATTTCTACTACTTCAGTTGTAGCAGGAGCAACCATTTTCTGGAAGCTTCTTTTACCCATTTTAGCAGGTATTGTCACTGTAGAAGTAGAAGCAGGTGCTACTAATTTCTGATAAGATCTAGTCTCATATTTAGCAGGTACAGTTACACTTGTAGTAGAAGCAGGTGCTACTAATTTCTGGTAAGATCTAGTCTCATATTTAGCAGGTATAGTTACACTTGTAGTAGAAGCAGGTGTTTTTAATCTTTCGATTGTTCTTTTTGCATATTGAGCAGGAACTTCTACAGTTTTAGTACAGTCATCACCATTTGATACATAACCGGCAGCACATCCTTTAGCTACCCTTTTTGTGATAGTGGTATAAGAAGCAGGTATTTCTACCACACACCATACTAAACAGTCGTCTGGATTAGCTGAAAGACAGTTTTTATCTGCTCTTTTCTTTTCCCATCTTGTAGTTGCTGGTGATGTTTCGATTCTTTCAGTTGTGGTTTCGTACTGCATTGGCATTTTCTCGATTACAGTGTAAGCATCTGCGATCTTCACCTCTTCAGTTACTGTCTCATATGTAGCAGGTACTGTAGAAAGGGTAGTATAAGCATCTTTTACTAAAACTTGTTCAGTTACTGTCTCATATTTAGCAGGAATGATTGAAAGGGTATTGTATGCATCCTTCACTAAAATCTGCTCAGTTACTGTTTCATATTTTGCAGGGATGATAGATACAGTTTCGTATGCTGATTCCAACATAACATCTTCTGTTACTGTTTCGAATCTTGCAGGTACAACTTTGATTTCTTTGTAAGCATCTCTTACTAACACTTGTTCAGTTACAGTTTCTACCTTAGCAGGAACTACAGAAAGAGTAGTACTTCCTTCTTTTGCAAGAAGTTGACGTGTAGAAGTGCTGAATTTGGCAGGTACAACTGATAAATTTGAACTTCCGTCTTTAGCCAGAACTTGCTGAGTTACTTTTTCAAATCTTGCTCCTGAAATAGAAAGACTCGCTGCAGCTTCTTTCTTTAAAAGTTTATCAGTAACAGTTTCGAATTTTGCACCAATGATTTCAGATCTGCTGCTTGCATTTTTAGATACAAACTGTTCAGTTACTGTTTCATACTGGTCCTGAATAAGACATTTTGCATAACACTTGCCTGGTACAGAAGGCATACCTGGTTCTGGTTGAGCCGACAGCCCCAAGGCCAAAAATGTTAAAAGTCCGGAAAATAAATAATTGATGGTTCTCATAATGTGAAAAAAATTTGATTGTTAAATTTAAAAAAAATATACCTTATTTAATAGGCCACAAAAGTAATCAAAAAAGTCGAACTAATGAATTATTTTCAAACTTTTTATATATGATAAAAATCATAAATTCAAGATTTAAAATTCCATTTAAATTGTAGAATTAAAAGCAGCATTTAATTAGAAAGAAAACAACTGCTTTTTAAAATGATTCGTGTCAAAAATTGTGTCTTGTTGAACCTATATTCGCATTTTAAGACTGTTCATCAAGCAAGGGGTCACTTTTTTATGTAATAAAAATATTTTTTTTCAGTAGTTTATTGTGCAAATATCATCATTGCTTATAGTTTATAAATAACAACACCACTAATTTTACAAAATTTCCAGGTAATATTTATGCCTGAAGCGTAATAATTGAATTAATTAGCATCATTTTATTGCATTTTTAAGGGCATTTTGTGCTTGTTTCATTAATTCACTGTTGTAACATGCACCTTCTTTCTTTAAAAGCACTCTTCCCTTACTATCCAGCCATAATAAAGTAGGCAAGATGTTGATATCATAAATCAGTTTCAAGTCAGGGCCTTCACCAGACTCTACATCAACCATATAATTGACAAAATTGGAGTTGAAAAAGCTGGCTGTCTCATCATTGTTATATACATCCCTCTGCATTAGTTTGCAAGCGGTGCACCACTTTGCATTGAGATCAAGGAAGACAGGTTTATTCTGTAGTTTTGCAGTTTCTAATACATCTGATAGCAAGACACTTTTTTCAAAATCAAAAGCAAAACTGATTTCAGTTGGTATCGTTGCGTCAATTGCTTCTTCAGGTTTTTCACCTGCCGTTTAAGCTTCTCCTGACTTTTTGGTTTCTCCTGACTTCGGATTCGTACTATTTACCTTTGAACTTTTCTTAACTTCTGAAGCTATTACTTTCCCGGGCTTCTTGGTACTGCATGCGGTATTTAATACAATAAAAAATAATAACAAAAACTTAATAACTACCAGATTCCTCATTTTTCTGAATTTAAGAATATTTTAAATTTGTTCAAAATACAATATACATGTCAATCGACTTATGATAGAAAGAATACTACACAAAGGTATTAAAAAATAATGTAATATATAATTTATTGTCATTAAATTTCTTTACCTAAATTGTATCCTACAATTATACTAAAACCAAATGGCTTGAATATCCATTTCGGGGTACTTCTGATGAATAGTATTCCGGTACTTTTTAAAACAAAAGCCTGCCTGATTGGTTATAATTATTTTTAATATTAAGTAATATTCATGACAGAAATAGTATATTTGGGAGCCGGGTGCTTTTGGTGTGTGGAAGCAGTTTTTGATAGGTTGAAAGGTGTTATATCAGTGGAATCCGGATATATGGGAGGTCAGATAAAAAATCCTAGTTACAGGGAAGTATGTACAGGAAGCACAGGTCACGCTGAAGTGATCATGGTAGAATTTGATCCTGATATTATCGATTTCTCAACCTTATTGGATGTTTTTTGGACAACTCACGACCCTACTACCCTCAACAGACAGGGGGCAGACAGGGGGACTCAATATAGATCTGCTATATTCTATACAAATCAGATGCAAAGTGAAACAGCTTTGATCTCTAAAAATAGGATCGCTACTCAATACTGGGAGGACCCTATAGTTACAGAGATTACACCTGCCGTAGCTTTTTATCGGGCAGAAGATTACCACCAGGATTATTACAGTCATAATCCTGAGCAAACTTATTGCAGCATTGTCATTCCACCCAAAATATCAAAACTTAAGCAAAAATTCAATCATCTTCTAAAGTAGCATAATATGTCAGCAAAATATAATGAACTTACACCTCAGGAAGCTTTTGTTATTCTACAAAAGGGTACAGAAAGACCATTTACAGGCGAATACGACAACTTTTATCAGAATGGTACTTTTGTCTGTTGTCAATGTAATGCACCTCTATATCATTCTTCTTCAAAATTTGACGCTGGCTGTGGATGGCCGGCATTTGATGACGAAATCCAGGGAGCTGTAAAAAGAGTGCCGGATAAAGATGGAAGAAGGGTGGAAATAATTTGTCAGAAATGTGGTGGTCACCTCGGTCATGTTTTTAATGGTGAGCGTCTGACTGCAAAAAATACAAGACACTGTGTCAATTCTCTATCCATCAGATTTATTGCTGAATGAGGTTTTATGAAACTATTTTTTATAACTTTGCGTTTTCTTTTTGGTCTGAAATGAGACTTTTGGATTTTATTTAAAATAATTTAGAAATCATGTCCTTAGAACAAACAAAACAAAAAGCCGCTTCTTTTTTGAAAAGACTATTTTGGGTCCTCCTGATTGCATTTTTTGCTTTTTCTGCAGCTTTTTATTTTTACAGAACATATACCATCAGTGAAGGTACCAGAACAGGTATTTTGTATAAAATATCTAAAAAAGGTAAACTTTTTAAAACATACGAAGGTCAGTTGCAACTTGCAGGAGTCACCATCATGAATAAAGAAAGTTCATTTGAGTTTTCAGTAGAGAATGAAAACATCTATTCTTCGATGCAAAATCTGGAAGGTAAAAATGTAAGATTACATTATAAACAGCTGATCAATGCCTTTCCATGGCAGGGGGATACTGATTATCTGGTATACAAAGTGGAAGAGGTCAAGTAAAGGCTGTTAAGGGAAAGCCTGGCTCCAGTCTTTTTGCATCGACGCCACCTCTCCATTGATCCACTCATACGCTTGATGGTGTAATGATTCACCACTTTTATGAGTAATCGGTGTGCCAAATGTAAGTTTGACTTCTGTTTTCCATTTTGAAAACTGATAAAAGTACTGTGGCAAAAATTTTTCTAAAACCCACATATCTTTTGGGGATTTAAATTCTATTGCTACAGGCACTACGGTGATTTCGTTGGCTGCAGCCTCCATGAATGTACCTTTTTTGAAGGGTAGGGTGTGCTTCTCTTTTCCAACTGTCCCTTCCGGGTATACCAGAATATTGAATCCTTCCTGTATCGTTTGCACCATTTTAGATCGAGTGTGGGTGCGTGAGTGTTGATCCTGTCTGTTTACCCAAATGACGCCTGTTAACTCAGCGCCTTTATTGATAATGGGGTAATGCATGACCTCAGCTTTGGCAATAACAAATGCTTTCAAATATCTGCAAAGCACAATAGGATCGGCAAAGGATCTGTGATTGCATACATACAATGCCGGCGTATCTAAGACATCACCTACTTTGTCTATTTTTATATTTAAAATGGGTATACAGTAAAATTTCAAATAATGCTTCCTGAGATTGAGTGCTCGTGATTTACTGTGTGGAACAAATATACAGGAAAACCCATAAACCAGCATGTAGACGGCCATGCCCCCGAAAACAAGTATAGCACGTATGGCTGCCAGTAAATAAAGTAATATTTTCAATTCTGTCGAATTTGAAGTAAGTTAATGCAAGCTTGCTTTAGGCCTCACTCGCTTTTTTTCAGTCAAATACCTGCTACAAAAAAAACTATTGCTTCTTCTCCGGTTTCATCTGAGGAAAAAACAACACATCCTGGATAGAACTGGAATTGGTCATAATCATCGCCAACCTATCCATCCCAATGCCGAGACCTGCTGTTGGTGGCATTCCATATTCGAGGGAGCGCAAAAAATCTTCGTCGAGCATCATGGCTTCTTCATCACCACGTTTACCTAATTCCAGTTGTCCTTCGAATCTTTCTCTTTGGTCTATTGGGTCATTGAGCTCGGAAAAAGCATTACATATTTCTTTTATTGCAAATCGCTTCAAACCGCTCTACCAAACCCGGTTTGGTTTTATGTTTTTTTGCCAAAGGAGACATCTCTACTGGATAATCTGTGATGAATGTGGGCTGTATCAGATTACCTTCACATTTTTCTCCAAATATCTCATCGATCAATTTACCTTTTCCCATTGTATTGTCTACTGGCACATGGAGCGATCTTGCAGTAACCCTCAACTGCTCTTCGTCCATTTCGCTGATATCTATTCCGGTAAAATGTTGGATTGCCTCATACATGGTAAATCGTTGCCATGGGCGTTTGAAGTCGATAATATTGTCCCCAACAGCCACCTGAGTAGTACCATGAAGATCTATTGCTACTTTTTCTACCATTTCCTCCACCAAATTCATCATCCATTCATAGTCCTTGTAGGCTACGTAAAGTTCTATCTGTGTGAATTCTGGATTATGAAAACGGCTCATTCCTTCATTTCTGAAATCTTTTGAAAATTCATACACGCCATCAAATCCGCCTACTATCAATCTTTTGAGATACAACTCATTAGCTATCCTCAGGTAAAGCTTCATGTCAAGTGTATTGTGGTGTGTAGTAAACGGCCTGGCAGCAGCCCCACCATACAATGGCTGCAATACTGGTGTTTCTACTTCGAGATAACCTCTGACATTGAGGTATTCTCTCATAGAGTTGTACATTTTAGTCCTTTTTATAAAAACTTCCCTTACGCCTTCATTGACAACCAAATCCACATACCTCTGTCGGTATCTTTGTTCAGGGTCTGTAAATGCATCAAATACATTGCCATCATCATCTTTTTTTACCACCGGCAATGGTTTTAATGACTTCGAAAGCATGACTATCTGTGTGACATGGATAGAGCATTCGCCCACCTGAGTATAAAAAGCATACCCTTTGATGCCAATAAAATCACCTAAATCAAACCATTTTTTAAAAGCATCATTGTATAGCGTCTTATCTTCTCCCTGGCATATCTCATCTCGGTTGATATAAATCTGAATTCTACCTGATGAATCTTGCAGCTCTGCAAACGAGGCTTTTCCCATAATGCGTTTGGACATCAATCGACCGGCCATAGATACTTCCTGATAGGTGCTGTCACCCACTAAAAAATTTTCTTTTACTTCTCTGGATGAGCAATTGATATCGAAAGTAGCACTTGGATAGGGTTCGATACCAATCTCAATTAATTTCTGCAGATTTTCCCTTCTGACTATTTCCTGTTCACTAAGATGATGCATATAGGATTTGATTTAAGGCGCAAAATTATAAAAATATATAATGTAATGTAGTTTTTTGAAGTGATGAATGCCAAAGTAGAAATAAAAAAGGCCTTTCGGTGACCGAAAAGCCTTTAAAAGATTCAATTTCTAAGCTATATCTTAATATCTTCTCTCTCTTGGTCTAAAATTGTTATCTCTTCTTGGCGGAGTCTGAGGCCTTGGCTCTGCCTTTTTACATACAATAGTCTGGCCTTCAAACTGTGTCTCATTGAGTCCGGCAATAGCTGCAAGTCCTGCGTCTTCGCTTCCCATCTCTACGAAAGCAAATCCTTTCGATCTTCCAGTTTCTTTATCCATGATGACTTTGGCGGAAACTACTTCGCCATACTGTGAAAAAAGATTTTCTAAAGCTTCAGAAGAAGTTCTGTAGTTTAGTTTAGCAACAAAAATGTTCATTAATAAAAAATTAAAAAAAATAAAAAGTTAGAATAAAAAGAACCCTCTAATGGGTTATAAAATTCAATGTCAATACAAAGATATGTCATTATTCAATACAGTAAAAATATTTTTTTCAAATATTGTAAAATATTTTTTTTCATATTATCCCTACATTTTAAAACGAATTAATGAGTTGAACATCATTATAAACACCTCTTATGCTACAGATTAGTAAATAAAAGAAAATTAGTATATGTAAATAATTGTTTTTATTAAATTTTGCGGAATAAATCAAAGCAAATGAAACAAATCACCAATCACATCATGATGATAAGGCCGGCCAATTTTGGTTTTAATGAGCAGACTGCTGTCAACAACGCTTTTCAGTCCAGAGATGAAATAAATGACATGCAATCGCTGAAAAAGGCAGCCATCGACGAATTTGATCACATGGTTGCTTTGCTGAGGTCTCATGGAGTGGATGTAACTGTTGTGGCTGACACGGCTGAGCCTGTAAAGCCTGATGCTATATTTCCAAACAACTGGATCAGTTTTCATGAAAATGGTACATTGATTACTTATCCTATGTATGCACCCAATCGCAGACTGGAGCGTCGGGAAGATATCATCGAGCAACTCAGCGAAAAATTCATTATAAAAAACAGATATTCATTTGAGTTTTATGAAAATGAAGACGAACCATTGTATCTTGAAGGTACCGGCAGCATGATCTTTGACAGACCTAATGGTATAGTGTATGCCTGTATTAGTCCCAGGACTGATGCGACCCTGATAGATAAGTTTAATGTACTAATGGGCACAACCAGTTGTGTGTTCAAATCTGTTGACGCAAACGGGCTGGAGATTTACCATACAAATGTGATGATGGCACTGGGAGAAGATTTTGTCGTGATCTGCATGGAAAGTATTAAAGATGAAGCCAGCCGAAAGCAACTTACTTCTGTGTTTGGTCAGACGGGCAAAGAAATTATAGAAATATCACTTAAACAAATGGAAGCTTTTGCAGGTAATATGCTGGAAGTATATGGCAAGGGTAGGCAAAGACTTTTATGTATGTCCCAAACCGCCTATGATTTCCTCAGAGAGGACCAAAAAGCCAGATTGTCGATCCGTACCCAGTTGTTGCCTATTCCTATCACACAAATAGAAAAATTTGGCGGTGGCAGTGTGAGATGTATGATGGCTGAAGTATTTTTGCCCCTTAAATAATGCCCTAAGAAAGATTATAATGCATGATTCTTTAAAAGATTTTAAGTCTGTTCTTGAAATAAGCCTGGCCTGGGGCGAAATGGATGCAGCCCAACATATTAATAATGCGGTCTATCTTCGTTACGGTGAGACTGGGAGGATAGCTTATTTGCAAAAGTTGGGCTTGGATTTTGACTTGAAGGGGAAAGGTGTTGTTCTGGCAGAGGTCAACTGTAAATATAAGTTTCCGCTGACGTTTCCTGATAAAATATGGATTGGTACAAGGGCGCTTTTAGATACTTTGGACGAGTTTGGATTTTGGACTGAACAAGTTATCGTAAGTCATAGATATCAAAAAATAAGTACAGTGATCCGGTCAAAACTTGTTTATTATGACTTTGTGAACCTAAAGAAAACCCCTCTCACACAGAATAATCATGATAAAGTAATCCGTTTCGAAAAAACATGATTTCATAGATCTCAATATTTACAAGCGTGCCTGGATAGGAGTTGGATACCTGTGTCTCTGATGATGTACACTTCTGTATAAAAGAGGTTGAACTCATATGCTTTGCCATCCATGCTTACATAAAATGTGCCTTTCCCTGTGACTACAGCTGTTTTGTCTACAAGCCTTACATCAGATTCGTGAACTTTGACATCAGTATAAGTTAGTTTGCCAGATTTGATGTTTTCCACTACTTCTGATTTGGATTCCTTCCAGCCATTGGAGTGGATGTAGTGGACATCATCATGTAGTAGGGTAGCAAGTGAGTCGAATTGCTGTGTAGTGAACCACTGAAACTTTTTAAGGTGGAGATGGTGGATTTTTATTTTGATTAACTCATCAATATTAGATATATCGGTTTGTGCATGGATAGTCCATGAAGAAATAAACAACATTACTACGTATAAAAACTTCATAATCAATGGGTATAATATATTTGATAAAAAACAAAGTCAGGCAAGTTTTTGACTTGCCTGACTTATGATTAATTAGTTATGGATAGATTAGTTAAAAATGTATCTAACTCCTAATTGGACATTTGACAAATGCCCCATCACCTAGATTGTCCTATTGAGTATAGTAGGCTTGTCAGCTCATTATTTATATTAGCAATCTACCAGTAGCTCCATTTTGAAGTTGTAACTTCAATAATCTAATGGGCTTGAATTAACAATTCTATCTCCCACACCCCATTTATTGCTAATCATGTTGCCGAAATTAAATATATCTGCTCTCAGCTGAAGTGTATTTCTTTTTCCTCCCACGTTCATAAATATTTCTTCAAATGAATGATCATTTGAAATCATAGGCCTTGGAAGGCGCCATTTCTTTCAGCCTTTCCTCTTCTTTCTTTGGGTACTCATCTTGTTCAATATAATGATCTTCGCTAAAACCTGATCAAGTACTGTCAATTTGGGCTGGCATCGACAGTTACAGCATTGTTCAAAACCAACTCTCCGGCACCATGGTACAAAAATCAGATCATTTGATTCGGTTCTTCCCCAATCATTCACTATACTTCTGTTATAAACATAAGAAAATCTATTTCCAGATTGACCGGTATAGAAGAAAGAAAGTGTTGTTTTACCCAAATTATTAAAATAAGATTTTCCATATGATGCGAATCCTATGACCCTATGTCCTAAATCAAAATCAGAATAAGAAAGTTCCTGAGCGTTTCTTCCGTTGACTGCTTCAATAAATCTCCATTGAGAAGAATTTTGAGAGCTTGTGACTTCATTAAGTACTTTTGATTCGCCATATGTGTGAAAGGCTGGTAATTAAGTCATCAAAGAAAGTTTTCTACTTGAGCAGTAACATTCAAGAATTTCCATTAACATCTGAGTTAGACATTAAAAATGTTATTGGTGTATTGGTTTTGAATTCCATTTGTATTAGGATCAAAATCCAATCTGGAAGTTTAAAGTCTGAAGAAATTAAGTTCAACTCACCACCTGGGATTGCAATTGTTCTCCCAAAAAATCCTGCATCATATTGTTTATTTATATCAGGATTAAAAGTTGGGATGTTTGCCCAACCAGCAGTTGGTCTGTTTTCTCCAACTCCACCGATTAATGCGCCACTGTTATTATATACCCCACCAGGCCATACCATAGGTATTCTACCAAAGAAAATACCAGTACCACCTCTTATTATGGAGACTATTGTCACCAACTACGTCATAACTGAATCCTAATCTTGAGGAAATATTAACTTTCCCATTAGGCATTTTTCCTGCTTCTGCACCTCTTAAATCATAATTTTGACTAATTACTGGCTTTGCTACATTATTCCAATATGTTATGGCCTGTTCATTTACTGTAGGGCTGAGATGGGAAAAAATTCATGTCTAATCTTATCCCTCCGGTAATGGAAAACTTATCAGTTAAGTCATATTTATCTTGTAAAAACAAACCAAATCTTGAACTTTTAAATTCCGCTGCTGCTTTTGATCCATCTCCAATAATATCATCAACTAATGAATAAGACCTATCATATCTGGTGGGATTTCCACCATAAAAGTCAGCTATACTTGCAAATTGGTAAACTCCAAAGTTCTGTCTTATAAACAAATTGTAAAAGCTACCAAGTTCACCATCTATACCAGCTAATATGCTATGCTTGCCTGTATAGTATTGTAATTTATTTTGGAAAGTAAAGATATCAGAATCTAACTGATTTCCAGTAGAAAAAGCTTCAGATCCAAAGTTAATTCTACCGGTTCCATCAATGATTGAGACTGATGGGAATTTCCCCCCAATTGGGTTTCTATCGTCCCTGACTGATGTATATCCAACTAACAAACTATTTGACAATTGAGAGGTAAATATTGATTTTAACTCAATTGAAGAAGAGTTCGTTGTACTTGGGAAAAATATACCAGAGTTAGAAAAATTAATAGTTTGTGATCCACTAGTACCTGGACTCAAAAGATTCGCCATAAGTGTATCTATGTAAGCTGTAAGTTTATGTGTTTTATTTATGTTCCAGTCTATCCTTGCGCTTACTTTATCACTATTAACTTGGCCGGTTGTATCTCCAAATTCACCTACATCATATTTATGAGTATCAGAAACAAACTTTTTTAGAGCGTCAATATCAGCTTGTTTAGACGCACCTGTATATGTGGCAATATCAAAAGTCCTTGGTCGTTCTTCTCTTTGTATTTCAGCATTTACGAAAAAGAAAACTTTATCTTTTATTATTGGCCTCCAATTCTGATACCGTACGTGTGACGCTGTAAAGTCAGCAAGTTTAGTCCTAGTAGCGCCTTCAACGTCAGTTGGTGTTTTTCCAGCTAAATTTTGATTTCTGTGAAAAAGATATGCTGATCCTGCAATGTTGTTAGTTCCTGCTCTTGTTATTGCATTAATTCCACCTCCTGTGAATCCACTTTGAGATACATCATAAGGAGAAACAACGACCTTAAAAGACTCTATGGCATCAATACTAATTGGGCTGATACCTGTTTGACCACCATTTGTACCAGATGCTGCTAAACCAAAGACATCGTTATTCAATGCTCCATCTATAGATATAGAATTCATTCGATTGTTTTGGCTGGCAATAGAAATTGCTCCGTTATTATCAACTTTAGCTTGTGGTGTTAGACGAGTAAAGTCTCCAAGTGACCTTGATACTGTAGGTAAGGCGTTAACTTTAGCATTGTCAACTACCGTTTCAGAGCCAGTTCTTGAAGTATTGGTAAGTTTACTTTCTTTTATAAGACTTCATCAAGCTGAAGTGCTGATTCAAGATAGCTTGGCAGGAATAAATTAAGCTCTCTCCAAGACCTAAAAACTATTTTCAGCAGTAAGTCTTGAAAACCTATGTAGAAAACAGTTATGCTGTTGGGTCCTCAGGGATTCTTATTATTTTGTCATTATAACGCCCCGTCTTCACGTAATAACACCATATTCAGAGCCTGTTGGAATATGTTTTGCCAGAATGGTTGCTCCTATCAGGGTTTCCCCTTTGTCATCAGTTACTTTTCCTGACATACTCGATGTTGTCACCTGCGCCTGAAGAGTCAGCCCCAAGAACAAGAATAAAAATAATTGTAAAATTCTAGTTTTCATAAAAAATTGGTTTTAGTTATGTCTGAACCTGAAAAGCAGGTCTTCATTTTTATTGAAATGCCCTACAGTTTTCAGACGGTTAAATAAATTGATTTTAGTCACCGCAAAATTAACAATCAAATATTAAAGTAATGTTAAATTTTACATATAATTTTTATATATTTATCAAAGGGCCATTAAATTATTCACAGATTCATTACTTTTATGCTTTAATAACTAATTAAATTTGTTCTTATGAAAAATTTATTGACACTCATCACGTTTATTTGCATTTTTGCGTCCATGTCGTATGCTCAGATAGTCGTCACAGAAATATCATACAATCCACCGGAAGGAGGTACAGATTCACTTGAATATATAGAAATATACAACAGCGGTGTGTCTGCAGTAAATATGAACAACTATAAGTTTACCAAAGGAGTTTCTTTTACTTTTCCTGATACTTCGTTAGGCGCCGGCAAGTATTTACTGATAGTAAAAAAACACCACTGCTTTTAAAACCGTTTATAACAAAACAGCTTTGGGCTGGTCTACTGATCCGGTCAGCACCAGCAACACTTTGAGCAATTCTGGCGAAATCATCGAGATATCGGATGCTGCCAACGTTGTAGTAACCTCCTTGACATATGCTAAAGTAGCACCATGGCCCACAGGTAATGAAGGAACAGATGGAAATGGGAAGTCTATAGAGATATGTAGCCCATTGGCCAATCCGAATAATGGTGCCAACTGGAAAGCATCGGCAGCGGATCTCGGTTTCCAGCTGAACGGAAAACAGGTATTCGGAACGCCCGGGTCTGCCAATTCAGTTCCTGAATGTGCTCAAGAGCCGGATTTCACTGTAGAAGTATCATCCAATGTATTTACACCCAAGGATATCACAATAGATGTTGGTAAAACTGTAAGATGGGTCAATAAAGGTGGTACACACAATGTAAATGGTACTCTGGCCACATTTCCTTCCAATCCGGTAGGGTTTGGCAATGGAGCAGCTTCATCTACGTCCTGGACCTATGATTTCAGATTTACAAAAGTGGGATTATATGATTACCAATGTGACCCTCATGCCAGCTTAGGAATGAAGGGCACGGTTACAGTAAGGGATACAGCAGCAGCAGTTTCTTATCCTGTCCGTACTATATCATCTCTGACAACCACCAATGCCGACGGAGCAGTAGACTCATTTAATGTCAATTGTACTGTTAAGGGAATTGTGTATGGCGTAAATCTTAGACCGGCAGGTTTGCAATTTACAATTATTGACGCCAATAATAATGGCATAGGTGCATATTCAGCTTCTGAAAATTTTGGCTATACAGTGAAAGAAGGAGATGAAGTAGAAATAAAAGGTGCAGTGGCCCAGTTTAATGGATTTGCCCAGATAGCATTAGCAGATGTAAAGAAAACCAGCAGCGGAAACTCTTTGGTTACTCCTAAAGTGATTACAAGTTTTGCAGAACCGGATGAATCCAGCCTGGTGACTATAAAAATATGACGTTTGTAGATCCTTCTAAATGGCCAGGTACGAGTACAAGTGGTTTTTACAGTAGTCATGTCTAATGGTACTACCAATTTTGATGTTAGAATAGATAATGATATCGATGCGTTTGCTTTACCTATATACCATCAGGAACCACTTTCAATGTTACCGGACTTTTAGGCCAGTTTGATAGTTCATCACCATTTACTTCAGGCTATCAGCTATTACCAAGGTATATAACCGATTTTGTATCTGTTTCTGGTGTAAATGAACCTGAACTCGACCCAAATGTATCAGTTTATCCTAATCCGGTGACCCAATTAGTAACTATTGTTACAAGTACTACACCAGATTATATCAGTTTGTATGATGCAAAAGGAAATCTAATAAGTTCTCAAAAAAATAGTCTGACTATAGATATGTCTGAATTTTCTGCAGGATTGTATTTTATCCGGTTGGTAAAAGGTAAGAAAACATCTACCATCAGGATTGCGAAATTGTAAACCGGTAGCGGCAGATTTGTATTATAATTTTATCTATAATAAATGAGGTTTGGTATAAATTCTGAGCCTCATTTATTGTATTTTATGATATTTGACCAATTTTTTAAAATGTTTAAACAGTATTATTAATGAACAAATTTTTAGCTACAATCGGGTTGATTTGTTTAAATTTCATTGCGAATGGACAACTCAACAAAATCGAATTTCAGGAATTTAAGCTGGACAACGGCTTACAGGTGATTCTGCATCAGGACAAAACGACACCCATTGTGGCGGTTTCAGTAATGTACCACGTAGGATCCAAAAATGAAAACCCTGACAAAACCGGGTTTGCCCACTTTTTCGAACATTTACTATTTGAAGGATCTGAGAACATCGGACGCGGAGAATATGATAAATATATAGAAAAAGCCGGCGGTACCTTGAATGCAAACACCTCTATGGATCGTACCTACTATTTCGAAATTCTGCCATCCAATCAACTCGAATTGGGATTATGGCTGGAGTCAGAAAGAATGCTGCATGCCAAGGTGGAGAATGTAGGCATAGAAACGCAAAGACAAGTTGTCAAAGAAGAAAGACGCCAAAGAATAGATAATCAGCCATATGGTTCTTTTTTGGAGCAAATCATGATGAGAGCTTACAAGGTACATCCTTATAAATGGCCAGTGATTGGTTCGATGGCACATCTTGACGCAGCTGTAGAATCAGATTATAAAAATTTCTATAAAGATTTTTATGTGCCAAATAATGCCATCGTTTCCATCGCCGGGGATATTGATTATGAAAATGCAAAAGTTTTGGTTACAAAATATTTCAGCTCCATTCCCAAAAGTGCAAAACCTGTGTATCGCCCATCTGCTATCGAGCCTCCCCTGGGTGGCGAAGTAAGAGACACTTTTTATGACAACATCCAACTACCGGCAGTATTGATGGCATACAGGATACCGGCAGCCGGAACACCCGATTATTATGCTGTATCGATGCTGGGCACCTTATTATCTCAAGGTGAATCATCCAGACTTCAGAAGGCTCTGGTTGACGAGCAGCAAAAAGCTGTAGCAGTTGGTAATTTTCCTTTGGATCTGGAGAATCCTGGCGTTGCTATAGCTTACGGTATATGCAGCATGGGTACAGATGTACTGGATGCCGAAAAATCCATCACCGCCGAAATAGACAGAATCAAAACAGAAACCATTTCAGATGAAGAATTTCAAAAATTGCGCAATCAAGTAGAAAATGATTTTGTCACCTCCAATTCGCGGGTAGCGGGTATTGCAGAAAGTCTTGCCAATTATAAAATGTACTATGGAGATGCCAATCTGATCAATACTGAACTGAATAGGTTTCTGGCTGTAACCAAGGAAGACATTAAAAATGCTGCGGCAAAGTATTATAACGTTGATAACAGGGTAGTGCTGCATTATTTACCTAAACCTGTCAACCCATAATACTGAATAATTGTGTGTATTGACAATTAAAAATATTAATTATAAAATATAAAGTTCAAAATATAATGAAGAAATTAATCTTAGCACTAAGTGTCATTTTTGTATTCAGTCAGTGTGCAAAAAAAACAACAGATGCAGTAGCCACCAAAGTGGTCGGAGTAGACAAGTCTTGGAGGAAAATGGCTCCAGCCCCGGCTCCAGCCAGAGATATTCAACTAGGGCAATATTCATCATTTGATTTAGCCAACGGACTGAAAGTAATCGTAGTAGAAAATCATAAATTACCACGTGTTTCATATCAGCTGTCGCTAAATAATGATGCCCTCATCGAAGGTGATAAGGCCGGGTACACTAGTTTTGCAGGTGACTTGCTTAGCAAAGGCACTTCTACCAGGTCCAAGGCTCAGATAGATGAAGCCATAGACTACATAGGTGCCAGTCTCACTACATCAGCCAATGGTATTTTTGCATCATCACTCAAAAAACATGGGGACAAGTTGCTTGAAGTCATGACAGATGTCCTTTATAATCCTTCCTTTCCTAAAGAAGAGTTCGAAAAAATCCGTAAAAGAACAGCTTCCAATCTTGCTTCAGCCAAAACCAATCCTGAAGCCATAGCAGGAAATATCAGAAGTATAGTCAACTTCGGCCCCAATCATCCTTATGGTGAAGTTCAAACAGACGAAACCATTAAAAATATTAGTCTTGATGATTGTAAAAAGTACTATTCATCTTATTTTAAGCCAAATAATGCATATTTAGTTGTTGTGGGGGATATAACCCCTGCCGAAGCCAAAATACAGGCCGAAAAGTACTTCAGTAAATGGACAAAGGGAGATGTACCATCTGTCAAATATTCCATGCCTGAGAGCCCAAAAGGCAGGCAAGTAAGATTTGGCAATAAAGACGGAGCTGTACAATCAGTTATCAATATTTCATACCCTATAGATATGAAGCCTGGAAGTGCAGATGCCATTAAGGCAAATCTGATGAACTCTATTTTAGGAGGCGGCATCTTCAGCGGCCGTCTGATGCAGAAGCTCAGAGAAAAGAAAGCTTATACATACGGGGCCAGATCTAATATGAATTCAGACAAATTGATAGGAAACTTTAATGCGTTTGCCAGTGTAAGAAATGAGGTAACTGACAGCGCGGTTACTGAGTTTATTTATGAGATGGAGCGCATAGTCACAGAACCTGTATCTTCAGATGATCTGTCACTCGCCAAAAGCAGCATGACAGGTAATTTTGGAAGATCACTGGAATCTCCTCAAACCATTGCCAATTTTGCACTGAACACATTCAGGTACAACCTGCCAAAAGATTATTACAATAACTATCTCAAGAACCTCGACGCTGTCACCATAACCGATATTCAGCAGATGGCCAAAAGCTATATAAGACCTGATAACTGCAATGTTGTAGTAGTAGGTAATAAGGATAATGTAGCCGACAAGCTTAAGAAATTTGACTCTGATGGTGTCCTTGATTTTTATGATGCTTTTGGTAAAAAATTAGAAGACAAAAAGGTAGAAATGTCTTCAGATGTCACTGCAAATGGGGTTGTAAAGGATTATCTCGATGCCATCGGCGGTCAAAACAAACTGAAAGCCATCAAGAGTCTCCACACAAGTATGAAAACAAACATGATGGGCCAAGAGGCCACATTCGAAACATACCAGGTTGCTCCAGACAAGTTTGCTATGAAGGTCAACATGATGGGGATGACTGTACAGGAACAGCGTTATGATGGGGTGAAAGGCATGCAGGCGCAGATGGGAAATAAAAAAGTGATTACTGAAGGCAAAGAACTGGAGGATTTAAAGAAGCAAACCGTTGTTTTTGAGCAGCTAAATTATACCAATACTGGTTATAAACTGGAACTCAAAGGTATCGAATCAGTAGAAGGTAATAATTGTTATAAAGTTATAGTAACTGATCCTGCGGGTACTACCACCACTGAGTATTATGATGTCAAATCCAGCTATCTGGTCAGATCTGTAAAATCACAGGCAGGGCAGGGTGGAGAGTCTGTTTCCATCACTACAGACTTTAAGGATTACAAAGATGCAGGAGGTATTTTGATGCCTTACACCACTACTATTATTGGGGCTATGCCGGTACCATTGGTATTGGAAGCAATCTTAATAGAGGTTGATAAAGGAATCAGCCAGGAAGTCTTTAAAGTGGAGTAACAAAAGACCAAAAAAAATCCTCTTTACCGATTTCTAAGAAAGAGGTGTAAAATATAACAGTTTTACAGTTACTATCTTTTTGGGTTTGGAAATTATTCTTATTTAAAATAGTGTTACTTTTGCGAAAATTTCAATCATGAGAAATATATTTGGCCTTTTCGTAATTTTTAGTTTGTTTGCATCATGAAAAGAGATAATGTCAATACATCGGTATTTGGAACTGCAGATCTTAACAAACTCAATAGGAAACTGCTCGAAATTGCTATGGAAGATGGATTTCCTCCGCCTATAGCATCCAGGGTTTATGTTTATCCACACATTGGAAATTATCTTGTTCTCGAGCAATTTTATAAAGATTCACTTCCGGCGCTTATGCCTAAATTGAAAGGATTGGGCGATTTGTCAGGGTTGAACAAAGAAAACGTAAACCCAGAACTTGCATCTGACGCACCAAAATGTAAAAGTATTTTCTGAATTTTCGGGGACCAGGAAGCTGCTATGGCAAAAGGGCCAGAAGAATCCAGGCTTAGATGTATATTCGATTCAATTTGGCTGTGCCCAAAGGCATTATGAATAAGAACAATGGACAGAATACCAGTGTCAACACCAGGCAAGGACCCACCTGACTATTCAGGCACTGGAACCCAGGGGTAAAATCAGGACAATTCTCATCGATAGCGCCTCAGTCTATAATGCATCTACGCTTCCTGAGTACAGCACACAAAAAAATTCGGAATTTTATAAAATGGCTCTGGAAGTATATAATGAATCAAAATCACAGCACCAGGATTGCTACCATAGACAACCCCAATACGACAGACCACAGGGGGCATTCTGTTGCAATTATTCACAAAATATCTCCTCCGGGACATTGGCTGAATATCATCCATCAGATCAGCGAAAAGGAAAATTTCAGTTTTTTAAAAACATCCAAGGCATATACACTTTCCGCTATTGCAATGTTTGATGGTATTATCAGCTGCTGGTATCAGAAATATAAAACAGACCTTGTAAGGCCTATTTCTATATTCAGGAAAATATAGATGTCAATTGGATACCGTTAATTCAGACACCTCCATTTCCGGAGTACACGAGTGGCCATAGTGTTCTTTCTGCTGCTGCAGCCACTGTTTTGAATCAGGTTGTTTCTGAAAACTATAAGTTCCACGACGATACTCCAATCATGTTTGGGGCATTACCTAGAGATTTCAATTCTTTTGATGAAGCAGCTTGGGAAGTGAGCCTGAGCAGATATTATGGTGGAATCCATTATATGCAGGGAATAAAAGAAGGAAATACCCAAGGAAAATTCATAGGTAATCTGGTATTAAGTAAATTAAAATAATCCCACACTTTCATAAATATAGTATCATGTTTAAACTAAGGTTCTTAAGCTTATTTTTAATTATAATTGCCTGCAACACATCAGAAAAAAATGAAGTCAGGAAGTCAACAGAATTATCAGATCAGTCGCTTAGCGGTGTGGCTGAGACTGAGCTTTTTACATTGTTAAGTCCTGCAGAAACCAATATTGATTTTAAAAATATTGTTACTGAAAAATAACAATTTTAATTTTAAATCATATGCATACATATATAATGGGAGTGGAGGGAGATATCAATAATATAAGCAGGATGTGTTTTTGGGTGGCAATATGGTTTCCGGGAAAATGTATTTAAATCTTGGTGATTTCAAATTTAAGGATATTACTAAAGCATCGGGTCTGGAAAACATAAGAGGTTTTAGAACAGGTGTCAATATGGCAGATGTCAATGGTGACGGACACATAGATATTTATGTTTGTGCTGGAGGGAGGTATACAGATGATTTCAGAAAAAATCTGTTATACATCAATAATGGCAATAGTACTTTTACTGAAAAAGCCGCTGAATATGGCCTGGCAGATATGAGTTACAGTACCCAATCATATTTCCTTGATATTGATAATGACGGAGACCTGGATTTATATCTTCTCAATCATCCTCCTGACCCAAAAGAAAGCAACAATTTGAGGCTTGAGAATGATAAGGATGGAAAACCCAAAATAGCACTTTCACCAAACCTTACTTTTATTACAGATCGTTTATACAGAAATGATAACGGTAAGTTTAAAGATATCACCGAAAAAAGTGGTATCCTGAATGAAGCATTTGGCTTAAGTGCTGATGTTGCTGATTTCAACGAAGATGGTTTTGCGGATATTTATGTTTGTAACGATTATGTCAAGCCAGATAATCTGTATATTAATAATGGAGATGGCACTTTTACGGACAAATTCAAGATTATTTTCAACATACCTCCTTCTCATCTATGGGATCTGATTTTGCGGATATCAATAATGACGGATGCCTGGATCTGATGACTTTGGACATGTTTCCGGAAGACAATTTCAGACAAAAAATGCACGGAACAGAATATAATTATGATAAGTACTTGCTTACAAAAAAACTAAATATTCCTACCCAGTTTATAAAAAACACCCTTCAAATCAATAATTGTAATGGAACATTCAGTGATATTGCATTGATGGCAGGAGTGGCTCACACGGATTGGAGCTGGACCACTCTAATGGCAGACTACGACAACGATGGATGGAAAGATATATTTGTGACCAACGGTTATCGAAGAAGTGTAATTGATAATGACTATGTAAAATATACTCAGGATAGCCTCTTTAAGCAGATAGACAGAAGCACATTGAATATTGATATGATTATCAATGCTATTCCGGTACATAAAACAAAGTCATACTTATTTAAAAATAATGCCAATCTTACTTTTACCGATGTATCTGCTACCTGGAATGCAGGGCCACCAGAGTTTTCAAATGGAGCAGTATATGTGGATCTTAACAATGACGGTTATCTGGATATGGTCAGCAATAATATAGACGAAGCACCCTTTATTTATAAGAACAATGGACTGGCATCCCGAAAAAATAATTTTGTCAGGATAGATCTGAAAGCTGAAAAAGGTAAAACTGCCTTTGGTACAAAAGTGGAACTGACAGACGAGTCAGGAATGACCCAAACTCAATATTTCTACCCATCCAGAGGATTTCTATCCAGTGTTGAACCCATCATACACTTTGGTTTGGGAAATAAGAAAACTATCAAAGAAGCCAAAATATTCTGGCCAAACGGTAGAATGCAAACTGTAACAGATTTAAAACTGAACTCCCTAAATACCATCACATATAGTGCTGCCAGCGAAAAATCTCCAAAATTAGTCAACGCAAACTTGTATTTTGAAGATATCACGGAGAAGTCTGGTCTTGATTATGCCCATCAGGAAAATGAATACATCGATTTTAAAAGGGAGCCATTGTTGCACAGGAAGTTTTCAGATGAAGGTCCTACAGTGGCAACAGGAGATGTAAATAATGATGGACTGGATGATATTTACTTTGGTGGATCAACGGGCTTTGAAGGCAAGTTGTATCTTCAGCAAAAAAATGGAAAGTTTAAATTGAAACCAAATGAAGATTTTGTCAATGATAAAGTCTTTGAGGATGTTGGATCTATATTTATTGACGTAAATGGAGATAAAAATAATGATCTTATTGTAGTAAGTGGAGGCAATGAGTTTCCTCTCTTGAGTCCAAATTATCAGGACCGACTTTATCTGAATGATGGTTCAGGCAACTTCAAAAGAGCTGATAAGGCTATGCCAGCCATTTTATCAAGTGGTAGTACCATTTCTGCTCATGATATCGATGGAGATGGAGATTTAGATATTTTCAGGGGAGGCAGGGTTGCATCTGGTCAATATCCTACCGCTCCTATGAGTTATCTTGCGAGAAATGATAAAGGGGTATTGTTAATGTAACCCCGAATGGTCAGATGGGATTTTTAAGGCTGAATGGTGACGCTTCCACTTTTGCGGATATAGACAATGACAAAATACCTGAACTTATTATTTGTGGTGATTGATGCCAGTTATGGTTTTTAAACTAATAGATAAAAAGTAAAAACATCACAGAAGAATTAGGTCTTTCTAAAGATATTGGCTGGTGGGAGAGTGTTGCTGTTACGGATCTTAATAATGATGGATTCCCTGAAATCATTGCCGGAAATGCAGGCTTAAATACGCATACAAAGGCAAGTAATGAAAAGCCTGTCACTATCCATTATAAAGACTATGATGGTAATAAGTCACTGGATGCAATATTGTGCTACTACAATGGTGAGAAAAGTTACCCCATTGCCATGAGAGACCGTCTGTTGGACCAGATGATAGTTCTTAAAAAGAAATTCCTAAGATACAGAAACTATGCTGGTGCTACATTGGATGATATCTTCACTAAAGAGCAACGCAAAGGAGAAGAAGTTTTATCGGCTAATAATCTGGCCTCTATGGTTTTTTATAATAACCAGGGTAAAAGCTTTACTGGAAAACAGCTACCTGTTTCAGCTCAAATTTCTTGTATCAGAGGGATTGTGACAGGACAGGATATTAACAAAGATGGATTTTCAGATGTAATCACGGCAGGAAATTTTTATGGCACAGAAGTACTTTTGGGAAGATATGACAGTAGTGTGGGAAATGTTTTTCTCAATGATGGAAAAGGAAATCTAAAAACTGTCACTCCGTCCATGAGTGGCTTTAATGCAAATGGTGATGTCAGACATATAGCCAAAGTGAAAACAAATAATGGGGATTGTATTTTGATTGTAAGAAACAACGATAAAGCAAGTTTGGTGAAAATGAAGGAACAGGTAAACTAAAACTGTTTTGTCGGACCATAATAAAAACTATGAATTGGTCTTCATTTCCATATTTTAGGGTAGCTATTGCATTTTGCTTAGGTATATTTGTATTTGAGTACTTCAAGTGGTCACTGTTATATGCAGGGGCACCACTCTTAGGAAGTGTACTTTTTTTACTGATGGCAGAGAGATGGTATTTTGATGTGAGAACCAAACCATTTTGGAATGGTGGTCTTTTGCTCTTGACTATTTTCTTTCTGGGTGGCACACTTTTGAATGTTAAAAATAAAAAATATCTGTCAGAGGGATATCACCTGGCTACTGGTCAGGAAGTCATTTTTACAGGTATTCTGAAAGAAAAACTAAGGTCAACTTCCAAAATAAAGTATGTTGTAAAAACTAAGGACGTATATGATCGAAATATCCTTCATGCCACCTCATCTGATATAATTCTTACCTTCAATGGTGATGACACACTTGCGCAGAAATATAATGTGGGTAACGTAATTTCAGCTGTTTGTAAAATCAAAAACATTACACCTGTCACCAATCCCGAAACTTTTGATTATGCATACTTTCTGAAAACCAAAGGCATATTGCAAACAGGTTTTGTTAAATACGGTAGCCACAGGTTGATTTCAGCAGAAAATCCGTCATTTTTATTAGGTATAGCTGAAAAGACTTCCTTATTTGTATCCACTACCTTACGCAAATACATCAGTGATACAGAAATACTGGGCATAGCAGAAGCTTTGCTGCTTGGACAGCGAACACTCCTGTCTGAAGATATTTATACTGCATACTCTGATACCGGCGCCATCCATGTTTTGTCGGTGTCAGGGCTTCATGTAGCAATATTTATTTCAGTCTTTATTTGGCTGTTCTCATTATCGAACAGAACAGATACCACATGGAAATTGCTTAAGATTGTGTCCCTAATTCTCATAGTATGGTTTTATGTCATCCTTACAGGATTATCTCCATCGGTCATAAGAGCCGGGATCATGGTCAGCCTTTATATTATTGGTACAAATATTTTTAAAGGTGCCAATACCTTCAATATTCTTTCTGTTTCGGCTATATTAATGCTGATTTACAACCCATATTTTCTTTTCCAGGCTTCTTTCCAGTTTTCATATATTTCCTTACTAAGTATTATTTATTTCCAACCTAAAATAAAAGCATGGTGGACCCCCTCCTCCAAACCAGTACGTTTTTTGTGGGACCTTATCAATGTTTCTTTGGCCGCGCAAATCCTGATTTTTCCATTCACTATATTTTATTTCCATCAGTTTCCGCTTTATTTTGCCATTAGTGGGGTAGTAGCAGTACCATTGGTTACACTGATTATTTATGCAGGCACGTTGGTCGTAGTCATTGAACCTATTTTTAGCCAATTGAATATTCTTCTGGGGTATATCTTGAATATTCTGATACAAATACTCAATACAGCTATCAAATCTATCAGCACATGGCCATTTGTCAAACTGGAAAATATTTGGGTTTCAGAGTGGGCTTTATTGCTTTGTGTTGTTTCCATTTTTTTATTTGTTCTTTGGATCGAGTTCCGCGCATTAAAAGTTTTTTATAGTTTTCTGGGTGTTTTATTTCTTATAGTGCTGGAAAACAGATATGATGTCATAGATGCATCATCCAGGCAAAATCTGGTGATGTATGATGTTTTCGGCGGATCCATTCTGGACTGTATAGAAGGCAGAAATCTATCCAGCTATATTACAGGTGAAATGAGTGATTTAAATGTCAATTTTGTTGCTAAAAATAACAGAATTAAACATCATATAGCAAATTCTGAAATATATCAAGGCCCTTCTGATTCGATTCCGTCGTTAATATGTCATGGAGGTGAGCTGGTCTACATGTACCATTCATATCAGGATTTTACCAAACTTAAATCCGGTATAGACCTGCGGTTTTTGATGGTCACTGATGCTTTGAAAAATACACCTGACATCTTATTGTCAAAACTAAACCCTGCAGAAGTTGTTCTTGATAAAAATATCAAACCTTGGGTATCTGAGAAATGGTCTAAAGTATGCATTGACAGAAATATAAAAATACACAAGGTCAGAGCAGATGGGGCTTTTGAATATTCTAAATGATCCAGATATATTAGTATGAATTTTAATATTTACTTTGAATTTTAACATCCTACTAATAAAAAGCCTTACTTTTGATGCAAAATAATGCAAAGTATTAGTCTCATGGTAAACGCAGTTGTTTTCAGATACATCATCAGATTTGTACTGCTGGGTGCATTGATTTATGCACAAAAAATCATTGAGATCAATAAGGTCAGACTAGACTCTGTTTTTTATTTCCTGCATAGTATCGTAGAGTTTTTGATTCTGTTTACGGTGGTGAATATTGTGACCGCTATACTCATTATGGTCTACAGATTGCGCAAAAATATTCCATATAAATTTACAGATAATGTCATCAATGGCGTTAACAATCTTTATTACCTCATAGTAACTTTTGGAGTAATCATGATGATTCTTGGTTTCTGGGGTATAGATCTGAAAAATCTCATCACCTCGCTGAGTATCGTAGCAGCAGCTATCGCCATTATATCCAAAGAATATGTAAATGGTATCATCAGTGGGATTATCATCAGTTTTTCTAAAGAAATAAATATAGATGATTATGTCAAAATTGGTGAAAATAAAGGCAAAATTCTTGACATCAATCTCACTAAAATTACTCTTCAGAATGAAGATGATGATATTATCTATATCCCCAATGATAAAGTTTATATGTCCGAGATCATCAATTATACTAAAAAAGAAATAAAAAGAGTCAGTATAGATTTTGAATTAGGTATAGAATATCACACTACAATCGAAAAGCTGGAAAAAAGCCTCTCTGAATCTTTGAAAGATTTCCATCACTTCATTGAACCCGATTCATTTAACATCAAGATTGTGGATGTGCACCATGAATACTTATCTCTAAAATTTCAATATAAGCTAAAAGAAGTCAATAGAGAAATCGAAAGGATGATTAGAAAAAAAACCATCAGGCTGATTGCCAACTCTATTAAATAAGGCTTGATTCAATATTCAAAATACTGATAACCCCATTTATCATCGTGACAATGATTGTTTTTTTGTCAGGATATCACCTCACTTTTGTAAAACAAATATAAATAAACAGATAAAAATATTTTGTCATATTTAATTTCTTTTTCATATTTGTATGATATTTCATTTTTAATCATTCAATTAAAGTACATAAAAAACATTTTTGTTGTATTGTCATGAAAAATAATAAGCAGAAGAAATCCGGAAAAACCCATCCTCAGGATGAAACCGAATTTGTAAAACCCAAAAAAAAATTGCCAACTACCGACGGAAAAATCAATGTCAAATCAAAAAAATTCTGGGAAGAACTCTACGATAATGAAGGAGATGAGATTGAAAAATTTATGAGATAACCCACGATTTTAATGTTAATAAAAATATTTTACCCGTAAATACCCTGAATTTCTCATCATTAACAGATTATTAAGAAGAATGAAAGAAACAAATAAGTAATTTGTACGTATTATATATATAAATTATTTTTCCATGAACAAATTTTTTAAAAACGCCAAAACTTTTTTTGCAAAGGTTTTTACCAAAACAAAAAAAGTGGTCACTTTTCCTCAGGAGGAAGAGCAAGACTTGTTTATAGGTGTTTAAATGGATTGTAAAATCTTTCCCCCCGGAATTTTTAAACACTTAGTTCAAAATGTTAGAGAGTAAAAGTCTTGGTTTACTTTCTAACGTTTTTTTTTGTCCTTATACCAACGAACTGCCCGATTATTTCGTCTTATATATAGGAACATAATGTACACTTAATTTGGACATTTTTTTTAAAGACGAAAAAGCAATTATTGAAGGTTGTATCAGAAATGATCGCAAGTTTCAGGAAATACTCTATCGCCGCTATTTTACAAAAATGTACCAGATGTGTCTGAGATATACTACGGATGACAATTTGATTTGTGAAATCATCAACGATGCTTTTTTGCATACTTTTAAAAATATTCAAAAATTTGAGGGTAGGGGTTCCCTGGAAGGCTGGATAAGACGTATCACTTTTCATGCGCTGGCAGACTATTTCAGAAAGGAAAATAAACAAATCAAATTTTTATTGGTCGATGACTACGAACCTATGGCAATCGCTCAAAATAATCAGGATTTGGAATGTGATTATGATGATTTATTGTCCAAAATCGACAGCCTGAAAGGAAGATTCCGCGATATATTTATAAAATATGCTATCGAAGGCTATAATCATAGAGAAATAGGGGAGGAACTCGATATTTCTGAAGGTACTTCTAAATGGTATCTGGCTGAAGCAAGAAAAAAATTACAACTTTTGTTTAATGTCTCAAGTAATCACCAGAAATATGGAAGATAAAAAAATAAAGCAAATGGTAGATGACAGCTGGAATAAGATGTCCATTTTGCTGGATGCAGAAATGCCTGTAGAAAATAAAAGAAGAAGGCCGGCTATTTTTTGGTGGTATGGTGCTGCAGCAGCCACCGTGGCCATAGTATCCTTCTCGACTTTGTTTCTGCATCATGCAAGGCAACAAAAAAGCTTCCATTCTGAGTTTAATAATACTGTATCTTCTGAGGAGGCAACATCTCATTCAGAATCTTGCAACAGTAAGAGTGGTTTGGGTACTGATACCTTATACAACGATGTAGCTACAACTGTTATGACACAGCGTCAGCAGCATCTTCCTGATAAAAGAATAATTGTTTCTACAAGTATATTTGATGATAATATTAGTAAAATCATTTTTTCTGAAGCCAATACATCGTTTCATGCTGATGTCCCTTATGAGTCCACCCGTCTCCATACTATAGAACCAGTAATGCAAATACCTACCGACTTGAAAATGTCTCCTGTGGCAGCTAATATACCAAAGCGCTCAGAGATTGTATTACAGGCACTAACAACGTCCAAAACAAGTTTTCTTAAAAGTGGTACGCCAGATAAAAAAGTCCAGGAGCTCTCACTACAACCAACAGCATCTACCAACACCAAAAAACACAGCCCTTGGCGGCTGGCTGCTGAGGCTGGCATTCTTACGCATGACTACCAGTCTTTATTGGCTATGCATGTAGGCATGTCCCCAGAGTACAGACTAAGTAGTAAGTGGTCGCTTATGTCTTCTATAAAGTGGAGACAATATTTTCAAAGTTCCCCATTGATTACCGACCTGAGTGGCTCAGCCGAAAGAAATCAACCCACCAACTCCAATGTGGACCCTAGTGGATCAGGGGTTTTTGATATACAGTATGACCCCATATTTATCCATCAGATAGACCAGAAGATCATACATTCTATTACACAGCACTTAAGTTATCTGGAGTGGGGTGGTGGCGTCAGGTACCACCTGAGTGAGAGATTTAGCGTCCTGGCATCAGGTTTTGCTGCAAAACTGATTTTCCATCAATATTCAAGCAGCCTTGAGACTAGTCAATTACTGTCAATCTATAATAAAAGCCTATTTTCGCAGGAATATTTGGATAGCCAATCGCCTTTTCATCATACATTTCTGATTGGCTGGCAGGCGGGTGCCGGATTTCACCTTACTGATAGATTCAGTATAGAGGCCAAAGCCAATATTTTTACGGCTAAGAATGATTATACTTCCAATGCAGCAGCCTATGATTTATTTGAAAGTGCCAATGCTGCCAATGATACAAATTCCACCAAAATACCCAATGACCACAGAATAGGAGTGGAGTTGGTAGTAAAATACTACTTTAGATAAAATATCGTAAGATGTTGACTATAAATGTAGTTTGGATTTTTTTTCCAGTAAAATTTCTTTAGTTTCGACATGATCAGGGTCAGGGACGCAGCAGTCCACAGGACAAACAGCTGCACATTGTGGCTCCTCATGAAAGCCTACATTCAGTACATTTATCAGGCACGATATAGTAATAATCATCCAAAACAGGCTTTTGTTTGGAGGCAGCATCTACTATTGTCCCATTGTCCAGCGCGTAACTACCTTTTATGTTCGTACCGTCTTTGATACTCCATTCCACACCCCCTTCATAAATAGCGTTATTAGGACATTCCGGTTCGCAGGCACCGCAGTTGATACATTCGTCTGTTATGATGATAGCCATAAAATAGATTTTATTTTCTAAGCCGCAAAGTTATGGAAAAGGGATTTAAACCAGCTTATTTTCAAGGATTTTGCTTGTTAATGTATTGATAATGGACAGTGCAACATAGGCTAAAACGATATAAGAAACCGATTCGAACTTAAAAAGAAACGCGATGATGACCGCAACCATAGCCATGATGTATTGAAAAATATTATCTTTCCAGTGTTTGGTCATTCCTTTTGTAGAAAACATCCTTAACCCAAAGCTAACCATCATCATACTGAAAAATAGGGGAGTAAGGAAGTAATAGACCTTAGAATTAAAAAATTCTATGAATCCCTGACTTTCGTTTTGAATAGCAATGATCACTCCGATGTAAAAAAGGGCATTGGCTGGAATAGGTAGGCCCATGAAATAGGGCTTGGAAGGTGTAATATTGAACTTGGCAAGTCTGACCGCACCGGCAATGACGATAAGCGAGCAGGTAGCTATGGTGTAAAACCCGTTTTCAGGATCTGGAGAATATAAAGAATATAAATAAGCAGGTGCCACACCAAAACTAATAACATCTGCCAATGAATCCATTTGTTTGCCAAAATCACTTTCTACACCCAGCGCTCTGGCCACCAGACCATCCAGACTATCAAAAACAAAGCATGCTAAAAGTAATATAGGACTCCAGTAAAAATCACCGATCATGATAGCGGTAAAACCACATATCAAATTTCCGGCAGTGACCATCGAGGGAATATATGTTTTCAAGATCTTTAAATTAGACTGCAAACATAACAATTATAAATGACATCTGATGAGTGGACAGGGTACTTAATTGTGCTGACTCTTTCAAATACTCTATTTAACATAATATTAATTATAGGCTAAAAGATTAAAAAGAAAAGGCACACAAATATTGTATGCCTTCTTACTTTACTACTGATTATGGTGATTCCAGAATTAGAATCCCATTCCCATACCACCCATGGATTTTTGAAATTCTTCCATGGTCATTTTTTTATAACCTTTAGTATCTATTACAAATTTAGATTCGTCCAGAGTATCTTTGACTTCCACGGCTGTCATTGTCATAGAAAACTGAGGATTACTTACCGTAAATTCCATAGTAAAACCTGCAAATTCAAGTGACTGAAATCCTTGTACGAGATTAGCTTTGGTTTTTATATCCTCTGTAACATAACCAGTGACTGTCATTCCTTCCATTTCCGGATTGGTCACTGTCATTTTATAGCACTTGTATCCAAGTATGTCTTTGGTATCTTTTTTGTCATAAACGATACTTGATTTGGATGCGATTTCTTTTTGTTGTGCACTTTGGCTTTCGTCCAATTTGGATTCAATCCATGTTTTATTACCCATGGCATCAAACAGCATATTCATCATATTTTTGTTTTTTTCTACAAATACCTGCATTTTGACCATACCGCCCATCATATCCATACTGGTCAGATGCTGGTCATCTTTAAAAAATACTTCTGTTTGTGATCCTTTCATCATTTCCAGGCTCATCGCCATCTGAGGGTCTTCAGCGCTGACTTTGGTGATTTCCATTTTGACAGATCCTTTATCAAGTGTTTTCTGAGCTGAAAGCATATAACTGCTTGATATAAAGAACATTAATAGTGTAAAAGAAAAAATGTTTTTCATTTGTTTAATGATTGATTTAAATGATTCAAAATTATAATTATTGCAAACGTAAGACATAATGTTTATTTGACCAAAATAGTTTCACTTTTACCTTCTTTAAGACAAAATTTAAGCAAATATTAAGATTTTAAATCCACTTTGCCGTATTGATGATGGCTGACGGGTAGTCTTTTCCGGTGATGAAACCATACTTTGCCTGCATTTCTATGGACATCAAATCTGGCTGATGTATATGTGTCCCTGGTACAGCATCCAATTCAGGGATCCAGTATCTGATAAAATCTCCGTTAGGGTCATATTTTTTGGACTGAAGCGGGATATTAAAACAGCGATCTTCTCTGGGATCATTGCCTATTCCTGCGATATAATTCCAGTTGCCGTAATTGGAGCATGGGTCATAATCGATGAGCATAGATTCGAAATATTCAGCACCTATCAACCAGTTTACTTTCAGATCTTTTATGAGGAAACTAGCCACATTTTGCCGTCCTCTGTTGGACATAAATCCAGTTTGTGCCAGTTGTCTCATGTTGGCATCTATGAGTGGTACTCCGGTTTTGCCATCTCTCCAGGCATGAAAAGCTACCATATCATCTCTGCCACCATTTTGTATATTTCTGATGCCATTTTTTTGGAATATTCTGTTTCCGTACTTTTTACCGATCAATCTGAAATAATCTCTCCACAAAAGTTCGAAATATAACCAGTATGTAGATTCATTTTTATTGACTGTTTTTTCGTATTGCAATAGTTCCTGCATTACTTTCTTAGGTGACAGGCATCCTATGGCCAGCCATGCCGAAAACTTGCTGGAAAATGTCCATCCCAACATTTTATTTCTAGTTTCCTTATACTGCGAAATATGGTTGGTTTCATATAAATAATAGTGCAATTGCTTTAGAGCATGACTTTCGCCACCAATAAATTTTTCGTTTTCTATATGTTGATAAGGCACTGTCTCTTTTCCCAGGTCAGCGAGAGTAGGCACCTCTCCCCTATCATGCCGGTATACAGGAAAAGGTATTACTTCGGGCGCTTCTAAGGGCTTGCGGAGCGGGATGATATTTTCTATTTCTTTTCTGAATGTGGTGAAAATATCAGGCACCTGACTCACCGGAAATGGTAAATCTGCGGTATGATACAGCATTTTACCGCGCACATAGCACAATTCCTGCCCTATTTTCCAGAGGTTTTTTTCGAGTTTGTCCTGTACGCTGACCTCCTCAGTTGTGCGCTCCCTGTTACAATAGACCCACTGGGATTGTACTTCTGCAGCCAACCGACTGATCTCTTCTTCGGGCTTCCCCGTTCTGATAATAAGGTCACTGCCCAACTTGCGAAGATGGGCCCGTAAGTCAAGGACGGACTCTATTATAAATTTGGTTCTGTATACAGACGTTTTAGAAAAACCAAAGCTTGTTTTCCCTTTAAAAACCCTTTCGTCAAAAACAAATACGGGGACCACCATTTCGGCTTTTAGCAACGCTTCAGTGAGAGCTTCATTGTCATGGAGGCGAAGATCATTTCTAAACCAAACAATGGCTGTATGTTTCATCCTTTAAGCAATATATGATTGTAAGGGCAAACAAAGTACTCCTGCAATGGTTTTTAAATTTGACCTGTTTTTGACTATTTCATATCTGATCATCTGTCAGCTCTCCCACTTCTGTCTATAAAATTATTGCCAGCCTGCTGCGTGCCCATCATCAGCACATCCTGTATATTGACATGTCGGGGTCTGGTGGATATAAAAAATACGGTTTCAGCTACATCTTTGGATTTTAATGGTACAAAATCTTCATAGATTTTTGCACGTTTTTCGTCACCGTCAAATCTTACAAGGGCAAATTCTGTCTCTTCGACATGGCCCGGAGATACCTGGCTGACTCTGATGCCAAATTTATACAGGTCAAGCCTCATAGATTTGGTCAGTGCATCCACAGCAAATTTTGTAGCAGCATACACGTTTCCATTGGGATAGACTTCATGACCTGCAGTAGAGCAGATATTGATGATATGACCTCTATTGGCGGCTACCATATCGGGGCTCACCAGACGGGTGATGTACAGCAGTCCTTTGATGTTGGTGTCTATCATGGTTTCCCAGTCATCGATTTTACCTTCGTGGATAGGACTAAAACCCTTGGCAAGTCCGGCATTGTTGATGAGTATGTCTATCGTCTTCCAGCCTGATTTAAGCGATTTGTATGCTTTGGTGGTAGCTGACTGATTTCTGATGTCAAAACACAGCGTCGTCACCTCTATGCCATATTTTTTTATCAGTTTTTGTTTTATTTCTTCGAGTCTGTCCTTGCGTCTTCCCGTGAGGATAAGCCTGTAACCATTTTTTGCAAATATTCTGGCCGTGGCATATCCTATGCCCGAAGTGGCACCTGTGATTAAAACTGTTTTGGTGATGGGCATCGATGACATGGTGCTATTTTTGTTTTGCTTCTTCTAAAATCTTTGTAAATTCTGCCTTAAAGGCAGCGTAGCCGGGTGTCGCCGGGCCAGAGAAACCAGTGTGTATTTTAAAAATCCTGTTTTGCTTGTCTGTGATGATCATGGTAGGATAAGACATTATTTTGTCGAGCTGCGGGACTTTGGCAGCAGCTTCCTTTTTGTCATAATATCCGGCATAGAGCACTTCGTGACTAATATTCATTTTAGTTTTAAATCTTTTCAGAGCTTTTTTTGAGAGCTCAGCGTCTTTGTATCGCTCAAAACCCAAACTGATGATGGCTACATCCGGGTCAGGATGCTCAGCAAAGTATGCCTGCAGAAACTTTGTTTCGTCCATACAGTTGGGACACCAGGTACCCATGATCTGTATAATTTTTATTTTGTTGGTGTAGGAGTCAGCGCTAAGACTGATCATCTTACCACTTTCATTTTCGAAAGTAAAATCCAGTGGAGATGAGTCTTTGGCTTTGGTGAGGTCGTAAGCACTCGCCAGTGTGGCTCGGTCATCTTTGGAGGCCTCCCAGTTGGTTGTGTACTGGCTTCCTGATCTGAAAGTCCCGCTCAGTGTCCCGTTTTCCATCATTTTGCCCTGGAACAAAAAAGCATGGGCACCATCGAAAGCTGACAAATAGAGCTTACGGTTGACCACCTTTCCTTCGAGATACCGGTAGTCTCCTGTCTCAGTGAGAAAAGTACCTGTCACCTGATTGCCTTTCTGATCGAATACACCTACAGCCTTGTACTCATCAGCTGTGCCTATCTCAAATGTTGTAGCCCACTTACCGCTCACATCTGCCGGTGCAGCATTATCCACAGGGGAAAACCGCTCCCCCACTCCATATACTGCCTTGAACGGTATGCGGTAATCCTTCTTATATCCTACGATCCAGTCACCTTCCATCACCCCGTCTTCGTAGATGGCTTTGATTTGCGTGTCATATACCGGAAAATCCATGATGACAGTATCTTTGGCGGTAGCCTTATCCCTGCCAAAAGAGATATCGTTTACTTGTATCCTTTCGTCAGCATTATGGATGACTATGTGAAAAGTAGTGTCATTGTCATATACTACTTCGAATATAAATGGCAGCTCGGAATCTGTGTCAAACTTTTTAACTACATCTCTGTCATCCCCATATTTTGTGACAGGCACCCTATCGAGCAGCAGTGCACCTCGCCATATGCCCGGAGGTATTTTTTCGAATGTGACATTGGGTGCAACACAGCCACCAGTGATGACAAGCAGCATCCAAAAGTATATTTTCCTGAACATGTTTCCTGAATTTTCAATATAAAGCCGAAAAAAGCATCTTTTGTTTCCAATTGCCGGATGATTCTACAACTGATCATTCTGTTTTTTCGCCTACAAACTGGTCTTCCTTGTTTTTAAACAGGATGTTGAAGGTCGTGAGGCTGCCGTATATCCTTGTGATGTATTGCTGCAGGTTGACCTTATCTTCGTCAGTCAGTGTGCTGGCATTGATCCGCTGCTCCATGACTCTGAGGCGGTCTCTGACCATCACTATTTTATGAAAAAAAGCATCTACAGGTATTTCCTTGGGCTTCAGGGCAGGGTCTTCAGGTTTCAGGATCATAAGACCGTTTTTCCATTTATCTCCCAGTGGCACTACCTCGCTGATATCTGACCATGTTTTCAGTATTTTGATCAGCGATTTTTCAGCTTCACTAAATGACACTTTGTCATCCGCCTCTACCTTCTCTATGATTTCCCAGGCGCTGTACTCTTTGCCCACTAGCTTGATGCCGTAGGTAATAAAACAAACTCTGTAAGCAACTACTTCGGCTCCTATCACGACGCCATCCCCATATGCAGGGTGTTTTACCCTCGAGCCTACTCCCAATATATTAGACATAATTTTTTATTTATGATTATTTTAATGGCCGTAAAGATATAGAATTTACATATATCATTTACCAATATATCTTATAAAAAATCTCTTTCAAAAGAAGCAGCATATTTACTTTGTCGATATGGACAGTGATTATTCCACAATTATTTTATCTTTGCCTTCCATATTAAAGCAGCTTTAGTTATGAATATAGCATTGATAGGATACGGAAAGATGGGTCAAGCCATAGAAGACATCGCTCTCCGCAGAGGCCACACCATCACCTGCAAGATTTCCAGCCACAATCTTCAGGATTTTAATCCGCGGGTCCTTCAGTGGGCAGATGTGGCTATCGAGTTTTCTACTCCTGAATCCGCATATGCCAATATAGCCCAATGCCTGGAAGTAGGTATTCCTGTGATCTCCGGGACCACCGGATGGCTCAATCGCAAGGAAGAGATAGACGAGCTATGTACCAAAAAGCAAGGTGCCTTCCTCTATGCTTCTAATTTTAGTATAGGTGTCAATATCTTTTTTGAAATCAACAAGCGACTAGCTCAGCTCATGAATAAATATGAGGTGTATGACGTAGGTATCAAAGAAATACACCACACCGCCAAACTGGACAAGCCGAGCGGTACTGCCATCACCCTCGCCAAAGATATCATAGACAACCTTGAGCGTAAAAAAGTATGGACCATCACACCACCTGCTGACAATCACTCCCGCAACCTGTATATTGCTTCAGAACGGAAAGATCCCGCACCCGGCACACACGTAGTCACGTATTCTTCAGAGATAGACGATATAGAAATCATGCACACAGCGCACTCTCGAACAGGGTTTGCCAAAGGTGCTGTACTTGCAGCAGAGTGGATTGCATCCGGTAAAAAAGGCGTTTTTGAGATGAAGGATGTGCTGGAAATTGGGTAAATGGCTGATATGCTGATATGTTGATTTGGCTATTTGCTTTATAACCCGAAACGCTCATCGAACCCAAGGTCACTAAATATATATGATCACACAAAAGACGGTACAGGAAGTCATGAACATCGCCCGCGTAGAGGATGTGATCGGTGATTTTATCAATCTGAAGCGTAGAGGTGTGAATATGATCGGCAACTGCCCATTTCACGACGAAAAAACACCTTCCTTTACAGTCTCCCCATCCAAAAACATATACAAATGCTTCGGTTGCGGTAAGGGAGGCGATTCAGTACGATTCATCATGGATCACGAGCACCTGAGTTTTCCGGAGGCTGTGCGTTTTCTGGCCGCCAGGTACCGCATTGAAATAGAAGAAACCGAAAATACAGCCCAGGAAATCGAACAAAAGCAGGTGACCGATTCGTTGTATATTGTCAATGATTTTGCCAGAGATTATTTTACAGACGTATTGTTCAACAGAAGTGAAGGCAGGAATATAGGCCTCAGTTACTTTAAGGAACGTGGATACCGGGAATCTACCATCAAAAAATTCCAATTAGGATATGCTACCGAAGAAAGAGATGAATTTACCAAAAAGGCCATAGATAAAAAGTTTAATATCGAACACTTGCGGACCCTGGGATTGACATCCAAATCGGATTTAGATTTTTTCAGATCTCGGGTGATGTTTACGATACACAATGTAAGTGGCAAGGTCGTAGCTTTTGCCGGCCGTACTCTTTCATCGGATAAAAAGCAACCCAAATATATCAACTCTCCGGAGTCAGAGATATACAATAAGCGGGCGGTGCTCTATGGTTTGTTTTTTGCCAAAGAGGCCATCAGAAAAGCCGACGAATGTATACTGGTAGAAGGATATACAGATGTCATCACTCTCCACCAGGGACAGATAGAAAATGTAGTCGCATCATCAGGTACCTCGCTCACCAGAGAGCAGATCAGGCTGATCAAAAGATATACACCCAATATCAAAATCATCTACGATGGTGACCCTGCCGGTATCAAAGCAGCCTTGCGTGGGCTGGACCTCGTACTGGAGTCAGATATGAATGTCAAACTGGTATTGCTGCCCGATGGTCAGGACCCTGATTCATTCCTGGCGGCACAAGGTACTGAAGCCTTCCCGCGCATATCTCCATGAACACGAGGAGGACTTTATCTTTTTAAAACACGTGTGCTACTCGACGAGACAGGCAATGACCCTATCCGTAAAACCACCGTCATCAGAGACATAGTCAGCTCTGTAGCCAAAATACCGGATACATTCAAGCGGACACTCTATATCCGTCAGTGCGCCACCATGCTCGACCTCAGCGAGACCATTCTCCATGCTGAAGTCAACAAAGTCATCAAAGCTGACCTCAGGAATAAAAAACTGGAGACTTCCGCTCCCGAACATCAGCCTCCGGCACACAGAGAAGAAGACTGGCTGACGACCAGACCGGTACTCAGCTCATCCGAAACGACACTCGTATGGGACGATGCCTGGCAGGAAAGAGCCGTCTCCAGCATCCTGATCCATTATGGCCGGATGATCTATGACGAGCAGAGCGGTACTTCTGTAGCGGACCATATCATCAGCAGTGTGCAGAACATACTGACTTATTTTGATATCTCCCTTTATCGCAAAATCATAGAGGAAGTTGCCACCTGTATCCACCAGGGCGCCCCTCCTGACCATAGCTGGTTTATCTCCCATCCCGACGAGGAGATCCGTCAGTTTGCTGTCAATGTGCTGTCTACACCCTACGTCTATGCATCATGGGAAAAAAAGGAGATGTTTCTCCAAACCCAAAAAATGCCCGACGAAAACTACGTCAGAGATGCCGAAAATGCACTGCTGAGACTGCAGCTGCGCAAGAGCAAACGAGTCATCAAGGAGCTCCAGGCATATTTTGATCAGGCCACAGCAGACGAAAAGAATGCCGAAGAATACATCATCAATCTCAAAGTCATGCAGGTACTGCTCCAGGAGCGCAATGACATAGCTGCAAAACTGGGTACAGTGACGTTGTAAGGGCTTCGACTCATTACGGGGCTTCGACTCCTTCTGTTGCGCTCAAACACCTCTTGGGTTTACCCTGCGTTTAGACAGGTGGTGTTGGTTGAGCGCAGTAACACGGGCTTCGACTCCACTTCGTTGCGCTCAGCCACCTTCATTGCGTTGTGCTCAGCCACCTGTTGGGTGTGATGTTGTTGGGTGATTGAGCGCAGTAACACGGAGTCGAAATCACACAACTGACGGGGCTTCGACTCTGATTCCTCCGGGCTCACCTTCGTCACAATTCTGCGTTTGAAGACAGGTGCGGGTGATTGAGCGCAGTAACACGGAGTCGAAATCACACAACATTGCGCAGCGCCGGCAGCTGGAGTCGAAATTGCACAACAACACCTAACATGGCTGGTTTAAATTTATTTTGCATATATAATTAATAAGCATGATATAAAAAAAGTAATATTGAGCATTTTATAGATTACGATTTTTATAATATAAAAAAGGAGTGTTTTATGTTAAAATTATAAAATTATTTGCATTATATCCCAAAAACCTTTTAATATTGTCGCTGATTAACCCGTAAGACCATATAATTTTTAGTTTTAGCTCTTGTTTTAAAGAATGAACAGGAGTGATTTTTAATTTATTAACAAATTTAACACAACCAATCCATGAGAATTGAAAGTTTACACATTAAGTTTCCCCAAAAAAAATTTACAAGCAGGATTTATTTACGAATGGCATTATTAAGTGCCTTATTTACTGCAGGTTTTACAAACATGGTAGTAGCCCAATGTAATTTTGCTCAACTGCTGCATTTGGCTCAGCTACAGCACCCGACAGTTGGGTGCACCGTTGCTTCCATTACTACATGTGTTTATTTCTCTGAAAACTCTTCAGTAACAGGATTAACAATAGGACAGATGTATAAAATTGTTAATTCATGGTCTACAATAGTTACTGATGGTTTTGGTGTTTATACTTCCAATGTTGTGACTGCTCCCTTAGCTTGAGTTTTCCAGAACTGCAAGTCCATTATCATTGACCT
>JADKCF010000012.1 GCA_016714765.1 Saprospiraceae bacterium | reverse complement strand
AACGCATTAAAAATGCTCAAAGGATGAGATCAAAGTTAGAATCTTAGACCTCCCTAAGATGATATTTGCCGCATACTGCACAGCAGCACAAGTTGCATTTATCAGGCTTATAACAGACTGAAACTTGCGCTTTTAGATTTGGGTTTATCATTTCAACCTAATCAATTTTATGGGAATCGTATAATCTTCTACAAGATTTACATCTACACAATACTCATCTCTCAGGTATTCAAAGAATCTTGGCAAATGTACTGGGAAATCCGTAAATTCTCTTGAAAGCAAAACGTGATATCTATTAGTGTCCATTTCCAAAGGTTTGACTTGTCCTAACTTAACCCTAACTCCATTGTTTTCAGGAGCATTATGAATGATTCCCATGAAGACAGAAGTATATTCTCTATTGTAGGTAAGTTCATATGCAGGTAGATAAGTATACCCAAGCATCATCGGGTCATCATATACCCTGGGGTAAAAAATCGTGGTATCTAGAAAAATCATGTCGTAAACTTTATGTTTTTCTATGGTATCAATAATTTCATAAGGATATTTTCTCGTTAATTCATCAAGAATTACCTTTTTTGCCCAAGTTGTATCTCTACATTTCAATATTTTGTAAGAAATACTATAATGATCATTTTACACTTTACTCTATAAGAATCCGCAAAAGTTAGACCCATCAAATTCATCATAGTTCTTGTTGCATTAAATGTAAAACTATTTATATTAGTTGCATTCATATCATCCCCCAAAACCAGTAACTCATCAGGATAAAACTTACAAGGTTCATGTGTTTTATTTTTTAAAATGTATGTGCATGAACTCATGCACATACTTAAAATATGATATAAAAAAAACATAATTATTATTCTCATCAACATCCTGTTTGCATGGTTGAATAGTGGACAAATCTTGCACCACAGTGTTCACTTCCGATTGTAGCATTACCATAGCTGGAGGGGATGGCTTGTGCAGAAAAAGCAGGCGTGTTGGTGGTTTGATTATTGTTTGGGTCGAACTTGGGTTTACAACCTAATTTATTAGCAATTTTTTCATTTGTTCTTCAACTAACCTTGTAAATTGAATGTTATTGTTATTTATTCCATTATTGTAAATAGGATTTCCTTGGGCTATGTTATCATTAGCAATTTGCATGGAATTATTAATAGCATCAGCAATTAACTGCTCTGTACTTATCCCGCAATCCCTGGTATGATCCACCTTAAAAAATAAGTTTTGAAAAGATAAACTTACACCATTATTTAATGTTATCTGAAGAGCAGAAATTCCGGCCACATTTTGTCTAGTTGGGTCCCAAGTGGAGGGGGTGACAATAATGGAGTTAGGACACAATTTATTATTTGCTGTTAAAGGTGGATTATTTTGACTTATAGTTGATCCAAAGCCAAGAAAACTATTCAATGCATTTTGAAATCCTTCTTTTGAGCACCCTCCATTCTCTTGCATAAATTTATTGAAGCCTGCGATATTGTCTGCATCTGATTTACTGCAATCAGATTTTTGGATGGGTATTTCATCGAGATTAACATAATCCACCCCATCAAGCTCCTTTTCAACAAGGTTGTTCAGTGCATTAATATTGTAATTGCCGGTAAAACACAGCTCATCTTCTATTTTGTCCGTATCAAAATTGAATTTTTGTCCGGTACAAGGGTGGATGATTTGTTTGTTTTTTAAGTCTTCGATAGCTTTTACGACTTCAGGATGCTCTTCTCTGCATTGTTGTATGCAATCCGCTGTGGGATCTTCAGCAACCGAGCCTTTACTATCTACATATCCCAATACTTTGAGCAATTCTATACAGTCATCCACAGAATCATCTCTTTGGCCGGATCCGAATGAAAGGCATAACCCGGATCTTTTTCTTAAGCAAACTACTAAAATAAGACCATCTCCCAGAGGTATTTCGACCTCGATGCTCCCTGGAGGGCAAGGGCTTGTACCCCCGCCATCATTACCTGTATCATTATTAGTACCACTCTGGCCAGCTCCACTACTTGTAGTACTCGAATTGCCTTCTGTACTATTTCCGAAATCGCCAAAATCGCCAAAATCGCCAAATGGATTGCCATCACCAAATCCTCCGAATCCAAGACCGGTGCCACCAGTGGTACTGCTGCCGACTCCTTTATTGTTTAAATAGTTTACAGACGCGCATACAGCTGCCTATCTCCTCACAGTCTAATTGCGTTCTGCCTCCGGATGCAAAAAATACTGACATGGGGTATTGTGTAATACTACCTCTGTACTGCAGCATATTATACATTCCTGTTTTGTAACCTGCTAAAAATGCAGGGTCCATATTATAGCCCATGATAAAAGGAGGGGACAAGACACCATCTTTTTTTTGTATAATGAGATTAAAAACCCTATTGGGTATATCATGTGTGATCTCTACGGCATAGGTTTCATTTTGATGATCAATTTTTATATGCTGAGCATGATTAAAATTGATATTTGAAACATTCCAATTTCCATTTCTGGCATTCAGTTTTGTTATTTCTCGGATGATGTGTCTCTTTATATCTGGAACCTCATCGAGAGACAGATACTTCATTGACTGATAAGGCATGACATGTTTATCCTCTGATGTCTTTACTCCAGCATCTCCGGATACCTGGTCCTTCTGGCACCCACCCAAAAATAAAAACATACCTGCCATCAGCATGAAACTAAATAATTTAAAATTTCTCATTGTAAATATAGTATTAAAAATGTAATCAATCATAGAAATTTCTTTCAAAGTTGCGCACCTTTTAGTAAATTTCCTGTCACGGCAAAGATTGTTTTTTTTTTTTTCATAAAAAACATACACCATTTTGAGTAATTTTGATATATAGAATATTGTATTGTGTAAGCTTATCTTTACGGAGCAATTATACAACAGATTTTAACATATACAGGAAAAAAATATGTATGTAGGGCGTTTTTTAGCTTAAATACATCCCAAGAGCCATTCAGACAAAAAAAAAGCCTGCAAATGACTTTGCAAGCTTTTTAGAGTATCCCATTTTTTTTCTTATCCTGTGATCGCCTTGATACCTGGCAACTCTTTGCCTTCCAAAAACTCCAGCATAGCGCCCCCACCTGTAGATACAAAGCTTACTCTGTCCTCCAGTCCGGACTTATTGATGGCTGAAGCGCTGTCTCCACCACCGATAAGTGAAAATGCCCCTGCATCCGTTGCCTCTGCCAATGCCTTTGCTACTGAGAAAGTCCCGGTTGCAAACTTTTCAAATTCAAAAACACCCATAGGTCCATTCCATAGAATGGTTTTGGAAGCCTTTATAATGGACGAAAATTGTTCTATCGTTTTTGGCCCTATATCCAGACCCATCCACCCATCAGGGATGTTGTAACTATCTACAATCCGACTCTCAGCATCCGGTGCAAATTTGTCTGCCGCGATATTGTCTGAAGGCAGGTAAATGGTTGTATTATTTGATTTGGCTTTATCCAAGATTTTTAATGCCAGGTCTACGTAGTCAGGTTCAAAAAGTGAGGTGCCGATTTTTCCTCCTAAAGCAGAAAGAAAGGTGTACGCCATACCGCCGCCTATGAGGATATTGTCCATATTATCTATCAGTCTTTCCAGCAGCTGTATTTTATCAGAAACTTTAGCTCCACCTACGATAGCAGTAACTGGTTTTTCTGCATCGTGGAGAAGCTTGGTTGCGTTTTCTACTTCAGCGGCCATCAGGTACCCAAAACCTTTGTGGTCAGTGTCAAAATATTTTGCTATGGTAGCAGTAGAGGCATGTTCTCTGTGTGCTGTACCGAAGGCATCATTGATATAAGTGTCTCCATGTCTGCTGAGTTTCTGAGCAAATTCCGGATTGCCCTTTTCTTCTTCCGGGTAAAATCTTAGATTTTCGAGCAATAGCAATTCGCCACTTTTCAGCGCAGAAGATTTGGCAAAAGCATCATCAGAAATACAGTCATCGGCAAAGTGGATAGTAACACCCGGAAAATATGTCGCCAGGGTAGGAAGGATGTGCTTTAGCGAAAATTTGGCTTCAGGACCGCCTTTGGGTCTGCCGAGATGGCTCATCAGCACGACAGAGCCTCCTTCATTGAGAATCTTTTTTATGGTAGCTTCAGCGCCGGCTATTCTGGTATCATCCGTGACTTTAAATTCAGCATCCAACGGAACATTGAAGTCCACACGCATGATTACTTTTTTATCTTTGAAGTTGGTGTTTTGAAATTGTAACATTGTAATTTGTTTTTAAGGTGACAAAAAAGGGCAATCCTTTTGGATTACCCTTTTGATGTATCATTTGGATTATTTTTGAATCAATCCTGCAAAATGATGCAATGTTCTCACAAGCTGTGAAACATAGCTCATTTCATTATCATACCAGCTTACAGTTTTAACCAACTGCGTGTCACCATTTGTGATGACTTTGGTTTGTGTTGCATCAAATATACTACCGAAGGTGGTCCCAATAATATCACTGCTCACGATATCGTCTTCATTATAACCGAAAGATTCGTTGGCAGCAGCTTTCATGGTCGCATTTACCTCTTCCAAAGTCACTTTTTTGTTTAAAACTGTGACTAGTTCTGTCAGTGAACCTGTCAGCGTAGGTACTCTTTGAGCACCACCATCGAGTTTGCCTTTCAGGCTTGGTAATACTAGACCGATGGCCTTAGCTGCTCCCGTGCTGTTGGGCACTATATTCTGAGCTGCGGCTCTGGCCCTTCTCAGGTCACCTTTGGCGTGTGGTGAGTCTTGTGTGTTTTGGTCATTGGTATAAGCGTGTATGGTTGTCATCAATCCTGAGACGATGCCAAAGCTGTTTTCCAGTACCTGAGCCATAGGTGCCAGGCAGTTGGTTGTACAACTGGCACAGCTGATGACTGTTTCAGACCCATCCAGGATATCATGATTGACATTATAGACGATCGTTTTCAGGTCTCCGGTGGCGGGGGCTGAGATGACTACTTTTTTAGCTCCGGCAGTAAGGTGTGCCTCTGCTTTTGTTTTATCTGTAAAGAATCCTGTACACTCCAGCACTACATCTACATCGTGTGCAGCCCATGGAATGAGGGAAGGATCTTTTTGAGCATAAACTTTTATTTCTTCACCGTTTACAAAGATACTATCTGTACCGGCTTTTACATCCTCATTAAATCTACCCTGAGCGGTATCATATTTCAATAAATGTGCTAATGTTGCAGGACTTGTAAGGTCATTGATGGCGACAACATCTATACCTTCCATATTATAAATTTGTCTGTATACCAATTTTCCGATCCTGCCGAAACCATTGATAGCTATTTTAATTTTTGCCATGATTATAATGATTTAATTATTTAACTTAGTGTGAAAATTACATTATGTAAAAAAGTAAAAACTTTATTTTGTAAATCCCAAATAATTTTTCCATACTGATGGAAGCAATCAAAATTAATAGAAACTCACAAAACTTAATTCTGTCCTGCAAAGATAAGGTTTTTTAGTTCTTTCTTAATAATAATTTGATTAGTTTTTGACTTCAATTTTAAATTATTGACTTTCTGGTAGCTCCTGAAGTTGGGTTAGGCGGAACAAGTGTACCTAATCTTATTGTCTCCAATAAATAGGGCATGATGAAAAAGTCAACCTCTTATTTTGAGTAGATTCTTATATGAGACATTTTGTCCAAAAAACAGCCTCAGCGAAAGTAGTTGCAAAAGTACATCTATTGTCACCAAGCACAAAATCTAAGAAAAAACGTTTGTACTAGATTTACTATAAATTATCTTACAAAACTGATATGTAAAATGTTTTTTTTGATGCAAGCAGCCCCAGAATATATTTTATAGGAAAACGCGAATAATACTAATACATTAAATTAAAGGGCTTAAGGCTCTCTAAAGAGGTAACTTGCCGGTCCAAAAAGACTGAGTGCAAATTTAATGATGGGTCACAGCCCTACAGCATTCTCCAAAAATGCTAAATCCGGGGATTGCAATTATTCAGAGATACTGTATTGCCCGGATTTAGTGTATCACCACAAAAGGCAATGTAATTCTTTCTTTTGCACTTGTAATTCTGACAGAATAGCTTCCCGCATTGAGATGCTGTTGTTCCAGATGTACGATATGGTCGCCCTGACCGTAATACTCATTTTCCCTCAATGTCCTTATCAATTTTCCCTGCCCGTCGAATACTTCGATTCTTATAGGAAAACCCGATTTTAAACTAAATTCAATGTGGAGAGGTAGATTAGACTCGGATGTAGTGGGATTGGGATACACTTTTGCGCTGATACCAGGACTGGTGCTGGTCCAGTCTACTACACTGCTTGTCTGCTCAAAAACCACATTTTCGTCACCACTTTTGTATGGTACGTACAGCAAAGGAAGGTAATACATTTCATCTTTCGAGCCTTCACCCCAGGTTACAAACTTAGGTGGATTAGTGGGATTCGCAGGATTATTGACAGTATTGTCATAGGTGGCGAAAGCATGTATTTTACTTCCTTTTTTTGCAATCCTGTATTTGTCAAAATAATATCCTCCCTGCCAGTTGAAATCCCAATCATTGATCTTGATGAGATTGGTTTTGCTTCCATCCGGGTTTTCTATATAGACTTCCCAGTTTTTTCCCAGATAATGCATGTGAGGGAAAATCCAACAAGCTACATCTGAAGGTACTGTAAACCCCTGAAATTTTTTTGACTTGTCCAGCAATATAAAAAAGCTGTTGCTCAGTTACGAGATTAAATGGAAGCATTATATAGTCCTTGACAGTTCGGTCTATGACTTCATTGGGTTTGGAAAAAAACAGATTTACTGTAGAGGAGTCAGACTCATCCACACTCCATGGGGCGTAATGCATCTGTATCACTAAATCACTATTGGCAGGTAGATCCTGCGCCAGCCCATCGGGGAAATTGCGAGGCTTTTGTCCTGGCACATAACCCGGAAACTGAGCTCTGTTGAGTACTTCGGACACATTAAAGTCTGGGTTGTCATCGACTGAAAAACCATATGCCGCTGTCTGGTTATCATATTGTCTGGCTTTACCTGTCTGATCTGCAAAAAACAATGCGTGGTGTACAATTTTTTTGTTACCCGGTCTCAGCTCGATCGCTTTTAGTTTTTTATTTTGGGTGATGCCTGTAGGCAGCACAAAATATCTGTACTCGTCTTTGCCGGTTCCTTTATGTACATACGATTGCTTAAAAGACAGTACTAAATCAGGCGTTCCTAACAGAGAGTTTTCAGGAAACTGTGGGAGAGGAGGGGTTTCGCTCAGGTCGCCAGCAGGGGCACCTGCATTGACCCAGTCTGATATAGTTTTGACCTGTGAGTCTGACAAATAGTTTTCGTCCAAAAACCTGGAATAGGCATGATCTGCTTTCCAAGGTGGCATGATACCGGCATCTGTGACATATTTTATGGTAGAAGCCCAGTTGCTTACTTCTTCATAGTTGGTCAGTGCCATAGGACCTATCTCTCCTGCGCGGTGACAACTCGTGCAGTGGTTGTATATGATGGGAGCCACATCTTTAGCAAAGGTGGGCTGGGCTATACTGACAAAGGGTAGGGCACCTATTATTAAAATGGATAAAAGGGCACTGGTTTTCATGGTTTTGTGCATAAATAATTAATTAAAACTGTCATTTAAATTGATATAACAACCTATGGGGTCTGTTTGTTGGATAGCGGGTCTTTCTCCTTTGTTAAGCGCTTCAAGAGCATCCTTGAGGTAGTGATTCCGTGCAGAAGAGCGCCTTTTGCCCGGAGTTACAAAAAGATCATTGACGGCACCTCTGTACTCTATTTGTTTGGTAGTTTCATTCCAGATGACGACTTCGGGCAGGACACTTGCCTTAAATTTATGAGTTAATGTCTTGAAGTAATCCGTTTTTGTATAAAACATGATTTTATATTTTTCCTTAAACTTATCAATGCCCTTTTGTTTGGAAGAAAAATTGGGGAAGATGCCGCAAAAGGAGTATTTGTTTTTGTAAGTATCATATATGGAATTGAGTTCAGGGGATATTTCCTGACATATCCTGCACTCGTCAAGTAGAAAGATGTAGACAGTTATACTATCACCAGCTTGTGTCTCCAACGCAAAAAACGACACTAAAACACTCAATATGAAATGTTTAATACTTCCCATTCTACAAAAGTAATGTATTTTATTTATTGGACTCTCGTCTTTGTGTTTATTTGACTGTATTTTTTTGTTAAAGTTTAAAAGAAATGCTCCATATTATAGCTAAGTTGTTGTTTTGGGTATCAAAGTATGTGCTTTGAAAAAAAAAGGCACAAAGAACTGAATCATTGCACCTTTTTATAAAGATTAAATGTTGAAGAAGCATTTTATCCGTTATATACTGACTCTTTCTTGAAGTGTTTTACTAAAAGATAGTAGAATATTGCTCTATACTTATTTTTGTTAGATGAGCCGATAGCGTCGATAGCTGCTTTGATGCCTTTATCCAGATCCGGTCCGTCTGTAAGACCCAATTTTTTAATAAGGAAGTTGGTTTTAACTCTGTCCAATTCACCTTGATCACTTGAAGATACTTTAGAAGCATCCGGAAGGTAAATAACTGGACCGCAACCTTTAGTTACTTTTCTTAATAAATCTGCATCAAATGCAATTTTTAGTGTTTTTAGTTCACCTTCATATAAGGCTACCATTTCGTCAAATTTGCTCATTGTTTTTGTTTTTTGATTATGGAATATTCTTAAACTGAATAATTATTTTATTCACTTTGTTGTGACGCAGATATTCGTGAAAGTCACATTAGAAAAAGTACTATTTTTATAATGCATTCTTATTATCTAAAATGTTGGTTTAATTGTTCAGATCATTGAAAATATCAGACAAAGGATCAGAAAAATGTAAGCTGTTTTCCATGATATTTTTACCTATTACTTCGGATTCAGAAAGACCAAATAGTACTAATTCCATCATAGGTAAAAGTTCATCACCATGTTTTATATAGGATTCTGTAAATTTTTGGAGACCTGCCACCTGCGTGATATGTTTATCAAAAACTGAATCGGCATCATCATTCAATATTTCTATGTTGTTGCCTCCTGAAAACCAGGCTTTTATTACGCCATATTCATCCTTTATATCTCGTTTGAGCTTTTGATTGGGGTTGGGAAATGTTTCGAGAAACAACTCTTTCACAGACTTAAAAAGGAGCTGCATGGCTACATTGTATGGCCCTTCCTGCTCACCTTCATATACCAGCTCTACCTTACCTGTGATGGCTGGTATGACGCCCCAGAAATCTGTAATTCGCGTGCTTGTGGAGGTTTCGCCATTATGAAGCATTCTTCTTTCAGCGGTGCTATATAGGTTTTCAAGGGCTGAAATGCTAAGTCTGGCAGATACGCCGCTCTTAGCATCCACATATTCACTCTCACGAGCATTAAAACTGATCAGTTCTATCAGTTTCCTGTGGATATAAGGGATGTTGACTGCTTTTTGAACATCCGAAAGAATAGATGCTTCCTGTCCGGTGATAGACATGGATGTCTCTATGCTCCTTGGGTAGTGGGTGAGTATCTGGCTTTCTATTCTGTCTTTGAGAGGTGTGATGATACTTCCCCTGTTGGTGTAATCCTCTGGATTGGCGGTAAACACAAATGAAATATCCAAAGGTAACCTCAGCTTAAAACCTCTGATCTGCAGATCACCTTCCTGGAGGATATTAAAAAGAGAGACCTGTATTCTTGCTTGTAGATCAGGTAACTCATTGATCACAAATATAGACCTGTGGGATCTTGGTATCAACCCAAAATGTATCACTCTTTCGTCAGAATAAGGCAATTTTAGGGTAGCAGCCTTGATCGGATCTACATCGCCTATGAGGTCTGCAATACTTACATCAGGTGTCGCCAATTTTTCTACATACCTTTCAGATCTGTGTACCCATGCTACAGGTGTATTATCACCTTTTTCGGCAATTAGATCTTTGGCAAATCTGGACAGGGGATGCATGGGGTCATCATTGAGTTCCGAACCTTCTACGACAGGTATGTATTCGTCCAGAAGGGTAGTGAGCAATCGGGCAATCCTGGTTTTTGCCTGACCACGTAATCCTAGCAGGAGGATATTATGCCTGGATAATATGGCTCTTTCTATATCAGGCAACACGGTGTCGTCAAACCCCAAAATACCTTCAAAAACCTTCTCTTTGTTTTTAATTTTTCGGATCAGGTTATCTCTCATTTCCTGCTTGATAGATTTTGAAACATAGCCTGAAGCTCTGAGCTGACCTAAATTGGTGATTTTTGACACGGTGGATGGATTTATTTTTCAAAAATGATGTACAAATGAAGCAACAGAATTTATATCATATAGTTTACAAGAAAAAAAAGTATCAGGTAGATCCACAGTGCATCTAAAAAATGCCAGTAAATATTGAGGATACGCAATGATCTTTTTCTCTCAGGATCAATGAAATATACCAAAACAGTAACAGGATCTTTCATCCTTATATGCATATTGTATAAAAAATAACCTAAAAAGGGTATGCCAGCCACCAGATGCAAAAAATGTAGTCCTGAAATCAAATACATATAAGATGCCAAAGTACTCGAAGTCAAGCCGGCATTAGCAGCAGTGAGCTGGTCCCAGGCTTTGATCTGCATGATCAGGAAAGCTATTGTGAGCAGAAGTGTACACCACAATGACACTTTAAACATTAAGCTATCGTCATTTTCGTAACATTTTTTGGCATAAATCAATGTAATGCTGCTGGCTACGATGAGTAAAGTATTGAAGTAAAATAGGGAAGGAATTTGCACAGGAGCTATACCTTGCTGAACCCTGCTGTAAATGTATGCACCGGTGAACCCCAGAAACAATGCTGTGATTCCTGCTATGATTAGTGTTATGATGATGAAATGTGGGTGGATTAGATTTCTGCCTGGTGGTATCATGGCTTTCATTATTATTGGAATCAGCAATTAACGATAATATGATAAAATAGTTTTCAGGATAATTATTGATGTTGAAAATTATTATTTACTGTGCTATCAGGCCTTTCTTAAAAATAAAAGTCGATATTTGCCCGGTCTTAAATTGTATGAAATATGGGCATGGATTTTTTAGAAAGTCGATAGTTGGAGTGATTTGCCTGTTGGCTATCGCATCCTGCAGAATGAATAAGGAAACCGCAACTTCAGTCAAACCCGCATTAGTGGTTTTTTTGGATAGCACAAAGGCGGCATCAGCCATCATTCAGGATGATAAGGATGGTTTTTACGATCAGATTTCCAAGTTGGACATAGAGATTCAAATGAAAAAAACGACGGCATTCGTGAGTAGGGAAAACGCACTTACAGCGTATAAGGCATTTCTGAAAAGTGAGGTAAAATCATGGACAACTGAAGAAAAGTTAGTGATGTCCGATATTTTCTACAAGGTTAAAAAGCTTTGTGATACCATAAGCCCACGCATTTTTCCGGGGGATATCAGGCTGATAAAAGTAAAAACCAATCATTATGGCAAAGATGTATATTATACTCGGGGCAATAACATCATGGTACCTGAAAATATTTTTCCTTCTCCAGCTGTATCTGAACAACTACCAGTTATGATTCATGAGGTTTTTCATATATTGTCCAGAAATAATCCGGCCCTCAGAAATGACCTGTATAGCCTGGTAGGATTTAAAAAAGCTGACAAAACTGTTCAACTCAATGAAGCGGTAAGCAAAAAGCTTCTGACCAATCCTGATGGTATTTCATACCAATATTTGATAGAGCTGGAAGGGCCAAATGGGATAGAAAAAGCCATTCCATTGATCACCAGCAGATTTACATCATACAGAAATGACAACCAAATGTTTTTTGATTTATTTAAATTTTGATCTATATAAACTGAAGGATCAACCAAAAGCCTATGAAGTCGAATCTGATGCAGTGGGTAAAACGACGATTCCTCTGAACAGTACACCATCCTTTTTCAAAAAAATCAAAGACAATACACAATATATCATCCATCCTGATGAGATCATGGCAGATAACTTTATGCTGGCTTTACAGGCTTACAGCAGCAACGACTTCAGCAAGTTTTCAACTGAAGGCAAAGCTTTGATCGACAAAGTAATCGAGAGGCTACAAAAAGAATGATCAGATATTTTCTTCTATAAACTTGTCTATATTGACCTTAGTACCGAATACAATCAGCAAATCATTGGCTTCAAATTGGTAGATAGAATGCAGGATGCCGTGCACTTTTTGTTCCATGGAGGCACTGCCAAGAAAATTTTTCTTCTCTGATTGTTTTATGACGGTGACAATATGAGCATTAAATTTTTTCTTGATATCGAGATCTCCAAGGGTCATGCCTACAATTTTACGCGGTATTTTTACCTCTACGATTTCGTAATCTCCATGCAGTTCCATACTCTTTACGGTACCTTTTACCATGAGTCTGTTGGACAGTTCGTGTGCATATTCAGCCTCCGGTTCTATGATTTCTTCTATTTGCATGGCTTCCAGGACAGTTTTATGTACTGGGGTCAATGACCTGGCCAATATTCTGCCTGTAAAATGCTTTTTAATGAGCGCTGTTGTAGTGATGGAGGCACCCACATTTTCGCCAATGGCAATGACCACAATATCAGTATCATCCAAAGGGAGGTGATTGATGGATGATTCTTCGCTTGTATCCAGACCTATAGCGTGATTTATTTTACGCTGTAAGTTGTCCACTTTAGAAGGACTTTTATCCACACCAAATACTTCATGACCGTCTTCAGTGAGTTTTATAGCGAGGTTACCGCCAAAATTGCCCAGGCCTATTACAATTATTTTCTTTTTCACTATGTTGAATAATTATGGTTAATTTATAAAAACACTTTCTTTAGGATAATATGGCAGACAGCTTTTTTCATCATTAAATAGTCGGCTGAAAATACCTATCAGAAAAGTCAGAAAACTGACCCGCCCCAAAAACATCAGAATGATAAGCACGACATGACTATTGGGCTGCAGTGAAGGGGTGATGCCGACACTGAGACCTACCGTAGAATAAGCAGAAATACACTCAAATAATAAGTCTTTAAATAGCATTTCCGGCTGAAAAAATGCTAATAGGAATGTTCCAAAGCTGATGGCAAAAATGGACAGAAGGATGACCGCATTGACCTGATTGATGGCTGTGGATGGAATCTCTTTATTTTTCACCACAACTGTCTCTTTGCCTCTGATCTGTGCCCATAAGTTTAATAATGCCACGGCAAAAGTTGTCGTTTTTATACCACCACCTGTAGAACCTGGGGAGGCGCCAATCCACATGAGAGCCATTACGAGCATAAAAGCCGGAATACTCATCTCTCCCATATTGATATTATTAAAGCCTGCAGTACGAGGTGTTGTGGAGTTGAAAAAAGATACCACAATTTTTCCAAAAAGGCTTTCATGCTCTTTGAGTGTGCCGTTGTATTCTGAAAACAGGAAGAGCAGGGTACCACATATGAGCAAGCTAAAAGTGGTGATGAGTATGATTCTGCTATTGGTACTGGTGCGGGCAAGTTCTTTTCTATATGTAAAACCTAGTGAATGAATAGAAGCCAATTTTCCAAATGTCCAGTTTTTTATGAGTACATAATGGTTGATCATCACAGAATACCCCAGTCCCCCGGATATGATAAGCCAACTGATGATAAGGTGTAAAAAATAATTAAACCTGACTGATTCTTCATACAATGAATTGGAGAGGGTAGAGAAACCTCCATTGCAAAATGCTGATACAGAGTGGAAAATGGAAAAAAAAGCAGGGTTGTTAGTGACATTGTCTACATTTGAAATCGATATATATATCAGGACGGCACCGAGTAACTCCACACCGACTGTAAAAGCTATGATCTTAAAAAGTGTAGAAAACGTATTTTTATTGTCGAGTTCTTTGATCATGTCGCTGACCATCATTCTATTGCGGAAGGAAGACGATGATTTAAAAATCAAGGCAAATATATTGGTAATGGTCAATACACCTAAACCGCCAAGCTGCAAAAGTATGACAATTACTGTCTGACCAAACAAGCTGAAGTCTTTACCTGTGTCCAATACTGCCAGCCCGGTGACTGTCACAGCACTGGTAGACGTAAATAAAGCCTGAAGAAAACTTACATTCTTATAAGATGCAGCCGGCAGCATCAGACAAAGAGTACCAAACAATATCAGAAAAATGAAACTCAGTATAAAAAGCAAGGCTGGATGAATGTTTGAATTGCCCAAACTGGCTATCTTGAATGAAATAGCCATAAAACCAATAAAAAATGAAAGAAACATCCTAAATCCAGCCACATCCAGGCTTTGGGTCATCATATTGAACATCCAAAATATAGAGACGATCAGGTAGACAAAGGAAATGATGAGGAAGATGACTCTTGCAATTTTGATGAATATGTTTTTGGTCGTAATAAAAAGATAATAGCTTATCAGAACGGAGCACAAACTGAAGATGAAATTGAGCGGTTTGTAGACAAAATAAAACTGTTGGAGATTTTCAGGACGTATTCGGTACTGAATATCTGTCCCGAAATGATGATCATGGCCAAAACAAAAATTAAATTGGTAGTCAATTTAAAATATTTGTCACCTAATTCGAGAAATGAAATCATTAATTTGCTTTTAAGTTTACACTTTTTCCTCCAATAAAAAGGTCAAATATATGGTGCTTTATTTAATTATGGCAAAATTTGTTGCCAAATGAATAAAAAAAAAAGAGGCACCACCTTTTATGCTGCCTCTTAAAATCAAAACAATTAGATCAACAATCTATACTTCTATCAAATATTTTTAGTCTATTGATGGTAAACTGTAATTTCTAAACAAATATTTGTGATGATTTAAAAGAAAATCAATCAAATCTGTACTTGTCACTATACCTACTACCATTTCTCCATCCAAAACAGGTAAAGCATGGTAAGAGCCTAAACTTAACAATTCTGCAGCATCCTTGATAGAATCATCCTGCTGAAGAGCATGTACTCCTTTGGTCATAAAATGCTCTGTACTCATCGATTGGGAGACACTTTTATCCAGCAAACTTAATTTTTCCAGATCAGTTTTGCTCAAAATACCTACCAATTTACCATCGTCTATAACCGGTATGTGTCTAATGTTTTTTTGCTCCATCAAGTTACGTACATCATCTAATGTGTGATTTTTTGTCACACACAAGGGTTGCTTTGTCATGATCAAAGAGACAGAACCTGTTATTTCGATGACACTCATATAACACCTGTTTTAAAAACAACAAAGCAAAAATAATTACAATAGAAAAGAGTTTGTATGATGCAAATCAATACCAAAAATGATATATCTCATCCTTATTGGGGCATGTTTTTTAACTTGTCTATTTTAAGTAACTCTATCTTATTTTCATCGATAGAAATGAGCCCTTCTGCTTTGAAATCAGAAAGTGTCCTGATGGTTGTTTCCTTGGCAGTACCGGCAAGGCTGGCAATGTCGTCCCTAAGTATGGACATCGTTGTAGCGTGTTTGGATTCACTAAATTTAAGTAAGGCATTAGCTACTCTTTTTCGGACTGAGCTGTAAGCCATTTCAATGAGCTGTTTTTCTACATCTTCAGATTGGTTAGCGAGCATTTTGATGAATTTGGCAGAAAACTCCCTGTTATTAAAGAGCAAGAGAGTGAAGTCTTCTATCGGTACTAATCTCAATTCACAATCATCAATGACTGAGACGTTGTCATGATATTTTTCTGATTTTAAAAGTGGAATAAAACCGAAAAAGTCACCTTTCGAGTAGATATTGGTTGTAAATTCTTTACCAAAATCATTGACCTGATAGGACTTTACGCTTCCTGAAGCTACAAAGTATAGCCACTTTGGATACTGGCCGGCTTCATATATGACGTCTTTCTTATGATATTTTCTGACTTCCCGATTTTCTGAGAGCTTATCGAATTCCTTTTGAGCTTTAGCTTCATCGATGAATCTCTGTAAGCCATTGCCGGTCTTATCGAATGAGTTTTTGATTCGGTGGCTCTTTTTTAATCTCACCTCAATTGTATCCAAAAGCTGGATATCATCATATGGCTTGGTTATATAGTCATCTGCACCTAGTCCCATACCTTTGCGGAAATCCTCCTTCTCAGTCTTTGCCGTCAGAAAAATAAACGGAATATCCATAGTAGTAGGGTGATTAGACAAAATGCGTAATACACCAAATCCATCCAATTCCGGCATCATGATATCACACAATATCAAATCAGGGGTGGTTTCCAATGCTTTGGATGTACCCAGCTTCCCATTTTCAGCTGTAAAGACTTCATATCCTGATAGTTGCAATAATTCTTCGATGTTTTCTCTTACATCTTTGTTATCTTCGATGATTAATATTTTGGATTGCATAGGTTAGGTATTATTTTGGTGTCGATGATGTTTTATGCTGTTTTTACATTCGGTACTTTTACAGTAAAGCAGGTACCTTCATAAATTTTACTTCTGAAACTGATTGTGCCATCCAGCATCTCTACATATTTTTTTACGATATTCAGACCCAAGCCTGTTCCCTCTATATTGGTGACATTGCTTGCTCTGAAAAATCTGTCAAAAAGATGCTTTTGCTCGTCTTGCGGTATGCCTATACCATAATCTTCAACTGAAAAATTCATACCTTCACCATCTACGGATAGCGAACAGAGTATCAGGCCATTTTCATCAGAATATTTTATGGCATTGGTAATCAGATTGATAAGAATATTTTTTATTATTTTTTATCTGAGACGACTTCCTTAGTGGTAATTTTAAATTCAATATTTATTTTTTGTTTTTGCTTTAGCAATGATGTCAGTTCCTCTATTACTTCATTAAAGAGTTCCTCCGGATTGAATGGTTCATTTACAGCTTTTATTTTACCTTCCTCAAGTTTGTTCATAGACAGAAAGTCATTCAAAATACCGGTCAGGTGAGCTACTGATGATTTTATTTTTCCGATGTGTTTATCACGCTGTGGTTGCTGTGTGGTTTCCTGATATCTGCCTATCAGAGAGACCGATGACAGTATCGTAGATAATGGTGTTCGGAACTCATGTGAGGCCATAGACACAAATCTTGATTTAAGTTCTCCCAATTCCTTTTCTTTTGCAAGGCTTTTTTCTAGTGCTGCCTCCCTTTCCCTCAGTTTGAGTTGTATTTTTATTTTATTGGAGATTTCCGACTCCAGCTGCCTGTTGAGTGAGAGCAGTTGATTGACTACTTTTTCGAGTTCATAAGTCCTTTCTACTACTTTTTTTTCCAGCTCTTCATTGAGAGCCTTTAAACGGAATTCAGCATTTTTTATCTCCGACAAATCATGAATAAAACCTGTATAGAGCACCCGATTGTCCAGATTCACCTCGATGACAGCCAGCCAAAAGGGAAATTCTTCTCCACTTTTGCGTTTTCCCATTACTTCTCTGCCGATGCCGATGATTTTGGCGTGACGTGTTTTCTGATAATTTTCGATGTAACTATTGTGACGAATGCTGTGATGAAGGGCATCAGCATACTCACATTATTACCAACTATTTCTTCAGAAGGATAACCAAACAGGCCTGAGGTAGCCAAATTGACTTCTTCCACGATCCCTTTATGATCTATGATAATAATGCCATCCACAGCTGCATCAAATATCGCTTTTAACTTTAATACAGCATCACTATAATTGTCCATCACAAGTAAGATTTAATTTCACGATCAATTCCTTTATCAAAAGTCCAAATTTGGCCAAATAATGCATTGACATAAAAATCATGTAAAGAAATGATATTTATCATACTTTGCCAAATTTTTCTGATTGATCTTTGACTCAAATTTAAAACAAGAATCATATGAATATTCTTAACCCTATTTCATCTATTATGACCCCAACGCCGATATGCATAGGAGTAAACGAAACATTGGCTGTCGCTGAAAAATTATTTAAAGAGCACAAAATACATCATTTACCTGTCATTGCCGAAGGAAAACTGGTAGGAATGGTGAGCAAGTCGGATTTTCTTTTTTTTTAGACGTGGTTTTGCCAATGTGGAAGTAGAAAAACTCGAAGATGATGTCAGGCTGAATAATTATACAGCTAAAGATATTATGACGAAAAAACTTGCTAAAATGGATCCTGATGATAAAATAAATATTGCACTTGAAGTTTTCAAAGAAAATTTATTTCATGCCATACCTGTAGTGAAAGACGAAAAAATTGTGGGTATTGTGACCACCTTTGACATCATCAACAGACTGGCACTGGATTCCGGAGCTACTGCCACATATGAGTGAAAATTTCAATAGGTATTTTTAATTGATAAGGTATTTAAATTGATGTTATGATAGATATAAAAATATACGGTACCGGGACACCCAGTTATCAATTGGCAAAGTCAAAGCTGATGGAAAATTTGTCCGGAGCAGGCATGGAATATCATCTGGAAGAGATCACCAAGATCACCGATATCATCAATGATAATATCGAATCTGTCCCCGCTGTCAGGGTGAATGATAAGTTGCTTTTTGAAATCAAACCAAATGGCAGCTATAACAGGTCACTCAGAGAAACTATTCAAAATATTTTAAGAATCGATAATTACGGTAAAATGACAAAAATAATAGTTCCCACAGACTTTTCAGAAGCATCATTTAATGCCTACAATTATGCCAATCATCTTGCAAAAGATTTGGAAGGTGTACTTTTACTCACACACATCTACTATCCTACATCCACAGATGTAAATCAGTTTGTGGTGGTCAATGAAGAAGCTGAAAAAATACACCGTGACAAGCTGGATAAGTATGTAAAGTCAGTAAACCAGGATTGGATAGGTAATTTTATTACAGAACCACTTATCGAAGGTGTTTTTAAAGTCGGTTTTCCAAGGATGGAACTCACAGAAATGTCACGACAACCCAACACTATCATGGTGATGGGCACGACCGGAGAAGGGGACACATTTAAAAAAGTATTCGGTTCTCTATCAATGGACATGATCGATCATTCTTACTGTCCTCTGTTCCTTATCCCACCTGGAGCTACTTATGCTGATTCCAAAGAGATTATCTACTTATCTGAAGATCTTAAAAATGATTCATTACACATTTTGTATGCCGGTAGAATGTGCGTAAAAACCGGGTCAGATTTCAGATTGGTACACTTCCGAAGCAAAGAAAATGATGAATATGATGTCACTGACACCATCAAAATAATGGAAAGCTATTTTCCAGAGGTGAAGTACCATATAGAAATTATGGATACCACAGATTTATTCGGAAGTATCAAGGATCTCGTCAGCAGAGATGCAAAAAATCTGATTGTGCTCTCTACCAAACACAGAAATATTTTTCAGAATATTTTTCACAGGAGTGTGACAGAGTTTGCAGCATTGCACAGTGTTTCTCCTCTGCTCATTCTTTCGGATAAGACGATTGAAGGCTAAGGTCTTATTGATTCTTTATTGCGAAAAAATGTCAGAAAGTATCTTATCTTTGCCTATGATTTGATACATACTGAAACTTAAAATAATGCTAGAAAAGCGAATAATTAATGCAGAATCCCAGTTCCTTTCCGGACCTAATAGTCGTGGAAAGGAATTTTTATTTTTGGTCAAAGTGATTGTCCAATTTTTCAGAGGATTTCGTAAATTACATTTTGTGGGTCCATGCGTCACAGTATTCGGATCGGCCAGATTTAATGAAGTTAACCCCTATTATCAGCAAGCAAGAGATATTGGCTATCAATTGTCCCAGATGGGTTTTGCTGTGATGACAGGTGGCGGCCCGGGTATCATGGAGGCTGCCAACAGAGGGGCTCACGACGCCGGAGGTCTATCTATAGGATGCACTATAAAGCTGCCCAAAGAGCAGGTCAACAATCCGTTTATGACTAAGATCGTCCATTTTGATTATTTTTTATTCGTAAAGTACTTTTAACCAAGTATTCTTATGCTTTTGTTGTAATGCCGGGAGGCTTCGGCACTCTGGACGAACTTTTCGAAACACTCACACTCATACAGACAGGTATATTACATAATTTTCCTGTGGTCATTGTTGGAAAAACGTTTTACAAAGACATCATGGAAATGGTACTAAAAATGATTGAAGAAAAAACCATTTCTTCCACGGATGAGAAGCTGATACTTTTTACGGACAGCACTGAGGAAGCTATGAATCATATTCGCAGCTTCATACATCAAAATTATAAAATCAAATACAAAGCATCCTGGATTTTGGGTGAAAGATAATCAGTTTGTTTTATTGAAACGGGATATCAACAGATATAAAGGATAACTCGCTCCTAAAAATATCAATGCAAATTTACTACTCTGCATATCGCTGTACACAGCGCCAGCCAGAAATAGAGTGGACATTACTATGAGTAGTATGGGAAGATAAGGAAACAAAGGTGCTTTAAAAGGTCTTGCCAGTTCCGGTTCGCTATACCTCAGTTTGACCAATGCTACAAAACCGGCGAGATAGCTCAGTACAAAAAAGAAAGTAGCAATATCGGAGAGTTTGCCACATGTATCCTTACCGCTCAAGATGAGTAAGACCGATAATAACGCTGTCAGAGGCATCGCTACAGAAGGGGTACCCACGCTATTGACTTTGGAAGCACCTTTAAAAAATAACCGATCTCTGCTCATAGAAAAAATCACTCTTGGAGCAAACATAATTTGAGCATTAACGATTCCCAGTATAGATATCATGAGAAACAGCGTAATTATTTTTGAATATCCATCGCCAAATATATAGCTAATAGTATCTGCGGCAGCGAGTTTGGAATTCATCAGCATATCTTTTGGTAATGCATAAAGTATAGCGCCATTGACTAAGAGGTATATTGCTATGATAAGAACAACCCCCATAAGCATGGACTTGGGCAATGTTTTGGCGGGATCTGTATTCTCTTCTGTAAAATAAGTAGCTGTATGCCAGCCATCATAAGTATAAAATATTGCCTGCAAAGCGCCTATCACGCCCACGATTGTCAATGGAACAGCACTCGATGTGACCATACTGCTTACCTGACCTCCTGAGGGAGCTCCACCGTAAATAAAACATACAGCCACAAATACCAGTAATCCTACAGCTTTTATGACCGCCAGAACCTCTTGTGACTTTCCTGCAGATTTGGTACCCAGCCAATGGAACCCTGTCAAAATAACAAGCAAAAATATAGCCACGATCTGTATGTAAGGCTCTGCACCAGGTAGGAGCAACGCAATGTATTCGCTCATAGTATATGCTCCGAAACCAAGGGCAGAAACTGTACCGAGCCAGCTTGTAATACCTGTCACAAAGCCAAAATAATTACCAAAAGCTCTCCTAGCATATACATACCATGCGCCCGCCTGAGGCATGGAAACTGCCAGCTCGATGGCGCACAGTACGCCCAAAAGAGCATATATTCCTACTGCCAACCACAAAAGGAGAATCATCCAGGGCTCTCCGATTTGAGCAGCAATAGGTCCGGGTTTGCGAAGTATGCCAGTGCCTATCGTACCGCCGACGGTAACTGCAATACCGAAACCCACGCCAAGAAGTTTTAGTAATTGATTATTTTGGTGATTCATGATGTTTTGATTTTATTTGTGGCTTAACCGCAGGTCTGGTCTGATGTAATCAACCACTGGGTATTGATTTTTTTCCAAACTAATGTAAATAGTCCGCTGGGGCGGTCTTTATCTCTGACCAAAGTATATCTGCCCACCATTATGGCAGCCTCCGGACTCAATAGGTCTATTTTTATGATCTCAAACTCCAATTGACCCATGGAAGTTTTATCGGGGTAAGACTTTTTGTAATTTTCAAGGGTATTTTGCCAGCCATATGTAAGTCCATTGCGGCCAATGAACGTCAGGCTGTCTGATTTCCAGTATCCTTCCATAAAGGAATCTATATCACCTTTGTTCCAGGCTGCCTGCTGTTTATGCAACACAGTAGTTATTTGATCTACTGAAGGTGTGACATCGACTGATTTAGGCGGTTGTTTGCAAGATACAAGGACACAAAAAAGTATTTTGAAAACCCATCTGTTGTACATATTATACTTTTAATGATCAAAAGTATAAATTTAAAATCATAAATCACATAATCTATGGCCTAATTACTTGATCCATTTTTCCATCTGGCTGAGGACTGCCTGCATATCTTTAGGCAAGGGTGAAGTGATTTCAGTTTTCACTCCTGTATACGGATGTATAATGATTAGCTTTTCTGCATGCAGTGGCTGTCTGGTAAGAAGTGGCCGTTCTTCCTCTGCCTTACCCAGGTTGAATTTTTTATGTTTGATCTCAGAGAGGTAAAATGCTTCTCTGTGCCCGTACAAAGGATCTACTATCAAGGGATTGCCAAGATATTGCATATGCACTCGCACCTGATGCATCCGCCCTGTATGAATGCGTATATAGACCAGCGAAAAATTTTTAAAATTTCGGACGACTTTATAGTCGGTAATAGATGCTTTACCACGCTGATGCACGAGCATTTTGCCCCTAGTGACAGTTGATTCTGAAAGAGGTATGTCTATAGTTCCTGATTCAGGAGAAGGTATTCCATCGATAATGGCATAATAATATTTTTCCACATCTCTGGATTCAAATGCGATTGACATCAACCTGTGCGTCTCTGGGGCTTTGGCAAAAAGATTGACACCACTGGTATATTTATCCAGTCTGTGTACGGGTATCAACTCAGGGTATTTTTCTTTAAGGGAAGATATCAGGTTGGGTAACGCCGGATTGAATCTGTCAGGTATGGTGAGTATCCCCGCCGGTTTATTGACGGCAAGAAGATATTGATCCTCGAAAAGTATTTCAGGTGTTAAGTGTTTCAATGCATTAGAATTTGAGGTCCTTGAAGGTTTTTTTGCCTTCCACAAAGTAATTCCACACAATTGAGCCCATGTACCTGCCGTTTGTATTGGGCGGGTTTACTCTGCATTGTTGTATCCAAGCATGTTCTTTATTGCGTCTTTCGAATACCAATGGCAAATGTAGGTAAAAAGACATATGTGCCCTGATGACTGACAGGGTAGATTCTGGTTTTCTGTTCCATAAAAATTTTAACCCGGCTATGCCATCCAATAGTAGTTTAGCAGGAATCAGCCAAAGTAGTTTACTGAGGTTTTCGTTCTTGGTGAGCAGGTATAGATTGTTTCTGAAATTTAAAAAGTCCTTGCGGGGATTCTGATAATCCAGTGTACCTCCTCCCAGATGATACACCTTTCCATCAGGTATGCATTTAATACTGTATCCTGCATTTTTAGCTCGCCAGCAGAGGTCTATCTCTTCCTGATGTGCAAAAAAACCACCATCAAACCCTCCCAGGTTTTTAAACAGCCGGGTTCTGCAAACCATGGTAGCTCCACTGGCCCAAAATATTTCTGTGGAATTATTGTATTGGTTTTCATTGAGCTCTACATGATCAAAAACCCTGCCCCTGCAAAAAGGATAACCAAGTATGTCCAGATATCCACCTGCTGCTCCGGCATACTCGAAGGACTTTCGGTTTTCAAGCGACAAGATTGCAGGTTGTGCTATAGCCAGGTGTTTTTCGGACTCCATCTTATCTATGATAGGATCCAGCCAGTTTTCGGATACCAGCACATCTGAGTTGATGATGACTACATACTCTGTATCCACATTTTTCAGGCCTTTATTATATCCTTCAGCAAAGCCATAGTTTTTTGACAATTCAGCTATTTTTATTTCAGGATACCACTCCTTGATAAAATCCACTGACAAATCATCAGATTTATTGTCTATCACCAGTATGTCGAATTCATATCTTGATGACGAATACTCCAACATTGGGAGGTAAGATTCGAGTAGCTCCACGCCATTGTAATTTAAAACTGCAATGGTTATTTTTGATTCCTTTTTCTTTTGACTGTTTAAAGATTCCAGAGCAACATGAGCATTTTTTTCATCAAGTGCAAGTTGGCTTTTAAGTTCTTCCAGTGATTGAAACTTAATGTCCTTACGGAGAAATTTCAAAATCTCAATTCGGATTGTTTTATCATAAATATTTTGATTGAAATCAAAAATATTGATTTCGATATTGACATCAGCCTGCGTGGATACAGTCGGCCGTTTTCCAATGTACATCATCCCTTCGAATGTCTGACGTTCTATCTCTATTCTTACTGCATAAACGCCTTCGATTGGAATGAGCTTGTCTTTCTCGTTGATCAGCAGATTGGCTGTCGGATAACCCAGTTTGCTGCCCAGTTTATCACCGTGAACGACTTTTCCGGTAAGGATGTAAGGTTGATTTAAAAAAAGATTGGCTTCGTCTATATCCCCTGACATGAGTGCCTTTCTAATCTTGGTGCTGCTGATTCCGATATCCTCTATATCCTGACGTGGTATTTCTATGACCTTAAAGTAGTTTTTGGCTTCGTATTCCCTGAAAAGGCTGATATCTCCTGACCTGTTGAGGCCAAATTTATGATCATAACCAATCACTACATATTTGGGATGAAAGGTGGCAATGATAAATTTTTCTACATATTCCCGAGGTGACTGCCTAGAAAACTCAAAAGAAAAGGGTACTACCACTACATTTTTTATTCCCCATTGATCTAGTAATCTCAGTTTTTCGTCTAGAGTATTGAGCACATTCATATCTTTATCTGACGAATCTACCACACTTCTGGGGTGGGGGTAGAATGTAACTACTATACTTTCGCCATCTATTTCCTCAGCAAGGGACTGTACTCTTTTTAATATTTTCTGATGACCAGTGTGTACTCCGTCAAATGATCCTATGGTAATGACTCCATTTTTAAAGTCCGGAAGTTCTTTAATGTTTCTGTATACGTTCATGGATGTAAATAGTCAATCTTTCCTATTTCGGGAGCAAAAATAATCTTTTTCAGCTATATTTTTAATTACTTGCCTGAGATATTGAACAATTGCATGTAATTTCTGCTTTACTTTGCATCATACAAAGTTTCAAAAGTAATAAAATGATAGATCATAATGCCGTACTGGCGGCGCTCAGAAATGTTAAAGATCCTAAAACCGGAGGAGATATAGTATCTGCACGAATGGTGGAAGATTTCAGGGTAGAAGATAATAATATCTCTTTTTCAATAGTTCTCAAGTCCAACGATAACGACTTGAAATCTTCCCTCAACTTTGCCTGTATGGGCGAAATCGCAGCCATTTATCCAGATGCTCAGGTACACATTCATTTGAAAATTAAATCAGATGCAACTGAATCCACTGATTCCGTGTTGCCACAGGTAAAAAATGTCATAGCTGTGGCTTCCGGCAAAGGTGGGGTGGGTAAGTCTACAGTAGCCGTCAATCTGGCCGTTGCACTATCTAATGAAGGATACAAAGTAGGGTTGATAGATGCAGATCTTTATGGTCCATCTATTCCCACTATGATGGGCCTGCAGGGACAACGACCTAAAGTAGAGCTTCTGTACGGCAAGCACAAAATCATACCCCTCTACGCACATGGAGTCATGTGATTTCTATCGGATTTATAGTAGAACCTGAGCAGGCAGTGGTACTTCGGGGTCCCAGATTAGGAGGACTTTTGCGGCAGTTCATTCAGGATTGTCTGTGGCCTGATTTGGATTATCTGGTCATCGACTTACCTCCTGGCACCGGAGATATCCAACTTACACTAGTCCAAACCGTACCGGTCACCGGAGCCATCATGGTCACAACACCTCAGGAAGTAGCTGTCATCGACGCGGTCAAGGCAATGAATATGTTTTTACTCGACAACGTCAATGTACCTATCCTTGGGGTAGTCGAAAATATGAGTTGGTTTACGCCTGCTGAACTTCCTGATAATAAGTACTATATTTTTGGAAAAGGAGGGGGCACTACGCTTTCGAACCTGGCAGGAGTAGAAATGCTCGCACAGATACCTATAGTACAAAGTGTGAGAGAATCCGGAGATGCAGGGCTACCGGCAGCAGCACAAACTGATCACCCCCTGAAGGAGGTATTTAGGAAACTGGCTCAAAATACTGTTAAGCAGGTGAATTTGAGACATCAACTTCATGAACCTACAAGAATCGTTAAGGTGGAACATTGATTTATTTTTTTTAACGGGCATTATATTTTTGTATGCACAATGAAAAATAATGCCTGAAATCACTTATCTTTGCATCATGACAACAGCCGCTCCGACAAGCATTTTTGAAAAAGTAAATATAGCCCTCGATGAGATCAGGCCACACCTGGAAGTAGATGGTGGCAATATCGAATTAGTGGAGGTCACAGAAGACCTCATCGTCCGCATCAAATGGATGGGCAATTGTGAACATTGCTCTATGTCAGCCATGACTATGAGAGCAGGAGTGGAACAAGCCATCAAATCCCGTCTTCCTGAGATCAAAAGCGTTGAAGCCATCAATGGCTATTTTTCAGTATGACCAGAGAGCATCTTGTCCATCAGATAGTAGTCAAAAAAAGTTTTTTGTGCGTGGGATTAGATCCCGATATGAAAAAAATACCCGCTCATCTCCTTCAGTACGATGACCCAATATTTGAATTCAACAAGGCCATTATAGATGCTACAAGCGATCTTTGTGTAGCTTACAAACCTAATATCGCTTTTTATGAATGCCTGGGTCGTAAGGGATGGCAGTCTTTGGAAAAAACAATGGACTATATACCCCAATCTATGTTCACCATAGCAGACGCTAAAAGAGGAGATATAGGAAATACGAGTAAAAAATATGCAGATACTTTTTTCGAATATCTTGATTTTGATGCAGTAACTGTGGCACCTTATATGGGTATAGATTCTGTTTCACCTTTTTTAGAGTATACCGACAGATGGGTCATACTATTGGGTCTGACCAGCAATCAGGGCAGTGATGATTTTCAGCAAATGAAAGACTCCAACGGTATACCCCTATATGAAAAAGTCATAAGTAAAGCACAGGAATGGGGACGTCCTGATAATCTTATGTTTGTCATCGGAGCTACCCATCCGGATTCTTTCGGTACCATCAGAGCCATGGCGCAGGATTATTTTTTTCTTGTGCCGGGCATCGGTGCTCAGGGAGGAGACCTGGATATGGTAGTTAAGAGTGGCCGTAACCCAGATATGGGTTTATTAGTCAATTCGAGTAGGGATATCATATACGCAGGGTCAGGTACTGACTTCCAGAATGATGTAAGAAGAAAAGCCATGGAATTGCAACAAAAAATGGCCGCTCATATTACATTATAGACCCAAGGTAACGTATCACCTTCCAAAAAAAAAATCTTAAAATAAAAATCTAAGCCCCATGATCTCCAGGAGAAGAGGAGAGCAAGGTATGATTAATTAATATGCGAACAATAATTGCATTATAAAGAAAACTTCATCAATGAGTTAGTTCGTACTTATAATCTACGATTTTGAGGATTCTTTGCCCAGTTTTAGGGTTTAGATTTTTTAAGTATATGTCTACATCTACAGTCTCAGATTCTTCCTTTTTACCACTATCAAAAGTAACATGAATCGTTGCTTTTTCCCTGGTTTGATTTTGTTTTTAGGATAATCTAGTGTCGTACAATCACAACCTGATGCAATGTCGATCTCTATTACATCTGTGCCTGTGTTGCGAAAACTGAAATCAAATTTTTAATTTCTCCTTTTTTTACCTTTCCTATGTTGAGATGTTCATTTTCGAAAGTCATATGTACACCTGGATGTTTGGCAGTAGCGTTGGTGACTGATTTGGGTGCAATTTTAGTTTGAGCTGTCACAGAAATGATAGATGTCATCACAAAGGCTACCAGGATAAGAGTAAGATTAAAAATTTTCATTATTGATTATGTTTGATGATTAGACGATACAAAGGTCTGAAAAGTTTCAGATACATTATCTTATAAATATGTTAAAATCTGCCGTTAGAAAAAAATAGAAAAAAAAAGAGGAGATATTCTGCTGAAAATCTCCTCTTTTTTCATTTTTTAAAGTCAATCATACACCGATGTGTTGAGTTTCAGCGATGATTCTTTTTGCAATTTTGTAGATTACATCATCATCCAGGTGTACGATTCCTCCGTCTGGACCGGGTTCTATATGACAACCCACGACTTCACCATTTTCATATTTTTTGGCTCCGAAATAATTTCTGACTGTTTGTTCTTCTATATTTAACTCTGATGCAATTTTACTGACACTACCTGTAGGAAGTGCATGTTTGATTTTTCTTAATTCATCAAATGTGATATTCATGTTGGAAACGATTTAAATGTTATTAAATATTATGTTCAATCCGAAAAGTACAATTTTGTTTTTATTCTGCCAATAATTATTAACAAAAAATTTACAATAATTACATTCTATTATCATCTGAATTACCTTTTGTCTTGCAAATCAATAGAATATAGACACCTCTATTTCTTTCACCTCTTTAGGATGAAAATTTTCGGTTCATCTATTATTTGAAAGAAGCGAGACATTTTTTTATACGGGAAACTGCTTCTATCAGGTCCTCATCAGCTGCTGCATACGAAAGTCTGATACAGTTTTCGTTCCCAAAAGCAGCACCTGATACTGTGCCTACGTGAGCTTCAGTAAGCATCGCCTCCGAAAAATCATCAGCATTATTGATTCTGACATTTCCATTGGATGTTCCGAAATAGTGGCTCACATCAGGAAAGACATAAAAGGCACCTTGTGGTTGATTTACTTTAACCCCGGGTACTTCTTTCAGTTTGGAAATAATGAGGTCTCTTCTTCTCAAAAATGCATCTCTCATCCGTATAGCCTCTGTTTTTTCTGACCTTAGCGCCACTGCTGCTGCCTCCTGGCTAAAAGAAGCTGCTCCGGAGGTCACTTGCCCCTGCACTTTATTACATGCATCAGCTAACCATTTTGGTCCACCCATGTATCCCAGTCTCCAACCTGTCATAGAAAAACCCTTTGAAAATCCATTGACAGTGGCGGTTTTATCTCTCATGCTGTCAAAGGCGCCGATACTTGCGTGCTGACCTGTAAAATTGATATATTCGTAGATTTCATCAGACACCACAAGTATCTGGCCATTGGCTGCAATGATGTCTGCTATGGCAGAGAGCTCTTCTTTAGTATAGACAGAACCTGTCGGATTGCATGGTGACGAAAATATCAGCAGTTTCGTTTTGTCAGTAATAGACTCTTTTATCTGATCAGCTTTGACCTTAAAATCATCCTCTATACCGGCACTTACTACAACTGGAGTGCCTCCTGCAAATTTTACAATCTCCACATATGATACCCAGTATGGAGCCAGGATGAGAGCTTCATCCCCTTCATTGAGAGTAGCCAGGCAGATATTTGCAATGCTTTGTTTTGCTCCGTTGGATACTACGATTTGAGAAGGGTCAAAATGAAGATTGTTCTCATCTTTAAATTTGTCGCAGATCGCTTTGCGAAGATCCATTGTGCCAGGTACCGGGGTATACTTTGTATTTCCATTTTTAAGTGCCTGATATGCTGCTTCTTTGATAAATTCTGGTGTATCAAAATCCGGTTCACCCAAACTTAAACTGATGACATTAACTCCTTTGGCAGCGAGGTCTCTGGCTTTTGTGCCATCCTGATGGTGGCAGATTCTTCCATAGCCTGAACTTTAACAGACAACATTTTTGATGGATTAATACTCATAATTGTCAGATATCTTATTGTTTTACTTAATTGGTGCAAAGGTACTCAAAATATTATTTGCACAATAAGGATTTATCTAAAGATAAGATTTATCCTCTAAGTCAAGCCTAATTTTTCGTTAAAAATAACATTTATATTAGCACAATGGCAATTTTTAAGTACTTTTGGCCTATTAATGAATATATGCAATGAAGAACTTTATTTTATTATTGTCCATGGTTTTTTGTCTTCTTATTTCTATAGCAAGTGCAGATGCTCAGGTTAGAAAGAAAACAACTTCCAAGAAATCAAAAAAAGAAAAAGAAAAAACGGAACAAGTCTCACTGATGGAAAAGATAAATCCTGAAATCAGATTTGGCAACCTGGGATTTTTCAATGGCCTTACAATTTCTACCAAAGCCAATGTAGGCTATAAACTCAGCGAAAGGTTTACTGCAGGAGCTGGTTTAAAATTGTTTTATAACCAGTTTTCTGTGCAGGGGCCGGATCCATCTATATTTGATTTAGGAGGCTTTTTGTATGCAAGAGGTAAAATTACCAATCAGATCTATCTTCAGGCTGAATATGCTTTTATGGGCTATGCCAAAGATCCGGACCCTTACCAGATACGGTACATCACCCAGGACACTAAAGTGAATTATCCATTGATTGGTCTTGGATATACGAGTGGATTCGGCAAATGGAAGTTTGGCATTGAATTGCTTTACATTGCAAATCAGCAGGCACAGGATATACAAAGTTCTGTTGTCGAATATTGGTTTGGGGCAAGTTATAATTTCTGACAAACAGACAATACATTCTACATGGTTAAAATCGGCAATACTGAAATAGGCGAGTTTCCCCTTTTACTGGCACCAATGGAAGATGTCAGTGATCCTCCTTTCAGAGCTGTCTGTAAAGAGCAGGGGAGCGACCTGATGTATACCGAATTTATTTCTGTAGAAGGATTGATCAGGGATGCAGGAAAGAGCGTGCAAAAACTGGATATCTATGACGAAGAGCGTCCGATTGGCATCCAGATTTTCGGTGCTGAAATAGAGTCGATGGGCAAAGCTGCAGAGATCGTAGAGGCTGCCCGGCCTGAATTGCTGGATATCAATTTTGGTTGCCCTGTCAAAAAGGTAGTGTGTAAAATGGCAGGGGCAGGCATACTGCAGGACATACCCAAGATGATCAGGCTTACCGAAAAAGTAGTCAAATCTACATCTTTACCGGTGACTGTCAAGACGAGACTTGGATGGGATGAAAATTCCCTCAATATAGAAGAAGTAGCTGAAAGGCTTCAGGATATAGGTATACAGGCTCTTTCTATTCATGGTCGCACCCGCAAACAAATGTATAAAGGTGAGGCCGATTGGTCCCTTATAGGTAAAGTAAAAAACAATCCCAGGATACATATTCCCATTTTTGGCAATGGGGATATCGATACACCACAAAAAGCAAAGGAGTACAAGGAAAGATATGGCGTGGATGGCATCATGATAGGGCGAGCAAGCATCGGTTATCCATGGATATTCAGAGATATCAAACAGTATCTGGCGGATGGTACTATACCTGAGCCACCCACCATAGAAGCACGAGTGGAAGTAGCCAGAAAACATCTTATGAAAAGTATAGAATGGAAAGGAGAAAGAGTAGGAGTAGTAGAAATGAGAAGACACTATACAAACTATTTCAGAGACTTGCCAGGGATAAAGGAATACCGAGCCAGACTAGTATCAGAGATGGACGGAGCCATACTCAACGAAATACTGGATGAAATAAAGTATTTTTATCAGGATTCATTGTTGCTAATATAAACCGATACCGTAAATAAATCTGAATGGTATTTAATATTAAGCCTTACGAAAGAAAAATATTCGAGCTTATCCAGTTGTCTGCCAACGAACTGGGAGTACCTGTCTATGTAGTAGGGGGGTATGTGAGAGACAGATTGCTGGCCAGAGAATCCAAGGATCTGGATGTAGTTTGTGTAGGTGATGGTATAGCGCTGGCTGAAAAGCTGGCTTCCAAACTCAGACCTTTGCCTTACATAGCAGTATATAAAAGATTTGGTACCGCAATGATCAGACATAAAGACCTGGAGATAGAGTTCGTAGGCGCTCGCAAAGAATCCTACCAGGCGGACTCACGTAAACCTGCAGTAGAGAATGGTACCCTCGAAGATGATCAAAACAGAAGGGATTTTACTATCAATTCATTAGCTTTAAGCCTTAATGAAGATGATTACGGCAAGATTATTGACTCATTCAATGGTTTTTACGATCTCGAACATAAAATCATACGAACGCCTTTAGATCCGGACAAAACCTTTGCGGATGACCCACTAAGAATGATGCGAGCTATCAGGTTTTCCACCCAGCTTGACTTTGAAATCGAACCCAAAACTTTCAAGTCTATCATCAAAAACAAACACAGAATAAATATAGTATCCAGAGAAAGAATCAGTACTGAACTGGAAAAAATCATCTTGGCAGACAGACCGTCCAAAGGCTTTAAACTTTTATTTGATTCAGGTTTGCTGGCTCTCATTTTTCCCGAAATGGCATCTCTGCAAGGGGTAGATATCAAAAACAATATCGGTCACAAAGATAACTTTTACCATACGCTGGAAGTACTGGAAAATGTAAGTAAGGATACAAAAAACCTTTGGTTGAGATGGGCAGCGATTCTGCATGATATTGCCAAACCACCTACTAAAAGATTTGATGCCAACCTGGGTTGGACATTTCATGGTCATGAGGCTTTAGGTGCCGCCATGGTGCCTAGAATCTTTAAAAAAATGAAGCTTCCTATGGATTCAAAAATGAAATATGTACAAAAACTTGTACTCCTGCATTTGAGACCAATTGCTTTGACCAATGACAATATTTCAGATTCAGCAGTGAGGAGATTACTGTTTGATGCAGGGGATGATATCGAAGATCTGATGACCTTGTGCAAGGCTGACATCACCTCCAAAAATGAAGGTAAAGTGAGCAAATACAAAGAGAACTACAAGGTGCTCATGGAGAAAATAAAAGAAGTCGAAGAAAAAGATCATTTGCGCAGCTGGCAACCTCCCATCTCCGGCGACGATATCATGCGCATTTTCAAATTGCCGCCGTCCCGTGAAGTGGGATTGCTGAAAACAGCAATCAGAGAAGCAATATTGGATGGTGTAGTCGAAAATAATTACGACGAAGCTTATAAATTTATGATGACCAAAGCCAAAGAACTAAAAATGGTATAACGTTATAAAATCTGCTCATTTTAAATATGGACTACAAAGAATTTTTCAGCTTTACATTACAGGAACGAAGGGGAATACTGATTTTCTTTATTCTTTCGATGATAGTCATACTTGGTGTAGAATACTGGCCATCATCGGGTAATCATACCTTGCCACTAGACAAAAGCTTGTACTACTTCCCAACTGACAGCATTGATATTTCAGGTGATGATGACTCTTCTTCTTACCGATCCCTAGAGACCATGTGGGAAGAGCCCCTGTCACAAGCTAAAGTTAAAAAAACAAAACAAAAATTTGCATTTGACCCCAATCGTATTAGTGCAGATTCGTTGGAACTTCTGGGATTCTCTAAATATGGAGCACGAAGTCTGATCTCTTATCGTAGCAAAGGAGGAACCATAAAAAGTACCGATAAACTAAAATCAATTTATGGAATAGACACCAATCTCGTCAATGAGCTCAAAGACTTCATACAAATTACGATACCGAAAAAAGGCAACGAGACAGATTCTATCAAAATTAAGAAGAATCCAATGGAGAATAAGCAGGCTATTGTAGACCTCAATACCACGGATAGTGTGTCACTAGATGCCATCAAAGGAGTAGGTCCATATATGGTCAAAAGAATTATGGCTTACCGCAAAAAACTGGGAGGATATCTTTATAAAGAACAACTTACAGAGTTGAATATCATACCGGATAGTTTATATCAACCTGTTAGCCAATATTTTAGTGCGGACCCTTCGAAGATAAAAAAGATAAATATTAATACAGCTGATTATAAGACATTCACTACAAATCCATATTTCAGTCCAGAAACCACCAATGCCATTCTAAAATACAGAAAACAGCACGGGGACTTCTCAGACGTCAAACACATAAGCCGAATCAGATCATTGAAAGAAGAAACAGGTAAGAAAATTTTACCGTATCTGACCATTTAGCGTGATGTATCAGTCAAAATACTTTATCTTAAACATCTTTCATTTTAAAATTATGGTTTGACCTGATTCAATATATGACAAAAACCTTATATTTGCCCTTGATATGGATCACGGAAAAATCATAGTTTCATCAGATAGATTTCAGCTTACGCTTCTGAGGTTATGTCATCAGATATTCGAAAATCATCTCGACACAGAAGATTTATGTATTGTAGGCATACAGGAGAGGGGAGTACTGCTAGCAGAACGGCTTCGGGACAACCTTATACAAATGACGGGTAAACAATCCTTCAAATATGGAATGCTTGATATTACTTTTTACAGGGATGATTTCAGACGCAGAGATACACCTATCAAAGCTTCTTCCACACATATTGATTTTTTGGTTGAAAATAAAAATGTCATTTTGGTAGACGATGTTCTCTATACCGGTCGCACGGTTCATGCTGCCATGGCAGCCCTGCAGGATTTCGGCAGACCTCGCAAAATCGAAATGTTGTGTATGGTAGATCGGAGATTTAACCGCCATTTTCCTATTAAAGCTGATTACTTCGGTATTGCAGTAGACGCTGTAGATGAAGCTTATGTCAGTGTGGAATGGCAGCAGAAACAAGGAGTGGATCAGGTACTGTTATTTTCAGGGAAAGAATAAAATTTATACATCAACTCATACCTAACTCATGTCTCAGTCGCAAATCAGTACAAAACATCTTCTCGGTATCAAATATATAACTAAAGAAGATATTGAACTGATTTTCAAGACTGCCTCTGAGTTTAAGGATGTCATCAACAGACCAATCAAAAAAGTTCCATCTCTGAGGGATGTAACTGTGGCCAATGTTTTTTTTGAAAACTCCACAAGAACAAGGATATCTTTCGAACTGGCCGAACGAAGATTATCAGCCGATGTAGTAAATTTTGCAGCATCCTCCTCTTCTGTAAGCAAAGGAGAAACACTGCTCGACACAGTCAATAATATCCTGGCTATGAAAGTAGACATGGTGGTAATGAGACACCCGGCACCAGGAGCACATCATTTTCTCGCAAAACACATCGATGCCAACATTATCAATGCCGGAGATGGCACACACGAACACCCCACTCAGGCACTTCTGGATGCTTATTCAATTCAGGAAAAACTTGGTTCGGTCGAAGGTAAAAATGTTTTAATAGTCGGTGATATTCTGCACAGCAGGGTAGCACTGAGCAATATATTTTGTCTTAAAAAACTGGGGGCTAATGTCATGGTTTGTGGACCGTCTACTCTTATACCAAGGTATATAGAGAGCCTTGGAGTGATAGTAGAGCACGATATCAGAAAAGCATTGCAATGGTGTGATGTAGCCAATGTACTGCGTATACAGTTGGAGCGTCAGGATATAAAATACATACCTTCACTTAGAGAATATGCCATGTATTTTGGTATCAACAAAAAACTTTTGGAATCCGTAAACAAAGATATTATCATCATGCATCCCGGGCCTATCAACAGAGGAGTAGAACTCACAAGCGATGTGGCTGATTCAGGCCAATCGATCATTTTGGATCAGGTAGAAAACGGTGTTGCGGTTAGAATGGCTGTACTGTACTTGCTTGCAGGCAAAAGGATGTGATTGACGGCGCACACCGAACAGATGTTAAAAAAACATTAATCAGGACAAAAATAAAACTATCTGAACCTATATTTTTGTTTATTTGCCTGGTGTTAAAAAAAAGAAGTTAATTTTTATTTATGAAAAACATTTTTATCCTTAGTTACTTATTAGTATTCATTTTGTTGTGGGGCGAAGAGGCGAATGCTCAGAAGTATTCCGTACAGATAGCCATAAAAAACTATACCAATGATACACTGATAGTGGGCAACTATTTTGGCGAAAAGCAAATAGTGAAAGATACTTTATTTGCAAAAGCCAAGGGTAAATTTGTTTGGGATTCTGAAGAGCAACCTGAACCTGGAGTATATCTGTTATTACTCAAGCCTGATAATGCTTTCACACAATTTATTGTCGATCCTAAAGAAAGCAAGTATACCATGGAATTTGACGCCAAGGATTTGCTCAATATCAAATTTAAAGGGAGTGATGAAAATAAGAATTTTTATGATTACTTATTATTTTAAAAGATAAAAGGATATTGGCGGATACCCTCAGGGCACAAATCGATAGAGCCAAAGGAAAAAATGAAACCAATAAAATTGCACAGGAAAAATTGGATGAACTGGATAAGGATGTAAAAAAATATCAGAAAGATTTTATCAGCAAACATCCCCAATCCATAACGACTATGCTGATCAAGTCCAACATAGACATCGAAGTACCTGACTTTACCGGAAACGAAGACTCCGTCAAATACAGGCGCTACTATTTTTATAAGCACCATTTTTTTGATAACATCAATATGCAGCATCATGCGCTAATAAGGACACCGTTCATTCATCAGAAAGTGGATTATTATGTCAATAAACTTTCCAACCAACAACCTGATTCCCTGATTCGCGCTGTGGACATCGTACTCGGAAAACTGGAAGGCAATCCCGAAGCCTACAGATATTACCTGGCTGATTTTCTCAATAAGTATGCTCAAATGAAAATGGTCGGCCTTGATGCCGTATATGTACACCTCGTAGACAACTATTATAAGAAAGGAAAAGCATCATGGGTAAATGAGGACAACCTCAAAAAAATGAGTGAAAATGCTGATGACCTCAGACCAATACTTATAGGTAAAAAAATACCGGATATCACTACCTACGAGGAGGATGGTACCCCTGTAAGGTTGTATGATATTCAGTCACCATACACGGTTTTAATATTTTGGGCTCCTGATTGTGGACACTGCAAAAAAATAATGCCCAATGTTGTAGACTTTTATAAAAAAAATAAAGACAAGGGCGTGAAAGTTTTGGGAGTCTGTACTAAAAGTGGTGACAAAACCAATACTTGCTGGCCTGCTGTAAAAGAAAAAGGTATGGAAGACTTTATCAATACGGCTGACGAATATGGTAGATATAATCAGAAAATAAGAGTGAAATCTACACCTAAAATATTTATTCTGGATGCCAAAAAGGAAATCATAATCAAGGATATCCCTGGTGAGGAAATTGACAGGATATTTAATGAGATTTTAACCTTCGAAGAGAAAAAAAGAGAAAAGCAATAAATGCTGCTTTAAGGCCACTTTTTCAAATACAATCTTGATTTTTTAGTTATATCAACTAAATCCTGATTTTTTAGCCTTTTTAGAAATTACAGATATCATATATTCTGGTGGTGCAAATTGTATTATATTCGCACTAAAATATGTAATGTTGATGAGAGTACTTGTTCTTTCAATAATATTGTCAATTTCCGGATGTATGACCCCCAAAAATGATCAGAAGCATTCAATGCTCCCATCAGATCAGCCTCCTGCCTGGGCAAGAGAAGCTATATGGTATCAAATTTTTGTAGAAAGATTCAGAAATGGCAATGCCGGTAACGACCCGACACCTGTGACTTGTGACAATGCACTGATAGATCCGTTGCCTGCAGATTGGGCTTTGACACCATGGGGTCAAAACTGGTATAAGCAGGAAAGCTGGGCAAAACCTACCGGATTGGATTTTTACAGAACCATACAGATGAGGAGATATGGAGGAGACCTGGATGGGGTAGAAGAAAAAATACCGTATCTCAAGGAACTGGGAATCAATGCCATATATTTTAACCCGATCAATGACGCTCCTTCCTTGCATAAGTATGATGCCAGGCATTATCATCATATAGATGTAACATTCGGTGATGACCCGATAGGAGATTTGAAAATCATGGCAAGCGAAAACCACAAAGATCCATCGTCATGGAAGTGGACCTCGGCTGACAAAAAATTCATCGCCCTCGTCAAAAAACTGCACTCAGAAGGCATCAGAGTAGTCCTGGATTTTTCATGGAATCACACTGGAAATAATTTTTGGGCTTTCAAAGATGTAGAGGAAAATCTGGACGCATCCCCTTTTAAAGATTGGTACCATACCAGATTTATAAAAGACAGTACGGGCAAGACAAAACTCGAATATGAAGGTTGGATAGGTATCAAAAATTTACCTGAGTTGAAAAAAGTGGATACAAATGGTAAAATCCCTGGTCACCCATACGAAGGTAATCTTCATCCGGAAGTAAAAGAACATATTTTTGCAGTGTGCTGCAGATGGATGGATCCAGATGGAAACGGTCACTTCGAAGACGGTATAGACGGAATGAGACTGGATGTTGCTGAGCATGTACCTGTGGGATTTTGGAGAGATTTCAGAAAATTTGTGAGGTCTGTCAATCCGGAGTTTTACCTCGTTGGCGAAAATTGGTGGACAAAATGGCCAGACCAGCTCATGGATCCTGCACCGTGGGTCAAGGGAGATATTTTTGATGCAGTCATGCACTATCAGTGGTTTAAAGTGGCCAGAGCTTACTTTGCCCAACCGGATGACAAGATCAACCTTTCTCAATTTAGAACACAGATAGACTCTATTTTTTTGAAGTATCCGGATTACACCCAGCAAGCTATGATGAATCTGGCATCTTCACATGATTCGCCCCGGTTATTAACTTCATTTTACAATCTTAGCAAGTATAAATTCAATTGTAAGCCACAGGAAGACCGTAAGTATAAAACCAGTAAACCTGATCAAACGACTTTTGACAGGACCAAGCTATTTCTTCTTCACCAGTTTACTTTTGTAGGTGCGCCACACATCTGGAATGGGGACGAAATGGGTATGTGCGGGGCAGATGATCCTGACAATAGGAAGCCTCTGGTATGGAAGGATATCCATTTTGAAGTAGAAACGCAATCAGATTTTTCAGATATCAATTATACAGAAACCCCGGTTTTTGATAATACGATGTTTGAGTATTATAAATCACTTATACAGTTGCGTAAGAGCCACCAAGCTTTTGTAAATGGACGTTACAATATTTTGCCTTTAGCTGACCAGCACAACATTCTGGCTTATACCAGGGAGTTCGAAAATCAAAAGCTGCTCATAGTTTTTAACAATAATGCCGAGACAAATGATGTGATGTTGCCAACACAACCTGTAGCGTCTGATTTGATTTTTTCTTATAATATGGAGGGAATGGCCATCGACAAACATCTTTTTATGAAACCATTCAGTGCAGTTGTTTTTAAAATTAACTTATAAACCGGAAGATGTCAAAATTGGAGAAGGTATATGATTCTGAGGAGTTTAGAAAAAGTGGGCACGCATTGGTCGACATGTTGGCTGATGATCTGAAGGCCAATTTGGACAGAACCAATGAAAAAGTAATTGATTTTATAGATCCGGATCAGAATTATCAAAACTGGTCAGATCGTTCTTTTGCAGATCCTGTTGAATATTTCAAGGCTGTCATGGAAAATTCAATAAAACTACAACATCCTCGATACATTGGACATCAGGTTAGTGCTCCGGCGCCTCTGGCGGTCCTTGCAGGATTTGAAGGATTGATGCTCAATAGTGGGGGTGCTATTTATGAGATGTCGGCAGCTTCTTCCACACTCGAAAAAGTACTGATAGATCGGCTGAAACCATATTTTGGGTTGGATGAAGGTGATGGAATAGTGACATCAGGTGGCACACTGTCCAATCTTACTGCGCTTATATGTGCAAGAAATGTCAAAGCCTCGGAAGATGTATGGAACGTTGGCCAAAAAGAGAAGTATGCATTTATGGTTTCTGAGGAGGCCCATTATTGTATAGACAGGGCAGTCAGGGTGATGGGGTGGGGTGATGCAGGAGTGATCAAAATTCCTGTGGATAATCAGTACACAATGAGGGTAGACCTACTCGGGGATTATTATCACAAGGCACAGCGTGACGGAATCAAAGTCCTCGGTGTAGTAGGTAGTGCTCCTACCACATCTACAGGGATTTATGACGACCTTCTTGCCATCGGTAGTTTTTGCAGGGAGAAAGATTTGTGGTTTCATATCGATGCAGCACATGGAGGTCCGGCAGTGTTTTCTGAGAAATACAAACACCTGATGGATGGATGTCATCTGGCAGATAGCATTACTGTGGATGCTCACAAAATGATGATGACACCATCTTTGACCACGATGCTTTTTTTTGCTGAAAGCCACAATAGTTATAGAACCTTTGCCCAAAAAGCGCAATATCTGTGGAGTGCTGGCGATGAAGAATGGTTCAATTACGGTAAACGTACTATGGAATGTACTAAGATCATGCTGAGCGTAAGGCTATATGCCTTGATAGCTATATATGGTATGGAAATATTTGATGAGTATCTCACCAAATGTTACGATATGGGCAGAAGGTTTGGGGAGTTGCTTAAGGCTGATGAGCATTTTGAACTCGCAGTATTACCCCAATCCAACATTGTTTGCTTCAGGGTAAAAGGAGAAAACAAAGAACAGACAAATCAAAATAACATAAATATAAGAAGGGCTTTGCTGGAAGATGGGAGGTTTTATATTGTCCAAACTGTTTTGAAAGAGTTAGTGTATCTTAGGGTTAGTATCATGAACCCATTTACAGAAGAAAAAGACTTAAATGAGCTGATTGCCACCATCAAAAGAATCATTGCATTTGGTTGATTTGAAAGCGCCTGTTGGTAACAGTTGTCCATTGGAATGAAATAGAGAAAATAAAAAAGCCCGTGTAAGACGAAAAACACGGGCATTACTCAATTTAATAACCAAAACTCATATACTCTTTATAATTCAAATACCGTGCCAAATATTTTTACATTGTTTAATATGACTATATGTACCTGAATTTTATTTATTCGTCCTGACTCTCTCTGAAAGTAGGCCGCCATTGTGTTTAAAAAAAAGTGCTCGTGACTTTTCACGAGCAACTACGAATTTTACAATTTAATAACCAAAACTTACACATCACAAAGATATATCATATTAGTTATATTTTGTATATATAAGTGCATTTATTTTAATTGTATTTATATATTTTTATTATTTTATATTTAATTGATACATATACATTATATTAAGTATTTTAATAAAACTAATATGATTAGTTATTTCGTGTTAAATTCTTTTAAAATATGCTTTTATGTATTATGTTTAACTATTATTTGTAGGTGCTCTTAGGACTATTTTTTATAGCAACTGCGATTTTGGAATCAGCAGTGCCATAATATAAAAACCAACTATTTTTAAAATACACCAATCCTTCGACAAAACAGACCTCATTGACTTCGCCGGTTTTTTCATAATCTTTGTTCGGATGTAAAAAATAAGTGTTCATTCTGGCAATTTGTTTGTAGGGATAGTCCTTGTCAAAAAGAACCTGTCCAGCTGCATAAGTGAATGTTGGCAAGCTGCTATCATTGCAATTGGCAGCATTGCTACCATTATAGATAAGTAAGATACCTTCTGAAGTGATCATCGCCTGTGGGCCCGGCTCCACTAGTCTGCTGTCAAAGTAGCCAGGTCTGGGATGCAGTACTCGTATCATTTTTTTAGATTCATCATTTAAAACCGGTGTCCATTCCAGCAGGTTATCAGAGACTGCCATAAATAGATCTGTGTCGCCAAAGTACATCCAGTATTTGCCATTTATTTTTGTAGCCACACTTTTGTTACCGACCTGCCTGCACACTATAGAGCCAGATTTTGACCACAGATTTTTGTACACACTTTCCTTCAAAACAAGGCCATGTTTATTCCAATGTAACAAGTCTGAAGAACTTGCCAGACATAGACGTGCTATCTTACCATCATATGCCGTATAAGTCATGATGTAGGTTCCATCTTCGCTTTGCACTATTCTCGGATCTTCCGTCCCATCAAAATATGTCCCTGATTCCTGCTTATCACTAGTGAGTTTTGCGAAATGCCATTCATATTTTCTCATGGTATCAAGATTGGGATAAAAAACAGGTGTGCTTCTTTTGATAAAATGTAATCCATCCGTACTCCAAGCCAAGCCTATCCTAGAGGTTCCTGTTTGATCCTGCGCCCTGAAAAGCAAAAATACTGTATCGTTTTTGACTAAAGCGGTTGGATTAAGGACGTTGCGTTGGTCCCAGGCAATTTCTTTTTTAGTCACAGGACAAGTAAAAAGCATACCAGGGTCATGTGGTTTTAAGATGGGGTTTATAGTGTCTGCTTTGACAAAACCTTCCATCGTCCATGTTGCCACTTTTTTTTCCGATGTGGCAGAATCTTGCATTGTAAGATGACAACGCTCAAGCAATACAACAGAAACCAACAGCATCAGCAAGAAATGAACGGAACGGGCAAGACTCATTACTTTTATATTTGAAACTAAATGTACTGTTTTTTTGCAAAAAATCAGCAATTTCCCTTTTAATTATTTACCTAACTGAGGAATGCCAGTCTTGCCCAAGGTAAAGAAGTGGATAAAGCAATGTAAAAAAGCACTCAATCACCCAAAAACCACATGATGTGGGTACACTCAGAACAAACCATGCAGGTAGCAGACCTGTTTGCCCAATCAAGATTAAAAAAAGTGGCGGTGGAAGTATTGAGCTGTCCTTCTCTTATATAAAAATATTCATTGTTGCAGACCAGACATTTGATTTGACGGCCCTTTACTTCCATCATTTTCGGTTCATCTTTGGTAAATAGTCCCATTTTTCAGATATTTAAATTTTTGTTTAATCTACATTGATCAATCTCATGTAATCCAGCATGGCAGTGTTGACCTCTCCATTCATATTAATATTCCAGGGTTCAAACATGACTGTAATCTCATTTTTTCCTGTTTTTAATTCCAGCTCGCACAGATTAGACCAACCCCATTCTGACCATTCATTCTGACCTCTTTGTGGCATCACTATCACACCATGATAGGAATTATTGACATACATGCTTCTTATTGCACATTTGTTGTCCGTATTCCATGGTCCAGACCCATTTGCATATCTGAAGTCTGCCAGATACCTGCCCGCTTTTGTGACTTGGACATTGATAGTAATCTTTCTGTTTTTATCATTTGATATTTCCACAAATCCATTTCCCTGAAAGTTGGAATAGGGTAGTGCAGCCTTTTCTGCAATGTCTTCCATCTGGAATAACTGTATTTTATCGTCTGAAGCTACAAGGATGGGTTCACTCATAAAGGATTCCCAGTCATGACTATCTACTGCACTGACACTGTACTCTGCAGTTTCACTTTCAAGAATTAGGTACGAAGTGTTTTTTATAACAGCTACAAGAGATCCATTTTTGTATACCTTGTAAGCGACTGCAGCCTTTACGGGATCCCAAGTCAAATTATCATCAATAAGTCGGGTTAAAGGATTGAGAGGGCTGAATACATTTTCGACTACTTGGATAGGTGCCTTGTTAAATGGCAAATTGTTCATGGTGATGTCGATAGTATGATATCCTTTTAAATCACCGGGCAAAAAATTATCAGAGAGTTCTTTGCCATCCATTTTAATACTGGATATTTTATTGCCGAATCCACGGACCTTGATATCCAGTGTAGCATTTCTATATTTGAATCCTGTGAGGTTTTTATTACCATCATAGATTTTTGGAATGACGGGTTGAAATCTCAGTCCTTGGGGTTCAAAAGACATACCTATAAATAATCTGTGTACCATAGCCAAATTACCCGCCATGCTCCAGAGCATCCTGTCGGAGTTGATCTCAGTGCCCTTAAAATCACCTGATTGGGCTACAAAATTTTCATAATTGGTAAGAAATAGTCCACCGGCTCTGTATATAGCTGCCAGACCGTGATTAAGAGCATTTTCATTGCCGGCTTTGGCCGCAGCAAGATTCCAGTACGATTGTACAAACGGCCAAACTGCATTGTTGTGGTACGGCGGTATGCCTGGTATTTGTGGATAAATACAAGATACCCCATAGCTAGTCAGGGGAGATTTTTCAAAAATGGCTTTGGATTGTCCGGTGTCAGCCACATCAAAAAGTACTGCCAATGCTTCACCGAGAGCCTCAAATCTGGGCGAACGAATCAAATTCTTTCTCCCATACAAATATTGCGCATAGTAGCCTTTGTCTTCCATCCACAGCTGCTGATTGATACTGCTTTTTATTTTTGAGCTTTTTGTAAGTATGAGTCTGATGCTTCACCCAGGATGGAGGCCATTTGAGATAGTATCATGTTTGCCTGAAAATGTACAACATTTGTACCGAGGTTTTCTGACATGTAGATATCTTTATTGTCCATCCATTTGGGATAAGTCTGTTCACGCCAATCAAGGAATGAAGATTCTCCACGATTCATACCTGAGCGTGTCATTCCGATTGTTTTTGCGTCATCGTCAAGGGTGTTTTTTATAACGATATAAGATTGTCTGAGCCAGTCCAGGTCTCCAGTCACTTTGTAAATCTCCCATGCTGCCAGCACCCATGTAGTTCGGTCAGATGAAATCGGCCAGGCACCTCCGGAACCAGTGTCTTGTATGATTCTCTGCCTGCTTACTTTTTTCATGAGACTGTTTTTAGCAATTTCGGGCTCATGATATGCAAAAGCCAAAAATATACTGTAAGATATGTCTCTGGTCCAGACTCCGCCCCATTTGGCACCAGTACGCAGGGTACCGTCGGGTTCTATATTCCTTTTAGCCTCTTCGAGAGTAAGGTTGTATAGTACATCTACTATCGGTTGGTCAGAACTATACTGAGGCTTGTCAGTGGTATCCCAGGTTTTTTGCCAGGTGTTTTCTTCGCCTCCTTTTGCATCATACGGATTGAGTACAAGTGTAATAGTATATATATTGTCCTTGCCACTATCTACCAACTTGAGGCCTTTTCGTCTGGGCCTACGAAGTCCCAGCCTAACGGTGCCGAACCCCTGCAATATAAAACCCTTTAAAATCAGATCGTGCGACTCTCGTACCATCATACGCTTCAAAATATCCTTTTTCTTCAAACTGTTTGATTACAGGAGACATATCTACCTTGAAGGTATAGCTATAATTGGGAGGTAAAAAGTCTCAGGTTTATCAGTGATTTTATCCGGTACCGAACCGAAGAGAATTACCGGCGATTCTTTTCTTCATTGACGATTACCTGATGATCCACACCGACGGGCAGCTCATTGTCTTTTTCATTGACTGAAAGCTTAAATGTGATGAGCCGCGAAAAATGGTCACTTGCGGGACTTTTGTAATTGGAAGTAATATGAGTCGGCGAGTGAACCACAGCCACATTATTACCCTGGACAATCTTATGATTGTAAAGTGTAAATGCTTCTGATGAATATAAAATGTCAGTATTCATTTTTTTTGGTGGATGGCAGGAAATGAGAACTCCTAAAGTGAAGATAAAAATGTACTTTTGCATGGCAGTAATATGATATGCAAAGATAGTTAATCTTGTATGCATCGATCTGATAAGGTGACTGAAAATTTTATTTACCAAGGAATTAAATAATGACATTCTTGCATCTGATGGGTGAATGAGGATGACAAGGTTTCAAAATTCAATATCAATTATTACAGTAAGATAAGGGGAGAATAAAAATGCCCTAATTTTTAATAAAAACACAATACGAAATTAAACAATTAAGGTGACATTTGGGTTTTATGATGAATAATAAAGAATGAAGAGTTTTAATAAAGCAGAATTGCTGGAGGAGGTCAAGGATTGGCACCAAATGTTGAAAAAATATCAGGTCCCTGATACAAAAAAAGCAGTCATCCAGCTTATCAACAGTTACGGGATTTTTATAGCCATATGGATTTTACAATTTTATCTATTCGAATCATCTGTGTTATGGGTGATAGGTTTAGCGATTTTCAATGGATTTTTGTTAGGAAGAATATTTATAATTCAGCATGATTGTGGGCATAAGTCCTTCCTTCATAACCGAAGTGCCAACGATATCATAGGCATTATCAGCAGTTTTTTTACTTTTATACCTTATAAATACTGGGCCACCAATCATAATTTTCATCACTCGCACAACGGCCAGATTGAGTATTCAGACATTGGAGATATTGAGTGTCTCACTGTAGATCAGTATGCGGCTTTGTCTACGATAGGCAAGATTAAATACCGTATTTACAGGAACCCATTATATCTTTTTACAATCGGGGGATTTATTTACGTGGCAATTTATAATCGGTTTGCATTTCTCAAAGAGGGTGTTTTTGCCAAGGTGAAAGATACAGTAAAGTGGGCAAATGTCTTTTATGCCCTTATATATTTTACGTTAGGCTATCTGATTGGATTTAAAGCCTTTTTGATCGTACAAATGATCAACCTATTCTTTTTTGGCACCTATGCACTCTGGTTTTTTTATATTCAGCATCAGTACGAAACTGTTTACAAGAGCACTAAGGACAACTGGAATTATGTTGTTTCGGCTCTCAAAGGAAGCACCTATTACGACCTGCCTGCTGTTTTGCATTGGCTCACCGGCAACATTGGTTACCATCACATCCACCATCTCAGTCCTGCTATTCCTAATTACAACCTGAAAGCTTGTAACGAAGAGTTTCCGGTTTTTGAAAAATATACCAATAAAGTAGGACTTTGGGAAGGGTTTAATAGTGTTTTTGCCAATCTCTATGATGAGGAAGAAGGGAAGATGATTTCATTTGCTGAATACAGAAGAAGAAAAAAAGTAGCATAAATACCATTAAGTTTTCATTGCGGGATTATTGCTTTTGCTGTATTTTAACTAAGGTACTTGATCTGTTCATAATACTCTGTGATTCTATCATCGACAATAATATCCCTGTTACGCAAGGGCTGTTTGAGTATAACGCCTTCTAGTGTTCTGCATCTGCTGAGTGCGACATAGCTTTGACCGCTTTCGAAAGCCCCACTTCCCATATCAATGATCACCCGATCGAAGGTTTTTCCCTGACTCTTGTGTATGGTGATGGCCCAGGCTAGCTTGAGTGGATATTGCTTAAAAGTGCCGACCACCTTGGTGTTGATCTGATGAGGCTTTTCAGGATCATTTTCATATTTTAAAATTTCCCATTCCTGCTTATCTACTTCTATGATCTTTTCATGTCCTTGATCGGCATCGGGCAGTCTCACTAAAATCCGCTCATAATTGGCTTCTGTGATGATACCGATGGTACCATTTACATATTGTTTCTGAAGGTCGTTTTTGACAAACATTACCTGTGCTCCTTCCTTGAGTATGAGATTAGACTCAGTAGGGTAGAGCTGCGGATTAAACTCACCTGCTACTGTTGCCTGATAATCCACTGCCGGCAAAGCGATTGCTTTCAGCTCATGTTCATTTATCCTGTTGGCCACATCATTGCGACTGCAGAGTGTGATATAATAGTCGTCATCATCAGGAACAGGAAGATGCCTCTCATTGAGGTAGATAAAATCATCATAATCCAGGCAATTGAGCCTGATATTGTCCAGGAGGTTGATAAAGTTTCGCTCTTCCTGCCTATATACATGCAGCAGTTCTACCATCTTGAGAGACAGGGTACCCATCACCTGGGCAGAGAAAAAATAAGGTGTTTGGTATGTTGTACGGAAATATTCCTTTTCGAAAGGAGTCGAAACCACTGGAGGCAGTTGGAACAAATCACCAAAAAATATCATCTGCACACCACCAAATGGTGCATTGAGATTGCGATTGACCCTTAGGAAGTAATCTATGTTATCGATTATATCTGCTCTAACCATAGAAATTTCATCTATGATGATCATATCGATATTGACATATATGCGAAAGTTGCGCCTTTTTTCTATTTCTGATTTATTGAGTAGTCTGGGGGGGAAACCAAAGAACGAATGGATGGTCTGCCCTCTGACATTAAGGGCTGCAATACCTGTGGGTGCGAGTACTACCACTCTTTTTTTGGTGGTAGTCCTGAATACTTGCAGCAGGGTAGATTTGCCAGTGCCGGCTCTACCTGTAATAAATAGATGATCATTTGTATATTCCAGTTGATCGAGAATACCAGTAAATTCAGCACTAAGTGTCACTGGAACTTTCATATTCTTACCTCCTTCTTCTGCCACCCCGACCATAATCCGGTCTGAAGCCAAGTCTTATGGTAAGTTGGAGTTGTTTAGGTTGGGATTTTGAATCCAGGTAAGCAAAGCCATTGTCTACCACCCTTTTATCCAGCTTTTGCCAGTTCATAGCCGTGTTGAAGTAGTAAGAGATGATAGGAGTGATGGTCAGTAAATCACTTAGGCCAAGGTCAAGTCCAACGCCAACACCACCCTTAAAAGCCCACCCTTCGGAAGTGGAATCAGACCATGACTCAGAAGTAGTCAGAGTTGTTAAACCTTCCGCATTATAATAGCTGATTCCAGGTGTAAAATGGAAAAATAATCCTTTGTTTATGGAAGGCCCCTGTTTTGAAAACGTTGGGCAATTGCAATCTCCCTCCAGGTCTAAAGCATAAATTTGGGTGTTAAAATTAAAATGCACAGATGAAAAATTAATTTTATCTATAACAGGATTATCAAAAGATGTACTGGCATAAGAGTAAGCCAATTCAGGCATAAATTCGATTCTCCTTTTTTTGTTCTGAACCAATAATCCAATCCCGCTTCATATCCTGACGACAAGAGTTTTTCATCTGCATTGAATCTGTTTTGGATTGCTTTTTCCCAGTCAGAAAAGTTGTTTTGATTATATTTTAGCCTTAGACCAAACTGTGTACTCCCATTGTATGTAATTACGGTAGCCAGGAGAAATGTGAAAATAATTCGTATGTTCATTTGCAAGAGTAAAAATGATTTTTAAATATACTTGTAAAAGTAACGAAGTTTTTGACAGAAATGTTTTTTGAATTCCTGAGGACTTTTATTTCATTGGCTTTTTCGCAGGATATGTGTGTCTGTAAATCTATTATTTTTTATTTGCCAGTATAATTATTGAATAAATGATATCTTTTTTTCTACTTTTATCCTGAAATAACACACGGTATCCTCATGAGAAGACGCGAACTCAGGTGGGCTTTATTCATTGCAGGAATGATTATCTTCAATTTTCCTGTTATGTCCATTTTTAATAAACCTCATTTTATTTTGGGCGTACCCATGTTGTATTTCTTCATCTTTTTTCTGTGGCTTTGGGTCATATTTTTTACTTACCTTTTGTCCAGTAAAAAGAATTGATGGATGGAGGCAAGTATTGTCATATTGGTATCGTTGATTTATCTTGTATTGCTGTTTGGAATTGCAATATATGCCAATAGAAGATCCAAAAGTGGTCAGAGCATAGTCAATAATCCATATGTTTACTCCTTGTCATTGGCTGTTTATTGTACTGTCTGGACATTTTATGGTAGCATCGGTAGAGCGGCAGATTCAGGTTTGGGATACGTAGCTGTCTACCTGGGACCCACCATTATTTCGCCAGTATGGTATATGTTGATGCGTAAGATTATACTGATCTCCAAACAACAAAGGGTAACGTCCATTGCAGACTTTATATCTTCGAGATATGGTAAAAGTACTTTTTAGGAGCTATCACTACTATTATTTTGGTCTTTGGTATAATTCCCTATATCAGCATTCAATTGAAGGCCATTGGTCATAGTTTTGATATTATTACTGACTTAGGTACAGATGATGTATTTTGGGATTCATCCTCTTTTTACAGAGACAAGGTCAATTATTTCACCATATTATTATCAGTATTTACTATACTTTTTGGAACCAGAAGTCTCGATCCAAATGAAAGGCACGAAGGTCTCATTGCTGCTATTGCTTTCGAATCAATAGTGAAATTAATTGCTTTCCTTTTTGGAGGTATATTTGTTGTTTATGTGTTATTCAATGGGTTGGGAGATGTGTTTTCTAAAGGTATGGAAAATGAATACACATCCCATTTGATGCAACTTAAAACATGAGCACCGGCCACTACCAATTGGTTTTGGGTGATGATTCTATCTGCAGTATCAGTGGTCTTTCTGCCCAGACAGTTTCATGTTTCTGTAGTCGAAAACAACAATATAAGCTTTACAAGGCAAGCATCCTGGTTTTTTCCCGCATATATGTTATTGATTTCTTTTTTTGTTTTACCCATAGCTATTGCCGGAAAGTTGCTTTTGCCCACTGATGCTGAGCCTGATATGTTTTTGATCAGTCTTCCTCTATCACAGGGATACGACTGGCTTGCTTTGTTCGTTTACCTGGGAGGGTTTTCTGCTTCTGCGAGTATGGTAGTATTGGCGGTAATAGCGCTCAGTATCATGGTTTCGAATAACATTTTAATGCCAATTATCCTGAAAACCAGAACAGCTGCTGCCAGAGGTTATGCATATCTATCAGTATGGTTACTCTATATCAGGCGAGTTGTGATAGTCATTATCATGTTTCTGGCATATGGTTTTACAAGTCAGTAAGTAATAATTTCCCACTTGTATCTATCGGTTTAATTTCTTTTACGGCTATTCTGCAGCTGGCACCTGCTATAATCGGTGGTCTATTCTGGACCGGAGCCAATAAAAAGGAGCAGCTAGCGGGCTTATTGGTGGTTTTTTAATCTGGCTCATTACATTGCCTATACCCACTTTGGCCGAGAGTGGCATTATCGATGGGAGTTTGCTGACACAGGGATATTTCGGAGTAGACTGGCTCAAGCCGTATGCCTTATTCGGGCTGGAAAATACTGATCACATATCCAATGCCTGTATATGGAGCATGATAGTGAATATTGGCTTATTTGTAGTTGTGTCTTTATTGACAAGTCAGGATGTGGACGAGCTTGCTCAGGGTGACTTATTTATCAATATTGAAAAATACACCAATTCGCCTGATGTAGAAGTTATACCTCGTGAAGCTTCAGTGCAGCAGCTAAGGCAATTACTGATAAGATACCTTGGCAGTACTAAGGCCCGAAAACTGCTGAACGATTTTGATGGCAAAGTCAGTGAAAAAGATGATGACAATGCCAGCAATGAATTTATTAATTACATAGAAAAAAATCTGACTGGAGCCTTTGGTTCAGCTTCAGCTAGTCTCTTGTTGAGCACCGATATACGTCGGCAAAATATTACGCTAGAACAACTCAACGACCTCTTAAAACAGACAAAAGAAATCCTCGAATACAGCCAGGCATTGGAGGGAAAAACTGAAGAGCTAACTCAAACCACAAAGGAGTTGGCGGATGTCAATACGCAATTAAAGCAATTGGATGTATTGAAAGCAGAATTCGTGTCCACGGTCACACATGAGCTAAGAACACCCATCACAACCATCAGATCATTTGCTCAGATTCTGGACAAGAAAGATGATATTGATCCCAAAACAAAAAAAGAATTTCTGACAATTATTCTCAACGAATGCGATCGTATCCGGCGTCTGATTAATCAAGTACTCGAGGTAGAGAAATTAGATGTTGAAAAAGTTAATTCTGGTGAATCGTCGTCCATCAACGAAACACTCAAAATAGCTTTAAAGAGGCTGCAGCCACAATTGGAAGAGAGGGGCATCGACCTCATCTGGGAGGAAAAGAAGACTGATATTTTTATTCGACTAAATCAGGATAAGGTTTTGCAGGTATTACTCAATCTACTTTCTAATGCTATAAAATTCTGCGATCCGCTACATGGTATCATTAAGATCGAGGTAGATGAAAACATACTTTCAAGGGAAGTTTCTTTAAAATTTTGGAACAACGGTCAACATATACCGGAAGCTTATCATTCTAAAATATTTGACAAGTTTACGCAGGTCAAGGATGGCAACCTGGCAAAACCTGAAGGCAGCGGCTTAGGGCTTTATATCACGCGCAAATTTGTAGAACAGGCAGGAGGTAGCGTTTTCCTCACATCTTCAGAAGAGGAAGGTACCACCTTTGCACTCCTTTTTCCCGCAGATTAAATGGGCATTTTTTTAGACAATTTTAAGTTATGACTGGTCTTTTGATGAAAATCATGGATCGTTTAGTTTTATATTAAAAAATGAATTTTTAGATTTTTAACCCCATCTATACTTCATGTTTTAATAATTATTTATTTTGTGCTTCTAAAGTCACCGATAGCAAATGATAAGCAATCCTTTAAAAAAAATAATCATAGTAGATGACGAACCCAATATTGTATTGGCTCTCAGATACTTGATGGAAGAACAAGGCTATGATGTGTACGCTTGCTATGATGGCGTCACCGCTGTGGAGATGGTGACCAGTGTGATCCCTGATCTGGTGATACTGGATGTCATGATGCCGGGTATGGATGGATTTTCAGTTGCTAAGTATATCAGAAATCAAGAGGTACTTGATAAAACTGCCATTATCTTTCTTACAGCTAAAGGTACGGCACATGACAAAATGGAAGGTTATGATTCTGGTGCTGAGAGCTATATTATAAAGCCCTTTGATAATGATGAGATAACGGACAAAGTCCAGGAAGTACTGTCGCTGACAATCAAGTCATAAACAACCATCTGTGGATTTTCATCAGAAGGCGTATTCATGATTATGAATAGATTATCCGCTTTATTGACATTCATAGTTTTTGAATTAAGTTGTTTCGCAAAATTTAAAATTAAGTTTGGCATTATTTGTGAAAATATGATTTGCGTCATTATTTTTTAAAAACTTTCAATTTTATTATATCTATTAATCTATATATTTATATATTTGTGAAATTATAAACATTATTGCCATGACATTACAAATAAAAAGTTTAGAACAGTACCACAAGGAATATAAAAAAAGTGTAGATGATCCTGAAGGTTTTTGGGCAGAGCAAGCTGATACATTTTTGTGGCATAAAAAATGGGATACAGTCCTGAAAAATGATTTTATCAAGCCTGATGTGCAGTGGTTTGTAGGTGGTAAGCTCAATATTACTGAAAACTGCCTTGATCGGCACATAGCTACCAAGGGAGATCAGATTGCCATAATTTGGGAATCAAACGAAGCCAATGAACCCTCCGTCAAACTGACATACAGACAACTACTTGCAGAAGTCAATAAATGTGCCAATGCTCTGAAAGCTCAGGGAGTCAAAAAGGGAGACAGAATTTGTTTTTATATGCCTATGATACCTCAGGTAGCCATAGCTATGCTCGCCTGTGCTCGTATTGGTGCCATACATTCGGTAGTTTTGCAGGCTTCTCTGCCAATGCACTTGCAGATCGGATCAAGGATTCTGAGTGCAAAATGGTCATTTGTTCAGATTATAACAGGAGGGGACCCAAAAATATTCCGGTTAAGGAAGTAGTGGACGAAGCAGTTGCCATGGGATGTACTTCTATTGAAAAAGTCCTGGTTTTCAAGACCACTGGTGGCAAAGTCAACTGGAACCCCGATATCGATTTGTGGTGGCATGAGACAGTGGATAATATGGATACCGAATGTGCAGCTGAGGTTATGGACGCAGAAGATATGCTTTTTATACTTTATACCTCAGGCTCGACCGGCAAACCCAAGGGAGTAGTCCATACCTGTGGAGGGTATATGGTTTATACTTGTTATTCATTTAAAAACGTTTTTCAGTATCAGGATGGAGACATATATTGGTGTACAGCTGATGTAGGCTGGATTACAGGTCATTCTTATATCATATATGGTCCTTTATTGGCAGGTGCCACCACAACTATGTTTGAGGGAGTACCAGGGCACCCCGATGCCGGCAGGTTCTGGCATGTGTGCGAAAAGCACAGAGTCAATCAATTTTACACTGCACCGACAGCGATTCGGGCGCTTATGGCTGCAGGATGGCATGAACCTGAAAAATATGATCTCAGCTATCTCAGAGTGATAGGTTCCGTAGGAGAACCCATCAATGAAGAAGCTTGGCACTGGTATGATGAAAAAGTGGGACGTAGTAATGCACCGATAGTAGATACATGGTGGCAAACTGAGACCGGTGGTATCATGATCACACCTCTACCGGGTATCACTGATACCAAGCCTTGTTTTGCTTCCTACCCGCTTCCCGGGATACAACCTTGTTTGCTTGACCCAAATGGTGTGGAGTTGGAAGGTAATGATGTAGAAGGATTGCTTTGTATTAAATTTCCATGGCCATCCATACTGAGAACTACTTACGGAGACCATGAAAGGTGCAGAACCAATTATTTTGCAGCTTTTAAGAATATGTATTTTACCGGTGACGGTGCAAAAAGAGACGAAGATGGTCGATACCGTATCATTGGCAGGGTGGATGATGTGATCAATGTCTCAGGGCATAGGATAGGCACTGCTGAAGTGGAAGATGCCATCGATCAGCATTCCGGAGTTGTAGAGTCAGCAGTAGTAGGCTATCCGCACGATATAAAAGGACAAGGTATTTATGCATATGTCAAAGCACACAATGAAATAGTGGATGAAGAGCACTTCCGCCGTGAAATACTCGCAGTAGTCACCAAAGAAATCGGCCCTATTGCCAAGCCTGATAAAATTCAATTTGTCTCTCAGCTACCTAAAACAAGATCAGGAAAGATTATGAGACGCATACTGAGAAAGATAGCAGAGGGCCAAACAGATCAGCTGGGGGATACTTCTACATTGCTTAATCCTGAGTGTGTAGAAGAGCTGAAAGCCGGTGCATTGGTATGAAATAATAATTGTCCAGCTTAAACCTAATAATAATTAACTCACCTATGTCATACGAAACTGAATACGATCGCAGCATTACAAATAAAGAAGACTTTTGGCGTGATGAGGCCCAAAAAATAAATTGGTTTACCTTTCCGGAAACTATTTTAAGTAAAGACGGAGATGATCTTTACAGATGGTATCAGGGAGGCAAATTGAATACTTCGTATCTTGCGCTGGATGTTCATGTCGAAAATGGGAGGGGAGATCAGATTGCCTTGATTTATGATTCTCCGGTGACAGGTGTTAAAAAAAAGTATACATATAGGGAGTTGCTCCATGAGGTATCCCTTTTCGCCGGAGTCCTCAAAGCAAAAGGTGTAGCAAAAGGTGATACTATCGTGATATATATGCCTATGGTGCCGGAAGCAGTGATAGGAATGCTTGCTTGTGCAAGAATAGGAGCTATACATTCTGTCGTTTTCGGAGGCTTTGCTGCTCATGAGCTGGCCATAAGAATCAATGATGCCCGTCCTAAGCTGATACTAATGGCAAGTGGAGGCAAGGAGATGGAAAAAATCATACCATACAAGACCATTGTAGAAGCAGCACTGCATGAAGCTTATTTTAAACCTCAGGGATGCATTGTCCTGCAGCGTGATTTTGTCCCTTGTGAGCTAAATGCAGGATTTGACTATGACTGGCATGAGTTGATAAAATTTTCAGAGCCGGCAACGTATGAAATTTTAGATGCCTGGGATCCATTGTATATACTTTATACTTCAGGTACAACAGGTGCCCCCAAAGGTATCGTTCGGGATAATGGTGGACACGCCGTTGCACTCAACACAAGTATGGAGTACGTGTATAATGCGGTACCAGGTAGTGTTTATTGGGCGGCTTCTGACATTGGCTGGGTGGTAGGGCATTCTTATATAGTATATGCCCCATTGATCAGAGGTTGTACCACCATATTATTTGAAGGTAAACCTATCAAAACTCCTGATGCAGGTACATTCTGGCGCGTCATCGAAGAGTATAAAGTTAATACATTTTTTACTGCACCGACAGCCATCCGAGCTATCAAGAAAGAAGACTTTGATGGCCAGCTTTTTCACAAATACGATCTGAGTTCATTGAGATATCTTTTTCTGGCAGGTGAGCGCACTGATGTAGCAACATATGAGTGGGTCACCGCTTTGCTTCAGCGACCGGTCATCGACCATTGGTGGCAAACTGAATCCGGATATCCTATGTTGGCAAATCTTGCAGGTGTAGGACTCATTCCTATAAAACCAGGATCAGCAGGAAAACCTATGTTTGGTTTTGATATCAGGATCTTGTCCGCCGAGCATGAGTATTTACCGCCCCATCATGAAGGAGCAGTAGTCATCAAGACACCCTTGCCTCCCGGTTGTCTTCCTGGTCTGTGGAATGATAATGATCGGTTTATAAAATCTTATCTTTCAGAGTATCCCGGATATTATTTTTCGGGGGATGGAGGTTACAGAGATGAAGATAACTATATTTACATCACAGGTAGGATAGATGATGTCATAAATGTTGCCGGACATAGATTATCTACCAGCGAGATGGAGGAAATTCTTGCGGGACACTATGCCGTGGCTGAATGTGCAGTAGTAGGATGCAACGACGAAATGAAAGGGCAGTTACCTGTGGGCTTTGTAGTGCTCAAACATAGTTTTGATAGTCAATCAGAGCAGATTTCTGAAGAGTTAATTGCAAAAGTAAGAGATACTATAGGGGCTGTTGCTTCGTTTAAGACAGTCTACTTCATCGAGCGTCTGCCCAAAACGAGGTCGGGTAAAATCCTGCGTAAGATCATCAGGGCAATTGCAGACAAGGTTCCTTACCAGGTCCCATCTACCATTGAAGACTTAACAGTACTCGATGAGCTCAAATGGACATTAAGTGGAAAGTATGATTGATTTTCAGTGTTTGTAGAAAATCAGTGTTCGTGTCCAATAATGTTTTTCTGGTCAGGTATAATGACCTCAATATCAGCGTCATCCTCTAAAATAATACACTGACATGCCAATCTGGATTCCAATTTTGGATTGATTGCTCTGTCAATAAAATCTTCTTCTTTTTCTGATATTTCTTCCAGTGTTTGAGCACCTTTCATTATATAAATATGACACGTGGAGCAAGCGCATACACCACCACAATTATGGTTTAAATGCACATCCACATCTTCAGTCACTTCAAGAATAGAATACCCCTTTTCGACTTTTGTAGCAATGACCTCCGGTATGCTTGTGTCCTCAAATCTGAACTTAATTTGCGCCATCTTCTTTTATGATTGATCTGTATTATTTATTAATTTTGCAAAGTTATAATTTATTAAACCAAAGCAACCATAAAAAGGGTTCATGTGTTTAAATAAATTTCTGATTTCAGTGACGTTTACCATCCCCGATCTTTCTTCATAGTCTTTGATCTGTATGTATTTTGGGGCTTTCATAAATTGATTATTGCTTTTTTTTATAGCTTATTATGAATCTTTTTTGAAAAATAATCATTGAAGTCTATGTGAATTAAGCTATAGTAATGTGTTTTATCGATTTCAAATGTTTACTTTTGATGATGTTTTAGTGATATTATAATTTATATTTTATTTAAATTGTGATCTTTGCAATTGTACTTTACACCCAAAATATAACGTTATGCGAAGTTTTGTTTTTCTGTGCTTACTGTTTTTCGCATCAGCTTTTTTTTTAATATCCTGTAAACAGGAAGCTCCATCTATTCCGGTGGTCAGTGGCAGTCAGGTAGCAACAGATACTACTGCGATCAAAGGCGATGCTGACATTTCCATTTTCAAAAAAAACGGTGATGCCTACGTTATCCCTTGGAAATATCTGATGGCAGTAAAATTTGAAGACAGTTATAATGAAAAGCTAGGCATGGAAGTTTCTATGCCTGTGTTTAGTGACACCTTAAAAGTACTGGACGGAAAATTAGTGGAAGTAGAAGGATTTTATATTCCGGTGGATGAAACAGGAGATGATAAAATAGTCATTCTTTCGGCTTTCCCTTTTGCCCAGTGTTTTTTTTGTGGTAAGGCCGGTGTTGAATCAATCATAGATATTTTGTCACCTACCAAGCTACCGGTACTCAAGGTGGATACAAAGATCAAGTTTAAAGGACGGTTAAAACTTAATAGAGATAATTTTGATTATCTGATCTACGTTTTGGAAGAGGCGGAAATGATTCGTTAAAGGGTTTGATATTTAACATACAATCACAATAAGCACACAACCTGCGTTGATTATTTCTACCTATTTACATAACTCAAAAATAATAAAGCAATGACATTTGATGAAATTATGTCGGAACTCGAAAAAAAAGGAGACCCACAAACCAAAAAAACTTTGATGAACCATGGTGCAAAAGAGCCATTCTTCGGAGTAAAAGTGGCTGATCTCAAGACAATACTTAAAAAAACAAAAAAAAATCATGAACTATCCCTGCAGCTCTATGACACAGGCAATTCAGATGCCATGTATCTGGCAGGACTGATGGCTGATGAAAAAAAAATTACAAAAGATCAGCTACAGCATTGGGTAGAAAAAGCATATTGGTCTTATTTGAACGAATATGCAGTACCATGGGTAGCTTCCGAAACAAAATTTGGAATGGAACTGGGCATGAAGTGGATACTTTCTGATAAAGAAAATATAGCTGCAGCAGGTTGGGCAACATTATCTAGCACAGCATCCATTATGCCTGATGAAACGCTGGATATTCCGGTTTTCAGCCAATTATTGGATAAAGTAGCGGAGAGCATACACTCATCTCCCAACAGAGTCAGAATGGCCATGAATTCTTTTGTAATTGCAGTAGGTACATACATCAAGGATCTGACAGACAGAGCTTTGCTCACAGCATCTAAAATAGGTCTTGTGAGTGTAGATATGAATGGCACATCATGCAAAGTACCTGCCGCTTCAGATTACATCAATAAAAACATTATGACAGGTAAAGTCGGGAATAAGAGGAAACAAGCAAGATGTTAAGAAGTCAGAATTGCGTCAGTATATTTAATATAAAAAGCTGTTTGCAAAGCAAGTCGACTCATATGCCTAGTTGATTGTCAATGTCCCTTTTTTCTTTGGTCAATATGGTCTTAATTTATTCAATTTAGTCATGGAATGACTAAAAAAAATTATCTTTGTCCCCCAAATAAGAATCTTTTATGCATATCGAAAACGATAAATACTTACTTGAGGGTGGGGTGGACCCTTTGGTGTTAGTAAAGAAATATGGCTGTCCATTATATATTTATGAGACGTCTGTAATGAAAAGACAGTATGATAGACTAACCAAGGCATTTCATCTCAAAAAGCTAAAAATCAATTATGCCTGCAAAGCGCTAAACAATATCGCCGTACTGAAATACCTCAAATCATTAGGTACAGGGTTGGATACAGTATCTATTCAGGAGGCCAGAATTGGACTTCTAGCCGGATTTCAGCCCGACGAGATCATCTATACACCTAATTGTGTTTCTATAGAGGAAATTTCACAGGCAGTAGAATTGGGAGTCAAAATCAATATCGACAATCTGTCTATCCTTGAGCAATTCGGAAGTCTCTATCCTCATTACCCCATATGCATCAGGATCAATCCCCACATCATGGCGGGAGGAAATTCTAAAATTAGTGTTGGTCATATTGATTCCAAATTTGGTATTTCTTTCCATCAGACCCCTCTGATACACAGGATCATCAAAGCCCATGATATGACAGTAGAAGGAATTCATATGCATACCGGTAGTGATATTTTAGATATAGATGTATTCTTGCAGGGAGCTGAAATTCTCTTTCAGGTGGCCGAAGAGTTTAAAGACTTACAATATATAGATTTCGGGAGTGGGTTTAAAGTACCTTACAAGGAAGAAGATATTGAGACGGATATTGAAGAGCTTGGAGAAAAAATCACCGTCAGGTTTAATGAGTTTTGTGAAAGATATGGCCGCAAACTGACCCTTATGTTCGAACCCGGAAAATTTCTGGTCAGTGAGTCCGGTGTCTTTCTTGTAAAAGTCAATGTAGTGAAACAAACAACATCTACTGTTTTTGCAGGTGTGGACTCTGGTCTGAATCATTTGATAAGACCTATGTTGTATGATTCATACCATAAGATTGTCAACATTTCCAAAACCGAAGGTAGGTCGAGAATTTATACAGTAGTAGGATACATCTGCGAAACAGATACTTTCGGGGGTCAATCGCAAAATGACAGAAATCAATGAAGGTGACATTCTGGCTTTTTACAATGCCGGAGCTTATTGTTATACCATGTCTTCCAACTATAATTCGAGGTACAGGCCTGCAGAAGTGCTGATTCATGAAGGAGTGGATTACCTCATACGCAAGAGAGAGACGCTGGACGATATAGTGAAAAATCAGGTAGATCTGGACATATTTGACAAGCCACTGGCTTTACAGGCACCTATTTTACCAAATGGCATCGAATCTCATGCTCCCGCCAGTATCAAGGAAAACGATAAGATTTTACGATAATATATATTATTCATGACCAGACAATTAATATTTAAAATAGGGTTGATAATGGGCATTATCGCCATTATTCTCAGTTCATGCAAACAACAGGAACACCAGACTGGTATTAACGGCAAAAGTGTAAAAGAAATTCAGTCGAATGTGATTATCACTACTGACAGCCAGAAAGTGGTTATCAATGAGGATAGTACAGCCAAAATATTTTACCTTGTCAGACATGCCGAAAAAGATACGTCCATCAAGGAAGACCCACCCCTTACTGCGGAGGGATTAGCCAGGTCTACTAAAATTGCAGACATTCTGAGAGGTACAAGAGTAGATGCAATATATTCAACACTGACTCTCAGGGCCATGTTTACAGTCGATTCGCTGGCCGATATTAAGGCAATGGCTATCTTGCCATATGACAATAAGGATCTAAAGGCACTTCTGGATAACGTAAAAAATAGCGAGCAATACAACCGGTTACTTATCGTGGGACATTCTAATACTATCCCTTCCATTACCAATACATTGGCGGGACGAGATATTTTTACCAAAACGTTTGAAGATGACGAATACGACAATTTTGTAGTTGTTGTGCTTAAAAAATCCGGACAATCGGATGTGTATACCCTAAAATACTGATGTAAGAGTTGGCTCACTTTTAAGATGATGCAAAATTTTATGTAATTCTGAACAATACCCACTATTTTCTAATAAAAAGTAATGTAGATGATTTCTTCGAGATATAATCCTTCTGAAATAGAGTCAAAATGGTATCAACACTGGATGGATAGGCAATACTTCCATTCCGAACCGGACCACAGAGAATCTTACAGTATTGTCATACCTCCACCCAATGTGACTGGTGTCTTGCACATGGGGCATATGCTCAACAATACAATTCAGGATATCCTTATACGCAAAGCGAGGATGGACGGTAAAAATGCCTGCTGGGTACCTGGTACAGACCATGCATCTATTGCCACTGAAGCCAAAGTGGTCAAAATGCTCAGGGAGAAAGGAATAAAAAAAGGCGACCTTACAAGAGAACAGTTCCTGGAGTATGCATGGGAGTGGAAGGAAAAATATGGTGGAATCATCCTGGAGCAATTGCAAAAACTCGGTGCTTCATGTGATTGGGAGCGTACGGCTTTTACTATGGATGAAGTCAGATCGGAAGGGGTTATCAAAGTTTTTGTAGACCTATTCAACAAAGGTAAGCTATATCGTGGTAAACGTATGGTCAACTGGGATCCGGAAGCAAAAACGGTTCTTTCCAATGAAGAGGTAATTTATAGTATGGAGCAATCCAGGTTGTTTCATGTCAAATATAAAATAGAAGGTTCAGATGAATACCTTGTAGTAGCTACTACCAGACCTGAAACCATTCCGGGCGACACTGCAGTGGCGGTACATCCGGACGATCCGAGATATGCACATCTGCTAGGTAAGCATGTGATAGTACCTTTGATTGGCCGTATTGTGCCCATCATCATGGACAGCTATGTAGATATGGAGTTTGGAACAGGGGCATTGAAGGTAACACCGGCCCACGATACCAATGACTATGAAATAGGCAAAAGACACCAGCTGGAAATTGTGGATGTTTTTAATGAAGACGGCACGATGAGCCCGGAGGCAGCTATTTATGTAGGTGAAGACAGGTTTGTAGTCAGGAAAAAATTTGCCAAAGATCTGGAGGCCGGTGGTCATGTGGATAAAATAGAAGATTATCAAAACAATGTAGGTCGATCAGAAAGAACCAATTCTGTTGTCGAACCAAGACTTTCGTTGCAATGGTATGTAGATATGAAAGCACTCGGAGGTCCTGCCCTCGATGCAGTTATGAATGATGAAGTGGAGTTTTTTCCCAAAAATCAGAAGAACATCTATCGCCACTGGATGGAAAACATCAAAGATTGGTGTATAAGCCGACAATTGTGGTGGGGACACAGGATTCCTGCCTATTATGTCGGCGATGATGTTTTTGTAGCAGAATCTGCACAACAGGCATTGAATCAGGCTCAGGCCAAGTATCCGTCCATAAGTATGTCTGACTTAAGGCAGGATGAAGATGTGCTCGACACCTGGTTTTCTTCCTGGCTGTGGCCAATTACGGTTTTTGATGGTTTCAAAGATAAAAAGCAACTCGACTACTACTATCCTACATCGGTTTTGGTGACAGGATGGGACATCATCTTTTTATGGGTAGCAAGGATGGTCATGGCAGGTTACGAATGGGAAGGTAAACGACCTTTTGATCATGTATATTTTACCGGAATGGTAAGGGATAAGCAAAGAAGGAAAATGTCCAAATCCCTTGGAAACAGTCCTGACGCTCTCCAGCTGATAGAAGATTTTGGTGCAGATGGTGTCAGATTCGGTATGATGGCCTGCTCACCTGCCGGCGGAGATTTACTTTTTGACGATAAGCTTTGTGAGCAGGGAAGAAACTTTAGCAATAAGATTTGGAATGCCCTTAGATTGGTGGATGGCTGGGAGACTGACCCTTCACTTGTAGCCGGAGAGGCCGATAGACTTGCTTATCAATGGATGCAAGACAAGCTCTCGTCGCTGGCAGTTGACATTGATAAAAACTTCAAAGAATACAGATTGTCTGAAGCGTTGATGAGTATTTATACCTTCATTTGGTCAGACTTTTGTTCGTGGTATCTGGAGATGGTAAAACCTGGTTTTGAATCTAAAATTCCGTTAAGTACAAAAGAAAATACTATTTCATTATTCAGCAGTATTTGCTCCTTATTGCATCCGTTTATGCCATTTATAACCGAAGAGATATGGCATGTGCTGCAGCATAGAAATAATGGCGATGATTGTATTTTAAGCCATTATCCAAAGCCTGCAGATTATAGTCAAACTCTGATAGACAGAGTAGAGCAGGCCAAAGAGATGATCACTAATATCAGAGATATACGCAATAAAAACGGCATTAAAATGATGGATAAACTTGAGGTTTACATCATTCAGAGTGAGCGTTCTGAAGCATTGTTCAACCAGTCAGGATGGAAAGAAATATGTATCAAATCAGCCAACCTTAGTGATATTACTATTACGACAGATGAGAATGTGGCAGGTATAGGATTTATTTCGGGTACTGAAAAGTGTATAGTAGCCATCAATCAGGAATTGGATATTGATGCTCAGATGGAAGAAAAAACCAAAGAATTGCAGTATCAGTTGGGATTTGTAGCATCGGTAGAGGCCAAACTCAATAATGAGAGATTTGTAAGTGGTGCGCCTGCTGCAGTTGTCGAAAAAGAAAAGGCAAAACTGGCTGATGGGCAGGAACGAATAAAAATCCTTAAGGATGACCTTGCCAGATTGGAAGAAATGAAAAATGCTTGATCTTACGCAAGTAAATCATGGAGAATCTGGATGCCATACAAGTAAACTTTAATCAGGATCAGGTCCTGATACTGAACATCTGTTTAGGCATTCTTATGTTTGGAGTTGCTTTGGATCTCAGTATCAAAGATTTTGCGTATGTATTGAAAAATCCTAAAGGGGTGTGGACAGGACTGATTTCTCAAATGATATTATTACCTTTACTTACTTTGGCTTTGGTGTGGATAATTCGCCCTGAGTATAGTCTTGCATTGGGTATGATACTGATTGCATCCTGTCCAGGGGGAAACGTGTCCAACTATGCTGTACATCTTGCAGGTGCCAATGTAGCTTTATCAGTTATACTAACCATGATATCCACCTTACTTTGTGCTTTTTCTACCCCTTTCATTTTCGCTTTGCTCCGAAACTGGATTCCGGACAGTGCAAACAGTTCTATAGACTTTGATATCAGTTTTACGAATATGATTGGTACCATTGGGCAGCTAATTATCATACCTCTCATTATTGGGTTTGTTTTTAATCAATATTTACCGGGTTTTACAGACAAAATAAAAAAACCAGTTAAAAAACTGAGTTTCATTATTTTCATCGGTTTTGTCGTAGCTGCTGTGGCAGGCAATCTTGAAAATATTAAAAATTACCTGGGGATAGTTTTTTTTATTGTTTTAATTCATAACTGTCTTGCACTTTTGGTAGGCTATGGCTGGACCCGAAACATCATGAAACTCCCGAAAGCTGATGCTCAATCTGTATCTATCGAAACAGGTATTCAGAATTCAGGTCTTGCCCTTATTCTTATTTTTAATTACTTCAAAGGGGCCGGAGGTATGGCTCTGATTGCAGCCTGGTGGAGTGTCTGGCATCTGATATCTGCAATGGTGCTGGCTTTTTGGTGGAAAAAAACAAGTGAAAACTTAATCCGAAAAGATTATTTTTCACAAATCAATCCTGACTCCTGCAAATCCGCGTACTCCTTGCATAGGAGCAAAGTTATATGTCGGGTCGAATGTGTATCCAAAAGGATTGTTTATTTCTATTTTTTTATCGAAGGGGTCATAAGCCCGCAATATTGGGTCGTTCGGGATGAAATTCAATAAATTTTTTAGTCCTCCGTATACTTCAACACCTTTTTTAAAGCGCTTGGTTACCTGTATGTTTTGAATACTGAACCAGGGTGAGTATTCTGGTCTGTAATCATTGGGAACCACAGGTAGTCGCATTGGACCTGTGACATTTCCTGTATAATCCAGGGTGATATCTGACTTCACAAATGTATAACTTATTGTCCATGTACCTGTAAAACCAGGGGTCTGGATTTGGTTTATTTTTGTCGTCGATCCTGACACGTTATCCTGTTCACGGATAAACACATCCATCCATGTTCCGCCGGCCATTATTTTGAAACCATTTGTAAAATTGAACTGCGTATTGAGTGTGCCACCACGGGATACGCTGTGCCCATTAAGATTGTCAAAAATAACCTTGTTGGCATCGGTAAATAAATCAGCAACAATCCTGTTGGTAAAATAAGTATAAAAAAGACTGCCGTCTAATGTTAAATAACCAAAGGAGGGGAAAAGCCTGATAGTATGGTTGATATTAAAATTGTAAGATTTTTCAGGTTTTAAGTTGGAGGCAATGATGACCTCTCTTGCACCGGTTAGTGCTGCATGGTCCTCACTGAATACATTTGCCACCCTGAATCCGTTTCCAAAACCCATGCGAAATGTATTGTTTTCATTTGGAGTCCATTTGTAATTTAATCTTGGTGTAAGGATATTTCCATGATCTGAATTGTAATCATATCTTAAGCCACATAGTAATTTTTGCCGTTTTGACAATGATATCTCATCCTGAATAAATATACCCGGAAGATAAACCTTAGACGGTTTGTTTTTATCTCCGACTTCTGCAGTAACTGGCGTATTATCGTCATAGTATGTAAAACGGAATGCTATTCCCGCAAGGAGGTCATGACTTTTTATTGATTTATCCCACGTAAGCTGACTGAAGCCAATCTGTTGTTTGGCAAGGTATTCGGTTTTGCCATATACCGAGTTTTGATCGTGTAAATTGTAAGAATAGGAAAAAACAAGTTTTTCTTTTGTGGGAAGCTGGTAATTACCGATAAGCTCTATTCTGTTGGTGCGGATACTCTCTCCGTATATGCTGTCTCCGCCTCTGAATGCAGGTGTCCACTGTAATTCTCCTCCCCATCTATCTTCCCATACGTACCTTACCGCCATGGACGCAGTACGATTTTCTTTTCTCCTGAAATTCCATTTGTTAAACAGAGATACCCGTTTCTGAAGGGTGATATCAGTAAAATTATCCCCATTAATATCCCACAGTTTATCAAAATGAAACACATTGGCACTCAGCATGGACGTGGCTTTTCCCAGTTTTATCCGGGTGCCAATATCCACATTAAAGTCCTGATAATTAGTGACATTGATGTCCATCGAGAGTTTGCTTGCTTGTTCAGGATTTTTGGTGATGACATTGATCAGGCCACCCACGGCTTCTGAACCATACAGTGTGGATGCAGGACCTTTCACTACTTCGATTCTCTGCACCATACTGTTGGGGATACCCATTAGACCATATACCGTGGACAGTGCAGATACAATAGGCATGCCATCGATCATCACCATCGTATATGGACCTTCCATGCCGTTGATATGAATATCACCTGTGTTACATACATTACAGTTGAGTTGGGGTCTGACACCATTGACATTTTCCAGTGCAGTAAAAAGATTTGGGGTAGGGTTGCGTCTGAAAAAAACTGGAGTATAAACCTCTATTGGAATAGGGCTGTTCATTATTGTCACTTCTTTCATAGTGCCAGAAACAACCACTTCGTCTAATATGGCCGATGACGATTTTAACCTGAATTGTATGGTTTTTCCGAGCTCCCATGACATGGTGTCTGTTTCATAACCTATGTAGGATGCAATGACTATTGCCTTTCTACTCGTATATGGTATTTTGAATTCACCATCCATATCTGCCGTCGTCCCGGTGGAAGTATCCAAAATGAATATCGTGGCAAATGAAAGCGGCTCTCCGCTTTCGGATGTCACTGTACCTGAAATCTGAGCTGATATTATGGATAATCGGCAAAAAAGACATAAAATGAGTAAATGAGCCTTCACCTATTTATTAATTTAGACTAAATCAAATTTGATCGCAAAATTAATATTTTAATTCATAATAATGTTTAAATCTACTAAATATTAGATGTTTAGATCATTTTCTTGCTTTTTATTAGCGATTTCCGTATTTTCAACCCTTGATTAAAAATAGGTATACATGCTGACAAATATTTGTTATATCAATAAAAGGGAATACGACAGAAGCGACTTGGTTTCTTTTAAAGATATCCGCCCTCAGGTATTGAATTTGTTATTAAAAGATTACCCTGATTTTTCACAAAAAAATTTTATTAGTCATGAGGAACTCAATAAGTATAGAAAACTTTATATCGAAGAGCTGGTCAAGAAGGAAACCAAAGAAATAAACAAGCTGGAAAAAGATGTTGTAGAAGCAATACATTCCAATCAGCTACTATCAGAAAATACAGATAAAATTTTTGATTTAAATTTGACCTTGGGGCAAAAAATGGCAGATAAAATTGCTGAATTCGGTGGGAGTTGGAGTTTTATCATTATTTTCTTTACTTTTATTTTGCTTTGGATTGCCGTTAATGTCATTGCTCTTATGGAAAAACCATTTGATCCTTATCCATTTATTTTGCTTAATTTAATACTTTCATGTCTTGCCGCAATTCAGGCGCCAATCATCATGATGAGCCAAAACAGGCAGGAACAAAAAGACAGATCAAGAAGCGAACATGATTATAAGATCAACCTCAAAGCAGAACTAGAGATTAGGCTTCTACACGAAAAACTCGACCACATGATTGTACATCAAAATCAAAGACTCATCGAAATTCAGCAGTTACAATTGGATTATCTGGAAGAAATTGCGAAAAATAAGCTTTCATAAAATCTTGCCAGGCTAAAGGAACATCTTTATCATGATCTAATCATGCTTGAAAATTTTATTTTGAATCACAAGCTATTTGGGTTTTTACGTAATTTTGTTTGGTAATCTAGTACAGTTTATCTTTCAAAAAAGCAAATTATGACAGATCGCAGTCTGGTACTAAAGGAACTATCTCAACTGATAGGTGACAACAGCCAAGCCATATTATCAGCAAATGCTATGGACGTAGAGGCATATTCCGGAGATGATAAAGCTTTGTATGACCGGTTGAAAGTCGATGACATCAAGATTGCCAATATGATGAAGTCTTTACTGGAGTCAGCAGAGATGCCACTACCTGACGGCAAAGTATTGTATGAATATCATCGTGAGGACGGATTACACATATCCAATGCGACTGTACCTTTTGGAACAATCCTGATCATTTATGAGTCGAGACCTGATGTCACGGTGGAAGCAGCAGCTATGGCATTTATGTCCGGAAATAAAATTTTACTCAAAGGTGGCAAGGAATCAAAGCTGACAAACCTTTTTCTTACTTCATTGTGGCATCAGGCATTACGTCACAATGGTTATGAAAGCAGCTGGGTTACTTATCTGGATTTGACCCGACAGGAAACACAGGCTTTGATTGCTGATAAAGCTTCTGGGATTGATTTGATTATTCCAAGAGGTGGCGATGCGCTGATACAATTTGTGACTAATCAAGCTTATGCCCCAGTTATGGTCAGTGGCAGAGGCAATAATTTCATGTACCTTCATGCTGATGCTGATACAGATATGGCTATACGGCTTATGCTGGATGGAAAAGAAAGGATATCTGTATGTAATGCTCTGGATAAAATCATCATCCACAGGTCATTGGCGACAGAAACGGACCTTATAAAGAGGCTTATATTTGCATTGACATCTTCCGGAATTGAGTGTACTGGTAATGAGGATATCTGCTGCTATTCGGAGGACATAAAGAATGACCAAGAGGAATCCACCTTATACGAAGAATTCCTGGCAAAAAGAGTGCATCTAATTTTGGCAGATTGTGTGGAAGAAGCTATCGAGATGATCAACAAATATTCAGGCGGACATTCCTCCGTTATTGTGTCCGGAGATGATAACATTGTCGGGCAATTTATGAATAAAGTCGATAGTGCTGCTGTTTACCACAATGCTTCCTCCCGATTCACAGATGGTAGCCAGTTTGGGTTAGGAGGTGAGATAGCTATCAGTACCCAGAAGCTTCATTTCAGGGGTCCTGTTGGTATATCTCAGCTGGTTACCAATAAGTGGTTTGTTTTTGGAAATGGCCAAATAAGAAAATAAAAGATGAAGAAAAACTCGTCGTAAAAATAGGTACATCTACCCTGACTGCGGGCACCAACCGTGTCTCACACGCCAAAATCGAAGACTTAGCTAGACAATTACTCAAACTGAGAGATCATTATGATGTAGTGATTGTTTCGTCCGGAGCCATAGCGTGTGCACGGCAATATGTAGATTTGAGCGGGCATACTAATTATGCTGACTCCAAACAGGCAATGGCTGCTATCGGTCAGCCCAAACTCATGAAACTGTATGATGATATTTTTGAAAGTTTTGGACTCCATGTTGCTCAATGCCTGCTTACTTACAGGGATTTTGAAGATATTACCGCTCGAGAGAATACCAGAAATACCATCGCCAAACTTCTGGAGCACAAGTATATACCCATAATCAATGAAAATGATACTGTAGCAATAGAAGAGATACTTCTGGGTGATAATGACAAACTTTCAGCTTTGGTGGCTGGTATTATAGATGCGGATTTTCTTATTATTGCATCTGATATAGATGGTCTGTATGACGACAATCCGCATGTTAACCCTAATGCCAAACTCATTACAGAAGTCAGAGACCCAGCTGAAATAAAACAGTATGTTCAGGAAAAAATATCAGGTCTGGGTACAGGAGGCATGACCACTAAAATTCATGCCGCAGAGATTTGTCGCCATCATCAGATTGAAATGTGGATTGTTAATGGCACGGAAATTAATTTCATCTTACAGGCTCTGGAAGGCAAAATGAGATTCACAAAGTTTTCTGTTTAATTTTTTTTCTCTATTTAAAATTGTGTATAGATAAAAACATGTATTATTGTTCCGCTAATTTAAATAGCAAAACTTATTGATCACCTAACAAAAAGTAATATGAGTTATTTCAAACCTGAGGATCTTAAAAATTTGGTAACATAGTCGATTTTGCAACCTGAAATGGGTAAAAAATTTTTTGAATGGTATGGCGAAGTGTTTAAGGAAGGGCACTTACTGTGCGTGAGAAAAACCTCATTGCACTGGCTGTAGCTCACACGGTTCAATGTCCTTACTGCATGGATGCATATACCTCAGCATGTATTTCAGAGGGTGCTGATGAAGAGCAAATGATGGAAGCAGTACACGTGGCCGCAGCCATAAAAGGAGGTGCCACACTGGTCAATGCTGTACCAATGATGAATACCATCAAAGCAAAACTTATGTAATTAATTTTTGTTTGTGTCTGATATTCAAAACAAGCTTCATTTAGAATGGGTGTAAAACAAAGGTCGCGATCTCTAAGCACTACCGGCAATAAGCTGGCAAGTACATTTTTTCAGTTGGAAGTACTCAATGGGCACGAACTCAATGTCGAAACGTTTGAGCCTTTTGCGTTAAAAATAGGAAGTACTTTACAACCTACCGCTCCTGAAGTCTTACAGATTAATATCGGAAAGCTTTGTAATCAGACGTGTGCTCATTGTCATGTGGATGCCGGGCCTGATAAGAAACTGGAGAATATGGATAAACACGTTTTGTCCCGTTGTCTTGAAATTTTAGAAACTTACAAAATACCTACAGTAGATATCACTGGAGGAGCACCGGAAATGCACCCACATTTTCGATGGTTTGTGGAGGAATGCCGAAAATTGGGTAAAAAAGTGATGAACAGATGTAATCTTACCATCATCATGTCTAACCCAAAGTACCATGATTTGCCTGAATTTTTTGCAAAGAATGATGTACATATCATATCCTCACTTCCATATTTTACCAAAACACGTACTGATAGTCAGAGAGGTGACGGCGTTTTTGAGGACAGTATACAAGCATTAAAAAAGCTCAATGCAGTAGGTTATGGTGTGGAAGGAAGTGGTCTTATACTCGATCTTGTGTACAATCCTTCAGGAGCATTTTTACCTGGTCATCAGTCTTCCTTGGAACATGAGTTCAAATTACAGTTAGCCCGCAGATACCAAATCACATTCAATCATCTTTTTGTCATCACTAATCTACCTATCAGCAGGTTTTTGGATTATCTTCTAGATACAGGCAATTATTCTGAATATATGTCGTCGCTTATAGAAGCATTCAATCCACAGACGATATCAGGTTTGATGTGCAGGTACACATTATCAGTGAGTTGGGAGGGATATATCTATGACTGTGACTTTAACCAAATGCTGGATCTTAAAGTAGCATCCACGGTCAGACATGTTGATGATTTTGATCTGGATGCATTGATGAAAAGAAATATTGTACTTAACCAACACTGTTATGGCTGTACAGCAGGAGCAGGCAGCAGTTGTGGTGGAGAAATTGCCTGAAATAAGGTAAACCGATTACATTTGATTGTTTTCGTCAGCAGGGATAAATCCTCTTAAACCCAGTTCTACGGCTCTGAGATTTTGGATTTTTCCATTATCGACTTCAAATTTTAGGATCGTCCTCATTCTGTGATATCCATGATTGCCATAAGCACCCGGATTCATGTGCAGCAAATCATTGACTCTGTCCGGCATGACTTTACAGATGTGAGAATGACCACAGATATACAAATTGGGCTTTTCTTCCTTTATGATATTACTCACCCTGGCATTGTATTTTCCGGGGTAACCACCTATATGTGTCATAAAAACTTTGATGCCTTCGCACATAAATATTTCATTCAGTCCGAAAAGTTCTTTGACTGACTGATCATCTATATTACCATAAACGGCACGAAATGTAGCCATCTTGCGATAAGGTTCAATAGATTTTAGGTCACCAATATCTCCTGCGTGCCAGATTTCATCCACGTCTTTCAGGTGTTCGGTGACTTCATCCCCAAAATAGGAGTGATTGTCAGATATCAATGCAATTTTTGTCATAGGCTTTAAATATTTAAGGTGCAAATATACTATTTCAATTTATTTTTGAAAATTAAAATACATTGAAGCTATCGATTATGTTAAATTTGAGATATTCTGCTCTTTTTGTTAAAAAAGAATTTATCTTTGCCTAACTCAATTTTATTCATATCATATAACTACTCAAAGATGAAAAATCCCCCCGTTTTCAGACTTGCATTGAATTTGTTTTTTACATTTTCAATCTCCTTCTTTTTTTCGAATTTTAATGCTTGCGATGCTCAAGTTGATTCATTGAAGCTTACTTTTAATGAGTGCAGCGGAGGTTCTTATAAAGTAAATAATGAATGTGTATTAGACAGATTGCAATTGTCAAAAACTGTTCGCTACGAAAGTGACAAGATATGTAGTCAAGGTACATTAAAGTGGAGAGTCATCATTGATATGTGGGCTGATTCATTACCTGATTACGAATACAACAGTCAACTTCCTACTGACAATGATATCGACAATGTATCATCTAACAATTGGAATCTTATCAAAGATGACAACGCCGACGGTATTCCTGATATCTATTTAAAAACCACAGCCATGTCTTCTATGGCATTTATTACACTTCCTAGGATAGAAGGTAGGAAAAGTAACCATATATTGACGTGGGAAGTGACAGATGATTGTGGTACTGTAATTAAGTGCTCGGAAGTGATTGAAGTATTGGATAAGAAGGCTCCGACGCCGGTTTGTATACCATTAACTTCATTGCATATGCAAGATCCTGATGGATCAGGTCCTTGGTTACCCATGGCAGAATTATGGGCAATAGACTTCATGAACAAAGCATATGACAACTGTACAGAAGATGATGATCTACTGTTTACATTTGATAACGTGGTACCACAAGTTGAAAATAAAGTACTTCCAGGTGGGGTACAAAATGTAATCAACATCGACGTACCACACTATTTCAATACATCAGGTGGATTGGCACCGTATCCTGTAAGGCCCAACAATGAAAGTGATAAAGCCATTCAGGATAAGTATTTAAGAGGCGAAGATGGAATCCAACTTTGGTCACCGGTAACTCGTAGTTCAGCTAAAGTATGGACAATCAATAACTTTTTGTCAGGAACTGATAGGGCTGACTTTGATGTAAGTGTTTCTGTTTGGGATCGATTATTTAATAGTGATTATTGCTGGACAGTGATTAATCCTGGTTGTACGATTGGTTGTAATTTACCAGAACTATTAGAAGGAACTGTAAAGTCAATAGATGATAAGGTAGTTTCGGATGCTGACATTGAGTTAATTGTTTTCAATTCCCAACCTTATTCATTGTTATTAGTAACAAATGAAAATGGCAAATTCAATGTTTCATCAAACCTAGATAATTATCAATTTTCGCTTAAAGCAAATTATAAATTTAAAGCTATGTGTGGTCTTGATTATGGTGATTTCGCCACCTTGTTAGCACATATTCATAAAACAAAATTCATAGACAATCCTTATAAATTGTATGCTGCTGACATCAATGATGATGGGCAAATAAATATAAAAGACGCTGGTTTGTTATTCAATGCGCTTAATTCAAATGAAGAAATTGGCTTTGGAAGTAGTATTGTTGCGGTAAAAGATTCAACTATTAATAAGTCAAACTGGCATGAAAAAATCACTTCATCAAAAATTGATTCAATGCAATATAGGGCTTACTACTATCAGGATTTTATTGCAATAAAAAAAGGTGATATCAATGGAAACTTTGCTAATTTCAAAAACATTAAGGAAGAGAATTTCTTAAATAGTATTAATACAATTATTATAGCTCCTAACCCATTTGTTGATTATGGTACTTTATCTTATTCTTCAGATTCTGATCAGGATATAATCCTTTCTATTTACCATATATCTGGTTCATTAATTAGTAGTATAAGATTACCAAGTAAAAAAGGATATAACTACAAACTTTTAGACGCACATGATTTTGGGCCATCTGGTGAATATATTATAGAGATCAAAGAAGAAAGTGGTGCTATTGAAACCATCAAAGTTTTAAAGCTTTAATAATTCTATTTACTCATTATTAAGGATAAGAAAAACTGTTTTAAAAGTCCAGAATTTACCAATAATTATTTGAAAGCTTTACTCAAAAACAAAAATGCCAAATACCATGACCTTCCATGATATTTGGCATTTTAATATTCGTTCTGTTTATGTTTCTTACAAGTGAATCACTTCACCGTAAGCGGCAGCTGTAGCTTCCATGACGGCTTCGCTCATCGTCGGATGCGGGTGCACAGCTTTGAGGATCTCGTGTCCGGTGCTCTCCAGCTTTTTGGCCAAAACAAGTTCGGCAATCATCTCTGTTACATTGGCACCTATCATATGTGCACCCAGAAGTTCTCCGTATTTAGCGTCAAAAATAACTTTAACAAACCCTTCTTTTGCATTGGAAGCACTTGCTTTACCGGAAGCAGAAAAAGGAAATTTCCCTACCTTGAGTTCATATCCGGCATCCTTAGCCTGAGCCTCTGTCATACCTACACTTGATACTTCAGGCCAGCAATAGGTGCAGCCCGGATATTATTATAATCAAGGGGTTCAGGGTGGTGACCAGCGATTTTTTCCACACACGTGATGCCTTCAGCACTGGCAACATGTGCGAGCGCCTGAGTGGGTATGACATCTCCTATGGCGTATATACCTGGTACATTGGTTCTGTAAAATTCATCCACTTTGATCATACCTCTATCGGTTTCGACACCCAGTATTTCAAGCCCAATATCTTCAATGTTTGCACTCACTCCAGCAGCGGAAAGTACGATGTCGGCTTCTATCACTTGTGTGCTATTGTCCTTTCTGTTTTTGATGGTCACTTTGCAAATCGGGCCGGTGGTATCTACGATTTCTACAGCACTATTGGCGAGGATGTTCATCCCTGCTTTTTTGTATATTTTACCCAGTTCTTTTGAAATTTCTGCATCTTCCCTTGGGAGTAAACCCTGTTCCATATATTCGACCACAGTCACTTCGGTACCTATGGAATGGTAAAAATAAGCAAACTCTACTCCGATGGCACCGGCGCCGACTACTACTAGTTTTTTAGGCTGAACAGGCAGTGTCATTGCTTCCCGATATCCGATGATTTTTTTGCCGTCTATCTTAAGGTTAGGCAATTGTTTAGCTCGGCTACCGGTAGCAACAATGATGTGTTCGGCACTGTATTCTGCTTTTTTACCATCTTTATCCGTTACCACTACTTTTTTACCTCTTACTAATCTTCCATATCCTTCCAGTACTGTGACCTTATTTTTTTTCATCAGGAAGTTGACACCTTTTGACATCCCATCAGCAACACTGCGGCTTCGTGAGATCATATTACCAAATTCAGCTTTTGGGGCAGCGACTGTAATTCCATAATCAGCAGCATGACTGATATAATTAAATACCTGAGCACTCTTTAATAAAGCTTTGGTAGGGATACAACCCCAGTTAAGACATATACCACCAAGGCTTTCTTTTTCGACGACTGCCACGTTCATACCTAATTGTGATGCTCTGATAGCCGCCACATAACCTCCCGGTCCACTTCCTAATATAATAATGTCAAAATTCATATCTGATTATTTTACCACAAAGGTAATGCATCTCTCACTTTTATTCCAAGAATATGGAGTTTAAAAAAGTTAAATATAGTCTGCCATGACCTGCAGAATCACTATCTTTGCTGTGATAATTAAAATAGTTAAATGGAGAATTTGGAAAAATATGCCTCTCTTTTGATAGACTGGGCAATCAAATCATTACCCGGCTTTTTGATGGCCATCGGCGTATTGGTTGTAGGACTATGGATAATCAAAAAACTATCGGGACTTTTGTTATCTACCCTTCATAAGTCAGGATTTACACCTGAAATTTCTTCCTTTTTGGTGACATTGGCCACAATAGGTCTGAAAATTCTGCTCCTGATCAGTGTGGCAGGTATGGTGGGGGTAAATACTGCCGCATTTGTGGGGGTGTTGGCAGCAGCGGGTCTGGCTGTTGGACTTGCATTGCAGGGCAGTTTAGGCAATTTTGCCGCAGGCATTGTGATTGTGACATTTAAACCATATAAAATCAATGATTGGATAGAAGTAAAGGAAAAATTTGGTCGTGTTCAGGACATACAGATATTCAATACTATAGTAGTTACACCCGGTAATAAAACCCTCATCATACCGAATGGAGAAGTCATCAATGGCATTATTACCAATTTTCGAAAAGAGGTAATATCAGAATAGAACTAAGGTTTTACTACCTTATTCTGAAGATTTCCCGAGAGTAAAGAATCTTATCCTTCAGGAGCTGCTTTCTATTGATAAAGTATTGAAGGAACCACAACCCGAAATTGGTATTGAACAGTTTGGTGAGACCAATCTTTTGATTTCCGTTAGGCCATATGTATTGCCGGATGATTATTGGACAGTATATTACGAAGCCATGAGTAGAATCAAATACCTCTATTTTGAAAACGATATAAAAATTGCATTTCAGGAAGGCATGGAACTGGGCAAAGTAGGAAAGTAGGAGTCTTGGCGAAAAAACTTAGTTTTACTTACTACATATGCTTTTATCTTACTACATTTGTTTTGTTATTTTAGATTTTTAAATATAAATTTGATTTCATGAAGTTTGCTCTGCAGTTTATAATTTTTATCATATGTTCAGTGCCTCTGTCAGGACAAAAAATATCCAAAGCCAATGCTGGGCAAAAAGAAATTATTTTTGAAAACATAGATGTTGCGCATGCTAAAAAAATTATGGCGGCATCCAACAATTTTGTGCTCCTGGATGTGAGAACACCTGAAGAAATTGCCAATGGCAAAATAGATAATGCCATAGAAATGGATATAAAAGCACCTGATTTTAAAGAAAAATTGGCCACTCTGGATAAAGAAAAACAGTATATTGTATATTGTCATGCAGGTGGACGGAGCGCCACAGCTATGCAGATGATGAAAGACATGGGATTTAAACAGGTGTATAATCTTATTTCAGGTTATAGGGCGTGGCCAAAAAACAAATAAAAAACTTCCGTGTTATACCCTTCGAAAAGTAAGGACTATACTTTGTAACTTTGGTTACTTGCCAGATGTCTGAATTCGGTACTTTTGTCTTTTATTTTGAATCTAAATATTTTTTATATGAAGTACTTAATGATTGTATTGTCAGCAGTTTTTATTTTCACATCCTGCAAGTCTGGCAGTAATGATGCAAAAGACATGTCTGTCAATACCCAGGCAGAGGCCCCGGTTCAAGCAAAAACTACTGATATCGATATAGCCACAGCGAAGACGATGATAGCACAGACTAAAGATTTAGTATTACTGGATGTCAGGACCCCTGAAGAAGTTGCATTGGGCAAAATTGGTGATGCCATGGTTATGGATTTCACTGAACCAGATTTTAAAGAAAAAAGCAGGACAGCTGGATCGCAATAATACTTATATCGTCTACTGTGCGGCAGGAGGCAGGAGTTCAAAGGCGGTTGCCATCATGCAAGATTTAGGGTTTGATAAAGCCTTTAATATGGTAGGCGGCTATACCGAATGGTCAAAAAAATAATGACATGATACTGAATGGTTAAAAAAATAATAAAAGTCTTCATTTTATTCAGATAATTCAGCATTTACTTTTTAAATCATGAAGGAAGTCATTTATACTTTTCTAAACGGATACGCAGGATATGCTTCATATCTTTGGAATGAAATAACGCATCCGGGAATCCATAATTATTTTTATTGGCTGATCATCGTTTCTGCTTTTTTCTTTGTGCTGGAAATTTTGAAACCATGGAGAGTAGATCAACCACTGCTCAGGAAGGATTTTTGGTTGGATTTGTTTTACATGTTTTTTAATTTTTTTCTTTTTTCATTGGTGATTTACAATGCAGCTTCAGACGTTGTAGTGGATCTTTTTAACAGAATCATTCTGTCTGTCAGTGGGTTCGACCTGAAGGCTGCAAATCCTCTGAGATCTTTTCCCCTTTGGGCTATTTTGCTGATAGGTTTTGTAGTAAGAGATTTTGTGCAGTGGTGGGTGCATAGATTGCTACACAGAGTAGAATGGCTTTGGCAGTTTCATAAAGTACATCATTCTGTAGAGCAAATGGGATTTGCAGCACATTTGAGATACCACTGGATGGAAACCATAGTGTACAGGTCCTTAGAGTATATACCTTTAGCATTACTGGGAATTGGCTTATATGATTTTTTTATCATTCACATTTTTACATTGAGTATTGGCCATTATAATCACAGCAATTTTCATGTCAGCGGCAGGGTAGCAGGAACTGTTGTTGGTACACTTGTAGCCTTGGCTATTAATTCAGGTATAGCTGATGTAACTTTAATGGATAGTGCCGGATGGGTAGAAAAAGGTTTCCTACTGGCAGCGTTTGTTCTGGCAGGTTGGTTTGTATTAGGCCCGTGGATGAAAAAAATATTCAATAGTCCGGAGATGCACATCTGGCACCATGCCTACGAATTACCCGATGACCGAAAGTATGGTATTAACTTTGGAATTTCTCTGGCAATCTGGGATTATATCTTTGGTACAGCTGCGATACCTCATGATGGCAAAGACATCAAGTTAGGTTTTCCTGGCTTTGAAAAGTTCCCGCACACATTTATAGGGCAGATATTTTATGGAGTCAAGTAGATAAACAGTCTTGTTAGTCTTCAAAAAGATCATCTAATTTCCCTGTTTTTTTAAGCTTTATAAAGCAGCGGGCAGCAGCAATTACGTCAGCCCTTGCATTTCCGGCAGGTCCATAGGTCTGTCCAAAACAAGTACCATGAAGTTCGGGTAGGGTAGGGTATTTATATCCGCCACCTTTTGAAGGTATTTTACAGTAGTAGGTGCCTTCTTCCATCAGACAATACCTCTTTTTTGAAAACCAACTGATACTTTTTTTGCTTCTCACATATTCAGCTGCAAGCAGATTTTCATTATAATTGAGATTGTGTGAAAAAATGAATTCCGCTTTCTCGGCACTGGCAGTAAACTTGTCGAGTATGGTTTCCATGACCACATTTTTTTTTGCAATGTCATCATCATCTATATGGGCTTTGGTTTTAGATTTCTCATCTATTGTAAAACCATTTGCTAAGGGAATACAATCAAAATCCTCTATGGGTTTATAATCTTCTCCGAGCAAAATCCAACTTACATGCAGTAATCTGGGCCATGCTTCCGACTCTGTAAAGTTTGCTTTAAAATTGGTGTGCGTGGCTAAGCCTGAACAATCAAATATTAAATACATGATGATGATTGATTTTTAATTTATGAAAATAAGGAAAAATAGACTTTTTCCGCCAAACCTGAAGACGTACTTTGAGACATGGCTACTTTCTTGTAAATATCTCCCCTGACAGCGGAAATATGGAAATTGCCACCCTTATCCTGATAGCAATAAGCTCCTACTGTTCCTTCTAATGTACTACCCGCAAGTTTTAATAGATTTCTTTCTACATTGCTGACTTCCATAGTACCTCTATCGTGAATACTTTGCAATGTTTTGCGGAGCAGCATATTATCTCTGTGGGTAAGATATGCTATGATCCCGCTTCCAGGAGCAGGAGTCCATTCTCTGGGATGCAGTGAAATGACTTCATAGTTATGCTGGGAATCTTCTATATACTCGTTTTGTAAAATAGCCGCATTAACACCAGATTTTTCCAGGTTTTTCATTTCCGAATAAGCCAATAATACTCCTGTGATATCAGGTCTGATGTCATAAAGCAAAGCCTGTTGTCTGACACAACTTACTGCTACTTTGATACCTGATTTAAGTTTTAGTTCCAAAGATGAGTCTAACATAGATGGGTCAGCAAGGATGGACTCACCCGCATTTTTTCTACTGGTTAATGCAGTAATTACGATTTCCTGATTTGTGTCATTGTGGACAGGAACCATCTGAAGATCTGCGACTGCAACGTCTATTCGGTCGTTCAGCAATGAATCGTACAGGTCACTGATTTGTCCACTTGGGACACCAGTCTTGTTGCTAATCACATGAGAAGCAGTGAGACCATGTAGGGTTTCGAGTGCCGATGAAAGTGAAAACACAGCGGCTTTTAAATGTGGTGAACTGCCTGAGCCAATTCGAATATTTCCTGTCATTAAATGAGAATCGAAGTGGATAAATGAAAAAAAAATGCAAATATATAGATTAAAACAGCTACTTTATCTTTTCATATCAATTCTTGATATAATTGTAATTTGCAAAACAAACTTTTATGTTAACTTTGCCCTATGCAAATTACAAAAACAAATATCAGAAATTTTAGACGGAACCATCATCGGCGACCCTGAGGTAAGTATAGGAGGAGCGAGTAAAATTGAAGATGGCCAACCAGGGACAATTACGTTCCTGGCAAATCCAAGATACAAAGAATACATCTACACCACAGAAGCATCTGTAGTGCTGGTATCAAAAGACTTTGTCGCTGAAAAGTCATTAAAACCAACCCTGATCGCAGTGGACAATGTGTATGTATCTTTGGCTGTTTTGATGGAAAAATTTAATACAGGCATTAGTATTTTGGCGGGCATAGCTTCGTCAGCAGTTGTACACTCCAGTGCTCTCATTGCTGAAGGAGTGAAAATAGATGATCATGTCATCATTAAACCCCATGTAGTCATCGGCAAAAATACAGTCATATACGGGCAGGTCTTCATTGGTGACAATGTCAGTATCGGTGAGCATACCACCATTTTTCCGGGAGTGAAAATTTATCATAATTGTATTATTGGCAATGGTTGTACTATACATGCCAATACTGTCATCGGTAGCGATGGCTTTGGATTTGCCAAAGACGAAAATGGAAATTACAAAAAAATACCGCAAACCGGCAATGTCGTTATAGAGGATGATGTAGAGATAGGCAGTAACACGGTCATAGACAGAGCTTCTATGGGCTCAACAAGAATCTGTAAAGGTGTCAAACTGGATAATCTGATTCAGGTGGCTCACAATGTTAGCATAGGTAATGATACTGCGATAGCGGCTCAAACAGGTATAGCTGGAAGTGTAAATATAGGAAAAAATTGTATTATTGGAGGGCAGGCTGGTATTGCCGGACATCTGAGCATAGCTGATGGGACCATGATACAGGCACAATCTGGCCTGTCAGGTACGGTTAAAGGCGACCACGTAAAACTTTACGGCACTCCTGCCATTGATTATCAAAACTACTTAAAATCATATGCTCATTTCAGAAGGCTACCCGAAATTGTTAAACAACTGACAGAGCTGCAGTCTTCTGTAAACAAAATGTCGAAATAAAATTTTTAAATCCTGGAGAAAGTAATAATTTGAGTCTATGCAATGTAAAAATATATTAAAACAAAGTGTTGAGTTTTCCGGTATAGGATTGCATAGCGGTAAAACCGTACATGTTAAAATGGTACCAGGGGAAGAGGGAATTGGCATAAGATTTGTCAGGACGGATATCACCCCTAATGCCGTCATTGCAGCAGATGTCAATAATGTATTTACAACCAATCGGGGTACCACATTAAAAAGTGGAGAAGCCACTATCGCCACTATAGAGCATTTGCTCGCAGCAGCCAATGCCTTACAGATCGAAGATTTGTGGGTGTATGTGGATGGTCCAGAAATTCCAATTTTGGACGGGAGTGCAGCTATTTTTATAGAGAAACTCAACATGGCAGGATTGGAAGAAATACAATCAAACAGAGATATATATGTGGTTAGTGAAGCTTTCAATTTTGTCGATTCCGAAACAGGTTCTGAATATGCTATTTACCCATCGGACCATCTTGAACTTAGTACAATTCTGAACTTCTCCGATGATACCTTAGGAGATATGGTGGCCGTAATGAAAACCAAGGCTGACTTTGTGGGTAACATGGCAGATTCACGTACTTTTGTTTTTTTGAGTGAGGTAGAGAAACTGTTTGATGCTGGTCTGATAAAAGGAGGAGATATAGACAATGCAGTAGTCATTGTAGATAAAAAACTAAATGAAGCCGAAACAGGGCAACTTAAAGTAAAGTTAGGTAAACCCAACGCAGTTATCGCAGATGGTGTGATCAGCACTACTCCCTTGCGCCATCGCAACGAACCAGCCAGACATAAGCTTTTGGATCTACTTGGTGATCTGACATTAGTTGGCAGGGATATAAAAGCAAAAATAGTTGCCATCAGACCAGGTCATACTTCTAATGTTGCCCTGGCCAAAATCCTTAAAGCAAAATATATAGAAGCTAAAAGAAACGCTTCCAAGCCAAGCTATGATCCTAATGCAGAACCATTGATGTCAGTAGAGGATATTAAAAAACTATTGCCCCACAGGTATCCATTCCTGTTAGTGGATAAAGTCATCGAATTATCCCCTACCCATATTGTGGGTATTAAGAATGTAACTAGTAATGAAGACTTTTTTCAAGGGCACTTTCCAGGCAATCCCATCTTTCCGGGAGTATTGCAGATGGAAGCACTCGCACAAACAGGGGGTATTCTGGCCTTGAATGCCGTCAGGGAAAACGAATCAGAGGTGTGGGATACATATTTTTTAAAGATGGACAATGTCAAATTTAAGGCTAAAGTTTTGCCGGGCGATACCATCATACTTAGAATGGAACTAATGGCTCCCATCAGACGAGGTATCATTCAGATGATGGGGACAGCCTATGTAGGAAGCAAATTAGTATCAGAAGGTGAATTGACAGCACAGATAGTAAAACGACAAAATGATTAGTAATTTAAGTTATATTCATCCATCTGCCAGGTTGGGAGAAGATGTGACCGTGGAACCATTTGCATTTATTGGTGAAAACGTCGAAATTGGAAATGGTACATGGGTAGGTCCTCATGCTACTATTCTGGAAGGATCATTTATAGGTGCAAACTGTAAAATATTTCCCGGAGCAGTAGTGGGAGCCATACCTCAGGACCTGAAGTTCAAGGGTGAAAAATCCAATTTAGTCATAGAAGACAATGTCATAGTACGCGAATGTTGTACTCTCAACAGAGGTACTGAAGCCAGTATGACCACCAGAATCGGCCATGGGACTTTGTTGATGGCATATGTACATGTGGCACATGATTGTTTTATAGGTCGCAACTGTATCCTGGCCAACAATGTCAATCTGGCAGGTCACATAGAAATCGGTAATCAAGTCATCATCGGCGGGATGTCTGCTGTACACCAGTTTGTGAAGATAGGCGATCATGCAATGATAGGAGGAGGCTCACTGGTGAGGAAAGATGTTCCACCGTTTGTAAAAGCTGCCAGAGAACCTGTTTCATATGTCGGAGTAAACTCAATAGGTTTGAGGAGAAGGGGGTTTACCAATGAACAGATCAATCATATTCAGGACATATACAGAATACTTTTTGTCAAAAGCAATAATGTCAAAAAAGCTTTAGAAACTATAGAGGCAACTATTCCTGAATCTGCTGAGAAGGAGTACATCCTCCAATTTCTAAACCAGGCAGACAGAGGGCTCATGAAAGGGTTCAAACAATAATGACAAGCATTGTTGCGGAAAATCTGTCAAAGAGATATGGATACCAATGGATAATCCATCAATTTGTTGGCAGTTTCTGTCAAAATACGATTTATGGTATAGCAGGAAGCAACGGTTCTGGCAAGTCTACATTGATCAAAATGATATCAGGATTTCTTACACCAACCGCAGGCAGGATAGATTATCTTATTGGCGACAGAAAAATAGATGTTAGACAAGTGTTTCAGTATATCTCTCTGGTGGCTCCTTATACAGATGTGATCAGCGAGTTTACGTTGGAGGAATTGTTCGTTTTTCACCAGAAATTCAAAAAGATGAGCCACCCACTTTCTTTTGCTGAATACGAAGAAATGATCATGCTTAAAGGCCAAAAAGATAAAACGCTCCATCATTTTTCATCCGGCATGAAACAGAAAATTCAACTTTCGCTGGCATTGCTGAGCGATACCCCGATATTGCTTTTAGATGAACCCACATCTTTTTTAGATGCCAAATCCAAAAAATGGTTCGAACTAATGCTTGAAAATAATGCACATAATAAGATTGTTATCATTGCCTCCAATGATTACTTTGATCTGAATTTGTGTCAGATTATAACAGAATTGCCTGACAAAAAATAAAATTTAACTCAGACTTTCTTTTAGATTTGTCAGTTTCTTCTTTAATTCTGTTAATCTTTTTAGAAGGCTTTCTTTATCTTTTTTATTTTGTTTATTCATATCGAGTTCTCTTTTAGCTCCATCGATAGTAAACCCTTTTTCTTTGACAAGGTGATAAATATGCTGGAGCATTTCTATATCTTTAGAGGTGTATTTTCTTTCACCTTTGCTGTTTTTTCCAGGTTTGATTTGATGAAACTCAGATTCCCAATACCGAATCATAGATGGTGCAACACCGAAAATTTCAGCCACCTCACCTATGGAGTAATATAATTTTGTAAGTTCAGGAAGTAACATTATAAAAAGTGTTTTATTTTCAAATGAATAACACTATAAATAGCTTTTTTGTTTCATATCAAGTGACATCAGTCTCAAAAGTTTGATGTCAGGTCAGATTTTGACAGCCCTGGTCATCTCACGCTTGCCACGAGGTCCAGGCAAAGCCTCTATCTTAAAACCCACTGCTTTCAGATTTCTCTTAAATGCACCCTGGGCGCAGTAACTTACCAGTATTCCTCCTGGCATGAGACTATCAAACATTTTTCCAAGTACTGGGATTTCCCATAAATGGGGTTGAGATGCAGGAGAAAATGCATCAAAGAATATAACATTGTACTTGTCTGCGATTTCTATCAGTTCGATATCTTGCTTGTACTTGCAAAATCGAAAATTTTCACCTAATGATATCGGAACTTCCCATGCGCAACCTTGTAATTTTTCAAACATCTCCTGATCATCTAATATTTGCCCGTAGTTGAGTTGTGAATAGATGGTTTCGTCCAGGGGATAAGCCTCTACCGTATGATAGACAAGAGGTTTGTTGTGGCTTTGAGCCCATTTATAACTTAAGAGTGCATTCAGTCCTGTTCCGAATCCTAGCTCAAATACGGAGATGGAAGGATAATCTTTATCAAGTAGATAGTCAAGGCCTGCCTGTAAAAATACCACATTGCTTTCATTGATCGCTCCATGAACAGAGTGGTAGGAAACATTAAAGTCCGGTGAAATAACAGTATGTGATCCATCATCTGAAATCCGGATGACATGGGTTTCATGCATGCCAGGAAATAGTTTCTTTGATTTCCTCTACTGATATATCAAAATGTGAAGCATCATAGATACATTCTTTATTCCTTACCAGCAATAACTGAGGGGATTCATGATGTACTCCCAACTTCTCTGAGATGGCATTGGACAAACTCCTGTATTCCTTTAAATCAAGATAATATGCAGGTATTTCATGCAAATCCCAAGTGTCTTCCAGCCTCATTTTGGCCATTTGGCTGATAGAGCAGGTCGTACTGTGCTTAAAAATAATGATATCCCGGTGTAGGGATTCATTGATAGCTTCATCGAGTGATGAAGCCGAATCAACTATTTTCCAGGAAATCATACTGTATTTTATCTGATAACTGGGGCAATCATTTTTACTGCAGACTTTAATTCATATGGACAGCCATAACCTCTGTTACAAGAGCTAAAAGCGACTACAATCATAAACATAGCTGCAACAAATGCGATTTTTCTGGAGATCTTAACGTTCATTGGATTTTTTATTTTATGGAATTATAACGAATTCCGGGACAAAAATATTATTTTACAGTTTTAAGACTAATATTTGACTAATTTGTAACATCATTTGCTAAAATTTAACAATTATTTTGGCAATACCTCCTTCCGTCCTACCTTTGAGGTCAAATCAAGCTGTTTATTTTGAAAAAATTAAGGATACATCTCATTGCTATTGGCGGGGCAGCGATGCACAATATCGCCCTGGATCTGCATGCTCAGGGACATCACATCACCGGGTCTGATGACGAAATTTATGAACCATCCCTCTCCCGATTAAAATTAGCAGGAATTGCTCCTTCGACATTCGGATGGTTTGCTGAAAATATTACTCAGGATATCGATATTGTCATTTTGGGCATGCATGCCAAAGCAGACAATCCCGAATTGCTTCAAGCCCAAAACATAGGTCTTACGATTTATTCTTATCCTGAATTTGTTTATCACCACTCCAGAAATAAAAAAAGGGTGGTCATTGCCGGAAGTCATGGAAAAACGACCACCACGGCCATGATTCTTCATGTTCTTAATAAAATGGGTTCCGACTTTGACTATTTGGTGGGGGCTCAGTTGGTAGGGTTCGACAGGATGGTAAGGCTTACAGAAGCACCCCTCATCGTCATAGAAGGTGACGAATACCTGAGCAGTGCCATGGACAGGGTTCCTAAAATACACCATTACAAGCCGCATATCGCCGTCATAACCGGTATTGCCTGGGACCATATCAATGTATTTCCGACGTTTGAGTCTTATATTGATCAGTTCAGGATATTCATGCAGACTATGCAGTCTGGAAGCTTGCTTATTTATTATCAAAAAGATGAGATTCTTTCTGAGTTAGTGAAAGAAGTTCATCATTTGAATGTAAAGTCATATGATGCATTTTCTCTTTCAGTGGACAAAAATGTTGTTTTTGAAGGGGAAGAATATCCTATAAGTGTTATCGGAGCACATAATTTGCAAAATATGCATGCTGCAAAAATGGTATGTGAAACCCTGGGAGTATCTAAATATGATTTTTTTACGGCCATTGCTGATTTCACAGGTGCCAACAAGAGGCTACAGAAAGTATCAGAGAACCATGGCCGGTTGGTTTATTTGGATTTTGCACATGCTCCCAGCAAGGTGAAGGCAACCACAGAAGCATTTAAAGATTGGTTTGGTAAAAAAAAGTTGCTGGCTGTATTGGAGTTACATACCTTCTCCAGCTTAAACGAAGAATTTATTTCACAATACAAACATAGTTTGGGTAAAGCAGATGAGGCAATTGTTTTTTATAATGAGCATACTTTAAAAATGAAAAACATGCCAGCACTGGATGAGACTTTTCTGAAAAAGAGTTTTGATCACCCCAACCTCAAGGTATTTACAGACGAAAAGAAGCTATATGCCTATTTGAAAAATGAAAATGAGAGTAATATATTACTGATGACTTCAGGCAATTACAATAAAATGCCGTTAGACTTATAATAAAAATCTAACGGCATCTTGAAGAAATGTCAAAGCGAGTTTTTTAATTATCCTAATACTTAGTGCTTAGTTGGTTTTTATAACCTTGACATTATTTTTAATGGTGATTTGGCCTGCATTTTCATTCAAAACTGAACTACCATTGCTACCTGAATTGTTGTCCATCATATCGACACCATCGAGTGTCAGTTTTCCGTTGTTTGTAATACATTTGCCATCTGGACCAGATCCACATATGAAATCAAGCCCTTTAATAGTTACATTTTTGTCGGATCCAATTGTGAATAAACTTCCCACCATACCACTACCACTGACAGTGATGTTTTGAGTGGTGGATATAGTCAGGTCTTTATTGATGTCTATGGGAGCTGTGACTGTTATGATTTGATTGTTAAGGCCTGGGTCAAAAGCCAGAGTACTCCCCGGTACTGCACATCCAATAGCATACCTCAGCGATCCATTGCCGGCATTGTTAGTATTTGCAACTATTTTGCAGTCGTTGCAAAATGAAGCAGGGGTAGTGGTGGACCAAGAACCGTTTTCATAAAAATTCAGTGAACCCGGAGTACTCAAATTTCCAGTTTGACAGGTGTTGCTACCACAATTAAATATAAGTTGTGTGGTCAATGTAGCCGGTAAAGTCAGTATATACCAATCATCATTGGGTGTAGCAGTATTATTATTGCAAATGAGCGTCATAGGCTTGCCTGGCCATGCGGTGGAAGTGTTTCCCGATGCAGCTGGCAATGAATTCCAATGGTACAAGAATACATTGCTGTAACCACTTGTATTTTTATAATATATGGTCATATCTGGTATCTCAGTAAAATAATTGAGTACCAAAGCTTGGGATTTCAATGCTGTATTCGAATTATTGACAGATATAGCTTTTAATGTGGTATTCTGATTTATCTGAAAACAACCAGTAAATAAAGTCCAGGATGACAAGTCTGTTTCCGAAGCATTCAAATCATAAGTATAATATACCGTCACTGCACTACAATCTATAGATGAACCAGAAAGGCAAACTGTATGACCAGCAGCATTGTAAGCATTGTTTTCTGGAGTTGCAGTTATTGTTGGCAGTATCACGGGATTAGGGTTTTCTATAAGTATCACACCATTTGTTCCTGCAGCAAATGTAACTGAGTTGGCGGAGACGGTTGCTGTTTGTCCTGAGTAACCATTTTTTAATACAGTGCCATTGGACCAGGAAGGAATCGAACTTACATCGATTGTCACATTACCGCTTGCACCCATCACGATAATGACGTCATCTTGTGCGTCTTGTCTTGAGAGTGATCGCTTAAAGGTGTAAGGCGTGGTCTGCAATTTTGTATGTGATCCTGCACCTATGGCTGGGTGTTTTTGTCGGAATTGTCCCAGTTTTTTCCAGTGAGACAAGACAACTTGATCTATACTATTCCAGTTCATAAAAGATCTAGTAGGTTGGTCACCTGGTCCTGGCCCTGCAAGTCTTTTGGTTTCATCACCATAATAAATCTGTACAGCACCAGGAAGCATTAGGAAAGTTGTACCTTCATTGATAAGGTTATTTCTATCTGAAAGCTGAGTATCATGAGAAGACAAATAACTTAAGAAATTCCATGTAGGATCTGGATTGGCTACTGATGCATAGCTTGAGTATATATTATCAATAGTGGCCATATTCCCGGGCTTGACCTTGAAAGTTAAAATTTATCAAAGCATCAGTTTTACTAATATTGATAGCATCAGCCCATCTTGTGATGCCTGATCCATAGTTTTCTCCTACCATCCAAAATGGTTTGTCATCCAATTTTTTGGTTGGGTTGGCAGCCTTCCATTCTGTAAGTGCAATATCAGCTTGTGTTTTTAAGGTACCCCAATGTTGCAATTCCACATGTTTGTAGGTATCCAATCTGAAAGCATCTACTCCAAACTCCCGAACCCAGTCTGTAAGCCATTTGACGATGTGATTGACTGGTGTTCTAGGAAGACCTGTATTATTAAAAAAAGTATTTAATTCTGCAATTTCCTGCGCTTCTTTTGTTGCATTCCATTTAGTGAGTAGCACTGGAGGCAAACTCACATCTGTGGTGGCCTCAGTGATGACATCTGGTAAGCCTGCTAGACAAGATTGCAGGTCACCACCACCACAAGGTGTACACCCTGCAATGTCATCTTTTCTGATCCACTGTGGTCCCCACCAGTTGCTGCAATTGCTCCATCCAAACTCAGTCATATCTTGTGGTGTGTCGTATCCTGTATGATTCAGCACTACATCCATGACCACTCTGATGCCATGCGCATGTGCAGAGTCAATCATAGTCCTAAAGTCAACCACTGTTCCCATATTGGCATCTATTTCTGTCCAATCCAGAGCATAGTACCCATGGTAACCATAATGTTTCTGAAACTCAGGGACCATACCCCATCCCGGAACATTCCCGTGAATCTGCTCAATAGGTGGCGTAATCCAAATGGCATCAATACCCAATGAGTCAAAATAGCCTTGTGTTATTTTTTGAGTTACGCCTTGTAAATCGCCACCATGAAATCCACCCACTATATCGCTTTGCCTTCCATAATTGACGTCATTAGCAGTGTTCCCATTATTAAATCTGTCTGTAACAGTAAAATATACTGTGGCATTATCCCAGCTGAAGTAATCTTCTCCAGTACTTCCACAACCAAAATTAGGATCATGTGTATATGTATGGCTCTGTATCGCAGAAGAGTTGCCATTGTTATCACTAACAAAATATTTGATCGTTGTAGTTTGAGTTAGAAAAAATGATTTAGAATTGACAGCACTAGAGGAGGATGTGGTAGGATTGCTTCCATTTGTTGTGTAATATATGGTAGCACTTGATGTACAATCATCATTGGCCGTAATCACTACATTCGCAGATGGGTTAAAGGTTAAAGGACCTGCCGGAGAGATGCTATGAGTCGGTGCATTATTGTTGTCTGTATAATTCCTTGTAACGATAGGTGATGAAGCCATCTCATCATCATATGCTCTCACCTTAAAGGTAAAATCAACAGTAGGTGGATTGGTGCCCGGAACCCAGATAGTGGAATTAGGCCCTGGATCTGATCCATCAATAGTATAACGAATAATAACTGGATCACCATCTGCATCACTTGCTGTGATATTCAGTGCAGATGGTAAAGAACAATCACCACTTAGAGGCAAAACAGTAAGTGTGGGAGCGGTATTAGCACTGCAAAACCCTGATGGAGGAGTTGATGACCAGCCTGTACCTACTACATAATATGCATTTTCACAAATATTGATCAAATCAGGAGTTTGATTACCGGCTCCATTATTAAATATCATATTAATACAATCTACTGCATTTGGAAAAGTAAAATAATACCAATCACATCCGGGCTGGTTTTGTGTCATATTTACTCCGGGCCATGTAGTAGCCGTAGTACTGCCTGACGGCGATGGATTCCAATAGTGAATTTTAGCTGTACTCCAGGCTACTGGTTTTTTGAAATAAACAGTAAGTGGAGGCTGGACCCCAACAGTATAGATATGTGTTTGTACAGCCGATATGGCACCATTAGCATCTGCACCTATCACTTTTAAGGTGGTATTTTGGGTGATGTTTAATGTCATGCCATCCAGTCCACTGTTGCTGGAAGTTGTTGGCGTTGTGCCATCAGTCGTATAATATATAGTCGGAGACGGGTCTGAGTTGTCATATATGTTGATAGTTACAATAAATGGGTTTGGATTATTGTATGGACCTGACGGGCTCACACTCAAGGTGGGAGCCGGGTTGCCACAATAGCCAGATGGAGGAGTACTGGACCAGCCTATGCCCACCTGATAATATCCATCATCACATCTGTTGAGTAAATCTGGTGTTTGACTACCAGTACCACTATTGAAAATGATATTGCTGCAATCCACTGCTGAAGGAAAGGTAAAATAATACCAGTCGCATCCAGCCTGCGTCAGGGTCATGTTTACACCTGGCCAAGTTACGTCAGGCATTGTACCGGTTGGTGTTTCGCCCCAATAATATATTTTTGCATTAGGCCAGGCAGCCGGTTTCTGAAAATATATGGTCAGAGGTGCCGTTGGTGGTGGACACGCACTAACTGTGTCTGCAGCAGTTCCAAAAGAGAGGGAAAATAAACATTGGAACAGTTGAAATACATAAGATACGCTAAATAAGGCCATAAATGATCTACTTTAAAACAGTGAGTTATTATATAAGGTTAGGGTGTGTGAAAATAGCAAACAGGGGTTAGTGTTTGCATGACGTAAAGGTAGGCATACTTTTTTTATAATACAAACATTCAGTGAAAATAAAAATTCTGAATTCTTTTAGATGGACTTATTAAATGAAGTGATACTCAGATAGTAAAAAATATAATTTTAAAAATGACGCTAAATTTTGATTTTGTATTATTTTATCAAGTTAATTTTACTTAATGTTTGGTTGTTTATGCTTGGCTTAAATCAGAATCCCCCCCCCCCCCCCCCCCCCCCCCCCCCCCCCCCCGGGAACAACCCCCAAACATTATCAAATGTGCCTAATGCCGGTAATTCAGGATCTGATAATAAGTATCATGCTACAGATAATGTAAATCACACTTCAGGATGCGGTAGTTTTCAAAGCTCACAAAATTCATGGTACTTCCCAGGTGGGTCGAATACTTCGGCAGTAGGTACTGGATTTGCATTAGGATACAATATACTGAGTGCTTTAGTACAAAACGGTGCGACCTTCACTGTGGATTTTACTTCTGCCCAATCCATAGTGTAGAACGGAGGTGTTCGGTGCCGAGCTACTGGTCCTTGTAAAGTGGAGTGTCCGTGTGGACCTACAGCTCGGCCTGGTACATACTTATCCTGGTGTCTTTTAAAGTGGTCCCGCCGTGGCTTCTAAAAGGAACGGTCTTCCTCCGACCACACTGTACCGCCTGGTCGAACGGCCCATTCGGTCGCGTGGTAATCCCTGCTCGGGGCTTACAGGTATGGGTGTCCGGCCTATACACGGCGAATTGAATGATGAAATCTTGTCAATAGGTAACGAGGCAGAAAGGTGTCTCAGACAATGTTGTTTGGGACGCCTTTTGATAGCCGGGTTGATAGTAATTTGTGGCAATGATGGTAGCTTTTGTCGTATCACTCTTTGCGAAGCCAGCCCAAAATATTGTAGTCTGCAATAGTCCAGTACTGATTAAATTTGACTAATGGTATTCTGATTCTGCTCTTTGTTCCCATATTTTGTTGTATGAGTTCTATCTCATCTTCGGTTACACCGGAGATGATTGCCACGTGCCCGAATCTATTGCCAGGATACCCGTCGTAAATGAGGAGATCATTGACTTCTGGTTTATATTCTCTGACATTACGATATTGCATCAGCCCTCTTTTTTTATTGTATGCTTTATCACCCAGGGATTTGTCGAAAAAATCTTTGGCATGACCGAAGGCATTGGGCATTTTATGACTATATACTTCATAATAGTACCGTTTAACAAACTCCACACATTGATATTTTAAACCCAGATTATAGCCATCTGCTGTTGTATTTCTTCCATTGACATTGGTAAAATCTCTGCCATTAAAATATACCTTTACACCATTAAAATTATCTATTACGGAGCCTACCTCTATGCCTGAATTGAGAAAAGACATGCCCATTGACAGGGTAAGTAATACAAGAAAAAATCGCTTTATTGATTGTAGCATTGGCTTTGTTATATGCGTTTTTGAAAATATCTGCATTAAGACCGGCAAAATTTTTTTTAATCCAGCACCATTTCGGGAATTTCTCCATCCACGATGAGGTTACCTTCTGTTACAGATTGTATATACTCAGTAGTGATTCCCGGTGCTCTTTCGAGCAATCTGAAACCACCATCTGTGATTTCCAGCACAGCAAGCTGGTAACGATTTTTTTGACACATTTTACGCCTGTGAGCGGGAGCGAACATTTCTTTAGCAATTTTGATTCTCCTGCTTTATTGACATGCATCATGGCAACGATGATATTTTCAGCTGATGCTACCAGATCCATAGCACCTCCCATCCCTTTGACCATTTTACCGGGGATTTTCCAGTTGGCGATGTCACCTTCTTCCGAAACCTCCATAGCGCCTAGTATAGTCAAATCCACATGTTTGCCGCGGATCATACTAAAGCTCAAGGCCGAATCAAAAAAACTTGCTCCCGGCATAGCCGTGATGGTTTGTTTTCCAGCATTGATTACATCAGGATCTTCTTCTCCTTCATAGGGGAATGGTCCCATACCCAGTACTCCGTTTTCGCTCTGAAACTCTACATTCAAGCCTTTGGGTACATAATTAGCCACCAGTGTAGGTATACCTATGCCAAGATTGACATAGTATCCGTCCCTGACTTCTTTGGCTATCCGCCGGGCTATTCCAGTTTTATCTAGTGGCATATGTTACTGCGCTTTTCATGCCGCAAAGTTATATCAAATTTCATAATTACAAGGAAGGCAAGATCTAATTATTTTTAATTGCACAAATATTTGTTTACTTTCTCTCTTTATGAATTATTTTTTTTTAATTTTGACAATAATTAATATAAAATCTCTTTAAAATTTAAGATAAAAAATATTATGGAAAGCGAAGCTTCATTATCGAAATCATTTCAGGATTGGTTTTCAAATCTGAACCCTGCTATAAAAGACCAAATCAAAGATTTGCACAAAAAGGATCTGAGCTGGAACTGGATTCTACTTTTTTTCTGGCCCAATGTTGTAGTAAAAGTTATATGCTTTACTGTCATCGGAGCGGCCATTCACGGAATGGCCAATCTCATGCATGAGGGTATGCACAATAATTTGTTTAACAGTAAGTTGAATAATTGGTTGTTTGGATTTGTAGCCGGTATTCCATCCTTATTTTCTGTGACAGCCTATAAAGTAAATCACCTCATTCATCACAAATATACCGGAACTGACAAAGACCCTGATGAATTATTTAATATTACTTCCAATAAATTTCTCATCAGAGTCATGTTTTATGTGATTTTGTTGGTAGGCGTTTTTCTATATCTTTTCCATGTGCCTGTCAATGCAATTCGATTTGGATCTAACTCTGAAAGGCGACAGATATTATTGGAGTATACCATAATGTTTGCAATTTATACGGCTGTGATATATTTTTCTTTGAAGTTTGACTTTTTCCAGGTGGTACTGAATGTCTGGCTGATACCCATAGTTTTTGCGGTTCTCTTTGGTAATATCCGCGGCTGGGCTGAGCATATGCTCACTGAAAAAACGACTTTGTTTCTCACGACGAGGACAGTGACCAGTACTAAAATCTTTTCATTCCTCAATCTCAATCTGAATTATCACCTGGAGCACCACTTATTTCCCAATATACCTTGGTATAATCTTCCAAAGTTACATAAGTTGTTGTTGCCGGAGTATAAACTGCAAAGGGTAACCGTTTTTGATTCTTACCTGAAGTTTTTGTGGTTAGCATTCCGCAAAGGTCCCTTCAGAACAGTGTAGACTGATGTAAGAGATCAAAAGTAAAAAAGGCTATGAATTTGATCACAATTCAGACCTCATCTCCACCAATAAATCTGCTTGCAATATTGAGCTGCCTGAATGTAAATCGTTTTTTATTGCGATGTTCCGCTGTGCGTTTCAGAATATTCCTCAGTGATTCTATCACTTCTATGGTATGCAGCCCTTTATTGATCATGATACACTCTGCCTGACCTGCATGACCGGCATCAGTGATTTCAGATCTGGTTGCAATTCCTGATTTGTTGAGATTTTCTAGGACTTGTGTAGCCCACACGACTGGTACATGCGCAGATTCACAAATCCAGAGTATTTCCTCCTGGATTTCGCCCATACGCTCAAAGCCGATTTCGACGGCCAGGTCTCCTCTGGCGATCATGATACCAAAAACTTCATCTTTCATGCCTTCCAGCAATATCTGTGGTAAATATTTGACAGCTTCCGGTGTTTCTATTTTTAAGATGAGCCCGGGAATTTTTTCACACGTTTCATGCATGATATTTCTGAGCAATGAAACATCTTCTGGTTTTCTTAGAAAGGAATATCCTATCAAATCAGCATGGTCACATACAAAAGGTAAGGATGCAATATCGAATTCTGTGAGTGGAAGCACATCCAGTTCGGAATCTGGGAAATTAATTCCTTTTTCGGCTTTTATCTGTTTTTTGCTTGTTGCAATCCGGACAATGCGCATACCGACACAATTCTTTTTTATTTTTTCCACAACCCCTTTAATCAAACCATCATCTATATATACCCTCTCTCCTTTGTTTAATTTGGAGATGATACCCTGCTCGTTGGTACTGATGACCACATCTTTTTTACTAAATCCTCGGCATCTTCTGAAAGCCAGACCATTTGGCCTTCAGTAATTTTTACCTCTTCCTTTTTTTTGCCTTTATTGAGTATGTTGGTGCGTATTTTGGGACCTGCCAGGTCCATGTACACTTTGCATGTACAACCGGTTTCCTGACAAGCTTTTTTAAGTTTGTGTATCATTCGTGCCCAGGTGGCTTCATTGTCATGGGCACAATTGATGCGGGCGACGTTCATGCCATTTTGCAAAAGATTCTTGATCAAAGCATAATTATCAGCAAAAGATGAGTCGAATGTGACCATGAGGTGTGGCAAGTCTTCAATTGCTTTTTTGCCGAACAGCATCTGGCTTTTATCCAGGATAGAGGCTCTGCTCCATTCATACGTACAAGGGCTGATTTCCTTTTTATTATAAACTTTTCCTAATCTTTGTCTGATAGCCTGCAGCTGCCTGAGTATGTGATTTTCCGAACTCGCCAATGATGACAGTCCCATCTCATGGAGGCTATTCTGCAACAATCGGATATCTTCATTGCGCAATGTCAGGTAATGCAACAAATTGGTTGCTGCAACCAACTGTTTTGGATGTAAAGTATTCAAAATTTCTTTTCGTCTTTCCGGCTCAGCCACCATCTTTTTTTCGATACTTGCCAGCCCTTCGTCCATTTTTTTTAATATGTCTACTTTCATGCACAGATAATTATATACAAAACTACGAATATAGAAAGTAAGACTATATGATTTTTGTGTTAAGTTTATATGATTTACATTACCTCATGAAAGTTGATAGTATAATGTATTTACAATTTCATTTGGAAAATTAGTTGGAGCATTTGCGGCATTTGGTATCTTTGTATGAACATTGAGATGATTTGTCCGTTTGGATTATTCTATCAGCAAACACAATCAATATGAGGCAATACCATGATTTACTGACATTCATACTGGATAATGGCACACAAAAGACAGACAGAACAGGTACTGGGACGATAAGCGTTTTTGGTTATCAGATGAGATTTGACCTGAATGAAGGATTTCCTATGCTTACCACTAAAAAACTGCACCTCAAATCTATCATATATGAACTGCTCTGGTTCCTGCAAGGAGATACCAATATCAAATACCTTACCGACAATGGCGTCAGGATATGGAATGAATGGGCTGACAGCAATGGTGACCTGGGACCTGTATACGGTAAACAATGGCGTAGCTGGACTAAGCCGGATGGCAGCACCGTAGATCAGATAACTCAGCTGATACACACACTAAAAACCAACCCTGATTCCAGACGTATGGTAGTCAATGCCTGGAATGTAGGCGAACTGGATCAAATGGCGTTAACACCATGCCATTGTCTTTTTCAGTTTTATGTGGCAGATGGCAAGCTGTCATGCCAGTTGTATCAGCGATCTGCAGATACTTTTTTAGGAGTACCCTTTAATATTGCTTCATATGCTCTCCTGACTATGATGATCGCTCAGGTTTGTGGTTTGCAATATGGTGAGTTTGTGCATACATTCGGTGATGTTCACTTGTATAACAACCACATAGAGCAGGCACGATTGCAACTTACCCGTACCCCTAAACCACTTCCTCAGATGCTGATCAATCCGGAGGTACAGAGTATTTTCGACTTTACATTTGAAGATTTTGAGCTTTTGAATTATCATCCTGATCCACATATCAAAGCGGATGTGTCTGTTTGATGTATGAGATAGGACTTTCTGCAATGAAGTAAAGTGTGAACGGCCCCCAAAAGTGGTTCATCTCACAAATATAAGGTATAAAATTAATGCATTTTCGAAAAAAAAGAAGTATATTGCATCTTGGTTTTTTATTTAGATAACTTAAAAAAAATGAATTCCTTATGGTAAGTCCCGGTTTAATTATAGTTGGCATCATTGCACTTTTTTTACTTTTGAGTGCACTTTTTACAGTAAAACAACAATCAGCAGTGATATTGGAGCGTTTCGGTAAGTTTCATAGTATCAGACAATCAGGTTTGCATCTAAAAATTCCTGTCATTGACAGGATTGCAGGTAAGATTAACCTCAGGATACAACAGTTGGACGTCATTATAGAAACAAAGACAAAAGATAATGTTTTTGTCAAACTTAAGGTCTCCGTGCAGTTTAAGGTGATCCAGGAGAAAGTATATGAAGCATTTTACAAACTCGAATTTCCTCACGATCAGATCACATCTTATGTATTTGATGTCGTACGTGCTGAAGTACCAAAACTTAAACTGGATGATGTCTTTGAGCGAAAGGATGATGTGGCAATAGCCGTAAAACGCGAACTCAATGAAGCAATGACCACCTATGGTTATGATATTATCAATACACTGATTACAGATATAGACCCTGATATTCAGGTCAAAAATGCCATGAACAGAATCAATGCAGCCGATCGCGAAAAAACTGCCGCAGAATATGAAGCGGAGGCGGGCAGGATACGTATAGTGGCGAAAGCCAAAGCTGAAGCGGAAAGCAAAAGGTTGCAGGGACAGGGTATTGCTGATCAGCGACGCGAAATAGCAAGAGGATTGGTAGAAAGTGTAGATATTCTCAATAAAGTGGGTATCAACTCTCAGGAAGCTTCTGCCTTGATCGTGGTCACACAACATTATGATACCTTACAGGCCATTGGAGCGGATACAAATTCAAATCTTATATTATTGCCCAATTCGCCACAAGCAGGAAGCGATATGCTCAATAATATGGTAGCCAGCTTCACTGCCAGCAATGTGGTGGGTGAATCAATGAAACAGGCCGATAGTACCAGGCGTATTTCTAAACCGCACACAAAAGATGAATTCGGAAAACATCCTGAATCAGAATGATTCGGCTATATGTCTATGAGCACTTTCAATCGTACAAAATAAGCTAAAATTGAATCGCAATCTGATCGTCGTACTTGCCATGTGTATTTTGTTTGAAAATACAATAATCATACTGATGTATCAGATACAGCGACTTGTAATTCATTGGCAGATTGAGACAAAGCTCCACCAGACTAATCTTCAAACATTGGTTTTGTCGTGGACTGAATATGAAAGCAGCAGGGTAGATAAGGCCGAAATCATTGTGCAAAACAGATACTTTGACATATCTAAGGTAGAAAAAATCGCTGAAGGTGTCAAAATAACCGGAATGTGGGATGATGAAGAATCGGATATCATCAAAAACTTGAAATCTGGCATCAATATGGATTTCGTGAAAAAAATATTAAAACTTTTCCCTCTTCTATTATCCCCATTTACTCCATATGAACCCAACGTATTAAACTTCTTTTTATTTTTTAAACCCGTTTTGAAAAGCACTTTCAACTTACAGGAGCTAGAAGGCAGCTCGTATGTAGCAGATGACTTAAGACCTCCCATTTTTTGATATTTTTTTGTTGACAGTCTTCGCAGTTATTATTTCTGGTTTTTATATCAGATGTGCTGCAGGCAGATTCTTTCTAAGTTATAACATTTCTTTTTTCGGAATCTAAATACCGGATAAGATGTGATATACAAGGTAATTCAATCATTAATATCAAAATACATATAATGAGACACTTATATATTGTAGTATTGTTTATGTGTAATACTTCGATTGCTCAGGAAGTGACATCAGACACAACAAAACTGGACGAAATCGTTATCTCAGCTAATAGGGTGCCGGAGCGCAGGTCAGATGTAGCACAGCAGATCAGCTTGATAAAAAAAGAGTATATTTTACAGCAATCACCTATGAATATAGCAGATTTGCTGGTATCTACCGGTGATGTATTTGTCCAAAAGAGCCAGCAGGGTGGTGGAAGTCCTGTCCTGCGCGGATTTGAAGCCAGCAGGGTTTTGCTCGTAGTGGATGGTGTAAGACTCAATAACATCATTTATCGTGCAGGACATTTGCAAAATTCTATAACCCTGGATCCGAGTGTACTGGAAAGAGTAGAAATCCTGAATGGATCGGGGTCAACTATTTATGGAAGCGATGCATTGGGAGGTGTGATTCATTTTAAGACCCGGAATCCAATGCTAAGTTGGGAGGGGCTTAAGACCAATATTTTTGGTTCGGTGTCTTCCAGTTACCATTCTGTTCATTCCGGAGGTAATATAAATGGGACACTAAATGTGGGCTGGAAAAAAATAGGTTTATTTTCGGGAATCACACTATCAAGATTTGGAGATTTAAAAATGGGAGGTTCCCCCAATCCGTTTTATGATAAGGGCTACTTTGGTGAGCGACTATTTTATGCTGACCGCGTAAATGGCGTTGATGTATTGGTTCCGAATGATAATAAGTTGGTCCAGAAATTCAGTGGTTACGATCAGATAGATCTCATCCAAAAAGTCATCTACAAACCATCTGAATCGGTGGAGCATAGCATCAATATCCAGTATTCAAATTCGACAAATGTGCCTCGGTATGACCGGCTGACAGACCCGAAAGGCAGTGGATTGAATTCTGCAGAATGGTATTATGGTCCTCAAAAAAGATTTTTGGCTATTTACAATATGGGTTATACCATGGATGGATTTTTTAAAAACATAGACATCAATGCCAATTACCAAAGTGTGCGGGAGAGTCGCCACAACAGAAACTTTGGATCAGCGGCTTTAAATCACAGAATAGAAGATGTCACAGTGGTGGGCTTGCAGATATCAGGAGTACACAAGCATGAAAGGCATGACCTGAGACTGGGAGTCGATTCATACTGGAATGGGGTACAATCTACTGCAAGTAAAGAAAACATCACAAATGGTGTGATAAGTCCGCTAAACACCCGATATCCGGATGGCGGCAACCAGCAATGGACAACATCAGCATACGCGTCACATACAATGAAAATCAATGAATCCTTTACATTGAACGATGGAGTGCGTTTGGGATACAATGCTTTGAGCAGTAATTTTAAAGATAAGTCTTTCTTCCCATTCCCTTTTGATCAAGTCGGTCAAAATAATTTTATATATTCTGCCAATGCCGGGCTCATTTATCAGATGACCAAAGGTGTCAGACTGTCATATTTATGCGCTTTGGGTTTCAGAACACCCAATATCGATGACTTATCCAAAGTATTTGACTCCACTCCCGGCATAGTAATAGTGCCCAACCCCAATCTCAAACCTGAATCTACAGTATCCAATGAGATAAATATCGGTTACTTCGACAAATCCTGGAGTGTGGAGAATGTAATATATTATACGCATTTAAGCAATTTTATAAGCCTGGCACCGGGTACTTTTAATGGACAGCCACAAATTTTGTACAATGATTCTTTAAGTGCTGTTTATACTTCAGTCAATCAGGCAAGAGGGTATATTTATGGCTTTAATTCTAACATCAGAAAAAAATTGAGCCATCATATGTCGGTATTTGGTTCTTTATCGTACACCTATGGAAGAAACAAAAACGGAGACCAAGTCTCACCACTAGACCATGTAGCACCTTTGTTCGGTAAAATCGGAATGCAGTATAGTGATGCCCGACTGGATGGCAGTTTTTTTGTTTTGTATAATGGCAAAAAAGATATAAAGGATTACAGCCTGAGCGGCGAAGACAATGCACAATATGCACCTCTTACAGGTATGCCGGCATGGATGACCTTCAATATCAGAGCCGGATACAACGTCAGTAAAGTCTTAAAGCTGCAATTGGGGGTAGAAAACATCCTGGACACTCAGTACCGATACTTTGCAAGCGGTATCAATGCAGCAGGCCGTAATATCTGGACCACTTTGAGAGTGAGTTTTTGATAGACAGAAATGGTGGTCAGCCAATAGTGTGCTAACCACCATTTTTATATTTATTGTGGAGGTGCGATTTAGTTTTCTTCTAAATAAATAGGAAGAATCATTACTTTCTTTTATACCTTATATCTATGGGAGACACAGCTATGGTATCAACTTTGCTACCAGTGGCCGTATATTGGTCATAATATTTTTTAGCTATCTCCACATGGGAGTCTGTAAATAAGCAGGCAGTGAAGTCAGGCAAGTTAAATGCCATCCCGCTTTTAGATTTACCTCCGACAATGCCCATCACAACACACTGGGCCAATGTGTTTTCTTCCATTTTTAGCTGAATGGAGTTTTCAATCTGGATGATATTATCTGCTAATTTTTCATACGGCAGAATAAATACATCACCTGCACTGTTTATAACTTTTACTGTCTTTTCATCTACCAATTCGATAGACTGCAATACAAAGGGAAACATAGTGTTTAATTGGTCAAATATAGTATCAAAACTGTCCCTGATTTGACGGTTTTGATCCACAAATTTTCCTGTGGTGGGATTTACTGCTTTAGCTACGTCATTTTGATACGCAAATATAGACTGAGAGTTTAGTTCCGCCTTATCGAATACATACTGTGCAGGGAAGTCCATTTCTTTTGTGGAACATGCACCTAAAAACATAAGAACCAAACCAAACAAGATAAATTTCGGATTCATATTTTAATAAACTTTTTTGTGGGTAAAGAAATAGTTTTGCTTCTAATTTGAATAAAGTATACTCCTTCTTTTAGATGAGTAACATTGAGTATAAACTTTTTATTGTCAAATTGGCTTACTTCGAGCGTTGAATTAAATACACATTTACCTTGTACATCATTCAAACTTATCAAATAGCTTTCTTCGATCGGAGTATCAAGACAGACTATCGTCTTCATTATAGGTATTTAAATTTATAGCAAATATACATTTTTTTAAAATCAGGAGCGAACAAGTTACAAATTCTAGTTGTAAGGAATCGAAGTCGCTGACTTCAACCATTGTGGTTTTCCAACCTTAGCCAATTAACTTTAAACAATGCTTCCAATCCGAATATAGACAGGAATCATCCAACTCCATTTTTGCTTACCCTTTATTACAATTCTTTATTTATACCCAAAAGCCTAATAAAATATAAAACGAAAAATTCCCTGTCCAAATTTCGTTGTGTAAAATGTAGTTTTGTCATCTTTTGTTAAATAAATATTTTACTTTTACTTATTATTTTTAGAATATGATTTATTATGCAGCCAATTATCGGAAATATGATGTTTAAAAGTATTTTTTTAGTATCAGTCATTTTGTTTTCGAACCTATGTTTAATGGCTCAAGCCAAAAAAAACTATAATGATGGACCATATATAGAAATTGCAGGAGATTCTATTAAAATCAAGTGGATTGAAATGGGACAGCCTCGTGATACCTTTGTTTTTAAATCCAGTGCCGGAAAATTTAAAATTGTCAACCTACCTGAAATCGATTTAACTAAACTTGATATCATGGAGGATGACGAATGGGAGTATGACAACATTGAAAAATTTATTGTCATCAGCGATCTACATGGCCAGTTTGATACCATGCTTTCCCTGCTCAAAGTGCATCATGTCATTGATTCTGTCGGAAACTGGAATTTTGGAAATCACCATCTTGTGGTGGCGGAGATCATTTCAGTAGAGGAGATAAAGTGATGGAAATATTATGGTTTTTGTTCCAGTTGGAAAAACAGGCTGCCGTCGCCGGAGGAAAGGTTCATGTCATGCTAGGAAATCACGAACTGATGACATTGAACAATGACCTTCGGTATCTGAATGTCAAATACTCCTATACTTCGGCGTCCTGCAAACGCAGTATTATAATTTTTTTTCCAGTAACAGTGTATTGGGAAATTGGCTAAGAAGTAAGAATGTGATCATCACCATCAATGACAATCTGATAGTGCATGGTGGAATTTCACAAAAAATGGTGGATGCAAATATCTCTGCCCAAGATGCCAACCGGCTTTTCAGGGATTCTATCATGAAAAACGATGCCAAGACATTGGCAGATAATCCAAAGGTGGATTTGCTCTTAGGGGATGAAGGTCCACTGTGGTATCGTGGATACGCTGATACATTGATGTTTCATGAGGACTCGCTCAATACTATACTAAATTTTTATAACGTAAATTCAATCATTGTAGGTCACACCATCATGTCTCAAATAACACCAAGGTTTGGTGGGAAATTATTTTTGATAGATTGTGGTTTGTTTACAGGCAATTCAGGAGAGGTTCTTATCTGGAACGATGATCATTTTTATAGGGGGAAAGCAAATGGTAAAAAGCCAGAGTTGAACAAACCGCCAAAAAAACATAAAAAGAGCTTGTTTGGGACAATTTATGACATGAACCACGATGGTAAAAATCCGAAAATAAAAATAACCACCACCTTTAAAAATCTCCTGAAAAATAAATTAAAAGAAGTCGAACAAGAGTCAACTTTTGAACTTCTTAATTCCAGGGATTCTTCATTATTGAATATAAAATCCATGGTCAGGGCACGTGGTAATATGCGCAAGCAAGTATGTCATTTCCCACCTGTCAAATTCAATTTTGTAAAAAAGGATCTTGCTGCATTTGCACTAAAATCTACTGATAAACTAAAAATGGTATTCCCTTGCAGAAATGGTGATTCGCATCAGGAAAAATTATTTCAGGAGTATTTTCTATACACTTTATATCAGGTGATTGATTCCAATTCTGTGAGAGCAAAACTAGTGGATGTTCAGATTGTCAATGATAAAAATGAAATTACTGAAAACTTTACGTCCATCGTGGTGGAAGATGAAGATGCATATGCATTGCGCACGCATGCAAGAGTAGTAGAAAACAAGGCAGTACTGAACTCGACTGTTTTGGAAAGAAAACCTTTCGTTTTGATGTACTTTTTTCAGTATATGATTGCTAACACTGACTGGTCCATAGGAAACAGGCACAATGTAATGATTGCTAAGTTGCCTCAAAATGAGAAGGTTGTGGCTCTACCTTATGATTATGACTATTCTGGATTTGTTGGACAAAGTTATGCAGTCCCGCATGAAAGTCTACCTATCAAAAGTGTAAAACAAAGACACTTTATGCCATATGTCATCTCTACAGAGGAGTTTCACTTTGGTGTAAAGTATTTTCAGGAAATGAAACAAGCTATCCTGGATAAATGTGACAGTGCCACATATTTAAATCCTAATGTTATTGATAACAATAAAAAATTTATTTTAGATTTCTATAATGAACTGGACAAGCCAGAAAGGTTGATAAAAAATATAAAAACCAAAGAATAAGTCAGAAAAATAAAGTCAATATAAACCCCAAAAAACTTAATACCATTCCTATATTAAACGTTTTGTAAGCTCTCGTAACGAGATTATATTTTGAAGCAAGATTCAGACCGAAATAGTACAAATCACTGATGATCACCTGATTGGTAATTTCCTTACTGGCAAGCGTCTCCTGAAAAAGCAGGTTGTATTCTTCCAATGTAAGATCGGCATAGTTTGTAAAAAAAAATGGGCTTCTTCTGGTTTTCCTGAGTTGGATTTCAGAACTCTGTTTTTTGCCGCTAAAGGGAATTAGAACCATTGCTGAAAAAATGATGGTAAATAAACATGTTAGCGCAAATATCCCCAATGGAAAATAAATCTTTAAATCTATAATTATCTGATAATTAGCAAGAATAATGGGTATCAAAATTGTGAGCATCAAGGAGTTAATACTGATTAGAATATGCGCTTTATTATCAGCAATATTGGTAAGATTGATATAATTCCTTTGAGTAGTCCTTATCAAACCCAATATATTACCTTTAATGTTTGCAGTTTGTTGACCATCATCAGTTTCTAAATGCAAATCATCAAAGTCCTCTTGATCGCTCATTAATCTATATTTTAATGGAAAGAATTAGTAAAAGTAATGTATTCATAGGAAAGGTGGGTAATCATCTTCAGAAAATATTAGCCCTCATGATAAATGCCGACACAATAAAACAGATTTGCAGCATTAATCAACGGATAAATCTTTAAGCTTATACGTCATACCTAATTCTATGGACACTACTGATTTTCTAATTTTTAATGGAATAAAACCTCGGTAAAAGGAATATTAATGCTACATTGGTACATATTTTAAACCCGTACCACCATGAAAGCCATACATCTTATCCAATATGGAAATGCAGAAATTGCCTTCGAAACAAGAGAAATAGCTATACCCCTGTACAAAGAGGATGAAGTGTTGATCAAAGTGAAGTACTCCGGACTTAATTTTGCAGATGTCATAGCACGACGCGGCTTATATCCGGATGCTCCTAAGAATCCTGCAGTTTTGGGTTATGATGTGACAGGACATATTGAAGGATTGGGCAAAAATGTACAAGGGTTTTACCTAGGTCAAAAAGTGGTTGCCATGACTCGCTTTGGTGGATATGCAGAATATGCTGTAGCTAATAAGAGTGGTGTGACAGTCATACCTGAAGGTGTAGAGATGGCAGCAGCCACCGTATTGGCAACACAGGCATGTACAGCGTATTATTGCGGCGTAGATGGTGTGACTTTGCACGCTGGCGAGAAGGTGCTAATCCAGGCTGCAGCCGGAGGGGTGGGCAGTTTGTTGGTACAGATAGCTAAGAGCAAAGGTTGCATTGTCTGCGGTACAGCTTCCTCAGGCAAACAAGATTACTTAAGAGGCCTTGGAGTCGATTTTCCTATAGATTATACAAAAGAAAATTTTTATGAAGTAATAAAAAATAGTCAGCAAAAAATCGATGTAGTCTTTGATAGTTTGGGAGGAATGGCTTTTAGAGGAGCTATGAAACTGCTTGCCCCGGGCGGAAAAATGGTTTGTTATGGTGCTGCGGAGCAACTGGAATCCACAAAAAATAAGCTGAAGTTACTTAGTCTGGCGTGGGGCTTTGGATTATTTTCGCCCATTTCACTCTTGATGCAATCGAGGTCTATCATCACAGTCAACATGCTTCGTATAGCAGATTATAAACCCATGGTACTTGAAGAGATATTAAAAATGTGATTGATCTGACTTCGCAGGGTATCATACGTCCGAGTGTCAGCAGGATATTTAACAATACGGAAGTGGCTGCTGCGCACAGTTTTCTGGAATCGCGGAGCTCTACCGGAAAGGTAGTATTGGAGTGGTAGGTTTGTGTGTATTACTCAAGGGATCAGGCTCGGATGGCTTCTACCGGGTCCATTCCCGAAGCCTTCAAAGCTGGCAGTATACCTGATATAATACCAACGATAACGGAGGCAAGCACACCGATGGCCATATTGGTAAGAGACATGGTCATGGCAAACGGGATCAGCATAGATATGATTTTAAGGGTACCAAAAACCAAAATCAATCCTATGAGTCCACCTATGATACAAAGGATGATAGCTTCGATCAGAAATTCCATCAGGATAATGTATCTCTTTGCGCCAAGTGCTTTTTTGATACCAATAATATTGGTACGCTCTTTTACAGATACAAACATGATATTGGCTACACTAAACATACCCACGATAAGTGCAAAAATTCCGATGATAAAACCTGCTATATTGATCACTTTAAAGACACTGTCCAGCACCTGAGCAAGCATAGAAAGTTCGTTCAGTGAGAAGTTATCTATTTCAAGCGGCTTTTGGCGTCGTACTGCTCTGATGATACCAGCTATTTCGCCTTTGAGTTCAGACATCTCTGTCCCGGATTTTGCTTTGATATTGAGCATGCGACCTACATTGGATTCGTCTTTTACATTCACATATTTTTTGACTGTATTAAAGCTCATCCAGATCACATTGTCAAAATTCAAAAAATTGAAAGCGTTGTCACCTTCAGATTCCATATAGCCAATGACCTGAAAATCCTGCCCAAAAAGTTTGACTTCCTTGCCTATACCATCCAAGCCATTGAAAAGTGTATTGTACACCTGGTAACCCAGTATGGCTTTATTGGCGCCGGTTTCGGATTCATTAGACGTAAAATATCGGCCATCTGCGATCTTCAGATTCTGAATAGATGCATATTCGTAAGTACTTCCCATGATGAAAGCATTGGAGACACTGCTGGACAAAAACTTGATTGTACGTCCTCCTGTAAAGATAGTGTAAGCAACATTGTCAGCCAGTTTGGACTTTCTTTTGATGGCCTTGTAGTCTTCGATAGATGGATCAGGCCTTTTGGCATACTTCCAGTAGTTTTCACCGGGATCTTCATTCCAGGGCATTTTGTCCAGATAGATGACATCAGATCCCAACTCATTAAACCCTTGAACGATATTATCCTGCAGTGAATCTACAGCAGACTTTACTGTGATGATACAAAAAATGCCTATGGTGATGCCTAGCAATGACAGAAATGTACGAAGTTTATTACCCCTGAGTGCACCCACAGCTTGCTGAAAACTTTCCCAAACTATTTTTAAAAATACCTTCATGTAAATCTGATTAAAAAACAAGCATCAAAAATCGTCTTATCTCATGCCGATGCGCATAATTCGGTAAATATAATGCAAATTAACAAATATTGTCCAAAATCTAAGCCATGCTTTAGATGAACGCCACTGTTTTATCGTCATATTGACTAACTTATTCGTTAGGAATGTGCTAAATTCATTGATAGAGTCATTATATTAAAATAAATCAAAACAATTATAGGTTATTTAATGTATAAGATTTATACTTTTGCACTCCAATAAAAAATAATTTAATGAGGACTAAACTTTCACAATTTAAGTTTGACCTGCCGGAAGACCTAATAGCGCAGTATCCTTCGACCGAAAGAGACCAGTCAAGGATGATGGTGGTGGATAGAAAAACCGGAAAAATCGAGCATAAAATATTTAAAGATCTACTTGAATACTTTGATGATGGTGATACTCTGATATTCAATAATACCAAAGTTTTTCCTGCCAGGATGTATGGTAAAAAGGAGAAAACAGGTGCTAAGATTGAAGTTTTTCTACTTAGAGAGCTCAATGCTGATGCCAAACTTTGGGATGTACTCGTCGACCCTGCAAGGAAAATAAGGGTAGGGAATAAACTTTATTTTGCGGACGAAAAAGGAAACGACGTACTCGTAGCTGAAGTAGTAGACAATACCACTTCACGAGGACGTACTATCAGGTTTTTTTATGACGGCACTGAGGAGCAATTCAGAGACGTGCTGAAACAATTGGGTAGTATGCCGTTGCCAAAATACATCACAAGGACACCTGAAGACCTGGATGATGAGAGATATCAGACAGTGTATGCTAAGGAAACAGGAGCAGTAGCGGCCCCTACGGCTGGTTTGCACTTCTCCAAAGAACTCATGAAGAGACTGGAGATAAAAGGTGCCGATCTTGCAGAAGTTACCTTGCATGTAGGCCTGGGTACATTCAGGAGCATAGACGTAGAAGACTTGTCAAAACATAAAATGGATGCCGAATATTACAGCATCTCCCAAAAAGCCGCTGACATAGTCAATAAATCTAAAGAAAATAACAAGAGAATCTGTGCAGTAGGTACAACTTCTATGCGTACTATTGAGTCATCGGTATCTGCGACGGGCCTGCTCAAGCCATCTGAAGGCTGGACAAACCTGTTTATATATCCGCCTTATGACTTCAGTATTGCCAATAGCATGATCACCAACTTTCATCTGCCCAAAACAAGTTTGATTATTATGGTCGCTGCATTCGGTGGATTTGAACTGATCATGGATGCATATCAGGAAGCCATTAAAGAAAAATACAGATTCTTCAGTTATGGAGATGCCATGCTTATTATATAAAAAAAAATAGCTGAACAGGAACTTTTTTGTTAGTTATGCTATTTAATGCCTCGATGTGAGTCCTTTTTTTATTGATGAGATGTAACTAAGAAGACATTTTTTCGTTATAATATAGGTATATAGCTTACGTAAAATTATTCATCACCTTAATTTAAAAATTCATATGTATTGGACGTTAGAATTAGCCCACAATCTCGAAGACGCCCCATGGCCTGCTACCCGTGACGAGTTGATAGATTATGCTATAAGATCAGGAGCTCCTTTGGAGGTAATAGAAAACCTTCAGGAACTGGAAGACGAGTTTGAAATCTACGAATCAATGGAAGACATCTGGCCGGATTATCCGCGTAAAGATGATTTTTTGTTCAACGAAGAAGAGTACTAATGCTTTGAAAGCATAAAATTGTCAATAAATATAAGGTCCTGCATTAGTAGATAAGGCAGGACTTTTTTATTTTTGCAGGAATAAAACTAAAATCATTTGGACCTTCCTATATCGAAGCCGGTCATCATTGCCCTGGATGGTTATTCTTCTTGTGGCAAATCTACGCTGGCTAAGCAGATAGCAAGGCACCTGCATTTTCTTTTTGTGGATTCCGGAGCGATGTACAGGGCTGCTACCTTATATTTCATTGAAAATAATATTGATGTCGCCAAAGATAATGAAGTAAATAACGCTCTGGAAAATATCCATATCACCTTCAAGAATATAGATGGAGAAAATACTACCTTTCTAAATGGTAGGAATGTGGAATCAGAAATCAGGTCACTCCAGGTCTCCGGGCTGGTCAGCGAGGTGTCTGCTATTTCGTCTGTCAGAAAAAAAATGGTGGAGCTACAACGTCAGATGAGCAGCGAAAACGGAATCGTCATGGATGGAAGAGACATTGGTACTGTAGTATTTCCCAATGCTGACATCAAGTTTTTTGTTACGGCTGACCCTATAGTCAGAGCACAGCGGAGGTACAATGAACTATTATCAAAAAACCAGAAAGCGGACCTCCACGAAGTCATCTCTAATCTCGAACACCGGGACAAGATAGACACAGAAAGAGCTGATAGCCCTCTGAGACAAGCCGATGATGCTATCCTGCTGGATAATACACACTACGATATTGACGAACAGTTTAGCATCGTAATGGACAAAATCTATAAAGCAATAAAAGGACTAAGTTAAATCGAAGTTAAAACCGCTTGATTGGGAGTGCAACACAAAAATGTGGTTCGTTATGTAGTTTATATTCCTTACAGCTGATTACATAGTGAAGTCAGCTCGCCATTTAAAAACAATTAAAATATTGAACAATGAAAACACTAAAATTTCTATTCGTAAGTATGATTGTATTTGGATTATCTCATGTTATGTTGGGGCAGTCTTATGATTACACACAATTCAGATTTCCAGATGTAAAAATCAAAGGTATCAATACATCTGGTAACTTAAGCGGAGGTGAAAGTCACTATCGGTTTTTGTCAGAATCTAAATCAGCTAATACTAGCGCTAATTATAACCTTAATGGGAATTTCTTTTCATTTACCAATAATGCCAAAACTCAAAAAAGGAATAATATTTATTTTAACCACAGCTTTCGGTTTAATTCTGATCGACGGCAAGGACTGATTGCTACCAATAATCATATAGTCAAGTCCAGAGATTTTTATTTTTATTTATCAGAAGAACAAGTGAACAGAAAGTTTTTAAATGATAATGCTTCATTTGCGGGTTTTAAAAATCTTTTTCTGGAACTCGACCACAATGTATCATTAGGGTATGCAAATGGATACACTAATGATACCGCTGATGTGGAAAATAACTATTCCAATTATAACATGTTTCTTGCTCTTCCCATTAAAGTTGGTTTTGGCAGGATAGAACCGATGAATGACCTGTTTCTTGCACAGTTTTTGATGGATGATCTGCTGAAAGAGGGTTTGATCTCTGAAAAGTTTTCCCAAGAAAAACTCTTCGAGCTGGCACAACTGATGAGTTATATACGCAATCAACGAGTTTTTGATTTCCGTAGATCCAATATTTATCAATTGACTGAGATAGCCGGATGGATGGAAAAAAACAATATCCCTCAAAACATCAAAAGCTTTACTATCATGAATGACAACTGGCAAAATGCCTATCTCAACACCAGAAATCATGGCAAAAGAGTTTCTGTCGGGTTCATTCCCTGGCTGGACGCAAATAAATATTCTAATAATTTCAAGCAAAGCTATTATGGACTGGGACTTCAACTTGAATTTAGTAAAGCGAAAGCCGTTTCTCAGTACTTACAGAGGGACTTGTCCATTTACTTGACACAACACTATCAGAGTGATAATAATAATGTATTCAAAGATCAGTTTTTTACACAATTGCTTGCCGCGGTGGAGTATAGTTACAATCCTAATTCCAGGACCACTTACTCTATTACCCCATCGATGAGTTATTACCTTTTTAATATAGATAACCAAGAGATTAATGCAAGTCTAAGAGGTCAGGTAAATTATTTCATAAACAATAAAACAAGGATATTAGCATCCTTGACTGGAAGTTACTTGCCAAAATCAGATGAAAATAATTTTTCAAATATATTTTATAATAGGGGGCAAAACGTTTTACCAGGTAGACTGATTTATGCGGAGTATGGCATTTACGGAAACAAAGGTTTTAATCTTTCTGGCGAGGTTTACCTCAAATATAACATTTTTTAGAGTTTTTCGACGTGTAAAATTGAGGAATCAGAAACCTTAAGCAGGGAACCTATTTTCATCAGTCCTTAAGTAACCACTGAATTCCAAACCTGAGTTTGGGATCAAACTGAGGATGTCCTGTTACATCGAAGTTGGTTTCTGTTTTATAGTACTGTGAAAAGTTTTCCATTACGGCCCAAAATCTGAAGGAAGATACCCGGGCCATAAAAAACAGGTTGGCTGCAGGGAAAAAGGGTAGGGATGTATTGCTCTGATAAAACTCACCATAGAGAGGCTGATAAGCCGGGCCTTTGTAGTCTGCAATAAATCTGGCGTCCAGACCTATGTTTACGTCCATTACTTTCGCAAACCATCGGCCGGTATAGTATAATTGATGTGCTGAAAAGAGTGATGGCAGAGGATATATCTTATTATTCTGTACCTGTAAATAAACTTTATTGTCAAGGTGGAAATGTCCTACTTTTATTTTCTGACTGACATATAGGAGTGACGCTGTAAAAACATCATTGAATTGTGATGAGTGCCCTGAAGTATCCCAGTATATAGGTTTATTGACAACGCTTTGCATAACACCTACTGTAAACTTTATCTTTGGAATCCTTATGTCAAACTTTAGCACCGTACCTATGGGATTTACATATGAAGTATCTAATAGTTGGAGGTCATTGACATTTAGATGAGTAGTGTTGAAGGATGGCTCACTGCGGAATAGTTGTGCACCGCCGTTGAGAGTTGCAATTTCTGAAAGTTTCAGGCTCACATTGCCCGATATATCGAAATTACCTATATTTTTCAATAAACCAAGTCGTACTTTCGTCTCCATCAGGAGGGATTTTAAAATCGGCACCTTGCCGTCAAAGGCAGCTGTGAGGTCAGACCTGCTTTGTGATGTGCTTATACCTTCCTTTATGTGAAAGTAGTCATATATCAAGCCAAGTCGACCCTGAACCCCCTTAATGCGCTCCCCATTGATGTATATTCCATTGCTGTACTGATCCTGGATGACATATCTTCTGATACCTCTTGTATCTGAGGTCTTTAATCGATAAAACTGAGTGTTGATACTGTCGGGGACATTGACGTCTGAATACCTGTAATAAGAAGGTTGGTACGTCATGTCATTTTTAAGATAGAGTCTCCATGTTTTACTCGAAGCACTGTTGAGTTTGTAATATTGTACCCAGGCTATACTCCTTTCCTGTTGCCTGGTAGATGCCTCAGAGAGGATGACAGCTATGTTTTTTTTAAATGGATCATTCAATTGGTTGGCGTCTCTGATACCACCAATGTGCGCTTCTTCGTTGGCATTATGGATGAAAACCAGGAAAGAATTATATTTATCTTTGGGTGACTGATATCTCAACCCTATGCCGAAGCTGGTAGACTTGGTGTCCTGACCATTATAAAATCCCTTTTGGCTGATGCGGTTGTAATTGAGGCTGACAGAAAGACCATCAGCAAAGTTGCGGGAGAATGAACTGCCTACATTCAGATTGTCCTGACCTCCCAGCTGAGAAAAATATACATCTGCCAAAGGCCGGTTTTGTTCATAAAACCTGAAGGTGTTCAAACTCGCCTGATAAAAGCTGTACTGATTGTACCCTGAAAAAAAACCTGTGTTGATCTCCGGAGTATATATAAGTGACTGGGTGGCCGCCCCGTAGTTTCCTGTGCTGATATGTTGTTGCTGGTTGCGGTACAATGAGTGTCTGTGTAAAAATGATATATCAGCCAGTGAATCTGTAATATCAGATTTCTCATAAATATTGTTGACCAAAACATATTTATAAATCGTGGAGTCCGGACCAGTGTCCTGCTCATTTTGATTTTGCTGGCCGGGATTGGAGGTATTGCCTGTGCCTTGACCAAAGTTAGTAGGTGGTCTCTGAGCGTGTGTATATTTCGGCCACAAGACCATTGAAAATACGAGAGCAGCATATAATCCGACTCTAGCCAAAGACAAAATGGTAATATTTATATTGTCATGAATGCTGAATACCGGCACCACTTTAGATTGTAAAAAACAGTTTGGCTTATACATTAGATAAATCATTCCTTTGGATCGATGTCGAAAATAAAGTAAAGACCCACTTCATGCAGTCCCTCTTAATGAAACAAACGGAAAAAGTACAAAAAACGTTGTGTCCTTATGAAAAAAGTGATTCCACAAAAGCCTTTCTGTTGAAAACCTGCAGCTGATCTATGCCTTCACCGACTCCTATGTATTTGATTGGAATTTTAAACTGGTCTGAGATACCCAGCACCACACCACCTTTGGCACTTCCATCCAGCTTTGTAAGGGCTATAGCAGTGACATTAGTTGCAGCCGTAAAATGGCGGGCCTGTTCTATGGCATTTTGTCCTGTAGTAGCATCCAATACCAGCAATACTTCATGAGGGGCACCGGGATATTTTTTCTCAATGGATCTCTTTATTTTGGTAAGCTCTTCCATAAGCTGCGTTTTTGTATGCAGTCTACCCGCAGTATCTATGATAGCCACATCAAAATTTCCGTTTTGAGCATACTGTACAGTCTCATAAGCCACAGCTGCTGGATCGGTGTTCATACCTTTGGAATAGAAATGGGCATCTGAGCGGGTAGCCCAAATCTTAAGTTGGTCCACTGCAGCAGCTCTGAATGTATCTGCTGCACCCAGCACTACTCTTAGGCCCTTCTTTTAAACTGATGAGATATCTTGCCTATAGTCGTGGTTTTGCCTACACCATTGACACCTACTACCAGGATGATATTAGGATGAACATCCGGTTGTAGTTCATAATCTTCGATATCCTGCGTATTATTTTCAGCAAGGATGTCCATGATCACACTTTTTAAAATATGATTAAGTTCGTCCGTGTTGAGGTATTTATCTTCTGATACTTTTTTCTCCAGTCTGTCTATGATTTTCACAGTAGTCTCCAGTCCTACATCTGAGGATATCAAAATATTTTCAAGGTCATCCAGAAAATCGATATCTACTCTTGATTTACCGGCGACCGCTTTGGTGATTTGAGAGAAAAAACTCTGTTTAGTCTGTTCCAGACCTTTATTTAAGTCTTCTTCTTTTTCTTTGGAGAAGAATTTTTTAAAGAAACTCATAATGCTGTAAGATTTCGGAAAGTGATGACAAATAGGACAAAAATCCTTGGGTTATTAATACAAAAAGGGCTTTCCCTTAATAAAAAAGAAAAACCCATTATTCTATAATTCAGGAAGCCTGATTACTTATTTTCTTCAAAAAATTCTTTGACCTTATCCTTGTGGATAATAGATTCTTTGTAGGAATATTTACCGGTCACTGGGTCTTTAATAGATTTAACTACTTTTACATGATCTCTACCTGAACCTGCATTGGCAGCCCTCTGGGCAACTCTTGCGTTTTTCGATACTTTAGCCATAATTATTTGATTTCTTTATGAAGTGTATACTTTTTTAATACGGGATTGAATTTTTTAATTTCCATCCTGTCAGGATTGTTTTTTCTGTTTTTCTCAGTTACATATCTTGACATACCAGGCATACCACTTGTCTTATGCTCTGTACACTCGAGGATGATCTGGATTCTGTTACCTTTTGCTTTTTTTGCCATGGCTATCCTTTTTTTTACTTTTTATTAAATTTTCACTCCGGTGTTGACACCTGAATATTTCAATTCTTTAAGATATGCATGCAATCCTTTTTTGTCGATTGTACGCAATGCGCTGGCACAAACCTTAAGTGTTACCCACTGACCTGTTTCAGGCATAAAGAATTTTTTGGTAAATAGATTTGGAAGGAATCTTCTGTTAGTCTTCACATTAGAGTGAGACACTTTGTGACCTTTCATAGGTCTTTTACCCGTTAACTGGCAAATTCTTGACATTTTGCTTCTTTTTAATTTTTTTTAATACTTGTTGCAAAAAAAAATAAATTTTTGTTGCTTCAATAAGTGACTCCGGAAGGATTCGAACCTTCAACCGCTTGATTCGTAGTCAAGTACTCTATCCAGTTGAGCTACGGGGCCTATTCAATTCTAATCTCCTTATGTCTCTATTTATCAATGCTTTATAAAAGCTTAATACAGCAATGCTTCATTGCTTTTTTAAATAGGCTGCAAAGATAATAGTTTTATTTGTTTTTGCAAATGTATTTTTAAAAATAAATATATAAAATTTTATAATCTGATGACTTATGACGGACATCTAACTCTTAAATATCTAAAATTTAAGATGTTTTTCACATCATTTTCATCGTTTGACTGAGTGTAGATTTTAAAATATCTGAGTTTACATATACAAGCAAATTATTTTAATTAGCTTTGCAATGAAGTATTTTCTCTTAAAGTTTACCATCAAAAATATCAGCATGAAAGGCATCATTATTTCGATTCTTTCCTTCATCAGTTTCAATATGCTTTACGCTCAGGCTACATCAATAGGTACATTGGTGCATGACGGTGTGACCCGTGAATACAGGCTAAGATTGCCTGCTAATCATAATAAAAACATTCCCATACCACTGGTATTTAATTTTCATGGTTTCGGGTCCAATGCCAATCAGCAGGAGTTTTACTCTTTTATGAATAGTGTAGCAGATACAGCCAGGTTTGCAGTATGCTATCCTGAAGGAATCCAAAACGCATGGAATGTTGGATGGGATTTTGGCAGTACTGCCGATGATGTGGGCTTTACGAGCAAGTTGATAGATGAGCTGATCGATAAGTACGGCTTTGATAAAAACAGAGTGTATGCCTGCGGAATGTCCAATGGTGGTTTTTTTAGTTATCAGCTGGCTTGTAAGCTGAATAACAGAATCGCAGCAGTTGCATCTGTGACAGGAAGTATGGTCCCTGCGGCTATTAGTGACTGTAAGCCCGGTAAGCCGGTGCCTGTACTGGAAATCCACGGTACTGCAGATGCGACAGTAGATTACAATGGTTCTGCGATTGCTGCAAGTATTCCTTCAGTCATGGCTTTCTGGCAGAAAAATAACGGTTGCGATGATACACCTGTCAAAGTTTTGGTTCCGAATAGTGTGACCACGGACAATACGACAACTGAAAAATATACTTATGTCAACTGTAATCAGCAGAAAGAAGTCATACACTATAAAGTACTGGGAGGAGGCCATACCTGGCCGGGGTCCATCATAGAGATCGGTACCACCAGCAAAGATTTTAGTGCCAGTGGTGTTATCTGGGATTTTTTCAAGAAATATAAACTGGACACCACTACCGGTATAAATGCACTGAACGATGATACTGCCGGTTCGATTTTTCCCAACCCTTTTGATGAGCAGATTGTCATCAGGAATCCTGGTGATGAAGCCAGATTGGTGATATACAATACACAGGGCAAAATAGTGCTTTCACAGACATTGGACGCAGCTTACAATGAAGTCAATGCGGTAATGCTCCCGCCAGGACTATATCTGGGTTTTATAGAAAGCGCGACAGGGAAATCTTTTATTAAATTATCTAAATTATAGTCAACCAATGGAGGAGTACGCTGCCATCCTCAACTATGCCATACCTTTCTTTCTTGTTTTGATAGCCATAGAGTACGGGGCAAGTTGTTTTATGCACTTTCGTGTCAACAGACTATTTGATACCATATCCAGCCTTAGTTCCGGCATCACCAATGTTATCAAGGACGTACTTGGACTGAGCGTTGTTATAGTCAGTTACAACTGGCTGGTGACTCACCTTGCATTTGTACATCTCGAATCGACAGTGCTTATGTATGTGCTGGCATTTATCGGAATTGATTTTGCAGGTTATTGGGTGCATAGATGGAGTCACGTGGTCAATGTGTTCTGGAACAGGCACATCATACACCACAGCAGTGAAGAGTTTAATTTATCTTGCGCTCTGAGGCAGTCTGTTTCAGAAATCTTTGCCATTTTTACATTTACATACATACCTATGGCTTTATTGGGTATTCCCACCAGTGTGATAGCTGTGGTAGCCCCTATTCAATTATTTGCTCAGTTTTGGTACCATACCAGACTGATAAATAAAATGGGGTGGCTTGAGTACATCTTGGTGACGCCTTCACATCATCGTGTACATCATGCTATAAATCCTCTTTACATGGACAAAAACTACAGTCAAATTTTTATTATATGGGATAAGCTTTTCGGGACATTCCAGCCTGAACTGGACAATGAACCACCGGTGTATGGGGTGACAAGAGCTGTTCACACCTGGAATCCCTGGCTCATCAATTATCAGCATCTCTGGTTGCTTATAAAAGATGCCTGGCGGACCTCATCGTGGAAAGATAAACTCAGAATATGGTTTATGCCCACGGGGTGGAGGCCTGCAGATGTATCCGTCAAGTATCCAGTAACGTACTCCCAAGATATTTATCACAGGCCCAAATACGAGACAAAAGCTACATTTGTATTTAAGGTGTGGTCTGCTGCACAGTTGGTTATAACTATGTTATTGATGATGTACTTATTTAATAACATTGGAGAGATTCCATTTAGTCAGATACTATTGTATGGAATATTTCTTTTTGTTTCCATATTTGCATATACCAGTCTCATGGATGGGAATATCATTGGAATAGCAGGCGAAGTTGTAAAAATGGGAATAGGTTTATTCCTTCTTTACATCAATGGCTTTCAGTGGTTTGGAATCGACAGTATGATACCCAATGGTACACTTATTGTATTAAGCTACATGATGATATCATTATTGTCTGCCTTATATTTTTATTTTGCTGACAGACCAGTGTCTGTAGAGTGGGTCGAAGTATAGAAATTCAGGCTTCAAAGATGTTTTTTATACTCTCTGTGCATTTCAAAGTCTAGTTCACCAGCACCTTGTAGTATTGTACATCCACTGTCCCACGGATAACTAAAAGGTACATTCCTTTTGGAAGTGCAGAAATGTCCAGTGTCATTTGATCCTTATCCTCACGAACATTTAACATTTGAATACATTTGCCGGCCATATCACATAATACCATCTCATCACCCGTTTCAACATTCTTTATATTCAGATTTTGGTGGGCAGGGTTGGGGTAGATACTTTTTTTACTTAAGGTCGCTACATCTGTACTTGTATAGACATTGGAATATCCCGGAGTAGCTTTGAATAAAGCGATGTTTGGGCCTTTACCATCAGGATATTTGCCATATGATAGATCAGTGACCGATATACCATAACTAAAAGTGTCTATTGGCGCAAAATTGTTTTCGTTACTGTCGTATATACCTATAAATTCTCCTGATTTGCTCAATTTAAAGTTGGCGTGGAGATCGCCTTGTATTTTGTCTTCATCGGCCCAGATAAGTAGAAAAGCACCGGGCTCCAACTCGAAGTCGGGCAATAACCATTTTACTGGTTTATTGGCATTATCCGTAAGATATTTATCACCTAGCCAAACACCAACTGTCCCGTAATTGTAGATTTCTATCCAGTCATCATATTCTCCGGCATCATCGCGGATCGTAGTATTGTCAGCCATATATTCGTTGATGACAAGCTGTGGCACAGGATCGTATCCCAGTTGAACGTTTTGGTATTCGCAGACGGGCCACCTGGATTGTTTGTTAGCAGCATCTTGAGCTATAAGATAGACATCAGCATTCACTTTTCCTGAGTAATTGGTCTGGAAAGTATATCTGTGATCACCGGCTATACGATCAGGAAAGATCCCATCATCTTTTACCTGGGTTTCTGTCCACATTCCATTATCAGGTCTGTAAAAACAAGACGCAGTGACCGGCATGCTGGCGTCGACACGAAAGTCCAAAGTATAAAAAGACTGTGTCCATGAAGATGTAACCTGTTCTATGACAGGATGAATTCCTGTATTTTGCAATTGCTGATTGGCACTAGCTGACCTTATAGAAATATATTCTTTCAGTCCTCTTTTGACATGGGCTCCCAAGGCGTTTTCATATGAAGTCAAAAAATCCTGATAGGAATAACCGTAATCTTTTTCTGCATAGGTATCATTTATCCTGTAGGATTTTATTCTGTTTTTAATGTTTTCGATATAGGGAAACATATAGCCGGGATTAAAAAAATCCTTAATAAATTGCTTAATGTAATAACCATACCGGACTTTGTATTCTGGTACATTCATCAGGTTATTGAAAATGGGTCTTGGGTCTGTCGGATGTGCCCACGTATAAATGTTTCTTTCTGCCCAGTTGACGCCAAACCAGTCTATACCATACGAATTGTCGATGTCATAACTCCACAGTTCAAACTTTCCGGTCTTTGTATTACGATACAGGTAGGCATTGTTTTTATTGTAGATGGGATTGTCCCAATGTCCCAACAAAACTTCCATTGCCATCCTTTTAATGTAATCATCCACATCAAAAAGTGCTTCCAGCTGACATCGGTAATCAGGACTGCCAGTATTGTTTAATGCCTGGATAAATTCCATAAGGGCATAATAGTCCGGATTATCTTCGTTATTTTCTGCATGATAGACAGTCCTGCTGTAATTGTTGGGATTGTTGCCATTGTTTACAAAACTGCATCCGTAAAAGCACTTAAACAACTGACCTTCAGGATCTTTATTGCGGTCAGAGATGTAATCATTGTCGATATGTTCTACGTTGATGTACAAACCTCTATATTCATTATTGATATATAATGCCACATGGTTGGACCGGGGAGCTTCGATACCTGCCATTTTCATCATATCCCAGCTAAGTTTGGATCGTACGATAGATGGGTCATTGTGTTCGCCATTTAGGTTCAAATCTGAAAGCCCATAAAACTTACCAGATCCGAAATGATTAAATTTTATCTTAAATGATTTTTTTGCAGAGACCCTGGATGTATTGCCACGCAATCGGATACCAACATTAAAAATAGTATCAAAATGCTGACCGTCGTTCCAGTATAAATTTGCCGGGTATTCATGATCACTCATTGTGTTTTCATCAGCCGTGAGCGCCATTAATGAATCTGCTGACATCCTGATATCGATTCTGGGCACGATCTGGTCATTGAAGACAACGCCATGGGGCGGAAATACGGCTTGAGCACTTACACCTGTAAGCAGTAATATTACTGATATCCACAAAATCAGAGCCTTGATATAACTCATATCCATTATTTTAAAAATGTAAATATAGAGTATTTGCAGAGTAATCTCTCCGGGGGTACAAAATATTCCAAAAAAAACGGTATCGATTTTCAGAATATAAAATAAAGCTTACATTTGCACTCGAATTTCGGGACGTAGCGCAGCCTGGTAGCGTACTAGCATGGGGTGCTAGGGGTCGCTGGTTCGAATCCAGTCGTCCCGACTTTAATCCTCGATAATGATGGTATTATTGAGGATTTTTTTTGCTGAAGAATGGAGCAGACTGGTAATTTGAGCATTTTTTGATAAAGTATCTGATTGGCAATGCGTTCGATGCAACCTTTTGATGCACAAAATCTCTAGTTTTTCTTTGATTTTTCGATTTCCTTCAAAAGTTCTGCATCGCTTTTCCCTAAATTTTTCAGCAAAAACTTCACATCTTTTGCGAGTGAATCTTGTGGGTGCTTCTGAAGGAATTTTTCGTATATTTTTCTTGCTTCCTCAGGTCGTTTGAAATTGGTATCCATAGCAAAACCTTTGAGAAACAAAGCCATATTAGCTTTCTTATAAGTGGGAAAGTAAGTGTATATCCAGTCATACAAGCTCATCATTTTGGGTAAAGAACCCATACCTCTGGCCATCTCTGCTGCTCTGAACAGATACTCAGGCGCCATTGGATCATATGGGAATGCCAAAGCAAAGGACTCACATACATCGATGTATTTTTGTGTATTTTCGATATTGATACCTTGTTCTCCGGGGTTTTCGAAGACTTGTTCAGCAGACTTGTGGAGATAAGCATTCATATCTTTTTGCTCAGTCAGTATATATTTTTCGCATTCTTTAGATCTGGGATCTGAGGCATACCTGGATTTAAACCCACTAAACAGGATAGAGGCCACTTCTTTTTTATTGCGATTAAGCATTTTTTCTGCCAGCGTGTACAGAAAGTCTTTTGCTGGACCACCTTTAGGATTTACTTTCATAAGTTCTGTGCCTAATACCTCTTTCATGTTTTCATGCTCTGGTTTCTGGCACATGGATATTGCCTTACTCAGCAAGAGTTCTTTTTCCATCATATTGTCATTGCTGACGACAGCCTGACCAAGCTGCTGCATAAGCTTATTGAATGTGGAGTCTACTTTTGTGGTGTTATACTCTTTTTCAAGATCGGCAATTTTTTTATCATTTTCTGATGAGGATGCGCTCTCTTTACTGTTTTTACAGGATAGCAAAACGGATAAAAACAAGGACATAATGATAAAGGTACGCATGAGGAGTGTTGTATTATATTTTTTAAACGGGTGCAAAAATACACAAAATGATTATTAAGTTGTGTTGTTGGTCATGTATTCTTGCATTTTATATGTAACAGGGAAGCTGGTTTGATGAAATTATTAAATATGATGTTTAAATTTTATATTTTAATCTTTCATTATTAGAATGTTGAAAATATGTCTGGAAAATGCCCAATCACGACGTCTGAATACTGTCAAATAACTTCGCATCAATGGAAATTATTGTGTATATTTGAGCGATCAATTTATAGCCCACTTTAGAATTTTAAACATGAAGTTGAGATTTTGTCAAAGTTTTATTTTGTGTATGCTTTTTAATATTTATTATGGAAACGCCCAGTCGGATTTTCCTTACCAAAAACCGGATGACATCATCCTGGGTCTGGCAGATGCTACACCTGCCCTGCTATCAGACTAAATAATGATGCCTCCACAGCCGTGCTGATGTATAGAAATGCTTACAAAAGTATAGATGAGATTTCTGCACCCGAAATGAAACTCGCAGGCCTCCGCATCAATCCTCTGACCAATAGCCAAAGTCGGCAGACTTATTTTTTTAATCTACGAGTCCTGGATGTCCGCAGTGGAAAAGAGAAAAAAATAGAAGGGTTGCCAACTGATGCAAAAATCTCTAATCTCGTATGGTCGAATAACCAGTCTATGATGGCATTTACCAATACTGTAAAAGATGGGGTGGAGTTGTGGTTGCTCCATGTAGAACAATGTAAGGTACAACGCCTCACAGATGCCCACTTAAATGCCAATACCGGCAATCCGTTTGTATGGGCAAAGGATGATAAAAGTTTGCTCGTGACCTCCCTCGTAAAGGATAGAAAGCCATTGTCAGACAGCAGAATGGCGACACCTTCAGGTCCGGTGATCACTGAAAATGATGGTCAAAAAGCCCAAAACAGAACCTATCAGGACCTGCTAAAAAATAGGGTAGACGAAGAGAATTTCGAAAATCTGCTTACTTCCGAAATCATCAGGGTAGGGATAGACGGTACCGTAAGTCCTTTTAGAAGCAAAGCTATGCATATCGGGCTAAGTTTTTCACCTGATGGTAATTACCTGCTCTGTTATGAATTGAAAAAGCCATTTTCATATATTGTCACATTCGACAGATTTCCTACAGATATACACATACTGGACAAGAATGGCACGATGGTCAAGACTATCCTGAGTATACCATTGACAGAAGAACTCCCCAAAGGATTTATGGCTGTTCGCAAGGGGCCGCGAAGTCTCCAATGGCGGGCTGACAAACCTGCCACCTTATATTGGGCTGAAGCACTCGATGGAGGAGATCCGGCCATCACTGTAGCAGAAAGAGATGCTGTCTATACACTGGATGCACCATTCGATGGACAACCCAAGTTGTTGTTAAAAACAAAGGAACGATATGCCGGAATACAATGGGGAAATGACGAAGTGGCTATCATCAACGAACGATGGTGGAATACCCGAAATGCCAGAACACTGATTTTCAACCCTTCTGAAGCCAATTCAAACCCCCGATTGTTCAATGAGCGCAATGAACAGGACAATTATGCAGACCCGGGCTCATTTGTGACACAACGCAATAAATACAATCTCAATACCCTGGACATCATAAATGGGCAAGTCTATATGATCGGTGATGGGTATACGCCGGAAGGCAAATTTCCTTTTGTGGATAGTTATCAGCTGAGTGATTTTTCTAAAAAGAGAATTTATCAAAGCACTGAAAAAACAAGGCTGGAACAGGTGGTTTCTTCCATCGATGCTAAAAAAGGTATATATCTTACGAGGTTGGAATCCAAAAATGAATACCCCAATTATTATATTCGCAATATATTCAAACCATCGCTGACCCAGATGACCTCCAACGCCAATCCATTCAAACTACTGGAGAATGTACACAAGGAAGTCATAAAATACCAAAGGCCTGATGGAGTGGAATTATCTGCAACATTGTATCTTCCTGTAGGCTATGACAAAAATAAAAAAGACAAAATGCCCATGGTGATGTGGGCTTATCCCACTGAGTTTAAAGATAAAGCCAGCGCAGGGCAGGTCACATCCAATGCCAATGAATTTACATTTCCATTTTATGGTTCACCTTTATACTGGTTGACCAAAGGCTATGTTGTGCTGGATGATGCTTCATTTCCTATCGTAGGAGAAGGCAAAAATGAGCCAAATGATACTTTTATTCCACAATTAGTAGCCAATGCTAAAGCCGCTATAGATGCAGTAGATAATCTCGGATATATAGATCGAAACAGAGTGGCTGTAGGAGGCCATTCATATGGTGCATTTATGACTGCCAATTTATTGACACATTCAGATCTTTTTGCAGCAGGTATCGCTAGAAGTGGAGCATACAACAGGACTTTGACGCCTTTTGGATTTCAATCAGAAGAACGCAATTACTGGGAAGCGCCCGAAGTATATGATGCCATGTCTCCATTTCAGCACGCAGACAAAATGAAACATCCTTTGCTCCTTATTCATGGCGAAGAAGACAACAACGCAGGTACACACACACTGCAGAGTGAGCGATATTTTAATGCGCTGAAAGGACTGGGTGCTACTGCCAGACTAGTCATACTGCCTAAAGAAAGTCATGGATATGCTGCAAGAGAATCGATTTTGCATATGTTGTGGGAACAGGACCAGTGGATGGAAAAGTATGTGAAAAATAGAAAGAAGGATATTAAGCCTTAATGTAAAAATAATTTGTAAATAATTTGATATTAAATTTATCCTATTAGTTTTGTTGAATGAATTGTATTACTAAAATTGTGTTGACCCCACGCAAGCATGTGCAATTAAAGATTCAGATTAAACTGTATTAGTTATGAGAAGTTGGATGATTATTGTGGTTTTACTGGTACTGGGCCAGGCAACTTACAGTCAGCAAAGCCTGCTGCAGAGTGGGCCTATGCTGGGGCCTGTTACACTCAGGGATGCCACATTATGGGTGCAGACAAAGGAGGATGCCAAGGTGAGATTTGACTATAGGGTCAAGGGCAGTAAGTCATCCTATACTTTATCAGAAACGGTTGTGGCTAAAAAAGATGACGGTCATACTGCAAGTGTTCATGTTTCTGAGCTTATGCCGGGTACAGTCTACGAATACAGGACATATATCAATGAGAAGATATTGACATTCGGATATCCCACCGAATTCAAAACCCAGGCCCACTGGCAGTACAGGTCGGACCCTCCAGATTTTCATTCATGGCGGGGTCATGTTTTATGTCAATGAACCCAGTTATGACAGACCGGGCAAACCTTATGGAGGGGAGTATGAGATCATAAAGCATATGTATGATTCGAAACCGGATTTTATGGTTTGGTTGGGAGACAACACTTATCTCCGTGAAGGTGACTTCGAGAGTAGGGCAGGTATTTATCACAGACAGTCACATACAAGGTCATTTCCTGCATTGCAGTCATTTTTGGCAACGCAGCCACATTATGCAATATGGGATGACCATGACTATGGCCCCAATGACTCAGACTGGACATATGAACTGAAACAACACTCTCTTGATGCATTTCGGGATTTCTGGCCATCAGAGAGCTACGGAGCAGGGCATACTGAAGGGGTGACAAGTAGTTTTAAATGGAACGATTGTCAGTTTTTTATGCTGGATGACCGATGGTACAGAACGGTGGACAAGGAAAACGGAACCATCCTCGGAGAGCAGCAAAAATACTGGCTCAAAGAAGCTTTATTGTCAAGTGAGGCTTCTTTTAAGTTCGTGGCTGTGGGAGGTCAGTTTTTGAGTGATTTCGTCGGGTATGAAAATTTTGCCAATTACAAAGCTGAGCGCGAGGAAATCATTCAGTTTTTGGATGATAATGACATAAAAGGTGTGATATTTCTTACAGGTGATCGTCATCACTCTGAAATCTCCAGACTCCAAACAGCTAAAGGAAACATATATTATGATGTGACATCTTCGGCTATTACATCAGGCACCACAGACCATAGCAGTGAACCCAATACCCTCAGGGTACCCGGCAGCATGATAGGGATCAGGAATTTTGCTGTTTTTAATGTCAATGGAGATAAGAAGAACAGGCAGTTAAATGTATTATTCAAAAATTCGGAGGGGAAGGAAGTAGGAAAGTATGAGTTTAGAAATTGAAGTTTTATTTACTAAAATTGAGTTATGAAGTTTTTAATATCCATTGTTTTTGTTTCATTAATATATCTTTCAGGATAAACAAGTTTACTGTTGCACAATGCCCCTTTAGAAGGTGTATTGATGCTTGTTGGACAGCAAGTTAAGGAATTTGCGGAGGATGAACTTCTTACTTTGGTTTAATTCTGATGATATTTCAGATTCAGAATATTGATGTAAACAATTATATTTTTAATGGATGTAGATTTTAATTCGTATTAATTCAGTTATTCGTCCTAATATTTCAGCGCATTTGTGGATGTAACGTTTTCTAATTTATTCTGCAATTTTGACAGGTTCCAAACTTAATTTCTATTGAAGATGGATTCTCCTGTCAATCAAATTCAATGGTAGTTTTGCAACACTTATAGATCAGGGTCATGAACTAATATGTAATTTTTTATTCAGTTAATGTAGGACCTTTTTTATGTAATTTATATATGTACATGGAAAGACTGTTGATGATTTGGTAATTGGACAGTTAATGGAATAAATGCTAATACTTTACAGACCAAGGGTATATTTGGTTCAATAAAGCTGTCATGAAATGGTTTTATTTCATAATTTGGTTCAATCGCACCCAAAATGGAGTGCAGCCTGCATCGTATGTTACCATGAAATGTGGAATTAATGGTTGTATGGTCCGGCATCTTCAAGGTGGAACAGCTGTCCTTTAATCTAAATTTACACATAACAATTTGTATTGCGTCTGAAACTCCTGAATTATGCCGACCAATAGTAGTAATGGCTTATACAGGATCACGGGCTTATCCTAATTGTACGGTAGCTTCTGGAACAGATGACATTTTTACAGCTACTCCTGCGCCCATTAGATCATCACACTGACATTACAGTATGTGCTGGCAATCAAATCTAGTTTGCCCCTTTGACAGTATTGCGCGGTAACATCTGATTTACGACTATAATAGTCGTCATGGGCTGGTGCATGGAGCCTGACAACATCAAGTTTACATCTGCAAATGTAACCAATCAACAAGTGGGTATCATTACTGTCACACCGCAAGGTTCATGTCCTGGAACTCCTTTGATGTTTTCTATAACCGTCAATCCACTCCAGGATGCCACCTTTACATTCCCTGATTTTTGTGCGGGAGCTACCAATGGACCCACATCTATTGCTACTTCCGGTGGAACTTTTTCTTTTATGCCCAATCCTGGCGGTGGAGTTATTATCAATTCACTTACCGGAGTCATTACCGGTGGGGTTGCAGGCAGTTCCTATACAGTGCAATATAACAAAGGTCCTTGCCTGACCTCATACTGAAGTAGCTATGGTGGTGCCTGCTGAGATACCTGACTTTACACAGGTAAGTCCTATCTGTACAGGTGTAAGTTTTACCTTGCCTGGTACCTCCAACAATGGTATCAGTGGTAGCTGGTCTCCGGCTATCAACACCAACATGACTACTTTATATACATTTAACCCAAATACTGCCTTATTTCCATGTGCTGTGCCTGTCACGATGTCGGTCACAGTCAATATGAACGAAACACCCACATTTACTCAGGTAAGTCCTATCTGTGCAGGGGGGAGTTTTACATTGCCAGGCACTTCCGATAATGGTATCATGGGCAGCTGGTCTCCCGCTATCAATACCAGCATGACGACTCAGTACACTTTTACTCCCAATGACCCGGCTCATCCATGTGCTGTTACAGCTTTGATGACAGTTACAGTCAATATGAACGAAACACCCACATTTACGCAAGTAGGTCCTATCTGTGCAGGGGGGAGTTTTACATTGCCAGGCACTTCCGATAATGGTATCATGGGCAGCTGGTCTCCCGCTATCAATACCAATATGACAACTCAGTACACCTTCACACCCAATGACCCGGCTCATCCATGTGCTGTACCGGCCATGATGACAGTCACAGTCAATAATATAGTCACCACCAACTTCACCCAATTGCCAGCCATCTGTCAGGGAGGCAGTTTTACGCTGCCTACTACCTCTACAAATGGAATTTCAGGTACATGGAGTCCGGCTGAAAACAACCAGACCACAACCATGTACACCTTCGCACCCAATCCCGGACAATGCGGTACATCAGCTACTATGACAGTTACGGTCAATGTACCAACAGTACCTGCCTTGACTCCTGCTGGACCTTTTTGTACAGCAGGTGGTGTTTTTGCACTCAATACAACTCAAAGTGGCATCAATGGTACATGGTCGGGAACCGGAGTGACTGGTAATCAGTTTAACCCTGCTACTGCAGGCCCGGGTACATTTACACTTACTTTTACGCCTGGCCCAAATCAATGCGCCTTACCTGGTACTATCAATGTGACAGTCAGCAGTAGCCCAACAGGAAATTTATCTGGATCACCGGTATTATGCCCGGGGCAGTGTGGTCAGGTTACTTTTCAGCTTAGTGGAGGCAGCGGTACTTATAATCTGGATATGAGCATGGTCGCAGGCCCATTTTTTAACCTTCCTTTTACCATTATAGGTGCGACTACATCCACTGTTCTTACCCTATGTCTTAACAATGGCACACCATATGATGCAGCCACCAATACAGTCAATATTCCTACTTTTGTTCCGGCAGGCACCTATTCATTATCATTATTAGGTATCACTGCTACCTCAGGCCTTTGTCAGAATGGAACAGTGGGTAGTCCGGGTACCCTGTCTGTTATTATCACGACGGCACCTCCGGCAAGCAATGCATCACTGTCCCTTTGCGATCTGGATCAGAATGGCAGCGAAATATTTGATTTGACATCTGTAGATAACATTGTAAAAAATAATATCGCAGTCAATACAGTCAGCTGGTTTACCAATATGGCTGCCACCAACCCTATAGCTACGCCAGGTGCTTTTTCATCCGGTAACAATACAGTATACGCACAAGTCACGAGCCCCAACGGTTGTACCAATGTTGTACCTGTTACATTGATACTTCAAGTTCCGGAAGTGCTCTCCTTTTCTGATTTTGCATCCTGTGTCAATGGTCCTCTTATATCATTGCCGGGCTCAATAAGTGGTAATGCCGGATCGTGGTCAGGATCAGGAGTTGCCGGTGGCGGAACCCAATTTAATCCGGCAGGATTTGCTCAGGGTAGTTACCCCATTACTTTTACCCCAAATCCAGGGCTTTGTGCTCTACCGGTTACAGTTAACGTAGTGATAAGTACAGCGGGACCTGTTCCATTACCTTCGCCAATAGCCACTACTTGTCTGGGCGAGAGTACTTATACCTTGAGCAATAATCAGGGTGGCGTCACCGGCGTTTGGTCAGGCAGTCCTTTTTTAAGCGGCAATGTATTCAATATCACAGCCACAGGTACATTTACACTTACTTTTACTCCTACAGGATCGTCCACATGTTTCAGCGCAAATACCACCAATATTATAGTTGCACCGAATACCACCCTTACTCCTGTCACATTTCCCAATCAATGCTCTACAGGCAGTGCAATATTGGATTTGGGAAATACCGTAGGTGGAGAAACCGGTACCTGGTCAGGTAATAATCAAGTAGTAAACAATACCTTCAACCCTTCGGCACCATCGGGTATTTATCCATTGATCTTTACACCTTTTGATCCATGTTTTAATCCTATGACCACATCCATCGAGGTCATACCGTTAGTTACATTGACACCGCCAGCTTTGGGCCCTACATGTGTAAGTAGCCCGCCTATAGTTTTGCCCACTACAGTAAGTGGTTTTTCTGGTACATGGACGTTAGGAGGAGGACCTATCACTGTATTCAATCCTATGACGACGGGAGTAGGTAGTTACACACTTACATTTACCGTCAATCCCGGATCTTGTGCCCTACCATTAAATGTTACTATTGTAGTAAGTTCATTTAATGCAGGGGCAAATTCTGCTCAAAGCCTTTGTATTACTGGAGCCCAGATGGTAGATTTAAATACATATTTAAGCCCGGGACATACTATAGGAGGTATCTGGAAACTGAATAATACCAATGTACCCAATCCCTCAGCTTATGATCTCAATACGTTGGCTGTGGGGTCAAGTGTATTCAATTATATACTCAGCGACCCTGCTTGTGGTCAGGATACAGCAAAAATCACATTTAATATATCAAAACCCAACAATGCCGGAAATAACAATACGCTGGCATTGTGCGAAGGAAATATATCTACTGTCAGTTTTTCTGCATTGATAGGTCAGGCAGATGGCGGAGGTACGTGGACAATTCCGGCTGGTACAGCTGTGGATTTATCAGATTTGACCAAAGTCAATTTGTCAGGATTGGCTGCAGGAAGCTATAATTTTTCATACATAATAGCAGCTGATGGATGTCCTGCGGACACATCTACACTGGGGATTACCATTGCGCCTTTTATAAGTGCAGGTACAGATGGCAATTCGACACTTTGTCTGGGTAGTACGGTAGACCTCATTAGCCTTGTTAATACCACCAACACCGGTGGGACTATAGTTAATATAAATAACGTAAGCGGTTTGACAGGTACAATGTGGAATACTACGGGTCTGGCGGCAGGCAACTATAGTTTTGCTTACAAGGTGACCAACCAAAGTCCATGTAAAGCGGATACTGCCTATTTAAATATTACCCTGGCAGCATCCGTAACTGCCGGTAGTGATCAGACCGGAGCAAAATACTGTGAAGGCGAAACCATCATGCTTTCAGACTATCTGAGCTCAGGAGCTTCTTCCGGTGGGTCCTATTATCTCAATGGGGTCTTAGTCCCCAATGGCATATTTATAACGGGAGCGCCTTCTACTTATATTTTTACCTATGTTGTAGGTGATGGTATCACGTGTCCAAAAGATGAAGCCATTCTCACGCTCACAAAGACACCAAAACCAAACCTGATGCTTTCACCGGTGACCGACATATGCGAAAATGATTGTACCAGCTTTAATCTGAACAATACAGCGGGTTCAGGGTCTGTTGTATACCTGTCGGTCATAGGATCAGGTGGACAAGTGTATAAAAAATCGGTGACCATTCCAGCCACAGGCTCACCCATGCAGACACTTTGTGCAAAAGCGACAGGACCTTTTGATTTTAATAACCTGCCTTTGGGAATCAATTACAGCATCAAAATTGACAGTCTGGTATTAACAGGTACGGGATGTACATTTGATTACAATCAGACCCTTACTTTTACAACCAAACCATTGCCAAAACGACAAATCTCAAAATCATTGTGTAAAGGCGATGTTTTGATTATCGGTTCAGATGTTTATTCTGAAACCAAGCCAACGGGCACCACAATAGTCGCATCCCAGAATGCTACGCAATGTGATAGTCTTATTTCAGTCAATCTGACTTTTAATAATCCATCGCCAACTACAAACATTAATACAACCACATGTGATCAAAATCTTACTATCAAAGTAGGTACAACTACCTTTAATAAATCCAATCCCAAAGGCCAGGTATTGCTGAAAAACAAGGCAGGATGTGATAGCCTTGTTTCCGTAGATCTCAAATTCAGCACTTTCTCTACAGGTAATTTTGTCAATAAAACCTGTGACACTACAGCTACTTTCACTGTAGGAAGTCAAACCTTCTCAAAGGCCAAACCTGCAGGATCAGTCACATTGACAGGTGCAAGTGTTTTTGGATGCGATAGTATCGTAAGTGTGTCTATAACATATTTAAATACCCCAGTGTTTAAGATCAATACAGTGACTTGTGATGATACCTATAAAGTCGCAGTAGGGAATGTGACTTTTAATAAGTCCAATCCGACAGGTATGGTGAAACTACCCGGACAAGCGATCAACGGTTGTGACAGTTTAGTGTCGGTCAACCTGAGTTTTGTTCCGGGACAGATGAGTAATTACACATACGCTACCTGTGCTTCGAGCTATACGTACAAAGTCGGAAATCAGGTATTTTCACGAACCAATCCATCAGGTCAGGTCGTTTTGTCCGGTGCATCGAGCAATGGATGCGACAGTATTGTCAATGTGCAGCTGAATTTTTCAGAATTTAGTTTTTCACAGATATTGGGATACAAATGTGATGGTACAGAACCTGAGCTCATCATCAATCTCGCATCTCACCCAGGGCCATATGAATTCTTTATAGACGGCAATAAAGTACCCGGTGCTACCAGTTTGCCTTTCAAAAGTAATATTTCCAAAGGCAATCATAATCTGGTGGTTGTTACAGCAGAAGGTTGCAGAGATACTCTAGCAGTCAATGTTTTGGACTCTCAGGGGCCTGTCGTGACCTTAAGTCAGGTACCTCTTACTGATGATCAGGTGCAAATTACTACCACAGCTCCACCAAATGTGTTGTACAACCTTCAGTGGAACCCATCATCGACACTTAGTTGCAGTGATTGTTATAATCCGGTAGCTTCTCCAACTGAGACGACCACTTATATACTTAGTTACATGTATGGCAACGATTGCACCGATCAAAAGCAGATTACAATAGAAGCTGTAAATAAACCGGAGGTCATTATTCCTAATATTTTCAGCCCTAATGGGGATGGTGCCAATGACGCATTTTATGTCCAATTGCCCGGTGAAGCGAAAGCTACCGTGAAGACAATGAGAATTTATGACAGATGGGGCAATCTCGTTTTTCTTGCAAAAGACAAACCGGCCAATGTCCCTGCAGATGGTTGGCAGGGTTTGTTTGACAGTAAAGAAGTAGTGCCGGGAGTATTTGTGTTTCTGATTGAACTGCAATTAGAAGGTAAATCCACCACTGATTCATATTCAGGCAGTGTCACACTGATCAGATAAAGTAAATGCTGAAGATAGCCTGGTCTCCGACATATAAGTATAATCTGCCGGAAGGTCACAGGTTCCCTATGGTGAAATATGAACTTTTGCCACAACAGCTTTTATACGAAGGCACTGTCAGTCATGAAAATTTTTTCGAACCGGAACCCATGCAGGATGAAGATATTATCCTTACCCATCACAGAGATTATCTTCTGAAGCTCAACAACCAGGCACTTAGTCCCAAAGAAATCAGGAATATTGGTTTCCCGATGACAAATCAATTGGTCTCCAGAGGCAAACATATAGCCAATGGAACTTATTTGGCTGCTAAATTTGCTTTTGAGCATGGTATTGGGATGAATATAGCAGGCGGCACACATCATTCATTTGCTGATAGGGGCGAAGGGTTTTGTGTTTTTAATGATATCGCCATTGCTGCTAATCTTCTGCTTCATCATCGTCTGGTGAGTCGCATCCTCATCATAGACCTGGATGTTCATCAGGGCAACGGTACAGCCAAAATATTTGAAAATGATTCGAGGGTATTTACTTTTTCTATGCATGGAGAAAAAAATTATCCTACCCGCAAGGAAAATTCTGATCTGGATATCGGTCTACCGGATGGACTTCAGGATACTGCATATCTGCATATACTTAAGGAGGCACTACCAAAATTGCTGGACCACCACATGCCTGATTTTATTTTTTATCTGTCGGGGGTAGATGTCCTGGATTCAGACAAACTTGGTCGGTTAAGTATGACCTTGGAAGGCTGTAAGGACAGGGATCGTTATGTACTTCAAATGGCAAAAAAAAATCAAATCCCTATTGCAGTCAGTATGGGTGGTGGTTATTCGCCCAGGCTTACTGATATCATCGAAGCACATGCCAATACCTACCGTTTGGCTCAGGAATTGTTTTTTTGATTCTTAAGTAATGTCTGAACATATCACTTAAAAGGATTTTTTAAATCAGGATTCTTATAAAAAGTGGTATCATTGAATGTTTCAATAAATGCTTTCAGAGCTGTGATATGGAATGGACTTACTTCCAGTGGATGCAATAACGGATCTTTGTTAGGTGATTTTTTGCCTCCTGATTTATAATGTGCTATGACCTCATCCAGAGTATTGAATCTGCCGTCATGCATATATGGGGCAGAATATTTTATATTTCTCAGTGTTGGAGCCTTAAATTTGCCATTGTCAGATTTAGAACCTGTGACCTTACCTCTGCCCAAATCTGGAAAGTCATCCAGTGTATTGGAAGCATTAAGTCCATTATTGAAAAAATCATCAGACGTAGCAAGCGGCGCATTGTGACAATGACCACATTCCATATCGGGTAGATCAGGGTCTATATCAAAATATAAACCATAACCTATTAGTTCGATGTCAGTATAAATAGCTTTTCCCTCCTGCACTTTGTCAAATTTAGAGTCTTTGGAAATAATGATTCGCTCAAATTGTGCAATGGCTTTTGCAGCCAGCTCTTTTGTCATTTCAGAAGTATTACCAATGCCGAAAGCTTCCCTAAACAATTTTGGATATTTAGGGTGGACTTTAAGTTTGGTCATTACTTCGGGCCATGTATGGTGCAATTCTATAGGGTCTTCGACAGGAAGTAATGCTTGTTCTTCGAGCGTCTTGGTTCTGCCGTCCCAAAACAATCCAGACTGTACAAAACCAATATTGATAAGACTCATCGAACTCCTTTTGCCTGCAATATTATCTATACCGGTGCTGAAAGCTTTTGCATCTGTAAAACTGAACTCAGGTAGGTGACAAGAGGCGCACGACATAGTGCTGTCGGCAGAGAGAATAGGGTCGTAAAACAGATGCCGGCCCAATAGAACACCCTGTTTGGTGAGCGGATTGTCAGGAGGAGTATTGATAGTAGGAAAATGAGCAGGCAAATCCAGCTTGTAGTTTTCCGGAACATAAGGTATATTAGTCAGGTCTCCTGATGTATTCTCATCAACGTCACAACTGTACAACAATAAAGTCATACCAACTACTGCTAAAATAAATATAAATGTTCTCAAACAGAGTAGAATTTATTTACTATAAACAAAATAGCGGGCTGATGGTTTTCATTATTTTTGCTTTTGCTGCAAATTTTATCATTTACAGATTATAAGCAACTTCTAGCGCATTTCCTGCGTTTGCCGTAATTATTTCTGAAATGAATGTATTTTTTTTAGCAAAACCATCATTTGACAATGATCATATTTTTTAAGTTGGCCGACAACAATTTGCCTAGTGAGTCTGGTTTCAAAGTCAAATCCAGATTTTGAAGCAGTACCTTGTAGTCAGCCTTGATAGGATAAACGATTGCACTACCTTTGACTGTATTGACGACAGTATCTTTGACGAGGGTTGGGATCTGAGGCCGCTGTGTGACATAAATGGTCTGAGTAATGGAAGAATCTTTTACAGAAGTAAGTCTTTTGTACCTTAGTGTTAGGTAAGCCGTATTTCCATTTCCATCTTTTAGTTTATTGTTGGTCAGGAGTACATGGGCTGCATCCAGATTACCGAAGCTGTTATTGGTTATCACTGTTGACAACCCAAGATTAAACTTCAGACTATCAAATCTGCCATAACCACTGACCGTGCCTATATCGATGCTGGCATCTGCGCTTCTCATGATTTTCATATCATTGTCAATAATAATCAGATTGTCAGTCGTTTTGATTTTCTCTCTGATATGATAAACGGAGTCTGACTGAAATAAACTAAATTCTGAAAGATAGTATCTCACATCTTCTATGATGTATTTTTGCCCATTATCATTGATAAGCGTGTCGTTGCTTCTATAAATACTATCTCCTAAAAAATGTTTGATTTGTAATTTTAATGCGGGGAATTTACAGCAAGTAACGCAAGCATCATCTGCTGTAACATCATAGTTGTTAGCCAGATTGTCCAGGCATCCTTCCTTCCTGGTATAGCAGGAGGCCAGCCACATACAACCTAATATTAATATAACCCGGGATACAGTCATATCAGGTTTTTTTCATTTCATCGAATATTTTCTTTACAATCTGTTTGACTTGAGCAGAAAAATCTTTTTCCATAATCCAGTGATAGTAGTTAGGCTCCGACCTGAAAACCTGAGCTACCACATGACCAGCATATTTGCCAAAATTAAAAACGACTTCCCCTTTAGCATTATATTTCAATCTCTGTGTCACGTCCAATGCAGAATCGTCTCTGATAAAGGTGGCAATGGCTTCTATATCATTTTTGATAGGAGCAGGATGAACAAATCCATCTCCATCTATCCAGTCAACATTTTCGTATCTTAGTAATTGTCCTTTAAAAACGTCGACTGTCGCGCGTGCATCTGCGAGTGCATCATGTGCATCTGACAAATCACCATTACAATACAGCCTGTATGCCGCTTTTAGTGTCCGAGGCTCCATCTTATAAAAAATCTTTTGCACATCTATCAGTCTTCTTTTGGAAATATCCAGTTCGTAACCTATCCGGTGCAACTCTTCCATCAGCATAGGGATGTCAAAACGATCAGAATTGTATCCGGCCAGATCAGCGTTGCCTATGAATTCGAAGATTTCTTTACCCACCTGAGCGAAAGTAGGTTTATTTCTGATCATATCATTGCTGATACCATGGACTGCAAAAGCTTCTTCCGAAATAGGAATGCCTGGATTGATTAGCATGAAAAGCTCCTGTGGTTCCGGTTTATCTTTGGAATATTTGATTAAGGCAATTTGGAGTATTCTGTCTTTCAGTACATTGAGTCCTGTAGATTCTATACCAAAAAAAATCAGATCTTTTTCAAGCTGAATAGTTAAATCACGCATTTATTTATTTTGTTCGTTATGCAAATAATACTTTGAAAACCCCACACTTATTTTGAACTCAAAAATGCCATCTCCTTCATTATCGTATATAAAACACGCATCGATTCCTGGCAATTGTTCTACCAGTTTGAGAGATTTTTCAAGTCCCAAAACCATAAATGCAGTGGCATAGGCATCAGCTGAGATACAATCGTCTGCGATAACGGTGGCACTCAATATATCTGAAGGCTGGCTCATGCCAGTAATCGGATTGATAATGTGAGCAAATTTCTGTCCTTTTGATTCGTAAGCATTTCTATAGTTGCCACTGGTGGCCAGGGATTTATTGGAAATCATCAAAGGGAGTTCTATTTCTGTCTCTTTTGCCCCTTCTCTGGGTTTATTAATACCAATTACCCATTCTTTTGCGCTTTGATTTACACCTAAAGATCTGATCTCACCACCGACATCGATCAAGAAGTTTTTAATGTTCTTCTGCTGGAAATAACTTGTCAGAACATCCACCGCATATCCGGGACTTAATGAATTGAAATCCAGCATCATTTTTTTATTGGTTTTTGTGATGCAGATTTGTCCGTTACTGGTTTTATTGAGTAGGATAGAATCAAAAACTACCAGTTTCAACAATTCTTTTACTAAGATGGTATCCAAATCTTTGAGTTTCTTTTTTTCCTTATATCCAAATCCATAATAATTGACCAAAGGTGCTATCGCTGGATTGAAAGCGCCTCCGGATTTGATGTACACTTCCTTGGATTTATTGAAAATAGGCTCGAAGTACTTGTCTTTGGTAGGGTCGAAGCAAAATACACTATCCGCCTGGTTAAAATAACTCAGGGTACTGGTATCGATATAAGCAGACATAGATAGATTAAAATCTGCGAGTATAGGATCGATGGATGTCTGGAGGCCCGTTGGGTCTGCATATTGTGCTGTGATATTGTACTTGGTACCCATGGTGGGACCTGACATCTTGTAATAAGGCACCTCCTCGTTTCGACAAGAAATCATGGTTAATGCTGCAGCCATTAAACTCCAGCAAAATGTCTTCACCATCCTTTTTTTAATTTTCATTCAACAATCCTCGGTCTTTGGCTTCTTCACCGTAAGAGTGGAGTTCTACAGGTTTGGTTTTCTTGCGGAGTCTGATATTCAAAAACTCTACCAGCAATGAGAAAGCAATAGCAAAATACAAATAACCTTTAGGAACAGCTCCAATTTCTCCACCCATGATACTCAGGTGCGCCAGATGGCCCCCTTCTATGATCAGCATAAAACCTATGAGTATCAGAAATGCCAGTCCCAACATCTGAATAGTGGGGTGCTCATTTACAAAACGGCCTACCGGGACCGCAAATGACATCATGATGAGTACTGAAATCACCACTGCTATGATCATGATTAGCAAAGCGCCTACTATTCCATTGGTCATACCCACAGCTGTCAAAATAGAGTCAAACGAAAAGACAATGTTGATAATGGTGATTTGAATTACTGCTGATGACAGTGAAATTTTATTTTTTACCCCATCTTTGACGTCGTGGATTTCACCTTCGAGTTTATGGTGGATTTCAGTTACACTTTTATACAACAAGAAGATACCACCTATGATGAGTATTATGCTTTGTCCTGAAAATCCTGCTTCCACAAGTGACGGGTGAATGTTTATCCAGGGCTCTTTCATGGCTATCAATACCGAGATACCAAGCAATAAAACAATTCTCATCACCATAGCGAGAACGAGACCAATGTTTGTGGCTTTTTTCTGTAACTCTTTGGGCAGCTTGCTCGATGTGATCGAAATAAAAATAATATTGTCTACCCCTAATACGATTTCAAGAAATGTTAAGGTAAAAAGGCTTAGCCAAACTGAAGTGCTTCCGAAATCCGGCATGGTAATTAAATGGAATAACATATATAATCAATTGTATTTTACAAAGAACCGCAAATATAATGATATTTTACAATATCTATGAAAGCAATAATGCAATAAAATGGCCTGTACAACCTAAAATAACAAAAATATGCCATATAGCATGATGCCATGCAAGTCTAGTTTTACATAAAAATACACGCCTATAGTATAGCTCAGACCTCCTGCTATTAATAAATATAACACAGGGCCACTCATGCCACGAGATATCTCATCAAAAATAAAAACAACCATCCAACCCAGGACGAGATAAAGCAGCAGGGAGACTATTTCATATTTGTTTTGAAAATTAGCTTGAAGGCTACTCCTGTAGCAATGATGAGCCAGTGTAAAAGCAGGAAGTTCATGCCTTCAGGCGTATTATAATAATACAGAATAAATGGCGTGTAAGTCCCTCCGATAAGCATAAATATAGAAATATGATCCACAAGCTGCCATCTGTTTTTACGTATTTCTTTATTGGCAAGGTGATAACATGTGGATGACAAAAACATAAATACCATGCCGAATGCAAAAACACACAGGCCTTTAAATTTCAGAAGGTCACTTTCTGAAGATAATAAAAAAGGCAGAAATATCAATGCCAGCAGTAAACCTACACCGTGGGTGACAAAGTTTGCTTTTTCGTCCAAAGGCAGATTGTGGTACAATCTTTTAATGTTTGTCACCATTTTTATATACCCAATTGTTGTTTATACAAAGGGTCTATACCGTTGAAATTAAATTGTATAGCCTGCTGTAAATCTGCTTTTGCTTCATTCATTTTACCCAATTTGGCAAATGTTTTGGAGCGTTCATAATAGTAAAGGCCTGCATTGTTGCTTTTGTATTTCAAAGCTTCAGTGTATGCGGGTATAGCTTCCTGCGGCCGTTCCAGAAGATTGAGGGCTCTGCCTTTTTCATACCATAAATCAGCATTATATGGATTGATTTTCAGGTAGGATTCTATATCTTTTAAAGCAAGATCTATCTGACCTGTATTTTGGTACATAATAGACCTGTTTAGGTATCCAACTGCATGATCTGGTTTTAATTTGAGGCCTTCATTAAAGTCTTCAATGGCTTTCTGGATATCTCCCAGGCGTGCATAGGTTGCCCCTCTGTTGACCCTGAATTCACCGTCTTTCGGGTCGTACTGAATAGCTTTGTTGTAATCATTGAGAGCTAAAATAAGTGTGTCCCGACCTTTTGCCAGATCAAAATATAATCTTGCCCTACTGTTGTAAGCCTGTGGTTGATTGTCTTTCATATTTATAGTGGTATTGTAGTCAGCAAGGGCTTCTTTATACATCCTGTTATCTCTATAATAGTTGGCTCGGTTGCCATATGGGAGTGTGGTGGCTTTATAGTATTTTAAGACATGGGTCCATAAAGTTGCGCTGTTTTCCCATATTTTGTTTTGCTGCAGCGTCATGATACCAAAAATTCCCAGATATACACCACTTACTCCAAGTATCAGATTAGATTTAGTAGCATAGTCTTTGAGCCATTTGTCCAGATAATACCCCAAGATTAGAAAGAAGCCAAGATAAGCTATATATGTAAATCTGTCGGCCAGATATCCTTGTCCAGCTCCAAGTATCTGAAGCAAAAAGACAATATTGACTATAAAAAAAACCAACCCGAAAAAAAGCATTTTTTGCTCTTTTTTATAAGTTACATAAAGTACATATAATATTATTGGGGCAATCAAGATAGAAGGATAAAAATACCATGGAAAGTGATTGGGGTAAGGATAAAGCGGTGACATCCTGAAAGGAATGATGAGTTTGATCAGATAAATAATAAAACTGAATCCGCCTACGAATAATCTCTGGAAAAACTGAAGTTGGTGGTATCTTCCACACTGGCTAATGAGCCAAATTCTTTTAGCTTAAAGATGCCATACACACCAAATAAGATAGATAATGCAAAAAAGGGTATCTTGTTAAGGATAGACTTCCATTCCCATTTTTGGTCGGTCAGGTAATCTATAGCCATCATACTTAATGGTAATGAAACAGCCTGTATTTTTGAAAACAATGAAAGCACAAAAAGAAGGATCATCCAAACAAACCTGCTGTTTTTAGCATCTTTTTTGTACTTGATATATTGTATTAATGCTCCCAGGTAAAACACACCGAATAATACATCTTTTCTCTCTGTCACCCATGCTACAGACTCAACCCTCATAGGATGAATGCCAAAGAGTAGCGCCGTAAACAGTGCCCCTCGCCAGCCTATGCCCAATAATACTGCTATGCGAAAAACCAGAAATACACAAATAAGGTGTAGTAATATATTATTAAGGTGCCAGTACATGGGCTTGTCAAAATCAAATAGCCTTTTTTCTACAGCAAATGTCCAGATTGTCAGTGGATTGTAATTACCTATCACTTGTGACTGGAAGATTTCTTTGGAGTTTTTCCAAAAATTTTCTTTTGAAATGTTCTGAACTAATGGATTTTCATAAAAATTGCGATCATCGTCCCAGTTGACAAATTTATTGTTGATGGCCGTCGTAAAACAAAGGAAAGTCACCAATACAGCTATAAGGCCGGGTTTCCAGGGCAAAGCAGGAATGATGGTTGTTGAAGATATGTTTTTAACAGAAATGTCAGTACTTCCGGATTTCTTTTGACTATTCGGTGAGGTTTTCTTTGCCATAACTTTTTATATGTATATTGAGTTAATGCAAAGGTAGTTATTAGTATGAAAAAATATTATATGTTTCTAATTTTCTTTTATCACGTCAATTTCAAAACTGGTTTTATTTTACCCCAGTAGAAAGGAATCAGGATGATGCTGAAAAATATTAAAAGAGCGAACTCCAGCGATAGAATGTAATCAGGCCAGGGACCCAGCAGGTCATAGAAGGTTTTGCCCGGTGGTTTGGCATTCAGATACATATAATTCGAACCCAGGAAAAGATTGATAGGGTAGATGACGGCAGCCAATGCATTGAGACTGAAGACAGAAGCAACTGCATCTTTCCAAGTCAATTGGTAGCCATACACATACCATCCATATAAGGCTCCCAAAATGATAACACCATGCACAGCCCAATACCGGATTGCTTCATAATGCGGGAGTGTCTCGGTAAGTGTAGGTGTGATAATAGACTGTGCACATCCTGCCATGATCCAAAAGAAGGTAATTGCCCATAGGATCCTCGATTTGTACCACATTATAAATGGCATAACCAGGGTCATCAAATTACAAAGGTGTAGGGGAACATCATTGGTGTGGTCAAATATGCCTGTCTGATGTTTGACGATAACTTTAAACAGCTGAGTCATCGCTCCAAAGGCACAAATCCATGTGATATACTGTCTTTTTTTCTCATCAGACCATACATTTTTACCGGCATACAGCACATAACTGATAAATATTATAGTCAGCACAAAACAAATGCCATGCTCCCAACTGTAATTTGTAAATTGTCCGGTATAAGTAAAAAAAGTATCAAACATCGTCTATTGTTTGATACAAAAGTAATGATATATTATTTTTAAGCAAATTTATTTCAACTATTATTTTGAAAGAATTCAGCTCTTTGGAATGGTGAATCTCTATAGTTTTTCTCCTTTTAATGCTTTTCCTATATGGATATCCAGGGCCTTGTGTGCTAGAGGTGTGGTGTACTCATTTAATATTTGCATGGATTCCTCTATCTCATCTTTAGTGCCTGTTTTTACTGATTTTTTCAGTTTTTGTGTCAGAGCGATGGTATCTTCTGCCTCCTGTGCCGATAAGATTTCTTTGTTCTGTATGACAAATTTTTCTGCGGCCAATATGACATTGTTGGCTTCATTTACTGATTCCAGTAAT
>JADKCF010000011.1 GCA_016714765.1 Saprospiraceae bacterium | reverse complement strand
TACTCAGATACTCACTGTATTACCACCACCCGAAGTACAACTCATCAATCCTCCTGTATATTCAGTGCCTCTTACCTGTCAGGAGGCATTAACTTTTACTGCACCAAACATAAGTTATTCCAATAATTCAGCTTGTATTAGTATGGGTACACTCTCGCCTGTTATTACACCCAACTACAGTCCATGCGGAGGAAATATAAATATCAACTGGACTGGAACAGATGCTTGTAACAGACCTATATTATATAATCAGATCATTGTAGTTTTGCCGGCTGCAGCACCGACCTTAACGGGTACATTACCACAGGATATCACTGTTTCATGCAACGATTTGTCAGCCTACCAGATTCCTCTGAATTATTCGAATGCGCTGTCTGGTTCGTGTTTATTAAACGGAAGTATTCAGGGACAGTTGACTCAACCTGATCCCATATGTGGGGGAATTGCTACAATAGTCTGGACCGGTCAGGATGCATGTGGCAATAACTTATCACATACACAAAATATCACCATATTACCTGCGCCTGCCGCAGTATTCACCAATCTGCCTCCTGCCAATCTTACTTTGACCTGTAATCTTGTTCCCACACAAATTCCATCCTTGACCTACACCAACAATGCAAATGGTGCTTGTTTGATCAGTGGGTCAGCACCAGCCCTTGTGACAGGAAATTTTGATGCATGTGGAGGGTTAATACAGTATACATGGCAATTTACAGATCAATGTGGCCGGTCTATCGTTCATAATCAAAATATAACTGTATTACCAGCAGGTGGAACGCCAGCTTTTCAGGATGTGCCAGTGGATATTGTTTTGCCTTGCGGTGTTACCACCTTTGATGCACCCGTCGAACTTTACTATTCAAATGGTCTTTCAGGCTCTTGTAGCGTGTCCGGGATATCCGCAGCTGTCATTCAAGACTTTGGAAGTTCACAGGTATATACCTGGAGTTTTGTTAACCCCTGTAATAATCAAGTGATTACAGCCGAACAAACAGTGAGTACAATCAGTACACCGAATATAATAATCAATCCAGGTAGTGTACAGATTTGTGCAGGGCAGAGTTTTAATCTTTCCTCCATCATTGTGACAGACCTAAACAATAATACCAATAATGTAATCACATATCATACCGGGTCTCCTGCAACCAATGCCAATAAACTATCATCACCTATTATTATTGCCAACGCAGGTCAGTTGATTTACATCATCAAAGCTACCAATTCAGCAGGTTGTAGTGATGAAGCAGTATTTAGTCTTATCATCAATGATCAGGTCAATGCCGGAACAGGTCTCAATGGTAATGAGTGTATAGACAACTCACCTGTCAATTTGTGGTCTTACCTGTCTGGTACCTACAACCCTGGGGGTGACTGGTATTATACCGGAACAGCAAACATCAATATCAGCAATCCTGGTGCGGTCAACTTCGGGAGTGCCGATCCTGGTGTATACATTTTCCAGTACGTAGTAGAGGGACTAAGTGGTTGTCCTAATGACACTGCATTTGTTCAGCTGAATCTTCAAAACCCCGGCACTTATGCTGTTTCCTCTGTAAGCTGCTCTCCAGACTTCCAATCCTATACTGTCAGTCTCACATCTGTCGGGTATAGTGTCACTTCTAATTTCGGGACAGTAACCCCAGGTGCAGGCAATACATATACTATCAGTAATATTCCAATCAGTCAAACAGTAAGCATCGTATTTACAAGCCTAAATGCAAGTTGTGCAGCTGAAACAAGTCAAATCTCTCCACCGAACTGTAATTGTCCAAATATCAGTCAGCCAGTGTCAGGGGGAGATCTATTGACATGCTTGAATACACAAAATGTGAGCCTTACAGTCACCACGACAGCCGGCCTCAGCACAAACTGGTACTCAGCTCAGACGGGAGGTACTTTATTGGCAGCCAATACGCTCAGTTATATTCCTTCCACAGACATGACAGGCATTTTTACTTATTATGCAGAAGCTTTTGACCCCGTTACAAATTGTAAAAGCAGTATAAAAACACCTGTCACGATAGAAATAGTAGGACTACCTGGAGCACAAAATGTGGAAGTCAACTCATGTGATAATAACATGGATGGATTTACTTCTTTTGACATTGATGGGATAAAATCTCAGATCAGTGCTACCGGGTCCAATCAGATTACTTTCCACCTGACGCAAAGCGATGCCCAGTCTTCAACCAATCCAATAAGTAGTCCTTTTACAAATACTGCACTGAATCAAACGATCTACTCTTCTGTCAAAAATTCTAATAATTGTATTTCGACAGGTACAGTAAAATTAACGGCAGTAAGTCCACCTTCATTCACCCTGAATATTACTAATGAAAGTTGCCTGGGTTCCAAAGATGGTAGTATTACAGTAATGGCTGCAGGACAGAACTTGTACCAACTCGACAATTTACCATACAGCAGCAATACTTCTTTTAATGATCTGTCACCAAAAGATTATACTGTTTCGGTAAAAAATGCATTTGATTGTATAAACACAAGTGTTGCTACTATTCAACCGGGTCAAATCCTGGAATTAACCACGTTTTCTATCATTTGCAACAATAATGGTACCAGCAGTTTGTCTACAGATGACTATTATGATATTTCTTTTATAGTGACAAATACGACATCTGCCACCAATAAATTTGAAGTATTTTTTAATGGTATTTCGAAAGGTACCTATAATTATAATATACTAAATAACATAACCCTTAGCGCCAATGGTGTCAATGGATTATTGGAGTTTAAAGATCTTGTTTTAGGATGTAAGACGTCAAAAGTGGTAAATAACCTGACACCTTGTTCTACGGATTGCAAAATAAGCTACACTGATTTTTCGCTTACCTGCAATAATAACAACACAGCAGCAGACGCAACAGATGATTACTACACCCTTACTTTTAAAGCCAGTGCGCTCAACGGAAGTGCCAATAATACATTTAATGTACTGGTAGACGGTGTCATCGTTGGCAATTACAGTTACAATACCACTGTTGCTATCAAACTTAATGCTGACGGATCTATACCTATAGTAATTCTTAGGGATAATGAAGATCTGCAGTGTGTTTTGAATGTTCCGATCAATGCATTGATTTCATGTTCGTCCAGCTGTTTGATTACCAAGACCATTTCCAATATTTTATGTAATGACAATGGTACTATCAATGACCCTACTGATGATCGATTTACTTTTGATATCAAAGTCATTGGGTCCAATGTTTCAGCCACATGGCTGTTATCAGGTGATATTACCCCACGGCAATACAATACCTCCTACAAGCTTGGGCCTTTCAGTATCGCTGCGGGAGTGTATAATGCAACCATAAGTGATGGTGCCAATGCGTTGTGTACCTCCCCGATTATAGTCACTCCTCCTGCAGTCTGCAGTGAACCATGTGTCCTGGAAGTGCTGGGATTAAATATTGGGCCTTGTAACGATAATGGTACTGGAAGCAATGACAATGATGATATTTTTTCAATCTCATTTACAGTCAAGTTGGTCAGTGGATCAGCCAATTTTTATTATGTAACTGACGGAGTAAAAATATTCGGTCCATTTACATATGGTCAGCAAGTGACCATCAGCAATCTGAAAGCAGACGGTAACAATATTACTCTCAATGTATATGATGGTATCAATTCAGGATGTAAACAGACTTTTGTTGTGTCTAAACCATCGTGTTCCAGCTGTAATCACACTCTGGATGCCGGGCAAAATATCACACTTACCTGTTCGCAAAATACCGCAACACTAAGCGCCACCTCTGATATGATTGCCATTTACACCTGGACTGGCCCTAATGGATTTGTCAAGACCGGTATTTCGGTCACTACCTCCACTCCTGGTCAGTATTATGTCACTGCCTTGTTTAGTGATCAATGTACTCTGAAAGATTCTGTTCAGGTCACCAAAGATAGTAGTTTACCTATTGCCAATGCAGGGCCAGACCAGGAAATAACTTGTAAAATCACTAATGTCCAATTAACAGGAACTACCAATTTAACGAATAATGTCAAATATATCTGGACAAATGCTGCAGGCAATGAAATAGGAACCGGACTGAATGTCAATGTTTCAGAACCCGGCTTTTATTATTTTGAAGTCATCAATACCACCACCAATTGCTCTTCCGGTAAAGATGAAGTCGAAGTAATAGATAATAGATCCAAACCCGATGCTATTATCTTTGCTGATCCGGGTAACCTGCTCAATTGTAAGATTGCAACCATCAGATTATACGGCCAACCTGAAATAGATGTGATATTTAATTGGCAATTCGGAGAGAATGTATTTCTGAACCAACCTGAGATTTCCATAAATAAAGTAGGAATAGTCACTATGACCGCCATTGATACGATTTCAGGATGTGAGAATATAGCCCAACTTGAAATAATAAATATTCAGGAATATCCTATCCTGGTTATCAGCCCAGTCAAAGAAATCACTTGCGAAACCAATAAAACAGTCATAAGCGCCGAAAATTCGCCTTCAGGACCCAATCTGATTTATAGCTGGTTTGATGTAAACAACCAACAAATACCGGATCAAAACGGCAATACACTGACTGTAAATAATGAGGGTACGTATTATGTTGTTCTCACAGATACCCTGAATGGTTGCAGCAACAAGGATACTATCATAGTCACTAAAACCGGTAACTTCCCGTCCATATCTGTCTCTGATGATTTGATTTTAAACTGTGGTAAAAAAGATGCAAATTTGACTGTCACTATCTTAAACCCAACAGAAACCCCTCTTATTTTGTGGACCACAGTAGACGGCAATATTGCAGGAAGTAATACTAAATCTGAGCTGGCCACTACCGACGCAGGAACATATCAAGTAGAAGTCACCTACCCTTCCACAGGATGTAAGTCCACCGATCAGGTAAATATCAGCTTGAACAATAATTATCCCACTGCAGTGATATTCCAGGCTGAAGATGAAACCTGTCTGAATGAAAAAGATGGCATGGCCACCATAAGTGAAATTAAAGGTGGTGAAGAGCCGACGTATTATACGCTCAATGGTCTAAAGAATGCACCACTTACAAATCTGAGTCCCGGTGTATATAATCTTGAGATCATAGATAAAAACAACTGTAAAACAGATACCAGCTTCACCATTAAGCAAGGTAATGTTTTTGAAGTGTCTTCTTTATCTCCCATAGAATTATTACTGGGACAGACCCAAATACTGAGTATCATCACTAGTCTGGATACTGCAGATATCGCATCTGTAACCTGGGTGCCCTCTGAAAACCTATCATGTGATACATGTTTGACAACAACTGTAACAGCCCGTCAGAATATTATTTATCAGGTGACTGTAATAGATATTTACGGTTGTTCAGAAACACTAAATATAGAAATAAGAGTAAAGGACAATACAGTCATTACTGTACCCAACATCATAAATACCTCCGGAAATGATAACAAATTTTTCACATTGTATGGGAATATTTTGAGTATTAAAAAAATGAGTATTTATGACAGATGGGGCAATCTTGTGTTTCAGAAGGAAAACTTTGCACCCAATTTACCCTCCGAAGGCTGGAACGGAAAATTTAACAATGAAGATGTGGTACCCGGCGTATTTGTATATTCTATACATTACGAAACCATATCAGGAATCAAAATAATATCAGGTGATTTGACAGTAATAAGATAAAACATAGAATTATTACCACTTTCAGAAAAGCAACCCTACTTTTTGATCTAATATTATAAACGTCAGGAAGGGCTACTTTCATAGGGTAATATAATTTTACACTATTCAAATGTTTAATCTGAATGGACCTTATATTATCTTTACTAAAAAATTTAAGCAAACATGCCCGCTGCTCTACCCTTCAGGGGTCTGGGTAGCGTGGATGAGAATAGAAATATAAAGCTGGGAATTATTCAATAGATGGAGAATAAAAACTTCCAGAATGTATCGATACTTAATCTTAATCAAATTTAAAACACAATGATTTCCAGAAAAATTCGCTTACAAATATTTACCATAGGCTTTCTCCTTTTGGGTATTTCAGGAGGACCAATGTGTATTGCCCAAAAGCAAGCTCCTACATGGAATATCGGGATAGAAGCAGATGTTTTACCTTATATTACTGGTGGATATTTCGGAGCATTATGGGTAGGGCGTGGAAAATGGAGAAGCAGAATACTCACAGCTGATGTGTACAAACCAGACTGGTCTACGAAAAAAGGATTCAGCAACCATCACATTACAGCCTACGCCTTAGTTGTGGACAGATTTTTATACGAGGGGTGGAAAGGTTGGTGGGTAAGTGGAGGGCCCGTTTTATGGAATGGCAGGATTGCCTCTTCCGAATTTAAAACCAATCCAACTTCATTCACAAATATATTGGTCAATGGCAGTATAGGTCATCATTTTTTTGTGTATAAAAACTTCTATATATCGCCCTGGGCCGGAATCAGTCTCAATGTAGCCGGCGATAAAAATATCAAGGTAGTAGATAAGATATATAATTTACCATTTTTAAATCCCGAAATGTCTTTGAAACTAGGAATATTCCTTTAGCTAAAACATCCGAACAAATAAGCAGGTTTATACCAGAATATTAACAAAAGACATTTTCCGCAATTACCAAAATATAACCATGATTACACGGCTCAATAAAATACTGAAAGCGGATGAAGCTACTGGTTTTGGATCATATAGCAGAGACAATATCGGCAGATACTATGACAAAAATGGTTTACCTAATATCAGAAAGAAGGGTCTAAGCCTATCAGAGTCACGGAGCTGGTATCATACCCTGATCAATATGTCCAACGGTCCATTTCTGTTATTGATCTTTTATGTTTTATACTCATAAATTTAGTTTTTACTGCAATTTATGCGTTTATCGGAATAGATCACCTGGCAGGTATCTCTTCTGGTGCCCCATTCGAAAAATTTATGGATATGTTTTTCTTTTCTACTCAGACATTTACTACGGTGGGATATGGCCGAATCAGCCCTGTTGGTATGCTGACCAGTTTTGTAGCAACATTCGAAGCATTTTTAGGGCTGCTGAGTTTTGCACTTGCGACAGGATTGTTTTATGGCCGTTTTTCCAAACCAAATGCGCACATCAGATTTAGTAAAAACACCCTTATAACGCCCTTCAGAGACGGAAAAGCCTTGATGTTCAGGTTGGCGCCTTTTAAAAACAACTATCTTTCTGAAGTAGAAGTAAAACTAACACTGGCGGTAAAAGAAGAAGAAAATGGAGAATGGAAAAATAAATTCTACCCTCTGGATACTCAAATAAATAAAATCAACATGCTGATACTAAGCTGGACCGTCGTTCATCCACTCGATGAAAAAAGCCCTTTGTACGGGCTATCTGATCAAGAAATATTAAATACACCGATGGAGCTACTGGTATTTATCAAAGGTTTTGATGAAGCATACTCCAATGCTGTTATACACCGAACTTCTTACCTCAACACAGAATTTATTGCACAAGCCAAATTTAAAATTATGTATGGTCCGGACAAAGATGCCAACATAACCATCCTGGACTTTAATTTGCTTGATACTTATGAACTCGTCCCCAATGCCTCCTAAATGGTCTTTTTACTTAACCCTGAAGATATTTGTTTGGAATATTGCCCGGCTGGTATGCACAGTTATACCTTGCTCTCATCATGCAAGATACTACATGATAAATATCTGATTCTGTTCTCTGAAATTGTCTAAGCAGTCCCATCATTGCATAACTAATTGGATTTACTGAAGGAATGAACGTCTCCCATTCATAGCCTTTGCCCCATATCAATCCTGTCACTGTGTGACTCAGGTCAGCATGACTTTCTATTAAATATTCCAGCATGTCCAGGCTTTTATTGGCATCTTGATTGACAGTATGAAAAACAGGTGTATGTCCACCGAACCCATTTTCATCCATTCCCGCACGGGCATCTATATTTGCTCCATATTTTACAAGGATTCTGGCACAGGATAGATGATTGTATTCTGCACAGATATGAAGAAGCGTCACATCGTACAATGGTGTAAATGTACAATTAAAAGTATATCGCTTTTTCATGAGACTAGCATCGACTGCCAATAAAGTATCCAAAGTAGACTCATCATCCAGGAGTACTGCCAGCAACACCTTGTCTTCCATTTCCAGACCATATTCCGTAAATGTCCTGATGCATTCCTTAAAATTAGGCCCCCTCGAATACATATTGATAAGTTGGTGGATAAGAGGTTGCCCCTCCAGCGTCATATTGGGGTCAATACCATTAGCAAAACATTCCTTCATTTCAGAAACCGCATGTAGTTCGAAAGCTATCATGATTCGATTTAAGTAATCCATCCCTTTTATTTTTATGAAAGATAGTAAAATTTATATGTAATTAAATATAATAAACAGACTCGTTTTTAGAATTGACATCAAGACTTTTTAAATAGCTAGTGAGGTAAAATAATTTATATTAAATTTTATTTATATATTTGTGGCTTTAATCAATGAAATTTTACTTTAAATATAATTACTATGCGCTTTATTTTCCTCTTATTAGTCACTGTTATTATTCTGAATAATGTGAATGCACAGGTAGGTTCAGAGTCACAAAATCTGGATTCAACTTTGCATTCTGAAATAGCTTTTCACCTGTATGGTTCTAACTATCAGGGCGATCTTGTACAAACCGATATATGGTATTTTCCGGAAACAAAATTAGCGCTTGGTATTTCATATCGATTGGATGTGTCTAACAACTTTAGAGTTTCTGCTAAATTATCAGGGGGATCAATAGCCGGCACTGATAAAAATTTTGATGATCGTAAGAATCTGGATGATAATCTCAACTTCAAATCAACTTACATTTACGGTGGTATCAGTGGCGAGTGGTATCCGTGGGGAAGGGAAAAAAGAATTAAATATTACAACCAGAATGGAGAAAAACTGGATTATCATTATGCAAGATATTCGGATACCCCTTTGTTCAATAGTAAGAAAGAGCCAATGGCAGAAAAATCCAAACTAACATTCGTTCGTAAATGGATGCCATTTGCAAGTGGAGGTTTGGTAATCCTTTACAACAACCCTACAATTGGCTCTAACGGACCAACTGCAACACCCTGGGAAACTCTCAAAGAAAAAAACGGGGATATTCCCAATGTTTTATTAGGCATATCGATAGGTGGTGGACTCAGGTATAATATCTCTGAAAAATACAATGTCGGTGCTGATTTTAGTCTCATTTACCTGTTTTCAGATTATGCAGATGGATGGAGCAAAGTGAGAGACCCTCAAGATCCGGATTGGATTACTCAGGCAGGTTTGTCCTTCGGATATAGGTTCTGATACCTTTCACGTTCTTAGGTGTATATATTTTGGCTATTTTATAAACTGCTTGTTATATTCGTCATATCGTAAAATCAATGCATTGGTTTTGCCATTACTGTCAAATATTTTTTCCCAGGTACTGAGAGGCTCCCATATACAACTGCCCTTTCCCCTTCCGTTGGGTACTTCAAAACTGATTTTATTGACTTCGTCCTTGAGCTGGGAGTATTCTACTACTATGATATCTTTATTGTATCTGACTGAAAGATCTGTAAGATTATCTCTCAGGTCGTCGAGGGTTCCATGCCATTTGGGGTAGTAAGATTCTCCTATGACATCAAAATGCACGTCTCTGGCTACCATCTGATCTATAAAACTTACTGACTCGTGATTCTGCCCACCCAACGCTACATGAAGCATCATGATTACTGTTGGTTCTACAGACTTCACAGCTGCGGTTCCTGCTTGTATCAGTTGGGCCAATTGGTCCGGGTGCTGTACATTACCTTCCGGCCATATGATGCCATGATTGATTTCATTGCCAATCTGTACCATATCCGGTGTAGTGCCCTGAGATTTCAGTTCCAGTATTACATTTCTTGTAAAATCATACATTTCTTTTTTGAGGTCCTTGAAGGATTTTCCTTCCCAGGTTGCGGGTTTGTATTGTTTTCCCGGGTCTGCCCAGTAGTCACTATAATGAAAATCAAGAAGCAATTTCATACCTGCCTTCTTTACTCTTTTGGCCATCATTTTTGTCTGTTCGAGGTTGCAGTATCCTTTTGACGGCGCATACCCTTTAGGGTGAGATGGGTCATTGAACACCCTCAACCGCACATAATTAAATCCATGCGCTTTTAGTATCATAATGGCATCACCTTCTATGTCATTATCATAAAATTTCATTCCTCCTGCTTCTAACTCAGGCAAAAATGATATATCCGCGCCTATCATTTTATCTACACTCCTGGGCATGGCAGCCTCTCCTTTCAACTCATAAGTATTATCCTTAGTAATAATGGCTACTTCAGCGGGATCTACAGAAATAATATCCGTACTGCCTTTCCACATACCTGGAGCACTTGCTTCAAATTTTATCATGTCCGGCTTATTACTACCTTGCACAATCACCTGACAATGGCCGTTAAACAACCTTCTTTGCCATGCTCCATCTGCACATTTGTCAGGTTCGTGACTACTTGGGTCTCCATTTCCGACTCCTATTATTTTACCAGCCCCCGCCAATGAAAATCTGATCATATTGTCAGCATCAGGAACCTCTCTGCCATCTCTATCCACTACACTTATATTAATGACTGTAGCATCACTGCCATCTGCAAGTATTGTAGTTTTGTATGGTGTCAGGACCACTTCTGTCGGAAGAGAGGTAGTTTCTATCTTTGAAACCAGTTTTTTACCCTTTTTGTAGGCAATGGCTTCCAGCCTACCGGGTTCGAAAAGAACTCTCCACTGCAGATGTCCGTTTCTGGGCATTTCCTTTTTTCCGAGGGATTTGCCATTCAAAAAAAGTTCTATATTGTCAGCATTACTATTGACCCAAACATCGATTGGTTGACCCATTTTATCCATCCAGTTCCAGTGGGGTGAAATATGCAAAACATCTTTATCTGTCCACCAACTTTGATAATAATAATATATATTTTTAGGAAAGCCGCACATATCCATGATACCAAAGTGGGAGTTGATGTTTGGCCATTTAAAAGGTGGGTTCACCTCTGTAATCAAGACCGGTCCATACAAAACCACCCAGCCAATAGTCATTTTCAGCCGCAAGCTTCCACCATGTTTCGGCTGTACTTGCCCACCATGGCGCCGTGATATCCTGATCCGGCACATAACATCTGATACTATCTTTCTGCCATACACCACGTGTCGTTACTGTACTGCCCATTTCTGTTCCTATGATGGGTTGACCAGGATGATCCACATGATAGTCCGCTACTGCAAATTGCCTGTAATTGAAGCCTCTGACAGGAATAACTGAATTAACTCCCGCAAAGATATTGGCCAGGTCCGCTGCATAAGTACATGTGCGGGTAGGATCCAACTTTTTGAGTAACTGAATATATGTCTGAGCTATGCGTTTTCCATGTGCAGCTGAATGAATCACCCATTCTTCGTTGCCGATACACCACATAAAAACAGAAGCATGATTGCGATCTCTTTTAACCAATCTGTCGAACTGATCCCTGTATTCATTATTGCTTAAGAGTAATCGCTGCTCATCCATTACGAGCATTCCGAGGCTGTCACAGGCGTCAAGCAATTCCGGTGTAGGAGCATTGTGACTGGTTCTGTACGCATTGGCACCCATATTTTTTAATAAGGATATCCTGTAATACTGAAGATAATCAGGCAATGCACTACCCAATCCTGCATGGTCCTGATGACAGTTTACACCTTTTTATTTTTACATGTTTGCCATTGAGAAAAACCCCGTTGGTTTTTACCTCTATGGTCCTGATACCATGTTTGACAATTTGATGATCTATGATCTTGCCATTTAGTTTGATTTCCACATGCACTCTATACAAATAAGGCTCTTCCAGTGACCACAAGATAGGATTTGACACGGAGATGATCTGTGTAGTTGTCTTTTGTTCTAAAGGATTCAACAAGACTGTCTGATCTTTTGCAATTGCTTGCATTTTACCCTTCCTGTCACGAACATAAGCAGAAATCTGGAATGATGTGGCACTCACTGATTCATTTGTTACACTGGTTTCTATATATACATCTGCTTTATCTCCATTTTTTTTAGAATAAATAAACACCCCGTCATGTATGATGTGGACAGGATGCGTTTTTTCGAGCCAAACATGTCGGTAGATACCCGCACCTTCATAAAACCAACCTTCGTATTGGGTAGCATCAGCACGCACGACCAAGATATTTTCCTTATCAAAATGTACAAAATCTGTAATGTCATAATGTATGCCTACATATCCACTTTTGTTATTGCCTAAATAAAACCATTGACCCATATCTCGGCATCTCTGAATACACCATCGAACTGCAATGAAATCCGTGCGCTGCTGTCCGCTTTTTCCAACATAAAATGTTTGCGGTACCACCCAATAGACGTCTCAGGAAAATGTCCTCCAACAGGTTTATAGCCATGAGAGTCTACATCCGGACTTTTGTGGTATACAAAAGGCAATTCGACAGCCCAGTCGTGTGGTAAATCCAGTTTCCGCCAGCTTGTATCTACAAATACCGGATCTATAGCCGTTTTGAAAGCACCGGCTGATTTTGAAAAAATAGTTGCAATGCTGTAATTAAAGTCTTTTTCCGGGTTGGAAGCGTGCCCGAATGCAAATCTCCAGTCTTTGTCAATGTTTATTTTTTGATGTTGTGCATTCAGTGCTAAAGTGAGCAAAATGACAACAAAAAAACTACCTGATACTCTGCATTTCATATAATATTTCATTTAAAAACAATAACAAATACAACATCCTTCAAAATGTAAAACTACGAATAAATCCTCTTCATTAAATACAATTTTGATCAATTATATAAGAAATCTTTTACTTCCGATAAGCTTGTATTCCAACTTCTTTGAGCCTGAATGTGAAAATTACTTACCTTTGTTCCTTATGTCAGCACCACTCAACAAAAGTTTTTGGCGTCTCTTTGTAAAGTATAGTCTAAGGACATTGGCAATGCTTGCTTTACTGATGGTTTTGCTGGTTGCCTATATTTTGGTGACCGACATACCTTCTGAAGAAAGCCTTAAACATCCTGATATCAAGTTGGCCTCAAAAGTCCTTGACACTGATGGTAAATTCATTGGGGTGTACCAGTCAGAGTTCAGAAGTCTCATTACTTATCAAGAAATAAATCCTCACATCAAACAATGTTTGCTCGCTGTCGAAGATAGCCTATTTTTTCAGCATAATGGTATAGATTTCAGGGCAATGGGAAGAGTGCTTTTAAAGTCCATCATCTTTGGCGACAAACAATCCGGTGGTGGGTCTACCATCACGCAACAGCTTGCCAAACAACTCTATCCCCGTCCGAAAACAAAGCATAAGAATGTACTATACAAATCTTTTGCCCTTTTGAAATCCAAGATTAAAGAATGGATTATAGCCTATAAGCTCGAAAACTTGTACGGTAAAGAGGATATCATGACGATGTATCTCAACAAATTTGAATTTATCAATGGTGCGCATGGCATTGATGCTGCAGCAAAGACGTACTTCGGAAAAGCTCAGAAAACTTTAACCCTGGATGAAAGTGCCACGCTGATAGGGATGCTAAAAAACCCAAGTCTGTACAATCCTGTCCGCTTTCCAGATCAGGTGCTCAAAAGAAGAAATGAAGTCCTCACCAAAGTGGAAGAGCAGAATCATCTGAATCTGACAGAAACCAAAGAGCTGAAAACAGATTTTACTGCTTATAAGAGGATAGAGACTATCGATACCATCGTCCCATATTTTAAAGCTACACTGGAGAATCACCTTGCAGCACTGATAAAAGAAAATAATATTAAAAAATCTGATGGTTCTTACTACGATATTTATTCGGATGGACTTACCATAGAATCTACAATCCAACTGTCCATGCAAAAGCACGCTGAAGCTGCCACTATGGAACATATGGAGTGGATTCAGAAGTGGTTTGGTTATGATTGGGTAAGGAAAGATCCCTGGACGTATGGTGCCGACGAAAATGAAAAAAAAATAAGAAAAGCATCACTCGAGCAAAAAGCAAAAGCATCACCCCGATATGAGGCACTCAAAAAAAAATACCTCTATCCGATCTTATCTACATTGCCTGTAGAACTGTCTGAAGACGACATACGCACTATCATAGCTTATGAGGAAGATGTGTGGATGATGAATGGAGTAGATGAAAACAGGAAAAAAAAGCTTAAGGCCATCAAAAAAAGTAAGTATTTCCCAAAGCTTAAGACCAGCTATTTGTCTCTGCAGGATGCATATCAAAAAGCTTTTTCCACCAAAGTAAACATGAAAATTTTCGATCATCGCAAAGGAGTAAAAATGGTCATGATGACGCCATTGGATTCTGTCAGGTATCATGCTGGCCTGCTACAAACCGGGCTGATAGCCATAGACCCACACAATGGTCATGTGAAATGCTGGAACGGTGGATTGGACTTTGACTTTTTTAAATACGATCATATTACCACAAGAAGATCCATAGGTTCTACAATAAAGCCTTTCCTCTATACCACAGCGATGACATACAAAGGTATCAAACCATGTCAGCAATATCAGGATATCCCCTACTCGATATTACCCGGAGAAGGGGATTTTAAAAACAAAGAACCCTGGCATCCTGAAAATGCTACAAAAATCAACACCACTCTGATGTATAATTTATATCATGGACTCCTGTATTCAAAAATCTATAACTGTCAAACTACTCAAAGAAATAGGATCCGTAGAGCCCCTCAGAGAATTACTGGACAAAATGGGCATAAGCAAAGACGAAAAACTGCCCAATGGAAGACTCGCTGTGCCACAACTTCCTTCTATCGGCTTAGGAGCAGTAGACATCACCTTACTCCAGCTTACTGCCGCCTATGCTACATTTGCCAACAATGGAGAGTATCGCAAACCCATTCTTGTAAAAACCATCAGGGATAAAAACGGCAAAATTTTGTACCGGGCAAAACAAAAAACCAATATAGCCGTAGATCCTCTGTACAATGCCATCATGCTCGACATGCTTCAAAACAATGAAAGTGGGGAATTTAGCATGCACCTAAAGTCAAAAAATGGAGGAAAAACCGGTACTACTGATGACCAGTGCGATGGCTGGTTTATAGGTCTTACCCCCAACCTAGTGGTGGGTATCTGGACAGGCGGTGACGACAAGTGGATCCGTTTTCTGAGAGATGATGTGGGCCAGGGATACTATACTGCAAAACCCGTCTTCGAAAAATTGATCAAAAGACTGGAGGCAGATAAAACCGGCATTTTTGACATTTCGGCAAAATTTATCGACCCGCCTCCGGGATTTAAGGAAATGACCAACTGCGCAAAATTTAAATCAGAGCCTCTGCCTGAATTCTTGAGACCCAAAAAACCATCAGAGGATAGCCTGAAAGTGGTAACAATTGTCAAGGATAGCCTTACTACTTCAGGGCCAAAATAAGTGTCAAAGTGGGGCATCCCTATAAAAACCTAAATATAATCCAATAAGGGATAGTTTACCCGGTAAAAGTCCGGCACAAATGTTAATTGCTTAGCTGTATAGCTTGGATGGTATGGATGACTCTTGTGTCATAAAACCCCGTTACTTTTTTTTCATTTACAGCAACCATCTCATCGGTGATGAAATACTGAAAATATATTTTCGCCATCTTCCGCAAAAATACTGATTTCTCCCGGCAAGTCACCGCTGGTTACACTTTCAGCGCCATAAAGTACACCTTCCATCGTTTTGATACCTTCACCTTCAGGGGCAGCCTCTGATCCAAATATCGATTTACTGTTGTAATACATATCAAGCAAGGCATAAGTTAATTCTGAAGTGTACCTGAATTTGACATATTTACCCACATAACTTTTCAGTTTGGTCATCGATGCCTGCTCCACCTCTTCCATATTGATAGTGAAAGTTTCTTTAAATTTTCGCTCAGGAAATTCTATTGTAACGGTAGCAAAGGGATAACCAGAATCTTCAACTTCCCTGACAATACCCAACTCAGTAATCTCTCCTTGTTCTGGTAAGCCGGCAGTTTTTACCCCTGAAGAATCTTTAGTTTGCATAAAGGGCCATGGACGTTGAATTTTCTTTAGCCCCACATGAGACATGAAGAAAAATGCAAATAAAAACAATTAGTCTAAACATCGAAATTTTATTTTTAATTAAGAATATACAAATATAAAAAACAAAATAATAGCAGCATCAAATATCTGTAAGCGTCATTTGTTTATATTAAAACTTTAACACGTGACTAAGGTACAACCTCTGTAATTGAATATTTTTCGTTAGTATAAAAATATGTTGGGGTTTCCAAGACAAGTGATAAACCTCAATCAAACATCAAAGCAGGCTTTTGAACCTGGGTCTTCTTGGTGTCACATTGCCCAACCTTTCGATCTTGGCTTTTTCATAATCGCTAAAATTACCCTCAAAAAACACTACCTGCGAATCATCCTCGAATGCCATGATATGAGTAGCCAATCTGTCAATAAACCATCTGTCATGTGATATCACCAAGACACACCCGGCAAAGTTTTCTATGGCTTCCTCCAGTGCGCGCAGTGTATTGATATCTATATCATTGGTAGGTTCATCCAGCAAAAGTACATTGCCGCCTTCCTTGAGCGTCATGGCCAAATGAACCCTATTTCGCTCACCACCGGAGAGTACACCCACCTTCTTTTGCTGATCTGACCCTGCAATATTAAATTTGCTTAGGTATGCTCTGACATTTACCTGGGTTTTGCCTACCATTATGAGTTCCATGCCCTGACCTACAGCCTCCATCACTGTAAGATCCGGCTTCAGATCTGCGTGCGACTGGTCTACATAACTGAGATGGACAGTATCACCCAATGTAATGCTGCCACTGTCAGGGGTTTCTTTGCCCATGATCATACGGAAAAGTGTGGATTTTCCTACTCCATTGGGTCCAATAATACCTACGATGGCATTTTTGGGAATAGAGCAACTAAAATTATCTATCAAAACCCGCTTGCCGTATGCTTTGGTGACACCTTCGATATCAATGACCTTATCTCCGAGTCGGTCTCCGGGAGGTATAAATAGTTCGAGCTTGGCTTCTTTTTCTTTTGTTTCCTCGTTTTGTAGTTTGTCATAAGCTGAAAGACGGGCTTTGCCCTTAGACTGGCGGGCTTTGGGTGCCATCCGTACCCACTCGAGTTCGCGTTCCAGGGTCTTGCGTCGCTTGGATTCGGTTTTTTCCTCCATAGCGAGCCTGTTGGCCTTTTGTTCCAGCCATGATGAATAATTACCCTCCCATGGAATGCCTTCACCCCTGTCCAATTCAAGAATCCACCCTGCCACATTATCAAGAAAATAACGATCGTGGGTCACTGCTATCACAGTACCGGGGAAATTTTTGAGATATTGCTCCAACCAAAGCACAGATTCAGCATCGAGGTGGTTGGTAGGCTCGTCCAGAAGCAAGATGTCGGGCTGACTCAATAATAGGCGGCAAAGTGCTACTCGTCGCTTTTCACCACCGGAGCACAAATGAATAGCTGCTTCGCCTTCAGGACATCTGAGTGACTCCATGGCAGTTTCCAACTTATGATCCAGATTCCACGCATCGTAGTGATCCATTTTTTCCATAAGCTCCCCTTGTACTTCTATGGCTTTCATCATCTCGTCATCATCGAGGGGTTCACATAGTTTATTATTGATGTCCTCGTACGCTTTGATGATATCCACAATGTGTTGCACTCCTTCCTCTACTATCTGCCGTACTGTCTTTGTCTCATCTAGGTTAGGTTCCTGTTCGAGGTATCCTATTTTATAATCTTTATCGAAGGTGACTTTGCCCTGATAATTATTATCGAGACCTGCTATAATTTTGAGCAAACTGGACTTACCAGAACCATTGAGTCCCAGCACTCCGATTTTAGCACCATAAAAAAAGGATAACCATATATTTTTTAATACAGTCTTTTGTGGCGGAAAGGTCTTTGTGACGCCTTCCATTGCAAAAATAATTTTATTATCAGCCATGGGGAAAGTTATTTATGTTGGATGGCAAAGATAAGAAATTAGAAGTAAAAAAATCGAGCGTGTATAAATTCAATTTTCATTTTCATTTATTAGGTCATTAAAGAAACTCGGATAATCTTTAATACATCCAAAAATGCCTTTTAAAACAGAATAAAACTACCTAAAATATTCAAGCAAATAAGGAATATAAAAAACTTCTTTCAGATCAGCTTTTTAGTACTTTCCAAAGGATTCTTACTATGTCCTCATATTTTTTCGATTGCCTATACTTTCTTTGGAGGAAGATCAAATGCAATCGCATGATGGTCAAAATTACCATTGTGAGAGCCATCACAAAAGGGCTTGTTTTTAGAATGACCACATCGGCATATACCCACAGTGGTTCTACCCATTAATCCGTATTCTGTCCCGCTGGCATCGGTAATAATAAAATCTCCCTCAATCTTGAGTGATCCGTTGGAGTTGACAGTTATTTTTGTAGGTGATGACATATATTTATGTTTATTTTGATAATTTGATGAAGAAGACTCAGAAAGATACAACTGTTTAATGACAAAAAGGTTTATAAATAAGAAGGATGTCCAATGATTATAATTATTTAGTTTAATCAAAAATCAATTTACGAATAATGGCACACAGAGTTTACATTTTCATTTTCATTGTGTTCAGCCTTTTTACCACAGGTTGCCATAAAGCTGAGACAGAAACCATTCAACCCCCTACCAAGAATGACCCTGAACAATATGGTACACCTTTCGCCGAAATCCCAGTGACATCTGATATAGTCATGTATGAGATCAATGAGAGAGCTTTTAGTGTGTCAGGAAATCTTACAGGTATCATACCGAGACTGGATTCGATCAAAGCTTTGGGTGTAAATGTCATATGGCTAATGCCTGTACATCCCATCGGAAGTGTAAAAAGTGTCAATTCTCCATATTGTATCAAAAATTTTAAAGAGGTAAATCCCGAATATGGTACCCTCGATGACCTGCGAAATCTCGTAAATCAAGCTCACCAGCGAAAAATGGCTGTCATTCTGGACTGGGCTGCTAATCACACATCATGGGACAATCCCTGGATTCAAAATAAATCATGGTACACTCAGGACAACAACGGCAATATCATATCTCCTGCAGGTACTAACTGGCAAGATGTAGCAGACCTCAATTACGACAATGCCACCATGAAAAAAGAAATGATAAGTGCTATGAAATACTGGGTCCTCCACGCCAATATAGATGGATTCAGATGTGATGCTGCTGATTTTGTTCCTTTTACATTCTGGAAACAGGCTATTGATACTCTGATCAAAATACCCAACAGGCGTCTGATAATGCTTGCAGAAGGTGCCCGAAAAGATCATTTCAACGCAGGATTTCAAATGAATTTCGCTTGGGATTTTTTCAACAAAAATAAAAATGTCTTTAAAAACAACCATTCTGTCGCTGGTTTTTTCTTGACCCACCAGTCAGAGTATGCAGGTACACCAGCCAATGTGCATAAACTGCGTTTTACATCCAATCATGACGAATGTGCATGGGACGATACTCCTATAGGCTTGTTTGGCGGAAAGGCAGCATCTTTGGCGGCTTTTACTCTGACTATTACGATGGGTGGAGTACCGCTTATCTATAATGGTCAGGAGATAGGTTACCCTGTCAAATTGCCATTTTTCAGTAAGTCTCCTATCAACTGGAATACAAATCCTGATATGTTACAGGAGTACAAAAGATTGATGTCTGTAAGACAAGCTAATCCAGCCCTGCGAAGCGGAACAACGGAAGATTTTTCCACAGCAGACATAGCCGTGTATCAACGCAAAACCGGAAATAATGAAGTATTGGTCCTTGTAAATACCCGTCCTGCAACCAAGACCTTAAGTGTACCTGCATCCCTGAAAAATTCAGGTTGGAAAGACACAAAAACAAATACAACTGTGCAATTGGAGTCGACAGTCAGTCTCAATGCCTTTGAGTATCGTATATTGGTAAAATAAACTTAAAAGTACTTAACTCATTTCCAATACATTGATAGCCTTACTTTCCAGGCGCATCATACCTGTAAGATAAGTATCTACTGCTCTGGCTGCCTCTCTGCCTTCGGAGATGGCCCATACGACCAAAGACTGTCCACGACGCATATCTCCCGCTGCAAAAACATTCGGAATATTGGTCTGGTAGTTATGTGTGGCTACATTTCCCCGATTATCCAGTGTGATGCCAAGTCGGTCTATGATGCCTTCTTTTTGAGGATGTAAAAAGCCGGCAGCTATAAATACCACATCACAATCTATAATTTGGGTTGTACCCTCGATTTCTGCAAAGTCATATTTGCCTGATTTGGCATCAAAGGCCCATTCTATTTCGACTATTTCCAGACCAGAAAGGGTGCCGGTTTCATTTTTAACAAATCGTTTAGTCTGAATGGACCATTCGCGCTGACAGCCTTCTTCATGCGAAGTTGAAGTACGCAGTACCATAGGCCATAGCGGCCATGGATCTTTGTCCGTTCGTTGCGTGCCAGGTTTTGACAGTAGTTCGATCTGAACAACAGATGTGGCACCTTGCCGATTGGAAGTACCCACACAGTCAGCTCCTGTATCGCCCCCACCTATGACTACCACCTTTTTACCTTTGACGTATATATCAGGTGTTTGGAGGCATCCATCATTTACATACTTATTGGATTGCTCCAGAAAATCCATGGCAAAATGAACACCCGAAGCATCTCGTCCCTCTATGGGCAAATCTCTGGGTATGGTACTTCCGCCGCATAGCAGTACTGCATCATGATTGGCTTCTATCTCCTTTATATCCACATTAATGCCCACATTAGCATTACACACAAAAGAAATACCTTCCTTTTTCATTACCTCAATGCGCCTGTCTACCACCCATTTCTCCAACTTAAAAATCAGGAATACCATACCTTAAAAGTCCCCCAGGTTTTTCATTTCTTTCAAACACCGTGATGCGGTGACCAGCCTTATTGAGTTGCTCTGCAGCAGCCAATCCGGCAGGTCCCGATCCGATGACGGCAATATTCTTGCCTGATTCTACCCTACAATTATTGGCTTGTACCCAGCCTTGAGCAAATGCATGCTCGATGATTTGTTTTTCTATATTCTCTATTGTTACTGGTGAGGTGTGGATACCCAATACACAAGCTGCTTCACATGGAGCAGGGCAAATCCTTCCTGTAAATTCTGGAAAATTATTGGTTTCAGACAGGAAAAGAAAGGCTTTGTGCCAGTCTTGCTGATATACAGCATCATTAAAATCCGGTATAAGATTACCCAATGGACAGCCGCTATTGCAAAATGGCACACCACAATCCATACATCTGGAAGCTTGATTTACAATGACGTCTTCATCAGGCCGAATATAAATTTCATTGTAATCTTTCAGCCTTTCAGTGACACTCCTACTTTTTAATCCTTCTCTTTCTATCTTTAAAAATCCGTTTGGGTCAGCCATTATCTTGGTGTTTGTGTTTAAAAAAATAGTTTGGGGATTAAAAGCCGTATCTGGTAGCCGGTACCGTTTTGGTTACTACCTTTCTGAAAGTATTGCTTTTAGACTCCAGAATGGCTTTGTATTCTACAGGTATCACTTTCGTAAAGAAATTTTTTTCGCTTTCCCAGTTAGTAAGGATTTCCAAAGCAGTAGTCGAACCTGTGTACCTGAAATGGTCTCTCAATTGCTCCTTAAGTGTCTGTTCGTCATGGTCAGTCATATCGTCTATGATCACCATTTCTTTATTCAATTTACTGTCTAAATCAGACTTTTGTCCATACACATAAGCTATTCCTCCACTCATTCCGGCCGCAAAATTGCAGCCTACCGTACCCAAAATAGCGACTATTCCTCCTGTCATATATTCACATGCATTGTCTCCTACGCCTTCTACAACAGCCGAGGCGCCGCTATTACGTACTGCAAATCTCTGCCCTGCCCTGCCCTTCACAAATATTTCGCCTGAAGTAGCGCCAAACAATGCCACATTTCCTATGATAATATTTTCTGATGGCTCTCCATTAAAATCTCTGTCCGGGGTGATCACAAGCGTGGCGCCACTCAAGCCTTTTCCAAAATAATCATTGGCCTCGCCTTCCAGAATAAAATGAAGTCCCTTTATCCCAAAGGCTCCGAAACTCTGTCCTGCTGATCCTTTAAATCTGAAATCTACAGATCCATCAACCAATCCCTCAGCTCCGTATTTTTTAGCAATACTACCCGACAACATCGTTCCGACTGCACGATCAGTGCTTCTTATGGGGAACACACTGGTGATATTGACTCTATCCTTTATGGCCAAATCTGCATATTGTATGAGTTTTCTATCCAGCACATCGGAGATGCCATGATCCTGTTGGACTGATTTATAAGGAGTATGACCGGCTTGATCCGTAGCTCTGTACAAAATAGCTGAAAGATCCAGTTTTTTGTATTTCCAGTATTTGTCTCTCATATCACAGGTAAGCATATCTGATCTGCCTACCATTTCATTGATGGTTCTGAAGCCCAGCGATGCCATGATTTCTCTGATTTCTTCAGCCAAAAAGGTAAAATAATTGACCAGATGCTCAACTTTACCATCATACTTAGCTCTCAGGGTTTCATCTTGAGTGGCTATACCTACAGGGCAGGTGTTGAGGTGGCATTTGCGCATCAAAATGCATCCGCTCACCACAAGGGCAGCTGTAGCAATGCCCCATTCTTCAGCACCCAGCAAGGTAGCAATAGCCATATCTCTGCCTGTCCTTATCTGACCGTCCGTCTGCAATGTGACTCTGTCTCTCAATCTATTTTTAACCAATGTCTGATGGGTCTCTGCCAATCCCAGCTCCCATGGCAATCCGGCATGCATCACCGAACTCAAGGGAGATGCTCCTGTCCCCCCGTCAAAACCCGAAATAAGAATATGATCAGCATGGGCTTTTGCCACACCAGATGCGATGATACCCACACCAGCTTTTGCCACCAGTTTTACGCTGATACGAGCATTGGGATTAGCATTTTTAAGGTCAAAAATCAACTGAGCCAAATCTTCTATACTATAAATATCGTGGTGTGGTGGTGGAGAAATCAACCCTACCCCTGGAGTAGAATGCCTGATTCGGGCAATATTGGCGTCCACTTTGTGTCCGGGCAATTGTCCACCTTCACCCGGTTTGGCTCCCTGAGCCATTTTTATCTGTATCTCGTCAGCATTATTTAGATAATCTATCGTCACACCAAACCTGCCTGAAGCTACCTGCTTGATGGCAGACCTGGTAGAATCACCATTAGCCAGCTTTTTGTACCTCTTTGCATCCTCTCCACCTTCACCGCTGTTGCTCTTACCACCTATTCTATTCATGGCTATAGCCAGTGTAGTATGTGCTTCTTCAGAAATAGAACCAAAGGACATGGCACCTGTGGCAAATCGTTTTAAGATAGATTCGACCGATTCTACTTCGTTGAGCGGGATCGTATTACCAGATTTAAATTCAAAAAGGCTCCTCAATGTACAAGCGCGTGAAGACTGAAGATTGACTTCTTTGGTATATTGTTTAAAAACAGAATAACTATTGATTTTGGTGGAGTGCTGTAATAGATGTACAGATAGAGGATTGAATAAATGATACTCTCCTCTTTGCTTCCATTGGTATCTTCCCGAATCAGGCAGTGTTTCATCATTTGAACGAAAGGCCAGAAAATGTTTGTGCAGCTGTTCTTTGGCGAGCATATCAAATGTCATGCCCCCAATTCTGGATACAGCCCCCTTGAAACAAACATCCATGACTTCGCTATGTATGCCGAGTGCTTCAAATGTCTTGGCAGCTTTATATGAATTGACAGTAGAGATACCCAATTTGGACATAATCTTGAGCAAACCACTTTCTATTGCCTTACAATAATTTTTTTGAAAATGTTTTTTGTCTTGTTGATTTTTTACTGCCAGACTCCTTAAGGTTTCAAGGGCTAATGATGGGAATATAGCATCAGCACCGAATGACAAGAGGCATGAAAAATGATGAGATTCGATGATGTCACCTCCATTCACAATAATTGATACTCTCTTACGCAACCCTAAACCCAAAAGATGCTGATGAATAGCCCCTGTGATGAGCAACGATGGAATGGATGCTGCCATCTGAGATACCCCTGTATGATTGTCAATTACCAATATATCATATCCAGACTGTACTTTGACAGCTGCTTCTTCTGTGAGTGTCAGTATAGCCCTTTGGAGATGGTTTTGGTCATTGGCATCAAATAAAGCATTCAGTACCACAGGTGCATAGCCTACAGTGGCGGCATTGATCAGCTTTCGGTATTTTGTGTCATCCAGAACAGGAGAATGCAGTGAAATTTTTCTGGCATTTTCGGGTTTGATAGACAAAATGTCGCCTTCAGCTCCAAGATAACACTCCAAAGTCATATAAAATTTTTCCCGCAAAGGATCTATAGGCGGGTTGGTTACCTGTGCAAATTCCTGCTTAAAATAATTGCATATATGCTGTGCATGATGTGACAATACTGCAAGTGGAATATCTGATCCCATCGAACTTACAGGTTCATACGATGTGGTTCCCATGGTGGCAAGCAGTAACTCCTCGTCTTCTTTGGTAAATCCCAAAGCTATTTTACGCGAATTGAGATCTAGCTGGTAGTGCATCAGGGAGGCATCCAAAGATTCTTCTATTTTATCTATTTCAGTCCTATATTCCGCATTCCATTTTCCGTAAGGGAATCTGTTGCAAATAATGTTTTTCAACTCCTCATCGCCTACAATCCTGCCTTGGTCAAGGTCTGCTATCAATATCTTTCCGGGACTAAGATTGGCTTTGTAGATAATATTTTCCTGAGGTATAGCGAGCACTCCTGACTCAGAGGCTAAGATAATCCGATCGTCACTGGTGAGGCAATATTTGGATGGTCTGAGGCCATTGCGGTCTACTGTAGCCCCGACGACCGTACCATCCGAAAAACAAATAGAGGCAGGACCATCCCATGGCTCCATCATGGGTTCCATATATCTGTAAAAGTCCTTTTTGCGCTCGTCCATTGCTTTGTCATTCTGAAAAGCTTCAGGTATCATCATCATCAATGCATGAGGCATGCTGTATCCATTCCTGAAAAGGAATTCCAGTACTGCATCAAAATTGCCCGAATCAGACAAAGTGGGACTACATACAGGCATAAGCTTACCTAAATCTTCATGATTGTATATATCGGACCGAATGTCCTTTTCTCTTGCATTCCACCATTGTACATTGCCCTGAACAGTATTGATTTCACCATTGTGAGCGATACACCTGAATGGTTGTGCCAGTTTCCATTTAGGTACTGTATTGGTAGAAAAGCGGGAATGTACCAATGCTATGGCCGAATGAAAATCCGGTTCATTGAGGTCTCTGAAGTACTTACGAACCTGCGTTGCTGTGAGCTGCCCTTTGTAAATAATGGTCTGAGAGGAAAAAGATGGAAAATAAAATATTTCTTTTAAAAAATCGTACTTACGAACGATCGTACGCACCATGTCATTCCTCAAAACATACAATCTTCTTTCCAGCGCATGCTTTCGTAAGCTAGCGTCCTTGTATGTAACAAATACCTGCAGCATTTCAGGTTCTGTAGCCAGTGCACTTTGGCCCACCATACTATTGTCCACAGGCACAGGGCGGGTAAACAACCATCGGAAATGATTGGCATTTACTACCTGCTTCATCATTTGGATGATTTCGTGCTGCAAAGATTTCTCTTTCGGAAGATAGGTAAATCCTACAGCATAAAGGCCGGCTTCAGGTAAATTCAAACCATTTTCAACAGCATATTTATTGAAAAAAAGATGTGGAATCTGGGTAAGAATACCGGCACCGTCTCCGGTATTTTCTTCACATCCACATGCACCACGATGTTCCATATTCTCCAGCATAGAAAGTGCGTCACTGACAATGCTAAATGACTTTTGGGACTTGAGGTGTGCAATCAGGCCTATACCGCACGCATCTTTTTCGTATTGAGGGAGATATAGTCCCTGCTCACTTTCCACTTTATTCATAAATATACTTTAATACCGGTTAAATCAGTTTCCTAAAGATTTTTATTAGGACAAATGACAAAATGATTACAATTTTATACTACATTTACAATATTAATCGATATAATTAATACTTATTTGTCATAGCCAGTCAAAACATAAATAACATAAAAGACTGTTTATCAAATCATTACAACCACAAGCAATGTTATGCCTATATCTCAATCGGATCAGCTGTTTCAACTAGTAAATTCGCTTACCAAGGCAGAAAAAAGAAATTTTACATTTTACTCCTCCAGGATACAGGAGGCAGAATCACTGAAGTATATGCAACTTTTCGATCTGATCGAAAAGCAAAAAGAACTCAATGATACTCAGATACTTTCAAAGCTCAAAGACGTAGACAAAACACAGTATTCCAATCTAAAGCGGCACCTGTATAAACAGCTTATGGTCAGCCTCAGGATGATACATATTCAGAAAAAGAATGATATTCAGGTCAGAGAGTACCTTGACTATGTAGAAATATTGTATGGAAAAGGACTATACCTGCAGGCCCTCAAAATTTTGGATAAAGCAAAATTACTGGCGGAAAAAACCAACAACGATCTGTTGTACCTGTCTATATTAGAGACTGAAAAAAATATAGAATCCAGACATATCACACGTAGTGGCCCGGACATTGTACCTGATCTGATTACAAAGAGTGAAGATAAGATCAGAGTTATTGACAGTATTGTAAAACTCTCCAATGTCAGGATTCAGCTTCACAGTCACTACATCAAATACGGTCATGTCAAAGATATGGTGGAATTGGAGAAATTCAGACAAAAATATCTCTGGCTCACCACCTACAAAGGTTCAGAGCAGCTTACTTATCATGAAAAAATATTTCTTTTCCAATCAATGGTGTGGTATTACTATATCATACTTGATTTTGAAAATTGTCTTATCCATGCAGAGTATTGGGTAAAACTGTTTCAGGAATCTCCGGTACTCATCACAGAAGACCCTGACCTGTTTATGAGAGGATACCATTATATCCTTACCTGTGCCTATAATCTGAGGCAAAAGGACACTTACATAAAATATCTTGCAGATTTAGAAAATTTCAGAGATACCAATTACGGATCATTTAATACCAATTCGCAAATAATATCTTTCCTTTATGTACACTATGGCAGATTAAACAGTTATTTTATAAAGGAAAATTACACTGATGGTCTCAAAGCGATTCCTTCTACCCTTAAAAGAATTCAGCGATATAAAAGTAAACTCGACGCGCACAGAATTTTGGTATTCTACTTCAAAATTGCCTGGATGCATCTGATGGCGGGAGATCATGCCACATCCATCAAATATCTAAATCTTATATTCCAGATGGAGGTTGGGTCGCTCCGTGAAGATATACAGGGCTACAGTCAGCTCATGTTTCTAATGGCGCACTACGATGCAGGTAATTATGATATCATGGACTATCTGATCAAAGGTACCAAACAGTTTTTTAATCACATGGAGGAAAAAACAAAGCTTCAGGTGGCAACCATCAAGTTTTTTCAAAAAGTGGTGAAAGTGCCTATTAGTGACCGCAAAAAACTCATGTCTTTGTTTATGCAAGAGCTGATTGAGTTGGAAACGGATGTTTTTGAGAAAAGGTCCATACTTTATCTGGATATCAAAGCATGGCTTAAATTAAAAATGTAAAAAACATTTTTTAATTACATCTGTTACAAATATTCATAATCATTAAAATAGTAAATATAAAAATATGTATCCTAGAGAATTAACCATTCCGATTGAAAAAGACCTGACAGATTTTGGATTTGATAGTCTGTCCACCCCGGAAGAAGTGGTAGAAACTTTTGAAAAAAAAGAAGGCACAGTCTTAGTTGTCGTCAACTCCGTATGTGGATGTGCTGCTGCCAATGCTAGACCTGGAGCCAAAATGGCAGTAAGTCATGGTAAAAAACCTGACCATATGGTCACAGTTTTTGCTGGTGTGGATAAGGAAGCTGTAGAAAAAACCAGAGAATACCTACTCCCATATCCTCCATCATCGCCATCGATAGCTCTTTTTAAAGATGGCAAACTGGTACATATGCTGGAGAGAAGGCATATAGAAGGTAATTCAGCCCAAACTATAGCACACAATCTTATTCAGGCATTTGATGAGTATTGTTAAGCTCTTTTTTCTTAAAAAGATAAAATAGAAAAAGGCGTCTCAGATGGGACGCCTTTTCTTTTTTTAATAACCAAACTCAATATAAACTTTTTCTTTATTACCAATTAGACAGCTTAACAAAAGACTTCACCCACTTGTTTTCAGAAGTGATAATGTGGAGAGAATATTTTCCTGGTGGCAAATCACTGATGTTGAGCTGACTGTCATGAGACTCTACATTGCCATTTCTTAAGACAGCTCCCATGTTATTGACAATATAAAATTGACCTTTATCAGTTTTGCCAGGCAGCCTTAGCTTGATGTCATTGAATGCAGGATTTGGATAAATCTCCAGTTGCATACTCTCAGTTTTGTCCGGCACAATTTTTAAGGTGGTATCAGTATATCCGAAATCAAAATGCGTGAAAGGCACTCCGGCAACCAAGGTAATAAGTCTCGATGTACCTAAGCCGTACTGATTAGTAATGTCGCTATCTTTATCCTGATTAGCACCTGTAAACATGACATACGCCAAATCAGGGAATTCGGGTACTTTACAGTAATATTGCCCTGCATCGAGGTTTCTTAAAGTGTATGCCCCGTTTTCATCTGTTTTAGTTGATTTTATAAATGTTTTAAACTTATTGAATAAGAAAATAACTACATTAGGCATTAATTCGTCATTGCCATCCTGTATACCATTATTATTCAAATCCTTCCAAACAACACCATTGACACTTGCGCTGACTTTGTAATAAAACCCTGCATCTATGTATTTCATTACATATGTATCATTTAGCATGACCATATCCGAAACACCTTGCTCATTGACGTCAGAGTCCATCGACGGATTGCCACCGACATTTTTATTGGTAAACACATAGTCCACAGGTGGCTCGATAAGTACCAAATGCTGTCCGGTTGTCTCACTGGCGAAACAATACATCCCTGCATGATTAGTGGTGGTGGTAGCAATGACCTCCTGAATATTATTTTTAAGGTAAACTTTAATATTGGGTTTCAATGGCTCATCAAATGTCCTGATACCGTCTTTGTTGAGGTCATTCCAGATATTACCCATAATAAGATTGGCATTAGTAGAGTGAATACCGGCGTCTACGTCTAAAAACGTACTGCCATGAGCCAAAGATATCAACGGAGTAGTACCCGTGGCATCCACATCACTATCAGTAGCACTATTTCCTGAGACATTCTGACCCGTGAATTCAAAGCCATCTGGTATGGAAAACTGGAGGTAATACAATCGTTGTTTCAATCCTCCAAATGCATACAAACCATCAGCGTCTGTAATTTTTGTATCCAGAGGTTGGCCGCTCTGACTAAACAGAGTAACTGTGATGCCTGCCACACCTGGTTCGCCTGGATCCTGAGCACCATTCAAATTGATATCATTCCACACCTTGTCACCCAAAGTAGCAGGAATATAAGCTGCTGCGTCTATATTGTCCACTGCCTGATTTATATCAACAGAAAATGCATCAGTAGTCAAGGGCCCATTGCTACCTGTAATGTTATTGTCCCTGTTTTCATCTCCTATCAAAGGTGGAGAAATCAGGTAAGACGCGGGTAATAGAAATTTGATATAATAGCTTCCCGGTCTCACATTACTGAACCTGTAATATCCACTGAAAGTGCCTCGGCTGAAATGAAGTGACCGTGCTATCTGTTAAGATTCCGGTACCGGTATAAAGCAATACTTTGACATTAGCAATGCCTGGCTCGCCGGTCTGGAAAAATCCATTGCCGTTCAGTTCAAGCCACACATTGTCACCAATAGAAGCTGCCTTTACGTATCCGGCATCAATATTTATATAATCTTGCTGAACCGAAAAATCCAGCAGATTTGTTATTCCTGTGTTTAGATCAGGCTTACTGTTTTTAGTCTGGTCAGTATTATTATTGATTGCAAAGACATATCCTGCCAGTATTTCGAAAGAGATTCTGTATTTGCCTACAGCAACATCATTAAATGTGTAAGAACCATTTGAATTGCTCAAAGTCATTTTTTCGATAGCACCCATTTGGTTGATGAGGCTCACTTTGACATTGGAAATACCCAACTCTCCTGCATCCTGTAGACCATTGTTATTGGTATCATCCCAAACAAAATTACCGATGGATATCTTCTTGGCGTACCCCATGTCAATATCAGATAGCGTTTCGCCAGGAAATAATGTCAATAATCTGGATGTACCCACACCAAAATCATTGCTGACATCACTGTCTCCAGAGATTGAAACACCAGAGAACAAAACAAAAACTTTGTCCGAAACAACAGGCACTTTTGTATAATAGTCCCCAAATGGTATATCCACAAACATATAAGTGCCATCCGGTGCCGATATCTGACTGGATACTAATGTGCCGCCTAGATTATAAAGGCTGACTGTCACACCACCGAGTACATCTTCACCTGTATCCCTGATTTTATTATTATTGCCATCTTCCCAAACCACTCCCTTGATGTTGCCGGTCACAGGCGCTAACAAAATATATCCTGCATCTATGTCCATCTTTACCTGATTTGGCAAAACGGCAAAATTATCTGTAGTTCCAAGTGTCAAATTGGAAACATCTGAGTTCAGATCAGGTACTGAAGCAATAATATTTGAAAATTTAAAATTATCTCTTAGCACAAATCTCAAAGAATAATCCCCGTAAGGTACCGTGAAATGGTAATACCCTGACAATGAAGTGCCAGGTTTAAGAGCTGAAACTGTAGAGTCTATCACTACACCAGCCTGATTTCGTAAATAGATCGTTATACCATTGATACCGGATTCACCGGCTGATTGCAAACCATCCTCATTTTCATCCAGCCAGACAAAATCACCTATTTCGGAATATCCAACGTATCCTGCATTGACACCTGTGACATCATTTCCTGCTTGAATGTTAATAGGGGAAGTTTTACCAGTATTTTGAATGAACACGTCTGAGTCATTCAGTTTATCAGACCCACGCTGATAATACGTAAAAAGGCTGTCCTGCAAGATTTCAAAGCTTACTGTATACTGCCCGCTCAACAAATCAACAAATTCGTATCGGCCAAATAAATCTGTAGTATCTACCTTCAATGTATCTCCCGACATATCCAGAAGATATACCAGTATGCTGTCTTTTGTGGCTTCAGTACCTTCTTTTACCCCACTTCCGTTGTCATCTGACCATACGAAGCCTGAAATGCCGGCTACCGAAGCCTTTAGTCCAAGATCAATGTCAAATATAACTGTATTGGAAAGGATATTAATTAAACCGGTAGAAGCTACCCCATTTATTAAAGTAAAATCAGAATTAAGCTGCTCATCAGTATTGTTTTGATCTGTAAGAGCAAAACCCGAAGGAAAAGATGCCTCCACGATATACTGACCCGGCCATATGTTTGAAAAGAAATAATAACCAATTTCTGCTGAAGAAGCTGAAGCAATTTCATTGCCCTGTAGATCTTTCAACTTTAACAAAACGCCACCTATACCCGGTTCATTGGGTTCATATAAGCCATTTTCGTTGATGTCATTCCACACAAAATCTCCAATGGACGATAGCCTCACATATCCTGCATCTACATCGGTTTTCACTTCGCCGGTACTGAGCACCAGAAAACCTGTTGTTCCATTGGTGGCATCTGCGTCAGAATCTACATCTTCATTGCCAGTATTAGAAAGTGTATATTCGTATTCAGGGATTTTCACGAAAGTCACCTGATAGCTTCCTGCTGCCAGACCTGAAAAACTATAAACTCCGCTTGCATCTGTGGTAGTACTCAGGTTAATAGTGAGGCCATCGGTGGTCACTCCTTCGAGTAATACGCTCACCCCTTCGATTCCAGGTTCGCCATCTTCTCTGATGCCGTTGCCATTATTGTCTTCCCATACAAGATCGCCAATAAATGCTTTGGATGTAGTGATATAACCTGCATCGACATCTGTCCTTTGGTTTCCGCTGCTGATCTGTATGTTGCCTGCATTTCCGTTATTATCAATATTGCTGTCGATGTTGATTTCTGTACCAGCCATTGGGCTAGTAGGCTGATAGCCAGCAGGTATGCTGAAGGCGATATCATACGCTCCAGGCTTGATACCCGTGATGATGTACCGGCCTGTTGCATCGCTCACAGCTGTATGTATGATCACCTCTGAAAAAGCTGTACTTGTCAGGGTAACATTTACACCGGCAAGGCCTGGCTCCCCAACATCTTGTACACCATTTTCGTTGATGTCATTCCACACAAAGTCTCCAATGGACGTTAGTCGCACATATCCTGCATCTACACCGGTTTTCACTTCGCCGGTACTGAGCACCAGAAAACCTGTTGTTCCATTGGTGGCATCTCCGTCCAGAATCTACATCTTCATTGCCAGTATTAGAAAGTGTATATTCGTATTCAGGGCTTTTTCACGAAAGTCACCCTGATAGCTTCCTGCTGCCAGACCTGAAAAACTATAAACTCCGCTTGCATCTGTGGTAGTACTCGGGTTAATAGTGGAGGGCCATCGATGGTCACTCCTTCGGTAGTACGCTCACCCCTCCGATTCCAGGTTCGCCATCTTCTCTGATGCCGTTACCATTATTGTCTTCCCATACAAGATCGCCAATAAATGCTTTGGATGTCGTGATATAACCTGCATCGACATCTGTCCTCTGGTCTCCGCTGCTGATCTGTATGTTGCCTGCATTTCCGTTATTATCAATATTGCTGTCGATGTTGATTTCTGTACCAGCCATTGGGCTAGTAGGCTGATAGCCTGCTGGTATACTGAAGGCGATATCATACGCTCCCGAGGTTGATACCCGTGATGATGTACCGGCCTGTTGCATCGCTCACAGCTGTATGTATGATCACCTCTGAAAAAGCTGTACTTGTCAGGGTGACATTCACACCCGGCAGGCCTGGCTCCCCCAACATCTTGTAAACCATTTTCGTTGATGTCATTCCACACAAATCTCCAATGGAAGATAATCGCACATATCTCTGCATCAGCATCGGTTTTCACTTCGCCGGTACTGAGCAGAAAACCTGTTGTTCCATTGGTGGCATCTGCGTCAGAATCTACATCTTCGTTGCCAGTATTAGAAAGTGTGAATTCGTATTCAGGGCTTTTCACGAAAGTCACCTGATAGCTTCCTGCTGCCAGACCTGAAAAACCATAAACTCCACTTGCATCTGTGGTAGTACTCAGGTTAATAGTGAGGCCATCGGTGGTCACTCCTTCGAGTAATACGCTCACCCCTCCGATTCCAGGTTCGCCATCTTCTCTGATGCCGTTGCCATTATTGTCTTCCCATACAAGATCGCCAATAAATGCTTTGGATGTCGTGATATAACCTGCATCGACATCTGTCCTCTGGTCTCCGCTGCTGATCTGTGTGTTGCCTGCATTTCCGTTATTATCAATATTGCTGTCGATGTTGATTTCTGTACCAGCCATTGGGCTGGTAGGCTGATAGCCTGCTGGTATACTGAAGGCGATATCATACGCTCCAGGCTTGATACCCGTGATGATGTACCGGCCTGTTGCATCGCTCACAGCTGTATGTATGATCACCTCTGAAAAAGCTGTACTTGTCAGGGTGACATTCACACCGGCAAGGCCTGGCTCCCCAACATCTTGTACACCATTTTCGTTGATGTCATTCCACACAAAGTCTCCAATGGAAGCCTTTCTGAAAAACGGTGCATCTATATTTAATATCTGATCCCCACTTTTTAACTCCACAATATTGATCATTGCAGCTGAAAACTCATATGCTCCCAGTGTTTCAAATTGGAGGGTATAAAAACCCGGTTTTAAATTATCAAATTTATACATTCCATTGGCATCCGTCACTGTAGAATCCAAAATAATAGCACTGAATAAGTCTATCCCTTCTAACTTAACCTTTACAGATGGTAGCCCTGGTTCGCCACTTTCTCTGACCCCATTGCAGTTCATATCTTCCCAAACAAGGTCACCTATGCTTCCAAGTTTAACAAGGCCAAAATCAATGCTGAAATCATCTGTATCTCCATTTACAGTAAATGAAAATGAAGTCAGATTTTCTGATAGATTACTGTCTTTGTTCTGATCAAATCCGGCCATAGCTTTTGTTGGCGAAAAATGGTCAGGAAGACTTACTGTAATCATATAGTTTCCTGGATAAATTCCTGAAAAAGTATAATTCCCTGATCCATTTGTAGTAGTTGTCATCGAAATGCCATTACCGTCAAACGAAGTACCGGAAATATTGATCATTACACCCTCAATGTTGACTCTCCCGGTGTCCTGTATTCCATTTGTATTTAGATCATCCCATACAAAATCTCCTAAACTTATTCCATTTAACAATCCAAAATCGAAAGAAGATTTCATCTGTCCGCTTAGTATCTCTATGCCTGTCAGTACACCATTCTCACTGTCTGAATCTTTATCATCATCACTTCCCTGATCAGACAATGTAAATCTGAAATGGTCAGGTTTTAGTACAGTCAAATGTAATTTCCGGGAACCAAATCGGTAAAAAGATAATATCCATTACTATTTGTGGTAGCTATTTTACTTACAGCCAGTCCACAGCCATCAGTCCCATTCAGCCCTAGCTGCACACCTGAAAGTCCGGATTCTGTTAAGTCCTGAATACCATTTGCGTTACTGTCTTCCCTTACCCTAATCCCCCCTAAAGATCCTAGTCTATATACCCCCCACCATCCAGGTTATTTTGATTACTACAAACTTTCCACAACTAAGATATTTTTTATCAAACCTGAATCTGCATCCGAATCTATATTAGCATCACTTCCCACAAGACTTTTCGTCCATAAAAATGCATTGGGAACTTCAAATGAAAGTTGGTAATTACCTGGTTTTAAAAATTCGAAATTAAATCTTCCGTTAATATCTGTTGTGGTAGCCAAATTAACATTCTCATTGATACCATTTATGCCTGACAATTGAACAAAAACACCTTCTAAACCAGGTTCACCAGGCTCTTGTGTGCCATTGGCATTTACATCCTCCCACACAAAATCACCCAGGCTTGCAGGTCTAAAAAAGCCAGCGTCTATATCTATTTCAGTCATACCGCTGCTCAAAACAAGCCCATTGAAAATTCCATTTTCGACATCAGAATCAATAGTCTCATCTGTGCCTCTATTAGAAAAGGTGGATACAAACGACGCATCTGCCATAAATGAAAGATTGTAAATACCCGGCAACACGGATAAGAAACCATATTGTCCGTTTGCATTTGTCACATTTTCTTCATAAACTAACTCACCTGATCCATTCGTACCACTTAGTACTACCTTCACCCCTTGCAGGCCAGGTTCATTTTGATCCTGAATACCATTACCATTCGTATCCTCCCACACAAAATTACCAATAGCTAAAGCACTATACACTCCAGCATCCAGATTATCTAAAAGCTGACCGCTATTTAATACAATATCTTGTATTTGACCATTGAGGACATCAGAGTCTACATTGTCATCAACACCAGCATTTGTTTTTGTAAAATCAAATCCACCGGGCAGGCGGAATATCAGCCTATAGGTTCCGGGTACAAGGTTATCAAATACATATTTTCCGGTTCCATCTGTAACCGCCAAAGTTGACACTACCATTCCACTACTGGTCAAGCCATTCAACTCAACTTCTATCCCTGCTATGCCTGGTTCACCAGAATCCTGTTGACCATTACCGTTTTTATCTTCCCACACAAAATCTCCCAAAGCACCTCTCTGAAATAAACCAAAATCCAGATTACCTGCATTAAATCCACTTGGGATGAAGAGGGGTAATATTTCCCCACTCAAGCCATCAGAATTAAGTGTCATCATCGCCCTTCATCACTTTTTGAGGTGATGCCGGAAGGAGCTACAACTTTTATATTATAAATGCCGGTAACAACTGACTGAATGAATACGCTACCTGTTGCTGTAGTAGTAGTGTTTAACTGGATCTGGTCTCCCGCACCTGTCGTGCCTGTAAGACTTACATTGATATTTGGCAAACCCATTTCTCCTGCATCCTGAATACCGTCTCCATCGGTATCTATCCAAACATAATCACCCACCGATGCATATCTGAGAAAACCTGCATCCAGATTGGACAATGTTTGTCCGCTTGTGAGTACAACCTGGGGAAAAACACCATTTACAAGGTCAGAATCCAGGGCATCATTTGTTCCTTTGTCAGCAGCAGCTGAAATATACCCTGATGGTGTTTGTATGGCCACAATATACTGCCCGGGTGCCAGATCGGAGAAATGATAAATACCCATCGCATCCGTTTGAACTGAAACACTGAGTACCTCTCCACTCCAGTAGTGCCATTAGGGCTGACTGCAGCATTACTCTCAGACCCGGTTCGCCGGCATTTTGTATACCATCTCCATTGGTATCTTCCCATACCAAATCTCCAATGGCACCTGCTCGGAATAATCCAAAATCAATATTTTTAACATCCAGACCACTGGATAGTAAGATATTTGAAACCACACCATTGACTCCATCGGAATCCAGCACATCATCGCCTGCATCCGATTTGGTAAATTTGTACCCGTTTATCAGGGACACATTCAACTGGTATACTCCTGGCAGTAAGCCATCAAATCTATAGTAACCGGCTGCATCTGATAGCTCAGTTTTCGACACTTGCTGACCTGTGCTGGTAGTACCGGTCAAAATCAGACTTACACCCGGCAACCCTGATTCTATATCATCTTTCAATCCATTGCCATTAGCATCTTCCCAAATGAGATCACCTATGGCTGCATATCTGAAATAGCCTGCATCATATGTATCATTCTGTTCGCCACTCATCAACATTATGTCTTTGATAAGCCCATTAATGGCATCACTGTCGGTGGCATCATTGCCCGAAGCATTCGGAGTAGTAGATAGAAATCCGGCAGGTGTTTCAAAAGAAAGCTGATAATTACCCGGTTTCAGGTCATTAAATATATAATATCCATTACTATCAGTGATTTTAGTACCAACAACGACCGTAAAATCTCTGCGGATTTCTGTCAGGGTCACTTTAACATTGGCAATACCCGTTTCTGCACTGTCCTGGATTCCGTTAGCATTGGTATCTTCCCATACAAAATTACTAATGCTTCCATATTTATATAAACCAGCATCCAGATTCATATTCAGTTCACCGCCCTGGACCATGAAGTTTGATATTTTACCGTCTATGACATCACTATCCAAATCATCTGTACCGATATTCGCCAGAGTAAAATAATAACCGGAAGGATTGGCGAAACTGAGTGTATACACACCCGGGTCAAGATTACTGAATGAATAAAGACCACTGCTATTCGTTTGAGTTTGTCTGGATACAGGCTGTCCGCTTCCGGTAGTACCCGTTACCGTTACAGTAATATTACTCAGAGGAATCTCACCCGTGTCGAATACGCCATTTCCATTTTTATCTTCCCACACATAATCTCCAATCTTGGCGGTCTGATAGAAGCCGGCATCAATATCATTTATAATACCTGAATTCACTAAAGTATATACCACTGTTCTTCCTGACTCATTTATTTTTGAGTTTTTTGCCGTATTGGTTTGGTTTATGAAAGTAGGTTTATGATCAGCAGGTATATCAAAAATCAAATAATACTTGTTAGCGGGAATATTCTGAAATTTATAGCTGCCATTAGTATCTGTCAGCAAAGAATCATATAACAACCCTGCAGATGTAAATAATCTGACTTTCACATTCTGCAGGCCTGATTCATCATTATCCTGCAGCCCATTGTAATTTCGATCAAGCCATACTTTATCGCCTATTGTAACAATCGGAGTATAGCCAAAGTCAATGTTCTCTACACATTTACCTATTTCTGTTGTTATCAGATTGGTCGTGCCAGGACCATATAAATTAGTAATATCGCTATTAGTGTCAGGGTCAGCACTGTTGAATAAGACCATTTTTTTGTCCGCAAGTATGGCTGACTTTATATAATATGCTCCTGCAGGCAAGCCCTTGAAATGATATTTGCCAAACTGATCCGTCAACAATGTATCCACCGCAACATGTGACGATGTAAACAGCACGAGGGGAAGGTTGCTGAAAATACCTTCTCCGCTGTCTCTGAGTTTATTATCATTGAGATCAAGCCAGGCCATTCCTTTGATTTCAGAAGAGGTACAATCCTGATACAGGAAATTTCTACAACACTTTTCAGCAAATACTCCACTTTTATCATAGACATCCACACATATCTGGTGTACACCATAACCTGCATTACCAATTTTCAAATCAATGGTCTGATTAAAGCCGGAACTGGAAACTATATCAAATCCGAGTGGTGTATGCCACGTATACGACCCGAACTGTTCATATTTGTCAATGTAGAAAGTGAGACAATTTCCTGTACAAAATGAATAGGCCGGAGTGTAGTGTACCAACAGTGAAATCTGGTCTATTTCGACTTTGATAGAGTCAGAAATGAGGTTGCTGATCTGTATTTGAAAACCAAAATTTTCATTATTGATTTCTTCGGGCGTCCAGCTCGTACCCCAGGTATCCGTGGCAGAACCATACATCCAGGTTTTATCTGTTCCATCGACATTTGAGCTCCATGGCTTTTGTAGTTTTGACGTATTACTTTTATTGACACCTTTGGGTTCGCCATCATTGCCCAAAAGCAGAATCTCAACCTCATCAATATTTTTGTAACTATTAGACTGCCCTTCTATCATGAGAGTAATACCATTGATAGTGGCGCCGGCAGGAATCTGAAATTTCAGATTGTTACCCATCATCTTTCTTGATCTATTGATATCCGAGAGGACTATAGATGACCTTACATCGTCCGAAAGCTTTATGTTTTTTAAATTATTCCATTTTGTGAAATATGGAAAATATATCTCATTGACAAAACCGGCGCTTTTCAATTCCGATTTGATAGCAGGTTCAGTACTTACTCCAATAGGACAAATTGAAGGATTTTGAGCAGTTATGTAATTGATTATCAGCAAATTAATGACCAATAACAACTTTACTCTCATGGGAGTAATGTCACGTGTGAGTTTCATATTTTTGAGTTTTGGTTTAGATATATTACTAAAACAATATCTGTAGAGACCTAATTTGGAAGCAAAAATAAATATAATATTCTAATATATATAAATATTGGATATATTTATTTTAAATTTTTACAGTATTTTATAAATATAATAAAAATGTAGTACGTTGGAGTGTATTTCACAAGCGACGAATAGGCAGTCAAACACCACGATGATTTTCGTAATGACAGACATTGAGTGTAAGCGCTTATAGAATTAAAATACTGGGTATAAATTTACCGGCAAGGTATGACGGCAGTTTATTTTTCTATTAAATTGGAATAACACTCCATGAGTGAAGCAGCAGTTTTTGCTCCTGAAAATCTGTTTCTCACATAAGCTGCACCTTTACTGCTGATTTCATCATACAGTTTTTTATCATGTAAATGGCACATAGCTGCTGTAATATCTTCAGGAGAATATGGATTGACCAGGATGGCTCCCGGACCAGCTGCCTCAGGTAATGAAGACAGATCTGAAGTGATGACGGGTTTTTGTCTGAATAACGATTCAATGACTGGTATACCAAAGCCTTCATAAATTGATGGATAAACAAGGCAAAAACTTCTGTCATACACATCTAATAAATCAGCATTGGAGATACTGTTTACAAAATAAAAATATTCCTCCAGTCCATAGTATCTTATCATATCCGTCACTTTAGTGGTGTAACTTTTATCTCCCTTTCCTATGACTACAAAGGGCTTACGATATGTTTCAGGTAAGCCACTATAAGCAATGATCGTTTGCAATAAACCTTTTCGTTCTACAATGGACCCAACATACAGGTAGTACTCAGTTAAACCCGCCAACTGTGGCAAAATACGGAAAGCTCCACCATCTTCATCCTGAAAAGCCTGGTTACATGATTGATAAATAACCTGTATTTTATCTTCACTTATGCCATAATGCTCGACAATATCAGCTTTGGTGTTTTCGCTGATCGATATGATACAATCTGCTCGTTTTGCTGCGCTGCTGTATTTCCAGTGATAGGCGTGACGGTCCCACCATCCAAATTGTTTAGGGTATTTTTCATATATAAGATCATGAAAGCTTACAAGCTTTAGGATGTTTTTATTCAATCCAAATGGTAGTTCGTGGCTAAGTCCGTGAAAAATATCAGGGCTCAGCCCATTGATTTCTGCGGAGACTCCGGCAGTACGCCAAAGTGGATTGTACCTTTTCGGGGTATGCAGAATGAACTTGGTTTTATCAGTAAAGTATTCGTTTTCTTCATTTACTTTTAGTCCAGGCGTATAAAGATGAAATTCATGCTCAGGATAATAACGCTGCAAATTTTTAACCAATGTCCTGCTATAATTGCCCAATCCTGTGAAATTATTGAATAGTCTTTTGGCATCAAATGCTATCACCATATTTTTTGGGGTTTCTATACTCTGATGGCTCACTTATCTAATTTATTTAACATTCTTCGATCATAAAATCTCTCACAAAAATAGTGTTTATCTTTGTGACTGTAATGTATGAAATAAAAAGCCCGGAGCGACATCATCGTTCCGGGCTTATTATTTAACAGAATAGCACCCTCATCAGAATTTTACATTTACTGCAAGATTCAATAAAGTACCCAACTGACTGAAGTGAGACCCGTCATAAGTGGTGACAGGATATCTTCCGTTGAATGTAAGGTTTGATATTTCAGTTTTCAGTTTAGCAGGGTTATTGACTATCGCCTCTCCTGCTGGTGTAAGCCCTACTATCTTGTATTCTGGTAGTACATTCAGCAGATTGCCTATATTTAGAGCTATAGTTGTTTTTTCAGATGCTGAATATGAAATCCCCAGGTCTGTGACAACCTTGGTCAGAAACTGAGTCTCCAGATCAGTAATGCTGCTGAAATCTGATTGTCTGAATTTGGTAGGTCCAAATACTGTATTATTTAAGCTAAGACCAAACTTGCCTACAGTATAATCCAGTCCAAGTATTGCCTTAAATTTTGGTCTTGATGTGAGCATGAGTGCAGACTGCGTAGCATCAAAGATTGACTTCTCAGCTGTAGCAATAAGTGCAGGCTCTATGACATTGAGTAATTCATTGGAGATCGTATAGTTGCCTGCTATATTGATGCCCAAACTGTTGGCGCCAAGCTTTAATCCTTTATAATTGGCCACCACATCAATTCCAGAAGTTCTGGTGTTAACCCCATTCGTAAAAAACTGAACCTGAGCAATTTTATTGTCATCCAGTATTTTATTGAGGGCAGCAGCCTTTACTGGGTCACCAGCTTTGATACCTGATGATAAAACGATCCTGTCGTCCACTCTGATATTGTAATAATCAATGGTGAAGCTAAAATCAGACATTGGCTTGAAGCCTAATCCTGCTGTAAAGTTAAAAGACTCTTCTGCCTTCAGCTTAGGCACACCCAACTGCTGGATCTGTGAAGAACCATTTCTGAAAACTCCGGAATCTTTTATTGTTCCATCTATAAATGATGCCTGTGTAGCTTGTAGGTTGATCTGGTGCAGCGAAGGAGCCCTGAATCCTGTGGATGCGGAAGCTCTCAATGTGACCTTATCATCATTCATTTTGTAACGGGATGAAACCTTCCAAACAAATGCATCACCAAAATCACTATAATTTTCAAATCTGGCAGTACCATTGATCAGAAAGTCCTTTGTGAGATCTACACCTAAATCTGCATACGCACCCAAGTTGTACCTGGTAAACAAGCCGGCGTTTTCAGGTCTTATGCCTGGAAATGAATTGGCCCCTGGAGCAAAATCTGTCAGTGGCCCCTGAATGTAGGACGCTTCATCCCCTGCTATGATTTCGAAATTCTCTATACGGACTTCTGAACCAAAACCAAGGCTCACTTTACTCGAAAGAGGTTTGGAAATATCAATGTTTCCTACATTATGCTGAAACTTATACCCTCCTGGTCTGAACTGTATTGGAGAATTTGCTCCAAGTGAACGATTGTATGTATTGACAACATTGTATATCTGGCTGTTGCCACCAGTGGTAAAACTTATGTCGGTTTTCCATCCATTTTTATCGGTTTTAAAACCTACAGTTCCGTTGTAATCATTGAGATCTCCGTCAAAGGTAGGAGTATATCCTTCGTAGTCCTGCCCCTTGGGTGTGAGCAGTCCGTAGTCTGTCGTCACCCAGTATGGAGCTCTGTGGTTAGCAAAGCTGTTGACTCTTTTATAAACATAAGCTGCATTGAAGTACATCTCACTATTTTGAGATACAGGCAGGCCACCATTGACCAAAAACTTAGCGGCTGTCGTTTTAGGCGCACCGTTTACGTGCTTGCCATCAGGATACTTGTCCAGGAATTTTTTGGTCGTTTCCAAAGGAACTCCCCAATAATCAGCTTCGTCCTGTGCATTGAGTATGCCGGGTCTGTTGGCCAGACCTATCTGCGAAAAATTTGCCGTATAATTGATATATCCCTTCTCTCCGAGGTTAGATCCATTATTGAGGCTGATACCATATACCTGACCATCACCTTTGTGTGTGACACCGGTATTTAAAGTAAAAGAACCATATTCATACTTATCTTTAAGAATAATATTCATTACTCCTGCTATAGCATCTGAACCATATTGAGCTGAGGCACCATCACGTAGTATTTCGACTCTCTTGATAGCATCAGTAGGTATGGCTGAGATATCAGCTCCCGTCTCACCACGTCCCGGTGACGTCTGAATATAAACCAGTGAGCTCATATTTTTTCTTTTTCCATTGATCAGTACCAATGTTCTGCTGGGTCCCATATTTCTTATTTCATAAGGGTCAAGAAGAGAGGATGCATCATTGACCGGAGTCTGGACTGTATTGAATGAAGGTACCCTGTATTGCAGGGCTTTATCAAAGGTGTTCTGGCCTGTTGAAATCAAGTCTTTGGCAGAGAACACGTCTACAGGTAGTGGGCTCGTGGTAGATGATCTGGGAGCAGAGCGGGTACCTACCAGCACGACATCCTGCAAGGTGACAGCATCTTCAGCCAGCAAAACATCCCAGTTTTTGACCTCCCCACCACGTAAGGTAAAAGTTGCTTTTTGAGTTGTGAATCCTATAAAACTGGCGGTAAATGTGTACGTGCCTGGATCTAGAGAAAGTGAAAAGTTACCATTCACATCTGTGATTGTTCCTGCATTGCCGGGTGATGCTGAGATATTGGCTCCTATGATTCCGACACCTTGGTCATCCTGCACAACCCCTTTAAATGTTGCCCGTTGTCCTTCTGCCACAAAAAATGTGATAGCACAAAATAAAAATGTTAAAAACTGTCTCATAAATTTGTTTTTTTTAATTGAAAAAATTGTTTTGTTTTACAAATATATTAAAAAAACATAATACTAACTTTTTGTGTATGTTTTTTATTCATTCTAAAGAATTTAAGTCCAAGAGCTTGATTTAATTTAAATAATAGTAATTTTTGAAAAAAATTATACTTTTATTGCTTCAATATTTCAAAGACAACAAAAAAGATATGCATCATGAATCCATTTCCAAAAACTTAGACCTACGAATTAGCCCGGCAGATTTCCATGTTACAATTCATTTTTGGATGTCAGAGCTGGACAAATATTCAGACCAACATATAATAGTGAAACCGGATGATGGCGGATGGTCACTAGGTCAACTATATATGCATCTGATTGAGTCCACATCCTTTTTCATAGATCAGGCAAATATTTGTCGGTGTAACAACAGGAATCAAAACAAAAGTATGACTCCGTCTGCAAGAGAAATGTTTATCCACAATGCGTTACCGGACATAGATATTGAAGGACCTCCCTCAAATGCTCTCACCACACAACCCTCCAACAAAGAGCTGGTAATATTGCTTCTCAATGAGCTGGAAATAAAACACATAAAGGCGGCTGAACTCACACTCCAATCGCTTTATAGAGGAAAAACCAAACATCCCGGGCTACATTATTTAAGTGCAAGAGAATGGCTGCATTTTGCAGAAATGCATATGAGGCACCATGTAAGACAAAAAGAACGGCTGGAAAAATATCTTCAAAGCCATGCTTACATGTTTCCGGCAGGCTAGCAGAAAAGTGTAAAGACAACTTTATTTACCAAAATATAATACCTTTGATGCCAAACAAGAAAAACTGTGTTCAACTGGTTCGATCACTTATGTGCATTAATTTTGCTCGTCATTATACCTGTGATGTCTTTGAAAAATGAACAACTGGATCAAGATATGGTGGATTCATTACCACCTAAAAAGCATCTGTTTTATACAAATGGTCTCATGCTCATCATCGGAGCACTATTGGTGATGACTTCGTGGAATATTAGCGACAGGCCTTGGCATGACTTGGGTTTTGCATGGCCTGTCAAAGATATATACATCTCTTATCTCATACTAATAGCCTGCTTTTTTTATTTAGGCGATATTGTTTATGGTTTGTCTGACAAAAAGAAATATGCAAAAAAAATCCGTGAAATCAGTTTTATTATACCTCTTAATATTGCTGAATTTAAACACTACATCTTTCTCGCACTTGCAGCCGGTCTTTGCGAAGAGATCATTTTCAGAGGGTTTCTCATTACTTATTTAAAACATGTATTTTCGGGCATTCAGTACAGCGATTTTTGGGCTGTCATCATTCCTGCCATTTCTTTTTCCATAAGCCATATTTATCAAGGTTGGGCAGCCGTATTAAAAATCATCATATTATCCATTACGCTTGGCTTCATATTCTTATATTCTGGTTCGTTGCTTTATGTGATACTCATCCATATTCTGATTGATCTTATATCCGGATGGATAAGTGTAATCGAAAGCCGTCGCCAAACCTAATTGTTTACATAATGGCTACCCACATCGGAATGGTAATCAAAATTTCATTCCGATACCTAAACCAGTAGACGCAGGCTCGAAATAATAAGATTGATCTCCTTTTTTCTTTATTAGTTTATTGTAAGACAGTATGGCTTTTTGCCGCGAATTATTTGATGCAAGAGACAACCCAATGCCTATGACGCCACAGGCAATATTACCTACCAACTGTGTAGAGCCTGATTCTCCGTTTTTTAATTTGTTTATTTGCCAGAATAAAAAACCGAATTGAGCACCTACTGCTACCCACGCACCCGACATTTGTGTTTTAGACCTTCTCCAGTATGCATCAGCCACCGGTACTTCTTTCATCAGAGTACCCACATCGTTTACTGAAATCCTATCGCTGTTGACGTAGTATTTCTGGCCCCAGAAACCGGGAAACACTGTGATTTCTTGTGCTGACGTTTCGGAATTCATCATTAATATCAAAATAAAAATTTTAAAAAACCACTTCATAATTTAGATTTTTAAGCATTCGTTGTAATAGTAAGATACTAAACGTCCAAAATAAATTATTATTTTGACCTTTTACAATAAGATACCAAGTCATAGGATATTTTTTTACTTTTGCGGCTTTAAAAAAAATAATTGTATGATTTCAGTAGATGGACTGGCAGTAGAATTCAGCGGGAAGACATTATTCAGTGATGTTTCTTTTGTCATCAATGAAAATGATAAGATAGCCCTGATGGGAAAAAACGGGGCAGGAAAATCCACTATGATGAAGATCATTGCGGGAGTGCAGAAACCGACAAGAGGTCATGTGCGGGCTCCCAAAGAAGCTGTCATAGCGTACCTGCCACAGCATTTGCTGACCGAAGATCATTGCACGGTATTCGAAGAGACACTTAAAGCGTTTGAACAGATTTTCCACATGCGCGACAGGATGGCATTCCTCAATAGTGAGCTGGAAACTAGAACAGACTATGACTCTGATGACTATATGAAACTCATCGAAGAATCATCAGAACTTGGTGAAAAATTTTATTCTCTGGAAGATATCAATTACGATGCAGAGGTAGAAAAAACATTGCTGGGTCTCGGGTTCCACAGAGAAGACTTTAACAGACTGACAAGCGAATTTAGTGGCGGGTGGCGTATGCGTATTGAATTGGCTAAAATATTACTCAAAAAGCCAGACCTCATCCTGCTAGACGAGCCAACCAATCACATAGATATTGAGTCGGTCATTTGGCTGGAAAACTTCCTGATCAATAAAGCAAAGGCTGTTATGGTCATTTCTCACGACAAGGCATTTATTGACAATATCACTAACAGAACGATAGAGGTAACGATGGGCCGTATATATGATTATAAAGCCAATTACACACACTATCTACAGCTCAGAGAAGAAAGAAGATCTGCCCAGATCAAAGCGTTCAAAGAGCAGCAAAAAACCATTGCAGAGAGCAAAGAATTCATAGAGCGTTTTCGTGGTACATACTCAAAAGCCAATCAGGTCAATTCTGTGGAGCGAATGCTCGAGAAAATGACAATCATAGAAATAGACGAAATAGACACTTCAGCTCTGAAACTAAAATTTCCGCCTGCACCTAGATCAGGAGACTATCCGGTGATAGTACAGCATCTGTCCAAAAAATATGGAGAGCATACTGTTTTCAGTGATGCATCGATGACTATAGAACGGGGACAAAAAGTAGCTTTTGTGGGTCGTAATGGTGAGGGTAAATCCACCATGATAAAAGCGATCATGGGCGAGATAGATTTCGAAGGAAAATGCGATTTGGGTCACAACGTTAAAGTCGGATATTTTGCACAAAATCAAGCCGCCCTGCTAGATCCGGGACTGACGGTATTTCAGACAGTTGATGAGGTAGCTGAAGGTGATATACGAACCCAACTAAAGACTATTTTGGGATGTTTTATGTTTTCGGGGGACGACATAGACAAAAGTCGCAATGCTCTCAGGTGGCGAACGTACACGACTGGCAATGGTAAAACTTCTCCTCGAACCCGTCAATTTGCTTATTCTAGACGAACCTACCAATCACCTGGACCTGAAATCAAAAGATGTACTCAAAGATGCATTGCTGGCTTTTGATGGAACATTAATCCTGGTGTCTCACGACAGAGACTTCCTTCAAGGTCTGGCAGAAAAAGTTTTCGAATTTAAGGATAAACGAGTATTGGAGCATTTCGAAACCATCGATGCCTTCCTGATCAGAAACAGAATGGAAAGTCTGAAGGAGATAGAAAAAAAGGGATAACCCGCTATCAATTCAGTCTATTCCACACCTTACAACCCCATCTGTTCTTCCGAAGAAAATATTATATTGGTTGCTATTTTACCAGTTTTCGACGAAAGATAAATTGCGGTAACTTTTATTTAAAATGATCCCTGACTTTCGAGATCATCTGATTACTTGTTATATGTGCATCAGATGCACCCAACTCCATTTTAGCTTTGACCAGTCCTTCTTTGGTCATAAAATTTTTAAACTCTTCCTGTGCTTTGCCTGGACCAAAGACAAAAATAACATCATAGCCTCCCAGATGTGTACCGACGGACCTGAAAAATTTATGTAAATCTTCCTGCTTTTTGCTTTCGCTGATACCGTGCCCACTCCCTTTGTGACCTGATTTTAATTTATCTTTGACTGAGTAATCTCCGATATTCATTTTATCAGGGGTTGTCACCAAATAGGCATCATCATGATCTATCCAAAGTCCTGCTACTTTAAGATTGGTATACATATATTGTGTTTTTATACTTCAAAGATGATATTTTTTCATTAAAAAAAAGATGATCTGAAAAGCACCAGATAATGACTTAACTCATAATTATCTCTAATGGTGCATAAAAACTACTTTTTTTAATTATTATTGGATGACCAAAAAATTTTAAGATTGAAAAATTTATATCTTTGCCTCTTCACCGGATACCATCAGGGAATGGAAGAAAAAGAAAAAATTTTTGCTCGGATAGCTAAAAAATTGAGCCAATTGCATTTTACATATGTCGGAATGGATACAAGCCGGCCATGGGGTGGTTATTTTGTCATAGATGAGTCACAGGCTGCCGACTTTGCAAAACATTACTTTCCTGAAGAAGATTTTTCCACACTTCGCATTACCCAAAAACTTAGTCCAAAAATTCTGATAGTAGCTCCTCATAAAAGACTGAGCTGGCAATACCATCATCGTAGAGCTGAGATATGGAAGTGTATAGGAAAACCTGTGGGCGTCGTCACAAGTGATGATGACACCGAACGACATCAACACACACTCCACAAAGGAGATGTCATTAAACTCAGACAAGGCGAACGTCATCGTCTCACAGGACTCGAAGACTGGGGCATTGTAGCAGAAATTTGGCAGCATACAAACCCTGCCAAACCTAGTGATGAAGACGATATCATCAGGGTCCAGGATGATTTCGGGAGATAGCCATTTTACTCAAGCGTATGTTTGGTTTTTCCATAAAGGATTTTCGGTTCAGTAAATGACATTGGTCTGCCAATATTGTTTTACCTTTGTATCCAATCATTCACCTGTAACATTTAAAAAGAACAACCATGGCAAAAAGTAAGGACGTCAAAAAAGAGGTAAAAAAAGAAGCCGCCAAAACTCCCAAAGAAAAGAAAGCAGAGAAAAAACTAAAAAAACCAAAATATGATTGACTGTTTTAAAATCAGTTTTTTATCATATTGAGTTTTTATTGCTTTTTGGTATAAAATAAAAACTATCCCAGTCGAGTGTACTTACACACTCTCCTGAGATAGTTTTTTTTTTTAGGCGCAATGATCAGCTACCTTATTTATACTTCTTCATTATTCCAGCATTGTCTCACTGTTTTCTTCAAACCACTTTATCTTCCTGGTGACATACATGGTCAAAGCGATAATCACAAACAATCCGATAGACCCCGCAAGTAAAGCAGTTTTTTCTAGTTGGATGATCAGGTATATGTACCCAAAAAGCACTACAAGTAAAGTCAGTAACAATACTGAACTCCTGCGTTGCCTGAACATGCCGAGACTGTACAAAAACACCAATCCAATGGTAGCGACCGCCGCCACCATATATGCTGCGTCAAATCCATAAAACTCTGAAATCGAAAGCAATAAGGTGAAAAAGATGACCAAAGCAAGTCCTATCAGTGTGTATTGGAAAATATGTATTCTGATTTTCTCTACGATCTCTGTCAGGAATACAACCAAAAATGTGAGTACAATAAACAAAATCATATATTTGCCAGCCCTGTAGGATTTGACATAATTATCTATCAAATGTCTGATTTTTACCCCGAAAACATTATCACCCAAATCAATTACAGAACTATCTTTCTGAAATGCAGGCATGGACTTATTGTATTCGAATACTTTCCACCTGGCATCAAAACCTTTTTCATTTGTTGTATGTTCCGGCAAAAATCCACCAGCAAAAACAGGGTCTTTAAAGTCTGATTTCAGGTGAACTTCTGTCGATTTACCCAATGGTGCAAATTGCAGACCTTTTGATCCCTTGATGCTTAATGTGTAAGAAAAAGTGTAATCTTTGACATTCTTATCCAAAGGAATATTTGTGTTTAATCCTGTTTTAAAACCTGATAACTGGTCATCACTCGACCTTGGCAAATCGGTATAAGCCGCTGTACCCGTCTGCGAAGGATGTACCGCAAAACTGATATTAGACATTCCCGGATGCAATGTCAGGTTTTGTTCATTCCATTTCAGTTCTATCTTATTATTGATACCTTTGGGATCCTTGACTCCCATGACGAGATATGCTTCGCTAAACAGCAAATCCTTATGCTCAATATTCGTCAGTTGGCTTTCAGGCAATTTAAAAACTCCATTAACCTGAATAATAGATTTGTACAACAACACTTTGTAAAGACTGCGGTATTTAGATTCAGTGGCGATTTGTCCATCTACGCTCAGGCTTTCAGGAAATACGACCAGATTGGCTTTGGTTTGTACGTCCGGCTTAGTTTTATCTATATTGGGGACAAGCTGAAAATATGGAATGATAAGTGCAGGTCCTGTGTGTACCTGTTCTCCACCCCATCCTGCTGAGACTTCATTGGTTACACTTTCGCTTAGCCTTTGCCGCTCCTCTATCAGGTCGAGGATCAGAAATTTTGGGATGAGCAAAAAAATAACAAGTATAAAAATAAGTGCCAGTTTGAGGGTGATTTGTGTACCTGGGTTTTGAAAAAATGACTTTGTTTCCATAATGTCCTATTGTAATGATTAAAAAATTATTTATAAAGTTCTTTGTAATTCAAAGTAATAAGTGAAAAAAATATAGCTCACAATTTAACCTTTGCCTATCAAAGCTACCAAAGCTTCTATATGCTTTTGGAATGCTATTTTGCCTTCGGGTGTAGCCCGGTAAGAAGTCTCTGGTTTGCGGCCCACAAACGCTTTCCTTACTTCAATATATTTTCGATTTTCCAATGCAACTGCATGGCTGGCAAGATTGCCATCTGACAGTTCCAGCATTTGCTTCATGTCTGAAAAATTTACCCATTCATTGACCATCAGCACTGACATAATGCCTAGCCTGACCCTACTCTCAAAGTCTTTATTGATACTACTGATGTCGACTTCCTTCATATTGGTCAATTGTATTTTTTATACAACAATACGCCGTAAAAGATATGAAGAAAACCGAATCCTACTCCCCAGAAAACCAGTCCGTATCCAACGAAAATAGTAGCCAGCAATCCGAGCAACAGTTCGAGCAATCCAAGCCAAAAAATATCTGCATGAGTGTATTTAGAGGCACTTACCAATGCCAGCCCATAAAATACAAGCATACTCGGCGCCACAAGAAAAAAGAAGTGATGCCATACCATTATCAAGCAAAACACTCCCCCTGCCATCAAAGGAATCAAAGCAGCCTGCAAAATATTGTGTGTGGATACAGTCCACAACGGATAACCGCGTTGCTTTGATTTTCTCACAGTAAAGTAAATCGCTGCCGCTACTGCTGATATGAGAGTAGCCAACGCTACCAATCCAAGCTGCATGATCACCAACTTTGAAAAACTGATAGTTTGGCCATCAAAATAGTCTATCTGGTGATGGTTCAGGATATAAAATGCTGTCACACATCCTGTCAGCGCGGCCAACCCTGCTCCTACCCCGGACAAGCCACTGAGTGAGATAAAGGTCGAAGAACGCTCCATCATCTGCCTGATATGTGTTAAATCGTTTTCGTATTTATTCATTTTCAAAAAATATAAATTTTCAATAATCTCCTCTGATAAATATCAAAATACGTAAAGTACTTTGAAATGCAAAGTTATATTATAACTTACAATTAAAATAAAAATTGCGTAAAATTTTAAATATTTTTTTATTGCCACTTTTATCAATAAGACAATGCTGGTTATTATTTATAAATAGCTTGGATGTTCTTTGTTTTACCTGTAGACTATCTTTTGAGCCAACCCGTGATACTCATCCTGGGCACGTGTGTTAGCAACACTTCGTGCTCCAGATCACTGCTCCTGAAGAAAATACTTTTGCCATCGATCGGTGAGATTTGCTGTTTATGGTCTGCATGATATATGCAAAGCTCTCCGCCGTCACCTTCTGACCAGTCCGGGTTTAGATATGTAATCATAGAAAACAGACGGCTATCATCATTGCGAAACCTATCAACATGTCTCTTATAAAAGCTTCCTTTTTCATACATAGCGTAATGAAATTCATACCCGGTGATACCGGTAAAACACGTCTCATTGAGATAGCGAATAAAATCATCCATGACCAGGAAAAACTCATTTTCTACAGCATCATTGTGGCTTTTGTCCAACCAGTAGATTTTATCACTTCTGACCAGTTTGTCATGGGTTACGCTAGATTGGTTACCTGTGCCTGCATGATTGAGAGCATTGCTTTTGTAAAGGCGCTCCAGGTTTGTTCTAAGTCGCGAAGCAAGGCCTGTATTCAGAAACCCTTCTGCAATACCTACATTATCATCTATATAACTATCGATGAGTTTTTCAAAAACATGTGAATGACTCATCTTTTATATTTTATGAATGATGGTGGTCAGGTTGCTAATAAAGCAGTAAGATAAGCTAAAAAATGTGGATAAACTATGGAATACTCAATTAATAGCAAATACCAAAGTATTTGATTGTGTATTTATTATTTGATGGCTATATAGCTTAGTGGTGCTGCAGATGTAGTTTTAACAGTTAAGGTTTGATTTCCTGTTCTTTTGCTGTTGTTATTTTCTCTGGACAAAGGTGCAAATAAGCTGACCATAACCAAAATAACTGTCAATACTTTTTTAAACATAAGAGTGCAGGTTGATAATGAATGACTACCTATTTAAGACTGATTATTATCAGAATGTCACATGAATACTGCCTAAATATTTTGTCAGATTTTTTACATTTAACCTTATTATTTACCAATAAAACTTCCTTACATTTATAAAAATTAAAAAAAAAGTTCCGTACAGGTATGGTTACCGCACGGAACTCTTACTATTTCAATCATAGTATTTACAATTCAGGTCAGGCTCCGTCATTAAGTCGGGCCAGAATTCTTTTTTCTATTTTTGCTTTGTCAAGGATATTGTTCAACACCTCTGCTTTTTGTATTACAGCATTGATCTTACCTTTGGCTTCATTGAGTCTAGTCGTCAGCAGATTAAGGTTGGAAAGCTGGGCATTAGATGGTTTTCCTGCATATCCAATCACCTCACCGTAGAGGTTGGCAATTTTTTCTCTCAACTGAGGATCAGCTGCACCTACATAATTGTCACCTTTTGTCACTACAAGTGTGCTCCTAAGTGCTTCTATTTCCTTCACATAGGACTCGATATTGAGTTGTTTAGCCAGTTTTTTATCATTGAGCAGTGGTTTGATATCCTCAGCCGTCTTCTGCAACAGATCTATTTTTTCTACTTCGTATGCCAGTGTTTCCATCATTCCATAAAGTTGCATACTTTTTTCATCTTTGAGCTTGCGGTCAGCCTCTGAATGTATGGAATTCTGATCATATTTCAACTCTATTTCCTGCGTATACTCGTTACTTCCTTTGTTAATCTTAACTGTGTATTTTCCGGCAGGTACAGTAGGTGCTCCGAATCCCCCAAAAGTAAATGTTTTGCCTTTGGCTGTTTTTGGTAATGGAAGCGTATAATTCCATAATACCTCATTGATTCCTTTGCTCTTTCCAGGAACGAGGTCCGCAACTTTTTTACCTTCGCTGTCATATACTTCCATAGTCATTTTACCGAAAGTATGCCTTTTATTCATAAAATAGACAATTCTGGCAGAAGTAGTAGGGTTGTCTCCTACAAACTCTCCTACAGCAGGAAAACTCTGGAAGGAGGTACTTTCATTCATCACGGTGGGAGCTACCTTTATAAAATCAAGTTCCTTAGTAAGTGCTGCCTCTGTAATAGCCCTTAATGGTGTCAGATCATCGATTATGATGATTCCTCTTCCGTGTGTTGCCATAACGAGTGCATTGGATTCAGCATGTATGGCAAGGTAGTGGACGGCTACCGGAGGCATGTTGTTTTCGAATTTAGCCCAGTTTTGTCCGGCGTCAACTGTAACATACAATCCAAATTCAGTGCCCAGATAAAGCAGATTGGGATTTTTAGGGTCTTCCTTGATACATCTGGCGTAGACAGGTATCTGGTCATTGACAATAGATATCCATGTTTTACCTGCATCTGTTGTTTTCATAACATAGGCCTTTTTATCATTCCGGGTATGTCCATCAAAAACCACATAGGCAGTATTGACATCCACCTGACTGGGTTCTATATAATATACCCACGTATTTTTTGGCACTCCGGTAATATTGGCCGTCACGTTGATCCAGCTTTTACCACCATCTTTAGTCAGCTGTACATTACCATCATCGGTGCCTGCCCAAATTACATTTTTATCCATTGGAGACTCGTTTATTGTGAATACTGTACAATGATTTTCTGCCCCTGAATTATCTGCGCTCAAACCGCCTGAATCCTCCTGCAATTGCTTGGAAGGATCATTGGTAGTAAGATCAGGCGACATCTTCCGCCATGTTTCTCCTTTGTCATCAGAGACGTGTACATACTGACTTCCTACATAAATTCTGTCTGGATTATGAAAACTGGTTGTGAGTGGAGCATTCCAGTTGAAGCGCAGTTTCGGATCTCCTTCCTCTGCATAAGGCTTAATTGTTTTAGCTTGGCTTTTGGATACATCCACACGCCATATATTTTCAGCTCCCTGCATTTCAGAATAAACAGTATTGGGGTCTTTGGGGTGAGGATATACTCTGAAACCATCTCCATACCCTACTGAAACCCAGTCGCTGTTCTTTATACCTCCTACTCTTTTACTAGGTCCGGACCATGATCCATTATCCTGGAGGCCTCCATAAACATGGTATGGTGTCTGATTGTCTACTGATACATGATAAAACTGAGAGAGTGGCAGACCTTTGACCATTTCCCATACTGAACCTCCATCCCATGAACGATAAACACCACCATCTGTGCCTACCACTATTTTTTGAGAATCGTGGGGATCGAAAATATAATCATGAAAATCTGAGTGGATGCCTGCGCCAATACTTCTGAAGGTTTTACCGCCATCCTTACTCATATATCCCTGAAGGCCCGCTTTGAGTATGATATCGGGATTTTTGGGGTCGATAACAATTCTGGAGAAATAAAACGGTCTGATGACCAGTTCAAAATCGCCATTCAGTTTTTTCCACGATGCACCGGCATTTTCAGATCTGTACAAGCCTTTGTCTTCCGGCTTTTCAGACTCAATGACTGCATAGACTATCGAACCATTGGATGGTGACACGGCTACTCCGATTCTTCCCAACTTGCCAGATGGAAATCCATTGTGAATCTTATTCCAGGTCTTACCACCGTCAAGTGTCTTATACAATGCTGAGTGCATACCCCCGGAATTGAAGGAATAAGCTGTCCTCCTGAATTCCCAGAATGCAGCATACATAATATCAGGATTGGTCGGGTCCATTATCAGTTCAGAACATCCAGTTGTGGGATTGACCGAAAATATTTTATTCCATGTCAGCCCTCCGTCTGTCGTTTTGTAAATACCTCTGTCTTCACTATCGCCCCACAAAGCACCAAGCACACCCACATACACTTCGTTGGAGTTTTTTGGGTGCACGATGATATTACTTATTCTTTCTGACTTTGGCAGACCCATATTTTTCCAGTTCTCGCCGCCATCTGTACTTTTATAAATTCCATCGCCCACGCTGACGCTATTTCTGGTCCATGTTTCGCCGGTACCAACCCAAATGGTTTTGTCCGGGTCCTTGGGATCTAATTCTATAGCCCCTATACATTGGGTGTGCTTATCAAAGATGGGATTAAAGGTGACACCTGCATTGTTTGTTTGCCAGACACCACCACCTGCTGCTGCAACATAAAATATTTTGGAATTAGTAGGATGGGCTTCCAGGTCCACTACACGACCACTCATGACCGCAGGTCCTATTTGCCTCGCCCTGACAGCTCCGAATATTTCGTCACTCTTTAATGGTATAGCTGGCTGACTATGTAAAATGCCTAATGCCGAAATGATAAAAATGGATAATAAAATTGGCTTCATTGTATTGATTGGGTTGGGTAAAAAAATATTGATTTAAAGGATTCTCAGGCTTTCTACGGGCATTCCGAAAAAGCAAGCAATTATATACGTGCTATGTATTATTCGAAAAAAAGCTTATGTTTATTCATTTCCTTCAGGAAAAGCAAACTCTTTATCATCAATTTCTACGTTCAACTCTATCTTTTCGACAGCGATACTGGCTACCACCTGACCATCAAATTTCTGATCCATAGTAAATGGCAGCATCAGGCCATTGACTTCCTGATAATCTGACATAGAGGTCTCCGAAAACTTGCCTTTGGCAGGACCTTTTTTGATCAATGATCTGGTCAGTATTGGAATGAAGTTTTCTTTGTCGAAGAAGTATACAACTGCATTTTCTTCTTCTTTTCCATCTATAACGACGGGCTTTTTAGTAAGTTTGATTTTAAAACAATCTGTACCTTCTACCGTCTCACTACCCTGAAGTTCGAGATGATACCCTTTTTCTTTATGTTTCAGAAAAGCATCCGGAAAGTCAGCTACTTCTGCCTTTGTAATTTCATTATCTTCGGCTTCCATTTTCTCAGCTTTCATAGTCATGAAGTTGGTGTTCCATCCTGTGGTTCCATCGAATGCAGGCTGAACGATATTCATACCCTGAAAAGTGAGTGATACTTTTTGTTTCATAGGCTTGGAAAGCATAATGGCAGGGAATTCCATTCCCTGAGCTTTTACCTTTGCAGTGGATCTCATTGAAACCAGCTTGGACCATGCATCTCGTCCTCCTGTGTTTTCTATGTATTTATTGATGATTTCTTCTGCTGTTTGAGCAAATACAGCGTTTCCTGCGGCTATCAGCAGGCTAGCAACTAAAAAAACATTTCTAAATTTCATGTATAAATTGGTTTGATTTTAAAAAATTATTTAAACAAAAGTAAACATTAAAAGTTTGCCATGCACTAATTATCGACAAACTCTAGCATTTTACAGACTGATATGATGTGTTATCAAAAAAGACTGGTCTGGAAAGGCTGAGGATGTGTGGCAGGATCAATGAGTGCCGGTTCGTTGACCTTTACACTATTGACTTTGTCTGAAACTTCATAAGCTTTCATGCGCTCAGAAGGATACGGTACCAACAGCTGGATAGCATCTGTTGCTTTTATTTCATGGTCCAGCCAGTGCTTTTCATTTTGTGTTAGCAAGATGGCCGGCATTCTGTCATGAATGTCTTTCATCAATGAATTAGGGGCAATTGTGATAATAGTAAAACTGTGGATGGTCTCACCTGATACATGGTCTTTCCACATATCCCATAAACCGGCAACAGTAAAGATTTCCTGATCTGTTGTTTGTATCCTGAATGGTATCTTGGTCTTGCCTTCACGCTTCCATTCATAAAACCCATCTAGTGGGACGATACATCTTTGGGAAGACACCAGGGTTTTAAAAACCGGCTTCTCCAGCAGTGTCTCTGACCTCGCATTGATCATTTTTGCCCCAACAGATTTGTCTTTTGCCCATGAGGGTATCAATCCCCATCGGTACAGATGTATATGGTCTTTATCATTCATTTGTATGATGGGTAGCATATGAGTCGGGGCTGCATTGTAATTGGGCAGGGGATTGTACCTTTCCAGTTCTTCTGAGTAAAATGTCGCATGAAAGCGCGCTTCTATTTCTTTTTCAGTTTTAGTCAGTGAGGATCTGCCGCACATGGTATATTCAGCGTATTGATGAAATTATTTTTTAACAAAACTATCTACTCCTTTTCTCTTCAGAGCTGCTGCAGCATTTTGGGCCGTAGCCTCAGATGCAAACCTCGCTGCTACGACAGAATGATATTGTGAAGACTGAAATACTACAATCTCAGCTTGTTCATATCCCAAAGTTTTCAACTTCTTAACCATTTTAGCTGCGTTTTCCTTGAGAAGGTAGCTTCCTGCCATTACCATATATTTTCCACCATCACCTTTGACTATGGTGCCGGTATTGGCAATTTTATTGTTTTTATTTTCTTGAGAGACAGGTCTAGGCGCAGTAGAAGGGGGATTTTGACTCGATACTGTGGGTTTCGAGACCTTATCTTTAGTTTTAACTACCTCTGCTTCTTTGCTGGCTTTTTGTTCCAGCTCCTTGACTTTTGAGTCCACTTCATTATAATCTATGGTATTGCTTACTATGTCTTCATTTCGGATAAGTTTTTCTGTCTCTGTAGTGTCTGCCTCTGTGATTACCAATGAATCGGATGCCAGTGTATCTAAGAGGGCGGGAGTTTCCATGACTGCCTCCGACTTTGACTTTTGGTAAGACTTCATGATAGCTGTCACCCAAAAATATAATATCAAAATGATAAAAGCATAAATAGCAATCCGCATTAATCTACCCATAGTAATAAAAAACTCTTTAATAAATTTAATTCAAAAGTAACACAATTTTTAATCTTTCAGAAATGTATGCCTTATATTTTAAATTACTGTCGTAAGTATGATAAAAAAGGCTGACTTCGGGGGGATGAAGTCAGCCTTAGTTCCTTTACGCCTCTTTGAGGATCCTGTCCCCAAACATGATGAGTACCATCAAGGCAATAGTGAAAATGATCATGGGTCAAAATTTTTATAAATATATGGCATAAATCCGAGCCTGTCAAGCAAGGTTTTCCTAAAAGGTGTAAAATTATAGTAAATTTAACATATTACACAATTATTTAATATAAAAAATATACTTTTAACTAATTATTCACATTAATATTTTTTAAAACCTGTTAAATACTGTTTTTTAGTACATTAAGAAAAATATGGCATACTATTTGGTTTTTTATACAAAAGGTATAATGGAATGAATTCTTGTAGTTTCTCGATTTCAAAATATCATTTTAAATATTTCTTATACAATTATAAGTAAAAGCTATACATAATAATTGCTTTTTTTATCTTTGACCTTTAATTTTAAACATTTCGATATTATGACATTCAAAACCCTCCTCACAGTATTTGCCGTAGGTATCATTTTTGTTGGCTGTAATCATGACGAATTATCAACTGTTGACAAAGATCTGAACAATCTCATCAACGACCGCGAAAGGTACATACTACCTTCCGAAACAGATTATGCGTCTATACCACAATCACCATCCAATCCATTGACAAAAGAGAAGATAGCTCTCGGAAAGCTCCTATTCTTTGAACCGGCATTTGCCAATGAAGCGAAAAGATTTGATCAAAAGTTTACATTTACCTGCTCATCGTGTCATGTGCCTGAATCAGGTTTCAGACCTGGCAGGATGCAGGGAATTGCAGATGGTGGTTTTGGATTTGGCAGACAAGGTGAGAGCCGTATCAAATACCCCTACTATGCCAATGACAGTATAGACGCTCAGGGAGCCAGACCTCTGGTGACATTAAATGTGGCTTATGTAGAAAATACCATGTGGAACGGTTCGTTCGGTTCTGATGGACATAATATAGGTACAGAAAGCATGTGGGGTGTTTTTGATCCCGGGACAGCAAGAAACCACGAAAGATTGGGAGCACTGGAAGGACAGAACATAGAAGGTCTCAAAGTGCACCGCATGCAATACACAAAAGAAATCATAGAAGCAGCAGGCTATAAGGAATTGTTTGATAAAGCTTTTCCAGATATGCCTGAAGCTGAAAGGTATTCCCGTAAAGGAGCCAGTTTTGCCATTTCTGCATACCTTAGGCAAAACCTCACCAATCAGGCACCTTTCCAACTTTGGCTGAAAGGCGACAATAATGCCATGACAGAACAGCAAAAAAAGGGTGCAGTATTGTTTTTTGGTAAAGCAGGATGTAATGGATGCCATTATGAAAAAAATCTTGGCTCCATGAAGTTCGAAGCCTTGGGTGTCGATGACCTGTATGAGCATGGAGGTCTCAAGACCGGACCTGCAGACAGGAGAAATCTGGGTCGTGGCGGTTTTACCGGAAGGGCTGAAGATATGTTTAAATTCAGAACGCCTCAGTTATATAATCTCGGAGACAGTGGTCCATATTTCCATGGTGGCAGCAAGGAGACACTGGAAGATGTTGTAAAATATTTCAACACCGGTATCAAACAAAACCAAAGAGTACCTGACAGTCAGTTGTCCACTTTTATCAGACCACTTGGACTGACTGATGAGGAAGTAAAAGACCTGACGGAGTTTTTGAAATCAGGTCTTAAAGATCCAAACCTTAAGAGATATGTGCCTGAGCGTGTTTTGTCCGGTATGTGTTTTCCTAATAATGATCCTGCCTCCAAAATAGATATGGGTTGCAATTAATAGAATTTTAAATATAAATATCTCATAAATAAAAAGAGCTGTGACCAAACATCACAGCTCTTTTTTGTTTTGAATATGTTATATCTTTATGTCACTCAATAATCATGCAGTACCGGCAAGGACAAATATCCTTTGTACTCATTATCTGATTCAAAAACTACATCAGTATAATCTCTGACTACGTTATACAAGGTGCCTCTTTCTATAGGTGTTCGACCCACTCGTTTGATCATTTTCACTAATTCTTCTGTGGAAAGGGCAGGGTTCTGTTCCTCTGATCCAGCCATAGAGTATATTTTGGTGGTGTCATCTATCGTACCATCAATATCATCTACACCAAAAGCAAGAGATAGCTGTGCCATATCCCTGCCTATCATTGGCCAATAAGATTTTATGTGATCAAAATTATCAAGATAGATACGGGAAATGGCATAATTCTTAAGATCTTCGACTACACTGCTTTCTGTAAGATGTGATAGCTGATTGTTTTCATTTCTGAATTTAAGGGGAATAAAAGTCTGGAATCCACCCGTTTTGTCCTGCAGCTGTCGCAACTTATCCAGATGATCTACTCTGTGACGATAAGCTTCTATATGACCATATAACATGGTAGCATTGCTACGCATACCTAGCTCGTGCCAAATTTCGTGAATCCGCAACCATTGCTCACCGCTACATTTCCCTCCTGCTATCTGGTCTCTGATTTCCGGATCAAAAATTTCTGCACCCCCACCTGGCATAGAATCCAATCCTGAGTCCATCATCAGTTTCATCCCATCTTCATAGCTGATCTTATCTTTTTTAAATATGTAATGATATTCTACCGGTGTAAGTGCCTTGACGTGCAATTCCGGTCTATGCGCCTTAATAGATTTAAAGAGGCCTGTGTAGAACTTTACGTCGTATTGCGGTAAGACACCACCGACAATATGGACTTCTGTAACCGGTACACCATCGTATTTCCGCACTATATCCATTATCTCTTCATGGGTGTATTCCCATCCTTCTTCCCTTTTTTTGATAAGTCGGGAGTATGAACAAAAAGTACATGTATAAAGGCAAATATTAGTAGGCTCTATGTGAAAATTCCTGTTGAAATACGTTTTATTGCCGTGTTTGCGTTCACGAATATAATTAGCTAAACTGCCCACAAAAGATAAACTGCCTTGATCAAACAGCAAAATAGCCTCTTCATTGGTGACCCGCTCATCATTTACCACTTTTAGGGCTATATCCCTCAATTCAGATGAAAGTTGGTGATCATTCAGTATCACATTCAAACTATTTTCAAACTTCATACTTATTTCTTTTAATTTTCATTTTGTGTCCTTGCATCAGACTTACATAGATAATTTACTTGCACTTATACTGTCTATTTATGAAGCATAATATTCCAACACCATCATAAAAACACTCAAAATTAATTTTTGATGCATAAAGCAGCACTTTTTATTTAAGAAACCTTTTACTTTACACATTCAATTTGATTGTACAACGATGCTTTCCATAGTAATACCTATTTTCAATCAGGATGTCCGACCCCTTGTGTACACATTGACCAAACAGTGCACAAAATTAAACATCAATTTTCAAATCCTTTGCTTTGATGATCAATCTGAGCAAAATATAAAGACATGAATAAGGAACTGGCATTTAAGATTAATGTCAATTACACAGAAATGTCCGAAAATCTTGGCAGAAGCAAAATCAGAAACTGGCTGGGGAAAGCAGCTTATTTTGAATATATTTTATTTTTGGATGGTGACAGTGCCATTAAATCTAAGGACTTCATAGCAACTTATTTAAAAGAGCTTCCTACCAGTTCTGTTATTTATGGTGGAAGGAAATATATACCTAAAGCGCCCAGGTCAAAAAAGAAAATATTGCATTGGAAATATGGCACTAAAAGAGAAGCTCTTTCTGTCAAAACAAGAAATAAAAACCCATATCTAAACTTCCAATCCAATAACTTTCTGATCCCAGAAAAATTATTTGTTCAAAATTTGTTTGATGAAAAAGTAGAGGGCTATGGGTACGAAGATCTTTTGTACGCTTTTGATCTGAAGCAAAAAGGAGTCAGAATAAAACATATAGATAACCCTGTCATCCACGATGGTCTCGAATTGAATACCGTATTTATAAAAAAAACAAATCAGGCCATCTCCAATCTCGCTCAATTATACCAGCATGGAAAGGTCCCTCCTACCCGACTTATAAATACATATCTGCGACTGAAAGAGTATGGCTTACTGACATTGTTTAAATGGACTTTCCAAAAAAATGAAGAAAAGATCAATAAAAATATACTTTCAGACAATCCATCTATACCTTTGTTTAATATCTGGAAACTCTATCTTTTTATTCAACATCTAAAGTCATCTTAAAATCAAATATTATGAAATTCCCCATTTTATTTATATCCACTGTAATCCTGCTCTTTTCGTGCAAAGAAAAATCTGTACCGAAGTCCGTTTCTGCAGGTAAAATAGAAGTTAAAGATCCTCAACTGCTCAGCATTATTGATACAAGTGTTATTATTGAAATACTGGCTGATAGCTTTACATGGTCAGAAGGCCCCCTTTGGCTAAAAAATGAAAACATGCTGATATTTACAGATGTACCAGCAAATACTATTTATTCGTGGGACGAAAAAAATGGTAAACAGGTCTATCTCAAGCCCTCGGGATATACTATCATAAATCCAAAAGGCGGTACAGAAGGTGCTAATGGCCTCATGTTGGATAAAACCGGTCATTTGATTTTATGTCAACATGGCAACAGAGCGGTGGCAAAAATGAATGCACCTCTTGCTCAGCCTAAAGACAGCTTTGAGTTTTTAGCCACAAATTACGGAGGCAAAAAATTTAATAGCCCCAATGATTTATTTATCACAAAAGATGGAGACATATTTTTTACTGATCCTCCATATGGACTACCGGGACTGGACAAGGACAGCATCAAAGAAATAAGTTTTAATGGTGTTTACAGATTAAAAAAAGACGGCAATATATCTTTGCTGGATAGCACTTTGTCCAAACCCAATGGTATAGTCATGTCAGCTGATGAAAAAACAATGTATGTCGCCAACTCTGATCCTGATAAAGCCATATGGATGAAATATATGCTGGACGCAGATAAAAAGATACTTTCAAGCGCTCTATTTGCAGATGTGACCGCATTGGTGCCAGGCAATAAAGGACTTCCGGATGGAATGAAGATTAGTAAAAGCGGAATAATTTTTGGATCCGGTCCTGGTGGTATTTTAGTCTTTGATCAGGATGGCCGGCATCTTGGTACTATCAATACTGGTCAGGCCACTGCCAACTGTGCCCTGGATAGTGATGAAAACTATCTTTACATGACAGCACATAGTTACCTTATGCGTGTCAAATTAATAAAAGAGAAATTGTAATATTTACTTTGGATGCCTAAACATACAGGTGTTCCAGTTTTTTTAAAATGACACTTGCTTCCATCCTGTCAAAACTTTCTATTTCCTGTGCATATTGCATCAAAATGGCGTCTTGTTGCCTGCCTTTGTGCATGGCTTGGCTGTATGGGATATCAGCCCTAAAAGTAACCATGCTATACTTACTGAAGTAATGTGGGTATTGCTGCTCCAGGTACAACTCAATGCGTCGTTTTAATAAGAACACAGGGTCTGCCGTGGCATCCCTCATCTCATATTGGTTATCTACAGCAAGATCTGCGATGGCATCAGTGTCGTCTTTCCTGTTTTTCTGATATTCCGGCATTATGAGAGACCAGTCTCCATCGTATGTATCTATCAGACTATCCAGTACCAGTACGTCCTCAAAGGAGGCATTCATCCCCTGACCATAAAAAGGCACCACGGCGTGAGCTGCATCACCCATCAGCAAAAATCTGCCATCAATTTGCCAGGGGAAACATTTTACGGTGCCTAATGACCCTGTAGGATTGGACCTAAAATCTTCCAGCAGATCAGGCATCTGCTCGTACGCAGAATAAAAATATTTTTTAAAAAATTCAGTAATTTCTTGATCTGTCTGAAGTTGGCTAAAACTTACTTTCCCTTCAAACGGTAAAAATAAAGTTACTGTAAAACTCCCGTTCAAATTGGGCAAAGCTATCATCATGAATCCTGGTCGTGGCCATATATGCAATGCATGTTTTTCCAGTCTGAACCCACCGTCCACAGCAGCTGGAATTTCCAGCTCTTTATAACCGGTCTCCAGAAACTTGATAGAAAAATCAAACCTCCATCTCGCTGATTGGGAGAGCATAGCGTTTCTCAAAGCCGAATTGGCTCCGTCTGTTCCAAAAATGACATCGCCTGTATCTGTATGGGATAGTCCGGTTTGCAGATTCTCGATGACCAAAGACGTATCACCAAAATGTATATCCCGGCATTCACAATTAAAATGAATCTGAATCTGTCCTGTTTCTTCTGCTTTATCCATAAGCAAGGTATTAAGTCCCCCTCGGCTTACAGAGTTGATCCACTCACCAGATCTCCCGCTGTAATTAACAAACTGACTGGTACCTTCTATGGGATGTATCATACGACCATGCATTGGAATTACGAGCTTCAGTACGTCTTTATCAATTCCTGCCAAAGACAATGCTTTCAAACCCCGATCTGAAAGGGCCAGATTAATAGAGCGTCCTGCTGAAATGTCTGTTTTGCGCATATCTGGTCTACGCTCATAAACAGTAACTTTGTACCCTCTCTGGGCTAACCTTAGAGCTAGGAGCGTGCCACATAAACCAGCTCCAATGATGATGATTTTTTTACCTGTTGCCGCCATGAAATCTTGTATTATCTTGTGCGACGTAAAGATATAGTATTAGCTGCAATTTATATTGTTTCGAAAACCCGGAGATAATTAAAAGCTTGTTGAAAAATTTTCCTTTCCCTAAAACATAATGGCATAAAGAACATATCTGACTAAGCCTCCAAACAGTAGTAAGTAACACAAAGGAAAAGAACCTGACAAGATAATACTAAAACTTAGCTATTCTTTAGTAGAATGACTCTACCCAGTTTATGATTGATAATGTGTGATGTGGCTACCATCAAACCACCCGTTACACTGAAAACAAGCATCCAGCCGTGGTGCTCTATCATACCAAGCAAAAGAAATGCAAACCCTATTCCGGCAAGGGATACCGGAAGTAAACTGCGATGTTTTCTGATAAAATCTCCCACTAATGAATAGGAGGCTATCACTATTCCCAAGCCTATCACTAACCAGTCTATAGCGTGATTATGCAACCAGGTACTGCTACTGAGCAGTCCCATGGAAACCAAAACAGGAACAGCCGAACAATGTATGGCACACAACAAAGAAGTAAAAAATCCTGCTGAATCTGCGTTGATATTAAATAAAGATTTTATCATGATTTAAAACAGTATGTAAATTTTAATATTCTTTGATCCCAAATGGGTGAAATACACCGCAAATATAATAATTAAACCGGCAATATGCAATAATGTTGCATTTAGAAATAAAAAAAAACAAAATCCAAAGAAAAACCTACCCTAAATGCAAGTTTTCCTCGCTTAAAGAATATTTTTGCAACAAAATAATAATGACCATGGGACTTTTGACAGGAAAAGTAGCCCTCATCACCGGAGGATCAAGGGGTATAGGCGAATCTATCGTTATAAAATATGCTCAGGAAGGAGCAGACATCGCTTTTAGCTATGTATCCTCAGAAGAAAAAGCGATGGAGGTAGTCAGAAATGCTGAAGAATTTGGTGTCAAAGTCATAGCTATAAAATCAGATGCTTCAGACTATACACAATCAGAAACTTTGGTCAATGAAGTGCTGGGGGTTTATGGTAAAATAGATATCCTTATCAATAATGCAGGCATCACAAAAGACACACTCATGCTGCGTATGTCAGAAGAGCAATGGGATCAGGTGATACACGTAAATCTCAAGTCCGTTTTCAATCTGACCAAACATGTGCTTAAACCTATGATGAAACAAAAAAGCGGCTCCATTATAAATATGAGCTCTGTTGTAGGTGTATTTGGCAACGCAGGACAAGCTAATTATGCAGCATCTAAAGCGGGCATCCTTGGTTTTTCCAAGTCTATTGCCAAAGAAGTGGGCTCACGCAATATAAGATGCAATGCCATCGCCCCGGGCTTTATCGAAACTGATATGACCCACGTGCTGACAGAGGATCAAAAAAAAGCATATATAGACAGTATTCCACTCAAGCGCCTTGGGGCCGGCTCAGATGTAGCAAATGCTTGTGTATTTTTAGGTTCTGATATGTCTACCTACGTATCAGGACAGGTCTTAAGTGTATGTGGTGCACTTAATACATAGTATTAAAATTTTATTCCAAAATGTTGGGTAAAAAAAGTTATCATCAAATTTAAAAAATTATTTGTTAGTTTTATTTGAATTATACAAATTTTTCTTACTTTTGCGTTCCTTTTCAGGAATACATATAAATTAAAAATTTCATAAAAGATAAATAGATCATAAAATGAAAAAAGAAATTCACCCGGGAGATTACAGATTAGTAGTGTTTAAGGATATTTCCAATGATGAAATGTTTCTTACAAAATCTTGCACAAAATCCAGAGATACAATAGTATTTACAGACGGAAAAGAATATCCGTTGGTGAAAATGGAAGTTTCAGCTTTCTCACACCCATTCTTTACTGGTAAGGTTAAATTTGTGGACACTGCAGGTAGAATTGATAAATTCAATAAGAAATTTTCCAAGTTTGCCAGTAAATAAGCAAACTGACAACTTATAAAAAAGCCCTTACCAAAAATAAGGGCTTTTTTTGTATAAATTTGTGACATAAAGCTTTTCTGTTCGTTTTATTTTTAGGAATTTATATTCACGCTATGCAAACTGAATTTCCACAAAACATAATTCTATTTGGTGATGACCATTGGTTTCATCTATTACCCTTGACTTTTACAAGACCTATATGTGAGCTGAGAGTGGGCATCCTTACTATCAGAGAAAAATGGGAAATGCATTTGCAAGGACATGCAAGTTTTATAACACAGGACTATCTTTCAGAAAAATATCCTATCCATATAGAAAGTGACAATATCCTGATCAACAGCACTTTTTTGCCTGATGCCCAATTAGTCAATTTTGTCAAACAACTTAAAAAGAATGAAGCTTTGTTGTTTGGTCAGGAATTAATTGCCGCAAGACTTTCTGAAAATCAATTTGACGAATTATCCCATGATGACCAGGCCCTGAAAAACCTGAAAGGAATCGATATTTCCAGCCAGAAAGACCTTCAAATCTCAAGAGTAACCAGACCACATCATATTTTTGCTATCAATGGAACGGAGTTAGAAAGAGACTTCGAGCTATTGACAGCAGGCAGACAATCAGCACCAATATCAGACACCAACACAGTATACGGCAAGTATCCTATCTTTATAGAAGAAGGCGCTACAATGGAATGTTGTATTATCAATACAAATAGTGGCCCGGTGTATTTGGGCAAAAAAGTCCTTATTATGGAAGGCAGCATGATAAGAGGTGGTTTTGCAGCTTGCGAAGGAGCTGTAGTGAAAATGGGCGCAAAAATTTATGGCCCTACCACATTGGGTCCATTCAGCAGACTGGGTGGAGAAGTCAACAATTGTGTACTGCAAGCTAATTCCAATAAAGGCCACGATGGTTATCTGGGCAACAGCGTCATCGGCGAATGGTGCAATCTCGGAGCTGATACCAATACTTCCAACTTAAAAAACAATTATCTGCCCGTAAAAACATGGTCATATGTAGAAGAAACATTTGTAGATACAGGATTACAGTTTTGCGGGCTTATCATGGGGGACCATTCTAAAGCGGGTATCAACACTATGTTTAATACAGGAACCATTGTAGGTGTTGCCGCTAATATTTTTGGGGATGGTTTTCCGCGTACTTTTATTCCCTCCTTTTCCTGGGGTGGCGCATCTGGATTTACCACACACCAATTGAAAAAAGCAATTGAAACGGCTGAAATTGTGATGGCAAGACGAGATCAAATCATGACCGAAGAAGACAAAAAAATCTTAGAACATATATTTTTAAACACTGCTGCCAGCAGAAATTGAATACTAAACTTTAAAAATTCAGCAATATGTTTTTCCCTATCGGCGATACTCAGGTGCATGGAGGCCACAAGCCTATATTTAGCTATTCTTTTATAGTAATAAACATTCTGGTTTTTATTATGCAGGTTTCGACACCTGGCAATTTGATTTGTGAGTTTTCTGCTATTCCACTAGATATCATCAAAGGCCATTCTTATCATACCCTTCTTTCCAGTATTTTTATGCATGGAAGTTGGATGCACCTATTAGGAAATATGCTTTTTTTATGGGTTTTTGCAGATAATATTGAAGCAAAAATAGGAAACTTAAACTTTTTGATCTTCTACCTGGCCGGTGGTTTATTCGCAAGTTTTGCACACATTTATTTCAGTACAGTAAGCACAGAATTGAGTCAAATCACCTGCTATCCTTGTATGGATTCTAATCCCTGTGCAAGTGGTATCCCTATCTCATCTGCAGTGATACCTTCATTAGGGGCCAGTGGAGCCATCTCAGCAGTTATGGGCACCTACCTGCTTATGTTTCCAAAATCACAAATCAAGGTATTGGTACTTATATTTTTCAGGTCCTTTTATGTACCTGCACTTCTATTTCTTGGTTTATGGTTTGTGCAGCAATTATTCTCAGGTATTGGATCTTTGGGTCCTGCCAATGCCGCAGGAGAAGGTGTAGCATGGTGGGCACACATTGGAGGATTTGCTTTCGGCCTGTTGGCAGGTTTGTATTTGAAGTCCTTTGTCAAACAGACTATTGATTATACCGAGACTCCAGACACCATTATTTAGCATCTGTCAGATACCAGAAAAAAGAAAAACAAACACTATCACCTAATTTGTACTCCTGTCAGGGATAACTATTGCTTTGCATCCGAGCATCAGCAGGTGCAGGAAAGCTTATATCAATTATCCTTAAATTGGCTGTTTTCCCGATCTTAAAAGTGCGCTTTGAAACTACTTTATTTAAGAGCCACCCTACCCCGGTAGCTACAGCTCCTATCGCAAAACTGCCCCATGTAAATTTATAGTCTGATGCAAAATGAGCAATACCTCCAAATAAAAACCAGCCAGCTCCAAATCCTGTAAATAATTTTCCCATTCCGGCAGCCGTACCATTTCTTAGTCTGAATTGTGTGATTTCGCTGAGATTTACCATCCCGTCCTCAAAAACCAGGATATCATCCCCTGTGATAATCCTCTCCAGTTTTTTAGTTTGCCAGTCTTTTGGAAATGCTTTTGTTTTATAAGTTATCTGATCCCCGGGCCCGAACTTCACAGCATCTATTTCTTTGAATATTTCCAATTGAAGCAACACCTGAGCATCACATTTCAGGGCGTTTGTCATTCCGATAAAAAATATCAGAAAAATCAAAATTCTATAATACATAATCAATTTCTTTTTACATCCAATATTGCTGTCTGTACACTCAGTACTTCCTTATCCTGACGGGTCCAAATAGGACGAATTTTACCTTTCCATGCACTAATATCATTATAATCGCCAAAAAACAGATAAGGTTCAGGCAAAAACGGTGTTTCTGATATTTTTATATTTTCGAAGTGCTGTCCCCCATCGCTGGAATATGCAAGATAGACATCGGTATGATTGTCCGTATGGTTACGCCGGTCGTAAAAAACGATATATATATACCCTGTAGTCTGATCGATATCCATCCATGAAAAAAACTGATGTTTGCCTGGCCCGTCATTATTGACCCGACGTGGTAGTGACCATGTTTTTGCATTATCAGATGAAACCATAATCCATATGTCGGTATCATCAGCTCCATTGCGCTGATCGCTCCATGAGACATACAAGTTTCCGCGGTAAGCACTTTTGGAGTGATCACAATCCATAACAGGCATGCCATTGCAGCGATCTATACCAGGTATTTCATAAGACCATCCACCAGGTTGGGATACTAGCACCTCATCTTTTTTTTGCCAGGTTTTACCTTTATCAAATGATTTGTCAAGCAAGAGTTGGTTATCATGTCCCCATACCATATAATATGTTCCATCAGTACCTAGAGCTGGATGAGCCCCTTCAGTAGTTCCGTCCCCATCCAGACAATCACCTTCCGCTTCGGAAATGATCACTGCATCTTTCCAGGTAGAACCCTCGTCTACTGATGACGAAAACAATATTCTTGATCGGTCTGATGTATCTTTGCTACCATACTTGTCAAACTCAGTCCATCCCATGAGAATTGTCCCATCCGGTGATACGTATAACCATTGTTTATCATGGTCTTTTTGCTGATTGGCTGCTGCAAATGAGCCGTTGTCCCAGCTTATCCCATTATCTCTGGATTTCTGTATGACTATCCTGTCCAGAAATTCCGGACTAGCATAAGCTCTACCAGCTGGATTGGATAAATGAGAATAAAGTACATTGCCATTATTGGTAAATCTAACTACCGGATCACCATATACTCCATATGTTGAACTTAATTTGCTCTTGTGCCATGTAATGCCACTATCATTGGAAACATAAACATTATTCAATACTGAACCGGCGACCAGATTGGTATCATCTGATGGATTAATGGAAATAGTGGGTTCGCACGGAGCAGCATTAAAACTGCCCTCATGTATGGTCACAACTCTGATAGGCTCAAATTCTATTGCTTTTGAAGAACTCCTTTTACCATACAACCCCCCTGCACACGAATAAAGAATAGTACAAATCAACAGTATAAGTAAGATTCTCACATTATTTAGTTTTATGATACTTTTGGATGGCTTCCATTATTTTCTGGCGTCGGTTTTCAGGACTAGGGTGGGTACTTTGAAACTCCGGTTGCCTTTCGCCGCCAGAAGCACTTTCCAGAATATCCATCACACCTACCAATGCTTTGGGGTCATAACCAGCTTCCATCATGAGTCGAACCCCAAAATCATCAGATTCTAATTCCTGATCACGGCCATATTTCATATTGACCAAATTGGCCACCATTTGTGCAAATTGTGCACTATTATAGTCACCTGCTGCTATCACTGCCGCTCCGGTAAGACCTTGGGTAAGTTCCATTTTTGCTATCCTTTCGGCACCATGTCTGTGAATGACGTGCCCCACTTCATGCCCCAGGACACCTGCCAACTGGTCTTCATTCTCGAGTTTCGAAAAAAGCGCCTCTGTAATAAAAACTTGCCCGCCCGGCAAAGCGAATGCATTGATTACCTGTGGATCTGCCAATAAATGAAACTCATAGGGATAACCCGATTGTTTAGCAACAGTGCTTTGTATAAGTTTTTCGCCAACAGACTTCACTAACGACTGAGCCCTCAGATCAGGATGAATACCACCATATTGTTGTACCATCTGAGGTGCACTTTGCAGTCCCAGGGCTACTTCCTGTTCTGCAGAAATAGATACACGCTGTTTTTCCCCTGTGATCGGGTTCAGTTGTTCATTATTGTAATATTTAAACAATGAAAAGGCCGCCATGACCAATCCAATGATCAATGTTAGTTTAATATTACGGCGGTTACCGTTTGTCTGCGGTCGTCCATTATAATATTCATCCTGGTTTCGTCTTCCAAACATATAAAATGCTATTTAAAGGTTACAATTCTCAATAATTACAGCATATCCTTGCCCTACTCCAATACACATAGTTACCAAAGCATAACGTTTATTTTGCTCATTGAGTTCGATGGCCGCCGTTAGTAAAATTCTGGTACCAGACATACCTAACGGATGTCCCAAAGCAATCGCCCCACCATTGGGGTTGATTCGTGGGTCATCATCCCTCAATCCCAAGGCTCTGGTACATGCTAAAACCTGCACAGCAAATGCCTCGTTGATCTCTATTATATCCATATCTTCTATCCTTAAGTCAGCCTTTCCCAATACTTTCTGGGATGCTTTTACAGGTCCTATTCCCATGATTCTAGGCTCTACTCCTGCTACCGCTGACCCAACTACTCTAACCAGGGGATGCAACCCATGAGTAGCCATCCCTTCGGCAGAGGCTACGAGAATCGCAGCTGCTCCATCATTTAGACCTGATGCATTACCGGCGGTCACACTTCCAGACTCAGTTCTAAAAGCCGGTTTCAATTTATTTAGACCCTCTAAAGTAGAATCAGGTTTTATAAACTCATCCTGATCAAAAATGTAATCATCTTGTCTGTGCCGTTTGATCAAAGCAGGAACTATTTCTCTTCCTAATCTGCCTGTTATTTTTGCGTTAGACGCCTTTTTTTGTGAATTAAGGGCAAAGGTATCCTGATCTGATCTTGAAATATGATACAAATCAGCTAGATTTTCAGCGGTTTCACCCATCGCTTCAGTTCCATACATTTCTTTCATTTTCGGATTTACGAAACGCCATCCAAAACTGGAATCAAACATTTGTGAATCACTACCAAACGGTGTAGCCGACTTGGACACCACCCAAGGAGCTCTTGTCATGTGTTCTACTCCACCGGCTATGATCAAATTGGCATCTCCGCAAATGATGGATCGGCAGCCGTGTATGACAGATGACATTCCTGAAGCACAAAGCCGGTTTACAGTTTCGCCAGGTACTGAATAGTGAACTCCCGCCAAAAGTAATGCCATACGTGCAATATTTCTGTTGTCTTCACCGGCCTGATTGGCACATCCCAATATAACTTCATCCAATGCAGAATCAGGTATACTAAATTTCTCCATAACGGCTTTATAGGAATAGCCGCTGGTCATCTGTAATATAGAAGAAAGACCTCCTCTGAAGCTCCCCACAGCTGTTCTGTATCCGCCGATAATATAGGCTACTCTATCCATTTAATCCATTTATTATATATCTGCCAAAGTTAAAACAAACATTGCAATAAACAAAAATAAAAAAGCCCCCCTCCAATTGCTTGAAGAGAGGCCATCCCAAAAACCGATTTATCTCTAACTCAGTTTTGAGTTATATCATTCATTCGATTACTCGATGATGATCATTTTCTTAGTAGCTGTGAAGTCACCGCTCTTAAGTGTGGGTAAAGAACGCCTGTTGCGCTAATTGCTCTCTTGTGAAGATTTCACCGTTCAAGCCTTTATTAGCATCGATGTTTCTTATTGTCACTACTTTTCCAGTCACGTCATATACACTCAATGTAGCTGTTGCTGCCTCAGGCATTACAAAGCTACTGTGGTCTGACCTTTGAATGGGTTTGGTTCGTTCTGATTCAATTCGATTCCAGCTACGGTGCAGTTCTTACATCTAAGCTTACTTTACCTACTGTAAGGTCGCTGCTGTATGATTCTGCTGCTGTTACGCCTGAGTTCAATGTGATCATTTCACTTAACTTTCCATCTTTGTCAGCTTTTACGATCAGTGTAAATAATACTTCACCTGCATTGATACTTGTTCCTTCATTTGATGCATAACTCATAGTTACTACATCTCCTGCTATCACTCCTACATTGCTTGCATTGATATCAAGTGCTCCTGCATTTCACCTACATAGCTTCCGCCTTTCAGATTCATAGTGAACTGGTATCCTGCTACATCGCTGAAGTTAGCTGCTGTTACCGGTATTTCTACCACTTCACCCTGCTGCTACTGTATGCTCTGCTACTGCCATCACTACGTTTCTGTTGCTTCTGCCTTCTACGCAGGGGTTAGATACGTTGGTGCTTACGTTTCCGTTTACATCTCCTATCTTCACTGCTACGAAGTTCTGATTGCTCATATTTGTAAGAAGCTGGCTGATAGCTATCTGCTCTACAAATGGGAACGGATTAGTTGCGTCCATAGACTGTGCAGTTACTGGGAATCTCCAGCTTGCATTCTTAGGAAGTTCGTTAGTGATTCCTAAGATCAATTTTCTAAGCTCGATCAAGTCACTTGCTGTTACTGCTCCATCGTTGTTAGCATCTGCTGCTATCAATTTGTAACGATTGTCTAATGTCTGGATTCCTAAGATATGTCTCTGGATCAATACAAGGTCAAGTGTGCTTACTCCATTGAGGTAATCTCCACCTTTGCTCGCTGTAATCTGATAATTCATTCCTACTGGAACTTCCATCTCATATGTACCAGCAACTGCTGTAGATACTGTCTTAGGATACTCTGTAATGTTGGCATCGATAGTAACAGCTACGTTATTTACTGGCTGATTGCTCGCAGTAACTACGCTACCTGAAATTCTTGATCCTACATTTGTAGTTCCATTGTAGATAAGGTCAAGGGTCGTCCAGCAATAGTCATGGTTAAATTTCTTATCCCATACTGTCACGTGTACATCCACTGTCTTCTTAACTCCCGGTGCGATATCACCTGCTACCCATACTTTGGCTGAGCTTCTGTTTTCTGGTATCCACAACTGTAAGTTACCTGCAAGGTATGCTGCTTCCGCTGCTTTCTCTACTGAATTAGTAGGTCTTGCAGGGTACGCTGCTACTGCCTGTCCTTTGCTGTTGAAGTAATGTGCCTTGTCTACATTCACTAATCTTGTCTGTATTACTGTATCAGCAATTCTTGGTGCCCAATCGTCAAATGTGTACAATAGGTCACTTGCATCAGTACAGTTGTCATATGACTTGTTCATGAAGTCGATAGCCCACAATTCTACCATTGGTAATAATGGTCCTGATCCGTCTGGATCTTGCATCAATGCTGTACTCAATGGAATACAAACTGGTGTTGGTGCCTTCTTGTCTGCTACCATGAATGACTCATGACATGTAGTGAAGTTGTGACATCCGTCTGTTACTTTCCATGCTACTTTGTGATTGCTCATTTTACCTGCTATAGTAGGCAGGATAATGCTGTTGGCAGGTATTGCTGCTCCATTAGCTGTAGGTGCAAGATATACATCCGGAATTCCGTTTTCGTTATCATCTCTGATAGCTCCGAAATTACCATTTCTCATATTACTTACGTCATTGTTTGGTGCGATGAACGAGGTATACTCGATATCATTACTACCATCTGCCCACAAGTCTACGATTACTGTCCACTTCAACCATCCATTGTCTATACATCCACCTGTATCGGTAGCTTTTTTAGTCAACTGTAAACCTGAAAGCTCACAATTTACTCCTACTGCATACATAGTGTCTCTGCATGTAACTACTGGAGCTACTTCATCACTGTACATGAAATATTTGTAGAATGGTCCTCTCTCTTCGTTAGTACACCAGTTGACATATTTGTATTCTACTTTCCACTTCTTGCATACTCCATCTTCGAAGTTGAATAACCACATTTTTGTGCTTACTCCGATCACATCACATGGTCCTCCTACATTGGTTGGGCCTTTTGCTTTGATCTGTGCAGCTGTCGGTTCGTCACAGCCTATTTGCTCTACATTATCCCAGTCACCAGGGAAATTAGTTACCCATGGCTGTGCACTTGTACTTGGTAAGATCGTGATTATCTGTACACATGTTCTCGTAAGATCTTTCTCTTTGATCACAAATGTTCTTTCGATAAATCCGATTCCACACTGATCTGTTACTTCTCTGTCTCTGAATTCGATTGCAGGATTAGTACATACTCCATAAGCTTCAGGTAAACCTGTCTTTTTGAAATCTACTCCTACTACAGATTTAGTAGCACTGCTGGATACGAATTTCTCGATAGCCCAGTCACAGTGGATCGTTGCATCTGCAGGACATGTAATTACTGGTGGTACTTTACACTCTACTTTTACATTTGCCCATGTATCATTCCAGTTGTCACCGGCATTTCCTATAGTACCATCCATGTTGCCATCATCCCATACTCTCATGATCACCATGTGGTATCCTACGTCTAATGTTCCGTCTCCGTCAAAGTCTGCTCCTGCTGATGTAAGGTCCTCACAACAGAATTTCACAAACAAGCCACCATCTGTATCGTTGGTGTTGTATGGCATGTTATTACCAAGGTTCGCTGCCAGTCTGTTGTTGAAAGTGATATTGTTGTTCCATCTTGGAATACCATTACCCAGGTTACCACAACTTGGTGCATCTGTTGTAACGTTATCTGATTTCACGCCTTTGTTCACTCTTCTGATTTCCAGTCTTGCTGCACTACAGTTGTCATAACTTCCGTTATCGATACTTTCTGAGTACAATTTTGCCGTTCCGTCCGGAACACCGTTAGCATCATATCCTGGTACAAGACCTATTACGATGTCTCTCTTAGCTACAGGCACCGGTGGTGTCTTGTCTACTACTGTTACATTAGATACGATAGTTACTTCATTTCCACAACAGTCAGTTGCTGTATATTTCAGGTGACTAGTTCCTTTTGGAACACCTATCGCTCTGTACTTGTATACTGGGTGCGGTGTACCATTCAATAATGCAGGTACAATCTGTACGCCTACTACTGATGATTTCACTGACCAAGTTGGGTTGATATCACAGTTGTCATGTAGCTCCCATGGGTTTGGTACATAGAAGTCGCCTTCACAATACCATGGTGCTGTACTGATGATCGTATCTTTTACGATGAATGTTGGTGCTTCAGTATCAATTGCTTTGATGATCTGCTGACATGGAGTTACTGTTCCATTACACCAGTCAAGGATTTGCCATGATCTGATTACCTTTCTGTTACCGTGGCAATGTGCTCCACATGCATCTATTTCTACATCACTATAAGTTGTATAGTAGTTACATACTCCGTGGATTGGTGTATTACCTGCTGGGCTTGCAAAATAAGGGAAGCCTGCTGCTACTCCTCTAGAAGCTGCTATAGCCTCAGGAGTTACTGCATCTTTACATCCTAAAACAACTAAAGAGGTAGGACATGACCACTCAACAACAGTATTTACTGCAAACCACTGCTCACAATAAGCTGTGTTGCCACTCATATCTGTTACTATCCATTTTCTCAATACATTTCCTCCATTACAACCATCTAATAATTTATGAGTTGTAAATTCAGCTGTTACCATTCCGCAGTTGTCTGCCCATGAAGGTGCAAATCTTGCTGTACTTGGGGATGCTTTTTTAGTAACATCTTCTGCTACTAATGCATCCACTTCATAACACTGTATATTTCTAACAGGACCACAGTCTATTCTTGGTGCCAATTTGTCTTCTACAGTGAAAGTTCCCCAACACTTATTTCCATAAGGGTGTGTGATTTCATAAGTATGTGTTCCTTTAGGGTATGCTGTAGCAACACCGTTTACATTTCCGGTTGCTTTAGAAGCATCACCAAAAGGCCAAACTTTTATAATGAAGTCACCATCCTGACATGGTCCAAGTGCCTCATAATTTTCAAGAAGCATATCCGGAACCAAAGCTATTCTGCAAGTTTCGTTTACAGAAATATTTAAATGGTCATTACAAGTAAGATTAGGCTGAACTGCAGTTACAGTAATCTGATAAGCGCACTTACCCAATTCATTACCATAAGCATCAACGCCCACAAATTTCATATTATAAATTCCTTGTCCTACTTCAGTACCAGGAGTTGGACCTTGCAACTGAACAACTTCAGGGCATGACCACTCGCTAAATTGTAAATTGCTGATAGTAGCAATGATCGGATCAACTCCACCATTAGCGATAGCATAGAATGTTAATACTGATCCTGCAGTTACTGCAACACCATTGATAACACCATTTTCAGATGCACCAACACCGAATGTTGTGCTTGATACTGAAGTACCACCAAAGATAGCATTAACAGCATCAAGTGAGTTAGGGTTAGCAGGAGTACCTACATGGTATCCGAAATAATCCCAACCTGGATCTGCATTCGTAGATGACCAGTTGAATGATATCTGACCATCCTGAGGAACAACAAAAGACGCTGAAGTGATATTCCAGAAACAATCACTACCTGTAGCTGACTGAATAGTCAAACTTGAAGGGAAGTTAGTAGTGATACAATCAGCATTTCCGTCATAAGGATTTCCGAATCCAGGAACGATAAAATTATAGTCTACTAAGTCTCCAAATGCGCCTACAAATCCTGAAGATAAAGGTAATAATACTCTAGGGCAATTACCAGTCAACCAGGCAAGGTCTATTTTATCAGGAATGGTAAATGGATTACAACCTGAAAGAGAAACATTAAAATCACCTAAACAATTTAATGTACAAGGAGCTCCAGGACCAGGACATGGCAATCCAGCACTTGGTCCTACAGCTCACCTGCATCCCATGTACCGTCACCGTTGGTGTCAGTGTAAGGTCCAGCTGGCACTACCTACATAACCACCTCCATTGCAAGAACCATCTGCTCTCACTTAAAAGTGATACAGCCGGAAGCATGGGTAGATCTGAATACTCCAGGACCTACGTTACCTGCAGGAAGTGCTATACCCTGGAATCCACCAGCCGGGAAACCAGAAATAGTAGCTGCACCACCACCAGGGAATAAAGGAGAGCCTGTGTTTGGTCCGTTGTAGATGTAAAATGCATCCCAACTAGTCTCAAAACTGATCTGAGTCAGTGTCAAAGTGACAACCTGACCCTGAACTAAAACATCAGGACACTCACCTGCTACAACATCAGGACATAAAGTAGTCACTGTGTTGGCATTGAGTGCATAGTTTCCAGCTGCATTTGAATTTGCAGTTGTACACCATGCAGTACCGCCGAAATATCCTCCAGGACCTCCGGCATCATTAACACTGATCACAGTACCACATCCAACTGTCTGAGCCTGAGCAAACAAGCCAACAAACAAGAAAAGTACCGTCATCAATACACTAGGATTTGTTAAAAATCTTTTCATCATGAGATTGAGTTTTGGTTAATTATAAAAGTAAAAGATTTCGATAGAAGCTGATGGCTTCTGCCTTATAAGTAGCTCTTCTGCTGTCAAGGACAACCTGAGCTGCAACATTGTTTAATGCTTTTTCAACATCAACATTGTTTTTGAACTGACCAAGAAGGGCCTGGCCAATAAGAACCTTCATACCATTGGACGCAGTTGCCTGTGTGTTCTGATATGAATTTCTCTGTACTGCTTTAGTACTCTGAGATTGATTTACAGTATTAGAAACAATTGTAATAGCCTCTGGTATAGGCTTGTACGACTGCGCTGTACTGTCAAACCCCAGGAACATGAAAAGTGCTATCACAAGCACCGGGAAAAAATTAAATTTTTTCATGAGATTGAGTTTTGGTTAAAAAAATTAATGTTATTTAAAAATAATAAATTAGCCATAATAATAATGACGTAGATAGACCTGAACAACATGTAAGGATGTTGTCTGGTATTATTTTTAAAACCTTAGTCGACGGTGTATGAAGAAATATTTAGTAAGGTGATTTCGTCTTTATTTAAATATTTAGCATACATAAGAAACAGAAACAGAACGGTTCACTAAAATTTGATTTTCGTAATACTTATAGGGATGAGTGACCTGTTCCGGTGTAGTTTTCTTATTTCTTATACGTCATGAAATAGCAGAACCTTCCTTTAAAGGCTCTTTACTGGGCACAAAGCTACATAATAAAATTATATGAAGAAATATTTAACACAAATATTTTATATTTTTTTCAATATGATATGTCTTTACATTCTCTTATATACTCAAAAATAAAGAATCCTGCTGCTATTTGATAAGCAACAGGATCCTTTTATTGAAAAAATATTATCTTAATACAGTCACATCTCCTGATCTTTTTTCTGTACTTCCATCTTTGAATAGCATTTCGAGATAATATACATACACTCCGGGTACGACGTCTTTACCTTTAAATTTGCCATCCCAGAATGTCTGAGGTTGTGAAGGCAAAAGGTCTTTACCAGTAAACAATAGATTTCCCCATCGGTCATAAATGCTGTATTTGGTTACCTTGGCTACTTCTGAGCAATTGATACTAAAGAAGTTATTTTCTCCCTCATTGTCAGGTGTAAAGATATTAGGAACACATTCAGGTTTCACTCTCTTCAGAGTGATTCTGACAGCATCAGTTGCAATACATCCGCTGGCATTGATGACGGTCACTGTGTATTCCGTGTCTTCTTCTGGTTTAGCCAGAAGCTCGGGCTTGTCTTTGGCAGAGGTTACTTCCACTCCGTTGGCTTTCCAAATGACACTTTTTGCGGTAGCCTCATTGTATTGCCCTTTGATAGTCAATAAAGAGTCTTCATTGACATTGAGGAAGAAATCATCTACCAGATTGACTGTAAACAATGGAGGCTCGATAATAGTAATGGCAGGTAACTGATCATTGACACAACCATTTGCATCTTTGACCTGTACTTTGTAGGTGCCGGATTTCAGATTGGCTGCCACTAAAGCTGTACCATAAGTTTTACCTCCATCGAAAGATATCTGGTAAGGTGATTTGCCACCCAAGATGTTGCTGAGTGTGATGGTAGCTGTTTGGCCAAAACATGCGATTGTATCTATCTTAATATCAAAAACAGGTAAGTCATCAGCTTGTATCACTTTGACAATATCTGAAGCACTACAGTTGGTAACAGTATCCTTTACGGTCAATGTATAATCGCCTCCTTTATTCACTGTATGCTTTTTAGTAGAAGCTACCGCTAAGCCATTGAGTTTCCACTCATATACCAGATTGACACCATCAGAAGTATTGTCAGTACCCATTACCGCCGTCTGGACAGTACAATCAATGTTTTTATCTGTACCTGCATCAGCTACTGGCAAAGGATTGATTTTAATGGTGATTTCTTCTTCGTCATCAGGACATGGGGACTGAGTGGTAAATGCATATCTGAATACGTATGTTCCAGCCGGTCGGCCAGCTCTGTCGAAGGTAGCCTGATCCCCGGAAGTGGTAAATCCTGCCGGTCCACCGGTAACAAAAGTCCATTTTCCTCCGCCACTCTCACCTTCCAGATAATCTCTCAGGTCGAGTGAAGCTCCTGGCTCGCCTACACAAAACTGTGCTCCTCTGGCTGTACCCGCTGACTTTGGATTAAATACATTGATAGTTACCGCCTTACTCTTAGGACAGTTCGGTTCAGGGTTATCCAACTCGTATGTGATCTGGTAAGGTCCGGCAGGTACTGATGTCAGATTGATAACACCATTATTAATGATCAATGCAGGGTTTGCTGACTTCCAGGTGCCCGGCTTAGGATTGGAAGAGACCGTTTTCAGATCAAATGTTCCAAGATTAGTACATAATGACGGAATTGCTCCCAGGCTGATTTGCTCACAGTTGCAATTGGAAGTAATCTTGATGACTACTGGATATCTGTTATCCTCACATGGAGCTACATTGGATACTACAAAAGTATAGTTGAGTTCTGTTCCTTCAGGCAAACCATCGATAGGTATCGCCAATACAGTAACAGCAAGATCATCACTATCTACCCAATTGCCAAAAGATCCTCCAATCACCATGTTGGCTAATGAGAACGTCGTAATACCATTCGAGCCATTACAAACCAATGTATCCGGACGAATCATTGCTGTAGCTCTGTTTCTGATCTGGAAACTAAATTCATCAGATTTTGGACAGTTGCCGGATGGAGCAGGATTGAGGGTGTATTTGGCTTTGTATGTCCCCGCAGGTAATGCTTTTGCATCCAGTATAGTGCCACCAGCCAACGGTATATTTACGTTTCCTGGTCCGGTTACTGTCCATATTCCAGGAGCTACCTGGGTAGGATTCACAAATTTTGTAGTGAGATCTAATAATCCATCATCATTACAGAGGTCACAATCCGGACAATCTATTTCAGTATCAGGACAATTACAGTCTTTTATCGTTACAGTAGCATTCACACTGGCATCAGTGCATGGGTCCACTGCATTAAGTGTATACTTGAATGTAAATACTGTTCCAATGGTTTGGCCCATAAAATCCACATTGCCATTGATAGGAATAGTGAGTACCGGAGTAGCAGGGCTGACCTGAGTCCATGTGCCACCTGTAGTGTACCCTGGCTTGAGTAAACTGTACAACGATACATTGGTAGCACCATTTCCAGTATCGGCAGAGCAAGCGGTACCATTGTTGTTGAGTTCCGCCTTAGGTTGATTTCTTACTACCAAGTTTTTGCTGAAAGCTGCAGTACAACCAGCAGGTAAAGAACCATTGACAGTAAATGTTGCTATATAAGTACCTGCGGCTATCCGGATGGGTTTACAAAATGTCCATTTGTAATAGCAGCAGGAGAAGTGACAGTCCAGGTTCCTGTAGTAGTAGCAGGTGTAACCATAAACTTGCCGGTAGCCTCCAGGTCAGCCAAAACTGATGACCCGTTACACAACGTATCTGCTTCAAGCATTACATCAGGACAAGCACAATTTCTGATTCTTACAGCAACAGTGGCAGTAGCAGGTAAACATGGGGCTGTGGAAGAAGTGGTATATTCGAAATACAAGGTATCTACCGTCATGCCTGTGACATCTACGACAGGATTGTTTACATCCAAAGTAATACTCGTTCCGCCCGTCTGCACCCAATCGGTACTGGCAGATGGTTGTACCAGGTTTGAAAGCAATGTATTCAGATTGACACTTGTAGGTCCCGCACCAATGTTTTGGTTACATAAAGTGATATCAGATGATGTCACACTGGAAGCTCCACTGATGGTAAATAAAGTCTCTATATTGTCCGCACAGGTACCTAATGGGGTGGTATAAGTATACCTCAAAGTATAAGTACCGGGTGTGGCGTCGAGAACAACCAGACTATCATTCATAATCGCCGGATATGGCTGAGGTCCTGCTACTACTGTCCAAGTACCGGCTGCGACCGTACCAATCCAATTGCCATTGAGATTCACAGGCAACGAACGACTATTACAAACAGATGAAAAATTGATAGATGGATTCGGACATTGACAGTTTCTCACCCTCACCACCAATGTATCAGAAGCATCAGTGCATGGTAAAACTGCACTATTGGTCGTATAAGCAAACCTATAAAAACCTGCAGCAGGTAATACGGTAAAATCAACATTGGACCAGTCAGCTGTACTGGTAGGGGCATTATCCACATTAAACCATGTACCAGGTATACCTGTTACCAGACTTTGGAAGTCGATAGATCCTGGGTATTCTCCAGTGCCAGTAGTCAGTCTACAAACTATCAGTGTGTCAGGCAAATTTACAGATGGTGAAATATTATTTGTAACTGTGCCCGAACCTGTACCAGAGCAAGCGCCTTGAGTGACACTGACGGTATAAGTACCAGCCTGTGAAACCACAGCTTTTTGGGTTGTACTAATCACGGTACCTCCACTATTTTTCCATTCATATGATGTAAAACCAGTTCCTGCATCTAGTGTATCAGAGGCATTATCACAGATGGTGAGTGGTGCTATCTGCACAGTCAGCTGATTGCTCTGAGTTATACTTGCAGATGTAGAAGCAGTACAACCATTGACATCAGTCACGGTGACAGTGTATGTTCCGGGTGCATTTATAGATCCTGTGCTTGCAGTACTAGCTGTAAATGCTGCAGGACCTTGCCATGAATATGTAGCCCCACCTGATGCGGTCAGTTTCGTGCTCTCTCCCGGACAGAAAGTAGTAGAACCTGTGATACCCGGTATCGGCAAGTCATTGACTGTAACGATGACACTTGCAACACTGGAACATCCATTAGCCTGAGTGGCCGTAACGGAATACTGTGTAGTCGCAGTAGGTGTCACGGTGATACTGGCACCTGTACCTGAGCCTGCCGGTGCCCATGTGAAACTATTGAATGCTGCTGCATTTAAAACGTTTATTGTTTTGGAAGTATTGGCACAAATAGCTGCAGGCGGTGTCAGCTGAACCTGCGTACCTATAGGAATAGGAATAGTGAGCGGATCAGTGAGGATTTCGCACAGTTCGTTGCCACTTCCGTCAAGTGAAACCATCTTTAGTATAAAACAATTGTTCAGACTAAGATCTACTTGTGAAAATACATCGAGTTCATTATAAATTACATAATCTCCGAAAAAGCCTGAAAGAATATTACCATCACAATCCAACAAAGTAAATACGGTAGGTGAGAATGTTGGGTTATAGAAATTACCTATACTGATATCCACAATATTTGTACCACAAGGCACAGGATTAGGTGTATAGGTCAATACAGCCTGAGGCGGTATGCCTATGCTTACTATCATTTCCTCAGTCGCAGAACATCCAAAGTTATCTATCACTGTAGCCGATACATTATATGGCGAAAAGACAGGATCACTGGACCCCGGCACTATAGATAACTGACTACCGCCCGGAGATCCATCCAGTCCTGAAGGGACATTCCAGGTGACAGCATAATTGATACTGTTGGCATCCACATTGATGACTTCCACCAGATAGCTATCGAATCCACCGCAGAGTTCTAGCGACTCAGGTGTGATATCAAAAGTAACCGGATCCTTGACTTCTACCTCTACCTGACCGGTGCCGGTACATCCTTTATCATCAGTGACAGTAACGCTATATATAGTTGTGTAGGAAGGTGTGATCGTAATAGTAGGTGTTGTCTCACCGGTATTCCACAAATAACCGGGGGCATACGGTATCGTCGTACCAACATAATTTCCAGATCCACCTGAGACGTTTGGAGCCAATACTACTGGGGCGGCATTCTCAGGACAAGTGACATATGGCTCGAAATTGACCAACACAGGAGGATAGAGTGTTACTTTAAACGTATCCTGAGGACTTGGACATAAAAATCCCGGTAAAATGGATGTTGCCAGATAATAAACCTCTTCAATATTAGCGGATGTGTTGACAAGATAATCATCAATATTGCCTGACCCACCAGAAAAAGTATGGTTGTTTTCCCCTGTCACATTAGGATTGTCTATCACTTCTACTTCTATGGTCACGTTGCCGTCTCCGTCTTCATTTGTAAGATCTATATCCACCTGACCTTCTACACATAGTTCCTGATCATTGCCCAGTACTCTTGGTGGTCTCGAACAGTCGATAACCCAAGGTGGTCCTATTTGTTTGAAGTCCAGCTTACACTCAGCTATCGGGTCATTCCAGCATCCGGAAACTCCATCCGAAGTGGTCTGGAAACTAAATCTCAAACTTCTGTTCATTTCACATTCTTCCGGAGTATCAAAAACCCTAACTTTCAGATCCACACAGAAATTGATATTTACTACTACAGATCCGATACCATAATGTGTTGCTGGTGAACATCCATTGGTACATCCTGCTCCTCCATTAGTACTCCAGAACCATCCACTCGGTAAAGGAGACCCCTGAGTCAATGGCCCTGCACATGGGCAGGTCTGACAGCCGGTATGACACAATTTCAATTTTCCTGTATTGGGGTCAGTATATGTACATAGATAAGGCATTTGTTCAGTAATAAATGGAGCACATCCACCATCATCCTCGTCATTCCATTCAGGGTTTCCGGGATTTACTGTAACACTTGCCGGATCAAAAGCATTCAAATCCCAACCTGGTCCAAAATCAGGAATCAATCCGTGGAACCAGTCAACTCCTGTCTCTGAGGCATCGTAAAGGTAATTGACACAAACAGTAACGTCTTCACCCTGACAGAAATTGATGTCGTCAAGAGGTCTGTCACTGCTTCTGGATTGTATAGTCCACATGGCCTGCGGATTACATCCCTCTTCTCCGATACATGATACACATCCGGCAGATGACCATACTGTCAACTGGAAGTTAGGATTATCAATAAGTCCTTCACCACTTACAGCAATATAATAAGTATTGATACCTTCAACAACCCCAACAGTATGCACATCAGGGTTGGAGTCCCCATTGCTACATGGTGTAGGTTCGGCTATCGTTCCGCCATTGACAAGTGTTAAGTTGCCACAAGTACCTGAGTAAATGGCCCATACAGGATCCCATGTGCCCAATGAATTTATAGCAGTACCTAACTGTACAGCTTCGTCGTCCACCTGCACCTGAAACCACACTGTAGGAAGCGTACCGGCGCCGCAAGCAGATATATCATCTTGCGGGCATGCTACTTCGAGACATCCCTGGGCTGAAAAAGTCTGGAATGAACCACAGTTAGGGTCAGTCACTGTAGGACCAATAATAGTGGTGGCATCGACACATTCATCTGCCAGTGGACACTGCATCAATTCTTCTATCATAATATTAAAGCTACCACAATCCGGAGTAGCGGAGGCCACTTTAATCCACATTTCTTCACCAGGTGTGTAGCAACCAATCTTAACTTCTGTTGGCACAGGACCACAAGATACAGATGTTGGATTGAAAAGGGCTCCACCAGGAGCAGTTGAGCTACCAGTCAAAACTTCTACTGTCACAGGGCCGGATATGGCTCCTGCTCCACCTGCTGTCACTGTTATCTTGATGGCTTTTTCTGCACCAGTCGTATATCTGTACCAAACTGCTCCGTCCTGGGTAGATGCAGCACAGGACACATTGGGCTCATCCAGTCCAGGTCCATCATTGGATCCCAAAGCACAACATGTAGACCCTGTATGTGAGCCTCCGATCGCCAAAACATGAGGCGGTCGTGGAGAAGACGGGTCTGGATCATCATTTTCAGGGAAAACATTTTGAATAATGTTAAAACTGAACGGTCCATCATTGGCATTAGAAACTATCAGATAATATGTCTCTCCTCCCGTAACAGGTATGTTGAGGGTATTGGCAGCAGTCAGACACATAAATCCTGCCAAACCTGTAGGTGGATTATCAGTACATGGATCATTGACTAATATTCCATAAGAAAAACCACCGGTCATTTGAGTAATATCTACTGAAGCAGCATTGGCGTCTACTGTAAACTCAAACCATACAGTAGGATCATCCTCATAACTACACCCCGCCACTGTAAAGTTTTCTGGGCAGGCGTTGGTATTACACCCGGATACAGGCACTGGAGTACAAAATATTCCGGCAATTGGTATCACCTGAGCATCTATACACAAATCTGCCAGATCACCGGTAGGGCAAGCCCTGTCGTCAACCAGTTGTGATGTTGTGATGAGGAAACCTCCGGCATTAGCAGCCGAACTGGATACTTGCAGGTCATATGTTCCTGGTGCCAGACAGTCCAGTACCTGATTCGATTTTATGGGAAAGCACTTTTGTAACTCTATTATGTTAGAATTACAACCATCCATATATACGCCACAGCTACATCTCCCTGAATAGGTGTGCTATTGGTGGCAATTCCATCAATGAAAATATTTACCCCATAGCTTCCAGGATTGACTGTAAAGGTATACCATCCTGAATTTTCACTGTCAGCAGGCGGACAATCTGAAATGATATAATCTCCACCGGCACACAAATTGGTTTGATTGGTCAATGTACCACCTGATCCAAGATCATATCCTGAAGCGGTATTACATTTATCATCATTGGGTGGTCCGATGTTAAATTTTATTGTAAATACTGAGTTACCACCCGTATCCCCGAATGAAGATAATGCAATGTAATAGGTCTGACCCGGGGTAAGTGGTCCCATCGTAAACACAGTATTCAAACCTGACAGACAAGTATTGGTCACTGCAGTAAGTCCACCACAGCCACCTGTAAACAGTCCCATAAATGGTGTACCTGTACCTGTATATGAGGTATATGTAAAATTCATGGTTGGCATTTGACCTGGATTTCCTGGTGCTGTGAAAGTATACCATGATGTTTCTTCTGTGTTAAAATTACAGGCTCCCACACTGGCCAGCCCTGTTTCCGGACAAGCGTTCAGGTTGGTTGAGGTAAACCCTGGAATATTGACACACAATGGATAAGGTTGTCCGGGTAGTACTGTGGCCATAGAACATAAATCATTGGGGACTCCTGCATTGGTACCTTGGGTTGCTGTGATAGAAAAAGTACCCGCATCTGCTGCTGATGTTCCTACAAATATTTTGTAAGTACCAGGAGGTAGACAGTTAAATTCTACCATGCCATCTCCATTACATTCCTGGTTTAGCGGTGTCTGGTTGCAGGGGTTGGCCTGATCATAAATACCAATAGATGGTGACGTCAATCCCGTTACATTTATTGTTATCTTATCATTAGGGGCATTCAGCGTAAAATTGTACCAAAGTGAATTGCTCACAGGTCCTGAACATGTATTATCTACGGTAGCGCACACATTGCTCTCATTTGATAATGGTGAGCCGTTACTCAGGTTAGTAGCTATAAATCCTGCAACACATGGGTTGTCGTTAGGAAGGAATAAAATAGTCTTGATTTCGAATGAAACAGCACTTCCAGGATCGGTGTTTCTGACTGCAATCAGATAAGTGCCCGGAGTCAAGCCAGTCACATCCATTGTAGAGGTAACACAAGAAGTACCATACTGGGTAGTGGGTGGACACGCATTGTTAAATATCGCTATGTTCAGACCGGCGGAAAGATTCTGGAACCCAAATCCAATACCATTGGCAGGTAATACAACCTGATACCAAACTGTAGGAAATGTATTGAGCCCGCAACCGCCTGAAAAACTTTCGGGACATGCACTCAGCGTAGTGCCTGTTACTGTTTGATAAATACAGTTATTGGTAAAATTGACTGGTGTTGGAGCTGAACATAAATCATTAGCCGGTATTCCGGTATTATTTTCATCTACTTTGATGCTGAAGTCACCTTCGTCACCATTGGAAGATCCCACAGCTATAAATAATACGGTACCTGGAGCTACACATTCTATTTTTACATTATTGCCCAAGGCAGTACAAAGACTTCCAGTCGTAACAGTAGCCGGAAAAACTGTACCCGCACAATCTGTAAATAGTCCGATATTAATATCATTGGCTGCCGCCGTACCTGTAGTCGCTGAGTTAGGTGTGATGGTAAACTCAAGATTGGTATTTGTAGTATTAGAAGCGGGGACTGTGTACCTGTAGAATACTGTATGAGAAGTGGTTGTACTTAATGAACAAAAAGATGTGGTGAATGGTATCGCACATGATGTGGTTCCGTTTACGGGAACGTTATCTGATAGGGTCACCGCATTGCTGCAAAGGTTATTGGCGGGTGGAACGATGGTTTTAATATTAAAACCAAAGGCAGTTCCGGCTGCAGTTGACCTAACCGCTATATGATATGTACCCGGGCTTAGATTCGTAATGTCTACCGGAGCTGTGATACACGATCCGAAACTGGTCGGCGTAGCACATGTTGTGTTCAATATATTAATATTAGGTCCTCCTGAAAAATTCGAAAACCCGAATCCTACTCCACCCGGTGGCAAAGTTACAGTGTACCAAACTGTCGGAAAGTTTTCCAAACCACAAGGAGAGCCCGTAAATATCTCAGGACATGCGTTTATAGTGGTACCTGAAACTGTGACATCATCACAATTGCTTGTAAAATTTATAGGTGTAGGAGACGCACATAAATCATTGACCGGAATTCCTGTATTGGTCTCATTGACATTGATACTGAAATCTCCTTCATCTCCATTGGCAGAGCCTACTGCAATAGTTAGTACTGTTCCAGGAGCTACACAATTCAAAGAAATAGATGCACCAAGCGCTGCGCACAAATTTCCCGGGGCTTCTACTGAGGCAGGATAAATTGTGCCTGCACAATCTGTAAACAAGCCTACATTGATATCATTGGATGCAGCTGTACCTGTAGTTGCAGTATTGGGTGTAATTGTAAAATCAAGATTTGTATTAGTAGTATTGGTGGCCGGAACAGTGTATCTGTAAAACACAGTATGCGAACTAGTGGTGTTCAGTCCGCAATATGATACACTAAATGGTGTGGCACAAGATGTTGTTCCATTCACTGCCACGTTATCTGACAGTGTAGTAGCACTGGCGCAGAGGTCATTGGCAGGTGGCACGATGGTCTTGATGTCAAAGCCGAAAGATGCACCAGGATCTGTATTTCGTACTGCTATAAGATAAGTACCAGGTGTAAGGTTGGTGACATCCGTAGCCGCGGTGATACAACTGCCTTGTGATGCAGGAGTGGGACAAGCACCGCTAAAGATATTGATACTGGGACTTCCTGTCAATGCTGAAAATCCAAATCCTACTCCTCCGGCAGGAACAGTAGCAGAATACCATACTGTAGGGAAATTATCAAGACTGCATGCTCCTGCAAAAGCCTCAGGACATGCATTCAGTGTAGTTCCTGTCACTGTTACAAAATCACAATTGGCAGTAAAGTTTACAGGAATGGCTCCTGCACATAAGTCGTTGGCCGGGACACCCGCGTTGGTCTCATTGACGGTAATGCTAAAGTCTCCTTCATCTCCATTGGCAGAGCCAACAGCTATAGTAATCACAGTACCCGGAGCCACACATTCTACTGTAATGGTATTGCCTAATGCAGTACAAAGACTACCTCCACTGACAGTAGCAGCATAAACTGTACCCGTACAATCCGTAAATAAACCCAGATTGATGTCATTGGATGCAGCAGTTCCTGTAGTGGCAGTACTGGGTAATATCGTGATTTCCAGATTGGTATTAGTTGTATTAGCCGCAGGGACAGTATATCTATAAAACTGTATGCGAGTTGGTTGTATTCAGACCACAATAAGATGTACTGAAAGGTGTCGCACAAGCCGTTGTTCCATTGGAGAGTACATTATCTGACAATGTAGTGGCGCTGGCACAAAGGTCGTTGGCAGGTGGTACAATGGTCTTGATATCAAAACCGAATGAAGCGCCAGGATCTGTATTCCTCACCGCTATCAGGTAAGTCCCAGGTGTAAGGTTAGTGACATCTGTAGCTGCAGTGATACAAGAGCCTTGTGATGCAGGAGTGGGACATGCACCACTAAAGATATTGATACTTGGGCTTCCTGTAAAGGCTGAAAATCCAAAACCTACACCTCCCGCAGGAACTGTAGCAGAATACCATACTGTAGGGAAGTTGTCAAGGTTACATGCGCCAGCAAACACCTCAGGACATGCATCCTCAGTACTACCTGTCACTGTTACAAAATCACAACTGGCAGTAAAGTTTACAGGAATGGCACCTGCACATAAGTCGTTGGCCGGAACACCCGCGTTGGTCTCGTTGACGGTAATGCTGAAGTCTCCTTCATCACCATTGGCAGAACCAACAGCTATGGTAATCACGGTACCCGGAGCCACACATTCTACTGTAATGGTATTGCCCAATGCAGTACAAAGACTACCTCCACTTACGGTAGCAGCATAAACAGTACCTGCACAATCTGTAAATAAACCCAGATTGATGTCATTGGTTGCTATAGTTCCTGTAGTGGTTGTATTAGGGTGATAGTGATTTCCAGATTGGTATTAGTTGTATTAGCAGCAGGAACAGTATATCTATAAAAAACTGTATGCGAGTTGGTTGTATTCAGACCACAATAAGATGTACTGAAAGGTGTAGCACAGGCTGTGGTTCCATTGGCGGCTACATTATCTGCCAAAGTAGCAGCACTGGCACAAAGGTCATTGGCAGGAGGTACGATGGTTTTGATATCAAAGCTGAATGCTGTACCCGGATCTGTGTTGCGAACACCTATCAGATACATACCCGGTGAAAGACTGGTTACATCAGTGGTACTGGTTATACATCCACCCTGTTGAACTAAAGCCGCGCAGCTGCCGCTAAAGATATTGATACTTGGGCTTCCTGTCAAGGCTGAAAATCCAAATCCTATCCCTCCGGCCGGAACAGTAGCTGTGTACCATACAGTAGGAAAGTTATCCAAATTACAAGCAGATCCTGTAAAAGTTTCCGGACAAGCATTTAGAGTAGTACCGGATACAGTTTGGAAATCACAATTGGCAGAAAAACTGATAACTTCAGCATTCACACACAAATCATTGGCTACTCCGTTGTCGGCATACGTAATGTTGATATCAAAGGTACCTGCATCAGCCTGTGAACTTCCCAATTGTAAAATATAGGTTGTACCGGGAGTCAGACACTCCAAATCCAGTGGACCTGAACAAGCAGAACCTACAGCAGGGACTATCAATCCTGCGCATGTACCCGAGTAGGCTGTCATAGCTGCATTGGAAATAGCGTTAGTACCAGAACCTGTGACCGTTATAGTAGCGTTTTCCATACCGGCAGGTACTGTAAATGTATACCATACTACATTATCGTCCTGTGTGCTACACGCACTCATTGGTTCGCCATTAGCACAAATATTGGACTGAGCTGACAGGGTACCTCCACCTGTAGGCAATGCTGTGGCACCCGAACAATCATCATTGGAAGGCACTGTAAAATCAGATGTGGCTGTAAACGAACCACCGCTGAATACAAGCACAAAATAGGTAGCGGTATTATTGGTAATATTTGGCATAGCATTACAACCTATGGATGTCAATGATGCACAGCTACCAGTAAATACTTCAAAATTGGAACCGGTAAAACTAAATTGAACCACTGAAGGATCTATATCAAAGGTATACCATACTCCAGGGGCTGTGTCTGATCCACAATCTGATTCGACCGGATCCGGACAAGCTAATGCGTTATCTGAACCGGTTTTAGATCCTGTACACAATAAATCGGTAAGAGGCGTCGCTGTACTACAGACATCATTAGACACACCATTGTCATTATCCATGATGGTGATATTAAAAGAACCGAAAACAGGACAAACTTCTCCACCTGCAACCCCATCTTCTTTTCCTGCTTCTATATAAAGTATATCGCCCGGTTTCAGACATTCTATAGAAGTGCCGACATCCACTCCTGCACATCCTACCGGTGCACTGAGGGGATTGAGTAAAACCTGGTAAATTTGTGGCATCACTAATGTACCTCCCGGTGTTTGGGCTATACTTATGGTGATGTCATCACCGTTAGTCACCACATATTTAAACCACACTTTGCCATCTACACTACAGTTGTTATTGACAAAATTGGTAGTTTCTGTCACTACCACTGCGTTGGCATCACTACAGTCGTCATTATTGGCCGTGGCAGTGACTGTGAGTTGGCCATTGGTAAATGCAGAAGCTAGTCCTGGACAATCTACAGGATCATAATCATATACCCAGTTTCCATATTCATAATCTGCACCTGTAGGGTCATCAAACGGGATATTAGATGCATCAGCTCCACAGGCACATGTAAATTCATACAGACCGGGAGGCAGGTTTTGTAAACTACCGGTGTAGACGTCATATATTCCGTTATCTCCGGAATAGGCCATATCGAAAATTGTTACACATTCCCATCCTGCGCCAAATGAAGGAACTCTGCCTACATAAATAATACAATCCACATTGGCTCCCTGGCCAGGAGGGTCAGTGACACCATTTTCAAGAACTTCTATGGATATAGAGGGGAATGTTATATTATTGCCACAATCCGCGGTACCAAAACTCTGAATAGCTAATGCCGGCCACCTGACATGATCCGGTGCGGGTGATGGTGAACCGGGACATGGAGCCAGTATTGAGCTTTGTATGGCAGGTATGGTGATGGCCGACAAAAAAGGAAAATCTGTTATTTTCCACAATTTGATAGACTCCACAGCTGTCCTGCTTCCATCAGCTCCAATATAAAAATACTTTTTAGGATTGTTCACACTTTTTCCAGACACAATAGATAAACTGCATACAAAAATGGTGAATCCGAGTAAAAACTTTCTCATCAAACGTGATTGAATAATTAATAAATAAAAACCTTAGTAGAATGACTTTTTCATTCCACTTGATCTATTCGTAAGGAGGGAGCCGCCTGAGGGAAGCTACACTGTAAAGCGGGAAACATTACAGAACTGTGGGTAAAGCTAAGCAGAAATTGTCACTTGTCAAAAAAATAATAACAATTAATTAACCTATTAAAGAAATACTATATTTATTAATATTCTGTTTGAATCCGAATATCACCAATGAATAGATAGGAAATTATATTATTTATATCATAGAGACATAATATTTCAAAATAATAAATAATTCAGTATATAATTTTTTTCCAGGCACACAAGGACATTATCCTCTAACAGGAAGGGGTCTCTTTTTATATCTTTATTTTATATCAAGTTCAGTATTCGTTTTCATGGACTCAGGCTTGATGAAATATTGGTTTTAATGGATTTTATTGATTACTTTTCTGATGCCTGACCTGATCACTTTATACTCCAGCAGCTCCTTTCCTACATAGACAAACATGATGTCCACCTGCAGTCCGTCCAACATTTTCAGTCTTGATTCTTTGACAATAACCTCTCTTAATGCTTCTCTCATTTGCCTTTTGATACGGTTGCGGTCTACGGCTTTTTTAAAGTTTCGCTTGCTGACAGATACACCATACTGCAGCCCCGGGACACTATTTTCATTGCTTCGGGATGCCCACACCACTTTTACCGGATAAGCAAAGACCTGTTGTCCTTTTTCAAAAAGGTATTCTATCTTTTTATTGGATTTTAATCTGTGGTCCATGCTTCATATCATTTTCACGTAAATAAGTGAAAGAGTAGTAGAATTCAGTGCAAATTGAAGTTTTTTGAATCGTCAACCCTGTAATCCAAAACAACGTGACTTGTAACTTTGAGGGTAACTTAAATAAAAAATTCTGATTGCAGTACATATCGACCACAACCAGAATTTTATATAACATCACAAGATGATATTACTTAACTCCTTTCTCGTCAGAAACAGTAAGCTTAGCTCTGCCTCTTGCTCTTCTTTTAGCAAGTACTCTTCTGCCGTTTTTGGTTGCCATTCTGGATCTGAACCCGTGCTTGTTGACTCTTTTCCTTTTGGATGGTTGGTATGTACGTTTCATCTTTTTAACTTATTATATTTAGTATTAGTCCCATCTACAGCTTTCTAAATTCATTATATCAGAAAAAACCGATTCATGAAGGCAGAAAGATTATTTTTTAAGGACTACTGGTGAAAAATCTATATTAAAACTCCTTTCCTAAGTGATAACAAAACCATTCTCGAAAAGAGCCGCAAAAGTAATGATTTATTTATTTAATACAAATATTATTTAAATTTTATTTAAGTCCTAAAGGCCTAAAATTGGTGTTATCCGTTCATTGATACAAGAAATTCATTATTTGATGTGGTTCCTGCCATATGTTTTTTAATAAATTCCATGGCTTCATCAGGCTTCATATCTGCAAGGTGGTTTCTGAGGACAAACAATTTTGGTAAAAGACTCTCCGGAAGCAACAATTCTTCACGTCTGGTACTTGACTTAGTAATGTCAATAGCCGGATACATACGCTTATTGGCCAGTGATCTGTCCAGCTGTAATTCCATGTTACCTGTTCCTTTAAACTCTTCGAAAATCACTTCATCCATTTTGGATCCTGTCTCTATGAGTGCTGTGGCAAGGATAGTGAGTGAACCCCCATCCTCGATGTTTCTGGCTGCACCAAAGAATTTTTTGGGTTTGTGCAATGCATTGGCTTCCACACCACCAGAAAGAACCCTACCACTCGTAGGCGCTGTAGTGTTGTATGCCCTGGCCAATCTGGTGATAGAGTCCAATAATACGACTACATCATGACCACTCTCTACGAGCCTTTTGGCTTTCTCGAGTACAATACCTGCTACTCTTACGTGATTTTCTGCAGGCTCATCGAATGTACTGGCAATAACTTCAGCATTGACGCTCCTGCGCATGTCTGTCACCTCTTCAGGTCTTTCGTCTATCAGTAGTACTATAAGGTAACATTCCGGATGATTATCAGCAATGGCATTGGCGATATCCTTGAGCAAAAACGTTTTTCCTGTCTTTGGTTGGGCTACTATCAATCCCCGCTGTCCTTTACCTATAGGAGTAAAAAGATCTATCATTCTGTTGCCATAATCTTTACCGGCAGGATGTGACGTCAGTTTAAATTTTTCGGTAGGGAAAAGAGGTGTCAGGTAATCAAAAGGAATTCTCTCTTTCAGTTTGAGAGGATCTAATCCATTGATGCTGTTCACTTTAAGAAGTGCAAAATATTTTTCTCCTTCCTTGGGTGGTCTGATAGTACCTTGTACAGTATCACCTGTTTTGAGACCAAAAAGTTTTATCTGGGATGGAGACACATAGATATCATCCGGTGATGAAAGGTAATTGTAATCTGAAGACCTTAAAAAACCATATCCATCCACCATTAATTCGAGAATACCCTCGCTATCAATCACTCCATCGAGGTCAGGCGTAAATCTCGGTTCTTCCGGTTTTATTTCCTGCGGCTGTGGGGCAGGTCGCTTGTATTCGGGATTGGGATGATGTTTGGTTTGCTGATGTTGGTTGGGGTTTTGCTGATTGTGCTGCGGTTGAGCGTTTGTATTTTGTGGTTGTGTGTTTGCATTTGTTTGAGAAACCTGCCCTCCTTGTTGTTGGTTGGGGTTGGTGGGTTGGTTTCTGTTTCTATGCTCAAATTTTTGGGGTCTCAGCGTATTGGGAACATTTTCTGTGGTCTTAGGCACAACTTGTTCTGTCCCTGCAGGAGCCTGGTCAGCTACCACTTCTGCCACGAGAGGTGTTTCCTTGGGTGTATAAATGACCTTTTCAGGACCCTTCACTACCCGGACTCTTTCTCTTTTATTATTTTTATCTGTGCTTTCGCTTGTGTTTTCCTTGGCTGGCTTAGGTGTATTTTTGGGCTGTGCTTCTTCGGCTATATCATCATCCATGACTTCAGCGTGTTCAGCTATCATGATGGCACTGGCAGGTTTGCGTCCTCTTTTCTTTTGTTCTTTATCGTCCACAGGTGCTGACGGAGTGTCTTTTTTTACCATAATGGCCTGCTGATCGAGGATTTTGTAGATGAGTTCCTGCTTGCTGAGCTTTTTTGTGTTGTTTAATCCTAGCTTCTCTCCCAGTTCTTTTAACTCTGGAACCAGCATGTCATTTAACTGCAAAATGTCGTACATACGATGTTTTAATTCTGGTAATGAAAGTAATTGATGAATTTGTATAGTTGTAGCCGAAAAAAACTGACACTGTCAAAGGAACATGATCCTTAAAGCCAGTAAGAAATAAATTTGAATGTATTGCTGTCGGCTGACAGTTGTATGAAAAAATTTGAAAGCACAAAAATAGGTATTAATTTTGATATTCAAAATACTATCTTTGCAAAAAAATTTAAAATTATCATTTTTACACGCTTTTGATCATTAAAAACATGAAATATGTTAGAAATAGGTATTATTAGAGAAGAAAAAGAACGAGTATTGGCAGGCCTTCGAAAGAAAAATGTTTCTGATGAGCAACTCAACCTGATAGATAAGATCATTTCCGAAGATGATAAAAGGAAGTCAGCCCAAACAAAAATGGACCTGTTGCTTTCCAAAACCAATAAACTTTCTGATGAAATAGGCAACCTTTTTAAGTCAGGACGGGCGCAGGAAGCTCAGGCACTGAAATCGGAAGTGGCAGATCTAAAGGAAGAGATAAGAACACATGAGTCTGTACTTCGTGAGGCAAAGGAAATGCTGGACGAAATGATCATACAATTGCCCAACCTACCACACTCATCTGTACCATTTGGGTCCAAACCCGAAGAGAATGAAGTTTTTAAAGCCTGGACATCTGAGATGCCCCAATTGGGTCCCAATGCATTGCCTCACTGGGAACTGGCAGAAAAATATAATCTGATCAGCTTTAAAGACGGTGTTACACTCACTGGTTCGGGCTTTCCTGTATATAAAAATAAAGGAGCCCGACTGCAACGTGCCCTTATCAATTTTTTTCTGGATGAAGCAATAGCAGCCGGCTACCAGGAGATACAGCCCCCTTTGCTGGTCAATAAGGAAACAGCCAGAGCCACAGGACAGCTGCCTGACAAGGAAGGTCAGATGTATTATTGCGAAAAAGACGACTTTTACCTGATTCCGACGGCCGAAGTGCCCCTAACCAATCTGTACAGGGATACTATTTTGCAAAAGAGCGATTTCCCAATCAAGCTTACAGGATATACACCTTGTTTCAGGCGGGAGGCAGGATCTTATGGTTCTGATGTCAAAGGATTGAACAGACTGCATCAGTTTGACAAAATAGAAATCGTCAGAATGGAGCACCCTGATCATTCTTATAATGTACTAATGGAAATGGTTGCCCATGTAGAAGGCCTGTTGGTCAAACTGGAGTTGCCATATAGAATACTCAGGCTTTGTGGAGGTGATATGAGTTTCAATTCAGCCCTCACCTTTGACTTCGAAACCTGGTCAGCGGCCCAGGAAAAATGGCTGGAAGTAAGCTCTGTTTCCAATTTTGAGACTTTTCAGTCCAACAGAATGAAGCTAAGGTTTAAGGATGAGGAAGGTAAAACCAGGCTCGCCCACACACTTAATGGCAGTGCTCTTGCTCTGGCAAGGATAGTAGCAACATTGCTGGAAAATCATCAAACAGCTGATGGCATCAGAATTCCAAAAGCACTACAAGCTTATACTGGGTTCGACTTAATAAGTTAGAAATATACGCTAGAACGCTTAATTTAAGTTTGGACGCAGATATTAAGATTCTTTTAACTATCGCAAATTAAAAAGAAATCAGTGACCAGGAACTTTTGAAATAGTCTAATAGTTATATGGTGTAATTTTATTTTAACAAATCAAAAAATTAGTAAAAAATGATAGATATTGGGTACTTAATTATCATGGGTGTTTTTTCAGTCATCGGAATGGTCGTAGGTGGTCGTCTGAAGTCTAAATTTGCTCATTATAGCAGGATAGGTATTAAAAATGGAAAAAGTGGTCAGGAAATAGCCGAAGATATGCTTCGGCACTATGGCATCAGAGATGTACAGGTAGTGATGGGTCAGGGTATGCTGTCTGACCATTACAACCCGGCCACCAAAACTGTGGCTTTGTCTCCGGACGTATTCAATGGTAGATCTATAGCTTCAGCTGCCGTAGCTGCCCACGAATGTGGACACGCAGTGCAGCACAATCAGGCATACAGTATGCTCCAAATGAGGTCAAAATTAGTACCTGTAGTACAGTTTAGTTCTAATATTCAGCAGTTTATGTTTATGGGAACCATGTTGGGTATTGGTTCGGCATTCGGCGGAACGCTGATGATGATCCTGGTAATTACATTTGGCTTGACTGCCTTATTTAGTGTTGTCACTCTTCCGGTTGAATTCGATGCTTCCAACAGAGCGCTTGCGTGGTTGGACGAAACAGGTTACATGCAAGGAGAAGAACATGATGGAGCGAAAGATGCACTTTGGTGGGCTGCCATGACATATGTTAGTGCTGCTTTAGGTGCATTGGTCATGTTTTTATACTTTTTACTCAGATTCATGGGTAGTAATAATGATTAATTGACAAAAGGATATATTTTTGCCTTCTCTTTAAAATATTGTCATAATGATAGAAGAAATAGAAGAACAAATAGAACTGGTTGTATAACATTTTGATAAAGCCATAGAGCATCTTGCTTTCGAACTGAATAAGATTCGAGCTGGAAAAGCTTCGCCGGCTATGCTGAATGGATTGATGGTAGATTACTACGGTGCCCCTACCCCACTGACTCAGATAGCCAATGTAAGTACGCCTGATGCCAGGACCATTAGTATACAGCCTTGGGAAAAAAAGATGTTAGCCTCTATCGAAAAAGCCATCTTCGAAGCCAATATGGGCATTACACCCATGAATGACGGAGAAGTGGTAAGACTCATGATCCCTCCTATGAGTGAAGAGAGAAGGGTGACCATGGTAAAGCAGTCCAAACATGCAGGTGAAGAATCACGTGTAGCGATAAGATCCCACAGGCATAAGATCATGGATTATATCAAAAAGAAAGTCAAAGACGGTTTTCCTGAAGATCTGGGCAAAAGAAAAGAAGATGAAGTCCAGAAAACCATAGAGGGCTATATGGTAAAAATAGATAAAATGCTGGAGGCCAAAGAAAAGGACATCATGACAGTATAATGCGTGTCCCCATATTAGGAGATATATCAAGTCAATAACAAAATGGTCTGCAATAATTTAAATTTGCAGACCATTTTTTATAATGGACTAAATCTTCCATTTAGAGTCCCGTATGTGTGTAACAAATAAAGCCTGTATATAAAGATTTTAATGTAGATTTGCCGATAAAATATCAACTATCATGACGCGTAGTAAAAAATTAATGATCGGCGGTATAGTCGTCCTGCTTTTATTGGGCACCCTTTCCGCCGTGCTGAACAAAAAATACGACATCCAGTATGTAGCTACACTCAATGCCCCTGTCAATGTAGTCTATAATGCCTTGAATGATCTCAAACACCAAAGCCGATGGAACAGCAAAGCCAGACTGGATACTTCCTTTCAACTATTATGTGCCGGCAGCAGCACTCAGACAGGTGCATCTTGCGACTATAGCAGCAAAATATACGGCAATGGTATATTGCGCATCCTGTCAGCTAATAATAAAGACAGCATCGTGATAGCAGATGAAATAGTAGATGGCAAAGACAAAACCTTCGGCTATCATCTGGCTGGAAAAGACTCACTAACGACAACAGTGACTGTCAGGGCTACCGGCCATGCCGGCTTCATCAGCAATCTGTGGAACTACATTCATAAATGGAAACTAAAAAAACAAACTCAGCATAATGTAGAAAACCTCCATGCATTTGTCACCGAAAGGTACAAAGACAAAATATACAATGGATTTAAGATCAGTGAAATAGCTCTCAATCAAAGATTTTTCATCACCAGCCGCTCAGAAGTAGCTATAGAAAACATACAGCAATACTACTCGCAGAATATAAGTGGCCTATATCAGAAAGCGCTTGATAATAAAATAGTTGTGACAGGCATGCCTTGTGCACTTTTTTACAAATGGGATGAGAATACGAAAAAATCAGATATGGCCGCTGCATTGCCTACTTTGGCCGAAATGGATGTCCCTGGATCAGAAGCAGTAAATATTATGCCCAAACTGGCTTTGAAAATTGAATATAAAGGCGAACACAGTAAAACTGGTATCGCCCACATGGCCATGGACGAATATATGCTCGATCATCGCCTGCGCAATGATATACCTGTGATAGAAGAATACATGACAGACCCAGCCAAGGAGCCCGATCCCTCACTGTGGGTAACAAATATCTATTATTATATATCGCCCCGTTAAAACAAACGAGATTGTCTGAAGTAAAAAATAACAATAAGAGTTTGGATTGGGTACTACAAATGAATCAGATGGGGTCCGAAAGGTTACCTTTCATTTTTATCCTGGACTACGAATTAAATGATACACATATATTTAAAATCGACCAAATACCCAATGATATATATTATAAGTTTAATGATATAAAAAACTACCAACTTAGAGGTATTAAATCCAAACCTCTTATTTTCGATAAGAATCCTATCAGTGAGCATATCTACAAAAAGGCCTTTTTGAAGCTAAAAAGTGAAATTTATTTTGGCAATACTTTTTTGGCCAACCTTACTTTCCCTACAGAAATAGAAACCAACTACACACTGAAAGAACTATTTGATATATCACATGCCAAATATAAACTTTACTTTAAGAATAAATTTATTGTGTCCTCCCCTGAGACCTTCATCCAGATTAAGAATGGCAAGGTTTTTACTTTTCCGATGAAAGGAACCATAGATGCTTCTATCAAGGATGCTGCAAATGTAATTCTGAGTGATGTCAAAGAGACAGCAGAGCACTATACCATCGTCGACTTGCTCAGAAATGACCTTAGTATGATAGCCACCCAAGTCGTTGTCAACAGATTCAGGTATATAGATGAGCTAAAAACGACCACCAATACCCTTCTCCAGGTTAGTTCAGAGATAGAAGGTACATTATCTGATGATTATGCATGTCATTTAGGTGATATATTTAAAACAATTTTGCCTGCAGGCAGTATTACAGGAGCCCCAAAACCTAAGACTCAAAGTATCATAAACGAAATAGAGATAGACAAACGTGGGTATTATACAGGAGTTTTTGGTATCTTTGATGGCCAAAACGTGGATTCCGCTGTCATGATTCGGTTTATCGAGCAAAAGAATAATAAAATGATATATCGAAGTGGTTGTGGTATCACTCACATGAGCGAAATGGATACTGAATACAAAGAAATGATAGACAAAGTTTATGTCCCTCTTGGTAGAAAGCATTAAAATACTGAATGGCAGGATTTATAATCTACGCTTACATGAAGAAAGAGCCAATCTGACAAGAAAACAATTATATGGATTGTCCCGGGCACTTGATTTGAGGTCAAATATTATCATACCTGAGGAATACAAAAAAGGCCTTGTGAAATGTAGAATTATCTACAGGGAAGCTGTCCACCAGGTATCTTTCCAGCCATACCAAAAAAGAATCATCAGCTGTGTAAAAATAATAGAAAATAATGACATCGATTATTCCTATAAGTGGCAAAAAAGAGACAACATGGATGCATTGTTTAACATGAAAGGAAAAGCAGATGAAATCATCATCGTAAAAAACGGACTTCTTACGGATGCGTATTATTATAATATTGTATGCCTTACAGGAAAAGATCTCTTTACGCCTTCACGGCCATTACTCCATGGGGTGATGCGAGAAAAATTATTGAACAACAAAAGAATCATCCCCTGGGATATAACCGTCCCCAACTTAAAAGAATTCGACCGTATCTATCTTGTCAATGCTTTGACACCATTGGGAGACATACATTTTAGTCCAGACCAAATCATGTATGAATAAAAAAATATCGCAAACGATCCTTGCCACTATTCGGTTTATGGTGAATTATTTGCCATTTACTGTTGCTGTCTTTGGATGGAAACTCAAGGTGCTGTTAAAATACATTTTAAAATACAGGTCTAAAGTCATCAGCCAAAACCTGCAAAACAGCTTGCAAAATCGATACACTGATAAAGAAATTCTGGAATTTAAAAATGAATTTTATGACATCATGGTCAGGTATATAACAGAAAATCTTCGTGTTGCGGCCTGGCCGAAAGAAAAACTCATTGCCCGCTTGTCTCTCAGGAATAAGGATTATTGGTCCTCCTATTTTAAAGCACAAAAAAGCACCATTATTATGGCATCACATTATGGCAACTGGGAGCTCAATCTAATGATGTTTCATCATTTGGCAGGGCACAGAGCTGTAGGATTTTACAAGCCTATATCCAATAAAGTAGTAGATCATATGATGTTGGATATCCGGTCAAAACATGGCCTGGAACTTTATCCAATAGAACAAACTGCCAGAGTCATGTCACGACACAAATCAGAAAATATCATATACTTTTTTATTGGTGACCAGTCACCATTAAATATGAATGGTGTGTACTGGAATACTTTTCTGAATCAGCAAACTCCATGGCTCAATGGCAGCGAAAAACTCGCTGTAAAATATAATTATCCTGTAGTTTATATCCACCAGATTCCCTGTGGTGCTAAAGAAACCATTTGGTATAATATTGAACTGGAGGTGATATCTCAAAATCCGGGTAATGAAGCCGAAGGGGCCATTACAGAAAAGTACAGTCGCTTACTCGAAGCTCAGATATGGAATCAGCCGCCATACTGGTTATGGTCTCACAAGCGATGGAAAAGAGCCCATCTAAAAGAAAATGGAAAGAGCAAATAATCACAAATCCATCAGTCCGGCGGGCCTGGATTTGATATTCCACTTAAAACCCTTGACTTTTATGGCTTCGTGGTCAGCCTTTCCCATGGGAAGTACGCGGGATTTTGGTTCTACATAATTATGAATACTCTGAATCTTGTTATCATTAAGGAAAAATGTCATTTTACTGGCTTCGGTAGTGTTCACACCCGTATAGGCTTTTTCTTTGTCTTTCATATAATAAACAATCTGGGCATTACCATCTACATCCATCCTGTAAATTTTACTTTCTCTGAAAAATGCCTCCAGAAAACGCCCTCTGATCTGATTAAAAAAAATCAAGTCTTCACTGCTCAGAATGGTTGCGCCAGACCTGACGAGCAGCCTGTCCATTTTTTTGTTTTTTAGTTTAATGTCTATGGTATCTCCTGCTATCTGCGAACTATCTGACCAAACAAAAGGCTGATTGTGTAGGGTAAATACTGAGTCCATTTTATTAAATACCAGTGAATCGCAAATGGCCTGCATGTCTGATTTAAATATCCTGACATTATTGTCGCCTACAAAATAATTTATTGTATCCATTATGCCTGTAAAAATCGTGTCTTTCCTACTAGTTTTAGCAATCGTGTCCATATCTGCAACTGAGTCATTGCTAAGCATTGTGCTATCCTGCTTGATGACCTGTACTTCTTTGGCATCGTTGGATTCTTTAGGCAGGGTTTTATCACCGATGTCCATGTTCTTTGCCATTTTGGATAATCTTCTGGCAGCATTCTTGTCCGGCAGGATGAGTCTTTCTTTTATAATTCTGAAAGATTTTAAAGTATCTGCCTTTAAACAAAGTATCGCCGTCCACTTCGGTGGTAAATAGCGGCCTTCCCTTATCATTGGTTGCTTTCATGAAACTTTGTTCACCTTTATACAGTACATGATCTGCCATGATGGAAGTTCGGGCAGCCGTATCCCGCCAGATCACATGGCCATCTGCCTTGCCATACTGTATGCTTTTGTTATAATCAAGGCTATCAGCCTCAATAATCGTTGGCGGATCGCTGACTACTGACCTGCCACTGACCGAAAACTTTTCGGTTTTTTTATCGTAATAGACTTTTTCACCTTTGACCTCATTTTTATCTCCTTTGTACCATGCGTTGGTTTGGAGCCTGAAAATTTCATTTTTTTGATCATAAAAAGATAATTTTTGCATATGCAGTGTCTTTTTCAGAAATATATTCACTTCTGGTCGTATCACCTTTGAGAGTGACAATATCCTTTTCGCCATCATAAGAGATGGTGTCAGATTTAGCTGTTGTTTTGCCTTCCACATATTGGGCATGGCCTATAAAATCGCCTATCTTCCCATCCAGATCAAACCACCCCCTTTCAGAATATATTTTACTGGTATCCTTATTAATCCTAACGGGAGATAAGAAAGTAGCCACTTGATTGATGGTATTGTAAGATAAAGAATCTGCCACCAAATCAAAATCCTCCCCTGTAACTTTGACATTTTGATAAAAAAAAGCAGTTTTTTCATTAAGTAAATAACGGCCCCGACGGCTGATAAGTGTGGAGGTTTTGTCTATCAGCCGGGCATTGCGTGTATAATAACCAATTTTGTTTTTTACATCATATCTTAAATAAGTGGTATAGAGTTTCTTGTCAGGCCCATTTTCCAGAATAATATTACCGTACAAATAAGCCACGAGAGAATCTCCATTATAGTGCAACGAGTCTGCAAATATTTTTATAGTGTCATTTTGCATCAGCACCACATTAAAATACATGCGAAGGTCAGGGCCACGCAGTACTGCAGTGTCGCAATACATAAATGTCCCCTCATGATATACTTTCACGTCTCCGTTTAAATATTGTGTTGCAGGCTCGGTTGTAGCATCTATCACTTGATTATTCTCACTGTGAATGGAGATTTTTTTTCCATTTTGCCCCAGCAGTGGGCTGAAAGCAAAAAAGAAGCCTGCCGAAATGAAGATCAGCAAGCGCAACATGTTAGTAAATGAGGTGAATTTTATAATATTCAATTCAAGTGTTTCAGTCATATAAACGACAACAATGCATGAGTTGTTATCATCATTTCCAAAAATCTGCGTCAAAGATAGGGATAACGCATGAAAATCCAGCTTAATTTTTTGTTGGAAAGTTTATTGTTCATACATTGTTGATGAGCTTTCCGGCCAGTTGGTCTCCCAGATATGATCCTATGGCTACCCCCATTCCACCCAATCTCACACCGACCAAAATGTCAGAATCTACCCATTCGATAATCGGATATTTGGATTCGCCAATGCCTAAGATACCACTCCACCAGTGTTCGATTTTTGACTCCGCACCAGGATAGATAGTATTCAGTACCTGTATCAGATGTTGCTGTATGAGAGGGGTATTGCCAAAATCTGTCGTTGTCTCATTGATAGCATCTATATTTCTGGCTCCGCCCAGTAGAATTCGTCCACGGTACGACCTGAAATAAATATAACCCTTATCCAGATGGTATCCGGAAGACAGTGGGTTGTCGGGCAGTGGAGATGTGATGAGTACCTGATTGCGCGCTGGTGTGACGGGTATTTTGGGCAGTAATGCTGCAGCAAATCCATTTGTACAAACCAGCAATTTTTTGTACTGCACTTTCAATCCTGCCGTAGTTTGAAGGTATTTGTTGTCTTTGTCAATTCGCATCACATCTATGCCGTTTATGATGGTAATGCCCTTTGCTGTGGCCATTCTTATCAAACTGAGCATCATAGACATAGGATTGATCAATCCTTCATGAGCATTTATGATGCAGACAGGTTCGAAGCCCGACAACAGCTTCTGAGTCTGAAAAGTGTAACAGTCATCTTTACCGAGATGCTCCTTCATCAGGCTATTGCACATAGGAATGGCATCCAGACACTTTTCCATGAGAGCCAGATCGGTTTTCCTGAATAATTCTGTACCTCCGGAATGCTGATATTCCAGGTCTTGTATTCCTACGCGGGATTTCAATTTGTCTAATCCAAGTGACCGCATCCGGACTACCTCCATAGTATCCTCTACCCCCATGTGCGCAATATCATCCATCAACTCAGAAACAGACCCAAAGCATGAGAAGCCAGCATTTTTTGTACTTGCGCCATAAGGTAAGTAGCCCCGTTCCAGGACTTTTACAGATAGTTCAGGTCTGAGTTCTTTTATAGAAATTGCGGCGCTTAAGCCTACTATGCCCGAACCAATCACTGTGACATCGGTAGGAGATTCGATAAAATATTTTTCCCAAAAACTATAATTCATTATCTTGTGCCTTTATTGATTGAAGCAATCACAAAAGTATAATAAAAGAAATAACATCATGATTCAGAGAGTTCAAAGCATATTTTTATTTTTAAGTGGAATTTCCTTTTTTAGTCTATTTGGTATTCCATTTGCTACCAGTAGTGTCCCGGTACCAAATCTTTTTAATGACCTCATTTATAATGTTCAGGACAATGCCATTCTTATGGTTCTATGTGTCCTGGGTGGTGTTTTGAGTATCGGTGCCATTTTCCTATTCAATAACAGAGGTTTACAACTAAAAATGAGTTATGTCGTAACAGTTATGTCTATATTACTCCCTTTAGTGGCAGTACTTCTAGTGACCAATGAAGGGACAGGTACAGCTAACTTTGATAAGATCGATGACAAATTAGGTATATATCTTCCTGTCCTCAGCCTTATTTTTTCTATCCTGGCTGCAAGATTTATACAGAAAGACGAAAACACTGTCCGGTCTATGGACAGGTTGAGATAGTAATTATGTCGGTAGTTATTCCAGATTTATCCGGTGAATGTACATTTACTACCCAACGCAGCAGCGGACCAGGTGGCCAAAACGTCAATAAGACTGAAACAAAAGTGGAGTTGAGATTTGACATTTCGGCTTCACAACTGCTAAGTCCCGGGCAAAAGAACAAACTCATCGCTAAGCTAAAGCACAGGTTGTCAGATAGATCGGCTACCATCATCATTACTTGTCAGGAATCCAGAAGTCAGCTGAAAAACAAAAAACTTGCATTGGTCAGACTGCAGACGCTCATTCATGAAACTTTATTGCCCGAAATCCCCCGCATACCCACCACACCACCTGGTGAAGTAAAAGAAAAAAGAATGGCTGTTAAGAAAAAAACCGGTGAGATCAAACAATTCAGAGGCAACCTAAGGAATAAGGACATAGAATAGAAGCGGTTAAACACTAGTCGGTAAGATCTCGGGCATGACTATTTTTCTTAAAATAATAATAAACAGGTATGCCTACAAGCATAATCAAAACACCTGTCCAGGATTCGGCATTGAGACTCACTAAAGTATTGACCACAAAAGCGATAGTTATCACAAGATAAATCACCGGAATGAGCGGATAATAAGAAAGCTTGTAGCCGCTATTGCTGACTTTTCTTTTTCGGAATACAAATACTGTGGATGTTGCTAAAGCCATAAAAACGATATCCATAAAAGTGACAAAAGTAATAATCCTGATGAAAGAGCCCCAGATTAAGATCAGAACTGTAGCCAATACTGCTTGAAAAATCATGGCTTTATAAGGTGTTTTGTACTTTTCAGACACATCAGCCAAGAAATTAAAAAAATACCGTCTTTGGCCATTGCATAATAAATCCTGGGGGCAGTCATGGTATAAATGCCGATTGTACCGAAAATAGATACCGATATGGCAACAGAGACCAGTTTTCCGCCACCTGACAATACAGAGGCTACGGCATCACCAGCTACTCTTTCGCTTTGTGCCATGACATCAGCCGGTAGCAAGACCATGTAAGCCCCAATGATCAGAACGTAGACTGCTGTTACTACCAGAGTGCCTGTGAGCATAGCTCTGGGTACAGTTTTTTGTGCATCAATGGCTTCTCCTGACATATATGTCGCATGATGCCAGCCACCCATGGACCAAAAAACTCCAACAAATGCAAGCAATAAACTATTGAAAAGATTTGGTGGAATATTAGAACTCAAATCCAGGTTTATCTCATGGTGGATATCAGGAATGTAAAAAACACCTACCAATATGATCAGCACCATAGCCAGAAGTTTCAGACCTGTAAACAAAGATGCAAACCACTGACTGATGTCCACCCCAAATATATTAATAATCGTAAGGCCCCAAATGACGGCTATTGCCAGCAAAGATTTAAAATTATCAGATACTGGCATAAAAAACTTAAGGTAATCAGCCAACGCCAGACCCAATGCCGCTAAAGCTCCGGTATTGACTATCAGCAAAATGATCCAACCGTACAAAAAGCCGGCCATGTCTCCAAAAGCATTTTTGATGTACACATACACACCGCCTTCCCTTGGATAAGTAGAGCCTAGTTCCGAAAAGGTCATGGCACCACAAAAAGCCGCCAGCCCTCCAATCACCCAAGTGAGGATAACATAACCATGGTGTGGAATTTGAGCCATTGTGCCGGCAGGTGTTACAAATATGCCTGAGCCGATGCAGCCACCGATAGCAATCATCGTGAGCCCACGTGTTGTCAATGCTTTTTTTAATGTTGCCACTTTACTATTACTTACTTATTAACAATATGTCCTGTCAGGTAAAAATGAAAAAATGCAGACACATGATATTCGGAAATATTCATAAAATTATACAAACATTTCATTCTTAAGCTAAAAAAGCATTATTTTAGCGAAAATAAATCAAACATTTTTTTGATGGGTAGTATGTGGCTGTCAAAACAGAAGTGCATGAATATGTTTTACCGTAAATTACGGCTAGCTATTCTGATATTGTTTTATTGCCCATGGTCCATGTCAGGACAAATACCAAAGTCGTATGTCTTTGGAGAATCTGATCAAATCGTTTTACCTGTCACCTACATCAATGGATTTATCATCGTAGATGTCATATTTCAAAAAATCCTTCCATTAAAATTTATCCTGGACACAGGAGCTGAAAATACCATTTTACTTAAAAGGGAATATGCCGAAATGCTGAATATACCTTTTCACAAAAAGATAAAACTCATGGGGGCTGACATGAGTGAAGAGGTCAATGCCTACATTTGTAACGGTACCTTCATACAATTGACCAATACTCGTTCTGTAAGACACAATATTATAGTTCTTGAAAAGGATTATCTTTTTTTGGAGGAATACATTGGGACTCAAGTAGATGGGATTTTAGGAGCCGAGTTTTTTAAAGATCTGATTTTAAAAATCGATTACAAACTGAGTACCTTAACCATTTATGATCCTGAGAAATTCAATTATTCCAGGTTAAAAAATTATGTCAATTATGATATTAGCATAATCAACAATAAACCATACCTGTATTGTGTCACTGAACCGAAGGCCGGCACACTTATCAATACGTTACTTCTGGTGGATACAGGAGCTGGTCTGACAGCACTTTTTCATCATAATACTGACACTTTACTCCAGTTATCAGGTCAGATTATAAACGGCAGTCTGGGCAAAGGTCTCGGAGGCGATATCGAAGGATTCACAGGTAAAATACACAAGCTAAACATGGGCAAACTGTATTTTAATAATCTATTGAGCAGTTTTCAGGACCTGGACGAATCGCTCATACAGCCTGATAGAGTAACACGAAATGGGCTTTTAGGCAATTTACTGTTGGAGAGATTTGACGTTGTATTGGATTTAAAAAAAGCCAAATTATTCCTAAAACCTCATAAAGGATACAATAAAACATTTGAATTTGACAAAAGTGGACTGACACTATTTGCCTATGGCGAAAACCTTAACCAATACTATATCAAATACGTCATAGAAAAATCACCCGCAGGGGAGGCAGGTTTAATGCCTGGTGACATCGTAATGAAAATTGGTCATTGTTCGTACAAGTGGTATGACCTCCGGAGAATCAACAAGATACTAAGCGGCAGGACAGGTAAAACAATCCAACTGAAAATCAGAAGAGGTGAACAGATTCTTAATAAAAAAATAATACTCAGAGATTTATTTCTATAATCGATGATATAGATTTGTATTAATTAGATATATACAAGCAAAATGTTTGACTTATTTTTGCATTTTATTTTTCAAAATTAGACATCAAAACATGATTAGTTTTCTTATATTAGTACTGGGTTTAGGCATGGTTGTATATGGTGCCAATTTTTTAGTGGATGGATCAGCTTCTCTTGCAAAATCATACAAAATCCCGAATATTGTCATAGGATTGACTGTAGTAGCTTTTGGAACTTCGTCTCCTGAGTTAGCAATCAGTGCCTATTCGGCTTATACCGGAAATAGTGAGATTGCAGTGGGCAATGTGGTAGGCAGTAATATTTTCAATATATTTTTAATTTTGGGTGTGGCTTCCATCATATACCCATTAACCATTCTAAAAAACACTGTTTTAAAGGAAATCCCATTGAGCCTCCTGGCAGCTGTTGTTCTTTATATAATGCTGAATGATTCGTTGTTTGGCAACGGAGAAAATATTATTACACTTGGTGATAGTTTGATTCTTTTATCGTTTATGGCAATCTTTATGTATTATTTAGTTCACCTTATGAAGACCAGCGGTGAAAACGAAGATATCCCTGTCAAGCCTATGTCCCGGCAAATATCATTACTTTACATCTCAGGAGGACTCACTCTGTTGGTAGTGGGAGGAAAAATATTTGTTGATAATGCTGTAGCTCTGGCATTAAGCTTTGGAATGAGTGAAGCCATCGTAGGTCTTACCATCGTAGCAGCAGGAACATCCTTGCCTGAATTAGCCACCAGTATTGCCGCTGCTCTAAAGAAAAATTCAGATATTGCGGTAGGTAATATAGTAGGCAGTAATATTTTCAACATATTTTTTATACTCGGCGTAAGCGGTATTATTCGTCCCTTGCCGCAGGGCAATATAACCAATATTGATCTTTACATATGTATCGCAGCCAGTCTGATACTTATGCTATCGGGTTATGTTATGGGAAAACACAAAATCACAAAAACAGAAGGAATTATCTTCGTATTATTATATATCCTTTACATCAGCTATCAAGTCCAGCAGTCACTGAATTTTAATATTTAAGATTTGATATAATGTTTTGTAGTTCTGTTTTTAATTTAATATAATTGGCTTCAGATAACGGCGAAAGGGGCAACCTGACTTCATTCGTGCAAAACCCTAAAACTTCCATAGCTGATTTAATTCCGACAGGATTACCTTCTATATAAAGCCATTTGTGCAGATCATACGTTTTGAAATTCAGTTCACGGGCTGCGTAATAATCCTGATCCAGTGCAAAATTGATCATTTGGCTGAAAGCTTTGGGAAGTGCATTGGCCATGACTGAGATAACCCCATCTCCACCGGCAGCGGTCATTGGAAGAGCTACTTCATCATCACCAGATGTAACAATAAAGTGTTCGGGTTTATTTTTGATTATTCTTGTAGTTTGTATCAGGTCTCCGGAAGCTTCTTTGATACCAATAAAAACTGGGCTGTACTCTGCCAGTCTTACAGTTGTTTCCCACTCCATGTTAGACCTTGTTCTTCCCGGCACATTGTAAAGGATTACAGGCACAGGAGAGGTATCGGCCACTGCTGCATAATGTCTGAAAATTCCTTCCTGAGATGGTTTGACATATGCGGGACTTGAAGAAAGGATAGCATCTATCCCTGTAAAATTATATCCTGCCACTTTTTTTACCAGTTCTTTTGTATCGTTGCCACCAAAGTTTCCGGCCACCAGTGGCACCCTATTATTTATCTTTTGAATACAAAAATCCAGGATGGCCCTTGCTTCCTCTTCATTCAAAGTGGCAGTCTCGCCGGTGGATCCCAGCGCCACTATGTAGTTGACACCACCATTGATGACATACTCTATGATGTTGCCAAGAGAAGTAAAGTCTACTTCGCTATTTTTAAATGGCGTGACGATGGCTACTCCTGTTCCTATAAATCTTTGGTCTTTTGTTTGCATAAATTCTTTGATATTAGTTGGTCATTACACTTAGTAAAAAATATATTTTTATTTGGTGGCTACCGTATCGATACCTGAGACAAGCTCCTTGATCATCATTTCGAGATTTCCAGTCTCTCCAAAATCTATAATAAGGTCAAAATAATCTTCTGCATGCTCTATTGCAGGTCCTACGATAAATGCAGCTTCAGAGTGCGCTATGATATATTCAAAATGTTTCAACATATTTTTTGACAAAACTATCATCAAATCACATTCCAAAGCAGTAAATTCAACCACTTTATTTCCAAAAGGAACACCATACCATTTTAGATTCTTCTTGTTGTATGCTGCATAATCCACATTATCTAAAGGTAGGTCATTGTTGACAAAAGCCAGTGATTTGACAGTTTTTTTCTGATTTGGATTGAGTTGTTTTTTAAATTTGTGGACAGTCTTTCTGTCTTCTTCATCAGTCCCATCAAAAAGTATATTTATTCGCTGAGCCAGATTGATTCCAGTTGCCCTTGAGTTTCTTTTTTTAGTTTGATTCATCTCCTGTAAAAAACCAGTCTTTGATCTTGTTAATCATTTGCTACATTTACCTTTACAAAATAGAAAATGATGGGATATTCTTTTTAATCAGCAATAGCATATCTGCCCATCTTGCTGTATTTTTCTATTCTCTGCGTTATACGTTGTTCCGCATCCATATGAATCAATGAAGCAAGTTCACTTTTTATATGTGCTTTAAGCGTTTTTGCCATTTTTTCAGGATCCGTGTGGGCACCACCCAAAGGCTCTTTTACTATATCATCTATAAGCCCGAATTCGAGCATATAGTCAGGTGTAAGTTTGAGTGCTTCAGCAGCCGTCTCTTTAAAATCCCAACTCCTCCATAATATGGACGAGCAGGATTCGGGTGAAATTACTGTATACCATGTATTTTCAAGCATAAACACTTTGTCGCCCAAGCCAATACCAAGAGCACCACCTGAGGCACCTTCACCAATAATATAGCACAAAATTGGAACTTTGAGCTGAGCCATTTCGAAGAGGTTGCGGGCTATAGCTTCTGCCTGTCCCCGCTCTTCAGCTTCAAGTCCCGGGTAAGCACCGGGAGTATCTATGAGACAAATAACTGGAATATTGAATCTTTCTGCCATTTTCATCAATCGCAGAGCTTTTCGGTATCCGTCAGGATTGGCCATACCAAAATTTCGATATTGCCTCATTTTAGTGTTGATCCCTTTTTGATGACCAATAATCATCACACTCTGATTATCTAACTTAGCCAGACCTGCTACGATAGCTTTGTCATCTTTGCAATACCGGTCTCCATGCAATTCTGTAAATCGCTTGCACATCTGATCAATATAAAATAGTGTGTATGGTCTTTCAGGATGCCTTGATAGCTGGACTCGTTGCCATCCGGTCAGATTGGCATAAATATCTTTTTTAGTGCTTTGGATTTTTTTTCCAGCTCTTTGATATTTTTCTGTCACATCTATTACCCTTCCTCCCCTACTTGCCTGAGTTTTTCGAGTTGCTCATATAAGTTTTCAAGAGGTTTTTCGAAATCAAGGAATACCATACTATAATTTTTTAGGTTTTGGAAAATCACCAAGTAACAAACGTGATGATGTATACATGAAAACTGCGGTTTATTACAAAAAAGAAACGTACCGATTCTCTTTAAAATCCACCTGCGGGCAAATTTAACCATAGTCTCACAAAAAATATTATAAAAGTCAAAAATTAAAAAAATAAATAATTTCGGCCAAAGTATTTTGACAATTAAAAAGTATCTATATCTTTGCGTCGCTTTAGAAGAAAAGCAAAAATGGATTGGTAGTTCAGTTGGTTAGAATACATGCCTGTCACGCATGGGGTCGCGGGTTCGAGTCCCGTCCAGTCCGCAATTGCCATTTACAAACCCCTTGTAGATCAATGATTTGCAAGGGTTTTTCTTTCAGGTACTAACATAGGTACAACAATTGAGAAAAGCTTTAAAACAGTGCTACTTGCCTTAAATAATCCCCTTTTCTGTTTTTTGCTCTTAGACTTATTGCTTGGTAGATGGGCAATTTCTCACAATATATTTTATCATATGGCTTTGCATAGCCATTTTCGAGCATTAATTCATTAATTGACCTACCATTTGGAAGAGTACGTAAGCTAACGTACGACCATATTTATCTGACAGATTAGATATTTCTTGTACTATTGTAACTTTTTCCCGGGTTTGATCTTATTCCGTAAAATCAAAAGACTTATATCCTAAGGTCAAAAGAAATGTTCCTGGTAAATGCAGTTCTCTTTCATCTTGTTTTAACTTATCACCGAGTTTGATCTCAGGGGCATCAATGCCATATAGCCGAATTTCTTCTTCCTTTTTCGTAATGATGTTTTTAACAATCAGTCCATCTCCATCTACTATTTTGACCACTTCAAAGCCTGTTCTGATGATTGTCTGTTCTTTTGCACTTGTTTGCATTACAATACTTTATATTTATACTTGCATGATAATCAATATTATATTAACTTTGTAGGCGATATTATAGTTTAAAAAACATATTAAATTTAAACAAAAATGGCTAAACAAACAGGTCCATTAAAGTACACAGGAACTATCGGAGATATCCGACATTTCAAAATAAAGGGATTACAAGGATCATACGCAGGTATGATTGGTGGTCCTTCAGCTGAACAGATTGCATCTGCCCCCGAATTTGCAAGAACTCGTGAAAACATGAATGAATTTGGTGGATGTGCTCTGGCAGGTAAAGCTGTTAGAGTTGGATTTGCAAGTGTGTTGAGTAATATGTCTGATCCGCAAGTTACAGGTAGATTAACAGCTATCATGAAAAAGATCAATCTGGAAGATGGATCTGAAGCAAGGGGACAAAGAGCGGTATTGGTTTCGGCTGTTCCACAATATCTGGTTGATTTTGAATTTAACCGTAACAGATCATTCGATGGAACGCTTAATGCACCAATGACCATCACTCCATCCGTTGCTCGTGATGAATCAACACTTGATGTTCCGATTTTCAATCCGTTGAATTATTCAAGCATTCCAGCTGGGGCTACCCACTTCAGAATCATCAATGCAATTGCTGTGATCTCAGATTACGCATATAACGCAATATCAAAGGTTTATGAAGCAACAGATCCAAGTTTGGATAAACTTTCAGCAGTAGCTTTCTCAAATTATCTGCCGGTAAATGCACTCACCACTGCACAGTCTATTGTTGCTACCCTTCCGGGAAGTCCTACTATGACTGCTGGTGTATCAGTTCTAAACGCAGTTGGAATTGAGTTTTATCAGGAAGTGAATGGTAGTTACTATGTATTCAATCAGGGTAACGCCATGAAGATCAAGCAAATTTTCTAATACGCCATAATAGGAATTTGATCATAAAGGCTCTAATCAGAAGTGGTTAGGGCTTTTTTATTGACTTGATGTTTTACTTAATGAGTGCAATCATGGTGGGCTTATGGTGGGCTTATGGTAGGCTTATGGTGGAAAAATGTATCGATGATGACATATCGTAAAAAAATTATGTTAAAATAGAAAATCTGAAGACAGATCTAAATCTAAATAGCGTTTTATTTAAAAAAATATTTGGGTATGAGTTTTTTTTCTGAAAAGACCAACATTTTACTTGAAGTATCAGATGCAATTTTAGATTTACCAAAGGTTTCTATTATGTGTGCTTCTGACGAGTTGTGCGTATTCAGTTTAACTTATAAGAAGAAGGAAAAGATACAGATTTCTTTTTATGTCACACGCAAGTACAATTATATGACCGATGAATTGGAGAAAAAGGAAGAAATGTTTATTGGTGTTACGAAAAATTTTGGTGTGAATAAAAAGAGGTTTTGAATCGTTATTTGATCTGAGCAGATACTCAAAAATAAAGAAAACAGCTAAGCTTAAAAAACTATCAAAAAGGGAGCTTATACAAATGATCGAAAAATATGGTATTCATAATTATATTGCTACTAAAAGGCAAAAGCCTTTGAATATTAATTATAAAAAAATGGTCAAAAAATAATTAAGAAGAACTCAGGTGAATACAATAATTTTTTGAGGGTTCATTTTATTGAAAGCCCTGGTCGAAGGACCAAGGCTATAAAGAAAACTACTCCTGCTCAGATGCAAACCTGATGGTGGTAGTATGCTCATCCAGATGGGTAGTGATGATAAGCCCTGAATGCGGTGGATAAATATCATGTGGAATGAAATATCTGGAAGTAAGATGACCGCTACCCAACAGAGCAGCAAGTGTATTATCAAAACGGGTGGATCTGGAAATAACTCCAAAATCTGTAGCCAGATGACACTCTAAGAAATGATCAATATACGCTCTGAGTGAAGATGAAAACTCCAAAGCTGAAGTAATGCATGGACTGAAAACTATGGTACCGGGATCAAATGTAAGTCCAGGTAGATGATATGTATGTCTCATAAATAATGGATAAAGGGTGAAAAAATAAGATGAATAAAATAGCCCTGGTCAAAGACCAAGGCTATAAAAATCAGAGACTAATACTCTGATGGAAATAATACAGTAGTGTACTCTCTGGATGACTCAGTGATGATCCAAACCTTACTCTCCAAGGTATAAAGACCTGCCGGAATAACATAAACTGAAAAGACCCTGCTGCCATCCAGAAGCGCAGCATCATTAAGGGCAGCATCATCAGGACAGCAATCGCCCCAATCTCCGGACTGGTGACGTGAGATACACTGCCTAATGAATGATGCAAAAGGGCGATGCTCACAAGTGGCACCAAAAACTGTAGAAGTCATAAATAATGAGCCGGTCTCAAAAACTGAAACGGTATCTGATAAGAAAGCCATAATAGGTAAGATATAAAAATGAAAAACTAAGTGTACAGCCAACTCGACCATACTAACAGGTACTTTACAGCGTAAGGGGATGATTTCATGCAAGGTGGAACGCCTGAAAGGCGCAAGCGTGGGTATAGTGGGTAGCAGACCTTGCATATATCAGACCCGTAGCTACCTTAGTGCCTGTATTGTGTGGAAAAAAATGTGGGTGGGTTTACAACTGTAGCCTTGGATTGAGAAGTCTTTAATATTTTTTTCCGGTAGTATCAAGGTATCATAGTATCATTTTCATAGGTTGTGTGATACCAATGATACCTGATACCATTTTATTTTTTAGAGTATCGCTGTGGGCAAACACACGATACCATAAACAAAAACCGATAAGCCGCTAAAATACGGGGAGCGGCTTTGTCAAGTTTTTTGGTGAATAATTTTTGCTTTGAATTGTGCGGTTGAAATTATTCATCAAAACCCACAGGGCTTGAACTTTACTAAGCCAGAAGAGCATTAGATTTGCGGA
>JADKCF010000010.1 GCA_016714765.1 Saprospiraceae bacterium | reverse complement strand
TTATTATGGTATGTTCACTTATTTCAGAAAATCATTATTGTATTCTCATTATTCAGAATATGCTAAGTATCTTTATACTGTATTGGATATATGAGTTTATACAGGAAAAAACTGGTTCTGAAGACGGGCTGTTTTGGTTTTGGTCCGGATTAATATTTTTCCCTGTATATTTTATTTTGGTCAATATGGTTATGGCCGATGCCGTATTGGGAGTTGTTTTGCTATTGTCAATATTTAGTTTACAAAAGTATCTTGTAAGCCATCATTGGAAATATATTTTATTGTTCAATTTGCTACTGGGAGTGAGTGTAATGGTGAAGCCTGTCATGATGTATTTTTGGATCCCAAACCTAGTGTTTTCCGGGTATCTGTACTTTAGACATTTTTCGGTATATATCATATTAACAGCATTCATTTTGCCATTGATTGGGGGAGTATGGAGCTACAGAAACTATCAAAAGACAGGTTATTTTCATTTCTCATCCATAAAAATGCAGAACCTGCTGGAACTCAATGCCGGCGCTGTGGTCAGTTTTAAATATGATCATGAAACCATGAAAAGCAATAGAAAATTTATTAGATCAGAATCTGAAAAGAAGAATTCCTATAAAGAAAAATCAGAATTTCTCTTAACGGCTGCAGAAGATACTATTTTAAATAACAAAACCATATATACCTACCTTCATATGAAAGGCATGGCCAATTTTATGCTTGCTCCGGGACGTGTAGATATCGAGACGTTTTTGAATCGCAGTCCTGAAAAAGAAATCAGCCTTTTGTATGAAATCGAAAAAAAAGGTATAAAATCGGGTCTTCAGCATTATTTTTCCAATGTAGATTTTGCAATGTTTCTGACCGTCATCTTGATTTTTATATGGAATGTGATGTGTCTGTCCCTGATATTACTGTCTTTTTATAACCACAAGCTTTCAATTCCTTTGAGAATTTTCATTTTTATGTTACTTACTTACATCGTTTTTGTCAGTGGTCCGGGTGGATATGCCAGGTTCAAAACGGCTGTATACCCTCTTATTCTCTTACTGTTGCCATTTGGCGCAGAAATTATGAAACAAAAATTTTTATTATATAAAAAAAGCCGGAATAAATTACCGGCTTTCTCATAATTTTTATGATGTTATCTACTTTTGATCATCTTCATCTTCTTCGATATCCTTTACAAGATCATTTACATCTTTGGTTGCTTTTTTAAGCTTATCCAGATGGTTGTCCTTTTCTATCTTGGGCTTTGTAGTGGATTTGATAAGTTCTGAAGAGAATATAAATCCCTTGGCATCAGTACCTATGTATATAGTATCACCGGCACTAAATTTGCCGCTGAGTACATTTTTGGCCAGTTCATTAATGATTTCTTTTTGTATAACTCTGGCCATGGGCCTTGCTCCGAATTGAGGGTCGTAACCCAAATCTGCCAGAAGACTCATTGCGGAATCATCAAATTGAATACCTATTTCCTGTTTGGCCAGGTTTTTGGTCAGTTTTTTGATCATCAGTAATGCAATTTGTTTGATTTCTGCCTTGGATAGAGGAAGGAACATGATTTTTTCGTCAATTCTGTTTAGGAATTCAGGTCTGAGATTTTCTTTCAGCAGATCAAAAACTTCTATTTTAGTGGTCTCAATAATATCAGCTTTGTGTTTATCACCTAGTGCGTCCAGGTCTTCAAAATTTTCAAGGATTACTTCAGAACCCATATTGGAAGTCATAATGATGATGGTATTTTTGAAACTGGCTACTCTGCCTTTGTTGTCCGTCAGTCTACCGTCGTCCAGCACCTGTAAGAGGATGTTGAATGTATCTGGATGTGCTTTTTCTATCTCATCGAGCAGGATGATACTGTATGGCCTTCTGCGTACCGCTTCGGTCAGCTGTCCTCCCTCGTCATAACCTACATATCCCGGAGGTGCTCCGACCAGTCTGGACACAGAATGTTTTTCCTGATATTCGCTCATATCTATACGGGTGATGGCTGACTCATCATCAAAAAGTACTTCTGCCAGCGCTTTTGCCAGTTCTGTTTTACCCACACCGGTAGGTCCCAAGAAATATGAATGACCCAATAGGTTTTTTCTCATCCTGCAGACCTGCACGACTTCTGCGTACGGCATCCGATACAGCGACTACTGCTTCTTTTTGACCGATGAGCCTCTTGCCTATCTCATCTTCCAGAGAAAGCAGTTTTTGTTTTTCGCTTTGTAGCATCTTTGATACCGGGATGCCTGTCCATTTGCTGATGACATCAGCTATATCATTGGCTGTAACAACCTCATTGGTAAACCGACTTTCTTCCGGCAATTTTTCCAGCTTTTCATTCGCTACCTGAAGTTGTGCCTCTTTTTCTTTGAGGTCACCATACCTTATTTTGGCTACTTTTTCGAAATCACTTTCCCTTTCTGCTTTCTGGGCTTCATACTCCAGTTGTTCGATTTGTTTTTTAATATTCTGAATGGTATCAACAATCTCTTTTTCTGATTTCCACGCAGCTGTCAGAGAGTCGAGTTTTTCTTTGGCATTAGCTATTTGTTCATTGATGATTTTGAGTTTTTTATCATCTTTTTCCTTTTTGATAAACTCCCGTTCTATTTCCAGCTGACGAAGTTTTCGGTCGAGTTCGTCCACATCTTCCGGACTGAATCCAATTCCAACCGCAATTTAGCGGCGGCTTCATCTATGAGGTCTATGGCCTTGTCCGGTAGTTTGCGTTCGGATATATACCTGTGCGATAATTCTGCTGCTGCGATCAGGGCTTCATCCAGGATGCCTATTTTATGGTATACTTCATACTTTTCCTGAATACCTCTCAGTATCGAAATAGTGTCTTCCACAGACGGCTCATCGATGTTTACTGTCTGAAATCTCCTGACCAGCGCTTTGTCGTTTTCAAAATATTTCTGGTATTCATCCAGAGTAGTGGCACCGATAGTTCTGAATTCTCCTCTGGCAAGTGCCGGTTTCAGTATATTGGCTGCATCCATTGCCCCCTGACCACCACCTGTTCCGATGAGAGTATGTATTTCATCTATAAACATAATTACTTCACCCTCTGAGGCTACTACTTCATTGATTACAGCCTTGAGTCTTTCTTCGAACTCACCTTTATACTTTGCTCCTGCCACTAATGCTGCCATATCCAGGGTGAATATCCTCTTTGTTTTCAGGTTTTCGGGTACGTCTTGCTTGACAATACGCCAGGCAATTCCCTCAACAATGGCTGTTTTGCCCACTCCTGGATCTCCCAGCAGGATAGGATTGTTTTTCTTTCTTCTGGAAAGTATGTGTAGGATTCTTCTGATCTCCTCATCTCTTCCTATGATAGGATCCAGTTTACCGGACTCAGCTCTTTCATTGAGGTCTACGGCATATTTTTTAAGTGAGTTGTACTGGTTTTCAGCATTTTGGTCAGTGACTTTTCTTCCTTTGCGCAATTCTACGATAGCGGCTTTTAATTTGTCTGAAGTGGCCCCATGGTTTTTAAGGATGGTTGCCGCTTTGTCATTTCCCTGAATAATACCCAGCAGAATCAATTCCAGAGATATATATTCATCGCCAAACTCAGCCAACATTTTTTTAGCTGTGGCCAAGGCTTTATTGGCATCACTTGTGAGAAATTGTTTGTCACCACCCTGGACTTTAGGGTACTTTTCTAGCTCGACATTGAGGTCACGTTTGAGCATGGGTATATTCACACCCGTTTTATTGAGCAGAAATTCTGACAACTTTTCGTCTGTTTCCATTATACCTCTGATCAGATGTATGGTATCCACACCTTGCTGCTCCAGTGACCCAGCTAATTGCTGTGATTTAAGGATAGCTTCCTGAGCATTTACTGTAAAGTTTTCGTAAGTCATTGATATATTTTATTTGGGTTTAAAAGTAGAATTATTTTTAATTTATATACACGTATTGAAACTATCAAATTTTTATCCAAACATAAATAAATGACAAAATGACAGAAATAATACTTTTGTTAAGTCAATAAGTCCTTTTTATTATGGGAGTGGAAAAAATATCTTCAAAATGTATAAACCAAATGCCAGGGTGCGTGTTACCGAGCAATATAACAAAATAAAGGATTATATGGCAACGGACAAGAAAGGCAATGTCAAAGTCGGAGACAGCGTACCGGAGTTTCACTCTGTGAATGAAAATGGAGAAAAGGTAACAGCAGAAACGTTAAAAGGTCAAAAGACCATTCTTTTCTTTTATGGTCAGGACGACACTCCTACGTGTACCAAGGAAGCATGTAATATCAGGGATAACTATTCGATATTTTTATCCAATGGTTACAAGGTCTTTGGAATCAGCAAAGACAATGAAAAAAAACATAAAAAATTTATCGATAAATATAATTTGCCATACTCTCTGATTGCAGATACAGACTTGAGTGTGATGAATGCTTTCGGATACCATGGTCCCAAAATATTCATGGGCAAAGAGGTAGTGGGTGTGTACAGAACCACTGTAGTCACAAACGAAAAAGGTATCATCACTCACATCATTGACAACGTTATATCAGCAGATCACTCCAACCAGCTAAAGGAGGCTTTGGGCATCTAAACTAAGGCTTCAAGATGTTGTATTATCACAAAAACCTACACTAGCACAACTAAATCTGTAAATACAAGGTATCAGTTTTGCGGTACTTTGAGGATATATTCCTTTCCGGGTGCTACAGTAAGTTTGGTATTGATCAACCACGGATTATAATATTTCAGGAGTCTGTATGTCGTTCCGTATTGATGGGCGAAGTCTGCCAGACTGGTTATCGTTGCTGTAACGTTGATATTTTTCAGGTTTTGGTTTTGGGAGTATTTATGTTGATCTTCCAGGTAATATCCAAAATCCTGTGGGTTTCTGACGATTTCTTTGATGGCAATGATTCTGAAAAGATATCTTGAAGTTTCGTCGTTTACATTGATGTGATAGTAACTGCTCTCTTTTTGCTCAGCTAAGGTTTTAGCAAAAGAAGTTGGGCCTACATTGTAGGCTCCTGCCACATTTGTCCAGGTACCAAAACGTCTGTACAATTGTTTGATATAATCGGCAGCTGCCTGTGTGGATTTTTCGATATGCATTCTCTCGTCCACATCTTCAGAAATTTCCAGACCCATTTCCGTAGCAGCAGGTTTCATAAACTGCCAGTACCCCTTTGCATTGGCTGAAGAGGTGAGATTGCGCAAGCCACTTTCTGCGACTGCCAGATATTTAAAATCTTCAGGGATACCGTTTTCAGACAGGATTTTTTCGACGACAGGAAAATGTTTGTTTGCCATTTTTAAGTTGAGCAAAGTTGTGGATTGCCAGTAAGCATTCACACTCAGCTCACGATCCAGTCTTTCGTGTGTATCTTCATTGAGAGGAACAGGCTCCCCTGCAAAATCAAATGCTCTGTCCATATTGATAGCTTTTATTTGCTGGGGTAAGTCGAAAAATTTTGGAAGGCTTGTGTTTTTTGTCGTGTAGGACAAAAAGATCAACATAGAAAATATAATACCTGCTACAAATCCGAAAACCGGAAAAAGTTTATTGTAAGGTTTCATGACGTTGTTTTATAATCTGTTTAAGGAATGGCTCTTGGTCTTTTGAATATAGGTACAGTGCTGCAGGGTTCACCGAACATTATGCTTTGGGCATGTGGTTTGAGCAATGATGTAATCAGACCATAAGCATATGAAGGTACTTGTCTGTGGCTGCATCCTTTGATAACGACACGTTTATCATTATATTGCGAAAAGTCGATTTTATTCAAGACATTGCGGAAATGCATACGGAGATAGTCTTCGTCAGTACCCTGATAAGTATCTGCAGCTATTCCATGCAGATATACTTCTACCAGCATATAAGCCCATAATGGAATGATAGCATCCGCACTGCAAATCACCAGAACGATCTTGTTTTTATACACACTCCAGTCCAATGATTTAAGTGCCTCTCTGAATTCTTTTTCTTTGAGTATGAGACCATGGAAAAGATGATCTTTGATATCAAATACACCAAAGGATTCTGTAGGAAAATACTCTTCAAGGTTGATGGTGATGATGCCGCTGTCGGCTACTCTGTTGACCAGGGTTGTGCTCTCCACTATATATATTTTTTGGCTGGTTATTTTAGAAAAAACTATTCTTCTTCGTTATATATAATAGCTTTTTCGACAATTTGTTGTTCTTCGATAGGGGCTTGCTCACCGATCTGATTTTCCAGGGGCTCTATTTCTTTTGGTTTGGGCAAGTCTTCTATACCTTTGAGACCAAAGTAATCCGTAAATTTGGCAGTAGTGCTGTATAAAAGTGGTTTGCCTGGCCCTTCGCTTCTGCCTGATATTTCTACAAGATCTTTTTCCAGTAATTTCTGTATGGTATAGTCACTGTTGACCCCTCGTATAGATTCCAGTTCTGTTTTGGTCACCGGCTGCTTATATGCGATAATGGCCAGCGTCTCCATGGCAGACTTGCTAAGTTTTTTATGTGTATTTTGCCTTAAAAAAAGTACCAACAGTATGATGATAAGCTCCTTCGGTCATAAATCGGAATCCTCCTCCTATTTCTATGATTTCCATAGAAAAGTCATCCTGCGCATATTTTTCCATGAGCGAGCCTATTTGATCAGAAATTTCCTCATCTGAAAATTGTAAGGACATGCTTTCCTCCAAAGCAGTTTTAATGTCATCAAAACTGATGGATGGGTTACTGGTGAATATCAGACTTTCAATATGTAATGCCAGTTTTTCCAATACTGAATATTTGTTTAGATTACAAACATAAGCATTTTAAGATTAAAAAAGTAAATTTTACATTAAGAAATGCAAAACAAGGCTGATTAAAATGAGGAAAATCAATAATAATACTATTGATTTATACAAATGTCTTTTGCGGGTATTCAGATCTTGATAAACCGGAATGGTTTTATTTGTCTCTTTATTGTGAAGAAGATATCTAATACGTCCTTTTGTGATTTTGATATTCAGTTCAAACAATTCTTTACCAAGATAAAAACTATATGATCTATCTTCTGCTACACTAAAGTCTATCTTTACGATTTCCTGACCGACATACAATAATATATGACCACTTGTATCTCCGTGGTATAAACTTACTGTGTATTCATCAGTATCGGGCAGTTTATATTTCCAAAATATTTGCGACATAGTGAAGTTATATTAAAAATCGGATGGAGTCAGATGCCCATCTTTGAGCCAATTGGTTGATGGATGCTTCTTCAACCTGCAAAACACGTGGATAACCTCCTGTAGTCTGGCATTCTCTCATCAGCAGAATCAGCTGTCCTCCAGGCAATAGTTGTACTGTGCCCGGCAAAACAGCAGAGGTCAATAAGTTATTGTGTGCCACTACTGTATATAGTGCCGGACCACTAAGTCGATACCCCATTCTGTTGTTTTCGTTGGTGATGGTATATGTGGCATTCATCAGGTTTGCAGCTGAAGTTTCAGACAGAAAATGATATTCTGGCCCATGCAAGGCCTGGATGGGCTTGGTTTTATCTATTGTATGGTGTATGAGTCGAGAATTCTGAGAATTCCCATGGATTTCATCAATATTTCTGCGAAGCACCTCATTTTTTTTTAATGGCCCGAGGTGGGTACCATTGATTGTCGATACACTCTGCATGACAGGTTCTGCAAAAAAGCCACCACTGATGCCCAGGTAAAATCTTGCACCAGTGATGATTTTTTGGATGTAAAGAATCTGGCCTTTTTTTGCAAAAAATGGCTGATGTGGTGTGGTATTTTTTCCGTCCAGGTGTATAATCCCTGAAGCGCCACTCACGCATAGCCGCACCTCCTCCAAAATTTCAAATTTTGCTCCATGGCCTAATATTTCTATGGCAGGACTATTGATATTATTTTGCAAAACATGATTGACATAATAGAGGCTCTGTGTATCCATGGCCCCCGAAACCGGAACTCCCAGGTGTCTGTATCCATATCTCCCTGCATCCTGAAGGGCTGCATAAATACCGGCGCTGATGACTTTTATGACAGGCGAGGATGGGCTCATTTTACATATCGTAAGTCAGGACCACTCTTTGAGTTATTGGATGGGACTGGCAAGTCAGAATATATCCTGCAGCTATTTCATCATCATCAAGGGCATAACAGCTGTCCATTGTGACTTCTCCTTCCGTCACTTTTGCCATACATGTAGAGCAGGCACCACTGGTACAAGAGTAGGGAGGGTCTTTTTTTTCTTTAACAAGTATATCCAGAATGGTTTTTCCTTTCGGAACAACAATGTCATAAGTCTCACCTTTGAGCCTTACCTGGACATTGGCTTGAGATACACCTGCATCAGATGTAACTGCATCAGATGCAGAAAGAAAAAATTCCTTGTGTATGGTTTTTTTGTCTACATGCTGCTCCAGCAAAAAGGATTCTATCTTCTGAATAAAATCTCCAGGTCCGCACAGGTAATAATGTTTTTCAGCATTGACAGGCTCATGTTTTAAAAAAAACTCTTTGCAAGTCTTAGTGGTAATTCTGCCTTTCATTCCCTTCCAGTCTATTACTTTTTTACCAAACACGCCACTCAACCCACCTGTTTTACGCTCCAGTGGTTGACTCAAGATATGATCGACAAAGATTTGATCTTCATATTTTTTTTGCAAAAACTCCAGCTGATCATTAAAAATAATAGAGTTTTCATTTCTACTTCCATACAGCAAGTAGCACCTGCTTCTGGGTTCTTCTTCTACAATGTGTTGGATCATAGACATGACAGGAGTTATCCCACTGCCGGCTGCAATAAAATAATGATCCCTGGATTTTAAATGGTCAGGTACAACCTTAAAATGACCTTCAGGAGTCATGACATCCAGACAGTCACCCTCTTTGATATGTTCCGTCAGATAAACAGACATTTTGCCATGGGGAACTTTTTTTACAGTAACACCGATGGTTTTGCTATGAGGAGGCGTGCTGATAGAATATGCTCGCCTGATTTCGGTACCATTGATACTGCATTTGATAGTCAGATATTGTCCTGCCTGATAGAGGTATTCAGATTGTACCTGATCAGGAATTTCAAAATAAATGGTTTTGGCATCAGTCGTTTCAGAGACTATTTTGCTTATTTTTAGAGAATGAAACTGCATTTTTATACTTTTGTGCTTTATTTAAATGAATGGTTCATAATTGTGCCGCCGAAATTAGGTATTTTTATCAACTCTGATTTGTTTTTGATAATGCAAAAGCAAACAACAAAATGTAAACCATTGTAAATAAATGAATTATAAAAAAACAAAAATATGCCTTTAAAACTCTCCATTGTCATTCCGGCTTTTAACGAAGAAAATACAATTCAAACTATCCTCGAAAAGGTAAAATCCGTAGATCTTATAGGAGGTGTCACTAAAGAAATAATTGTCGTCAACGATTGTTCAAAAGATGATACAGAAAAAAAAGTTTTTGAGTACAAAGCCCAAAATGCAGATCAGGAGATATCCTACTATCGTCATGATGTAAACAAAGGAAAGGGCGCAGCACTACATACCGGAATCCGTGAAGCAAAAGGAGATTTGGTCATCATACAGGATGCTGATCTAGAGTACGACCCCAATGAATTTAATCTATTGCTAAAACCTATTTTGGATGGTTTTGCCGATGTGGTTTATGGTAGCAGATTTATGGGCGGCAACCCGCATAGAATACTTTTCTTCTGGCACTCCATTGGCAATAAAATATTGACTTCACTTTCGAATGCTATGACCAATCTGAATCTGACGGATATGGAAACATGTTACAAGATGTGGAAATCTGACATCATCAAAAATATTTTGCTACGTGAGAATAGATTTGGTTTTGAACCCGAAGTTACCGCAAAAATTGCCCGTATCGCTAACATCAGAATCTATGAAGTAGGAATATCTTACTACGGTCGTACATACGCAGAAGGCAAAAAAATCAATTGGAAAGACGGATTCAGGGCGATATATTGTATTTTTAAATACAATATCTGGTCCAGGTAAGAGCCATTATTCGTTCTGATCAGTTATTTTTATTTCAGGCGTTGTATTTTCTACAACCAATCTTGCTGCCCCGGCCTTTTGAACAATAACTGAGCGACCCAGATCTGAAAGGTTTTTGCTGTCATAGATTTTCATGGCTGTAGAAACATCAATAGCTTGTCTGGTTTGCTCATCCAGGTCGAATGTCAGGGTGATGAAGTTTAGGCTCACTCCCAATGGACTCAAAACCTTGTTGGAAGCTTCCAGCAATTTATTTTCCACTTCTGCCTGATCCAGTTCGACAATATCCTCTTCAAGAAATAAAGATTTGCTTACATCTCTGATTCTTTTATCTATGACCATGTTTTCAGCGCCTTCGAATGCTGATGGGTCAAGGGCACCGTCACTGTCGGCATGTGCATTTGCCTTACCCAGGAACTTGGCTTGTTTTATAAACTCCAACGGTTCTGTGATAGAGTAGTCATAGTCTATGTGAATATATGCACGTACTCTGTCTTTGAGATTGGTGATAAAACGGCTGTCTCCCTGCATTGGATAATTTGGTATCACTACCTTCATATAGCAAGGATTAGCCACGCCTTTGGGTACGGATTCTCCGGCTTTAATTTTTTTCCATGTCATGCCACAATCAGAAGATATCACCACTTGCTGGTTGGATTTGGCATAATTGCATGATGAAATCATAAAAAGTACCGGGATTAGTAAAAAGCTAGCTTGGACAATTTTGTTAAATTTCATTATTTTTTGTTTTGATTTACAAAGGTAAACTTATAATGGGTATAAAAAATTCCATAAAACAGACCAACTGTTTGCTTTTATCGGCAAAAGTCCAATATTGGCTTACATTTTTTTGCATTTTTCTTTAAACCATAATTTTACATCCCCTGATAAAAGTGGTGAAATACCGGAGTACACTTTTTTATGATAGTCATTGATCCACTTTATTTCTTCTTTGGTAAGCCTTGACTTATCTATAAGGGTGTGTTCGAGTGGATAGAGAGTCACCGTTTCGAACTCCATAAATCCCTTTATATCGGACTGAACTCCCAAAATCAGGTTTTCAATACGCATACCAAACTCACCTTCTTTGTAATAACCGGGTTCATTGCTGGTAAGCATTCCCGGCAGATGTAGAGTGCGTCCCCGCTCTGAATGTACAGGAGCAAATCCCTGAGGGGGTTCGTGTACATTTAAGAAAAAACCTACTCCATGACCTGTGCCATGGCCGTAATTCATCCCTTCGGCCCATAAATATTGTCTGGCAAAAGTATCCAATTGCGCACCAGCAGTACCATCCGGAAACCTGGCCATAGAAAGTCCGATCATACCTTTCATGATGAGAGTGTATGATTTTTTCTGCTCTGGTGTGGGGTTGCTCAGTGCAAAAGTACGGGTAATGTCTGTTGTTCCGTCGCTGTACTGACCTCCACTATCTACCAACAAAATACCCTCTGGATGAATGGTTTTACATTTTCCCTTTTCCGGATGATAATGAATGATGGCCCCGTTTTCCTTATATCCTATTATTGCACCAAAACTTTCGCCGTGATAGAGTTTTTGTTGGCTTCGATAGTAAGCCAGTTGCTGAGCTACTGAAACTTCATCCAATTTTTCGCCTTTTACCAAGGCTTTTTCGAGCCAGTAAAAAGTCTGTGCCAGAGCGGCACCATCTTTTTCATGACGGATCTTATGTGCTTAATTTCTGTCTCATTTTTTATTGTTTTCATCGTTTTGGGCAGAGACGAACCAGTAATGACGGTAGCATTGATGGCTTCATACAATGTTTGACTGCAGATATTGGGGTCAACCAGGATACTTGTCTCTTCTTTCAGATGATTTAAAAAAGTTATGATTTCAGAGTAGTCATGGATTTTGATTTTATTTTTTGCAAAAGCTGATTTTACCTTATCTGAAAGTTTGGATTGATTTACAAAAATATGGGCATCACTTTTGCCAATGACGGCATATGCTATGGCTACAGGATTATATTCCACGTCTTTGCCTCTGATATTGAAGGTCCATGCCAGGTCATCCAGAGCCGTTATAAGATGGTAATCCACAGCTGAAGGATTGGTGGCTGACATAGCCAGACGAATTTCTTTGAGTTTATCACCAATACTCTTACCGGCGTACTTTTCTTCATGTGTTTCTATGAGAGCATCAGATAGGTCAGGTCTATCTTGCCATGCTTCAGAAATAAGGTCAAGCCTGTGTATGAGATTGATCTTCTTTTCTGCAAGAGACTTTTTGATACCATCTACTGCAGCTTTTGAAAACATAAACCCGTTGATGGCAACAGTAGATCCGGCGGGCAGACTATCTATTAGAAAATCTACATATGGGGCTGCAAATTGATTGGTCATTTTGTGCAAAACATAGCTACTTCCACGAAGTTCCATCTCGCCTTGCAAATAATATCTGGAGTCTGTCCACAGGCCTGCATGATCGTGGGTGATAGCTACGGTGCCTGCTGAACCGGTAAATCCGGATATCCAGACTCTTTCCTGCCAGTGTGCGGCTATATACTCACTTTGATGAGGATCAGCAGATGGTATGATGATAGCGTCGACCTTATTCGAAATCATGATTTTTCTCAGTGCAGAAAGTTTTTGGAGGACAGTCATTGGTATTATATTATTATGTTATGTATTAATCCCTGAATTGTAAATTGTGAAATATTATAAAAAAATTATATATATTGAAATTTTATTTTATATTTGCACCGTAAACATACAAAGTTTTAATAGTTTCGAAAAATTATTTCCTTAAAATGTTGAATTTGCAGAAATTGCAGAGGAGGCAATTTTTCGAATGAATACATTATAAATTGATTATTTTTTCGATGTTATAATCAATAGTGGAACTCTGAAATTTTATTAGTTGTTTTATTCAATACGTAAGTAGTCAAAGGAAAATATAAATATTATGTTAAGACAGAGTCTCAGTCAGAAAATGTTACAAAAGTTGTCTCCTCAGCAGATACAACTGATGAAACTTTTACAGATACCTACTGCCAGTCTGGAGCAGAGGATCAAGGAAGAGTTGGAGTCTAATCCGGCACTGGATGAGGGAGACGATTATGATGATGTTTTTGATTTGGATGGAGAAGGTTTCGGAAGTACCAACGATTCTGAGGGTGATAATGATAAAAGCGAACCTGAATTTGAGTTTGATGATTATCTCAATGAATACCTGGATGATGATCCTTCCAGTTATAAAATGAAAGGAGAAGATTATATCAATGAAGAAGAGAGGAGTATGCCTGTGCCAGTAGAAAATAGTTTTCATGAAAGTCTCGAAAGACAGCTCGGAATGCTGGATCTTTCAGAAAAGGAGGAAATCATTGCTCAGCAAATCATAGGGTCCATAGATGAAGATGGTTACTTGCGCCGTGAGCCCAATTCCATCGTAGATGACCTGCTTTTTGCACATAATATCGAGACTGACCTAAAAGAAGTCAACCATATTCTCAAAAAAGTTCAGAGATTTGAGCCGGCGGGGATATGTGCACGGACATTGCAGGAATGTCTTATACTGCAACTCGAAGACAAGATAGAAAAAGAGCCTGGTGCACATGTAGAGGAAAGAAAAATTGCTTTGAAAATTTTGTCTGAATTTTTTGAAGAATTTACTAAAAAGCACTACATCAGGATGAAAAAACTGATGATGTTGTCTGATGGCGAGCTCAAGGAAGCCATAGACGAAATCTTAAAACTGAATCCAAAACCTGCAAGCACCGTAGAAGGCAATAATACAGGCAGTCAATACATTATTCCTGATTTTATCATCTATAACAGAGATGGCGATCTCGAGCTATCACTGAACAGCAAAAACGCCCCGGACCTTCGTATCAACGACCAGTATATGGAGATGCTTAAAGGTTATAGAGAAACTGTTCAGGGACGCAGAGCCACAAAACCAGAAAAAGAAGCAGTTTTGTTTATCAAACAAAAAATAGATTCTGCCAAATGGTTTATAGACGCTATCAAACAAAGACAAGATACACTTTATCGCACGATGTATGCCATCATGCAATATCAGTATGAATATTTCACCACCGGGGATGAACGAAGGATCAAACCCATGATACTCAAGGATCTGGCCGAAGTAACAGGTCTTGATATCTCTACTGTAAGCCGGGTTGCCAATTCGAAATTTGTGCAAACTGAGTTTGGAACCAAAAAACTCAAGGATTTCTTTTCAGAATCCATGCAGACCCAGGACGGTAGTGAGGTTTCTACTCTGGAAATAAAAAATATACTCAATGATGAAGTCACAAGGGAAGACAAAACCAAACCATTGTCTGATGAAAGGCTGATGGAAATACTCTCTGACAGAGGATACAATATAGCCAGACGGACTATTGCCAAATACAGAGAACAACTTAACATTCCCGTAGCAAGACTCAGAAAAGAATTAAGATAAGTCTATCTTTGTATAAAATATTATAGGATTATGAAACAAAAAGTTCTGGTCACAGGCGGAACGGGATATATTGGCAGTCATACCATTATTGACTTACTGGAAAATGGTTACGAAGTAGTCTGTGCAGATAATGGTATCAACTCAGACACCTCTTCTTTAGACGCAATCCGTATTTTGACGGGGGTCGATGTCCCTTATTTTCACATAGACCTGTGTGATCTGAAAGCCACAGAAACTATATTTGTTCAACATCCTGACATCACGGGAATCATCCACTTTGCGGCACTGAAAGCAGTAGGAGAATCTGTCGAAAAGCCCATACTTTATTTTAGAAACAATCTGGAATCTCTAATTAACATACTGGACATGAGTATAAAATATGAAGTCAAAGCATTCATATTCAGTTCCAGTTGTACGGTGTATGGTGATGTCACCACCAGTCCGGTAGACGAAAAAACGCCATTGCAGGAGGCCGCCTCCCCATATGGACGCACCAAGCAGATAGGTGAGAAAATCATAACAGACAGCATCAAAAATAGTCAGGTAAAAAGTATTTTGCTGCGGTATTTTAATCCGGCAGGGGCTCATCCATCGGGATTACTTGGCGAATCACCGGTCAATCCACCACAAAATCTGGTCCCTGTGATCACCGAAACCGCCATAGGAAGACGGGCTAGCATGACAGTATTTGGTACCGATTATCCGACCAGAGATGGAAGTTGCATACGAGATTATATCCACGTGGTCGATCTTGCCAAAGCCCATACATTAGGTCTGAAATATATTTTTCATGACAAACAGGAGTCTCCTGTAGACATATACAATGTAGGTATTGGCAATGGGCTCACAGTGCTTGAAATAATTGACGCATTCGAAAAAGTAACAGGCGAAAAGTTATCCTACCAAAAAGGACCTCGCAGACCTGGAGACGTCATGGCTATTTATTCTGATTATTCCAAAGCTGCTGCCAATCTAGGCTGGAAACCTTCCCTGGATGTAGAAGACATCATGAAGACAGCATGGGTATGGGAAAAAAGACGAAGCCAAAAGTAAATTCCATATTTTCATATTAAGTTTCTTTTAAATATGTAAAAATAAATATCTTTGCCGTTTGAATGACATTCTGACAAGATGTCAATATTTTTTTTAATGTCGCTTAAAAAACAAATGCATTGATAGCTTATCTCAATGGTGAAATCACCCACAAAACACCTACATTCATTTATGTGGATTGCCACGGAGTAGGTTATCACGTCAATATCAGCCTGAATACGTATTCAAAACTCGAGAATCTTCAGAAAATCAAGATTTTTACCTACCTCAATGTAAAGGAAGATGAACAGTCTCTGTTCGGTTTTTTTGACGATGAGGAAAGGGCGCTTTTTATACTTCTGATTTCTGTGTCAGGCATTGGTGTCAATACTGCAAGGGTCATTTTGTCTTACATGACACCTGACGAAGTCAAGACGGCCATCATACACGAAAATGCTGTCGCACTTGGTAAAGTTAAAGGCATAGGTCCCAAGACTGCCAAAAGAATCATCCTGGATCTCAAAGACAAAGTCATCAAAGAAACAGGAAGCGACCAGGTAGTATTATTATCCTCTGAAGGTAACACCATAAGGAATGAAGCATTATCTGCTATGATAGCACTTGGTTTTCCAAAACAGATAGTAGAAAAACAGATTAAAACGGTCATGGAAAAAAATCCAAATATAGAATTAGTGGAAGACTTAATCAAGCAGGTTTTAAAGCAAATGAACTGATTTTCTATTTTTTATGAAATAATATATACGAGAACTTACAAAAATCACGTTATAGTCAGATGTTTATTTACTACCTAATCTGAATGGTGGATAAATTATAATAATTAGCAGTATTTATATGAGTTTGAAACAGGGTATTTTTATTATATTTTTTAGTTGTAGTGTTGTAATGAGCATGTTTGCTACTTTACCTGGATACAACCTTCCGGATCCGTATCTTTTAGAATATGATTACATTATTCCGGCAGATACTATACCACTCGTCGACAGAAAAGGTGATTATATCACAGACAAGAAAAACAATCCTTTTGATATAGTCACAAAAGAGATAAATCAAAAAGTAGAATATGATCCTGCAACAGGACAGTACGTCATCATGGAAAAAATAGGAGACGAATATTACAGGACGCCCACTTACATGACTTTTGATGAATATCTGGATTATAGAGCCAAAGAACAGGAAAAACAATATTTCAACACACTTGCAGGTATCAAATCTGACAAAAAATCACGCTCCGGAAGAATAGATCCGATGGATAAAGTGGATATCCAAAACAGTCTTGTAGATAGGCTTTTCGGAGGTACAGAAGTAAATATACAACCACAGGGTAGTGTAGACCTGAGTGTGGGGTGGCTCTACAGCAGGAGACGAGATCCTCAGTTACCCATACAGGCTCAAAGGCAGAGTCAACCTGATTTTCCGACGCCCCTCATAAAAATGAATGTAGATGGTAAAATCGGTAAAAAGCTGGACCTGAAGTTTAACTATGATACACAATCCACTTTTGATTTTGACAGACAAATAAAAATAGGATTCGATTCTGATGCTTTTTCAGAAGATGATATCATTAAAAAAATAGAAGCGGGTAACGTCAGTTTGCCTCTGAGGGGCAATCTTATACAGGGGGCACAAAGTCTTTTTGGACTGAAGACAGAAGTTCAGTTCGGAAAATTAAGGCTGACAGGACTCATGTCACAACAGCGCTCCAGATCTACTAACATAAAAGTAGAAAATGGTGTATCTGTTCAGGAGTTTACTATAACTCCCAATGAATACGACGAAAACAGGCATTTCTTTCTGTCACACTACAACAGGGATTCATACGAAAGAAATCTTAGCAACATACCATACATCGGTACGCCACATCAGATTGCACAAATAGAAGTTTGGATATCTGATGACAGGCCCGAGTATCAGGACAACTCCACCATGGTCACGGCTATCGCGGACCTTGGCGAACCCGATGCTGATAATTTTACATCTATTCCCGCCAATGCACAAATCAATTGCAAGGCTAAGGACGATCTGGGCAACTGTCTGCCACGAAATGGGGCCAATAATATATATTCCAGAATATTGAAAAGTGACGACATTGCAGATATCGATGAAGTGGCAAAACAACTCTCTGGACCTGATTTTAACCTGAAAAGAACAAGAGATTTCGAAGTATTCAGAGGCCGCAGGTTAGCATCGTCAGAATATACCTATCATCCCAAATTAGGAACCTTATCACTCAATTTCAGACTCAGGCCAAATCAGGTACTAGGTGTCGCATACAATTATTATTATACCTCCAACTGTGACACCTTGTATCAGGTAGGTCAACTATCAGCTTCTTCAGTACAGCCTGGAAGTCAGACAGACACCACCAGGATAGAGCCGCCAAAAGTGTTTTTTGTCAAATTACTGAAGTCTACCAATCAGATCACCACTTCGCCAATGTGGGACCTGATGATGAAAAACGTATACAACCTGCGTACGAATCAGCTCAATCAGCAGGACTTTCAGTTTGATGTTTTTTATGAAGATGACTATAATGACGGATCACTTAAAAAGTACCTTCCTGAAACAGAACTCAGTCGACTGCCATTATTACAATTGTTTAACCTGGACAGACTCAACAGATTCGGGGATCCACAACCCGATGGATATTTTGATTACATACAAGGTGTAACTGTCATTGAGAGGAGTGGTAGTGTGGTATTTCCTGTTCTGGAGCCATTCGGAAGTCACCTGAGTGCGTCCAATATCAACAATTACATACCGGGCACCAATGTGAAGGACTCCTTACTCCTTGCCAAATACCGATATCAGGAACTCTATGATACAACCATCAGTATAGCTGCACAAAACCTATCCAAAAATAAATTCAGAATGGTGGGTAAAGTAAAATCCACCGCCAATAATGGAGAGATACCTCTGGGTCCTTTTGTACCTCAAGGCTCTGTAAGGGTATCTGCAGGAGGAAAACAACTGGTAGAAGGTCAGGACTATGAAATCGATTATTCGTTGGGCAGGCTTCGGATTATCAATGATACCTATCTCGCTCAGGGTACACCTATAGATGTCAGGTTTGAAGACAACTCCCTCTTCAGCCTCCAACAAAAAAATATGCTCGGCCTCAGGGCTGACTATCAGTTCAATAAAAAATCCAGTCTAGGTGCCACTTATCTCAGATTGTACGAAAGGCCATTTACCCAAAAAGTGAATGTAGGGGATGACCCTATCAACAACCGAATTTTCGGACTGGATTACAACTATAACGATCAGTCTGCGTGGGTGACTAGAATGATCAATAAATTGCCCTTTTACAGTACCAGCGAAAAATCCAATATCAATCTGACAGCAGAGGTTGCCGGAATTTTGCCCGGACACTCCAAAGCAATCAATACAGATTTTGATGACACGGGTATAGCCAATATAGATGATTTCGAAGGCGCAATCACCAATCTAAACCTGGGTGGATTTAACTACAACCAATGGACACTTTCCAGTACTCCATCCATCACAGCCCTATCCAGAAATACTTTCCCAGAAGCTTCTATAGATAATAGTCTTGCTTACGGTGCCAATAGGGCAAAACTCAACTGGTATTCTCTTGACCTGGGCACCAGACGGACGAGCGAAGATAACCTCAATCCATATACCAGGATCATACAGCAAACCGAATTGTTTACTAACAGACAAGTACAGCCAGGCCAACAACAATTGTTTACCTTTGACCTTAGTTACTATCCGAGCGAAAGGGGACCCTACAATTTTGAAACCCGTGGTGGTATAACGGCAGCAGGTGGGCATGGATTTACTGTTCAAAACAATAAAATAGTCCTCAATAATCCGGAAAAAAGATGGGGAGGAATCATGCGATATTTTCAAAACTCAGATTTTGAAGCCGCCAACTACGAAAGTATCGAATTCTGGATGCTGAATCCATTTATGGACAGAGGTGACGGCATAGAACATCCTGATGATGAAGAAGGAGAAATCATATTTAATCTTGGAAGCATTTCTGAAGATATCATAAAAGACAATTTTCTTTTTTTCGAAAACGCCATCCCTACCACACAAAGAAAAGTACCGACGACCAATACTACTTTTGGACGGGCTACGGTGAGTATACCTTTGGTAAATGGTTTTGATCTCCAGGAAGGCAAATCGCAGGACTTGGGTTTTGATGGAATAAATAACGAGGATGAGTCAAAAAAATTCCAATCCTGGCTTATAGAAAACAATGTAGCCAGTCTGCCGGATGTAGCTACAGACCCATCCAATGATGACTTTCTTTTTTTCAATGATCAATCACTCAGTGGTGAGCCAAGACTCCTTGACAGAATGAAAAGGTTCAACGGCCCTGAAGGCAATGCACCACTCAATAATAGTGACGCCAATCAATTTGTAAGAGGTAATAGATACCCTGATTCAGAAGACATCAACAATAACAAATCGCTGGACCAGAATGAAGCCTTTTATGAATATAAAATATTGATCAAAAAAATACCGGGCACCAACGAATTGGATACTTCTATTCTTGGGAACCACTACAGACAGACTACTCTGGTGACAGCACCCAGCGGAAAGGTCGAAAAATGGTACAGATTTCAGGTACCTATAAATGCAGGCATTCCAGTGAATGGTATAGCCGGATTCAGGGCTATACAGTTTATGAGAATGTATCTGACTAATTTCAGAACAGCCAAAACATTCAGACTGGCAGATTTTCAGTTGCAAAGGAGCCAATGGCGAAAACAAAAACCAAACTGTTGTACAGACTGTGATCCCACAAGTATTGAATTCAGCATAGACGACGTGGGTATAGAGGAAAACTCAGGTAAGCTGCCATTTAACTATGTAACGCCAAAAGGAGTAGTAAGGACTCAATCTTTTGGAACATTTGCCCAACTGTTGCAGGATGAGCGTTCTATAGTTATGAAGTTTAAAAAGCTACCTGATGATTGTGAGGTGAGCATGACCAAGCTTGCCAATGTCAATCTTGCATTGTATAAGAGATTGCAGATGTTTGTGCATGCCGAAAGAGCAAAAGATGGCCCGCCCATTGAGGATAGAAAGCTGGCAATAGTGGTCAGAATAGGAAAGGATTTTGATAATAGCAGCAATACCACCTCGAAAACCAAAGCTGCCAATAATTTTTATGAATACGAATTGCCTCTTACGATGTCCAAAGAATTCGGAGGAGCTTCATCCCAGCATACTCAGCAGAATGTATGGCCGGATCATAATTATATAAATATTCCGCTGGATAGTTTACTTGCCCTCAAAAAATTTAGAATTAGCAATAGTATCAATGCAAGAGATACTATAGAAATGGTAGTAAACCCTGAAAAAGGGGACATAGTAAGAATGGTGGGTAACCCATCACTGGGAGCTGTAAAAGTCTTTCAGATAGGGATCAGAAATAAAGATAAAACTGCACAGTACAATGGTGAAGTTTGGGTTAATGAGCTTAGGGTTACAGGATTTGCTGAGTCAGGAGGTGTAGCCGCACAAGCCAAACTGCAGGTACAGATGGCTGACCTGGGAGAATTGAATTTTTCAGGCATTTATAGCAGTATAGGTTTCGGAGCTTTGGACAAAAGATTGCTGGAACGAAACAGGGAAGAAACCATACAGTATGACGTAGCAGCCAATTTGGATGCTGGAAAAATATTGCCCAAAGCCCTCCAGCTTACTATCCCGGTATATGCTCAATATCAAAAAACACTTATTACACCACAATTCGACCCATTTGATCAGGATATCGAAGTAGGTGAAAAACTTTCCCTGATACAAGATGCAGGCAAGCGGGATTCTATCAGTGAGGTGGCCAGAAAGCAGATGACGATCAAGACTTTTAACCTTACTAATATCAAGACCCAAGCAGGCGGCACCGGAAAACCCTGGTCTCCATCCAATCTGTCTGTATCGTATGCATATACTGAAAACACCAAGTCAGACCCTATCATACGTGAAGATAAATCCATACAGCAATCCGTAGGCCTTGATTATGTTTATACCAGAAAATCGACATACATCGAGCCGCTAAAATTTATAAAAGTAAAGGCGCTCAAAATACTCTCTGATTTCAATTTCAGCCTTCTGCCCAATAATTTTTCCTTCACCAGCAGGATGATTGACCAGAATAATACAAGGACTTTCAGATTGCCTTCCACACCACAGTTTGTATTTGATGATCGAAGATTTAACTGGGAGAGAAATTATGTTTTAGACTGGGATTTTGCCAAGTCCCTGAGATTTGGATTTCGGGCCAATACCAACTCCATAGTAGATCAGCTGAGACAGGTAGGTATTGCCAATTTGGCATCAGAAAGAACCTGGGTGGATGAGAGGGGATCCACATTTAATGAAGACAGCATCAGCTACTCCAAAATTATAGCAACAGACGATCCAAACTATGCCACAAAGTATAGAAATATGAAACTTAAGAGTCTGGGCAGGTCTAAAAATTATGTTCACAATGTATCTCTCAATTATAAATTACCATTTAAGAGCCTACCGATTTTAGACTGGATCAATGCCGGAGCAGATTACAAGGCAGAGTATGCCTGGGAAGGGGGTAGTCTCATCACGATCGACGATCTGGGTACGCCACTGGGCAATACCATCAGAAATGGTCAGAATGCAAGTTTCAATGTGACATTTGACTTCAGCAAGCTGTATAGCAAATCTGCTTACCTCAAATCTATCGAAACGGGCAAAGCGGCTAAACCAAGAAATAAAGCAGCTACCCCACCTGTCAGGACTAAAAAAGTATCCTCTAAAGGAAAAGGGGATGAAGTGGAACTGAAAAAAGATGATAGCCTGGCCAAAGCGGAAGGTAGCGGAGAAAAAGGAGACGATAAAAAATCCAAAAAAGATGGAAAAGAGGACAAACCCAAAGACCCTTCATTGGCTGAAAGGGTTATGCTTAGACCCTTGATGCTTGTCAGATCGGTCAAGTTTAATTACAAAGACGATCGTACGACCATCATACCAGGATTTATGCCACAGTCTTCACTGCTTGGACTTAGCGAGGGCTTTTCAGCACCGGGCTGGGATTTTGCTGCTGGTGTCCAACCACGGATATCAGGACCTGACAATTGGCTTCAGAATAATAGTCAATGGTTTAACTCCAGTTCCAATTTCAATGATGCGCTGACTCAGACCAAGAGACAATCTTTTGACTCCAAATGGATTATTGAGCCATTCAAAGAGTTTAGTATCGATGTGTCATTCAAGAAAAATTATCAGGAATCTCATACTGAAGTTTTCAGAAAAAAGGTGATGGATGGTGAGAAAAAATTTCTTCAGTTGGCCAAATATGATGTAGGTTCATTTGATGCCTCCTATTTTGCACTCAATACCTTATTTGATAATAGTTTTGGGCTTTACAATCAGTTTAAGGAAAACAGAGAAATCATTTCCAGAAGACTACCCAATGTACAAAACCCTGGTGTTCACCCTGCAGATCCATCCTATGCCGGAGGTTATGGTCCGACACAAAACAATGTTACTGTTCCGGCTTTTATAGCCGCGTATACCAGAAAGTCAGCTTTTGATGTAGCGCTGGACCAACAAAGAGTAATTTCAAGTAATACCTACATACCAAGACCTAACTGGCAGCTCAATTATACAGGTTTATCCAAACTAAAAATGTTTAATAAGGCATTTTCAAACATTACTATCAAACATGGCTATTCATCTACTATCAGGGTTAGCAACTTTCAGACTTCCCCTAATTATGATGCCAATAGTCCTTTGACGGAGTTGTCCCCCAATAACAACTATTACTCGAGACTGGAAATACCCGCGGTCAGTATTCAGGAGCAATTTGTACCGGTGTTAGGCATAAGCGTTAAAACGGTCAAGGATATGAAATTTGACTTTGAGTATAAGGTGACCAGAAATCTCGAATTGGGTATCACTCAACTCAGAGAAAATAAAAGCAAGGAAATAGTCATTGGTGGAGGTTATATTATCAAAAATTTTAAATCATTCAGCAAAACAAAAAAATCCAAGAAATCTAAAAAGACCAAAAAGGGCGATGGAGATACTGAAGAATCAGATGACACTAAAAAAGGTGGCTTAGTGGACAAATTCAGTAAAGATAAAGGCTCCGTGGCCAAGGGTAGAGACATAAGGATTAATTTCAGTTATTCGCTTAGAGATGATATCAATCAGATTTATGACTTACTTTCGGGCATAGACGCTCAGGCAGACAGAGGTAATAAAACGGTCACACTCAACCCCACTGTAGAGTATGACGTAAACAAAAATCTGGCATTGAGATTCTACTTTGATTATTCCAAAATTACACCACGGACATCGTTGTCATTCCCTGTCACTACGATTAGATCAGGAGTCACCCTCAGGTTTAATATCAATTAAAATTTATCCCACAGGCTAAAACAGAACAAAGAAATCAGAAAGATACAATCACTGATTTCTTTGTTCTACTATAAAAGTCTGATTTTTACCCCAAAATCCGAAAGAGAAATGAACTACAGGAACACGTAACTTTATGTTGGTCACAGTTCTCCATTTAAATTCCTTGTTGTAGACTACCCTTGCGGGTTAAAATTCTGAAGCCTAAGCTAACTACTTGGTCATATAATCATTCGAATCACTTCATTTTACGGGAAGGCTGTACAGATAGTAATTTTCGTTTTTGTAACTGAGCTGATCGAATTTTTGCCATAATTTTGCAGTAGGGTATCTCAAGCTGTCAAGTGGAGTTGGTGACAAGACTACAACACCTCCCACAGATTTAAATTTTCCAAATAATTTTAGTTCATTTTCTGTAGGGATATAGATTTTATCTACCCACCTGAAGTAGCTAAAGGCCGATCCATCCGGCAATTCAAAAAATTTGCGGTCAGCATAACCGACCACCGGAGTAGCCTCAAACTTGTTGATGGCGACAACAGGCACCCGAGGAGGAATTTTATCACGGATAAACCACCCTGTTTTTTCAGCATTGGTAAAAGGAATTTTGATATCTTCCTTCACAGCCTTGACACCATGTATCACATTAAACAGGCAAAAGACCCCTATGATAACGCCAGCCAGCCATTCCTTTTTTATATCAAAACCTCTGATCTCCAGCATGGCTATAAAAAATACAAAGCCCATACCCCACTGTCTGATACCGCCTAGAAATATAAAAAACTAAAAGACATCATCATGACCACAAAAAATCCAAACGTCAGCATAAGTTTTTTATGTGGTTTGAAGACGATAAATAGTCCTGCCAGACATATGACCGACAATACAATACCCAGGACACTCCACCCGTATGTAAATGTATCAGGAGTAGATCCTATCATGTAAGTGTTGCTGAGATTTCCTTGCCACGAGGTCAATGCATTATCGACAAAATCCAGTTCTTTCCCTCGTGTCCTTGCAACGTGTCCCGAAGCACGCGGAAAAACAGATATGATAAAAACTACAATACCTGCCATCAAGCCGACAATGTCCTTTTGACTCCACCATGACCATTTTTTTTCTTCATTCAAAAAAATGTAAAAGCCCAGGGCTATGGCCATCAAAGTACCATAAACTTCGGTTTGACATAACAAAAACAGGATTATACCCATCTCAGATCGAGAATAATGCTCTTTTCTTAGAAGCCAGGCAGCCCACAATACAAATGTGATTACCAGAAAATACCCTCTGTTGACTAAACCATATTCAAAAAATATAAAGTATGATAACGAAAGTAAGATAGACAGGACCAAAGGAAGACGGGATTTTACCAATAGAAAATACAACCCCGCAGCGACTGTCATCAAATGCGCTACACTTATCAAAACGACTGAATTTGCCAATCCAGTGAACAGGGTAAAGATTTTTAAGTATATATACCAGAGTGCCGGGTGTCCTTCATAATATAGAAAGGAAAAAATATCTCCCAAACTTTTATCTTTTGCTACAAACCAGGCTTGCCACTCATCTTTCCACAGTTCGTGGTGGGCCAGTTTTAGATATCCCAACACAGAAACAAAAATGATCCAAAGCAGGAATTTTACAGCTTTATCTTTTGTGAATGCAGGCATCAGAATGATTATTGGGATTTTGTAATTTTCATCGCCAATGCGGTAATGCCTTCAAGACTATCCCTGCGAGAATATTGGTCAAATATGAGGGCATATTTTCCGGCAGACTTATAGTATGCTCCAGATGACATGGTGATGGCCGCATCACAATCATTACTACTACACTTCCCTGCCCAGTCACCGGCTTCATTTGTCAGCTGAAGCGATAAAGGATGTGTGGTTTTGGAACCATCCGGAAATATAGTGGTGGCGTTGACATAAATATTTTTATGCTGAAAGGCCTGACTATGACTTACAGTCACAACCAGTTCATATGGAACGTCTATATCTTTTATAGTATAATCAAATCTGACAGGTCGTGTGTAAGTCCAGGGCTCAGAAATATTCTCTTTATGATCATATATGGTGACAGGACCACAGCCGATCATCCCCAATAAAAAAAAGGTAGCCAGCAAAATATTTTTCAAGCTCATAAAATTTTAACAAAAAGTACAAAAAAATAATTTAAACCTTGACAATCATACCTTTTCTATCCATCCACCAAGCAAAAGCCCAAATCAACAACACAAAACTTAAAGCAAACATCAGCGAACCCAAATAATTTCCAAATACTGCTTGGTAAAACGTGTCATACGACCAGGCATAAAGATTTTTTTCTCCAATGTGAATAAGTAAAATTGTTTTTACAATCACCCCTGAAAGTGCATAACAAACCAGCGGGTTTTGCCCGAAAGCTTTAAAAACATATGTCCAGTGTTGTATTTTATGCACATCTATTACCCAAATCATACATGCAAGTAGCACCATAGCAAGACCACCAGTGTATAAGACATAACTACTGCTCCAGATAGGTTTGTTGATCGGAAAACCCAGTGCCGACCATATCAACCCTATGATGATACCACCTACCCCAAACATCAGAAGCCACTGTATTTTCTCCTGATTGGTTGTAAAGTCCATCATGTGTCTACCTGCCAGATATCCAAGTAGAATGGTTCCGATAGCAGGAATTGTACTTAGAAGTCCCTCAGGGTCAAAAGGCAGGCCATATCCTTTGTAAATATGGTTTTCACCAAACAATGCCAGGTCAGTAATCCTGACTAGGTTGCCTTCAAGAGTAAGTGCACCATCTCCTGCTGTAAGCAATATAGCCCAGTAAGCAAGTAAAATAGTGGCCAGTAAATACCAGATATTTTTACCGTAAATAAAGGCAATCAGGATAGCTGCTCCCATGAAAGCTAATCCAATCCTTTGTAAAACACCAAAGATGCGCAAGTCTGCAATGTTTGTATCATAAAAGGGAAACCAGTTGAGCAAAAGACCTATCACAAAGATAGTAGCGCCTCTGATTATGGCTTTTTTTATCCACGCCTGTTTTGGCTCACCCTTAAATTTGTCATAGGAAATAGACATCGAGACCCCGACGATAAACATAAAAAACGGGAAAACCAGATCTGTAGGCGTACATCCATTCCACTTTGCGTGAAGCAGGGGTGCATACACATAATTCCAACTCCCCGGTGTATTTACTACAATCATAAAAAAAATGGTCATACCACGGAACACATCAAGAGAAAGCAAACGCTGATTCATGTGACTTTGATTTTAGCATAAAAATAAAAATATTATTAAAATTATCTTACTATTGAGCTAATTTTGTGAACAGCACAACCCCATGGTTTTATTTAATGATATAAAATGAACAATCACCACAACAGAGCAAAACTCCTCGAAGAGACAGTACTTTATAGAGGCTGGTCTACGTTAAAAAAATACCTCATCTCTTACACAAGACATAATGGAAACGTAGAGAATCATGTTAGGGAGATCTACGACAGTGGAGATGGCGCTGCAGTATTAATGTACAATCCCGATGAAAGGAAAATTCTTCTCATTAGACAATTTAGATTGCCGGTATTACTGCATGGCCATCCTGACGGATTTATCATCGAATGCTGCGCAGGAATGCTGGATGAGTTGAATCCCGAACAAGCGATCCTAAAAGAGATAAAAGAAGAAACAGGATATACAGTAAAGGTCGTAACAAAGATTTTTGAAGCCTATGCTACACCTGGTGCACATATGGAAAAAATACATTTTTACACGGTCAAATATGATACTTCTATGAAAATGAATAATGGAGGTGGAGTGTTTTCAGAACAAGAAGACATCGAGTTACTAGAGTATTCATATGACGAATTGGCAGGATTGCTGTACAGCTCAGAGATGGTAGATGCGAAGACAATTATACTGTTACAATGGGCTATTGCCAATTTATAAAGATAAAGTATAACGTTTATTATCAGCATGAACTATTTAACGATTCTGTTAAAGTTAAAAGTATGCGGTGAGTCACAACAGCTACCATTTGGAACAACATAATGATGTCTTTTAGGGTTTGCATCGTAAATTTTGGTTTTCTTGAGAAATAATATATAATAACACAAAAGTATAGCACTACCTAATAGTACATGATATAACGATGGTTATATAAGCCGGAATTCAATGCCTAACTTTTGTTTTTTATCTGTTGTTTTAGTCAAATTCTTTATGAAAAGTATTTCGTGATGGAGGATTCAATTGGTTATATAATCATTGGCAATTTTATTTATCGATAATAATTCAGTATAATGTTTTAGAAAATCATAAAGGACAGTATATTTACTTTATTTTTATTTACGAATATCGAATATTAAAATGAAGAGACCATCCAGAAGATCATTTATTCAAAAAATAACAGCAGGGGCCCTGGGCACAGTTATTTCTTCAGACTTACTGAGAGCTGAAAAAAGTGAAAACATCTTTGAGGGGATGAAAAGAAACAAAATTTTCATGCCCAATGACCAAATTCAGTTAGCTCTGATAGGAGCAGGTGGTATGGGTTTTGCTGACGCCAATACGGCCATCACTACACCAGGTGTAAAATTGGTAGCTGCATGTGATCTCTATGACGGCAGATTGGTCGCAGCCAAAAACAAATACGGCAAAGATATTTTTACAACCAGAGATTATCGTGAGTTGCTCCTTCGAAAAGATATAGATGCCGTCATCGTCGCTACTCCGGACCATTGGCATAAGGATATTTCGGTAGCAGCTATGAACGCCGGTAAAGCAGTCTATTGCGAAAAGCCGATGACCCATGATGTGTCCGAAGGAAGTGCCGTGGTAGAAGCACAAAACCGCAACAAAGTAGTCTTTCAGGTGGGTAGTCAAGGGTTGAGTTCTTTAGGCAATGAAAAAGCACGTGAATTATTGGCAGCAGGTGCGATTGGACAGCTCAACTATGCAGAAGGATTCTGGGCACGCAATTCTCCGGAAGGGGCATGGCAGTATTCTATACCAGCGGATGCGTCAGAAAAAACGGTGGATTGGAAAATGTTTTTAAATCAATATCCTGACAGACCATTTGATGCCAAGCGCTTTTTCAGATGGAGGTGCTATAAAGATTATGGTACAGGCGTTTCCGGTGATTTGTTTGTACATTTGTTTTCCAGCCTACATTTTATAACCAACTCCAGGGGACCTCAAAAAATTATGGCCATGGGAGGATTACGGTACTGGAAAGATGGCAGAGAAGTGCCTGACCTGCTGATGGGCATGTTTGACTATGCAGAAACACCTGAACACCCTGCATTTAATCTGTCGCTTCGTGTCAATTTTATAGACGGTACAGCAGATAGCACTTATTTGCGACTAGTAGGAAGTGAAGGCAGTATGAATGTAGAGTGGGACAAAGTCACATTGATACGAAATAAAGCCTATGCAGCCAATGATGACCCTTTGATGGCCACTAAACTCAATAAAAATAAAGATGATAGTCCCCGAAAACTTATTCTTCCTCCGGACACCACGGTATATACTGCAGAAGAAGGATATAAAGGAGCACATTATGATCATTTTACCAATTTTTTTACAGCCATCAGGAATAAGTCTTCTGTGGTAGAAGATGCTGTATTTGGCTATCGGGCTGCTGCTCCGGCATTGCTGTGCAATGATAGTTATTATGCAGACAAGGCAGTAAAGTGGGATCCTATCAATCTTAAAGTAGTTAAATAAAATAATATATGAACAAAAGATCATTTTTTATCGGTGTATTTTTTTTCTCAACTTTTATGATTGCATGTAAACCAAATAAATCAGAAGAAAAAGCCATAACAACAGATGACAATGTTTTGACCGAACAGGAGACAAATGCCGGCTGGAAGCTGCTATTTGATGGTAAAACGCTGGATGGATGGAGGATGTATCAAAACAAAGCGGCTGATGCCTGGGGAGTAAACAACGGTGAACTTTACTGTAAAGGTAGCGAAACAGATAAAAGCGATCTTAGGTCAGATATCATCACCCATGATCAGTTTGAAAATTATGAACTGAGTATTGACTGGAAGATATCCCCTGAAGGTAATAGCGGCATCATGTATCACGTGACGGAGGAATTTGAAGCAGCGTATTTAAGCGGACCGGAGTATCAGTTGATAGATGACGCAGGTTTTCCTGAAAAACTGGAAGAATGGCAAAAAACAGCTTCTGATTATGCTATGTACAGCTCCATTTCTAGACCTACTAATCCTGTTGGTCAGTATAACACCTCAAAAATTGTGGTAAATGGTGCTCAGCGGGAATACTGGCTGAATGGGGTAAAAGTATTGGAATTTGAAGCCTGGACACCGGATTGGGAAAAACGTAAGGCTACCGGAAAATGGAAAGATACTCCCGGCTATGGTTTAGCTAAAAAAGGGCATATTTGTCTTCAGGACCATGGAGGTGGAGTGTGGTTTAAAAATATCAAAATCCGAATGCTGTAATGTAATAACTCAATTCTAACATGCTGAAAGTCATTTTTTACTGTCTTTTAATCCTTTATTACTCTAACCTTGGTTTTGGTCAATCCAATCGTTGGACACTAAACGAAAACGGTAGTATTTCCTGGCTGACAAAGGATCGTTTGCCACATAAAGATCATATAGAAACAAGTGGAAAATACATATCAGCTGTCATACGGTATGGCGTTAATGCTGATTATTCTTTATTTCTACAACGCGATCTGGTTTGGCCCATGTTGCGCACTGTTCCCAATAATACGCATGCCAGTCTGACCAGGTCATTTACCCTTGACCCGGTAAAACTGATAACAGTAAATAAGCGGCTGATACAGAAAGAAAAAGTAATTGAGATAGTTCAGGATGGGAAAATGACCATTCATAGTACTTTGGATGATCACTTAAAACTAGAAAGGATTTTGTATCCTTCCACGGACAGCCCTGTATTTTGTGAAAAATATATCCTTACCAATAATTCTGCTAAAGACGTAAAAGTAGAGGTGCCGAACCTGAATATAATCACACAAACCTTGGCTGAAGATGGTGTAGAAGGAATTTACACAATAAGTACAAAATCTGATGGCTTTGGGTCGAAAATATTACAACCCCAAACTTCAGTTGTGTTTTATGTTCATTTTTTAGCGGAGAAAAAGGGAGAATATATTGGGTCTGTAGATCACGAAAAAGAGATTTCCAAGCGCAACCAGTTTCTGGACTTTTTAAAACAAAATCTGATTTTTGAAAGCCCCGACAATATATTAAATCAGGCTTTTGCATTTGCAAAGATCAGGGCATCAGAAAGCATTTTCGAAACCAAAGGCGGACCGATGCATGGCCCCGGAGGTTTGTCATATTACGCAGCCATTTGGGCCAATGATCAGGCAGAATACATAAATCCCTTTTTTCCTTATCTTGGATATGAATATGGTGTCTTATCAGCATTAAATGCATATAGACATTTTGCCAGATTTATGAATTCCGAATACAAACCGATTCCTTCTTCCATAATTGCTGAAGGAACAGACATATGGAACGGTGCAGGTGATAGGGGGGATGCTGCTATGATTGCTTACGGAGCCGCCAGATTTGCTCTTTCTCAGGGCAAAAAAGAAATAGCTTTGGAATTATGGCCTCTGATTGAATGGTGTCTTGAATTTAATAAGCGAAAATTGAATTTATCCGGAGTCGTAGCATCTGATTCTGATGAACTGGAAGGACGTTTTCCGGCAGGAAGTGCCAATCTTTGTACTTCTTCCTTATATTATGACGCATTGATTTCTACAGCCCATCTCGGAAGGGCACTAAATTTACATAAAAATAAGATCGATGTTTATGTTTCCGGAGCCCATACGCTGAAGAATAATATTGAAAAATACTTTGGATACCGAATGGCAGGTTATGACACCTACCGGTATTTTGCCGGAAATGATACACTTAGGGCCTGGATTTGTATCCCTCTAACGGTGAATATCATGGAAAGGAAAAAAGGTACCATTGATGCGTTGTTTTCGTCTGAACTCTGGACAGAGGATGGATTGGCCTCCCAAGCAGGGGACAAGACATTTTGGGACAGATCGACCTTATATGCACTTAGAGGTGTAATCTCGGCAGGAGATACGAGACGAGGATTGGAATATTTAAAATATTATTCCACGCGAAGACTCTTGGGTGAACACGTTCCTTATCCGGTGGAAGCATTTCCTGAAGGAAATCAACGCCACCTTTCAGCAGAAAGTGGGTTATATTGCAGAATATTTACAGAAGGCTTTTTTGGGATAAGACCTGAAGGCTTCGATGCATTTACATTAACACCTCAATTACCGGAAGATTGGGATTTTATGAGGCTAAAAAATGTACATGGTTATGGTAGAAAATTTGATATAACCATTCAAAAAGTAGCGGAGAAATTAAAGCTCACCGTCATTAGTAATGCAACAGAGATTTTTAATACAACAATAGAAAATGGTAAGCCAGTTTCAATACATTTTTAAGAAATGCACAATACGCCGACATACATAAATCTTATTTGCAATAACTATTTTTATGACACTTTGTCTAATTCCACCCGTCCACCTGCCAAATTGTAACCAATTCAGATGGCTTTTGTGTTTGGTATATATATTGAGATATCATAGTACGGAATTTTGCATTCCGGGCTAAACGCTGACGTCATTAATAAAATAAGAAAAGATGTTTGACAGAAATATATATATGATGGATGATTTGAAAGAAGAAGGCGATGTCATTCCTGTGTTTTCTATGGGAGATGACGAGTTAAAGTTTGACGACAATTATAAGGAAATCATGCCTATTTTGGCATTAAAAAATACTGTATTGTTTCCTGGTGTTGTGATACCTGTGACTGTCGGCAGAGATAAGTCGATAAAAGCATTGCAAAAAGCGGATAAGGGAGATAAATTCCTGGGCGTATTGACACAAAAAGACATGGATAGCGAAGATCCAAGCCCTGAAGGTCTTCATGGTGTAGGTACTGTAGCCCGCATCATGAAAATATTGAAAATGCCGGATGGAAGTACAACAGCCATCCTACAGGGAAGGATGAGGTTTGTGCCAGGTGTATTTATCGAAAATGATAAAATGCTCGAAGCATCAGTCAATGTAATAAAGGATGAAGTTCCTCCTACTAAAAATATCGAGTTCAATGCCATTATGTCATCAGTCCGCGATTATTCAAAAAAAATCGTGGAGTTGTCCCCTAATATTCCATCAGAAGCCAACATGATGCTTCAGAATATTAAAAACAATGGATTTCTGCTTAATTTTATAGCATCCAATATGAACCTGGGAGTAGCCAAAAAGCAGGAAATTTTGGAGACAGGTGACTATATGGCTAAGGCACACCTGGTTATGAGTGTCATGAACAATGAACTGCAGTTACTCCAGATAAAGGATCAGATTGAGTCCAAAGTAAGAGGAGACCTGGAAAAACAACAAAAAGAATACTTTCTGAATCAGCAATTAAAAACCATTCAGGAGGAATTGGGGGGTAACCCACACGAAGAGGAGTTGAATCGTCTTCAGATACTGGCAGATGTCAAAAAATGGCCAAAAGATGCTAAGTCAGCTTTCGACAGGGAAATTACCAAAGCTCGCCGTATCAATCCACAGATAGCTGAGTATTCAGTCATTCTCAATTACTTGGAGTTGATGCTGGATTTACCCTGGGATGAAGTGACAAAGGATATCTTCAATCTCAAAAAAGTGCGTGCTGTACTGGATAAGGATCATTTTGGTATGGAGGATGTAAAAAACAGAATCATAGAGCATCTGGCTGTACTGAAATTAAAAGGAGATATGAAAGCCCCAATCTTATGTCTGGTAGGTCCTCCTGGAGTAGGAAAGACAAGTTTGGGCAAATCAATATCTACTGCTTTGGGAAGACAGTTCATTCGTATGTCGCTGGGAGGTCTGCATGACGAAAGCGAAATAAGAGGACACCGTAAAACGTATATAGGAGCCATGCCGGGAAGAATCCTGCAGTCTATCAAAAAAGCAAAATCATCCAATCCTGTATTCATTCTCGACGAGATAGATAAGCTTGGCAAAGACTTCAGAGGAGATCCTTCATCTGCATTGCTGGAAGTACTAGATCCAGAACAAAACTCCACTTTTCATGATAATTACCTGGATCTCGATTACGACTTGTCCAGAGTACTGTTTATAGCCACAGCCAACTCATTGTCCACTATACAACCAGCCCTACTCGACAGGATGGAAATTATAGAGCTAAGCGGATACTCCATAGAGGAAAAAGTAGAAATTTCTAAAAAACATCTTGCGCCAAAGCAGCTGAAGGAACACGGACTGAAAGAAAATGCCGTAGTCCTAACCTCACCATTATTGCAGTATATCATACAGAAGTACACCAGAGAATCCGGAGTAAGGTCTTTGGACAGAACTTTGGCCGGAGTAATGAGGAGTGTTGCAAAAAAAGTGGCTATGAACGAGAAATACAGCCCTAAGCTTACAGAAAAAGATATAGCCGTGGCTCTGGGACCGGTAAAATATGATAATGATCAATATATAAAAACTGACCTTCCGGGAGTAGCAGTAGGATTGGCCTGGACAAGGGTGGGAGGAGACATATTATTTATAGAAGCCAGCACGAGTAAAGGTAAAGGAAAACTGGTCCTGACAGGCAATCTGGGTGATGTCATGAAAGAATCCGCCACAACTGCTTTGAGTTATATCAAAGCCCACTGCACATCATTAGGTATTGATCCCGAATCCTTTGAGCATACAGATCTGCATATACATGTTCCTGAAGGCGCCATACCCAAAGATGGTCCGAGTGCAGGAGTGACCATGCTTACAGCCATTTCATCGGCATTAAAAAACAAACCCGTGAAGCCCTATCTGGCCATGACTGGAGAAATCACACTTCGGGGTAAAGTACTCCCTGTGGGTGGAATTAAAGAAAAAGTTCTAGCTGCAAAAAGAGCAGGTATTACAGAGATTATGCTTTGTGAAGACAATAGAAGACACGTAGAGCAGATTCCCACAGATTATATAAAGGACATAAAATTTACTTATGTAACCCGGATGGACCAGGTAATCGAAAACGCTTTGGGCTTTTTGGTTTTTTAAGTTAGCAACTCAGGCTATAAGTCAAACAAGGTGTAAATGACTGAAGATTGATCTATTTATTCAATCATCATCTCACACGATAGAGGACACGTGGTTATGAAACAGATAGGTGGTACCAAAAAGCATTAGCATTGGTACTTGGTGACTGCTGAAATAAGGACAAAACGAACCGGCAGCTAGGAATTTAATTTAACAACAATAATTTGGATCAGCATTGGATAAAAATTCGTTAAATCGGTGTTAAAAAGTTAATAATGAGTATATTTACGCTGTTTTGTACGTTTCCGATATAAAGAATAGTAAGCTTTATTAAGAATTAAAATAGAGAGCAATGTTGATCAGAGTAATAGCAGTAGTTCTTATGACTACGGTGTTTTTTGGACTGGTGAATGCGCAGGTTAAAGGAGACCCCGTGCAAGTTATTGAGTTTTCGGGTATGGTGTTTTATGAAGACACCAATGGACATCCGGCACCACTTCCGTATACGAGTGTAGCAGTTATGGGCACAAACAGAGGAGCCGCTGCAGATTTTGACGGTTTTTTTTCATTTGTGGCACTGCCTGGAGAAACAATCGTATTTTCCCGCATCGGATATAAGACAGTAGAAATAAAGATCCCGGACACATTAAAGTCTACCAAATACAAATGGATTCAGATTATGACCGAAGACAATATACTACTTCCTGAAGCCATCATCATGCCGTGGCCAAGCAAGGAGTACTTTAAACAGGAGTTCCTCGCTATAGACATATCCAATGAGCTGAGAGAGAACGCTCAGGCAAATTTGGCAGAAGAAAAAATGAAAGAAATAAGGTATTCTGTCCCTGTAGATGGAAGAGAAACATCCAGCTTGGTCATTAAACAACAAGCCACTGACTATGTGTACACAGGTCAGATAAAACCACAAAACATTTTTAATCCTCTAGCATGGAAAAAATTTATAGATGCATGGCGTCGTGGAGACTTTAAAAAGAAGGATAAAAAATAATTGATAAGCACAAATCAGTTTTTAGAAAAAAAACCGGCAGTGTGTATCTAATACACCGTTTTGTCATATTTAACATTAAAACTGATTTGAAATAAGTAGTTTTATTTACAAAGGCCTTACCTTTGCCTTCATAAGAATCAAAAATTTAATGAAAATCACAGATTATTTTGAAAAATCAAAGGGTCAAACTTTGGTTTCATTTGAGGTATTACCACCACTGAAAGGAGGTAGTATGAATGATATTTTTGAGACGTTGGATCCATTGATGGAATTTAAGCCTCCGTTTATAGACGTTACTTATCATAGAGAAGAATATGTGTACAATAAGCGACCTAGCGGTTATTATGAAAAAACAGCCATACGTAAACGTCCGGGTACAGTAGGCATATGTGCGTCTATCATGCACAGGTACGGAATCGATGCCATCCCTCACCTGATCTGTGGTGGATTCAGTATAGAAGAGACTGAAAATGCGCTGATTGACCTCAATTTTTTAGGTATCAATAATGTACTTGCCCTGCGAGGTGATGCTCGGCAGTTTGAAGATAAGTTTATACCAGAGACGGATGGGCATAAATTTGCTGTAGACCTTGTCAAGCAGATCAATGATATGAACAAGGGTATATACCTAGATAGCAATATTGAAAAAGGAACACCTACAGATTTTTGTATCGGTGTGGCTGGATATCCCGAAAAACATTTTGAAGCCCCCAATTTTGCTATAGATATAGAGTATTTAAAACAAAAAATAGATGCAGGCGCAAGTTATATTGTGACCCAAATGTTTTTTGACAACACTAATTTTTTCAGATTCAGAGATGCATGTGAGCAGGCAGGTATCCACGTACCGATCGTACCAGGACTGAAACCGATCACAAAAAAGTATCAGTTATCTTCAATACCAAGGAAGTTTTTTATCAATTTTCCGGATATTCTTGTCAAGGAAATGATGAAAACAGAAGATAAGGACATCAAAAAACTGGGAATCGAGTGGTGTATTTCTCAGTGTAAGGAACTCAAGGCTGCGGGTGTACCATGCCTTCATTTTTACACTATGGGAGATGTAGACACTACTTATAAGATTATTGAGAAAGTTTAAGTTTTAAGGGAATAGTATTTCTGGAGTTAGGACCAAATATGGAGGGCATCCAGGTGTATGTCTTCGCCATAAAAATTTTTGGCAGTTTCTTCAAAAGAAGTTGTGTAATCTGAAACATAAAAATGATCAGGGCCGTTCCTTTTATTGCAAAGCAGATTTTCTGAAATAAGCAATCTTTTCACTTCCTCTTTTACAACATCAGTAGAATCCAGAATAGCTACTTCACCCTTGTAATACTCATTGATTTCAGCTCTGATGAGCGGATAGTGTGTACAAGCCAACAATAAGGCATCTATTTCCTGCAGATCTGGGTGACTGAGATAATTTTCTATAACACTTTTGCTGATAGTCCCGCTGTAAAAACCCTCTTCGATCATAGGAGCTAGCAAGGGTGTAGCAAGTTGATTGACTTTTATCTTTTGGTTTTGGGATTTTATTTTATTTCGGTAGATAGATGAGTTGATTGTAGCTTTAGTAGCTATTACCCCTACGTTTTGGTATCCTTTGGAAATCACAGCATGGACCAAAGGGTCAACTACATTCACAAAAAGGACTTTGCCTTCAAAAAAATCCAGCAACATATCATATGCAGCAGAGGAGGCTGAGTTGCAGGCGATGATAATCATCTTACAATCCTGCTCCAGGAGAAATTTACTTATCCTGAGGCAATAATACCTGATAGCATCTGCAGATTTATCACCATATGGCAAGTGAGCAGTATCCCCAAAATAAATAAGTCTTTCTTCCGGTAAAAAACGATGAATGGCATTGGCCACCGTCAGGCCGCCAATGCCACTATCAAAGATCCCTATCGGTTGATTGGGGTTTTTATGCATTTTATTATTATTTATTGAGAGATACCCAATTTTACTTTTTACCAGTTTGGTAACATCTGCCGCAGGATCTGCGTACAGAACCACTCCCATGCCTGAATCGATGATATACAGAAAATTATTTTCAGCAGCAACATCTTTGATGGCTTTGGTTATTTTATCCTGTATTGGCTTTAATAACTCTTCGCTTTTTTCGTAAATTTTTTGTTGACTAGAATTTTCGAACTCACCTAATTTGGCTTCTTCGGCTTTAAGAGCAGCAGATTGCTTTTCGATTTCTATTGGTGCTAGTTCGCCGCTTGCTTGTTTTTGCTGAAGTGCCTGATATTTTGTCTGCAATTCCTTTACCATATCCTCGCCCTTTTTTCTGAAACATAGCTTTCATGACATCGATATCAGAGTTGGCTTGCTTTACCTCCGGTAATGAAAATAATATTTCCTGAGAATTGATATATCCTATTTTTTGTGCTTCAGAAGTGGCTGATAATGCGAAAATGAAACTTAAAGCTAAAATGATTCTGTTCATTGTTGTTTGAATTAAAATTAAGTTGGTTTGAATAAATGTTTATTTAATGTTGAGACGTTTTTTAAGATCCAATGTTTTGTCATATTCCGGATTGGTAAAAAGTAAGCCGGTTGCACCACCTTTGTCGAAAATTATATCATAACCGCGCTCGCTGGCATATGATTCTATGGCAGCAAATACTTTTTCCTGTATAGGCGAAACCATTTCCTGGCGTTTTTTAAACAGGGCACCTTCAGGACCGAATTTACCTTTCTGAAGTTCTCTCACCTCAGCTTCTTTTTTGATGATTTCTTCTTCTTTTTTTGTTTTGTCTTCTATACTTAGCAGGACTTGTTCTGCCTGAAACTTGTTGTACATACTTTTTACTTTATCAAATTCCTGAGAGATTTCCTGTCTCCAGCCAGCAGCAATATTGTCTAATTCAGTCTGTGCATTTTGATATTCGGGCAATGCTGACAATACTTCATTGATATCTACTATGGCTATTTTTTGAGCTTCTACCTGTGCAGCCATGCTCAGCGTTAGTAAAATGACGGTAATGATTTGTTTAGTTTTCATTTTTCTAAATTAAAGTGTTTTAAAAATTTTGCCAAAATTACAATTTTATTGCTTTGTAACTACATATAAGACATCAACTTCGATTTAAAAGTTATCAACGTAAAGGCATTAATGTTTTCTTACCATTATATAATAATCTATAAATCAATTAGATAGATGATATACAACCAACTCAATTGTTTTGTTTTTAACTATTGTTTAACGAGTATTTTGGATGATTTGGTGTGTATTGAATAAAAATATTATCATTTTTACATCCAGGAACAGACAAGGATCTTTTGTAGTTTAAGATTGATTTCTGAAAAAGGTGAAGGAATTGAGTCATAAAGTTATAGACTTTGTCCCAAAAATATTTGTAATAAATTTCTACCTTTGCCACATCATCATCACTCAGGGGATCTTGGTAACTGATTAGGTACAAATAGTGTACAAGTCACCATCATCCTGTAAAGTGATCATAAAGCCAAAGAAAGTATGCAGCATTTTATAATTGATGGATCCATCATTACAGCCCACCGTCTTTATGAGATAGCAGATAGCCATATGCCCTTAGTAATGAGTGAAACGGTTATTCATACAATACGTAAAAACAGGCAGTATCTTGAAACCAGAATGGCTGATCCTGATGCCGTGATATATGGAATCAACACAGGTTTTGGGTCGCTGTGCAACATAAGAATTTCTGATGACAATCTCGAAAAACTGCAAGAAAACCTGGTGCTGTCTCACGCATGTGGTCTTGGAGAATGTGTACCGGAACGAATCTGCAGAGTCATATTATTGCTAAAGATTATCAATTTGTCACATGGTTATTCGGGCGTAAGAGTCGAACTGCTGGAAAAATTGATTCAAATGTACAATGCGGGGTTAATTCCTGTTATTTTCCAGTTGGGTTCATTGGGAGCATCTGGTGATCTTGCTCCTTTAGCCCACCTTAGTTTGCCTTTGCTGGGTAAGGGAGAGGTTTATCACGATGGCAAAAAACTATTGGCGCAAGATGCGTTGAGTTTAAAAGGAATAAACGCCCTCTCTTTAAAATCAAAAGAAGGACTGGCATTACTAAATGGTACTCAGTTTTCCCTATCTTATGCGTCCGTCATAGCCACCGAAGCATTAAGTCTTTTTCATTTAGCCAATAAAATAGCTGCCATTTCAATGGAAGCTTTTGTATGTGATATCTCACCTTTCGACCATTTATTGCATGATATAAGACCGCACAAAGGCCAGTTGATAACTGCAAAAGAGATTTTTGGATATTTGGAAGGTAGCGAAATCAGACATTTGCAGAAGCAAAGTGTTCAGGACCCCTATTCATTCAGGTGTGTACCCCAGGTTCATGGAGCTAGTTATCAGGCTATCTCTCACGCCCTGGAAGTCATAGATACTGAGATCAATGCCGTGACGGACAATCCCATGGTATTTGATGACGAAAACAAAATCTTAAGCGGTGGCAATTTTCATGCCCAACCGCTGGCATTGGTGCTGGATTATCTGGCTATTGCGATGGCGGAGTTGGGTAGTATTTCTGAAAGACGCGTATACCAGCTTATCAATGGTGACAGAGGGCTGCCTGCTTTTTTGACAAAGTATCCTGGACTGGATTCAGGTTTTATGATTGCCCAATATACGGCAGCTTCCATTGTCAGCCAAAACAAACAATATTGCACTCCTGCATCGGTGGACTCCATCGTCTCCAGTAAAGGACAAGAAGATCATGTGAGCATGGCAGCCAATGCAGGTACCAAAGGATATAAAGTTCTCAGTAATCTTAAATCTATCCTTGCTATCGAATTGATGACCGCCGCACAGGCTATTGAATTCAGAAGACCAGCTAAAACGACTGCGGCTCTCGAAAAAATGATTGCAGAAATCAGAAGTGAAATACCCACACTGGAAGAGGACAGACTTATGCATGATGATATGGTCAAGGCAGAAAATCTGATAGAAAAATGGGTGACACAAAGTGTGTAAATGTATGCATAAGTTATACCACCTGATTATGATAATTTTGATTACCATCATCGGATCAAATTATCTGCCAGCTCAATCTGAATATACCAGTACCCTTGTATATGGTCCTTCTAAGCTGTTAAAGCATTCAAAAAAAAGCACCTTCAGTACACCCGAATACACCTATCTGTGGCAGGCAAGCATCACCAAACAAACAAATGGCAGCCAACTATGGCACAGATACTGGAATCATCCGGTAGTGGGATTGCATGCTATATATTTAAACTTTGGCGATGAAAGAGTCTTGGGTTCGGCTAGTGGAGCCTTATACTCAATCAGGTTTAAAGTGGCCGGCCAAAAAAAATTTAACTTTGGGTTGCAGTTAGGGGCCGGTCTGTCATATCTGACCAAACCGTATAACAAAATTACCAATCCACTCAATAATGCAATCGGCTCACATTGGAACAACATCACCCAACTCACCCTTCAGACAGAAACTTTACTTGCCAAAAAATGGTATTTGATGTATGGTCTTCATTTTACCCATTTTTCCAATGCCCGCACCTCCACACCCAATTCGGGTATCAATACCAGCGGGATGACATTGGGGTTGGGATATAAATTTATGGACCATCAACCACATAAAAAAGCCGTCAAAGATACACTCTCAGGTTTCCGACGTCTTGGTGGTGATATGCTCATCGGGTATGGAGTATCAGAATACAGTTTTACAGGAGGGTCAAAATATGGATCTTACTTTGTCAATGCAGGAATGACATATGCCTTTTCACCTTTTGTTAAAGCTATCTTAGGAGGAGAGTACGAATACAATCAGAGCATCTTTCAGTTTTATTACCAGGACTTTGAGACTGCACACAATGCCCGAATGAAAGCTACCAAAACTGCTGTTTATTCAGCAGCAAATCTGAATTTTGGTATGGCAGCACTGAGACTTCAAACTGGTTATTACCTTCCCTTACCAGCATTGAGAGAAGAAACATCTCCTTTTTATTTTAAGATTAATATCAACATATACCCTTGTCCAAAGGAATGGAAAGCTCAGCCATATGTGGGTATTCTGCTCAAAACTCATGTAGCGGTAGCTCAGTATATGGGCTTGGTTTCCGGGGTTTCATTTTAGTTTTTTCCATGCAGTCTATGATATTATAAATCAGCCGGAATTGGAGGTTTAAAGGGATTTTATATATATATTTGTGTCACCAATTTGAATTTTTCCTATTTTTTCAAACCAGAACCAAATGACTGAGCCACAAGTATACGAACCGACCTATAAAATCAGAATAGTCACAGCAGGATCACTTTTTGACGGACATGATGCTGCTATCAATGTTATGCGTCGTATTATGCAACGATCAGGAGCTGAAATTATTCATCTTGGACACAACAGATCAGCCAAAGAAATAGTAGATACTGCAATACAGGAAGACGTACAGGGTATAGCGATCACTTCTTATCAGGGTGGACACAATGAGTTTTTTAAATATATCTACGATTTACTTCAAGAAAAAAACTGTGGGCACATAAAGATTTTTGGAGGTGGGGGAGGTACAATACTGCCGTCAGAGATTGAAGCACTTCAGAAATATGGGATAAGTAAAATATATTCACCGGATGATGGACGACAGATGGGGCTACAAGGCATGATCAATGACTTGTTGAAGGGTTGCGATTATCCTGTGGGAGACCAGCTCGATGATGAAATAAATAATCTGAAAAAGCAGGACAAACATGATATAGCCAGAGTAATCTCTTCATTAGAAAATTACCCTGAAAAATTCCATGACCTTTTTAAGTCACTTAGCTCAGGTTCTGCCAAAGTGCCTGTACTGGGAATTACAGGAACCGGAGGTGCCGGGAAATCAAGTATGGTAGATGAGTTGGTAAGGCGTTTTTTATTGGATTTTACTGATAAAAAAATAGCTATAGTTTCTGTAGATCCTTCCAAAAGGAAAACCGGTGGTGCATTGCTCGGAGACCGTATCCGTATGAATGCCATCAACAATGACAGGGTTTATATGCGTTCACTTGCGACCAGACAATCCAATCTAGCCTTGTCTAAATATGTACAAGGGGCAATCAATGTCCTCAAAACTGCAAGATTTGATCTGATCATCATCGAAACCTCCGGTATAGGACAGTCCGATACCGAAATAGTGGATCACTCAGATGTGTCTATGTACATCATGACGCCGGAATACGGAGCGGCCAGTCAATTGGAAAAAATAGATATGCTGGACTTTGCGGATATTATTGCTATCAATAAATTTGATAAAAAAGGCGCTCAGGACGCACTGAGGGACGTAAGAAAACAATATCAGCGCAATCACAATTTATGGGATATAACTGCCGATCAAATGCCGGTTTTCGGGACCATAGCATCTCAGTTTAACGATCCCGGTACCAATATGCTTTACAAGGAGCTCATTGATATAGTAAACAAAAAAACAGGATCAAATTTCACCTCCAAGCTAGACTTACCAGTGGGAGAAAGTGAAAAAGTATATATCATACCGCCTAGTAGGGTCAGATATCTTTCTGAAATCTGCGAAAACAACCGTACATATGACAGGAGTGTAGCTGAGCAGTCTTTGCAGGCATCCAGTGCACATAGCTTGAAGCAAACAATGTCTATTGTCAGGGAAGAAGCCTTAAGAGAGCAGCTTCAGGATTATTTTCAGAAAACCTGGGACAATCTCTCTGGTGAAAATAAAAGAATCATCGATCAGTGGGAAAATAAAAAAAGTAAGTATGCAGCCGATGAGTTTGTATACAGGGTGAGGGACAAGGACATCAAAGTTATTCCATTTTCCTTATCTCTGTCGCAGACGCGTATACCCAAAGTGACCTTGCCAAAATACAAAGACTGGGGCGATATTCTTACCTGGAATCTGCAGGAAAATGTGCCTGGAGAATTTCCATATACCGCCGGAGTTTTTCCGTTCAAAAGAGAAGGCGAAGACCCAACCCGAATGTTTGCAGGAGAAGGAGGACCCGAAAGAACAAATAAGAGGTTCCATTATGTTTCATTGGGGTTGCCTGCCAAAAGACTTTCTACAGCATTTGATTCTGTAACATTGTATGGTGAAGATCCTGATTACAGACCGGACATATACGGTAAAATAGGTAACTCAGGTGTAAGCATCTGTTGTTTGGATGATGCCAAAATCCTTTATTCGGGGTTTGATCTCTGTCACCCTTCTACTTCAGTCTCTATGACTATCAATGGTCCAGCAGCTACCATTTGCGCCTTTTTTATGAATGCTGCTATAGATCAGCAATGTGAAAAATATATCATAGAAAATAATCTTTCACAGCTGGTGGAAGATAAGCTACATGAAAAATATGAGTCAAAAGGCCTCAAAAGGCCAACTTATAAAGCTAAAGTGCCCGAAGGCAATACCAGTCTGGGGATTATGTTACTAGGTATCACAGGTGACGAAATACTGCCTGATGATGTGTATCGAAAACTTAAAGCTAAAGCTTTAAACTCAGTAAGGGGTACTGTTCAGGCAGACATTCTCAAGGAAGATCAGGCTCAAAATACGTGTATTTTCAGCACCGAATTTTCACTGAGACTGATGGGTGATGTCCAGGAGTATTTTATTCAACATGATGTCAGAAATTTTTATTCGGTTTCTATATCAGGTTATCATATTGCTGAGGCTGGGGCCAACCCGATTTCTCAACTTGCATTTACACTTTCCAACGGATTTACATTTGTAGAGTATTACCTCAGCAGGGGTATGCAAATAGATGATTTTGCGCCTAATCTATCTTTTTTCTTCAGTAATGGAATAGATCCGGAGTATGCAGTCATAGGCAGGGTTGCCAGACGAATATGGGCTAAAGCAATGAAACACAAATATGGTGGCAATGCGAGGTCCCAAATGCTTAAATACCATATACAGACTTCCGGCAGATCACTCCATGCTCAGGAAATAGCATTTAATGATATAAGGACCACTTTGCAGGCTCTATATGCTATCTATGATAATTGCAATTCATTACATACTAATGCATATGATGAGGCGATCACTACACCTACAGAAGAAAGTGTTCGAAGGGCCATGGCTATACAGCTTATTATCAACAAGGAGCTAGGACTGTCGAAAAATGAAAACCCAATTCAGGGTTCATTCATAATAGAGGAGCTAACTGATCTGGTAGAAGAAGCGGTGCTGGCGGAGTTTGATCGCATCACTGAGAGAGGTGGTGTACTCGGAGCTATGGAGACTATGTATCAACGTAGTAAGATTCAGGAGGAATCCCTGTATTACGAAACGCTTAAACATACCGGTGAATTTCCTATAATCGGTGTCAATACTTTCCTGTCCAAAGAGGGCTCTCCTACGATTACACCATCAGAAGTCATCAGAGCAACAGAAGATGAGAAAATAGCTCAGATCGAAACGGTCAAAAATGTTAAACAATGTAATATCAACCGATCATCTTCGGCACTGGCACAACTTCAGAAAAAAGCCATTGCCAACATGAACCTTTTTGATGAACTCATAGAAACATCCAAGTATTGTACATTAGGTCAGATAACCAATGCTTTGTATGAAGTCGGAGGAAAATACCGACGCAACATGTAATAAAGGGAAGAATTGCTGGAGACTATTGGATCAGCGTTTTATCCACAAGACCCCACAGTACATCATTGGTAGGCAAGGGTGCTGTGTAAGAGTGCTTTTGTGATGTAAATGGATGTACAAACTCGAGTTTATAAGACAAAAGACAAATACTTCTATCCAGATTAGGTCTCCTCGATCCGTATTTTAAATCTCCTTTGATAGGCATTTCCATAGTTGCCAGTTGCGCACGGATTTGATGAAATCTTCCAGTTTTGAGATCGATTTTCAGGAGATGATAGTTGTCAAATGATTGTAATAAGGTATACTGAAGGACAGCTTCTTTAAAGTTTTCGTCCACTTTTTCATCAGCAGTCATAGCCCTATTATGCAATTTTTTGATATAATGTTTCAATTCAGTCGTTCCGGATTCCGGATTGCCAGCTACCAGTGCAAGATAAGTTTTAGTAACAGCCCTTTCTTTGAGTAACTCAGTAAATGCTGCTGAAAATTCTTTGTTTTTTCCAAAAATGACCAGACCTGTTACGGGTTGATCTATACGATTCAAAACATGTACTTTTTCTTTGTATCTGGCATTAAGTGACGTCTCGAGATCATCCACATCTTTATCGGTGGCCTGGACGGCAATACCGTGTTTTTTCAGAATGACTATATAATCCTGAGTTTCATCGATTATTTCATAGTTGTCATCAAAAGATGTTTTGTGTGTTAGGTTACTGAGTTTGGATAGATCCACGGGTGTTTGTTTTTAGTCAACTTCCTCATAATCAACATATTCATCATCATGGTTGTCTTGGTTGTGTTTTTCTGTTTTTGGTTTCTGCCGCTGTGTTGAGTACCTTCCAGCATGGGAGATATATAATAGGTAAAAATATAATAACCGATAACAGATAAAACCAGATATTTAATCATAATGATAATAGCCGAACATTAAATTCTTTCACAAATATAAAGTAAAACTGGCAGAACTATGCCAAAACATACTCTGAATCTGCAGCATCCACAATAAAAATATGAAATTCCATGTTTTTTATCTGAAATTTTGATAGTCGCCTGATGACGAGTTGTCATATTAATCTTTGTTGTAAAGTAATTTTATTATTTTTGCGACTTCATATTTAAAAACTTAAGCAATACAGCGCTATGCCATCGTTAAAAAAATTTTCCAATATTACAGGATTGTTGGTTTTTGCCATCAGTTTTTTAGTTTTTTATAATTCGGTAGAACATACAGGTAGTCTATGGGACTGTGGCGAGTTTATACTGGGTGCCTACAAACTACAGGTAGTACACCCTCCTGGAGCAGGTCTTTTTGTGGTTGTAGGCAGAATGTTTGCCTGGTTGGCAACAGTTTTTTCCGACGATCCTGCTGATATTGCTTTTGCGGTCAATCTGATGTCGGCAATGTGTACTTCTGTCGCTGCTATGATGATATCTTGGGTGACGATCATGTTTGGTAAACTAGCCCTCACTGGAAGAAGTCAGGATACCACTGATGGACAGAATGTTGCTTTGGCATTTGCAGGGCTTGCAGCTGGTTTAGCTACGGCTTTCAGTACATCTATATGGTTTTCGGCTGTGGAAGGAGAGGTTTATGCCATGTCTACCATGTTTACAGCTATAACATTATGGGCTGGTACGAAGTACTATTATATAGAAAACGATGATGCAGCAGACAGATGGCTTGTTTTGAGTTTGTTTGTGAGTGGGATGTCTGTGGGGGTGCACCTCTTAAGTATCTTGTCATTACCTGCTATAGCGCTCCTTGTATATTACAAAAAATATAAGGAACACAACATCAAAGGTGCTATTGTCGCAATGGGTTTAGGCGTTTTGGCCATCGTTTTTATCATGAAATTTATAATCGTCGGAATACCTACACTTTGGCAAAAAATGGAACTTCTTCTGGTCAATAGTTTCGGCTTACCTATACATTCGGGTATTATACCGACTTTGCTGATCATAGCTGCTATTTCTTATTTTACCCTAAAATATGCACACAATAAAGGTAATCAGATCCTGCAGATAGCTGCTATATCTGCTATCTTGATTATGGTGGCATTTTCTACCATCGGAGTGGTGGTCATCAGAGCAAACACGGACACACCAATAAATATGAATGTGCCGGGAGACGCTATGAGACTGCTACCTTATCTGAACCGTGAGCAATATGGCGAAAGACCTCTTTTGTCAGGACCACACTATGACGCTGAGCCAAAAGATGTAAAGCGAACAAACAGATGGGGTAGAGTAGGGGATCGTTATGAAGTGGTGGACGAAAAATTTGAATACGTCTATGACTCCAAGGACAAGATGCTTTTCCCTCGTATAGGTCATACCGATCAGGGCAGACCTGAATTGCACAGAATGTGGCGGGAAGCACTCAATGGGGATAGCAAGGGAAGGCCTACCATGGGATATAACCTGCAGTTTATGTTTAGATATCAGATCGGCTGGATGTATGTGAGATATTTTATGTGGAATTTTGTAGGAAGACAAACTGCGGAGCAGGGTTATTTTCCCTGGGATATTTCCAAAGGCAATTGGATGTCAGGCGTCAAGCCTATCGATGAGACGAGGTTGTACAATATGAAGTATTTGCCTGATGCTATCAAAAATGACGAATCTGCTAACAAATATTATTTTTTGCCGCTCATCTTCGGATTTTTAGGCCTGGTATTCCATTTCATACAGAGACGCAAAGATTTTACGACACTTTTTGTATTGTTTATTATCACGGGAATCGGCATCATCATTTATTCGAATCAACCCCCCAATGAGCCTAGAGAAAGAGATTATGTATTGGTGGGGTCATTCATGACTTTTTGTATCTGGATAGGCATGGGAGTACTTGCTATTTACCATTATCTGTCAGAAAAAATTTCAGGGATTGCACCAGCTGCCATCGCAGGTCTTTTGGTTTTGTCTGCTCCAGTCATCATGGGCTTTCAGAATTTTGATGATCACAGTCGTAAGCATCATTTGGCTTCAAGGGACTATGCTTCCAATTTTCTCAATAGTGTGGAACCCAATGCCATCATTTTTACGTATGGTGATAATGATACCTACCCATTGTGGTATGCGCAGGAGGTCGAAAATATAAGAAGGGATGTTCGGGTAGTAAATTTGAGTTTGATAGCTGTCGACTGGTATATCAATAAACTGAGAAACAAGGTCAATGATTCAGCGCCTCTTAAGTTGACTTTGACAGAGGAAGATTACAGAGGCAAAAACAGAAATCAAATCTTTTTTGCCAATCCGAGAGGGGAGGATATGTCCCGGCCTATGAATGTTTTCGAAGCATTGAGAAGCATTAGGGACCCTAAAAACACCATTCAGGAACAGACTTTTGTGACAAGTAGAAATTATGAGTTGCCGATAGATCGGCAAAAATATTTGAAGCTCGGTCTGCAGCCTAATATCGACTCCACAGAATGGGCGGATAAAATAGAGTTTAGGTTTCCTGAGTCTGCCGGATATTTTACAAAAGACGATCTGGCTGTCATGGACGTTATTGTATCCAATTTTTACGAAAGACCTATCTATTTTGCTATCACTTGTCAAGCCTCTAAGTTACTTGGCCTGAATGATTACGTGGAAATGGAAGGATTAGGTCTTAGGGTTTCTCCGACAAAAGTACGTGCAAAATCACAGTTACCGAGCATTTATGGGTATGGCGATATTGACGAAAACAAAGTGTACAACAATGTCATGACCAAATGGAAATGGGGAAATTTTGATAAACAAAAGCTGTATGTTGATAAAAGTTATATGGCTGAAGTTCAGGCAATGAAGTTGGTTATGCTTAGAGCAGCACTGGAATTCGAGAGGAAAGATGACAAGAAAAAAGCCAACGAAATGGCCAATAAGTATTTTGAAGCATTTCCAAACATGAATTTCCCGTATGATTCTGGGATTATGCCATTTATCAATATACTGATCAGTGGAAAAGACTTTGAATCAGCCAAAAAGCATATCAAAATCCTGGCCGAAGAGACGAGACAATACATCACATTTTATGAGTCACAGACGGACAAAGATGTTTTTGATAGCTTCAGGAATGATTATGAGTACAGAATTAGTGCAGCTCAGGATGTAGTGGAAAATGCAAAAAAAGTGGAAGACCCTGCTTTTGAAAAGGAAATGATGGATATGCTTGGGCCTTTATTAAAAACATCACCCAAAAACTAAATTAAGAATCCTCATGATGGTATTAAAAATAGTATCATGGGGATTCCTGATTTTTATAATAGATGGAAAATCAGATGATTATTTTTTATCAAAAATCCATATGGCCATTAAAACAAAAATAAATTTATACCAATGAAATTCGTGATTGGTTCAGATCATGCAGGATACGAATACAAAACTTATATCATTAAGATATTAGAAAATGCAGGTCATAAGGTAGATGATAAAGGCCCTTATTCGGATGGTTCAGTAGATTATCCCGACTATGCCCATCCTGTAGCCATCGAGGTGGAAACCAAACGCTCTGATTTGGGTATTCTTATCTGTGGCAGCGGAAATGGAGTTTGTATGACGGCAAACAAACATCAGGGCATCAGGGCTGCTATTTGCTGGAATACCGAACTGGCAAAACTGGCCAGACAACATAATAATGCAAATATCCTCTGTATTCCGGCAAGATTCATCAGTAAACGAATGGCGGGAAATATTGTTAAAGCATTTACGGATGTGACATTCGAAGGGGGAAGGCATCAAAACAGAGTGGATAAGATTTCTTGTTAATTTATTTTTAAAGAAAAGTCATGAATGTAAAAAATATTGTAGTAGTCATATTTTGCTTGTTGTCTATTGGTACTATCCAGGCGCAATACGAAAGCGGTGTCACAACACCAGACAAAACCAAACCCAAAGTGGTGGATAAATTGCTGCCTGAAGTGAGATATGCTGAGTCAGTACATGCAGCTACGCTTCGAAAACACCTTAGAGTACTGGCTTCGGATTCACTCGAAGGTAGGGAAACAGGTAAAAAAGGTCTGGAAATGGCAGGAGATTATATTGTTAAGATTATTAGCAATCAGGGTTTGTTGCCGGCTGTGGACACAAGTTATTATCAGGATGTTGCATTTACCTATTCCGGATGGGGAGATACAGACATCTTTGTCAATAAAGAAAGATTCAGACATCTATGGGATTACCTGGCTTTTCCGGATAAAAACGCTAATGTTCCGGCCATTCTGGAAAAAGAAGTGATTTTTTTAGGGTATGGTATTGATGATCCAAAATACAGCGATTATAAAAAAGTAAATGTAAAAGACAAGATCATCATGATCAATCGTGGAGAACCTGTGAATAAAGATAGTGTCTCGTTTATCACAAAAACAAAAAACATGTCTGAATGGAGTAATGATGACATGGAAAAAAAATTGGCAATAGCCAAAGCCAAAGGTGTAAAACTCGTGCTGATCATCGAAAAAGATATCAAAAAGATGCTCGACGTCAATAGAAAAAAACTAATGGGATCTTATCTGGAGTTGGGAGATATGACAAGCAAAGAGCAGGTCCTGGCTAATCATGCGTACATTTCGAGTACTATTGCCAAAGCTGTCATAGGTTCAAATGAAACAAAAATCATCAGCGCCAGAAAAAAACTGGAAAAAGGAAAACCTGCGTCTTTGGTCATGAAGACGGATATCATTATGAATATGACCAAAGATGTAAAAGTGGTCAAAGGAAAAAATATCATCGGCTATATCAAGGGTAAAAGTAAACCTGATGAATTTGTGGTTGTTTCGGCTCATTATGATCATCTCGGAAAGAGAGGAGATGAAATTTTCAATGGTGCTGATGATAATGGTTCGGGTACATCTACCTTACTCGAACTGTCACAGTCAGTCCAGCAGGCCGTCCTCGAAAGCAACAGGCCTGAGAGAAGCATTGTCTTTATATGGTTTTGCGGAGAAGAAAAAGGATTGCTTGGCTCAAAGTATTATTCAGAAAACCCTATTTTCCCATTGGAAAAAACAGTAGTAGATATAAATGTGGATATGGTGGGACGATCTGACGAAAAGTACAAGGATAATCCTGACTATATTTATGTGATAGGTTCTGACAGGCTTAGTACTGATTTGCATAAAGTAAACGAAGACGTCAATCAAAAATATACCCAGCTGACACTGGATTATACTTACAATAATGAAGATGACCCTAATCAGTTTTATTACCGGTCTGACCACTATAATTTTGCCAGATTAGGTATACCATCTATATTTTACTTCAGTGGCACTCACGAGGATTATCACAGGACTTCAGATGACGTTGATAAAATCAATTTTGATAAAATGGCTAATGTGGGTAAACTAATATTCCACACCATGTGGGAAATAGCCAACAGAAAAGATGGTATAGTCCCAGACAAAGTAAAAAAATAAATTCTCAAAGCAAATTATTTAAACCCGGTCATTGTTAAAATGTCCGGGTTTTTTATTACCTGTCAAAGGTAAAACCTATTTTTACTGTTCAAAACCAATAATATGACTTTAGGCCAGTTTTTCGATGCAGTTTCACAGCAACCCTCTGTCGTTCTTTTCTATTTTTTCGCATTACCGTTCACCGCATTTTTAGCTATTGTTTTCGGAAGTGGCGAAGGGCATTTGTCACCATGGAAATATCTGTATACAGCACTTGTGTATTTAGCTTGTATTCCTGGTATTTTTGCTTTGACACTTAGTGCATATATGTTTCTGTTCGAAAGGCAGCCTGTAATGGAAACTAATATTTTTACTCAGATCCTACCTATTATTTGCATGTTGATTACGTTATGGCTTATCAAAAAAAATGTCAGCCTCAATGATGTGCCGGGATTTGACAAAATTGGTAGTTTGATTTTTATCATCACAGTTCTTATCAGTATGATGTGGATACTTGAGAAAACAAATATTTTTGTTTTTACCTACATGCCGTTTTATCAGTTTATCCTATTTTTTATTGGCTTTCTGGTGATGATAAGACTGGCTTGGAGCCGAATGATGCATTAATAAGTCCCCGAAAATCAGTAGATTAAATCATACTTGTGATTTTTTTATTGATATCTGCCGAAATTGCAGATGATGTCCTGTCTCCGTTTACATAGAAGACTTCTTCTTTGTCGCCTATTTTTTCAAAAGCTTCCCTGTATTTTTTATGAACTTTCGACAGGTTTTCAAGGGTTTCGTACATTTCTATATGAGTCCGTCCTTTCTTGAGTCGCTCCATGCTTACTTCGGGTTGTATATCTATGTAAATATTCAGGTCTGGGCGAAGGAGGTCAGCACTAAGTGAGTTGGTCTGTATGATCCAGTCCATATCAATCCCATGCACACTGTGATACGCATATGATGAAAAATAATACCTGTCTGTGATCACCGTATACCCTTCTTCCAGTTTATTAAGAATGCCATCCTCACTATTCAGCAGATGGTTGAGCCTGTCTGCTGCGAAAAGGGCAGCTATGACTCTTTGGTCACCTTCCATACGATGATTGAAGATATCCCTTATCATTTTACCTATTTTGCTTTCTGTTGGTTCGCATGTAGTATATACCTTATGCCCTCTTTCAGTAAGAAAGGCCGATAACATATTGACCTGTGTACTTTTGCCACTGCCATCTATACCTTCGAATGCAATAAAAAGGTTTTTTCTATCCATTTATTTTTAGATTTAGCGACCGAAAGATAGAGATATCCTCATTCTTTTTTATTAAAATGCATTTTATCGAAGGTTTTGTCTGATTATTCTTCGTTTTTATTCAAAATTAGAAAACGATTTCATTAATAAAATCGAAGCGTAATAAAAAGATTAGTATTTCTTCTAATAAATATTCGAATCAATGGATCGAATAAAGTAAACTCAAGGCTTTACTCCTAATACATTCATTGTTTCAAATGTAAGACCTCCAACAGCTAAGCCTTTTTTCTTTTGAAATGCAGATAGTTTACTTCTAATTGTTGAACTCAAGACGCCATCTATTTCACCATCATAAAAGCCATTACTTGATAGAGCAGTTTGTACTTTCTTTATTAGTAAAATAGTGATATCTCTATCACAAATTACCTCAACCCACCCAGTATAACCTTTTTGGACCAAATCTACTGAATAGAACTCCTGCCACTGATAAGATTTTGTTAAAGACGTATCTTTTACGATGTATTCTATTTTACTTATTTCCGGGACTTCAACCAGACAATATACCAGACAGTCATCAGGGTTTCGAGAAAGACAGTTTTTATCTGCTCTCTTTTTTTCCCAATGAGAACTTGCAATCTGTTGAGTAAATTTCATTGCAACAATATTAGGATTTTTGTCTATATCACTCACAGGGCCAGTATATTTGGGAAGGTATTTAGTATTTGACTCGGTTTGATCAGGTATAAAGCATTTCGCATAACATTTTCCGGGCTCAGATGACATATAACTGATATATTTTGCCCTTTTACCTCTTTGAGCACATGAATCCAATGTGACCAACATTAATAAAATGCATAAATAAGCATAAAAAATATTTTTCATCTTATTACAATTTTTACCAAAGATAAAATAATTTACATTAAAAACTTATATAAAAGTTATTGATCTTTCATTTTGAAATCATGACAATAAAGACTTTCAAAATATGGTTTAGAAGGCACATTAAAGTCTTAAAAAGAACTTTTGATCAGACTGAACTTATTTTGTACTCGCAACTCCAAAAGAAGTCAATTGTTACAGATTTGGGCTCAGACAATGGCATATCATTTTGGCATCAGGAATATTTCTTATCTTTGCGGGGTTAATCATAATGAATGAGCGACCTTCATAATATTAAATCAGGCATCAATCCGGATTTTTCATGGACTGCAAAAAAAATGAAAGATCTGACCTACTATCAGCACGGGATAGTGGATGGTGACAGGTTTATATTAAGCGAAATCATTACTTTGCTGGAAAGCCAGAATGAAACTAAACGTGATTGGGCAAATAGAATCATCTCAGGATTACCTGCAGTGGCAAAGTCGACGATTCGAATTGGTATTACAGGATCTCCTGGTGTCGGAAAAAGTACCTTTATTGAAACAATGGGTTTATATCTGATATCAAGAGGTCATAAAGTCGCTGTGTTGGCTATAGACCCCAGCAGTCAGCTCAATAAAGGAAGCATCCTAGGAGATAAAACACGTATGCAAATGCTTGCATCGCATCATGAAGCATATGTCCGCCCTACACCTTCCGGCAGTGTATTGGGAGGTACTGCTGCATTTACTAAGGATTGTATTCATCTTTGTGAAGCAGCTGGATTTGATATGGTCATAGTCGAAACCGTGGGCGTAGGACAGTCTGAGACAGAGGTAGACAATATCACAGATGTCAATCTTCTATTGCTACAGCCTGGCGCAGGCGATGATATACAGGGAATAAAAAGAGGAATCATAGAGAATGCAGACATTTTTATCATCAATAAAGCTGATGGAGTGCAAGCTGAACTGGCTAAACAAACCAAAACATTTTATCAAAATGCTATTCATTTATTTCATCATGATACGCATGGATGGATATGTCCGGTGATCCTGACTTCAGCATTGGAAAACAAAGGAATAGATACAGTTTATGATGCCGTACTAGATTATGTTAATATACTCAGTTCAAACGGCAGGTTGGATGAAAAGCGTATACTACAGGAACTAAAGTGGTTTGAGAGGCAAACTATTATAAGGCTTCAGCAAATCGCTTTCTCTCATAAAAAAGTAACTGCCACCTTTAGAGCATTGTCTGATGACATCATTCAGCAAAGGACCACCACTACAACAGCATTGCATGAAATGGAGAAAACATTTTTGTCCATTTTGAAAAATTAAAACATACCAAGAGTGACCATTAAGAGAAGAATTGTAATTGCGTTGAAGTGTATGATGCTGGTGTTTACCGGTTTTTCACAATCGGCGCAATTGGCAGAAAACTATTTTCGCAGTCCTGTAGACTATGACTTCAAACTTTCAGGAAATTTTTGTGAGCTTAGAGAGACACACTTTCATTCTGGTCTCGACATCAAACCATCTTCTAAAGGTAATGATAAAATATACAGTATAGCGGATGGCTATGTCAGCCGCCTGAGGGTAGCATCAGGCGGTTATGGAAATGTTTTATACATAGATCACCCGGATGTGGGCTATACATCTGTTTATGCTCACCTGGAAGGGTTTAATGATAACATATCTTCATTAGCGAGACAGCATCAGATGGCATTAGAATCTTTTGAAGTAGATTTTTTATTGGATCCTCATATTCTTCCTGTAAAGAAGGGAGATATAATCGGTATCATGGGTAATTCCGGGTATTCGTTCGGAACTCACCTGCACTTCGAAATCAGAGATACAAAAACAGAAAAACCTATTAACCCACTATTGTTCGGTATGAAAAATCCTGACAATCTGCCACCGTCTTTGGTATCAATGGCTATACATGGTCTCGACCCTGACTTCCACAAAGTCTGTGATATCAGAATACCCCTGGATGCCATACAAGGAGGCACGGTCAACATTCCAAGTCCAATAGAGGTACCGGCATGGAGAGTCGGCATAGCATTGCAAACTTATGACAGGACTGATGGTAGTCACAACAAGCTAGGGATTTATAGTATTCATGTCTATGTAGACGACAGCCTGAGTTACAGCTATCATTTAGACAAAGTTTCATTCGATCAGACAAAAAACATCATTGGATTTTATGACTATAGTGTCAGAAAAAAAGAAAGTAAAACATTTGCTCTTTGTTACAAGTATCCCGGAAATAAATTGGAGTTTTTACATAATAACGGCGCTGGGCTAATCAATGTATATGCATCCAAAGATAGAAAAGTTCGTATAGATGTAGAAGATTTTAGTAAAAACAGGTCTAGTGTCCAATTTTTACTGCGACGTTCAGAAAATATGCAGGATCCTACGGCATGGCCATATAAGGTGAAAATTCAGGCCGGAGAACCCTATGAGTTGAAGGAAAAAAATTTTACCATGCTCTTTAGTGAAAACAGCTTGTTCAGAAATATAAAATTGAGCTATCAGACCATTGAAGAGGAAGGAAAAGAAACAAAATACCAGATTCACGATACAGATGAGCCAATCAGGACACCTATCTTCATTGCTATCAAGCCGGAATATCCTCTTGACGACAAAATGTCAAAAGCAATCATCATCCGAACCGGCACCAAGGGTGGGCGTACCAGTTATGGAGGCACCTGGAAAGATGGCTCCATAACTGCCAGAGTATCAGATTTTGGCACATATCACATCGATTATGATACGGTAGGACCAACCATCAAAATAGTGGATTTTAATACTTTGGCAGGGAAGAAAAGAGCTTTTCGATTTATGATTAAAGATAATTATTCCACAAAAGGAGAAGACGCTGAAGACATAGAATATAAAGTATGGATAGATGGTGTTTTTACCATTAGTACTCTAAGTGCCAAATCATCTATTGTCGAAATACCACTAAAGGATCTAAGTGATGGAAGTCACATACTCAAGATAGAAGCAAAGGACCATTCCGGTAATATTTCATTTTTTAACTCGACATTTGTGAAGAAAGGAGTATAAAATTAGGAGCTAAAAGTTCCAACTTTTTTCCTACCTTTGCATCACATCCTGCCAGCAATTAAGGAATGATCTGAAAGTATGAGTAATTTTATTGTGTCAGCCCGTAAATATCGCCCTACTACCTTCGATGAGGTGGTGGGACAGGATCATGTTGCAAAAACACTGAAAAATGCTTTACAGACAGACCACCTCGCACATGCATTCCTTTTACAGGGCCACGAGGGGTCGGAAAAACTACATGCGCCAGAATCCTTGCCAAGATTATAAATTGTGAAACGCCTATCAACAAAGTGGAGGCTTGCAATCAGTGTTCTTCTTGTAAAGCTTTCAATGAAAACGCTTCTTTTAATATCCTGGAGTTGGATGCCGCCTCCAACAACAGCGTCGATAACATCCGTACACTTATAGAGCAGGTTAGATTCCAGCCGCAACATGGCAAATACAAAGTATTCATAATAGACGAGGTGCATATGCTCTCCACATCAGCTTTCAATGCTTTTTTAAAAACACTGGAAGAGCCACCTTCTCATGCAATTTTTATACTGGCTACTACAGAAAAACATAAGATCATACCTACCATTTTATCCAGATGCCAGATATTTGATTTCAAAAGAATACAGATATCTGATACCATCATCCAATTGGAAAAAATCTGTGAAAGAGAGGGTATCAAAGCCGAAACCGAAGCACTGCATACCATAGCCAATAAAGCTGATGGAGCTATGCGGGATGCCTTGACTATTTTTGACAAAATTTGTAGTTCGTCAGGGGATGTTATTACGTATAAGGATGTGGTAGCTAATCTTAATTTACTGGATTACGAGTATTATTTTAAAATCACTGATGCATTTTTTAGAGAAGATATCGCAGAAGTGTTACTTACTCTCAATGAAATTGTCAGACTTGGGTTTGATGCTGAACATTTTGTAGTCGGACTGGAGGAGCATTTCAGAGACCTGCTGATAGCTAAAATTCCCGCTACCATAGGAATACTGGAGGTGAGTGAAGACCTTAAAAAGCGGTACTTAAACCAGACTTCGCTGGCTAAAACATCTTTTTTACTTACAGGACTTAGCATTTTAAATCAATGTGATATTGACCTGGCCAGGGCTAAAAACAAAAGATTGCACGTAGAACTCGCCCTAAGTAAACTCACTTTTCTAAGTAGGGCAGTAGATGCAGATATTTTCGGAAAACCCGAAACTCAGGAAAAAAAAACTAAATTCCTGAACGAAAGTACAAAGGATGAACCGATAGATAATAAGTCAACTACTATACCTCCGGTGTCAGGGGTCTTACAGGATCAAAAACAAAAAATAAATACTCCACCAACGCAGGAAAGCAAATCAGTTCTTGTAGAAAAGTCTGCCCCATCCATTTCCGCGGGACTATCCAGTATTGATGCCATCAGAGAAAATATACGTAAAGCAGAAATAACCAAAGCGGAGGCAAGGAAAAATATACATATAGACCTGGTAAAAAAAATCTGGAGTCAATATGCCGAAAACAATCCTTCAAAAAGTGTACAATCTGCCCTCAATCTGGCAATCATCGAGCTTTCAGACAAGACCATATCTGTCAGGGTACCCACACAGGTATCAAAAGATATGATTTTACAGGAGTCTAATCTGTTGAACCAGTTACGTAATGATCTTGGGGTAAGTGATCTTGTTTTTGACATAGAAATAGATAAATCCTTGTTTCCGAATTTTGAAGAAAACAAACCGGTAACGATTATGACTCAAAAAGAAAAGTACATCCACATGCTGGAAAAAAACCCAAGCCTGGGATCATTTACAAAAAAATTTGGGCTTAAACTAGATACTGAGGTCTGATGAAAGAACAATCCTTATGGTATGCAGAAAATATAGACCTGGACAGTGTCTTTAAAGCTGATAAAAGTATAGAAAGTGCATTTGAAGGGGTTAAAAATTTTTTAAAAAGGGAGAATACATTTATTTGCCGGAAGAAAAGTCAGACAGAATTTATTTTGTTCTTTCCGGCAAAATCAAAATTGGTACTTATAGAGACGGAGATAAGGAAGTTATAACAGCCATACTGGAAAGAGGTGATGTTTTCGGTGAGATATCTATATTGAAGGATCAGAAAAGAAAAGATTTTGGATTTGCTGCAGAGGAATCATCCCTGGCAGTATTTACGCTAGAGATGCTTCAAAAACTGATGCACGACTTACCAGCCCTTAGTATGCTGATGATGAAATTGATGGGAGATCGTGTAATGGAAATGGAAGGCAAGTTAGAATCACTCGTTTTTAATGATTCCAAAACAAGGATCATTGAATTTTTAGTCAACAGCATTCGTAAAAAAGGGCAACGTGTGGGATACGAATGGGTTTTAAGGAATTTTTTAACCCATCAGGATATAGCCAGCCTGACTGCCACTTCCCGTCAGACAGTTACTATGATATTGAATGAGCTTAGAAGCGAAAATATAATACAATTTGACCGCAAGCGACTCCTGGTAAGAGACCTGGAAAAGCTACATTCATTGATATCCAAAAAATAAATATCCATAGCATGCTCGTCATTCAAGACATACTCATCAGTGAAGAGATCATAGAAGAAAAATTTCATTGTGATCTGACTGCCTGCAAAGGTGCTTGTTGTACCGAAGGTGACTATGGTGCACCCGTTGATGCAAAGGAAATGGAATATATACATCAATATATAGATATTATATTCTCTAACCTTCCGGAAAGATCAGTAGCAAAAATCAAGGAGGACGGTACGGGATTTACTTATTACAAAAAACCTAAGGTCTGGGGCACAAGCTGTCATGACGATGGGGCCTGTGTATTTCTCACCACCAATGAACTGGGTATTTCCGTCTGTGGCATTGAAAAAACATGGTATGAAGGCAAAATCCCTTTCCAAAAGCCTATATCCTGTCATTTATATCCGATTAGGGTATCTAAAAACGACATTGTGGGATTCGAAGCCTGGAATTATGACAGATGGGATATATGTGCAGCAGCCTGTACAAAGGGAAAAAAAGAAAAAGTACCACTCTATAGATTTGTTAAGGATGCCGTCATTCGTTATAAAGGACAGGATTTTTATGATGAATTGGAGGCTGCTGCCAAACATTTGGGAGAGAGTAAATAATAGAGTCACTTTTTTTTAAGCCTAATAATTTATATCTTAATCATTTCATATTACAAGCCATGAAGTTATACAATTTTGCAGTAGGGAGATGGGTTGAAGGAACCGGACAAGGACAGACTTTATATGATGCCAGTACCGGAGCAGAGGTGGCAATAGCCAGTAGTGACGGACTGGATTTCGATGCCATGCTGGATTATGGCCGAAAGACGGGCAATAAAAATCTGCGTAGGATGACTTTTCAGGAGCGAGGCAGGATGTTGAAAGCTTTGGCTATGTATCTCATGGAACGCAAAGAAAAATATTACGAATCCAGCTATAAAACAGGAGCGACCCGTGTAGACTCCTGGATAGATATTGAGGGTGGTATCGGAAATCTTTTTGCCAATGCGAGTCTTCGGCGTAAATTTCCGGATTTACCCTATTTTGCAGAGGGAGACCCGGTCGGACTGAGTAAAGGTGGCACATTTATGGGTCATCACATACTTGTACCTAAAGAAGGAGTGGCAGTACATATCAATGCATTCAACTTTCCGGTGTGGGGTATGCTGGAAAAATGTGCAGTCAATTGGCTTGCAGGAATGCCTGCCATAGTAAAACCCGCTACTTTGACATCTTTTGTGACAGAATCGGTAGTAAGAGATATCATTACTTCAGGTATTCTCCCGGACGGCGCCCTTCAGCTCATATGTGGCAATGCCCGCACACTATTGGATCATGTCAACTACCAGGATGTAGTGACCTTTACCGGTTCAGCTGCCACAGGCATAAAACTCAAATCTAATCCCAATATCATAAGAGAAGCCGTACCATTCAATATGGAAGCAGACTCCCTGAATAGCATCATTCTCGGCAGTGATGCAGCTCCGGGAAGTCCTGAGTTCGATCTTTTTATTAAAGAAGTGAGAAAAGAAATAACGGTCAAGTGTGGACAGAAGTGTACAGCAGTGCGTAGGATCATGGTACCTGAGGCTTTTATTGAAGATGCACAAATAGCCATTGGAAAAGCCCTATCAGGATTAGCCATCGGTGACCCACGTAAGGAAGGTGTCAGAATGGGAGCCCTGGCCGGACAGGAACAGGTGAGAGAAGTCAAAGGCAAACTCAACGAGCTAATGCTTTTTTCGGAAATAGTATATGGCGATCTCGAAGGATTTGAAGTCAGCCATGGGGCTAAAGAAAAAGGAGCTTATATGCCTCCGGTATTGTTGCGAAATGACTTTCCGTTTAAGAATATTGGCACACATGATATTGAAGCATTCGGCCCTATATCTACCATAATGCCGTACAATGATCTGGAGGATGCCATAGAGCTTACCAGAAAAGGAAAAGGATCTCTGTGCAGCAGTATTGTGACTTTTGATAACAAAATAGCCAGAGACTACGTAATCCATGCAGCCACTCACCACGGTAGAATCCTCGTTCTGAACAGAGAATCAGCAGCCGAAAGCACAGGTCACGGATCGCCTATGCCCTTGCTGGTACATGGTGGACCCGGACGGGCAGGTGGAGGCGAAGAGATGGGTGGTATGCGGGGTGTCAAGCACTATATGCAACGATGCGCTATCCAAGGTACGCCTACTACATTGTCCCATATCACGCAGCAATACCAATATGGCGGCAAATTTCATTGAAGAAGTAAAACATCCATTTAAAAAATATTTTGATGAGCTGGAAATAGGCGAAACACTGGTAACCCATAAACGTACAGTAACAGATGCCGACATTGTCAATTTTGCCAATGTATCGTGGGACCATTTTTATGCTCATACTGATGCCACTGCACTAGATGGGACACCTTTTACCCAGAGAGTGGCTCATGGATATTTTGTCTTGTCTGCTGCTGCTGGACTATTTGTAGATGCTGCTAAGGGCCCAGTAATGCTAAACTATGGATTAGAAGAATGCCGGTTCACCAAGCCTGTATATCCAGGTATGACTATCGGGGTGAGACTCACCGTCAAAGAGAAAATAGCTCAGGAAAAACGCGATGACGAAGATTACACCAAAGGAATAGTCAAGTGGCTCGTCGATGTATATGACGAGACCGGTGAGACAGTAGCCATAGCGACAATTTTGACTATGGTGAAGATGAAGGCAAATCAATAAAAGAAAAAGTAGGATTTTTTCTGCATCTAAAACCTTTTAAATAAACAAAAAACAGACAAATATGTCAAACGGATACATCACCTCTCACTTTGATAACCATATCACTACGATAGAGTTCTTTCATCCAGCTCAGAATTCTTTACCAGGCCATCTACTCGCTGAATTGGTATCTCATATAAATCAAGCGGGTGCAGACGAAAATACAATATTGATTATACTGAAAAGTGAGGGCGATAGATCATTTTGTGCAGGTGCCAGTTTTAATGAACTGTCATCTATTCAGGATTTTGAAACAGGTAAGAAATTTTTTATGGGTTTTGCAGGTGTTATCAATGCTATCCGCAAATGCCCGAAAATAGTCATTGGTCGTGTGCACGGCAAAGCAGTAGGAGGAGGTGTCGGTCTTGCCGCTGCCTGTGACTACAGTATGGCTACCAAGTATGCATCTATCCGGCTTTCAGAACTGGCAGTGGGGATAGGGCCATTTGTCATTGGACCAGCAGTGGAGCGCAAAATTGGCCTTTCTGCATTCAGTCAGATGGCTATCAATGCTACCGAATGGCAGACTGCTGAATGGGGAAAACAAAAAGGATTATTCACTGAAGTTTTTGATACTGTGGAACAGCTGGATGCTTACATTGATCATTTTACCTCTGATTTGGTGAAAAAAAATCCGTCAGCACTCATGCAGCTAAAACAAATCTTTTGGGAAGGCACTGATCATTGGGATTTGCACCTGGAACAAAGAGCTGAGATGAGCGGACGCCTCATACTTTCAGATTTTGCCAAAGATGCTATAGCCGCTTTTTTGCAAGCTTGATGATAGTTAATTCTGTTATAAAAACAATTTCAGGCAGTAATGATTAAAACTTTTTTGGCTTATTAAAGTTAGGATGTTTTATTTTATCTTTCATGTCTTCATACGATTTTATCATATGTGGCTCCGGTGCATCAGGCCTCATGCTGGCTTACAGGATGAGTACAGATCCCTATTTTGAAAATAAAAAAATTCTGATCATTGATAAAGACTACAAAACAGAAAATGACAAAACATGGTGCTACTGGGAAGAGGGACCAGGGGAGTGGGATCATTTGCTGACAAAAGAATGGGGCCAAATTTATTTCGGAAGTCCGTCTTTTAGCACTACTGTGGACCTTATGAATTACAGGTATAAGATGTTGCGTAGTAAAAACCTGTATCAGTATATGTATCAGCATATACATAAGCATGCAGGATTCAAGATTGTAAAGGACAAAATAGTTGAAATTAGGGAGGCTGAGACAGAGGTGGTTGTTATTACAAAATCACATTCATTTGTGGGCAACAAAGCTTTTAGCAGCATTTTTGATGCAGGAATCATCAAAAGCAAACCGGAATATCCATATTTAAAACAACATTTTATAGGATGGTTTATCAAGACACCGACCCCTGAATTCAATGAATTCAAGGCCACTTTTATGGATTTTGACATACCCCAAAAAGGCAATACGAGGTTCATGTACATGCTACCGGTTTCATCCACTGAAGCACTGGTCGAATACACCCTTTTTTCTGAAACGCTGCTGTCAGTAGAAGAATATGAACAGGAAATCAGCGCATATCTTCTAAAAAAGGGAATTCAGGAATATAGTATCATTGAAAAAGAACAGGGCAATATTCCCATGACGTGTTATCCATTCGAAATACACAACACTTCTCGGGTCATGTACATAGGTAGTGCCGGGGGATGGACGAAGGCAAGTACGGGATACACTTTTGCAAATACTACGAAAACTACAAAATTATTGATCGATTTTCTTAAAAAGGAAAAAAACTTCAAGTCTTTTCACCAACGAACCAGACACTGGTATTTTGATTTGATTTTTCTGAAAGTACTTTATGATGATAATAATACAGGATCAGAAATATTTACTTCCATATTCAGGAGTAATAACATTCAACATATTTTCCGTTTTCTGGATCAGAGCAGCAGCTGGGAGGATGATATGAGGATTATGATGAATACACAACCTGTATTAAAATTTATGAAGGCAGCGGTTAAAACTATATTTCTTATGCTGCGCTCGTAGCAGGTTACAACTAGCGCTCAGCAAGGGCTAATTAATTATAGTTTAATTTTTTTTAGCCTGTCCATATCGCGTTTGCTGTCTCTTTCTTTTATACTTTCCCTTTTATCAAAAGCTTTTTTACCTTGAGCCAGAGCGATTTCCAGCTTGGCAAAACCTCTGTCTGTAAAATATAACCTGTAAGGGACAATGGTGTACCCCTTTTCAGTCACCCTTCGTTCCAGTTTTTTCAATTCAGCTTTTTTTAGTAGTAGTCGTCTGTCTCTACGAGAGTCATGATTATATATGGTTCCGTGATCGTACTCGGCGATAAACATATTTTTGACTACAAGATTGCCATGATCAAAAAGGCAGTAAGCGTCATTGAGATTGGCGAGGCCCAGTCTGAGTGCTTTTACTTCAGTCCCGGTCAATACAAGCCCTGATTCATACTGCTGTATGAAGCTAAACTCAAATTTTGCCTTTCTGTTGATAATCTCTTTGGTAATTAACTTTTTACCCATTGATTTTTTATAATAAGGTTGGCAAAGATAAGACTTTATTAGCTCCTATTGATGAAAAAAGACTAATTTTGATGCTTTTTAAGGGTGTTAATCTAGCTGTGACAGGTTAATAATATTCAGTGAATACCAAATTAAAAAATAAACGGATGAAAAATGTCATTTTTATATGTACAGCTTTGATGATTTGCTGTTTTTGGTCTTCGTGTGTTCCTGACAATTCCAATCAGATCACGGATATTAACATTTCTATGTCCGATCCGGAATTGCAAAAAATCATTGACCTTCAAGACAAACAAGATATCAAGGGGTTATACCAATATTTCAGGCATAAAAACCCTGCTTACAGGTATCAGGCGATTACAGCATTTTCGTCTATAAAAGGTGCTGAAAACAATGACTCTTTGATAATAATGCTCAAAGACCCGGTATTACAAGTGAGATCAGCAGCAGCTTATGCTATAGGACAAACAGCAGATCCAAAAATAACAGATAGACTTATTAGTTTTTTCAGGGGTAAAGATACTTTGGAAATCAACAATCTGTTTAATGCCAACATCCTGGAATCTGTGGGTAAAACAGGCACACTAAGTGACTTGAAGGCATTGGCAACTGTCAAAACCTATCGAAGCACCGATACTCTTTTATTATTGGGTCAAGCCAGAGCCATCTTCAGGATGGCTTTACGCAGCATCACCTGTGAAGAAGGAACTTCCCGCATGGTGGATTTATTATATACGGATGCAGTGCCAAAAGATATTAAAATCCTGGCCGCACAGTATCTGGCTCGAGCAAAGGATATCAACCTGAGCACATCCAAAGTGAGGCTCACAGATATTTTTAGTAAAGAACGTAATCCCGACATACGAATGGCAATTGCTACCGCATTTGGCAAAACCAAAGACCCAGAATTACTTCCATCTTTGAAGACTGCCATGATAGCAGAGACGGACTATAGGGTCAAATGTAATATAATGAGAGCTTTGGGCAATTTCCCGTATGCAGACATTAAAGACATCGTCATCAGTCATCTGAAGAACGAAAATCTGCATATAGCCTCGACTGCTGCAAGTATTCTGACTACCAATGGTTTTATAGAAGATGTTCCGCTTTATGCCAGTTATGATACCATTTCCATACCCTGGCAAGTGAGGGCAAAAATGAACGGGGCTGTACTGGCAAATACAGCGCTGTATTTTACTAAAAGCAAAGTAGCTTTTTCGGAGCGCATCCAGAAAAACATCAAAAACGAAGCATCTCTTTATGGCAAAGCAGCTTATATAGATGCCCTCAGCAAGGATCCATACAATTATGCGTTACTGGCGCAAATATACAGTACCGAAAAGGATCAGATAGTCAAAATTGCAACTTTAGAAGGTATCGGAAACATCTTAAAAAGCCCACTATTTTTTAAAGCTTTTGGCAACGGATTCGGAAAAGTAAAAGCAGAAATGCTCAATACACTGGCTACGGCTGTATCGTCCGGTGATGCAGGACAAATAGCTGTTGCTTCGAGCATACTCAGAGAGAGCACCTTGCAATGGAAGGAATGGCTTAAAGATCTGACATTTATGAAAGATGCCCTTGCCAAACTCAAACTCCCTCAGGAAATAGAAGCATACAACGAGCTGAAATCCTGTATTGCCTATATGGAAGGACAGGAGTTTAAACCTGAAAAGGTAGGATACAACCATCCCATAGACTGGACTATCCTGCAGGGAGTGGGCGATTCCAGTATAGCAGCCATCAAAACCACCCAGGGACTTATCAGAATCCAGCTCGATAAAAACACAGCACCTGCTACTGTAGCCAATTTTGTAAAGCTGATCAATGAAAAATTTTATAACGGCAAAGTTTTCCATCGCGTTGTACCTAATTTTGTAATTCAGACAGGATGTCCCAGAGGCGATGGTTATGGATCAATGGATTATACAATCAGATCTGAATTACCACAAACCTATTTTAAAAGTGAGGGATTCGCAGGAATGGCTTCTGCCGGAAATCATACCGAAAGCACACAATGGTTTATAACCCACTCTGCCACGCCTCATCTGGATGGCAATTATACCATTTTCGGAAGAGTGATAGAAGGTATGGATGTAGTACACAAAATACAGCAAGGCGACAAGATCACTGAGATCATTTTTGTAAAGTAGCGCTTTTTATTTTATAAAACGCATGATCAATGCAGGCAAAAGCAAAAGATCACAAATCAATGCACTGAAGAGCGTCACTGATATCAATATACCCACAGTAAAAGTCGGTGGATTTACTGAAAAGATCATAGTAAAAAAGCCAAAAAACAAGATGACTGACGTAAAAATGATAGCTTTTCCGGTTTCAAAAATGGTTTTTCTGATAGCTTCTTTTTGACTCAAACCACTGGCGATACAAATCTTAAATCTGGTAAGAAAATGGATTGTATCATCTACAGCGATACCAAAAATAATGGTGAACATAATAGCAACCCCTGCATCCAGTTCGATGCCAAAATACCCCAAAACAGCACCAGCAAAGAACAGAGGTATCAAATTTGGAATGAGCGCTATGATCAACATCTTAAAAGAACCAAATAAGAAACCCATCAAAAGAGCAATGATAAGAATGGAAATGACAATTCCCTGCAAAAGATTAGTGGTCACATATTCGGCATTTTTATCCAGTATGAGGCCTGTGCCGGTGCGTCTTACAGATATAAGGCTAGTATCAATGTGGGTATCTACCCAATGGTCTAATTCTGTGCCAAGTGCTTTTATTTTGTCAGCGCCTATATCAGTAATTCTGGCAGATATCCTTGTTTTAGTTTTGGATTCATTAACCAGAATATTGGACTCTTCGCTAATGACATTATCTATCAGTTTTTTGGAAGCATTGAAGTCTTCTTCTGATTCAGGAAACACATAGAATGAATCACTGTTGGCATGGTTCATTTTGTTAATACTCCGGTATATGGTAGCCAGAGAGAGCGACGATTTGATGACTCCTGTAGATTTTACTTTTTCTTCCAGCTTATCCACCTCTTGGAGAATTTTGAAATCGTCGGCTTTTTCATCTGTTTTTGAAGTTATTGCAAACTCCAATGGCCGGAATCCTGCATAATTGGATTCAAAAAATTTAAAGTCTTCAGTGACTTTGGCTCCACGTGGAAGATTGTTTTCGATATTATAATTGGTACTGATTTGGGTTATACCAGCTATAAAAACCAGCATGAGCAAAATAGTAATTGTAAAGATATTTTTCTGCTTCTTATCATTGATAAAAAAGATTTTCCCAAGTATGGCATCCCATCGGGAATGGTGATAATTTTCTTTGATAATTTTTTCTTTATCATAGAGGGAGAGCAGGGAAGTAGTAAAAAATATAACTGTTACATAAGCTATCATTACACCGATAGCTGCACTCCATCCGAAATCGCTGATGGTTTGTAGCCTTGAGGTCATCAGCGAAGCAAAACCTATTGCTGTCGTAAACGAGGTCATAAATGTAGCCATACCTATTTCTTTTATAGTGACTTGCATGGCCAGTTCCTTATCTCTGCCATGGTTGAGTTCATCTACATACTTTGAAAAAATATGAATCACATCTGATGACCCCACTATGAGCATGATCACCGGAAACAATGCAGATATGGCATTTAACTCTGTACCTGTAAAACCCAGATACCCTGTAAAAAGCAATAAACCCAGCGCTATACTACCCAACGCAATTAAAATACCTATGGGTCTGCGATATATCAGGATCATGATCAGTGTAACCAATACTAGGGATGCAATAAATGCCATGATTATCTCTCTGATCTGAAAATCAACAAGCTCACGCTGGAAATAGGCCCGTCCCAGAATGTGGGCATGGCTCGAAAAACCAAATTTATTTATCAAGGAATCCACCGAATCGGTCAGCACTCTGGATTCAGCCATATCGATGTTTTCCTTTGTTTTTGCTGCTATCACCAGAGAAGTCGCATTGCTGTCGATGAGATTGTAAACAAATCGGGCATCTTGAGTCACCGTTTTTTTATCCTGCTCATAATAGGAAGGGTTGTCCATATGTATGAGAGGTATGGTAGAAATTCCAAAAGGCGTCCGGACAGGTGACTCTATCATGGTTAAACTCTGTACCTTGGTGATATAGTCAATATTTCTGAGTTCAAGACTCAACTCATGAAAACGAGACAAAAATGAAGAATCAAAAACCGTGGGTTTATTTTCTATGCCAATAAGTAGAAAACTATCGTCAGACTCGAAATCTTTGGCAAAATTTTTATAAAACTCAAGATCCGGATCTCCTTTGGGGAAAAATTGCTCAAAAGAAAAGCCGAATTTTAGTTGTGTAGTATAATAACCACTAATGATAGCAAATAAAACAAATATGCTGATGATGGCAGTTCTGTATTTTATAAACATAAGCCTTTACCTTTTGACCAAGTAATAATACTTTTTGGAAATTGTTCAGAGACTTCTTATTTATAATCAGTTATCTGCATTTTTATAAAAGCAGACGCCAGCTAAATTTGGATATTGTAGTAATGCTTCTTACTGCTTCATGGCTTTCCATGCATTGATCAGTCCATTGGTGGAACCATCGAAAACCTTAGTTTTTTCAGCAGAACTCAACTCGGGCACGATTTTGCCTGCAAGCTGTTTCCCAAGTTCTACACCCCATTGGTCGAAGCTGTATATATTCCATATGACACCCTGCACAAATATTTTATGTTCATACATAGCGATAAGCTGGCCGAGGGTTTCAGGATCTATTTGTTTGACAAGGATTGAATTGGTTGGGCGGTTGCCCTCAAAAACTTTGAAAGGGACTAGTGGTAAATAATCTTCTGGTTTTTTACCGGCTTTTTCAAATTCAGAAATAACTTCATCTCTTGTTTTCCCCCACATAAGCGCCTGTGTCTGAGCGAAAAATTGGACATGAGCAATGTATGATGATGACCAATAGGATGGTGAGAAACAGCAGGTGCTATAAAATCACAAGGAATGAGTCTTGTACCCTGATGTATTAACTGGTAGAAGGCGTGCTGACCGTTGGTTCCTGGTTCACCCCATATGATTGGTCCGGTAGGATAGTTGACAGACTGACCGTTTCGGTCAGTACTTTTACCATTGCTCTCCATGTTCCCCTGCTGAAAATATGCAGCAAATCTATGGAGATACTGATCGTAAGGAAGAATAGCTTCTGATTCAGCACCAAAAAAATTTGTATACCAAATGCCAATAAGAGCCAGGATGACAGGTATATTTTTGTCAAATGGTGTTTTCCTGAAATGTTTGTCCATAGTATGAAATCCTTTGAGCAGCGCATCAAAGTTTTCAAATCCTATAGCCAAAGCAATAGAAAGTCCTATGGCTGACGTGAGAGAATACCTACCTCCAACCCAATCCCAGAATTCAAACATATTTTCAGGATCGATACCAAATTTTTCTACCTCCTTCTGATTGGTGGAGAGGGCTATAAAATGTTTTTTGATATGAGCTTCATCTTTGGCTACTTCCAGAAACATAGATCTGGCGGTATATGCATTTGTCATGGTTTCCTGAGTAGTAAAAGTCTTGGAAGCAATGAGAAACATCGTAGTCTTCAAGTCCAGATTTCTTGTAACTTCAGCTATATGCGAGGCATCTATATTGGATACAAAATGGACATTCAGGCGACTTTTATATGGCTTTAAAGCTTCTGTTACCATTACTGGACCAAGGTCAGAGCCCCCAATACCTATATTTACAATGTCAGTGATAGGCGCCCCTGTGTACCCTTTCCATTTGCCTGAAATGACCTGAGAGCAGAATTGCTTCATTTTGATCTGAACGGCTTTGATTTCTGGCATTATGTTTTTATTGTCTGAGTATACCGGTTGACCGGATTTATTTCTCAGAGCAGTGTGTAGTACAGCTCTATTTTCGGTGACATTGATTTTTTGTCCTGAAAACATTGCCTCTATTGCATCCTTGAGTTTACATTCTTTAGCTAGTTTTATCAACAATGATAAAGATTCTTCAGTCAATATATTTTTTGAATAATCCAGGAGCATATTTCCTGAAGTAATAGAAAACGTTTCAAATCTGTCATCCTGCTTTTCGAAAAGCTCCTTTATTTTTACACTATTTATGGATTTGTGGTGCTTTATCAGTTTGCGCCAAGCAGAAGTTGTTGTGGGATTGATGTTGTGTAACATATGATTTAAACAAAAATTTAGCTGCAAAGGTAATATTCCATTTGCAGATTTAACCAAAAATGACTTTAATGAGAGCTTTTAGTTGAGAGAAAAAGTTGGAAACTTAGTAACCATCTCGTGAAAAAGTACCTGGTGATAGGTATAATCCATAAATTTTGTCATGGGCAGATTCTCAATAAGATTGACTAATTCGGCTTCAGAGTGACATACAAAAATAGCCCATAGTTTGCTTCGGTCTGCAGCCAGAGTATATGCCAGCAATTTTCCGTTATAAAAGTAATAATCTACTTTTAGTCTTTGATGCGCTATGGTTTCAGACATTTCTTCTGTGAAGTCATCCGGAATAATGAATTCAACCATATACCTTATATTTTCATGCCCTTCACTCATACTCTGTCTTGATAATTAAAATACAGCATATCCAAATTCGAGTCTTGCACGTATAGCAGATGTAGTAAAACTCCTTAGATTGATTCTTACTTCCATATCTATAAGCTCATCGCGCAAAATTTCTTTGAGTTGGGTGGTGCTGCTGAGCATCTTTAATTCTGGTCCTGTGCTGACTGGTACAAATTCAAGGTAATACATTTCCCTTTTTTTTGATGGATCTTTTTTTGACACCGCATAAACAGAAATCCGATTAATAAAATCAAAGTCCACACCCCCAAATTTTGATTTTAACAAGCCTTTGGATGCTTGTACATTAAAAATACTTGATGTATCTACCCCTTTCAGGTCTGCATTTAATTTATAATTGGTCGGGACATCACGGATAATAAAATAGTGTGTTTCTACGGTATTGAGTCCGGTAGGAAGATCAAACTCTGCATCCATATCTGCTTGATATCTCACGACAGTTTCTTTTTCGCAAGAAGCCAAAACAGATATTAATAGAAGCGAATATGCAAAATTTCTGAACAATTTATTTTTATTTACTTGTAGATATAACAAAAATTAGGGCAGATATATTGCAAATAAACTTTTAAAAATCAGGAAAGTTTACAATAAACCACTACAAAAATTATTTTAAACATTGCACTCACTAATTCTTCGTTTAATGTTGAATTTCGTCTTATAAAAGAAAGGGTATTTTGCAAAATTCAGTATAGCAAAAAAGGTATATTACTTTTGTGAAAAATATTATGATGGATTTAAGGTTGAATTATCTTCGGTAACCTATATTGCACTTTATTTTGGTCCTGTTTTTGATGGACTAATAAAATAATTCTTATAAAAATCATTTGAAGAAAATATGGGAGAGCAGAAAGTATCTTTAGTCAATGATCAGAAACAAATGCAAAAATTTGTTAAGTCACTTTTGAATGACGTCAATGCATTGGAGTATATGCTAAACAATGATTGGTTTGAATCGGATATCATCAGGATCGGAGCAGAACAAGAAATGGTGATGGTAGATAAAGATACTTTTAAACCATCCCTAGTTGCTATGGAGGCTCTGGACAAAATGCAACATTATCCCTGGGTCGAGACAGAGCTTGCTAAGTTTAATTTGGAGACCAATATTGAACCTCGGGTGTTTGAAAAAGACTGTTTTGCACTGCTGGAAAACGAAAACACTGATAAACTGGACAAAATACAGGAAGTGCTGGATACCATGAACACTTCAATAGTCCTGACAGGTATACTGCCTACCTTGAGGAAGTACCATCTGGAGATGGAAAATCTGACACCCAAAAAGCGATATTTTGCCTTAATGGAGGCACTTAATAAGCAACTTATAGGTCAGTCGTATGAATTGAGAATTGTTGGTATTGATGAGTTGTTGGTCAAACACTCCTCACCACTGCTCGAAGCAAGCAATACAAGTTTTCAGGTACACCTGCAGGTTGTTCCTGATGATTTTGTAAAAATGTACAACATTGCTCAGGCTTTGGCAGGGCCTATGATGGCTATTTCTGCCAACAGTCCGATAGTTTTTGGCAAACGATTATGGCATGAAACGAGGATCGCCTTATTTCAGCAATCACTGGATACGAGGACTACACATGACCATATGCGCGAAAGAAGCCCAAGGGTCAGTTTCGGAAGGGATTGGCTGCATGATTCTATCCTGGAGATTTACCGTGAAGATATAGCCCGTTTCAGGGTGTTGTTGAGCAGCGATGTAGAGGAAGACTCCCTCAATATGATCAAAGAGGGAAATGTACCTAAGTTGAGGGCATTGCAGGTACATAACAGTACAGTGTACCGATGGAATAGACCTTGCTATGGTATTAGTGAAAACGGAAAGCCGCACCTCAGAATCGAAAACCGTATTTTACCATCCGGACCTACAGTGCTGGATGAAGTAGCCAATGCTTGTTTTTGGCTTGGTTGTATGATAGGTATGAGTATGGAGTTAGATGATATACGAACCAAAATGTCCTTTGTAGATGCCAGAGATAACTTTGGAAAGGCCGCAAAATTTGGTATAGACTCGAAGTTTACATGGTTTAATGATGAAAAAATATCAGCTGAAGATTTGATCTTACAACTGTTGCCAATAGCCAGAAAAGGACTGGAATCCAGAAATGTGGACCAAAATGATATAGAAAAATACCTGAATGTCATCCGTATGCGGGCAGAAAAACACATGACAGGAGCCAGATGGATGCTCAGGGCATTTACTAAGCTCCACGAAAACTCCAATACAGATGAGGCATTAAGTGTTTTGACAGCTACCATGATTGCCAATCAAAAGTCCAATAAGCCTGTTCATGATTGGGAGTTGCCCAATATTGATGATCTTAAAATGTACAGGCCATCACACCTAAAAGTTTCAGAATTTATGCTGACGGACTTATTTACTGTACAGAAAGATGATATAGTAGATTTTGTAGCCGAGCTGATGGATTGGAATACGATCAGATATACCCCGGTAGAGGATAGTAAAGGTAAATTGGTAGGGTTAGTGACTGCAAGACAGGTACTCAGGCATTATATTAAAAATAAACAGCACCCCAAAAAAACAGTCTTGGTTTCTGACATCATGATAAAAGAACCGGTGACTGTCACTCAGGAAACCAATATTCTGGAGGCAATGAAATTAATGAGATCCAATAAAATAGGATGTCTTCCTGTAGTCAACGGGGAAGAACTCGTAGGCCTGATTTCGGAAACAGAATTTCTGAGGATTACAGCCAGATTACTGGACAGGGGCTAACATTAATCTATATCTGTAATATCATTCTATGGCAATATCCATCATACATCTGAAGTGCCCTTTTGGACAATGATCGAATCCCAATTTAGAGCAAGGTCGGCATGAAAGTCCATCTACCTGAAGGTTTTTGTGTCTGGAAGGATTTTTTGAGCCATAATACGGATACATACCAAACTCCGGAATAGTATTGCCCCAAAGGACTGAAATATCCTTTTGTAAGGCAGCTGCAATATGCATCATGCCGGTATCTCCAGTCACGACTTTCTGGGCATGCTTTACAATGCCGGCACTGACACCCAATCCTACCTTTCCGCAGAAATTGACTACTTTTTCGGGAAATAGAATGGCAATCTCCATTGCCAGGTCATGCACATCAGTGCCTCCCAGCAAAATAGTGTGATGATTATACTGAGCGATAATCTCTATACATTTTTCTTTTGGGATCCTCTTGGTAAAATATGTTGCCCCTAAACTAAAACCCTGAAAACCTGAAAATCCTTTTATTAACTCCTGAGCATCATATTCGTCTTCAGGCATGATAAAATAATCCAAACCTTCTCCATCATCCTTAATACTTACCTCAGATAAAGCATCAAAATATCTGTCTACGAGGTGTTTGCTTTTTGGAAGCTTATTTATTTTCAGATTTACGGCCATCCATTTCTGTACATTAAGTTTGCTGTAAGTTATTGTTTTTACACCAAGGGCATTACAAATTCTGACAGATCTTATATTTTTCTGAAGATCGATGACTAAATCAAATCCGATATTTTTTAATGACTCAATGGTTTCATTGGTGTCTTTCTTGAGATGGTGTATGAAATCAATATATGGATTTTCATGAATGACATGAGCAAAATCCGGTTTGATAAGAAAATGGACCTCTGCATTGAGTTGCTTTTTTATACATCTAACTACAGAAGTAGTGAGTACCACATCACCTATGGATGAAAATCTTATAATGAGAATTTTTTTGATAATGCTTCAGTTTTATTAGATAACAAAGATAAAATTTTTTAAACTCTATGGTAGTGATGCATATCATATCAGAGTAAAATTAAACAACAAGCCCTGAGTATTATAAAAATAATCAGGGCCCGGTGATGTATGATTATATACTTAGTCCAGTCTCTCTATTACACCTGCTATACCCTGTCCACCACCGACACAGGCTGTCACCATACCATATTTCTGATTGCGCCTTTTGAGTTCATTTATGATTTGTATACTTAATTTTGCACCTGTACAACCCAAGGGGTGGCCCAAAGCAATAGCACCACCATTGACATTGACGATGTCTGGATTGAGACCTGCCTCCTGCATGACGGCTAGGGCTTGTACAGCAAATGCCTCGTTGAGTTCGATAAGGCTGATATCATTGAGTGTAAGACCTGCTTGTTTTAATGCTCTGGGAATGGCTACTACTGGTCCGATACCCATATAAAGAGGATCGACACCGCCTACAGCACACGATGCCAGCCTTGCTACAGGCGACAAACCGAGTCTTTTGACCATTTCTTCGCTCATGACAAGCACAAAAGCAGCACCATCCGAAGTCTGGGACGAATTTCCGGCAGTAGACGTACCACCAAGTTTAAATGCCGGTTTGAGCTTGGACAAACCTTCCAGAGTAGTGTCAGATCTCACGCCTTCATCGGTATCTACAATGTATGATTTTTCTACTCTTTTGTCATTTTCCACCAATACTTCTGTCACCGTGACAGGTACGATTTCATCTTTGAATTTACCATCCCTGATGGCTGCTGCCGCCAGGGCATGAGACCTAACAGAAAACTCGTCTGCCTGTAATCGTGTGATGTTATATTTTTCTGCAACGGCTTCTGCTGTATGACCCATGCTTACATGATAATTGATATTATCCATGCTTGCTTTATAACTTGGGGTAAGCTTGTATCCGGTCATAGGCAAGAGAGACATAGATTCTGCACCACCTGCCACATAGCAGTGGCCCATGCCCGCATTTATTTTTGCGGAGGCAATAGCTATGGCTTCCAGACCAGATGCGCAGTATCTGTTGATGGTCATCCCAGGTACTTCTTTACCAAGGGCACGGGCAGCTATCAGTCTGCCTACCTGTAATCCTTGTTCGCCTTCAGGATTGGCACAACCTACTATGACGTCATCTATTTCTTTGGGATCGAGTTGGGGCACTTGTGAGGCCAGATATGTGAGTATGTCCACAGCCAGGTCATCTGATCTGTAGTTGCGAAACCCTCCTTTTTTGGCTTTGCCTACTGCTGATCTGAATCCTTTTATGATATATGCATTCATTTTTGCTTCTGATTTTAGATGTTAAGTGATTTTAGGTACACAATTAATTTCTCAGTGGCTTGTTATTCATCAGCAAATACTGGATTCTGTCCAGCGTTTTCTGATTGCCCAATAATTGCAGGAAAGCCTCTCTCTCGATGTCCAGAAGGTACTGCTCGGACACTTTTTGCTGGCCTGTCAGGTCGCCACCACAAAGGACATAAGCTACTTTTTTTGCTATTTCCAGGTCATAAGCTGACATATATTTACCAAGATAAAACTCATTAAGAGCGGTATAAAGCGTGCCCAGCCCCCCTCGACCCAATACAGTAACCTCTTTGTGTACCGGTGCTGTATAGTGCCTTGCCAGTTCCAGCACCTTGGCTTTGGCGGAGCTCAGTACTTTTCCCAGATTCATTTCTACCACATCTCTGTCATGCAGAAGATACCCATGTTTAAAGCCTTCATGTGCGGATGTAGAGACGGTTGCTGTAGCGATGACTTTGAGTTTTTCTACCAGAGTTGGTATCTGCACGTCTCCTTCGAAAAAAGCATCTGATGCTCTGACAGCAAACTCTTTAGTACCCCCGCCTCCGGGTATCAAACCGACACCTACTTCTACAAGCCCGATGTATGATTCTGCATGGCAAATGGCAGCATCAGTGCATGAGGATTTCGCATCCTCCGCCAAATACGTATCCTTGCGTGGCTGCAACTACAGGCACAGGGGCATAGCGCATGGCCATATTGACTTGCTGAAAACCATTGACCATTTCTTCCAGTTTGGCGAAGTCTTTTTGTACAGCAAACATCGCTACGTTCATAAGATTGGCCCCTACTGTAAAGTTTTTAGCATTATTACCTATCACTATACCAGCCCAATCACCATTTTGAGCAATATTGAGCGCTTCTATTGCCCCTTGACCTATGCCTTCACCGATGGCATTGGACTTAGTGATAAATTCAAAACATAATACACCATCACCTATATCATGAAGGATACACTCTGAGTTTTTGTAAACCGGAGCTGTGGATCTGTAGTTGTCCAAGTGAATATTCAGTTCTGTGCCAGGAATAACCTGATATGATCCAGAAGCAAGATCGTAGTACTTTCGTTTTCCTCCCTCTGAGATATAAAATGATCTTATTCCTTTGGCAATCATATCATTAATCCAGTTCGGGACGGACTCACCTAGTGATGTAGCCATTGTGGCAGTCTCCTCTATTCCTATCATATCCCAATATTCAAACGGTCCATATCCCCATGCATATCCGGCTTTCATGGCATTGTCTATGCTGTACACATTATCACTTATCTCAGGGATACGATTGGCAGCATACACCATCATACCACAAAGCAAATCTTTTACAAACTGACCTGATTTGTCATCAGATGCCATTATTTCTTTGAGCCTTTTGTCCATTAGCTCCACCTTTTTGGCAATACCTACTACGGGTATCATTGTCTTTTGTGCAGGTTTGTATTCTAGCGTATGCAGATCTAGAGCCAGGATGATTCTTCCGCCTTTTTCATCTCGTTGTTCCGTTTTTTTATAAAAACCCTGTCCTGATTTATCTCCCAAAAACTGGTTATCTATCAAAAACTGAGTCGCTTTTGGTACGGGACGGGATTGAATAATTTTGACATATTCATCATTTGGACAGTTGTCTATGACACCTTTGGTAACTTTTACAGAAGTATCTACTCCCACCAGATCCAGTAATCTGTAACTTCCTGTGTTGGGCCAACCTATTGGCTCACCTGTGATTTTGTCCACTTCCTCTATTGTCAGATCATATTTTTGTGTCAACTCACTAACTTTAGTACCACTGTAAAACCCGATCCTATTGGCTATGAACGCTGGGGTATCCTTGCACAATACTGCTTTTTTACCGAGAAAGACTTCTGCATAGTGCATCCAGAAAGCAATTACATCTGCATCCGTATCTGTGTGTGGAATGACTTCAAACAATGCCATATATCTGGCAGGGTTGAAAAAATGTGTTCCGCAAAAGTTCTTTCTAAAATCATCTGATCTTCCTTCAGCCAACTGTGAGATAGGGATTCCTGAAGTATTGGAAGTGACAAGAGAACCCGCTTTGCGAAGCGCATCTACTTTTTCGAAGATTTGCTTTTTTATATCCAGTCTTTCTACTACTACTTCTATGATCCAGTCACAGTAAGTGATCTTTTCCATATCATCTGTAAAATTGCCAGTAGTGATCCTCGAAGCAAAATCAATATCATATAGAGGTGCCGGTTTTGATTTTATAGCTGTCTGCAGTGCAGTGTCTGCAATCCTGTTACGTGCTGCCTTTATCAGGCTGGTTTTATCATTCAGATCACCTGGTAAAATATCAAGCATCAATACTTCGAGACCGGCATTGGCAAGATGGCATGCTATCCCAGATCCCATCACACCAGAGCCAAGTACGGCTACTTTTTTTATTCTTTTTGTCATGGCTTTTATACTAAAAATGATTATCAAACAATATTCACCATAAAATTATAGCCTTTTTTTGAATTATAGTCTTTTTTTGAGATAAAATTTAACTCAGAGTTAAATTTTTACTCAAAACATAAAAAAGGTGATCCGAAATAAACCGGATCACCTTTTTGCATCTATGAAAATGAGAATAGATTTAATTTCCTTCCTCTTCCATTTTTGCTTTTTCGCCTACATCTTCTTTTTCGTCTGCGGCATTTCTAGGCACAATATGTCTTGATTTCATTTTATGAAAATCGAGTACTCTTTTTAGTTCAGTGGATTCTTCTACGAATTTTTTTCCATCTTTTTCTTCGTGCTCTGAAGCTATAATAGTGTTTCCAATTTCTATAACTTTGTCATGCAAATCCAAAAACTGATAAATTCTTGCCATATTATAAAGGGCAGCACCTCTTAGGCGTTTTTCCTGCTTATCATCTTTGGTGTATTTATTGGAAATCCCCTCAAAATAAGACAAAATTGGACCTAAATCTTTTTCTAATTCACCAATAGGTCTGTTGAATCTCATTTTTTCTAAAATAATTTTCATAGCTTTTGTGGCATTGTCAAACATATTAAACTCCGGATGCTTGTCCGAATCCAGTTTTTTAAACTTGGCCCAGTGACTGGTAGGAGTGTAGCCGTATAAACTGTTGGCATAGCTTCGTACCCACTTAGTATATGAATTTCTAAAATCGTTTTCATGAGTATTACTGACCGTCCCGTAGTTTTCATTATATTCTTTAAGTGCAGCACCTGCAGAAGTGGTTTCAGAGGTTTTATAATCATATTGCTTGTCGAGACTGTAAGTGTAGGCCAACTTTCTATTTCCCACAGTAACATCTTCCAAACTTGACTCACTAGGTTTAGAGGTATCTACATTTTTCAGAAATGGGTTACTTGCTATCTCTTCTTTCTTTTTATCATTTTTTTTGTCTGATTTTTCTTTCAGTTTATCTTCTTTCTCCTTTAGTTTTTCTTGTTCTTTTACACTTAATACCTTGGGCAATTCGTTTTTAGGGCCAAAAAATCTGGTATTACCGGAAGACGAATTGGTAAGCGAATACCAATATGTAGTGGTCCTTGACAACACTTTACCATCTTTATCTTTCTTTTCCTCTGTTTTGTTTCCGGCTACCCTTTACCTCTTACAAATTGCCTAAAGTAATATCTATTTCAAGTTTGGCATTTTTATCTACTTTATCCCAACCATTGATAACGACTTCGTCCTCTTTGTTAGCTCCTATAAAGTCCGGATTACCACCTATTTTCACTGAATAGGTTCTATCTTCTAGAGGTACATAGTTGACTGGCAAGGCAGCATTACTAATGGTAACTCTGAAATTATCGATATCAACTTTTTGTGATGATAAAGATCCGCAAACATAAATGATCATAAAAGTAAAAATTACTTTTTTCATAGGATTTTATTTTTTTTTTGTTAATTAATAATACAAAATTAAAAACATTCAATAAAAAACAAAAAAAGGCAGTACATTTTATTGCACTACCTTTCTATTAACTAACAAATCACCTTTACTTTTTAAAAAGACCTTGTCCTTGATGTTTTTGGGTTATATCCAGTCCTGTCCATATTACTCGACTCAGCTTTACGTAGTTCGTTTTTTTCTACCCAGACGCCACCTTGTTGTACAGCCACATTCTTAACGAGCTTTTTAATCTGGTTTGCCACTTTAGGATTAAAAATTTTCAGCATACTTTGATTAACTTGTTTAAATTTAAACGCAAAGGTAGGGCATAATGTCACATCAAGACAAGTTGTTAACTTAAAATTAACAAAACAAAATTTGCAATTTGATAAAAAACCATAAGTAAAACAAAATATTAATTTGTTGATTTTTTTATCTACAGAATAATATAAAAAACTGTGCTTTTAATTTAAATATTATGTTCATTAAGATAGGTGGCGGCTTAATTTTTATTGGTTTTCCTGTTTTTTATGTTTTTGACAGGTTTTGGAGTGTCTGGTATGGATGATTTTAGTTTGTAAATAGTCACAGAGAGAGGCGGTATATCTATTTCCAGCATATGCTTTCTGCCGTTCCATGCTTTGCGTATCGTTTTGCTTTTCTGCCGGAGGTTATACCCACTTCCCCAAAATTGTCTATCGTCCGTGTTAAAGATCAGTTCCCAGGATTCTTTGGCGTGCAATCCTATTTTGTAGTCTGTATGAGGAGTAAAATTAAAATTACAAACCACCATCAATACATCATTTAGTTCATCTGATTTTCTTTGAAAAATGAGGATCGAATTTATCCGGTCACCTGCATCTATCCATTCAAAACCTTCATAGCTAAAGTTGTAATGATATAGTGATTTTTCAGTTTTGTATAAGTGATTAAGAGCCTTGACAGTATTATTAAGTCCGAAATGCGATGGATATTGGAGTAATTCCCATTCCAGCTGTGAGGTAAAGTTCCATTCTTTGTAGGGAGCAAGATCATTACCCATAAAAAGGAGTTTTGTACCCGGGTGTGTAAACATATACGCATAAAATGCTCTGAGGTTAGCAAATTTTTGCCACTCATCACCAGCCATTTTGCCTATCATAGAAGCTTTACCGTGTACTACTTCATCATGAGATAATGCCAGCATAAAATTTTCTGAGAAGGCATACATGATACTAAAAGTGATATCATTTTGATGAAACTTGCGGTAGATAAATTCTCTTTTGAAAAAATCAATGGAATCATGCATCCATCCCATCATCCATTTCATACCGAATCCCAGTCCTCCCTGATGCACCGGCCTGGATACCATCGGGTATGAGGTGGATTCTTCTGCTATGGTCTGTATTCCCGGAAAAGCGCCATAAACTGCAGTATTGAACTCCTGTAGAAAAGTTATGGCTTCAAGATTTTCTCTTCCTCCATATTGATTAGGTTCCCATTCTCCATCTTTGCGGGAGTAATCTAGATAAGCGATAGATGATACGGCATCTACCCTTAATCCATCTATATGAAACTGTTCGAGCCAGAAAAATGCATTAGATATAAGGAAACTTCTTACTTCGGGTCGCCCAAAATTAAAAATCAGTGTGTTCCAGTCCGGATGAAATCCCTTGCGCTTATCAGGATGCTCGTAGACACAGGATCCGTCAAATGTGGCCAAAGAAAAATCGTCTGAAGGGAAGTGTGCGGGTACCCAGTCCATCAGCACACCAATACCTGCCTGGTGTAGTCTGTCAATGAGATTCATCAACTCTTCAGGATTACCAAAACGACTGGTTGCTGCAAAATACCCTGTCACCTGATAGCCCCATGAGGGTTCATAAGGATGCTCAGAAAGTGGTAGGAATTCTACATGTGTGTATTCCATATGTTGTAGATATGGGATCAGTTCATCCGCCATTTCCTGATAGGTTAGAGACCTGTTTTCATCAGCTTTTCTCATCCATGAACCAAAATGCATTTCATATACCGAGTGAGGCTGATCATGAGCGTTTTTTATGGGTCTCTGCTTCATCCACTCCTCATCTTTCCACTGATACTGCAAGTCCCATACAACAGACCCTGAAAGAGGTGGTTTTTCAGCTTTTTTGGCATAAGGATCTGCTTTCATTCTTATCCGTCCATAGTTATAAGGAAAAATTTTATACTTGTAAATCATACCATGGCTAACTCCCGGTATAAAACCTTCCCATATACCTGACTTATCCCATCGGGAGTATAGCATATAATGTTCGCCGTTCCATTGGTTAAAATCTCCCACTACACATAATTTTTCTGCATTGGGGGCATAGACGGCAAAATAACACCCATTAACACCATCAATAGTCATAGGGTGAGAGCCCATTTTATTGTAGAGGTGGTAATGCTTACCTGTTTTGAACAAGGAAATATCGAAATCTGTAAAAATTGAATGGACTAAGACATTAGACGAATCCATATTTTGTTATTTGGTGGCAATATACAGTAAGTTGAGAAATTAATTTGAATCCTGATCGAAAATGTAATCATCACACCATAAACCACATAGCTTATATTTACTGATGCATATTATTGTGCCGTTACCGATGCCGTTGGAGTAACATTTATCAGTCCTTTAAACATTTTATCCTGAAGATATTTTCTCGAAGGATGAATGTTTTTATTAAGATATTTTTCTATCAATAAACTGGAAATCGGTGCAGCCCAATCACCGCCCCATCCGGCGTTTTCGACAAATACAGCTACAGCTATTTTGGGATTGTTTTTAGGGGCAAAACCGAAAAATACGGAGTGATCCTTTCCATGTGGATTTTGGGATGTACCCGTCTTTCCACAAATATCTAATCCTTCTACATAGGCTACCCGAGCAGTACCACCGGTGACTACTGCTTCCAGTCCGTCTATGACAGGAGGAAAATATTTTGCATCTATCCTTACTTTTTTCTTTTCTGTGTATAATCTAGGCAGTGACTTGCCTGAGATGTAGTTTTTTATAAAATGTGGGGTGATAAAATAACCCCGATTGGCCAGGATGGCAGCCAGATTGGCCATTTGTATAGTGGTCAGTTCCATCTCTCCTTGTCCTATACCAAGAGAAAGTACCCACATAGATCTCCAGCCACCCGCTTCTTTACGATAAACTCTGTCATAAAACCTGGAATCCGGGATATAACCCCTTCCTTCATAGCTATAATCCAGTCCAAGTTTGTCCCCGAGACCAAAATCTCTGAGATAAGAAACCAATGTGTCCAGGCCTCTGCCTGGAGTTTTGCTACTGTAATGATCCAGAAAATCCTTGGTAATCTGAAGATAGTAAGTATTGCAGGAATGCTGGATCGCTTCAGATATATTGTTGATGTGCGCATGGCTATGACATCCCATCTTTTTGGTGGCACTGAGTCTAAATCCTCCGAAACAACTCATAGAACGCTGCTGCCAGGTCACCCCTTTTTGCAGAGCAATGAGTGACAGGATAGGTTTAAAAATCGAACCAGGGGGATATTTATTGGTAACAGCTCTATTGTTTAGTGGTCTGTTGATGGTATCTTGTAGTAATTGGACCATCGCCGAACTTCGGTTTTCGTCCAGACTTAGAATATTGGGGTCATAAGATGGTGCACTAACCATGGCCAATATCTCTCCTGTAGAGGGTTCAATAGCAACCAATCCTCCTCTTTTATTCATCATCAGGCTATCTGCATAAGCTTGCAGATCCAGATCGATGCTTATTTTCATGTCTTCACCCGGTATAGCCATACTATCCAGTCTACCGTTGTCGTAAGAACCGACTTGTCTTCCAAGATTATCTTTGAGGATATAATTGATACCTTTGCCACCACTGAGTTCTTTTTCATAAGCGATCTCAAGACCAGTTTTACCAATAAAATCTCCCGGAATATAGACTCCACCTGAGTTGTCAATGATTTTTTGGTCTACTTCACCCAAGTAGCCAAGAACATGTGCCGCATTGGTATGAGGATAACCCCTTATACTGCGCTGTACGGGATAAAAACCGGGAAATTTGTACAAGTGCTCCTGAAATACAGCAAACTGCTCGGGACTTATTTTTGAAAGAAAGACGAATGGAATAGATTTATGAAACTGAGGGCTTTTCCAGTCCTTATTGAGATTTGTAATAAATGTCTCCTTGTCAATACCCAACAGCGAACAAAATAAAGTAGTATCCATTTTGGGATCTATTTTTCTGTACACGGCATTGATGACATAAATAGGTTTGTTATACACCATGGTTTTTCCATTTCTATCAAGTATTAGGCCACGGGATGGGTAGATAAGGCTTTTTTCCAGTGTTGTTTTTTGGGCTTGTTCCTTATATTTGGAAGAAAATAATTGTAAATGAGCTGCCTGAAATATTAAAACCAGGGATACAATGCCGACAGTATAGTATAAGCTGTATTTTCTATCTGAAAGGTTTCTCATGAGGTCTTAGTATTTGGTTCTGAATATAAACTGTGTAATCAGTATAACCAAAAAAGATACAATAAAGCTAAATATGGTGTTAAGAAATATTTCGAAAAAATAAACGTATGAAAATGCATCAATGCTGAAGTAAACAAAAATATGAATAAGTAAACAAATGCTAATGTAAGAGATAAACCATCCAAGACCAAATGTTTTAATATTGGGCACATCATCAGTATTATAACTGTCGAATGGCTCGAGAAAAGCTATGATAATATTTCTGATATAAGCAGTAAATACAAGAGACGCAGCATGTATACCCACAGAATCGTAAAACATATCCAAGCTCAAACCCATAATGAATGCGGACAGTAATAAAACAGCTTTTGGTGTCTTTACCGGCATGAGGAGTATGGCCAAAGGGTAAATGATAAAATGTATGTAAGCAATACCTCCCAATGAAAAAGTAATCTGTTTAAAAATCAGCACCTGCGCTAAAAAAAGCAATATATATCTTATTACATTGGTGGTTATAGTATTATTCATTGTCTACCTCCTTTTCCAGTTTGGTCTGTTCATCACCGAACCGGTTTTGAATGACATATGCATACTTTATATTTGTCAGATCATTGAAAAGTCTTACAGTGATATCGTAAGAATTATTACCCGGTTTGACACTGAATTTTTCTATTTTACCTACTTGTATACCTCGTGGAAACAAAGTGGAGTACCCACTGGTGATGACCGTATCTCCTATGGCTATTTTTTCATGTTTTGGTATAGCTTCGAGTGTCATTCGCAATGGATCCATATCCCGCCACACGAGGCTGCCGTGGCCCTGTCTGCTTTTAATAGCACAACTTATTCTTGTCTGACTATGTAAAATGGACATTACATGCGCAAAATTATCTGACACATTACGGACTATTCCTACCAAACCTTTGTGAGATGAAATGACACCCATTTCAGGCTTTATACCTTCTCTGCTCCCTTTGCAAAGCGTAAAATGATTATTTCTAAGGTGTACAGTACTATTACATATGCTGGCAGGAATGAGGCTGTATCTGGTATAAAGACTATCAGCACCCGGAATTATTTCAGACGAATATTCTATCGCAATTAGATTTTCGATCAGCGTGGAGTTTTCACGCATCAAACTGTCATTCTGTAGACTGAGGGTTGTAAAATGAAGAATTTTACTCTCTTGTTCAGCTACTTTAGCCGCCAGTACATTGGATGAATTCAGAAAAATGTCTTTTTGGGCCTTGTTATAATTGATGATGAGAGAGAAACAAATAATCTCTAAAATCACAAATAAGATGTGGCCACCATATTTTACAAAAAGCTGAATGACATTGTACATCCAATTGTCTGATTAAGGTCAAATACTTTTTCTATCCATCAGGAAAGAATACCTGTGTGAATTTTTTAATGCTAAACCAGTCCCTCTCACCACAGCACGCAATGGATCGTCGGCAATGTGTACTTTTAGTTTAGTTTTGGCTGCCATCCTTCTGTCCAACCCTCTTAATAAGGCACCACCCCCGGTGAGATATATTCCGGTTTTGTAGATATCTGATGATAATTCTGGCGGGGTATCTTCGAGTGCTTTCAGTACTGCTTCCTCTATTTTTGCAATAGATTTGTCCAGGGCTTCTGCCACCTCTGTATGGTTGGTAAAGATCTGTTTAGGTATACCAGTGAGCATATCCCGTCCATTAACGGCATATTTCGGAGGTGGATCTGCCAGGTCAGGAATAGCAGCTCCTACATTTATTTTTATTTGTTCAGCTGTACGTTCACCAATAAGAATATTGTGTTTACGTTTCATGTAGTCGATGATATCATTGGTAAATTCGTCGCCGGCTATTCTGATAGACTGATCTGTGACTATACCGGAAAGTGCAATCACAGCAATCTCTGTGGTACCTCCTCCTATATCGATGACCATGTTTCCGATGGGCTCTTCTACGTCCAGGCCTATGCCTAAAGCGGCAGCCATAGGCTCATGGATCAGATATGTTTCTTTAGAGTCTACGTGGTCAGCGGAGTCAAAAACAGCTCTTTTCTCCACTTCTGTGATTCCTGAAGGTATACAGATGACCATTTTTAAGTGGGTGAAAAATCTTCTTTTTTCCCCAATCATATTGATAAGGCCCTGTATCAATGCCTCTGCTGCCTGAAAATCTGCTATCACCCCATCTTTCAATGGCCTGATGGTTTTGATATTGTCGTGGGTTTTTTCATGCATTTGCATAGCTTTATTACCAACGGCTATTACTTCACCTGTATTTCGGTTGATGGCGACGATAGAAGGCTCGTCCACTACTACTTTGTCATTTTGAATAATCAGGGTATTGGCAGTTCCTAAATCTACAGCCAGTTCCTGTGTAAAAAAGTTAAAAAACCTCATTTTTATAAAGAGTTATATTATAATTTTGAAATCAAAAAGCTGAAGACTCTTTGAGCGCTGCAAAAATAAACAATTTACTCACAATAAAACAGCTTTTTGGGCAAAGGATTATATAATTATTTGCTTTTTAATCAATTGCATGAAATATTCGACCTTCTCCAAAAATAAAAATCGATAATTTGTGGTCCTTTATTGTGGCTCCACTACCACTTCTGTGAATTTTTCAATATTGAGATACCTTTGGGCGACATCCATGATTTGTTCTGCACCCGTTTCTAGCATCTGGCCAACAAATTCCTGAAACTCTTTTGGATGTTTGTTGGTCAATATCATGGATTTGGCAAATGATGCTACGTTCATTGGGCCATCCAGCATATTCATAAAATTTCCCATCAGATAGTTTTTTACCATGCTGATTTCTGTTTCTTGCACTTTTTCATCTTTGAGCAGGTGCATTTGGTGATAAGTTTCTTTTAATATAGGTTCTACATATTCTGAAGCTGCTTCAGTGCTTATGTAAAAGCAGCCATCATATAGCATCTGATCTATACTACTATCGATGTCATAGGTATATCCCAGTTCTTCTCTGATTCTGGTCATCAATCTGGATCCGAAATATCCACCCAGGATGGTATTCATTACAAAAAAGGCAGCATTGTCAGGATGATTTTTGTCGAAGAGTTTTCTTCCGGTTTTGATAGCGCTTTGATGTTCGTTTTTACTGGTAAGCCTTATTTTCTTACCGGTCACTGGCTGGGTACAAGGTTCATATCTATGTTGTTTAGCAGGCTTCCTTACTGTTCCGAAATACTCACTTATGAGGTAACGGATGCGGTCATTTATTTTACCACTTACAAATATGTAACAGTTGTCGCTGCCATAGTGGTTTATGTAATGAGAATATATATTGTCATAATTCAGATTTATGTAATCCTCCTCCTGGCTATTGTATCCGTATGCATGATTTTTTCCAAATATTTCTTCTGTAATATGCCTGTAGGTAATGACTTCATTTTTCGACAATTCTTCTTTGAGTTTCTGGATATTAAGGTGTTTAAATTTCTGTATTTCCTCCTCCGGGAAAACGGGCTGATAGTACATATCATGCAGCAAGGGAATGATGTTCTCACCATATTTGGTCAGACTATACACCGTGCTGTATGAAAAATCCATATTAGAGCCGGTTTTTATACTGGACCCAAAATAGTCAATTTCTTCAGCTATCTGAGCCGAGGTTTTGTGGCCACATCCATCTTTAATGAGAGACGACACAGCCCGTGCAGTGAGCGGACACTCTTCGACTACTCTGCCGGCTAGATGCACCACCTCTATTTTGATCACATCCTGACTGCCCAGATTGACCTCACATACTTTCACACCATTTTCAAGGGTATATATTTCCATTTCAGGAATAAACAAGCTTTCTATCCTGTGAGAACCCGGCCCTATCTTTCTGTTGATCATATTATTAATATTCTTCCGGCAAAAATACACTCTTTCTTTTCATAAAAGTGCTTAAATCACAGACTATAATCACCCGATGCACATCTTAATAGACCAAATTTCTCCTTAGAGATATTTTTAATTAATTCAATATCAGGCTTATGTTAGGAAATATGATAATATGCATTATTTTTGTGGCACAGTTTTTTTTGATTAATTATTTAGCAATCGTCACTTCCGTCCATTCGGAGATAAATTGTAAGAACTAAAAAGGTTTATAAATGAGATTTGAAGTTTCCTCATCCGAGTTATTAAAACAATTGAATATTGCGTCCGGAGCCATCAGTGCCAATCCGGTACTTCCTATTATGGAAGATTATATGTTTGAAGTCAGTGACAATGTGTTGACCATCACATCGACCAATCTGGAAACCACGATAATCACCAAGTTGGATGTCACAGCGGATGAAGATGGTATCATAGCCATTCCGGCAAAAATCCTTCTGGATACAATCAAAGCCCTTCCTGAACAACCGGTGACCATCACAGTGGATGAAAATAACGGAGTAAAAATACTCTCTGCTTTTGGAGTTTATAAATTATCAGGAGACACAGCCGAGGATTTTCCAAATCCTCCAGAAGAAGATGATGTCGAGACTCTTACACTCAACTCTAAAAAAATTCAAAAAGGCATTACCAATACTATCTTTGCAACAAGCAACGATGAGTTGAGGCTGGCAATGACTGGAGTCCTGATTCAGATAGACTTCACAAAACTGCATTTTGTCGCTACTGATGCCCATAAACTAGTCAAGTACACCGTCGGCAACCTTAAAACCGATATTGCAAAATCTCTGATCGTTCCGAAAAAAGGTCTTACCCTGGTCAAAAATGCTTTATCAGAAGAATGTGATGTAAATATCAGCTTCAACAAACAGAATATCTTTTTTAATTTTGGCAGGACGAAGATTGTTTGCAGGCTTATCGATGCAAAATATCCTGAATACAATGCAGTAATACCTGTAGAAAACCCGTACGAAGCGACAATCAATAGAAAAGATTTTCTTAGTTCTCTTCGAAGGATAGCCATCTATGCCAATAAATCCACCAATCAGGTCATACTCAATCTGTCAGAGAAAAGCATGACGATATCTGCACAGGACCTTGATTTTTCCAATGAGGCGACAGAGCAGTTAAATTGTGCTTTTTCAGGAGACAGTATGACAATCGGCTTCAATGCCAAGTTTTTGGGTGAGATGCTCAATGTCCTCGAGAATGATGAAATCAAATTACAATTATCTACTCCGAGTAGAGCTGGATTGATCGTACCTATAGAAGAAGAACCTGGCGAAACACTGCTGATGCTAGTGATGCCTGTGATGATGGGCAACTAATATCAGAATGAAAATAGGTCTTTTTTTTGGATCATTCAATCCTGTACATGTCGGGCATATGATCATCGCCAATCAAATGGTGGAGTACACCGACCTACAACAAGTCTGGATGGTAGTAAGTCCTCACAATCCATTGAAAAATAAAGCTTCTCTGGCCAAAGATGCAGACAGATACCATCTTGTGCAGTTGGCCATCGGAGATAATTCAAAAATAAGAGCTTCCAATATCGAATTTACCCTACCAGTTCCGTCGTACACGATAGATACTCTCACCTACCTTAAAGAAAAATATCCCAAAAACGAGTTTTCTCTCATCATGGGAGGAGATAACCTGCAAAGCATAGAAAAATGGAAAAACTATGAATTTTTGCTGGCAAATTATACCATTTATCTTTACAGAAGACCGGGATATGACCCTGGCAAGTATGCCTCACATCCAAATATTAAAACAATGAATGTCCCTATGCTGGACATCTCTGCTACATTTATCAGAGAGGCTATAAAAAACGGGAAATCCATACAGTATCTTGTGCCGGATGCAGTGTATCAATATCTGGAAAATTCCACCATGTATAAATAAAAATGTGTATCAAGGCGACAAAAGTTAACAGTCATAAACAATAATAAAACCGTTTTTCGCTTTATATCATTGAAAAATCCATTCAAAAATGTACAAATTTATTTCTACCGGTTTTCTGCTCATTATGGCACAGATGACATTAATCAGCCAGAGTTCCATCCCTATCGGTACCTGGCAATCTCACTTGTCTTATAAAGAGGGCAGAAGGATAACTCAAAGCAGGGATCATATCATCTATTCATCAGAAAAAGGTATTTTTTTGATCAGTAAAGATGATAATTCTGTGGAGTTTTTGTCCAAAGAAGATGGATTGAGCGATGTACAGGTGTCAGCACTTTATTTTGACTCTTACAATGAGCAACTCATCATCGTTTATACTAACAACAATCTGGATATAATATCGTCGGATAATGATGATGTCATTAATATTCCTTTTATAGAGAGTAATACAAACATTCTAGGTAGTAAAAACGTCAATGATTTTTTCATTGCGAATGAAAAAGACGCCTATTTTGCTACAGATTTTGGTATCCTTGGTTTCAATCTACAAGAACTGGAATTTCCGTTTACAACTTTTACGCCCTCAAAAATCAATGCTATTGCAGAAACTGGCGGTAAAATTTATGCAGGCACGGATGATGGTCTATTTGTGGTAGAGAAAAATGGTACCAATCTTTCGGATTTTAATATATGGAAGCTTATACCTGAATCTAAAGGTCTGCCTTCGTCAGTATCCATCAAAGGATTGGCTGTTAAATTTAACAGACTTTTTGTGTTGGCAGAAAACGTCCTATATAAGGCAGAAGATGATGGAAGTTTTTCAATGGTGTACAGCCCATCTGCTAGTGGAGAAAACATCAATTATATTTCTGAAGAAGGATCGGAGCTGATGATAGGCGTAGAAAAGAATAATGCAAGTAAAACCATTTTTGTAGGCGAAACCAATGGACTATCAGAGCGGGGATATGGGTGTGTGTCCAGAGCGGTCTATTCTTTAGAAGATCAGAAAGGTAATATTTGGTATGCTGACCAATGGGATCCTGTCAAGTACACTCAAGGCAAAACCGGCGAATGTAAAAAACTGACTTTTCCTGTGCCATTTACTAATGAGGCAAGCAATGTCAGGTTTAAAAAAAATAAAGCCTACCTCGCTTCCAATGGTATCACAGAGGATTTTCAATATAAGTTCACCAGGTATGGCTTTTACACCCTGGAGGATAACATTTGGACAAATTTTAATCAGGACAATATACCCACTATAAAAAACACTGACTTTTTAAACCTTTACGCTATAGCACCCCATCCTACTTCAGCTGAAGTATACCTGGGCAGCTATTACAATGGTATCATTTCTTACAATGAGGAAACTAAAGAAGCAAAACATTGGAACAAGGATAACAGTGTACTCCAGGCTGTGGTGGGTGATGATGCCAGAACCAGGATAGCAGGGCTCACTTTTGATAAGGATGAAAATCTTTGGATTTCTAATTTTGGTGCACCCAAACCTTTGGTCGTCAAAACAAAAGAAAATACCTGGCACAGTTTCAGTGTACCGGGCAGTACCAGTCTAGCAGACATTGTCATAGATCAGGAGGGCAATAAATGGATTGCTGTGGTGGGTGCCGGAAACGGTTTGATTGTCTACCATGAGGGTGCAAAAATTGGTGATCCCTCTGATGATAAAATCCGGTACATCACAAGAAATAACAGTGAGATAACCGGCAATAAAGTGAATAGCCTTCTGGTAGATTTGGATGGAAGCGTGTGGGTGGGTACTGACATGGGTCCGGTGGTATTTGACTGCGGAGATCCTTTTAATGAATCATGCCGAGGGAATACAAGGAAGGTAGTGGTAGAAGGCATTCCGGCTTTACTCCTCAGAGATGAAGATATTTTGTGTATAGAGGCAGACGGCGGCAATAGAAAATGGTTTGGAACACGAAACGGAATCTTTGTCCAATCTCCGGACGGCATTACACAACAAGCCAAATTTGACGATAAAAATTCTCCCTTGCTAAATAATAAAATTCTTGATCTGGGTTATAATAAAATTTCCGGTGAGATGATGATCATTTCATCAGCGGGTATTCAGAGCTACAAAACATCAACAACCGGTGGAGGCAACTCCTTTAGCTCCAATGTATATGCATATCCTAATCCTGTCAGGCCAGACTATTCAGGCCCTATTGCAATAAAGGGGCTGGTTCGTGATGCCAATATTAAGATTACAGATATAAACGGACGATTGGTATATGAAACAAAAGCATTGGGAGGGCAAGCCACTTGGGATGGCAATGATTACAATGGAATCAGAGCTGCAGCAGGTGTTTATCTGGTATTCAGTGCCAATGAAAACACATCTACTTCTTCAGAAGCTCTGGTCACAAAAATCATGATCGTCCGCTGATGTCGTCGGGATCAAAATCCATAAAATTATAAAACCATCCTTGCTGTTATATCAAGGATGGTTTTATATTTAAGGTAAGTGCTACTTCACAAATTCCAGACTACGGTTGATAAATGCAGAAAGTTCTTCACCTCTCAACATATTCTGGTTTAGAAGGGCAAGGTCATGTAAGTAACAGGCGAAATCTGCTTTTTTGTCTTCACTTTTCATTTTTATAAGCTTGTCTGCAATCAGCGGATGGTTGGTATTGATTACTACATTGTGGCTGTCTGGAAACATATTCATATCCATACCCTGCATAGCCTGCATTTCTTTCATCCTGCGCATAAATTCAGGTTTGGTGATCATGACAGGATGATCAGATGGAGACATGGCTTTCAATTCGATATGGCCCATACCAAGATTAGTCACGGATTTGGTAAATATATCTTTTATTTTATCCTGTTCTGCCTGGCTTAGTACAGACTCTTTTGTTTCTTCTTTTTGAACCAGATTATCGGGTGTGTCAGAGTCTACCCTCACAAAGGTGACTTCACTGCCCTTGTACTCGATGTGTTGCATAAAATGGTTGTCAATGATAGTGTCCATTTCCAGTACATCGTATCCATAGTCTTTGACAGCTTTGATGTAGCTGTGCTGAGCCTTGGCATCATTGGCATAAAGATATATGACTTTATTGTGTTTGTCTGTCTGGGTGGCTTTGACTTTTTCTTTATATTCTTCCAGAGTAAAGTGCTCATTTCCGAGATTCTTCAGCAAGGCAAAGGTCATGGCCTTTTCATTAAATTTCTCATCTGATATCATGCCATATTTTACAAAAGTACTGATCTCCTTCCATTTTTCTTCATACCCTTTTCTGTCTGTCTCAAAAAGTGATTGAAGTTTTTCGGCTACTTTTTTTGAAATATAGGTATTTATTTTTTTGACATTGGCATCAGATTGCAAGTAGCTCCTGGAAACATTGAGCGGAATGTCAGGAGAGTCTATCACCCCATGCAACAACATCAAAAACTCTGGTACTATCTCCTTGACATCATCTGTGATAAACACTTGATTGCTATAGAGCTGAATTTTATTTTTTTGAACTTCAAAACTACTTCCGATTTTAGGAAAATAAAGGATACCTGTCAAATTGAATGGGTAATCAATATTAAGGTGAATCCAAAACAAAGGTGGCTGACTGAAGGGGTGCAGTTCATTATAGAAGTTTTTATAATCTTCGTCAGTCAGGTCGGCCGGTTTCATTTTCCATATAGGATGCGGGTTATTGATGATGTCATCGACTTCTGTCTTGATTTCTTTTTTATCATCGCCCTCGCCTTCCCATGTACTTTCTGTTTTAGTACCGAATTTGATCTCTACAGGTAGAAATTTGCAGTATTTATTGAGTAATTCGCGTATCCTGCTCTCTGTGAGATATTCTTTATTTTCATCATTGATATACAGAATGATTTCAGTACCTCTCTCTGATTTATCATAGGGTTCTATAGTGTACTCAGGATTACCATCGCATTCCCATCTGACAGCGGGTGCATCAGCCCGATAGGATTTAGTAATGACTTCTACTTTGTCAGCAACCATAAAAGATGAATAGAAACCCAGACCAAAATGCCCAATAATGGTAGCGTCATCCTTATACTTTGATAAAAACTCTTCTGCCGAAGAAAATGCCATTTGATTGAGATATTTATTGACTTCATCTTCTGACATGCCTATGCCCTTATCTATGATATGTAAAGTCTTAGTGTCCTGATTGATTTTGATTTCGATATTTGTGTTGCCTAGATCGCCTTTCACCTCTCCTTTGTGGGCCAGGGTTTTTATTTTGGTAGTGGCATCGACAGCATTGGACACCAATTCACGTAAAAAGATTTCGTGATCAGAGTAAAGAAATTTTTTGATGATCGGAAAAATATTTTCCGCTTGTACTGATATATTACCTTTTGACATAATTAAAAACTCTTTTGATTCATACCCTGTCTGTCAATATCTATGCCATGCCTTATTTAATGTCAAAATGTCAGCTAACAGATTGTAACATTGAAATTTTTTCAGTTTTGGCAATGATTTGACCAGGTTGTTTGGTTAAATTTTGTAATCACTATACAAGAAAATCTATCTGGATGCCACCATCCATTTTTTAGAATAAAAGGTATTTTTTCCAATGATGTTGACTATGTACATTCCCGGCAAAAGTGCGGAAATATCTGTAAGGCAATCTATTTTCACATCAGACATAACTGCACTTCCATACATATCCGTGATTTGAACCCTTACATCTGTTTCCCCCCCTAAAGACACTATGATATTGTGTATCAACGGACCACACTTATAGGAGCCGTTTTGCAATGGATCACCTGCCATGCCGATACCTTCTAAAAATGTTTGCAAATAAGGTGTCTGGGCATTTCCGTATTGTACTATCATGTATTTCAGAATTGTATCCTGATATATCAGTGTCTCCAGTCTCTCTTACAATACCGGAGTAAAATTTATGTTTCAGTGAGTCTCCTGCGACAAGGTTGAAGTCGTATATGAGTTCAGGTTGGAAATTTCTGAAAAAATAAACTTTTCTGTTTTCTTCGTATACATACGAAACAAAGGATGGAGAAGTCTTGGGATAATAAGTGAGTATTTTACTTGATTTTCCCATGATGACAGTATCCCCTGTGACTACCTGTCGGTGAATTCCATAATTATGGATATCAAACCCGGTGGTCACATCATACGTCCAGGTTTTACCTTGTAAACCAAAACTGGGCTTTCGTTGTACTTTGGCAGAATAATATAACTACTAGTGAGCAAAGGAAAATCTTATCTTTCATAAATTCGTTTTATGTGATTTAAGACGATAAATGCAGATACAGATTAGATCATTGAATAAAATTTTAACTGACAAGAGCTTGATAAGCAGCTGCATCCATTAGCTTGTCGAGTTCATCAGGATTAGTTAGACTTATTTTGACGATCCATCCGTCGCCATACGGATCATCATTGATTAGCCCGGGATTATCACCATCTGCTTCATCTAGTTTATTATTGAATTCCAGTATTTCACCCGAAACAGGCATAAACAGATCAGATGTTGTTTTTACAGCCTCCACCGTACCGAAAATTTCATCTATTGCTATAGTTTGCCCTACCGTATCCACTTCTACATATACCAGCTCACCTAGTTCACTCTGAGCAAAATCAGTAATACCAATATATGCAATATTGCCTTCAACTCTGATCCATTCGTGTTCTTTGGTATATTTTAAATTATCAGGAAAGTTCATTTAATTTTATTTTTAAATTTAAGAATTCGAAACAAATTTTTTCAACCATTCGGTAGTGATAGACTTTGGCCTTTCCAGAGCGAGACCGAGGGCTCTGTCCCAGCATAAGCCTGCGCAGACTCCCAATGCACGGGATACTCCGAAGAGTACTGTATAATAATTATATTCTGTCAGGCCATAATGAACCAGCAAGGCTCCTGAGTGTGCATCCACATTTGGCCAGGGATTCTTTACTTTGCCAAGAGCACCGAGGATTTCAGGGACTATTTCGTACAGATCCCAAACGATCTCTATTATAGGGTCATCCTTGATATTTTCTTTTGCAAATCTCATCTGAGCAATAAACCTTGGATCCGGCTGTCTGAGGACAGCATGGCCATACCCCGGTACAACTTTACCTTCAGCCAGAGTATCATTGATATATTTTCTTATTTGATCTTTAGATGGATTGTTGGTGCCTATTTCTTCCACCATTTCGAAAACCCACTTGATGACTTCCTGATTGGCAAGTCCATGGAGAGGTCCGGCGAGTGCGTTCATTGCTGCACTGAAGGAATAATAGACATCACTGAGAGTAGAGCCCACTAGGTGCATAGTGTGTGCGGATGCATTTCCGCCCTCATGGTCAGTATGAATTGTCAGATACAACCTCATCAGTGCAAGAAAATCCGGATGTTCAAAACCCAGCATATGTGCAAAGTTTCCTCCCCAATCCATTTCAGGCTTAGGTGCTATATGCTGATCATTGTGAAAACTTCTTCGGTAGATAAATGCAGCAACTCGTGGAAGTTTGGCTATGAGATTCATTGAGTCTTCATACATTACGTCCCAATAATCATTTTTACTCATTCCTTCCTCATATTGCTGAGCAAAGATACTGTCACTCTGCATAGAAAGAATGGCAATGCTGAACTGAGTCATAGGGTGAGTATCTTTAGGCAGCGCTCTGATAGTGTCAAAAACGTGTTCAGGAACATTGCTTCTGCGACTCCATTCAGCAGACAACCATCTGACTTCTTCCACAGTCGGGAGTTCGCCTACCATCATTAGCCAAAACAATCCTTCTGGAAGAGGCTCCTTGCCATTGGGCACACGCGGAAGAAGTTCACGCAATTGGGGTATGTTGTATCCACGAAATCTGATGCCTTCTTCAGGGTCAAGAGAAGAAGTATCCCATATCATGCTTTTAACACTGCGCATTCCGCCGATGAGCTGATCTATTGTTACTTCATCTACTTTTTTCTCACCGTGATCTTTTAAAATGTTTTTAATCTCAGCTTTGAGGGCAACTGATTTCTGATAAAATTTTTCTTTTAGTGGGTCCATTTTTAAGGGATTAGGTATTTGTGTTTATTTATTTTACGGTCATATTTGATGATAACCAAAATACAATTAAAAGGATTTTAAATTCTTGCGCTAAAATAAGAATTTTTAGCAATTCTCAAACCATATTGATAAATTTGCACGCAATAAAATACTAAAATCAAGGATAATATGACCAAGATCATTTAACAATTGTCAATCCAGTTTTTCGAAATGAGTAACTGCAGCGATAATTCTCTCACTAGCATGTATCGGTTGTATTAGTGCAATCGTTTTGACCAGATCAGGGCCTTGCATGGTGCCGCTCACAGCTATTCTCATCAAAGGCATAATATCTCCCATCTTCAGCCCATGATCCTGTATATATCCTTTGATGGTGATTTCTATTTTTTCAGAGGGCACAGTTGCTAAAGCTTTTGCCATATTGACCAAGTGGTCGTTGTACTCCGGCTTGTATTTCTTTTTGATGGTTTCGTCATCGTATGATCGAGGTGGTTCGAAAAAGAATCTGCCATTGGCGATGATTTCATGGGTTTTATGAACCCGTTCTTTCATGAGACCACAGACTTCTGCCAAGTATTCTATGGAGACATGGTAACCCGCTTCTATGGTTTTGTCCTGTATTGCATAAGCAAGTTTCAGGTCATCGGAGTGGATGATGTATTGCTGATTGAACCATAGTGCTTTGTCAATATCGAATCTGGCACCTGATTTTACAATATTGTCAAGACTGAAGACTTCACAGAGCTGTTTGATTGTAAAAATCTCCTCATCATTGCCCGGACTCCAACCTAACAGAGCCAGAAAGTTGATCAGAGCTTCAGGTAAAAATCCATCTTCTCTGAAGCCTGTAAAATTGTCTTCTTCATGATCACTGTCCCACGACAATGGAAAAACAGGAAAACCAAACTTTGCACCATCTCTTTTGCTGAGTTTACCTTGGCCTGTAGGTTTTAATATCAATGGCAGATGTGAGAATGCCGGTGGATCCCAACCCAAAAACCGGTACATCAACACATGGTGCGGTGTGCTAGATAGCCATTCTTCGCCACGTATCACATGGGTGATTTTCATCAGGTGGTCATCTACTATATTGGCCAGATGATACGTAGGCATTCCATCACCTTTGAGAATCACTTTGTCATCCAGTTCTGCACTGCTGAAGCTTACATGTCCACGAATGATGTCATCAAATGATATATTTATTCCTTCTGGAATCTTCAGCCTCACTGCGACGTGATCATTTTTTTCCAACAATTCAGCTACTTTGTCAGGAGGTAGTGACAGACTGTTTTTCAGTTTCAGTCTGGTATGACTGTCATACTTAAAAGTCGGATCACTTTCACGCATGGTTTCGAGTTCGTCTGCTGTATCAAAAGCATAGTAAGCATTGCCGGAATCAATCAGTTGCTGCACGTACTGCCGATAAATATCTTTTCTTTCAGACTGTCTGTAAGGGCCATATTGACCGCCGAATTCTGGTCCTTCATCCGGCAGGATACCAAACCAGCGAAGGGATTCGATAATATATGCTTCTGCACCAGGTACGTATCTGGTCTGATCAGTATCTTCTATACGAAGTATAAAGGTGCCATTGTATTTTTTTGCAAAAAGATAGTTGTATAAAGCCGTCCTCACTCCACCTATATGTAGGGCACCCGTCGGACTCGGGGCAAATCGCACTCTCACTGATTCCATGCTCTGTTCTTTGATTATTTTTATAAATATATGTTAATTATTTCCAAAACCATTGCCATGAAAGGTTACATTTTTCATTTTTACACGTTATCCATTTAGGTTTGTAATAATCATAAACTGCAAAATTAGTTTTTAAAGCTGAATACTGCAAAATAAAGTTATGTATCTCGTAAAAACACCTCCTTTGGTAAAAACAATATTTTCTGATCTTGTCTGGCATATCCCAACAGATACTAAGGAGATATTTCTGACTTTTGATGACGGCCCTATACCGGGACTCACACCATGGGTACTGGATATCCTGGCAGAGTATGACTTTAAAGCTACTTTTTTTTGTGTAGGTGACAATGTACATAAGTACCCCAAAATTTACCAACGTATACTTAAAGAAGGACACATTGTGGGCAATCATACCTACCATCATATGAATGGATGGCATACTGAAACGGAAGATTATCTGGCTGATGTGGAAAAATGTGATGCAATGATTTCATCCCAGCTATTCCGACCACCGTATGGCAAACTCAAGCCCAGTCAGTCTGCAGCCCTAAAGGCAAATAAAAAGATAATCATGTGGGATATTCTTAGTGGTGATTTTGATCAGACCATCACTAAAGAAAAGTGCCTTGCCAATGTGATGGATAATTATACTGCAGGTTCTGTCATAGTTTTTCATGACAACATCAAGGCGCAAGAAAAGCTTCAATTTGTATTGCCCCTCTTCCTGGAACATCTTGCACAGCAAGGTTTTGTGTCTTCGCATATCTCGGTTCAGGTAGAAGAATATGCATAACTATTTTTTGTTTGTTTTCTGGATATCTTTAATCGTTTGCTCCGCAAATGATCTATACAGTCAGAAGGATTGGCGTCTTTATAAGGATAACCAGAATTATAAACTTTGGCTGAAAGAGGTAGCGGGCACATCTATCAAGCAGTTTAAAATAGAAACTACTAGTCAAAAGAAAGACATGAATACTTTTTACAACCTCATGCGGGACGTAGAAAACATGAATAAGTGGTATGATAAGGTAAAATCAGTAAAACTTTTAAAAAAAATCAGTGAGAACGAAGCTATTTATCTGATGGAGTACGATCTTCCTTTTCCTCTGGAAGACAGAATTACAACTATCAAAGGTGCTATATTTTTTGATGAGTTAAAAAGATCTATCAGAGTAGAAACAGAGTATTATCCATACACGATTCCTAAGGACAAAAGTAACCTAACATTGATTACTAAAATATCAGGTGTGTGGGATATTGTAAAACAGAAAAATGGCGAAATAATGATCAGTCATGTTGGGTTTATGAATCCTGAAGGCAATATTCCAGCCTGGTTAATCAATGAAGGTGTCACATCGGGCCCTGTAAAAACCATTCAAAATATGCTAAAGTTACTGGCGAAGTATTAGTTTAATATCTTTTTACGTCAAAAATATAGCCCGGTGAAAATTTGGTCCAACCAGTAATATTTTTCCGGGAAGTGTCTCTTTTATTAACATTTTTATATAATACGGCTATATTTATTTACTTTTGACCTTAAGAATCAATAAGGGTATATCATGGAGATATTATTGCGCAAAGCCACTTTGGCAGACATGCCTGCTGTTTATAACCTGGTATATGAGCTAGCGGTATACGAAAAAGAACCTGAAGCTTTAAAAATAGGAGTGGAGGCTTATGCAGAAGCATTTTCAGAAAATCTTATCGATTGTGTTGTAGCGGAAAAAGGAACAGAAATCATAGGAATCGCATTGTATTATATGACTTTCTCAACCTGGCGGGGTAAAAGCCTGTACCTTGAAGACTTTTTATGTAAAACCTGAGCATCGAAATGCAGGGGTAGGTCAGCAGCTTTTTGATGCTTATCTTTCTGAAGCAAAGTCAAGAGGTGCCCTTCAGACGAAATGGCAGGTACTGGACTGGAACGAACCGGGCATTAATTTTTACCTTAAAAATAATGCGACTATAGAAAAAAACTGGTGGAATGGTAAAATATATTTGTAATCGAATATAAGGAAATATGATATCTGTCGCAAATATAGAAGAAGCGTTTCAAAATATTCATGGTATAGTGATAAATACACCTTTGGTGCGCAATTATAATTTGTCCAAAAAGTATCAATGTAATGTTTTTTTGAAAAGAGAAGATATGCAGGTTGTACGTTCGTTTAAGATAAGAGGAGCATATCATAAAATGAAACAAATGGGTGCAGAAGCCCGGGAAAAGGGAGTCATTTGTGCCAGTGCAGGCAATCATGCACAAGGAGTAGCTTTTGCCTGTTCATCTTTAAAGACACATGGTATTATTTATATGCCTACTACGACTCCCAAGCAAAAGATAAGTAAGGTAAAACATTTCGGTGGAGACTGGATAGAAATCAGACTCACGGGTGATACTTTTGATGATGCCAACAAAGTGGCTTTGCATCATTCAGACTCAGAAAACATCCCTTACATCCACCCGTTTAATGATGAAGTTGTCATGGCAGGTCAAGGCACCATCGCAAAAGAAATACTGGATGAGATAAAAGTACCTGTGGATGTACTCTTTGTAGCTGTAGGTGGAGGAGGTTTAATTTCCGGCGTGGGCTCATATTTCAGACAGAAGAGTCCTCTGACAAGGATCATCGCGGTCGAGGCAGAGGGAGCTCCTGCACTTGCAAAATCTTTGCAGGAAAATAAGTTGGTCAGGCTTGAACATATAGACTCTTTTGCGGATGGTATTGCTGTCAAGGTGATAGGAGACAAAACCTTTGAGATTTGCAAGGATGTCATCGATGATGTAAAACTAGTACCTGAAGGCAAAATTTGCTCGTCTATCTTATCACTTTATAATGACGAAGCTATCGTAGTAGAGCCCGCAGGAGCAATAAGTTTTGCAGCACTGGATTTTTATAAAGAGGAAATAAAAGGGAAAAATGTAGTAGTCATAGTATGTGGTGGTAACAATGACATCACCCGAACAGAAGATATCCGGGAGCGTGCTTTACTTTGGGAAGGCCGCAAACATTATTTTATCATACGATTTCCTCAACGAGCAGGAGCACTTAGAGATTTTTTAAATTTGTTGGGTCCTGATGATGATATTTCACATTTTGAATATACAAAAAAGACCAATAGGGATACAGGTCCGGCATTAGTGGGTATCGAGTTTAAAAGTGAGGAGGATTACCTGCCACTTCTGGACAGAATGATAGCTGCCGGGATTAATTACGAACACCTCAACAGCAATCCGATGTTGTTTGAGATGTTGGTCTGACAGAGATTATTTCATTTGGTAAGTCTGTAAAAATGCTTTACTTACTTCCTGAATAGTTTGTGACACCGGCCTGTACGTCATAGCCATGATCCGCACCGATTTGCTGTTGTCATAGTGAGACTGCACCGAGGTACTGTATATTGTTTCTCGTGTGATCACTGGTGGTTTTCTGCTGAAAAATGATCTGATAGCTTCCAGTCTCCATGCCACTCCAAACAAGGCTGGAGACAATGCTTTTGATGGTGCTTTTACCTGAAGATGGGAGGCTATTTCCGACATTACCTGTTCATAGGGAATGTTTTCTGCACTGATTATAAATCTTTCACCATTATAATCTTCTTTTACGGATTTTAATGCTGCATTAGCCACATCCTGTACATCTACCCAACCGGTAGTCCCGGCGGGATAATACGGAAGGCCATGATATACTTTTTTGAAAATCTGAACCGATGTTTTATCCCAGTTACCGACACCTAAAATCATCGATGGATTAAGGATAGTAACATGGAGTCCTTCGGCATGACCACGCCACACTTCTTGTTCTGAAAGAAATTTAGAAAGCCCATATGTAGTATCGTATTTACTATGGCTGTAAATCACTTTTTCGTCTATGTCTTCGATCTGTTTTTTACGGCCAATCGCTGCTACCGAACTGATATGAATCATTTTTTGCACACCATTGGTGATCGAAGCATTGACTATGTTGGCAGTTCCTGTCCTTGCTATTTCCAGTTGTTTTTTCTTATTTTCTGTACTGAAGGTAACCATAGCTGCAGTATGAATGACCACATCTGTATCGTTCAGGCATTCTTCGAGCAATGGGCTATCCAGGATGTCTCCGGATATCCACGATACTTTAGCGACATCAAAACCATTAAAAGTGGGATCCACATCCCTTCTAGTGAGACAAGTAATATTTTTGTATCCTTCAGCCAATAGTAGCGCTACTATGTGACTTCCTACGAAACCAGTAGCTCCGGTGACAAATATTCTGATTTCATTAGATTGCATACAGACATCGAAGTTGTAAGGTAGATAGAAATAAAAAAGCAGATGATATCACATCGGTTTCATCTGCTTCTATATTAAGGTTCGAATACTTCAATGGTATGATTTGCCAGCACCAGGTCAGTAAATTTGCCTTTAAATCTTGTTGCCTTCACCAGATGGTTGTCTATCCAGTGATAATTACCCCCTCTTGGCTTGCCGACAAGAAGACCGTGGTATTTAAAACCGTGCTTTTTCAGCCAGTATTCTGTGATGGCTCTGTGTTCTTCTGTTCTTGATGTAAAGAATGTAATGATATGCCCTTCATCATACCACTTATTCAATATTTCCAGTGCATCAGGATATGGTTCGCACGTACCCATTCTTTCGGGCTCTTCATTAGGTACATCATCACATATCGTACCATCGATATCGATGAGGTAATTTTTTGACGCTATCAGGTAAAATGGGACTTATGTTTTCCCCTTTTTCATTCTGAATATTTTTAAGACTATGACTCATTATTAACAATAAAAATTAAAAATATTATAAGTAAAAATAACTATTGAAATGTAATGTAGTTTTCAGGATTGACATATTTGCCGTCATACCACATCTCAAAATGTAAATGCGGTCCAGTGGACAATTCACCTGAATTTCCGATGATAGCTACAGCTTGCCCGGTTTTGACAATATCACCTGTCTTAACCAGTAATACTGAATTATGTTTGTAGACAGACACTACATTTTTATTATGCTGGATATACACACAATTACCCGTATTGACAGACTGGTCAGCATTGATCACGACCCCATCCATAATAGATTTTATAGGGGTATCCCGAGCTGCCACGATATCCACACCATAATGCTGCACCGAGGGCTGAAATGAAGCAGAAACTTTGCCTGTAACAGGTGTTGCAAACTTCAGGAAGTCTAGTTCCTTAGCCCGTTTCGTTTCCATAACGTCTGCCTGATTGACGAGTTCGGGTCTTATATTTTTCAGTTCGGCTACAGAATCTATTTTCTCTACACTGCTGTTGTAAATACCTCCGGTCAGCATATTTTTCAGTCCGGCTGTATACGTATCATAGGCATCCACTTCTTTTTCGAGTTCGTCCACTTTCTTCGAAAGCTCTATGAATTTTTTATTATCAGAGATATCTCCATAACCTGGTATAAGCCTTTTAACAGGAGTAAACACGATAAAAGATATGACCAACACTGACAATAGTAAAGCCAAAACACTTATAAGAATGTAAAAACTAAGCAATGACAAATTATAGGAACCTACCTCTTCCAGATTTTCATCATCAAGGATGGAAATCCTGTAAGTATCCCTGAGCCTGTCCCACAATTTTCTTTTTATCTGCAAGCCGTCCGGCATGGACTGAATTTTGTTTTATAAAAATAAAATAATTTTGCACAAAAATAGTTATATTAATAGTTACAGACTGTAAAATTTATATTTATTTAACAAAATAAGAAATTATCTTTGCACTCTGAAAGTTAATATTAAATAAAATTGTAATATATTTTGGGTAGATTTAACGTATATTTATTGGTTGTAATGCTGATGGTTGTGTCAGCATTTTCATGCGTCACCAAAAAGAAAAAGGGTGAAGTTTCTAAATTTGGCAAATTTTACCACAATACTACTGCATTGTATAATGGTTACTGGAATTCAAAAGAACTATTGAAGGAAAGTATGAAGACCTTAAAACAAGCCAATGTTGATGACTATAATAAAATCCTTGAAGTTGAAGATTTTGTTTCCATAGATAACCCTAAAATGGTAAAACAAGATATGGACAAAATTCTCGAAAAAGTCTCTACAGTAGCTCAGCTCCACGAGCCTTCTGAATGGGTAGATGACTGCTATGTAATGATGGCTAAAGCTCAATACCTCAAGCAGGAATATGAGACTGCTGAAGAAACACTAGAATACTTCCAGGAAGATTTTAATCCATCCAATCCTTATGGACGTAATTATAAAAGCAAAAAACCTACCGGCAAAGCAGCTAAAAAAGCCAAAGAAGAGGAACGTAAAGAGAAAGAAGAGGTCAAAGAAAAAGTTAAAAAAGAACAAATAGAAGTAAAAGAGGAAAAGGCTAAAACAAGAGAACAAGAAAGAAAAGAGAAAGAGAAAGAAAGAGAAAAGGCAAAAAAAGAAAAAGAAAAGCAACGTAAAGAAGATGCTAAAAACCGTAAGAAAGGCATCAAAAAACCTTCAATAAAAGCCGAATCACCGAAGATATCATCGCCAGAAACCAAGCCGGCTCCGGCTAAATCTAAAGCCCCTGAAATAAAAACAAATGACCCGAAAGAGGAAACATATACACCACCCAAGCCAGTCAAACAAGAGGAAGATAAAACGGCCTACAGCGAAGGCTTACTTTGGCTTGCCAAGACTTACATAAAACGCGAGAATTGGTTTTCCAGCCAGATGCTACTCGAAAAGCTTGAGTCGGGTGCTGTAAGTGAGGAAATTAAAAGCGACCTACCGGCTACTTTCGCCAGTCTGTATATAAAACAAATGAGGTATGACGAAGCCTTGCCTAAGCTGGATGAAGCCATTAAAAACGCAGAAAGCAAACAACTCCGGGCAAGATACGCGTTCATTGCAGGCCAACTGGCTCAAAATGCAAATAATAATGCTTCAGCAGTCAAATATTTTGAACAATCCAAAAAATATGCTTCAGATGTAAAGATGGAATTTATGTCTGAGCTTGCTGTAGCCAAAAATGGGATTATAAGTGGCATTCGCTCTAAAGAGAGCGTCATCAGCGATTTGAAAAAAATGCTTAAAGAAGATAAAAATGCACAGTTGAAAGATCAAATTTACTTTACGCTCGCGGAGATAGAGCTTTCACAAAAAAATGTTGCAGAAGCAATAGGTTACTTCAAAAATTCTATAGTCAGTAATGAAACGGATCAAAAACTGAAATCTGAATCTTACTACAGGATTGCCGGCTTATATTATGAACAAGAAAAATACTTTGAAGCGTCCAATTATTATGATTCTACTCTGACATTGCTACAGAGTACAGATAGCAGATACAGCCAGGTTCAAAAATACGTTTCGAATCTGAAGGACATTGCTGCCAATCTGGAAATCATCTCTTATCAGGATACGCTGCTCTACTTTGCTTCACTATCAGAAGACCAACAAAAGAAACTGATACCTTCATGGCTGGAAAAAAACAAAAAGGTCCAACCTGAAAACGTATCGAGTGGAAGTCTTATCAGTAAGCAAGGTACCATGCCAGGAAAAGTCGATTTTGGAAATAGTAGTTTTTTTGCTTACAATAAGAATTCGAGGGAAAAAGGTAAAGAAGAGTTTGATAAAACCTGGGGACGCAGGGCGCTCGAAGACGACTGGAGACGAATCAACAAAGCATCTGTAAATAATGCTAACATCTCTGCAGATAAAAATAACATAGTAAGCGAAGCGGATGGCAAACAGGAGAAAATCAGTAAAGAAGAGTATGACAAATTTTTGAGAGAATTGCCATCTAACCCAGTCAAGAAACAGGAAGCCAATGAGAAAATTGTTACAGCAATGTTTACATTGGGCAAATTATTCAGAGACAAAATCGAAAACTTTGGCAAATCTGCTCAAACCCTAGAAGGGATGCATACCAGATTTGGAGCCACTCCGTACGAGCTGGATTCTTATTTTTATCTGTATCTGGATTATATTGACCTCGACAATGCTAACAAAGCAGAAGAGTACAAGAACAAACTGACCAGAAAATATCCTGACTCAAAATATACTGCCATACTTACTGACCCTGAGTTTTTTAATAAGGCAAATTCAAAAAACAACAAATCTGAGCAATATTATCAGGCGGTATATGCTCTTTTTGAAAAAGGGGATTACGAAAAAGCTCTCGATGCTATTAAAAAGTCAGCCACATCACTCGGAGATGAAAATACTTACGGTGCCAAAATGGGTTTGCTCAAAGCGATGTGCCTGGGCAAAAAAGAAGGCAAAGATGCATATTTACTTGCACTCAATGAGGTAATAGTAAGCTACCCTAATACACCTGAGCAGCTGAAAGCCAGAGAAATCATGCGCTTTTTGGGTGGAGATAAAACTGCCTTTGCCAATGTACAGGATGTAGACAAAATCTTTCAGAGAGATGAAACAGCCATACACTATGTAGCGGTAGTCACTTATGCATTGGAGGAAATACAACATGTCAACTTTAAGGTAGCTATTTCTGAATACAATAAGAAAAACTTCAAGGTAGAAAAATTGCAGCTTGGTGATGCCAGTTTAAGCATAAATGATAATTCTCAGATTATCCTTGTCAGGAAATTTGATAACGAAGCTAAAGCAATGGAGTACTATAAAAAGGCGGTGAGTGAAGCAGCTGAGTTTTCCGGTAATACTAAATTTACATACGATATTTTTGCTATTTCGCAAGCTAACTATCGTAAAATGGTTACAGAAAGAAGTGCAGCATCATACAGGGCGTTTTTTGAAAATAATTTACAAAAGCCCGCGGATAAGTAAGGAAATAAAGACTGCTCTGTTTTTAGAGTAGGGATCCTAAGATCCTGCGTCCATGAAAATAGCTTATACCCGTATCTGTTGCTACCGCTTCGATGTTTTCAGGAGTAATACTACCGGCTGCAATGATATGCAGGGACGTTCCTGCTTTTTCTTTCATTTTCAAAAGCATATCTGCACCTAAGGCAGCTGTTTCTTTCCCACCGGAAGATAATACAAACCGAATATTGGAAATTTGCTGTAACCTGTCTATTTCAGTAAGTATATCACTGCACTGGTCTATTGCTTTGTGGATGGTAACATGTAGCGGTGATGCAGCTTTGCATAGTTGATATACGGCTTTCATGTCTATACTGATGACGCCATTAGCATCCTTAGTGAGAGCTCCGAATACAAAGCCTTCGATTTTATAAGCTTTTAACTGCTGGATCTGATCAATCATCACCACGACCTCTTCATGAGAATAATAAAAATTACCGGGACGGGATCTTATCATCACTTTGCAGGGAACTTTGACAGATGACAGAATATCACACAAAGTATTGGTTTCTGGTGTCAAGCCATCTTCAGATAAAGTACTGCAGACCTCCAGTTGATTTGCCCCCATCATTGCAGCATTTACTGCTTCCAGCTTGGTCTCAATACACGCCTCCAATACTCTTGTTTTTGTCAAACTGTGAAGATTTAATTTTAATAAAAAAAAAGAGGTAACACAAATGTATTACCTCAACCCTAACCAAATGAAACCAAATTGTTTTACTTATTGTAAAAGCAACACAAAGTTATTGAATAAAAAATTATTTAACAAGTATTTTTGTTTTTTTCTTAAAAAAAATACTAGCAAATCGAATTTTTGTAAATTTAATAGTAATAAAAACGACCATTATGCCAAATAAATGCGCACTCTAACAAGACCGTTGGGAAAAGAAAATTTATTAAACTGTATTGTCGACGTAAAAAGATTTTACTATCAGGTCTTATCCTTAAAACTTAATTTTGAATTTTGACCAAAAGGCAGTTTTGCCTATATGTTTGGACTAGTTATTCCATACAGATAGTATATATAAGACGTATAAACAGATAAATAATTCTGTTTTAAGTCTATTTAAGAGCACATTAAGCGTTTGGGGGCTCTATCTTGGCATGAAAATAAATTGGGCTCCTAATTCGCTAAGCACAAAAAGACAAAGGTAAGCTTCAGGATCTTTGTATGTGGAGATAAAGTCCTCAGCTTTTTCCATAAAGATGAGTTCTTTGGTTACAAATTCTTCTAAAGTAGACGCATTGACTGACCATTTCATTTTGTCACCGGCATCAATAAGGGAAACACCCATATTCATTTCTTGCTGATGAATTATGAAAATAGGATACCGCGATACATTTTCATTGAGAATAACATCGGCTGCCTGAGCTAGGATTCTTTTGTAAGGTTGTAGTTGTTGCTGAAGGGCTAAAAATTGGTCTGGAGTAGGCATGATTATATTCTTAGTTTTAGTTTGGCTACACTTTCTATATGATGGGTATGAGGAAACATATCTATAGGCTGTATGGATGTAATTTCGTACTTTTGACTCAGTAAGGCCAGATCTCGTGCCTGTGTAGCAGGATTACAACTGATGTAGACTATGACAGGCGCCCTGAGGTCCAGGAGTGTATTTACCACATCCTCATGCATACCTGCTCTGGGAGGGTCAGTGATTACAATATCGGGCTTTCCGTGCACGGAAATAAAATCACTATTCAAGATATCTCTAACATCACCTGCATAAAATGTCGCATTGTTTATCCCATTATATTCTTTATTGAGATTGGCGTCTGCAATAGCTTCAGGAATTTCTTCTATACCGGTGACCCTGCTTACTTTTCCTGACACAAATAATGCAATACTACCCAAACCTGTATAAAGATCATAAACATTATACTCAGGTCTTAGGTCAGCAAAGTCCACAGCTATATCAAAAAGCCGTAAAGCCTGTCTGGGATTGGTCTGAAAAAACGATTTCGGACCAATGCGATATTTAACGTCACGAAGATGTTCTGTAATATATGATTGTCCTGACCAAGTGGTCACGTCTCTGTCATAAATAGTGTCATTTACTTTACTATTGATTACAAAGTTAAGAGAGATGATTTGTGGAAATCTATTACTGATTGCATTCATCATCTGCACAATTTTATCCTTGTCATGATGTCCGAAAACAAGGATCAGCATCCATTCCCCGGTTGTTGTATTTCTTATGATCATATTGCGCAAAAAACCTTTTTGAGCTTTGATGTCATAAAATGAAAACTCGTTTTGGTGTGCAAACTGCCTAACAAAATTCCTTATCTCATTGGAAAGATCATCCTGAAGCAAACACTGTTCGATATCCACAATTTTATCAAATGATCCTGGTCTGTGGAATCCGAGGGCTCCCGGTTGGTCTATTATATGATCAGACGAAGCTTCTTCCTGTGTGATCCACCTTCTGCTGGAAAAACTATATTCGAGTTTATTTCTGTAATGAAAAATATCATCACATCCTATGATGGGCATAACAATATCGGGATCCAGTTTGCCGATTCGTCGCATACTGTCTCTGACAGTCTGGTATTTATGGTTTAACTGGGAGATATATGAGAGGTTTTGCCACTTGCATCCACCACAGACACCGAAATGCCGGCAAGAAGGTGAAACTCTGTCATCCGAATAACCTACAAAGCCGGTAACAATAGCTTCACTGTGTGATTTTTTTTTTCTGATAACCAGAACATCTACCCTGTCTCCGGGTATAGCACCATCTACAAATATAACCTGGCCGTCATCTGTTCTGCCTACTGCTTTACCTTTGTCTGCTATTCCGGTTATTAGCAGATTATGTATGGATTTTTTCTTTCGTGCCAAAAGTTATGAATAACCGTGTTAATTAAAATATTCCTTCATGCGCTCAAAAAAGCCCTTTTCGCCACTGTTTGGTTTAGGGTTGAAATTGGGCATTTGACGCATTTTTTCCATCATCAGCGTTTCTTCGGCAGTGAGGTTTTTGGGCGTCCATATATTTACATTGATGAGTTGGTCTCCTTTGCCGTACTGTTGCAAAGAAGGTAAACCCTTACCTTTAAGCCTGAAAATTTTTCCGGCTTGTGTACCTGCAGTAATTTTTACTTTGACATTACCGGTAAGTGTGGGGACTTCTGAGTTGGTACCTAAGGCGGCATCTGCAAAATTCAGAAAAAGATCATAAACAATATTCATTCCGTCCCGACTGAAAAGTTCATGCGGCTTTTCTTCTATATTGATGAGCAAATCACCGGAGGGTCCTCCTCCCTGCCCTGCATTTCCCTTGCTACGCATAGAAAGTTGCATACCCTCCTGCACACCGGCTGGTATTTCTATTTCGATGAGTTCGTCTTCCATCGTGCGGCCATCCCCACGACAGGTTGTACACGGAGCAGTGACAGTTTTGCCTGCACCATTGCACTTAGGACAAACAACTGTTGTTTGCATCTGACCCAAAAAAGTATTTTTAACTTGTCTTACATATCCTGAACCCTGACATGTCCCGCAGGTAGAAACACTGTTTCTGTCTTTGGCTCCTGATCCGCTGCATGTTTTACAAGTGACTTGTTTTTTAACTTTTATTTTTTTAGTGACTCCAGCCTCTATTTCTTCCATAGTTAGGGCGACTTTGATCCGAAGATTGCTACCTTTCTGTCCTGTACTCCTGCTTCTGGAACCTGACTGACCGCCAAAAAAACTTTCAAAAGGACTGCCTCCACCTCCGCCACCATCGCCGAAAATATCCCCAAAATGCTGGAATATATCTTCCATATTCATCCCTCCGCCTGAAAATCCTCCTCCACCCATGTTTTCTACACCAGCGTGACCATATCGATCATATCGGGCTTTTTTATTACCATCGCTTAGTACCTCGTATGCTTCAGCCGCTTCTTTAAATTTGTCCTCAGCATTTTTGTCGCCAGGATTTCTGTCAGGGTGATACTGCATGGCAACCTTACGGTATGCCTTTTTTATGGTTGCTTCGTCAGCATTTTTATCTACTCCCAGTATTTCGTAATAATCTCGCTTCATCTTTAATGGCATTTTGTGCCGTAACGCTTTAATTTAATAATTCAATTATATTTTTATTTAGCTACCACAACCTTTGCATATCTGATGATCTTGTCATTAAGAGTATAACCTTTCTCTACAGTATCAATGACTTTTCCTTTCATTTCGTCAGATGGTGCTGGGATATCCGTGATAGCTTCGTGGTACTCGGGATCAAAATCTTTGCCTGTGGAGTCCATTGCTCTAAGCCCTTTGTGTTCCATGGTGGAAAACAGTTTATGGTAAACCAGCTGAACACCTTCACTAAAGTTTTCAGCTCCTGTTTCAGCACTTTTTTTAGCCCTGTCAAAATCATCCAATATTGGCAAAAGAGATGTTATGGTTTCCTGTGCTGCCGTTTTCATGAGTTCAAATCGCTCCTTCACACTGCGCTTTTTAAAATTGTCAAATTCAGCAAACAACCTGAGATATTTATCTTTTGATTCTTCGAGCTCTGTTTTCAAGCTTTCTATTTCTTGGTGAAGATTTTGGATTTCTTCAGTTTCTTTTTTCTTTTTATCCTTCTTAGTGGAAGTTTCTTCGACCTGGTTTGACATAAATTCTTTTATTTTGTTTATCATCCTTACTATTATCAATTTTATTGCCATAATGATTTTGGAGTCAAAATGGCAGAAGTATCATGCAATTGAACTGCAAAAATGACACTTATTTTTGTTGGTTTTCAGAAAGATACGTTTTTATTTCCGAAATAGTGGGATTTACCATTAAAATGGTGCCTTCAGGGCTGATAAAATACTTGGTAGGTATCTCTTTCACACCATAAAGTGTAGCAATAGGGCTTTTAAATCTTTCGAATTGACCTATCTGGTATTTCCACGACAGTCCGTCATACTGCACTGCTCTTAACCAGTTTTCTTTTTTCGTTTCTATAGCCACACTTACCATTTCGAATCCTCCGGAGGTGTTAAAAGTTTTTTCTTTAAATTCTTCGTACAGTGAAACCAATTCAGGATTTTCTTTCCGACAAGGTCCACACCATGATCCCCAGAAGTCCAGCATAATATATTTGCCTTGTAGGTCTGAGAGTTTGAAAGTTTCTCCGCTTAACAATGTAGCTGTAAAATCTTTAGCTTTTTCTCCACTCTTGTATTTAGGTTGTTTATAGAAGAAATATATCACATATCCGGCTACAAGAATGATAAGAATAATATTGAGTGCTTTATTGATTAATGACCAGTTCATTGAGTTTTTATTTACTAGTATATATAATACATTTGAATGCTTTTTGGTTCTTACATTTTAAAGACAGATAGTTTTATTTTTTGCTTTGAGAGGTGAAAAGTTATTTATGCTGAGTTACACAGTTTGCTTTTATGAAAATATTGTAAGTTTGTCCTTCCCTAAACAAGTATTTATGAAACGTAAAATCATACCAGGACAGATTCGCACAAAAGATCTGCACCAATATATCATAGGCTCAGTAGCTCCAAGGCCTATAGCTTTCGTCAGTACACTCGATGAGGAAGGTGTAGAAAATCTAGCGCCTTACAGTTTTTTCAATGCATTTTCGTCTAATCCTCCCATTGTTGTTTTTTCGTCCAACAGACGCGTAAGCGACAATACTACTAAAGATACTCTGCATAATGTAAGGGTGAACAAAGAGTGTGTGGTTAATGTAGTCCCTTATTCTATGGTTCGTCAGATGTCGCTGGCATCCGTAGAGTTTCCATCTGCAGTCAGTGAATTTGTAAAAACCGGACTTACACCCGAGCCATCCGAAACGGTATCAGCGCCCAGGGTACTGGAGTCACCGGTTAATTTGGAATGCAAGGTTAAAGAAATCATCGAGTTGGGCGAACATGGAGGGGCAGGCCATCTTATCATATGTGAAGTCACCATGATTGCAGTATCCGAGTTTGTGCTCAATGGGGATAGACTGGACCCTCATAAGCTGGATCTGATGGGGCGTATGGGACGAAATTATTACGTGCGGGCTTCAGGAGCTGCATTGATGGAGATTCATCAGGCGGTGACCGAAATTCCCTTGGGTTTTGATGGTTTACCAAAATCTATAACAGAAAGTAATATTCTAACAGGAAATGAAATAGCGGCTATGGCCTCACTCACTAAAGTGCCTGACATTGAAGAAATAACCTTAACAGCAGAAGAAGCTAAAAATATTTCAGTAAGTGAAAAACATCGTCTGGCTTCAACTTTGATAAAGGAAGGAAGGGTCAAAGAGGCTTTATATATTTTAAAATGACATTACAAACATAAGAATTAACTTATATCTTGGTTTCAATATTACACTATAAAAATCAAAAATTGGTATTCTATCCAAGATTGCTTATTATTGCACAAAGTTTTTAAGTTATGAAAATAAAGTTTTGCGGAGCTGCTCAGTTTGTAACAGGCAGTAGCCACCTTATCGAACTCGAAGACGGTTTTAAAATATTACTCGATTGTGGCCTGTTTCAGGGTAAAGGACCTGAGATATGGGACTGGAATAATCAGTGGTACTTTAAGCCGGCTGAGATCGATTGTCTTGTATTATCACACGCACACATAGATCACTGTGGCCGTATACCCAAGTTGGTTAAAGATGGTTATTCAGGCCCTATACACGCTACGCATGCCACCAGAAGTTTGTGTGCTGTAATGCTTCTAGATAGTGCCAAAATACAAGAGATGGATGTTCAATGGCACAACGAAAAAATCCTTAAAAAACGAAAAAGAGACAATAATAAGCTTCGGGAGCCTCTCTATATCGGTGAAGATGTCGGTCCTGCCATGATCAAGTTTGAAGGACACCCTTACGAAACCTGGGAGCGCATACACCCTAATGTAGAGGTAATGTTCAGGGATGCCGGCCATATCCTTGGTAGTGCCAGTGTGACACTCAAAATCATGGAAAATGGCAAGGAACATGTCATAGGATTTACGGGCGACATAGGACGTCCTTACAGACCAATATTGAGAGACCCTATTCCCATGCCTGAAGTAGACTATCTAATCTGTGAATCCACCTACGGTGATAGAGTACATGAGTCAGCACCTGAGCAATCAGCACAGTTTCTGGAAGTGATAAGAAAAACATGTCTGGAGAAAAAAGGAAAACTAATTATTCCTGCTTTCAGCCTTGGTCGTACTCAGGAGATCGTCTATATGCTGGACAAAATGGAAAGTGCAGGCTTGCTACCACATATAAAAATATATGTAGATAGTCCACTGGCAGTCAATGTGACGAGTATATTCGGATTACATCCTGAGTGCTTTGATTCAGAGATCAATAAATATTTGATGACAAATACCAACCCATTTGGGTTTAATGGACTCGTATATGTAAAAGAAGTGGAAGGGTCCAAAGCGCTTAATAACTCTTCTGAACCATGTATCATAATCTCTGCCTCAGGGATGATGAATGCCGGTAGAGTAAAACATCATCTTTTTAATAACATAGAAAATCCGAAAAATACTTTTTTGATTGTAGGGTATTGTTCGCCTGAAACACCTGGTGGTGTACTTCGTTCGGGTGCTAAGACGATACGGATTTTTGAAGAGGATAAAATAGTAAGGGCAGATGTTGTCATCATGGACTCTTTTTCGGCACATGGGGATAAAAACGAAATGTATGATTTTATAGCCAATCAAAAAGAGAAAGTGAAAAAGGTCTTTTTGGTCCATGGCGAACTCGAAACACAAACCAACTTTAAATACTTCCTCAGCGAAAAAGGTTTCGGTAATATAGAGATCCCGAAACCAGGAGAGGAATCAACGTTAGATTGACCGCGACAAGATGTTTAATTTTTATTCTTAAAGGTATATAAGTTAATATAATCTTAACTGCTTCTGAGATTTATATTTAATACTTACCTTTGCGTCTTGATTTGAAAAACAAATAAATATAATAAAAATGACCAATACAGAAACAAAGCTGGCATACAAAGTTAAAGATATAAGTCTGGCAGAATGGGGACGCAAAGAAATTACTCTAGCAGAAGCAGAGATGCCGGGCCTTATGGCATTAAGGGAGGAATTCGGAGCCACAAAACCGCTATTAGGAGCACGTGTGGCAGGATGTCTCCATATGACTATTCAGACCGCTGTACTGATAGAAACATTGAAGGACCTAGGGGCAGAAGTCTCGTGGTCTTCATGTAATATTTTTTCTACACAGGATCACGCAGCAGCGGCAATAGCAGCAGCAGGTATTCCGGTTTTCGCCTGGAAAGGTATGAATGAAGAGGAATTTGACTGGTGTATAGAACAGACTCTTTTTGCATTCGAAGATGGTCAGCCACTTAATATGATCCTGGATGATGGAGGTGATTTGACTAATATGGTTTTTGACAGGTTCCCTGAGTTGGTAGCTGCTATCAGGGGATTGTCTGAGGAGACAACCACCGGTGTACACAGATTATACGAAAGGGAGAAAAACGGTACCCTAATACTACCTGCAATCAACATCAATGACTCTGTAACCAAGTCCAAATTTGATAATAAATATGGATGTAAGGAATCTTTGGTGGATTCTATCAGACGAGCTACAGATATCATGATGGCTGGAAAAGTAGCTGTGGTAGCTGGTTATGGAGATGTAGGTAAGGGTTCGGCTGCTTCACTAAGAGGAGCTGGTTGCAGAGTTGTAGTGACAGAAATAGACCCAATATGTGCATTGCAAGCTGCAATGGATGGCTTTGCTGTTAAAAAAATGGATACAGCCCTTATTGAAGCGAGCATTGTAGTGACAGCAACAGGCAATAAGAATATCATCAGGGAGGAACATTTCAGAAAGATGAATGATAAAACGATTGTCTGTAACATAGGACACTTTGATAATGAAATCGATATGGCTTGGTTAAATAAAAACTATGGCAAAACAAAAGATCAAATCAAGCCTCAGGTAGACCTTTACAATATTGACGGTAAAGATATCATCGTACTGGCTGAAGGTCGTTTGGTCAATTTGGGTTGTGCCACAGGTCATCCTTCATTTGTGATGTCCAATAGTTTTACCAATCAGGTATTGGCACAATTGGAACTTTGGCAAAATGCATCCAAATATGAAAATAAAGTATATACACTTCCTAAACACCTGGATGAGAAAGTAGCAAGACTACACTTAGCTAAAATAGGAGTGGAACTCGAAGAGTTGAGCAAAGACCAGGCAGATTATATCGGAGTGACCGTGCAGGGACCATACAAGCCTGAGTACTACAGGTATTAAGCAAGGTTTAAAAAGATCTTCAAGAGGCTTCGATACTTTCTTAAGGTCATTCTTACAGGTAAGATTTTAATTGATAAAACGCACCTTGTGGTATAACGATTCAATATTTGAAGACTATTCAGAATTCTTATGTTTGTTATTCGTAATTACTTATATCTGTTTGTTTTAATGGTTAATTTTACTTATCTTTGCCATCCGAATAAAAACGAAATTCGTTAATTTTATGAGTGAAGATAAAGATCAGAAAAAGAATGATTATGGTGCCGATAATATACAGGCACTGGAGGGGCTGGAGGCAGTCAGAAAAAGACCTGGAATGTACATCGGTAGCACCGATACAAAAGGTTTGCACCACCTGGTATGGGAAGTTATAGATAACTCTATAGATGAACACCTCGCAGGGCATTGTACTCATATAGATACCATCATACATAAAGACAACTCCATCACTGTTAAGGATAATGGTAGGGGTATTCCTACTGGTATGCACGAAAAACTCCAGAAATCAGCATTGGAAGTAGTTATGACAGTACTTCATGCAGGGGGTAAATTTGATAAAGATACGTACAAAGTTTCCGGAGGTCTGCATGGAGTAGGTGTGTCATGTGTCAATGCATTATCGGATTATGTCAGAGTAGAGGTACACCGCGACGGCAAGTATTTTGAGCAGGAATATAGTAAGGGCATACCATTGGGTCCTGTAAAAACCCTGGGAGACTCTGATAAAAAAGGAACACAGGTCACTTTCAGACCTGATGGTACTATATTCGAAACCCTGGAGTATAGTTTCACAACCCTTGCAGGAAGAATACGGGAATTATCATACCTCAATAAAGGACTCTTTTTAAGCCTGACAGATGAAAGAGAGATAGAAGAAGACGGCCAATTTAAAAAAGTAGATTTTTTTTCTGAAGGAGGACTAAAGGAATTTGTAAAATACCTGGACGAAACGAGACCGCCACTTATCGAAGAGCCAATATATGTTGTGGGCAAAGAAGACAATGTAGAAGTGGAGGTGGCCATGCAGTACAATACAGGCTATCAGGAAAACATATTTTCTTACGTAAATAATATCAATACCAGAGAAGGTGGTACACACGTGGCTGGATTCAGAAGGGCAATCACCAGGCTTTTTAAGCAATATGGAGATGATAACGGAATGTTTGCCAAGCTCAAGCTCGAGATTTCCGGAGAAGACTTTAAAGAAGGACTTACAGCGATAGTATCCGTCAAAGTGCCTGAACCTCAGTTTAAGGGTCAGACAAAAGGCGAATTAGGAAACTCTGAAGTCACCGGTATCGTATCCAGATGTGTAGGGGACGTCCTAAAAGCTTATCTTGAAGAAAACCCTATGATGGCCAGAAGAATCATCGATAAGGTGATACTTGCTGCAACTGCACGGCATGCTGCCCGCAAAGCAAGGGAGATGGTCCAACGAAAAAACATCCTCACAGGAAGCGGTTTGCCAGGCAAATTGTCTGATTGCAGTTCGAAAGACCCTATAGAGTCAGAAATATTTTTAGTAGAAGGTGATTCGGCGGGTGGAACAGCTAAACAAGGTAGGGATCGTAATTTTCAGGCAATACTTCCGCTGAGAGGAAAAATCCTCAACGTAGAAAAAGCTATGGAATACCGGATATATGAAAACGAGGAAATAAAAAATATGTTTACCGCACTGGGAGTGAGCATTGAAGAAAAAGAAGGTGCAAAAATCCTCAACATAGAAAAACTCAGGTACCACAAGATAGTCATTATGTGTGATGCCGATGTAGACGGAAGTCACATCTCGACGCTGATTATGACTTTCTTTTTTAGGTACATGAAGCCACTGATAGAGCACGGTCATATTTATATAGCTGCTCCTCCATTATACCAGGTGCGCAAAGGCAAAAACTTTATCTATTGCTGGAATGATGAAGAACGAAAGGCAGCAATTGAAAATTATTCAAATGGTAAAGAAGATACTAGTATCAAAACACAGCGCTACAAAGGACTTGGAGAGATGAATGCGGAGCAATTATGGGAAACAACCATGGACCCTAATAACAGGATATTGCGACAGATTACGATTTACGATGCCATGGAGGCAGACCGTATTTTCAGTATGTTGATGGGAGACGAAGTGCCACCAAGACGTCAGTTCATTGAAGAAAATGCTAAGTACGCCAATATAGACGCCTGATATTTAGTAATAATGTTAAAATAAAAATACTTATTTGAGACATGATTAAAATAGGATTTGGAAATAGTATTAAACCTAAAACTTTTGGTTATATACCCAGGTTTTATGATCCTGACAAAGAAGAATTGAAGGAAAGACTTAAAAAATATCAGGAACCGGCAAGTGAAGAGGAAGCTATTGACCAGATGAAAAAACGGATCAAAACAGGCATCCGGTTTAAGCATTATGGAGATTCCACATCTAGGTCTTCCTATGCCAGAAAATCCAATATTAGAGTATTCTATATCATATTTATTTTGGGTGTGCTCTCATATATTTTGCTGAGCTCCAATAAAATAACTTCATTGATTGAAGCTTTTTCAAAATAATAGCTAGCAGCAATATGCCGGATATCATCCAATTACTGCCTGACAGCATAGCCAATCAGATTGCCGCCGGTGAGGTCATACAGCGGCCCGCATCTGTCATCAAAGAACTCCTCGAAAACGCAATCGATGCAGGCAGTACTAATATTAAACTAATAATAAAGGACGCAGGCAAAACAAGTATTCAGGTTATCGATGATGGCAAAGGGATGTCTGAAACAGATGCCCGAATGGCCTTTGAGCGTCATGCCACTTCCAAAATCAGGTCAGCCAATGATCTTTTTTGCATTAAAACAATGGGCTTTAGAGGAGAAGCACTCGCTTCTATTGCTGCCATTTCTCATGTAGAGATGGTCACCCGTCAATCACAGGAAGAAGTGGCCAACAGGATAGTGATAGAGGGGTCAGTACTCAGCAAGCAGGAAAAAGTGCAAGCTATGCCGGGAACAAGTATAACCGTGAAAAACCTTTTTTACAATGTACCTGCCCGGAGAAAATTTTTAAAATCTGATCCTGTAGAACTGAAGCACATCATGGATGAGTTTCAGAGAGTAACCCTGGCCAACCCTGATTTATTTTTTTCATTCCATCACAATGGCAACGAAGTTTATCATCTTCCAAAAGGAAATTTAAAGCAGCGGATAGTAGGCGTATTGGGAAAACAAATCATTGATAAACTAATACCCGTCAATGAAGAAACAGAAGTTGCCATATTTTCAGGATTTATAGGTAAACCGGATGCAGCCCGCAAAACACAGGGAGACCAGTTTATATTTGTCAATAAACGATTTATAAAAAGCAATTATCTCAATCATGCCATCAGGGCAGCATATGAAGACCTCATCACTAAAGATGTTTTTCCTGCTTATTTCCTGTTTTTAGAAATCGATCCCGCCAACATAGATATCAATGTGCATCCTACCAAAACAGAAATAAAATTTGAAGACGAACGACTCATTTATAATTATCTGAGAGTGACATTAAAACATAGCCTGGGACAGTACAGCCTTAGTCCTATGCTGGACTTCAATGTAGATCATAATTTCGCATATAAGTTTTCTGCTGAGCCCATCTCACAGCAAAAACCCTCAGTTCGGCCGGATAAGGCTTACCCTCTGGAAAATGAGGCAAGATTCAGACCTGGTCAGGAAAGTGCCAAGGGATGGCAGGAAATATATCAGAGTCTGCAGGCTGACCCGATTACGGATGTAAATACCGGTCACCACGTAAGAACAATAGAAAGTGAAGCTTTTAAGATGACTACGGAAGAAGAACATGGTATTCATACATCTGAAATGAAGGAACCATACCAAATACATGCTTCTTACATTATCCATCAAGTGAAATCTGGTTTGATGTTGATAGATCAACAGGCCGCGCATGAGCGAATATTGTATGAGCAGTACCTTGAAACTATCCAAAACGGAGAGTATTTTTCCCAAAAGGAACTTTTCCCGCGTACTTTAGAGTTGGATGCATCTAGAAGTGAAGTTCTACGAAATATTATCCACCATGTAAATGCCCTTGGATTCGAAATGGAGGATTTTGGACACAACACTTTCATCATACACGGCACACCATCTGGACTGGATGGTAGTGTTTCTGTAGAAAATTTAATTGAAAAGCTTATTCATCAGTATATTCAAAACCTGGAGTTCGAACTGGGTATAGAAGAGAATCTGGCACGTTCGATGGCCTTGTCAGCAGGGATTAAAAAAGGACGCAGACTCGAAAAAGAAGAAATGAAAGCTATTGTAGACCAGTTGTTTGCTTGCAAGCTACCATATAAAAGCCCATCAGGCAAGAATTGTTTCATCATTATGGAACATGATGAACTCATCAAACGTTTTAATCAATAAAAGTAAAAGCGAATGCTCAGAATAACCGAAGTAGTAAAAAACCTTATCATCATCAATGTTATAGTGTTTTTTGCTGTAAGGTATCTTATCCCCATTCCTGGTATTGACAGATTTTTTATGCTGGTCACTCCCGGGGTAGAATATATGGATGGTGATATCATATATAAATTCGAACCTGTCCAGATCATCACACACATGTTTATGCACGCTGATGAAAAACATTTGTTTTTTAATATGCTGGGCTTGTATTTTTTAGGTCCCTGGGTCGAGAGCAGCCTGGGCCCCAAAAGATTTATGATATTGTATCTTGCCAGTGGTTTTGTGGCATCCATAGCTCAGTTGTTTTTTAGCCATGGCATTATTGTCGGTGCTTCAGGAGCAGTGTATGGCGTACTGGCAGCTTTTGCGACTATGTTTCCCAATGCTGAAATGATGTTGCTCTTTCCACCAATACCAATAAAAGCGAAATACATGGCTTTGGGTCTCATAGCCATAGGATTGTTTAGTGGTGTGACAGGGGCACAAGCCGGAATTGGACATTTTGCGCATGTCGGAGGAGCTATTTTGGATTTCTCATGGTGCGTTACTGGAAAATGGATAACTTGCGTTAATAAAAATAAATATGTTCAGGTCAATAGCAGAAGACATCAGGTCATCCTTTGATTACGGTAATATGATAATAAAACTCATCATTATCAATGTCGCTGTATTCGTCATCACGGCTTTGTTAAATGCCTTTTTTCCTGAGTTTTACAGCTCAAACATCCTTCCATACCTGGCATTGCCGGGAGATCTGATGACCTTGCTATATAGACCGTGGACCGTCATCACTCATATGTTTTTGCATAGTGGACTGTGGCATCTGATTGGCAATATGATCACGCTTTACTGGTTTGGTAACATAGCAGGAGATTTGCTGGGAGACCGTAAAATTTTACCTGTATATATACTAGGTGGACTTGCGGGAGCTATTTTTTATCTTCTTTCATATCAGTTTTTACCTAACATAGGCATATATGCATTGGGTGCATCAGCAGCTGCATTGGCCATTGTATTTACTGCAGTAGCCACTGCACCGGAGTATGTAGTTCATCTTTTATTGTTTGGTCCTGTAAGGATAAAATTTATAGGTCTGGTGATACTTTTTATCGATATCATTGGTACCCAAAGCAATGCTAATACAGGCGGCCACATAGCTCATCTTGGTGGTACGCTGTTTGGGTTTTGGTTTGTTTATCTTTTGCGTAAAGGAGTAGATTTATCTGAGTATTTCCACCGTTTTGTGGACTTCATAACTTTTAAAAAGAAGAAAAGACCTGTGGGAAAGGCAACATTAAAAGTAGCGCACAGAGCAGATAATATCACCCGAAAACAAAGTAAGAATTTTGTAGCCAAGACTGATATCTCCAGAAGGGTAGACGAAATACTGGATAAAATAAAGCAAAAAGGTTATGACAGTCTTACCGACGAAGAGAAAGAGGTTTTGTATCAGGCAAGTAAAAACTAACAGGTGAAATTTTTTGACCGCATCATATTGTTGATAAATCTAGGAGCCATCATTGCCACTATGCTGGCATACCTTTCTCCCGTTGTTAATCCCAAGCTTACATGGACCATTTCATTTTTCGGGCTGTTCTATCCTGTACTTTTATTGATTAATGTGGTTTTTGTATTTTACTGGATTGTTAAAAAACCGAAATACATTTGGCCTTCGCTGATTTGTATCGCCGTAGGTTGGAATCAAGTCAAAGGTTTCATTGCTTTCAACGGAGAACAGATGGAGTCAAACGCTGAAAAGATCACCTTGATGTCCTACAATATTAGCAATGCATCCTATGGTTATGATAAAAAGAAAAAAGACAGGGATATCAAAAAAGAGGCTTTCATCGAGTTTCTTCAGCAATACAAAGAAACAGATGTCTTTTGTATTCAGGAGGTGGGCGATTATGGTCATGATATCCTGAAAGCAACATTTCCTAACCACTATTTATATTATAAGGAAAAAGGTGCTGTAATTTTGTCCAGACATCCATTCATCAATAAAGGAGAAATCGATTTTGGCACTAAAACCAACTCTTGTGTGTGGGCAGATATAAACCTAAAATTTGACACCATCAGGGTGTACAGTTTCCACCTCCAGTCCAACCAGATAAGCAGGGATGCAGAAAAACTAGCCAATCAAACAGAGTTAGACCAAAAACAGGCGTGGTATGATATCAAGGGTATGTTGCGAAAATTCAGAAATAAACATCTGCAGCGAAGCAGGCAAGCTGAAAAAATAGCTGCTCACGCTAAAAAAAGTCCTTACAAGATTATTTTTGCCGGAGACTTAAATGATCCGCCTCAGTCTTATACTTATCATGTTTTGTCAGCTGAGGCTATAGATGCTTTCAGAGCCAGGGGTTCAGGCATTGGCACGACCTATGCCGGTAAAATCCCATTATTGCGGATAGATTATATATTTGCAGATAAAGACCTGCAAGTATCCACCTTTGAGATCATTAAGGACAATTTTTCAGACCACTATCCTGTATATGCAACGCTAAGCTGGCCTGAAGAGGAAATAATAGAGAAAGAAGAATAAATTATAATTGTTATAAAAAAATTTAAAGATCATGGCAGAAGTACTGTTTACAGCTAAAAAAAATCTGAATAAAAAAGGTTACCTCGATATAGATGTTGACCCGACTATGGATTTGGTAGAAGAAATCAACAAGCTTAAAAAAGAGAAAAATGCTATCATCCTTGCTCATTATTATCAGGAGTCGGAGATTCAGGACGTAGCAGATTACATAGGAGACAGCCTTGGATTATCTCAAAAAGCAGAAAGTACAGAGGCAGATATGATAGTTTTTGCTGGAGTACACTTCATGGCTGAAACAGCTAAGATGCTGAATCCAACCAAAAAAGTCGTCCTACCAGATCTGAAGGCTGGCTGTTCTCTTGCAGATAGTTGCCCGGCGCCTATTTTTAAGAAGTTTAAAGAAAAATATCCTGACCATGTCGTGGTGAGTTATATCAATTGTACAGCTGAATTAAAAACTCTCACAGACATATGTTGTACTTCATCTAATGCAGAAGCTATCATCAATAGTATACCTAAAGATAAAGGTATCATCTTTGCTCCGGATAAAAATCTAGGAGCCTATCTGGTCAAAAAAACCGGCAGGGATATGATACTTTGGAATGGTGCCTGTATGGTTCATGAAATCTTTTCCCATGAAAAAATCACCAAACTGATGGTCCGACATCCGGAAGCAAAGTTTATAGCTCACCCCGAATGTGAAGCCCATATCCTCAATATGGCGCACTTTATAGGTTCGACTACGCAACTGCTAAAGTACACCCAAAATGACCCTTCAGATACTTTCATAGTCGCAACAGAATCTGGAATTTTACATCAGATGGAACTGGCATCTCCGCATAAGACTTTTATACCGGCACCTCCTACGAATAATTGCGCATGTAATGATTGTCCACACATGAAACGCAATACCATGGAAAAATTATATTTAAGTATGAAATACGAATTGCCGGAGATCATACTTGAAGACTGGGTCATAGAAAAAGGCCGTAAATGCATAGATGCCATGCTTGAAGTCAGTGCAAAAGCAGGATTTAAGGCATAAGATGACATTGGATTTTGATACTGAATACATCCTCGAAAACGAAGTGGTTTTTTTAAGACCACTTACTGGTGACGATGTCATACATTTAAAAGCATTTGCAGAAAACGAACCCGAATTATGGGTCTTTTCCCTATTGTCAGCAAGCAGCTTAGGCATACAAAAGTACGTAGAAATTTCATTGGCCAACCGGGCTAATAAGAAGGATTACCCCTTCATTATCTTTGACAAGCGTACAGGTCAGTATGCCGGAAGTACCCGTTTTTATGATATCCAGCCTCTGTCAGACAATCTGCAGCTGGGCTTCACTTGGTATGGTAAAGCTTTTCAGGGTACAGGACTGAATAAACATTGTAAATTTTTGCTGCTCCAGTTTGCTTTTGAATCTATGCATGTTCAAAGAGTGGAATTCAGGGCTGACAACAAAAATATAAGAAGTATTGCAGCTATGAAATCTATAGGGTGTACCCAAGAGGGTATCCTTCGCAGTAACGGTTATTGTGCTGACGGTTCACGAAGGGACAGCATTATATTCAGTATTTTAAAGGAAGAGTGGTACGGAGACGTAAAAGCAAGCCTGTATAATAAATTAAAATTTTGAGTTACACTTCTTTGAGTAGCTCCAGGACCTGATTTATCACATTTTCGGTAGTATAACCAAATTTTTCATCCAATACTGTGTAAGGTGCAGAGTAACCGAAATGAGTCATGCCAAAAACACGGCCATTGTCTCTAATAAGTCCGTCCAAGGTAACAGGTAGTCCGGCAGTAAGTCCAAATACCGGCACATCATCCGGTAGTATACTCTGCTGGTATCGTTTTTCTTCACATCTGAATATTCCTTCGGATGGTACTGACACCACTCTCACTCTGAGCTTATGTTGATTTTCGAGGATAGGGGCTGCATCAAGAAGTGTTGCCACTTCAGAGCCGTTGGCAAGCAATATGATATCAGCATCATCACTGGTTTCGTAGACTATGTAAGCTCCTTTATTAAGTCCTTTACTTTCTTCCAATCTGCTTTGATTTATGCCGGGGATATCCTTGATGTTTTGTCTTGATAATATCATGCCGGAGGGACGGTCATGTGTTGACAACATTAATTCCCATCCGCTGACAGTCTCGGCACTATCTGCAGGCCTTAGGGCAATAAAAGATGGTTTGCCCGAATGATTTTTCAATTTTTCAAGTAGCCTTAGTTGAGCTTCCTGTTCTATTGGTTGGTGGGTAGGCCCATCTTCGCCGACTCTGAAAGCATCATGAGTCCAAATAAACTTGACAGGTTGCTCCATGAGTGACGCTATCCTTAATACAGGCTTCATGTAGTCAGAAAAAGCAAAAAATGTAGCACATACAGGTATGACGCCCCCGTGCAGGGCCATGCCGGTACAAAGAGCTCCCATCGTCAGTTCTGATACTCCGGCCTGCAGAAAGGCTCCCTTAAAATTACCATTAGAAAACGCTTGTGACTTTTTAAGAAATCCATCGGTCATGTCGCTATTGGAAAGATCTGCAGAAGATACAATCATATTACCTACATTTTCGGCCAGGTATGCAAGGACTTTTGATGAGGCATTTCTAGTAGCATCATTGGTAGAGAGGGCAATACTGTTCCAGTCCAATTTTGGCAGATGGCCTGAAAGATACTGGTCCAACAAAGCAGTTTTTTCAGGATGTCTTTTTTTCCACTCAGCATACGCCAGTCGCTTTTGAGCTACTAATGTTCTTTTATTGTCCAAAACATTTTTATAATATTCAACTACTTCGGGAAAAATTACGAAAGGATTTTCTGGGTCTCCTCCGAGATTTTTAATAGTTTTAGTAAATGACGCTTTGGATTTTCCCAATGGTTTGCCGTGGGTCTCCACTTGTCCTTCATAAGATGAACCATCTTCTTTGACGGCCCCTTTGCCCATGATAGTATGGCCAATGATGATAGATGGTTTATCCTTTACTTCATGGCAAGCCTTGATGGCATTTCTTATTTCCTCTTCGTCATTACCGTCTATTTCTAAGACATGCCAATGCCAGCTTTCGTACTTTTTGGCTGTATCTTCAGAAGTTACTTCTCCCACTTTGGTAGACAACTGTACCTCATTGGCATCATAAAACATGATGATATTTCCAAGGCCGAGATATCCGGCAATCCTGCCTACACCTTGTGATATTTCTTCCTGAATGCCTCCATCAGAGATGTAAATGTAGGTATAGTGACTCATCCAATCGCCAAACCTGGTGGCCAAAAATCTCTCTGCTATTGCAGCGCCTGCACCGAAGGCGTGTCCCAGTCCCAATGGACCGGAAGTGTTTTCAATTCCTCTGGTGATATCCACTTCTGGATGTCCCGGTGTGGCACTCTTCCACTGGCGGAAATTTTTGAGGTCATCTATAGACATCCAACCACACAACGCTAATTGTGAGTATAACATGGCAGACATATGTCCGGGGTCCAGAAACATTCTGTCCCTAAATGGCCAGCACGCATCATCAGGATCAAAAGTCAAAAACTCACTATACAGAATGTGAATGAAATCTGCTCCCCCCATAGCGCCTCCCGGATGGCCGGAAGCTGCTTTTTCTACCATTGCCGCAGAAAGTATACGTATATTATCGGCTGATCTTAATGAAATTGATTTGGACACTTTTATAAGGTTTTATATTTGGCATAAAAGTAGTAAGTTTTGAACGAAGATGTTGAATTAAGTACTCTAGATTTTATCTAACATTAGAAAAAAGATAACTTCTAAAGTTATAATATAGCTATCTGTTAAAAATACTTAATCAATCCTGCTGAATATACGAAAAGATTACCTATATTTGCGGGACAATTGGGATAATGTGAAAGGGGACATTGAGTTCCCTTTTTTATTATTAGCTTATTATGCATCAATCAGAAGTAGATAAATGGGTAGAAAAAGGTCTTGCAGAGTTGGGTTTTGCAGATACATACCTTGTCGATACAAAGATAAAAAATAATAAAATCGAAATCTTTCTGGACAGTGACGAGGGCGTCAATTTTCTGAAATGTCAGAAACTGAGCAGGTTTATCGAAGCTATACTGGACGAAAGCAAAGTTTTTGGAGAGGCATATACACTCGAAGTATCTTCTGCAGGTGTAGGGAGTTCATTAAAGTTATTGAGACAATATCCTAAAAATATTGGTAGGATTATTGATGTAAAGTATGGTGACGGCAAAAATGCTAAAGGACTATTAAAAAAGGTGGAAGACAACATCATTTTTGTAGAGTACGAAACCAAAGTAAAAGAAGGAAAGAAAAATAAGAAAGTCATGGTGACAGATGAGATAAAATTTGAAGATATAATTGAGTCAAAAATTAAAATAAGTTTTAATTAATGAATTTAGTAGAATCCTTTTCAGAGTTTAAAGAAGGTAAAAATATAGACCGGCCTACTATGGTGCGTGTCCTTGAGGATGTTTTCAGGACCCTTATCAGAAAAAAATACGGGTCAGATGATAACTTTGATGTAATCGTCAATACACAGAACGGTGACCTTGAGATGTGGAGAGTACGTATGATCGTACCCGATGGAGAGGTGACTGATGAGTTGAGTCAGATATCATACACTGAGGCCAAATCCATAGACGAAGCTTATGATGTGGGCGAAGAGTGTTATCAGCAACTCACACTGGAGGATTTCGGTAGAAGGTCAATCATGGCAGCAAGACAAACACTCATTTCGAGGATCATGGATCTGGAAAAGGATGATGTGTATAAAAGATACATGGATAGAGTGGGTGACATGGTAGTGGGTGAAGTCAGTCAGATACTTAAAAAAGAAGTACTTGTACTGGATGATGCCACTCAAAACGAGCTGGTGTTACCAAGACTGGAAATGATCAAAGGAGATTTCTTCAGAAAAGGAGACATGGTCAGAGGTATCATCAAGAGAGTAGAAATGCGGAATGGTACACCAATGGTGATGTTGTCAAGGACTGATAATGGATTTTTAGAAAAACTCCTTGAGCAGGAAGTACCGGAAATAGAAGACGGATTGATTACTATCAAGAAGATAGTGAGAATGCCGGGCGAAAGGGCTAAAGTTGCCGTAGAGTCCTATGACGACAGAATAGATCCGGTTGGCGCTTGTGTCGGTATGAAAGGCTCGAGAATTCATGGTATCGTCAGAGAGCTCAAGAATGAAAACATAGATATTGTCAATTATACCAACAATACCTCACTTTTCATTCAGAGATCATTGACTCCTGCAAAAGTTACCAGTATAAGTCTGGATGATAAAAACCTCAGAGCTTCTGTATTTCTGAAGCCTGATCAGGTGTCTCTGGCCATTGGTAAAGGAGGTAGTAATATCAAGCTTGCAAGCAAACTGACGAATTATGAGATTGACGTATACAGAGATAATGAAGAACAAGAGATAGATGATGTGGATCTTGACGAATTTTCAGATGAAATCGAAGACTGGGTAATCGAGACCCTGAAAAATATAGGTTGCGATACTGCTAAAAGTGTCCTTGCATTAAATCGTGAGGAACTCATTAGAAGATCAGACCTGGAAGAGGAGACAGTAGACGAAGTCTTGAAGATTTTAGCCTCCGAGTTTGAAGACTGATAGACATTTTTTTAAACATTTTAAATTGCTGATGGCAGAAAGATTAGTAAAAATCGCAAAAGAACTGAATGTAGGTCTTGCCACGATTGTTGATTTCCTTGCTTCTAAAGGGCACGTGGTAGAAAACAAACCTACAGCTATGATCTCAGATGAGATGCATAGTGTGCTCCTCAAGGAGTTCAGGTCATCAATGGCAGAAAAAGAAAAAGCGGATCAAATAGTCATTGGAACTAGGCCAGGGCTAAAGGAAGATCACAAACATCATCATACAGAAGAGAAACCTGTAGCAAAACCTCTGTTTAGCATACCCAAACTTGCTGACATTGGCAAACCTGTGATAGCACCTGAACCGATAGAAACAGTCGTTCCACCTCCTGCACCTGAACCTACAGCAACAGAGGAGATTTTTACTACCAACTCAGAATTGCCAAAACTTAAAGTAATTGGCAAAATAGATCTAGATAAGCCTAAACCCGCTCCTAAACCTGCGCCTGTAGATGAAATCAAGCAGGAAGAACCAAAAACCGCGGAACCAGCACCACCTGCGCCTGAACAAGTACCAGTTATAGCAGAGCCTGCAAAAGAAGTGGAAGTAGAACCGGAAAAAGTACAGGTGAAATCTGATGGAGAACCCGACGAAATAATGATGAGGGCAAAGACACCTCAACTCAAGGGTCTCAAGATCATGGGAAAAATAGATACAAGCAAATTAGATAGTTCTACAAAACCCAAAGTAAAAGAAAAACCAAAGGTACAGGCAGGACAGCCAGCAAAACCAGAAGGAGGTAACGCACAGTCGGGAGCCCTTACTGATGCCCAAAAGAGAAAAAGAAAGAGAAAAAAATTAAGTACTGGTGGACCAGTCAACGATCCTAAAAATACCGGTGAAGGCGCAAGACATAGTGGAGGTACCGGCAACGCTGCCGGCGGAAAAGGAAAGCCTGCCAGAGAAGAAGTAAAAGAAGTATCTCAGAAAGAAATCGATGATAAGATCAAGGCTACTATGGCCCGTCTTAATGTGGGTGGAAAAAATAAACGTCAGAAGATAAGAAGAGATAACCGGGATACCAAAAGAGAAAAACAGGAGCTGCTGGATCATGAAAGTGTAGATACAAAACTGAAATTAACAGAATTTGTCTCTGTATCCGAATTGGCAGGATTGCTGGATGTTCCCGTCTCACAGGTGATTACTACTTGTCTCAGCTTAGGCATTATTGTGTCTATCAATCAGAGATTGGATGCTGAAATCATCGAGTTGGTGGCAGGAGAATTTGGCCATGTGGTAGAATTTATCAGCGCAGAAGAGGATGTGGAAGAAGATTCGATTCAGGAAGATGCTGAAGAAGACTTGCGTCCAAGAGCACCAATAGTCACTGTAATGGGGCACGTTGACCACGGTAAAACTTCACTTCTGGACTTTATCAGATCGGCAAATGTAGTGAGTGGGGAAGCTGGAGGTATTACTCAGCATATCGGTGCATATGAAGTGAAAGTAGGGCCTGATAATAAAAAAATTACCTTCCTGGATACACCGGGTCACGAAGCCTTTACTGCCATGAGAGCAAGAGGTGCGAAAGTAACAGACGTAGCTGTTATCATAGTGGCGGCTGATGATCATATCATGCCACAGACAAAAGAAGCAATAAGCCATGCACAGGCAGCAGGTGTGCCTATGGTTTTTGCTATCAACAAGATAGACAAGCCAGGAGCAGATCCTGAAAGAATTAAACAGGAACTAGCAGCCATGAACCTATTGGTTGAGGACTGGGGAGGGACATATCAGTCTCAGGACATCTCAGCAAAGCAGGGCCTGCATATAGATAAGTTACTCGAAAAAATAATACTCGAAGCAGAAGTTTTGGATCTTAAAGCTAATCCTGAAAGACCGGGAGTAGGTACTGTCATAGAGGCATCTTTGGACAAAGGTAAAGGATATGTTACCAAAATTCTGGTTCAGAATGGTACTGTAGAGGTAGGAGATTCACTTGTAGCCGGACCTTATTCCGGTAAAATCAAGGCAATGTTTAATGAGTTGGGTAAAAAAGTCAAAAAAGCCGGACCATCTACCCCTACGCTTATACTCGGGCTCAGTGGCGCTCCGCAAGCCGGAGAAAAGTTTAAAGTCATGGAGTCGGACCAGGAAGCCAGACAATTAGCAGCTAAGAGAGCACAGATAGAAAGGGAACAAACCAACCGTGCCAGCAAACGTATCAGTCTTGATGAGATAGGTAGAAGATTGGCATTAGGTACGTTTAAGGAGTTGAATCTGATCGTAAAAGGGGATGTGGATGGATCTATCGAAGCATTGTCAGATTCATTAATCAAACTCTCAGTAGAGACCATTCAGGTCAATGTCATCCACAAAGCTGTAGGAGCTATTGCCGAGTCAGATGTGTTGCTGGCTTCAGCTTCTGATGCCATCATCATCGGATTCCAGGTGAGACCTTCGGCCAATGCTCGAAACCTGGCAGAGCGTGAAGGAGTACAAATTAAAACTTATTCTATCATATATGAAGCGATCGAAGAGATTAAATCGGCCATGGAGGGTATGCTCGAGCCTACAAAAGAAGAGAAAATAGTAGCTCAAGTCGAAGTACGAGAAACATACACTATGTCAAAAATAGGTACGATTGCAGGTTGTTATGTGACAGAAGGTAAAATCACCAGAAATACACATATACGGGTAATACGTGATGGTATAGTTATCTTCCCGATGAAAGAAGGCGCACATGGCGAGCTTTCGTCATTGAAGAGATTTAAGGAAGATGCCAAAGAAGTAAAAGGTGGATTTGAATGCGGTATTACTATTAAAAATTTCAATGACATCAGACAAGGTGACGTCATCGAAGGTTATGAAATCATCGAGATCAAACAGACTTTAAAGTAATAGTGGTTTAAAATGGAAGATACACTTTCTGTTGATTTTCTTCGACTTAAAGAATATCTTGACACCATCGTACATAAGGTCAACAGTATTGATTTTATCGAACTAGATCCCATCAGTGTGCCACATTGTTTTTCAGATCCTGAAGATATTGAGATATCTGGCTTCTTTAGTGCTATGCTTTCCTGGGGTAACAGGAAAACCATTATCAACAAATCTTTGGAATTAATGTCTATGATGGACAATCATCCCTTTGACTTCATAATTCATCATACAGAAAACGATCTAAAAAGCCTTCATCACTTCAAGCACAGGACTTTTCAGGGTACAGATTTATTATATTTTATAGATTTTTTGCACCGCTTTTACAGTGAAAATAAAAGCCTGGAAACCGCTTTCCGGCCAACAATGAATAAGGCGTATCACCAGGAGGAAGCGCTTACTCAATTTCACACATTGTTTTTCGACCATCATCTGGCACCCGAAAGGACAAAAAAACATATAGCAACACCGGCTAAAAAATCCACCTGTAAGCGATTGAATATGTATCTTCGCTGGATGGTGAGGTCAGATGACCGAAAAGTGGATTTTGGACTTTGGAAGACTATACCTGCCTCAGCACTTATGATACCCCTCGATGTGCATGTAGAAAATTATGCCAGAAAACTTGGACTACTTACACACAAACAACGTGACTGGAAAGCAGTAGTAGAGATCACCAATCATCTACGTAAGATGAACCCTCTCGATCCGGTAGTGTATGATTATGCCCTCTTTGGACTGGGGGTAGGACTAAAGGGAAGTCAGGACTATTTTTAAGTGTTCAAGACACTTTAGCAAACTACTACATAGATACAAAATACTCAATGCAGCATTGTCTGTCCGGATGATAATTTGATTGTTATAATATAGACTTAATGCAAGCGATATTTTTAATAATAATTATGAGTTTTCAATACTTTATAGTGGTTTTTATCGTTTCTTTGTGATAGTTTTTAGTTCCAAAACCAACTTTATGCATTTAAATGAAGAACACATATTTTCAACTTATAAACCAAACCTATTACTTTCCTCAGGAAGGATTTGATCTCAATCAAGGTAATCTTACATTCCATGGTATCTCACTCAAGTACCTTATAGATAAATATGGTACTCCTTTCAGGCTGACATATCTTCCACGTATTGGTGATCAGATTAAAAAAGCCAAAAATTTTTTCAATAAGGCCATGAAAGCCAACAATTACAAAGGTGATTATTATTATTGCTATTGTACTAAATGTTGTCACTTTTCACACGTCATAGAAGAAGCGCTCAAACATAATGTACATCTGGAGACTTCATCTTCTTTCGATATTGACATCATCAGGATTCTCACAGAAAAGGGGAAGATCGACAAAAAAACAATATTGATACAAAATGGACACAAAACGGAAGATTATCTAAATAAAATCATTGGCCTCATAGAGGATGGTTACGAAAATGTAATTCCGGTATTGGACAGTAAACTGGAGTTAGATAGGTTTTATGCAAGGGTAAAAGGTGACTTCACTATTGGGTTGAGAATGGCTATAAACGAAGAACCTCAATCGGCTTATTATACTTCCAGGCTTGGCATCAGAAGTGCTGATATTATTGATTTTTATAAGACTAAGATCGCCAAGAAAAAAAGAGTCAAACTTAAAATGCTTCATTTTTTTGTGGATTCCGGAATTAAGGACAACCTTTATTACTGGGGTGAATTCCGAAAGGCGCTCAAACTTTTTGCAGAGTTGAAAAAAATTTGCCCTACTTTAGACTCTATCAATCTTGGTGGTGGCTTGCCTATCAGAAATAATCTTGGTTTTGAGTATGATTATAAATATATGATCAATGAGCTCATCACCAATATCAAGGAAGTATGTATGGAAGAAGGGATAGAAGAGCCGCATATTTTTACTGAATTTGGAAAGTACACTGTAGGTGAGAGTGGCGCTATTATCTTTTCTGTTCTGGAGCAAAAACAACAAAATGATTCAGAATTGTGGTATCTTATTGACAACAGTCTTATGAATACCATTCCAGATGCATGGTCTATTTTCGAAAAATTCATCCTTTTGCCTGTCAATAAGTGGGATAATGAATACTCTCGGGTCAATATTGGGGGTATCAGTTGTGACCATTCTGATTATTACAATTCTGAAGACTTGAATCAGGAGATTTACCTACCTACATATGATTCAGACAAGGAAGAGCCTCTTTATCTTGGTTTTTTCCATACTGGCGCATATCAGGACGCAATCAGTGGATACGGAGGTATCAAGCATTGCCTTATTCCATCACCTCAGCAAATCATTATTGACAGAGACGAAAAAGGCAATATGGTAGACAGACTCTACAGGGAAGAACAAACCGTAGATCAAATGCTGAAAATACTGGGTTATTAATACAGAAATCTGGCGGCAATCAGTTTATAACAATAATATAAAAAAATGCAGATTACAGAATTTTTAAAACACCATTACAAACATTTTAATGCTGCAGCTTTGATTGATGCTGCAGATGGGTATATAGCACATCTCAATGAGGGTGGCAAAATGATGATCACACTTGCAGGTGCAATGAGTACTGCTGAAATGGGTAAGTCTCTGGCCGAAATGATCAGACAGGATAAAGTACAGATCATCTCCTGTACAGGAGCTAATCTGGAAGAAGATATTATGAATCTTGTCGCTCATTCACATTACAAAAGGGTACCCAATTACCGTGATCTTAGCCCACAGGACGAATGGGACCTGCTGGAAAATCATTATAACAGAGTAACCGACACATGCATTCCCGAAGAAGAAGCATTCAGAAGATTGCAGAAGCACCTGTGGGATATCTGGAGCACCGCTGAAAAAAACGGGGAAAGGTATTTTCCACATGAGTTTATGTACAAGATGCTCAACAGTGGAGTGCTGGAGCAATATTATGAAATTGATCCTAAAGACAGTTGGATGCTTGCAGCAGCTCAAAAGAACATTCCAATCGTAGTTCCGGGTTGGGAAGACAGTACCATGGGCAATATTTTTGCATCCTACTGTATCAAAGGCCAACTGAAGGCTTCGACCATGAAAAGTGGTATCGAATATATGATGTGGCTGGCTGATTGGTATCCCAAGAACAGTGGTGGCAAAGGAGTTGGTTTTTTCCAGATTGGTGGCGGAATAGCAGGTGACTTTCCTATTTGTGTAGTGCCGATGCTCTATCAGGATATGGAGATGCATGATATTCCTTTCTGGTCATATTTTTGCCAGATTAGTGATAGTACTACCAGTTATGGTTCTTATTCAGGGGCAGTACCCAACGAAAAAATTACTTGGGGCAAACTTGACATTCATACTCCTAAATATATAATAGAAAGTGATGCTACCATTGTAGCGCCTCTGATATTTGCCATTATACTAGGTTGGTAATTTATAATTTCAAGATATATTTTAAAAGAGAGGAATCCTGTTTCATACATCAGGATTCCTTTTTTTATTTGTTTTAAAATACAAAATGGGAGCTTCAAACCCAGATTTGTATAATTTCGTTTCGTAACAGCCTATTGATTAATCTGGGTTAAAACAGAACTCTTTGAAAAAAGAATATCTCTGTTTTAAATATTAACAAACAAAAGAAATAAACTTTTACTTTTCAATTATATTTGCAATAATTATTTTTTGAATGCCCTAAATTCGTTAAGATGTATAATAAGAGTACTTTAGTTATTATTGCTTTAGGTTTATTGATTGCATTGACTTATATGTGGTCCTGCCGAAATTCTGTAAAAACGAATGAGGTTATGGAAACAACATTTGAAAAACCACGTGTACCGGATTGGCATAAAAATGCTACTATTTATGAAGTAAATCTTAGACATTATACTAAAGAAAATACTTTTAAATCTTTTGAAGCCCATATACCCGGCTCAAAGAGATGGGAATTGATATTTTATGGTTTATGCCTATCAACCCTGTCAGTGTCAAGAACAGAAAAGGTAGCCTGGGGAGTCCTTATTCTATAGGAGATTATACAAAAACTAACCCTGATTATGGAACCATGGAAGATTTTAAACACATGGTTCAGGCTATACATGACGCAGGTATGTACATTATTATAGACTGGGTACCAAATCATACAGGATGGGACAACCCTTGGATTGTGGAGCATCCGGAGTGGTATACTAAAGACAAAAACGGCAATATCACAGATCCAATAGATTATAACACAGGCAAACCATGGGGATGGACAGATGTGGCTGATCTTAATTTTGACAACAAAGAGATGCGACTTGCCATGATAGCAGCCTTAAAATACTGGGTCAGAGAAACGGGCATAGATGGATTCCGTATGGATGTGGCGCACGGCGTTCCGGTCGACTTCTGGGAACAATGTGCCGATTCACTATACGCTGACAAGCCTTTATTTATGCTTTCAGAAGGTGAAGTGCCTGCGATTGTAAATAACGGCACATTTATAGCGGATTATGGATGGGAAATGCACCACTTATTCAATGAAATAGCCAAAACTCAAGGTGCAAACAGAAAAAAGGGAGATGCACTCATACAGGGCAACGTAGTGAAGGGCGATAAAAAGGAGATTGTAAAAAAGACAGCAAAAGATATTGACACCCTTCTTGCAAAAAAAGTAAATGAGTATAAAAAAGGATATCAGATGCAGTTTACTTCCAATCATGACGAAAACTCATGGGCCGGGACGGAGTTTGCCAGAATGGGTGATGGGCATAAGGCCTTTGCTGTTCTGACGGCTACGTTTAATGGTATCCCTTTGTTGTACACAGGACAGGAATCAGGTATGGACAAGCAATTGGCTTTTTTCGAAAAAGATAGTATCTCCTGGGGAGATTACAAATATGCCGGATTTTATAAAACACTTTATGACCTAAAGCATAAAAACAAAGCACTTTGGAATGGTGAGGCAGGTGGACCTTTGGTCAAAATACCTACAGGAAATGATGAAAACATATATGCTTTTTACAGAGAGAAGGATGGTGATAAAGTCATCGTCGTTATTAACCTTTCATCACAAAAACAAAAAGCCACTCTGACCGGGGAGGTGAGCGGAAAGTATACAGATGTTTTCGAAAAGGTACAAAAAGAAATCACAAAAGGTGAAAGTATAGACCTCGATCCCTGGGCATATTTAGTATTATCCAATAAATGATTTTTTAATGCCGCAACATTACTATTTATAGGAAATAATAAGTACGCATCTCCTAATAAGGTAAATCTCTCATTAGAAAAGAAGAAGTTGATCCAGTAATCTTACTATCACACCTTCGGACAAGTTAAACATTGAAATGTTTCGCACTTACCGTTAAATGGGCTTATATTTTTATAATGAAAATACAGGCAACTTTGTTAAATATGCCCCTCTGTCTATTTTCAGAGCGCTAATTTATTTCAATGCTCGAAGATCTCCTGATACAGGATAGGACTTGGATATTCTTCATTGAAGGCGCATTTGATTACATCAAATGCAGTGACTACACCCTTCAGGTCATTATCCAGATTGACAACAGGCAGTGTTTTAAATCTTTTATCGGCAAAAAGTTCTGCGGCGGTACCAACTTTGTCCTTAGGTGTGATTTTAACAACTTTGGTAGTCATCACATCTTTGATCTGCATGTCAGATCCATGTCCGGCTCTGGAAGCTTTCCAAAGGTCATGGGAAGTTATCATTCCCAATAGTTTGCCATCCTTCACTACGGGAATTTGTTGTATTTGTTTCTCAAACATGAGGTTGGCGACTTCGTCAATGGTTTGTGAAGGGCTAACAATAAAAGGATCTTTAGTCATAATTGTACGTACTTCCTGATTCATCATGGCATTATATATTTAAAGGTTAAATAATGTAATTGAAAAACATAAGCGAAGAAAAAGGAAATGACTTAGGAATATTATTCCGAAAGTAAATATAACACAAAATATTTAATAATAGTTACTTTGAGGATTATTTTTTTTAATCTCATTATTTTGCATGTGTCATTTTTATTTCATATCGATGTGAAATACTTTTGAAAAAGATGGCTTGTCACCCTAGCAAATAAATACACGGACGCTTATGGTAGTCGCTTAATTTGGCTTTTCTCCAATCTGCCATACGCATCTGTCTGATATCTTCTGTAGGAGCATTGATGTCACAAGCGATACACAATCGTATCTGATCACTAAGCGTTTGCAGGCAGGTATCGATGATGAAGCTGTTTCTATAAGGTGTCTCCATGAAAATTTGTGTCTGCCCTGATTTTAGGGACCTTAGTTTCGAGGGCTTTCAGATGATTTATCAGTTCAGGTTTTATTGGATAAGTAACCATTAAAATGCGAAATTCTGGCCATTCAGACCGCTAGCCATCAAGGCAAGCAATATAGAGGAAGGTCCAACAAAAGGTATTACTTTGATACCATTCTGATGAGCCCATACAACTATTTCTGCACCAGGATCCGCTACTCCCGGACACCCGGCCTCTGAAATCACTCCAATATCAGTGCCACGATGTACTACTCCAAGGAAAGATGTAAGTTCATTTTTATCATCAGATATCTCCAGAATACTCAACTGTGACATTGCTATTGGGTGTTGTGTCGATTTGATAAAATGCCTGGCAGTCTTAGCCCGCTCTACTACAAACGTTGTTGTCTCATGAAGTCTCTTGAGTGCTTCAGCTGTTAAGCTTTCTGTTTTCCCCTCAAAGATGGGACAGGGGAATAGTAAAATACTACCTTTGAGTATCATGAAATTATTTTAGTGCTCTTCTTAATATTTTGCCAACATTGGTCTTGGGAAGTTCATCTCTGAACTCTATTTGCTTGGGAACTTTGTAACCCGTCAGATTTGACCTACAATGAGCGATAATTTCTTCCTTAGTAAGGCTGGTATCTTTTTTAACAATAAAAACTTTTACCACTTCACCTGACTTTTCGTCCGGCACACCAACGGCTGCAGCTTCCAATACTTTGGGGTGCATGACGACGACATTTTCTATTTCATTTGGAAAGACATTAAAGCCACTTACCAGTATCATATCCTTTTTTCGATCTACGATAAACATATAACCGTCTTCATCCATTTTACCTATATCACCTGTACACAGCCAGCCGTCTGCCGTGATAGTATTGGCAGTTTCATTGGGTTGATTATAATAACCTTTCATTACTTGAGGTCCTTTACACTGGATTTCTCCTAATTCATGAAATCCAGCTTCTCTGCCATCATCTGTCATGATTCTGATTTCTGTAGATGAAACCGGTAGGCCTATACTTCCTGACTTTCCGGATCCGTCCAGCGGATTGACACTGATGAGAGGTGATGATTCGGTCATACCATATCCTTCTGTCAGTGGGCATCCTGTTATTTCTTTCCAACGGTCAGCTATAGCTTTTTGGATGGCCATACCACCGCCGACTGTAATTTTTAATGATGAAAAATCACATTTTGTAAAATCTTCATAGTGCAACAATGCATTAAAAAGTGTGTTAAGTCCGGTCATCAGACTTATTTTATTGCGCTTAAACTCCCTGACGATAGAGCCAAGATCTCTTGCATTGGTCACCAAGACAGTATGAGCTCCATAACTCAGCATAGCCAGACAATTGACTGCAAAGGCAAAAATATGGTACATGGGCAAAGGTGAGAGCGTGATTTCCTTACCTTCTACCAGATAGTTTTGCATCCAGGTTCTGATCTGAATCATATTGGCAACCAGATTGGCATTTGTAAGCATGGCTCCTTTGGATATACCTGTGGTACCACCGGTGTATTGATGTACGATTACGTCATCAGACAATTTCTGAATGTTTTTAATTCAAACTTTTTACCTTCATTTAGTGCATGGGTAAATGTAACAGTATTGGGAATCTGATAAGTTGGTACCAATCGTTTGATATAGCGTACAACAAAATTGACCATGGTCCCCTTTACACTGCCCAGCATCTCACCTATACTGCTTATGATGACTGTTTCTATTTTTGTTTTAGTTAAGACAGTCTCCAGATTGGCAGCAAAATTTTCAAGAATAACAATGCCTTTGACTCCACTGTCTTCAAACTGAAACAACATTTCCCTTGGTGTATAAAGAGGATTGGTATTGACAATGATGAGACCTGCTTTCAGCGCACCGAATACAGCAATAGGATACTGTAACATATTGGGCATCATAAGTGCTATACGATCCCCCGGTTGTAATCCGCGGGAATGTAGGTAAGCACCAAACTGAGTAGACAAAGTGTCTACTTCTGCATATGTAAGGACTTTTCCCATACATTCAAAGGCATTAAGAGAGCCGTATTTTTGAAAGCAATCATTCAAAAATCAACCAGCGTTTCAATTTAGTATGGTCGATATTGGCCGGTATACCGGGAGGATAATTTTTTAGCCAGGGTCTATGATCCATGATTATTCAGTTTACATCGCCTAAAAATAAAATTTTATTCCCAAATGCAATAATTATGGTTAAGAGAAAATAGTATAAATATCAGATTGGGTGCATAAAATAATGAACACATTTAATAAAATGATATATTAAAAATTGTATCTTTGCTTTCTTAAAAATAATTTACACACATGTCTAAAGAAAGAGAAGAAAAACTCAAAGCATTGGCTATGACCATGGACAAGCTTGATAAAACATATGGTAAGGGCACCATCATGAAGCTTGGCGATAAACAAGTGGTACACGTAGAAACTATCTCCACAGGATCATTAGGGCTGGATATAGCACTCGGGATCAACGGACTACCAAAAGGAAGAATCGTAGAAATATACGGACCTGAATCATCAGGTAAAACAACTTTGGCCATACATGCGATAGCGGAGTGTCAGAAGCAGGGCGGTATCGCAGCTATAATTGACGCTGAGCATGCTTTTGACAGATTTTATGCTGAAAGCCTTGGAGTAAATACAGAAGAATTGCTTATTTCTCAACCTGACAATGGCGAACAAGCGCTGGAAATTGCCGAAAACCTGATCAGATCAGGCGCTATTGATATCATTGTAATAGACTCGGTAGCTGCATTGGTACCACGTAGTGAGATAGAGGGTGAAATGGGAGACTCCAAAATGGGTCTTCAGGCAAGATTGATGTCGCAGGCGCTTCGTAAATTAACAGCTACTATTGGCCGTACTGGTTGTTGCTGTATTTTCATCAATCAACTGAGAGAAAAAATAGGTGTCATGTTTGGCAATCCCGAGACAACCACAGGAGGAAATGCACTGAAGTTTTATGCTTCTATCCGTTTGGACATACGTAAGTCAGGTACAGCCATCAAAGACAAGGACGGCAATACTGTAGGTAATCCAGTCAAAGTGAAAGTTGTCAAAAATAAACTGGCCCCACCTTTCAGAGTTGCTACTTTTGACATAGTTTTCGGTGAAGGTATCTCCAAAACAGGAGAGATAGTAGATCTGGGTGTAGAGACCAATGTCATCGGCAAAAGCGGATCATGGTTTAGCTATGAAGGTACTAAAATAGCACAGGAAGAGAAGGTGCCAAACAGTTTTTGGCCGATAATCCGGAGCTTGCACTGGAAATCGAAAAGAAAATTGTAGAGAAATATCAACCTGTACAAATAGATGCATCAGCTGTTGTTGCAGAATCTGAAGATGAATAATCAGAATATTTTTTGAACGATAGCAAAAGGAATATCCCAAAAAAAGAAAAAGCCGCCGAAAGTATGAACTATCGGCGGCTTTTTAATTACTGATTCAAATCAGGCATATAGAATTACTCTAAACGAAGCATTTTTACAACTTCATTGATTTGGTTGGTTTTTACCCTGCAGTAAAATACGCCATATCTTTGTCCAAGTTGTTTTTCCGAAATCGAAATGGTTTGCTGACCAGAAGGTAAAGTCATATTGGCATTATAAATCGATTGACCCTCAGCATTAAAAATGGATAAAGATACAGGGCTTTCCTCTTTATTAAACAAGTGTATCAAAGTTTCATCTTTAAATGGATTCGGTTGATTTTGAGATAATGATGACTTTTCAATACCTGAGTCAGCAGTCGGGAAAATCAAACGGGCACTTAATTCTGAATAATTGCTGCTGATAGCCAGTGAAGGTGTGACAGCATTGCTCATTTTTATCAGTTTGTTTAGTTCAGTTGTTTGATTGGAAGTGACGATGAGATTCATAATGATGTCCCCCTTGGTCAGCGACATACCATTCACGTTGTCATAGGAAAAAGTAAGATAGGTTTTGCCTTTTATGGTGACATGCCCTATGTTATCATTTTTAATAGGCAAACTTACTGCTTCGAAACCCACTACTGAGAGCCCTTCTGCAAACTCTAGGGTACCCTGAAATCCCAATAACCCATCTATTTCATCAATTCCCACAGGGATCGAAGCCATTTCTCCTGCCTTAAGGGTGACATTGTCCATAGTGAATGTAAGCAGACCGTTGCTTCGGTTTTCTGTTTTACCACGAAGCTTTTCTGAGACACTTCCATTTACATCACCTATTTTAACACCGATGAAGTCTGATTGGGTCATATTGGTTTCCAGGCTCTGGTATTCCAGCTTTTCGTGGAATGGCCATGGGTGAAGTGTGTCAGCAAAGGTAAACTCAGCGTCCACAAATCTCCAGGAATTATTTTTTGTAAATTCTGTTTGCACACCCAAAACAATTTTTCTAAGTTCTACCAGGTCAGCGGCAGTAATACTCTCGGAATTATTGGCATCTGCTGCGATAATCTTATATGGTGAATCCAGGTGTTTGAGTCCCAGTATATGTCTTTGGATCAATACCAGATCTATGGTAGAAACGCCTTCTGCATGGTTGATGTCTCTTACAGGCAAAAGTTGATAATCATTGTACATAGTAAGGTTGTCAAATCTGAAATTACCATCTTTGTCTGTCATCAGATGTCCTTCAGTCTCTCCGCCGTCTATAGTTACTTTGGTATCAGATATGTGTATTTTATCTTCTGTGTATACATTTCCTGCGATAAGTATACGGCCATCTCCATTACAAATGTGTTGGTTGTCCTGTACTGATATGAATGTAGTAGCTTTGGATTGATTACCAGCCAGGTCTGTTACCCAAAGTTCTATCTTTCGTTGTCCGAGACTATCACAGGTAAATGACCTGCTTGTGTTGGAAGTATTGGAGGAGAATGAGTATTTCAATTGTCCAGTTGGTGTACAGTTGTCACTACTGAAATTATTAAAATCACTGGCCCAGATGGTTGCCATGCCCATAGGTGCTGCGAGATTGACAGCAAGACCTTGCATCGCCACGGCATTTGGTGCTTTACAGTCTTTTATTGTAAACAGGAAAGAGCAGGTGCTTATATTGCTGCAGCCATCTTTTGCTTCCCAGGTAAGCTTATGTTTACCAATATTGAATGTGCGCGTCCTGTAAGAACCCTGTACCTGTGATGTCAGGAGCTCCTCCATTATTATCCAGGTCGATTTTGTATGTCCAAATGATATTGACAGGGTTGCAATCATCTGATCCGGTTGCATTGAAGGTAACATTGGCCACACAAGACGTATTGGGAGTGCATATGACCGTATCACGGCATACTTTACTTCCTATTACAGGTGCTACATTGTTTTTAACATATATATTCTGAATAAATGTCCATTTGCCGGGACTGCCAGGCGTATTGGACTGATACTGACACCAGTCCAAAACTGTCCAAGTACGCTTGATATATTTACAATAAACAGGATGTGCAAATGTTTGATCAGCATATGTGGCTGCCACCAGGTTGCAGTGGTCTGTATTTAATATAGGTGAACCCGTCACTGATGTATCCGGATCTGCATCATTGCAGTCATTGTAATCTACATTGGCTGCTGGCCATGTGATATCATTCACATCAAACTTATCTACATCCACGACAAAGATAGTTTGTGTAAAGACAGCGGTATTATTGCCTGAGTCGGTGATGACAAAATCTCTTTTAATCTGTCCTGTATTACACATTCCCAATAGATTTCTGGTTGTCACTGACACTGATGCAGGAGGACAATTTTCAGAATAAACGCCATCTTTTCCAGCTATCCCTGTTGGATAAAACGGATTGTTGGGATCCGCAATCACTATATTATTTCGGGTACTTCCCTGTGCTACAAATGTTCCGAATGCGCTTAAATTATTCAGGTTGAGTGGATATTCGCAACTGATACTAATATCTGGAAGTGGTGTGGTAATGGTCGGAGCGAGCTTGTCACTGACTACTACTGAAGTCATACATTCCGTAACATTGCCACGACTATCTGTTACTCTTATTACAATAGTAATGGTTTGGTTGACATCTGCACAGCAGAAGTTTACATAATTTCCTAAATCATCCGGTGTGGTCCCACCACAGACATTGCCCATTCTTCTGGCAGTATAGGTAAGTGTACCGCCACAATTATCAATAGCTGATGAGACGAAGGATGATGCTGCTACTTCAGGTTCGTCGCTGATGGACAATATTCTTGGCTGCTTACAAACTATATCAGGACCCAACAGATCTTTCGCAGTCACAATTATGGAACAAGTGGCTGTAAGTCCTGCATTATCGGTTACAGTAAATGTAAAAGTATGCGTTTGATTATGTGAAGATGCTATGGTGGTACCTTGTAAAGGTGATTGGCTGATAGTGGTACTACCACAATTATCACTTTTTATTACTAGCGATCTCAGATCTGGTACTGTCAGCATACATGAATTATTCAGAGGTGCTGCCTGTGGTGCCGGGCAAGTGACTAAAGGCGGTTGGTTGTCAGTATCGCTTACATCTTGTGTACAGGATGCCGTACGACCATTGATGTCCGTCACTGTCCAGGTTACTATATTGGAAGTTCCTACAGGAAACTGAGTGCCAGCAGTTACTATAACTCCATTAAATCTTGCTACTGTGCCTTGTACTCCGCAATTATCACTGGTAGAAGGTGTGCCTAATGTGACATTGGTGGCATAACACTGACCGTTATTGGCATTGACAGCAACAGCCGCGGGACAAGTGATAGTTGGATTTTGGTTGTCAGTCACAGACACATTTTGGGTACATGATGAAGTTCGACCATTGACATCAGTTACTAACCACGTGACTATATTAGTATTTCCAACAGGAAATTGTGTTGTACCACTTACGGCAGACCCGTTAAAAGTAGCTGTTACACTTTGCACACTACAGTTATCAGACGTGGTTGGTGTACCTAAGGAAACATTACTGGCGTAGCACACTGCTGCATTTGCATTGACTGAAACTGCTGCAGGACATGATATGGTTGGGTTTTGGTTATCCAGAACTGTGACTGTCTGTGCACAGGTAGCTATATTATTGCTTGCATCAGTGACAGTCCAAATGACTGTATTATTGCCAACAGCAAACTGTGTAGTACCAACTACAATGGATGAACCTAATCTCGGAACTGAAGTTTGGCCAGGGCAGTTGTCTGAAGTAACCGGATTACCAAGTATAACGTTATTGGCATAGCAAAGTCCTGGATTGGTATTGACAGTTACAGGTGCCGGGCAAGTAATAGAGGGCAATTGATTGTCCGTCACGGTTACATTTTGGGTACAGGATGCAGTGCGACCATTAATGTCAGTGACTGTCCAGGTCACTACATTGGAAGTTCCTACTGGAAACTGAGTGCCTGCCGTTACTGTAACTCCATTAAATCTTGCTACTGTGCTTTGAACTCCGCAATTATCATTGGTAGAAGGTGTACCCAAAGGGACATTGGTGGCATAACACTGACTGTTATTAGCATTGACAGCCACAGCAGCTGGACAAGTGATAGTTGGATTTTGGTTGTCAGTCACGGCCACATTTTGGGTACATGATGAAGTACGACCATTGACATCAGTCACTGTCCATGTTACGATATTGGTATTTCCTACAGGGAATTGTGTTGCACCGCTTACGGCAGATCCATTAAAAGTAGCTGTTACACCTTGTACATTACAGTTGTCAGATGTGGTTGGTGTACCTAAGGAAACATTACTGGCGTAACATACCCCTGCATTTGCATTGACAGCCACAGGGGCGGGACAAGTGATTATTGGGTTCTGATTATCGAGGACTGTAACTATCTGAGCGCAAGTTGCTGTATTATTACTTCCGTCGGTTACAGTCCATATTACGGTATTGGTACCTGCGGGAAATGAAGTAGTGCCTGTTACTAAGACCCCACTTAGAGTTGGAACGGCAGCATTCATAGGCAGACAATTATCCATTGTCGATGGAGTACCCAGCACTACATTTGTAGCAAAACAGGTTCCTGCATTGGTATTTACTGTAATGGGTCCGGGACATGTGATGGTTGGTGGTATCTGATCCATGACCATAACAGTAGACATACAAGTGGATGAATTTCCGCATACATCAGTGACGATCAGTACCACATTGACTTTGCCTCCGGCTGCTACGTCGTTGCATCCAAAAAATAAATTGTGAGTAGAACTAAATTGAAGGGCTCCGCTACAATTATCAGTACTTCCGTCATTGAGCTGACCGGCAGTAATGGTTACCATGCCATTTGACTCAAGGTTTACTGTGATATTTTTACATCTGGCTATTGGTGGTGTATTGTCATTGACATTGATGATTTGGAAGCATGTGTCCATATTTCCGTTGGTGTCTCCGATTTTGTAAAAACGCTTGATGGTTTTATGATGTTCACATGTCATATTTGAAATTGAGTCTATGACAAACATAAATGTAGAAGTATCGAGCATGGTCTCATCTGTAGCACTACCACCTGCTGCTAAAAACTGAGCATAATACTGAAAAGGAGCTGGTGCATCACACTGTACATTTAGTGTATCTGGGCACGTTATATCAGGTGGTGTATTATCGATAACAGTCACAGTCATACAACAGCTGGCGGTGTTACCACTTAAATCGGTGGCAGTCCAGCATACAGTAGTTGTTCCGAGCGGATAGTCATCACTGGCATCGTCGGTGTCATTGTAATCATTTGTTAATACAATCTGATCATCAGGTGTACAGTTGTCAGTGGCTGTTGGTTGACCTACAAGTACGGGGAAGTTCATCATTCTGTTACCGATTCTGCGACCATCTTCGCTATTGCCAACAGTGACATTATCAGGACAAGTGATAGAAGGTGGTAAATCATCGATTACAATGGTCTGATTGCAAATGGCACTTGTAGGCAAAGGGAAACAATCGTCAGAAACATTCCACACCAATTGGTAAACACCAAATGACCAATTCCCAAGATTTATTTGGGTAGGATATGGTGCTGTAAGTGTAACTGTTGTACCATTGGGTAATGTGTAAGACATAAACGTAATATTGCCACAAGTGGATACAGGAGTTTGTACTATCACCTGAGCCATACAATTAGCATCTGCTGTAAGCACTATTGGCTGCGGGCAGTTTATTGCGTCCGGAGCAGCGAGGTTCACGTTTTTGGGATGGGTCCCCTCTTCTGATAAATTAAAAGAAATTTTTAAAAATGGGTACCATTTTGGGTACGTTGTTGCTCCTATAGTTATAGCAAAAGCCATAGATAAGAGTAAAATTGATCTGAATTTCATGGCAAATTATTTATTCGATGAAAAAATGGTCACGTTTTTGGGAAGGGACCCTAATAATCAATTTTTACTGTTACCTATTATAAAACAAAGATTATGCCAAATTTATAAATTATAACAATATTTAATATGTTATGAAAAAATAAGCTACTTTTTAAATAAAAGCAGGGGTATATGTAAAGAAATACTCTTTTGGAAAGAATACTGGCTACCTATCAGGAAGATTAGTCATTTGAAGAAGTGGGAGTCCTGACGGGGTTCGCATTATAGCCATTTTCACGCAACCACTTTGCAAAAAGTTCAGAGTATCCGTGTGTGACAAAAATATTTTCTGCTCCGGTAGCTCTTACAGCCTTCTTGAGGCCTTCCCAGTCAGCATGATCGGAAAGAGTAAATCCTTTACGGCCAATCATATGATGATGGATAGACTGAGTATTCATCCATCCGGATACAAATGCTTCATCATATATTCCAAATCGCCTGGTCCAGGCAGTGCCCATGACCAATGGTGTAGCCAGTATCATGCTTCCTTCAAAGTGTTTGTATTTATAATGATTTTCTACTTTCTGCCCTTTTGCTAGGAGGATACCTTGCTTACGCAGTACCTGATGAGTATTTTCTATGGAACTATGAGTATATATATTGCCTATGGAAGAATCAAGATTTTGTATAATCCGCTGTGCTTTACCAAGCGCATATGCAGATATGATGCTAACGACGCCAAGCTTTTGGTTTTGTCTCCACCAGGTATTGATTTGCTCAAAAATTTCCTCCTGTTTTTGCCAGCTGAATAAAGGAATCCCAAAAGTGGATTCAGTAATAAATGTATGACACCTCACTGGTTCAAACGGAGTACATATGCCATCATTTTCTGTTTTGTAATCTCCGCTCACTACCCAGATTTCGCCTTGATATTCAAATCTGATTTGTGCTGAACCAATGATATGTCCTGCGGGATGGAAAGAAATTTTTACACCATTTATATAGATAACTTCCCCATAACTTACACCGAGTGCCTTTATAAATGAGCCCAATCTGTGTTTTAGCAAGGGAATACTATCCTTGACTGCCATATACTGAGTATGACCCGATGTAGCATGATCAGCATGTGCATGAGTAATAAGTGCTTTACGGACCGGTACCCAGGGATCTATATAACAGTCAGCCTGAGGACAATAAATACCACGATGTGTAAATTCCAGCAAAGCCATTGGATAAAAGTATTCAAGTAATAACGAATAAAATTATCATTGGGTTCTGCTATCTTATCAAACATTTTTGAAAACATTAGGTACATTTTATACCTTTGCGTCATGCTCGAATGGTTTAAGGAAATCTTTAATAATAATACAACCAGCTCTGACCCTATGAAGTATCTGATCGTTGGCCTGGGCAACATTGGCTCAGAATATGACCACACCCGCCACAATATAGGTTTTGATGTAGTCGACTATATGGCTAAAGATGCAGGCGCTATATTCTCTCAAAATACGCATGGTGACCTGGCAGAAATCAAACATAAGGGCCGTACTCTTATATTATTAAAGCCATCCACATACATGAATCTGAGTGGAAAAGCAGTCAAATACTGGATGGATAAACATAAAATTCAGCCAGAAAACTTACTTGTAGTAGTGGATGACCTCCACCTGGATCTAGGTAAAATGCGCCTCAGGGACAAGGGTAGCGATGGCGGTCATAATGGCCTCAAAGACATACAGGAGAAGTTCGGTCATTCCAACTATATCAGGCTGCGAATGGGTATAGGTAAAGATTTTCATTCGGGACAACAGGTAAACTATGTCCTGGGCAAATGGAAACCTAATGAAAAGATGATGTAGAAAAAATGATTATCAAAGCTGCTGAAGCAATCAAAAAGTTCACAACCATAGGATTAAAGCTCGCAATGGATAATCTCAACAGATAAAAAATTGTTCCGGAAGCAAAAAAAGTTGTATATTGACTCTTTGATTTCCTAAATCTAAAACCAATATCAATGAACAAATGGATAGAGGAAAATAATGCATTACAGCTGTCATTGAAGTTTAAGGATTTTTTGTCTGCATGGGCCTTTATGACAGAGGTTGCCCTCATTTCTGAAAAAATGAATCATCACCCTTCATGGTCCAACAATTACAACTTTGTCCATATTTCCTTATCTACGCATGATGAGGGAGATATTGTCACAGACAAAGACATCAAATTAGCGGAGAAAATTTCACATATTTACAGGAAGTATCACGATGGTTGATCTAGATCATTCATCAATAAAAATACCTTCCCTACGAAGTCTGTGTACAAGCTCCATACCAAAGGCCTCAACCGGTGTAAGCACACCGTAAGAGATAGTATGGTTTTTTATTTTGTCCAGCAATGTAAAGGCGGATTGAGAAAACATCTTTGCTGTCTCATTATAGCCGGGGTCTCCGCCTGATATAACCGTACGCGCTTGTGCAGTAGTAGAGTTACCCACACAGATTATTTCAAATTTACTCTTTGCCCTTCTGTCAACATCGGGCCCTGTTCCGGGTTTGAATTTATCGAACAATTTCTGTCTGAAACTTTTGAATCTTACAAGTAGCATGGCAGAAGCGATGGGTAGTACTGTTTTGATCACTTTTCCCAAAGATGTTCTGACAAAAAATTGAGCATATGTAACTGCATTGCCATAGTCAGATGACAACCTGAAAGCACTTCTTTTAACGATGTGAGGATCTACTACCGGCATCGGAATCGCCCAGGCATTGATATCATTGCTAAAATGAATTTTCAAGGGTATCTTTGGAGCGTCTGGATGTTTTTTGATTTTGGTTTTAATAGATGTTTTTTGTACTTCCATGTGCATAGCCTGTACTGCTGTGGTGAGCGTACCTCCTGAGAAAGTGGCATTCGTACGGATATACCCTTTGAGAGATTTGGGCTCATTGAGAGGGAGTTTTTTGGCTGTGAGCCACGCAGCATAGTCTGCCGGGATGCTATCAAAGCCACAGCAATTGACAACGCATGTTTTCTGATCTGAAGCTTTTTGGAAATAATGATTATAAATATCTGCAACAAAGGATGGCTCACCAGTGATGTCCAGGTAATGTGTTTGAGTTTCTATACAGGCTTCTACCACATTTTTACCGTACCAGTTGAATGGACCAACGGCACTCATAAGGATTTTTGTCTGACTAGTCATAGTGCGCAGTCCCTGACTGTCTTTGATATCTGCAGTGATGATCTCTGGTTTAGCAGCAGGAAGTGTATTGAAAACCTGCATCAGTTTTTCCTTGTCTCTGCCGGCTATAGCCCATGTTATATTTTCATTAAGACTGTGCTCTGAAAGATAGGAAGCAATCAATTGTCCTGTAAAACCTGTAGATCCGAAAAGGATGATGTCAAATTTTCTTTCCATGATAAAAATTTTGTGCAATATAATATTTTTATTTCCTTTAAGGTGTGATAATTGGTTTTGTCAATTGATTTATCACCTCTTACGCTGAAATATTCCAGAAAGTCATTTCGCGTCTTGTAGTGAATCCCAGCTTTTCGTACATCAGGATGGCAGGCCTATTGGTGTTTAATACATGGAGAAAGGGAGTTTTGCCCTCACTTAATACAGTATTTACACAATGAGCGGTCAGCATCTGTGCGTGGCCACGTCGGGTGTGGTCCGGGTGTGTAACTATGGAACTGATTTCTATGTACTCATCCAGATGTATGCGTCTGCCGGCAGCAGCAATCAACTGTTCGTCGCTGAAGACACCGAAAAAACGACCCATCTGAGGTGTCTTCTTCCTGAAGTATCCGGGCTGTACCAGATGCACTAATTCAAACAACTGATCAGAATGACTGCTGTTAAGCTCTACAATCTCATGTCCATTTTCCAGGTTGGTTTGGTTTAAGTGATGACATGTCATCTGGAGACAATCCACTTTTTTA
>JADKCF010000009.1 GCA_016714765.1 Saprospiraceae bacterium | reverse complement strand
AAAACAAATGTAAAAAATTTCTCAGATTGGTAAAATTTAGTTAATGAAAGAATGTAAAAATATACTATGTAAAAAATATCCTGATATGATTGAAAAAAAATTATTGGCCTATTTCATAATCTACAACGAACCACAAAAATATAAAAAATTTTGATTCATAACAAAATTAGATATTCATTTTTATATGAAATAATTGTTAAATTTTCCGAAATTGGGTTTTTCGCCGGCTTTTTGAGGGTAATTTAGCAGTAAAAAGATGACACAGTCATCAGCAGAAAGTCTTGTTTATGCTTCCGGGTTGTAGACGTAAAAAACGCCAATCGTCACCTACCTTTGCTGTGGACATCTATGTCCAGTATCAGATAAAGATTTGATAAAGAATAAAATTATTCCGGTATAATCCAGGATGCGAGTAATCCTCTTTGTATGGATCGTATTTTATGTTTACCTTTGCCCGCAAATCATACAGTATTGAGAAAATATTCAGCCGTAGCTATCCTGTTCTTTTGGGCGTCAGGCATGTCTTATGCACAGACAGATCAGATCAATGTTTTTCCAGACCTGACAGGTGCGTCCCTGCTTACTGAGGTGCGCACAGCTTACAAGACAAATACAGTCCTTGACTATAGTGTGGCCCGGGATACCTTATTTGGCAAAATAGATGCTGTCAACGATTCTCTCGAGTGTATCTATACCGGCATGAAGCTGTACATACCTCCGGGCTCTGATGCCACCGAAGCGGTATATCTGGGTGGCATCTCCAATGGTATCAACACCGAACATACATGGCCTCAGGGCAAAGGGGCCACAGGTACTGCACAGAGCGACATGCATCATCTCTACCCCAGTCGCATCAAAACCAACTCTGACAGGGGTGACTTTCCTATGAGCGATATAGCTGACAGCCAGACCACGATATGGTATTACAAAACGACAGAAAGATCCACTCCGCCTCCTGCGGGGAGAGACTTGTACTCAGAGTACGTGCAGGGTAGATTTGAGCCCAGGGAGTCTGTCAAAGGCAATATAGCCAGGTCCCTGTTTTACTTTTACACCATGTACAGAGAACAGGCAGATGCGGCAGACCCCAATTTTTTTCTGACCATGAAATCCACACTCTGCGACTGGCACAATCTCGATCCCGTAGACGCAAGAGAATGGAAAAGAAACCAGAAGATAGCAGTGTATCAGGGAGGCAAACACAACCCATTTGTGCTGGATTGCTCACTGGTATCGAGAGCCTACTGCAACAATATAGACCAGGCATGTGAGACATTGGTGCTGAGCCATGCTGATGACCTCAGTGCTGATGTGAGGACGATGGACATATACCCCAATCCGGGCAGTGGCAGCGCGTTTTTGCGGATGAATGTCGTCAGGGCCAGCCAGACTTATGCTGTGGAGGTCATAGATATACACGGCAGATCAGTCATGCAGCACACCTATGAGCTGGTCAGCGGTCAAAACATCATAGAACTGGATTTTAATGCCGTTCATGCCGGAATGTACATCATATCGGTCACGGATGGTCATGGTCAGAGAATAGTGCATCTGCCGTATCTGGTCATACGCTAAAATACAAAGGTCTCAGACAGTCTCTGCCACAGTATAATGGCCGTAAATCACAAAAACTCTACATCCCATGGCCTTATACATATAAAAACATATATATGACATAATTTATTAAACAAAATACGAATACATAAATGGTTATAATGTTGGAACGTACTAAATTTCAGCATTTTATTAAAAAATTATTTAAAAAATCTACACACTGTAAATAAAATAATAATACCTTTGCGTCTCTTTTTGAAGAAGGAGTATAATTCTTCATTAAAAATCAATATTTTATTAAATTTTCATATATGCCAACTATTAATCAGTTAGTAAGAAAGGGTAGAGAAAAAGTGGTCATGGCGAGCAAGTCAAGAGCGCTTGATTCATGTCCTCAGAAAAGAGGAGTTTGTACCAGAGTGTACACCACTACACCTAAGAAGCCAAACTCAGCCCTTAGAAAAGTAGCAAAAGTAAGAATGACCAATGGTATCGAAGTGATCGCCTATATCCCGGGTGAAGGTCACAACCTGCAGGAGCACTCTATCGTACTCGTGAGAGGCGGAAGGGTAAAAGACTTGCCGGGTGTAAGATATACCATAGTAAGAGGTGCCCTCGATACAGCTGGTGTGGCTAAGAGACTACAGAGCCGCTCTAAGTACGGTGCTAAAGCTCCAAAAAAATCCAAAAAGAGAGTAATAGCACCGGATCCGCGTTTCGGAGATCCTATGGTTACTCAATTCAGAATAACATGATGTGGGAAGGTAAGAAAAGTGTTTTTATACTATATTCTACGATGCTATGGACAAAATCGAAAGCAGAACTAAATGAAAATCCACATGAAATATGGAAAAAGCATTGAGAATGTCATGCCTGCGGTAGAAGTCAGAAGCAAGCGTATAGGGGTGGTGCCACTTTCCAGATACCTACAGAAATCAGACCATCGGAGAAGACTCTCTATAGGTATGAAGTGGGTTATCAGATTTTCCAGAGCCCGCAGTGGTAAAGGTATGGCAGAAAACTGTCAGCTGAGTTGATTGCAGCGAGCAAAGGGAAGGCAGCAGTGAAAAGGAGAAGATACGCATAGAATGGCTGAAGCCAACAGAGCTTTGCGCACACTTCAAAGCATAATTTTTTCCCGTTTTTAGATATTATTAATTACTTAAAGAAAATAAGGCATAACCATATATCATGGCAAAAGATCTTAAATATACCCGAAATATAGGTATTGCTGCACACATAGATGCAGGAAAGACGACCACTACAGAACGTATTCTGTATTACACTGGTATCAGTCACAAAATCGGTGAAGTACACGATGGTGCTGCCACTATGGACTGGATGGAGCAGGAGCAGGAGAGAGGTATTACCATCACTTCCGCTGCGACTACCTGTAACTGGAATTACCCAACCACTCAGGGTCAATCTATAGCAGATACTAAACAATACCACTTCAATATCATAGATACTCCCGGACACGTAGACTTTACGGTGGAAGTAAACAGATCATTGAGGGTACTGGACGGTCTTGTATTTTTGTTCAGCGCAGTAGACGGTGTAGAGCCACAGTCTGAAACCAACTGGAGGCTTGCCGAAAGATACCGTGTACCAAGTATTGCATTTGTCAATAAAATGGACAGATCAGGTGGATTTCTTTAATGTGGTCAATGATATCAAAAAGAAAAATTAGGCGCTAATGCTATTCCGCTTCAAGTTCCGATCGGAGCAGAAGAAAATTCAAAGGAGCTGTAGACCTGATCACAATATCGCCATGGTATGGAATGATGAAGATCAGGGTATGACTTATAAAGTAATAGATATACCTGCAGACATAGCAGATACTGTAAAAGAATACAGAGCAAAGCTGATAGAAGCCGTAGCAGAATACGACGTGGAGCTGATGGAAAAATTCTTTGAAGATCCGGATTCTATCACTGTACCAGAGATCAATGCAGCTGTAAGAGCGGCAGTTATGGACCTGGCTTTTACACCGGTGATGTGTGGATCGGCCTTCAAAAACAAAGGAGTACAGGCTGTACTGGATGCAGTATGTGCATTTTTGCCTTGCCCGCTTGACGTAGAAGGTATCACAGGTGTCAATCCTAAGACAGAAAAAGAGGAAATAAGAAAACCATCCGTAACTGAGCCGTTTGCAGCATTGGCTTTTAAAATTGCCACAGACCCTTACGTAGGTAGACTTGCCTTCATGAGAGTATATTCAGGCGGTCTGGATGCAGGTTCATATGTATTGAACACCAGATCAAACAATAAAGAAAGAATATCCCGTCTGTATCAGATGCATGCCAATAAACAAAATGCCATCGACAGAGTAGAAGCGGGAGATATAGCAGCAGGTGTAGGATTTAAGGATATCAGGACAGGAGATACATTGTGTGATGAAAGTCACCCTATAGTACTCGAAAGTATGGTATTCCCAGAGCCAGTAATCGGATTGGCGATAGAGCCAAAAACTCAGAAAGACCTGGACAAACTTGGTATGGCTTTAAATAAGCTTTCTGAAGAAGATCCGACATTCAGAGTAAAATATGACGAAGAGACCAATCAGACCGTCATCAGCGGAATGGGTGAGCTTCACCTGGAGATCATAGTAGACCGACTCAGAAGAGAATTTAAGGTAGAGGTCAATGAAGGTGCTCCGCAGGTAAATTATAAAGAAGCACTGACAGCCAGTGTAGAACATACTGAAAGATTGAAAAAGCAATCAGGTGGATCGGGATTATTTGCACAGATGTCCTTCGAACTGGGACCAGCTGATGAAAAATTCCTGGAATCTGAAGACTTCAAGTCAGGCAAAACAAAACTTCAGTTTGTCAATGATATTTTCGGAGGATCAGTACCAAAAGAATACTTTGCATCCATCGTAAAAGGATTTACATCCATGATGGACAATGGTATACTGGCTGGATATCATATAGATAGTATGAAAGTAAGGCTATATGACGGACAGACGCACGCGGTGGACTCAAAACCATTAGCGTTCGAATTGTGTGCCAAAGAAGGATTTAAGGAAGCATCTAAAAAGTGTAACCCTGTATTGCTTGAGCCTATCATGAAGTTGGAGGTAGTATCTCCGGATGAGTATGTAGGATCTGTGATCGGTGACCTCAACAGAAGAAGGGGATTACCAAAAGGTCAGGAATCGCGTTCAGGAGGAGCTGTTGCCATATCGGCAGAAGTACCACTGGCGGAGATGTTTGGCTATGTTACACAGCTCAGGACCATTACATCAGGAAGAGCGAGCAGCAGCATGGAGTTCAGTCACTTCTCACCGGCACCTAAGGGCATAGCCGATGCAGTGATCGAGAAAGCCAAGGGTGCTAAATTGGAAAAATAAGAATTAGGGTGTGTGTCAGAAGTTGGCAGACACCTTAATTTTTTTAAGTATAAATAATTTTTTATTTTTTGTTATTAATTAATTTTTTTGTTTTAAAAAGAGTGCTATCTTTGCACCCTCTTAAAAAACAGAGATAATATTAACACAAGGTTATGAATCAAAAAATCAGGATAAAACTCCGCTCTTACGATCACAATTTGGTAGATAAAAGTACTGAGAAGATCGTAAAGACGGTAAAGAACAGCGGTGCTGTTATTTCCGGTCCGATTCCGCTGCCAACAGAGAAAGAAGTATTTACAGTATTGCGTTCCCCGCACGTAAATAAAAAGTCTCGAGAGCAGTTCCAGCTAAGGACCCACAAACGCGTAATCGAGATTTTTACACCTACTCAGAAGACAGTAGACGCACTTTCGAAGTTAGAACTTCCAAGTGGTGTAGATATCCAGGTGAAGCTGACATAAGCGCTGGATTTATTTTATTTTTAGATTCTGAAGTAAATAAGGTCAAGGGCAAAGATTCCTGACTTTTAGTTTAAAAATTTAATCATGAACGGATTAATCGGAAAGAAGATTGGTATGACCAGTATTTTCGATGCCAGTGGTAAGAATATTGCTTGCACTGTTATCGAAGCTCAACCTAATGTCGTTACTCAGGTAAAGACAAACGAAACTGATGGCTATGATGCTGTTCAGTTGGGATATGGTGAGGCAAAAGTAAAAAATACAACAAATGCTCTTAAAGGACATTTTGAAAAGGCTGGTACCACACCAAAACAGAAGGCTGTTGAATTCAGAAGCTACCCGCTCGATAAGAAGCTGGGAGAGGAAGTGCTTTTGACAGAAATCTTCAGTGAAGGTGATAAAGTAAGTGCCACAGGTACTTCCAAAGGTAAAGGTTTTCAGGGTGTTGTAAAGAGACATAACTTTAATGGTGTAGGTCAAGCTACCCACGGACAACACAACAGATTGAGAGCACCCGGATCAGTCGGAGCATCAGCCTGGCCTTCAAGAGTATTCAAAGGCTTGCGTATGGCCGGAAGAATGGGTAATGAAAAAGTGAAGACCAAAAATTTGAAAATTGTGAAACTTTTACCTGAAATGAATCTAATCCTTATTCAGGGTTCGGTGCCAGGGCATAAAGGTTCTTTTGTAATCATTGAAAAGTAAGGAAGATGAAACTCGATGTATTAAATATCCAGGGAAAAAGCACAGGCAGAAGTATAGAATTGCCTGAAGAAATATTCGGTATAGAACCTAACCCTCATGCTGTTTACTTGGCTGTAAAACAATACAATGCAGCCCAGAGACAAGGTACTCACAAAGCTAAGGAAAGATGGGAGATCTCCAGAACGACCAAAAAGCTTAAGAGACAAAAGGGTACAGGTACTGCGCGTGCAGGATCTATGAAGAGTCCGGTTTTCAGAGGAGGAGGTAGAGCATTCGGTCCAAAACCGAGAAACTACTCTTTCAAATTGAACAAAAAAGTGAAAGAGCTGGCGAGATACTCAGCTTTGGCAGATAAGTTGGCTACAGGTGCTATGATCGTATTCGAAGATTTTACTTTGAATGCGCCAAGTACTAAAGAGTACAAAAATATTTTGAATAATCTTCAGGTGACAGGTAAGTCACTGTTGCTTACAGCTGATAACAATCAGAATGTATATCTGTCAGGCAGAAATCTGCCAAAATCAGAGGTACAGAATGTAAAAGATGCCAATACTTACCAGATCATCAATGCAGATGTATTATTAATTTCTGAAAATTCAGTAAACCAGCTCAGAGCTGCTTACGAACAACAATAAAATATAACCGGGAAATGTCTAGAAGTATTTTAATAAAACCAATCATATCTGAGAAGTCAGAAAAATTGACCGCAAAAGGCAATCAGTACACCTTTGTAGTCGACAAAAAGGCCAATAAGATTGAAATCAAAAAAGCTGTAGAGAGCATGTTTACTACCAATGTAGTGGCAGTCAATACAGTCATAGTACCGGCCAGATTGAAATCAAGGAATACAAGAAGTGGGGTAGTGCGTGGAAGTATCAGTGCTTATAAAAAAGCATATGTGACACTTGCAGCAGGTGAGGAGTTGGATATTTACGGGACAACTGAAGAATAATAGCTTAATTAATTAAAAGCAGAAAGTAATGGGAATTAAGAAATTTAATCCGATCACTCCGGGACTCAGACAGAAAGTTTCTGTAGATTTTGCCGAGTTGACTGCATCTAAGCCGGAGAAGAGCCTTACCAGTGGTAAAGGTAAATCCGGTGGAAGAAACCATGATGGTAAAATGACAATGCGTCAGATCGGTGGTGGTGCTAAGAGGAAATACAGAATCATAGATTTCAAAAGAGATAAGGAAGGTATTCCTGGTAAAGTATCTACTATAGAATATGATCCTAACAGATCAGCGTTCATCGCATTGATAGTATATGCTGACGGTGAGAAGAGATATATCATAGCCCCTGATAAAATAAAAGTTGGAGATGCTATCCTTTCGGGTCCGACTGCGACTCCTGAAATCGGAAATGCGCTTTATTTTGCAGCTATCCCATTGGGAGCTGACATACATTCCATAGAAATGAGCCCTGGTAAGGGAGCAGCTTTGGCTAGAAGTGCAGGTACTTATGCCACTATGATGGGTAGAGAAGGCAAATATGCGATAGTAAAGTTGCCATCAGGAGAAGTAAGAAGAGTATTACTGACTTGTAAAGCAGTAATAGGCAGAGCATCCAATCCTGACCATGGACTGGAAGTTTCAGGTAAAGCTGGAAAAACAAGATGGTTGGGTAAGAGATCAAGAGTAAGAGGTGTAGCGATGAACCCTGTGGATCACCCGATGGGAGGAGGTGAAGGTAGAGCTTCAGGAGGTCACCCTAGGTCAAGAACAGGTATCATGGCGAAGGGTCAGAAAACCAGAAGCGTAAACAAAGCTTCATCAAAATTAATTATCTCTAAACGTAAGAAGTAACATCTAACAAATGGCTAGATCAATAAAAAAAGGACCTTACATTCATTTTAAGCTTTTGGAAAAAGTAGCCAAAGCCAATGAATCAAGTAAAAAAACAGTTATTAAAACCTGGTCAAGAGCATCTATGATCATTCCGGATATGATCGGACAGACCATAGCAGTGCATAATGGCAAGACATTTGTACCTGTATTTGTAACGGAAAACATGGTAGGACACAAGTTGGGTGAATTTTCGCCTACACGAACGTTCAGAGGCCACGGAGGTAAGAAGTAGTATTTAAAAAGTTAAGCAATCGCATAAAAATATATATAATGGAGGCACTTGCGAGATTAAGAAATTGTCCTATGTCAGCCAGGAAAATGAGACTGGTAGTAGACAACATTAGGGGTAAATCAGTAGATGACGCCTTGAACATACTAAAGTATACTAATAAAGAAGCTGCAGTATGGTTGGAAAAGGTGGTATTATCAGCTATAGCTAACTGGTCTAACAAAACAGACGCACTGAGCCCTGAGGATTACAAGTTGTTTATAAAAACAGCTTTTGTAGACGGTGGTCCTGTGTTAAAAAGATTCAGACCGGCACCTCATGGTAGAGCCAACAGAATAAGGAAGAGAATGAACCACGTCACCATCGTGGTAGAGAATAAAGTTAAAATTGAAGCATAAATAATTAATTCAAAATATCAATTTCATGGGTCAAAAGACAAATCCAATCGGTAACAGGCTAGGAATCATCAGAGGATGGGATTCTAGTTGGTATGGTGGAAAAGAGTTTGGTCAAAAAGTAGTTGAAGATGAGCAAATCAGAGTATATCTGAATGCGAGAATTCAAAAAGGCGGCATCTCTAAAATCGTCATAGAAAGGACACTTAAGAGAGTCACTGTAACCATGCATACATCCAGACCGGGTATCATCATTGGAAAAGGTGGTCAGGAAGTAGACCGTATTAAGGAGGAATTGAAAAAACTCACCGGTAAGGACGTACAGATCAATATCATTGAGATAAGAAAACCAGAAATAGATTCTGCCATAGTAGGTGAAACCATAGCAAAGCAGATCGAATCAAGGATCAATTATAAAAGAGCAATTAAAATGGCTATTCAGTCTGCTATGAGAGCAGGTGCTGAAGGGATAAAAGTCAGAGTAAGTGGCCGATTGAATGGTGCGGAGATGGCAAGAAGTGAGGAGTTCAAGGATGGTCGTACACCACTTCATACTTTCAGAGCTGACATAGACTATGCTCTAAAAGAGGCACTCACAGTTTACGGAAAAATAGGTATCAAAACTTGGATTTGTAAAGGAGAAGTGCTAGAGAAGAGAGATTTATCTCCAAATGCCGGCATGAGCAAGTCAAATGCAGAAGGAGGTCAGGGTGGAGATAACAGAGACAGAAGAGACAGAGGCGGTAATGACAGAGGCGGTGACAGAAGAAGTGGAGGAGACAGAAGAGGCAATGACAGAGGTGGTAATGACAGAGGCGGTGACAGAAGAAGCAGTGGCGGACCAAATAAAAAAAGATAATAACAATTAATAAATTTGTATTACCTTTGCGGCACTTTTGCAAAAAAGGTAATTTGTTAAATGACAAATAGATATGTTACAACCAAAAAGAACGAAGTACAGGAAGCAGCATAAAATGAAAACCAAGGGTATTGCAATAAAAGGCGGTACCATTTCATTCGGTTCATTTGCACTTAAGTCTTTGGAGATTGGAAGGATTACTAACAGACAGTTAGAGTCTGCGAGGATTGCCATGACCAGGTACATGAAGAGGGAAGGAAAAGTTTGGATCAGGATTTTCCCTGACAAGCCGATCACTAAAAAGCCTCAGGAAGTGCGTATGGGTAAGGGTAAAGGACCTTTGGATCATTGGGTAGCAGTTGTGAAACCTGGAAAAATAATGTTTGAAATCGACGGTGTTCCTACGGAAATAGCTGTAGAAGCATTGCGACTGGCAGCACAGAAATTGCCGGTAATGACTAAGACAGTAGTTAGAACAGATTATAGCGAATAATTTTAATAAAGTAAGCTGACATGGCAACAAAAAAATTTATAGAACTTCAAAGTATGTCTGCAGAGGCCATTCATGAAGAGTTAAAGCAAGCTCAGACCGACCTAAACAGAATGAAGTTTGACCACGGATCTAAGGGCCTTCAAAATCCTTTAGAGCTAAAGGAGACAAAAAAAGATATAGCCCGACTTCAGACAGAGTTGAGAGCAAGAGAAGTAAAAGCAATGTCTCCGGCTGAATTGGCCGGGAGGTCTAAAATGAGATTAAGAAGAAAGTAATCACCATAAAATTTAAGTCCAATGACTGACAATTTGTTAAATAAGGTAAGAATAGGTGTTGTGTCCAGCAATAAGATGGATAAGACAATAACAGTTTTGATAGAAAGAAAGCTGAAGCACCCTATTTACGGAAAGTTCGTAAAGAAATCTAAAAAATTCTTTGTACACGACGAAAACAACGTGTGCAATGAAGGAGATACAGTTAAAATAACTGAAACGAGACCAATCAGCAAAAACAAAAGCTGGAGATTGGTGGAGGTATTAGAAAAAGCAAAATAACTAATAAATTTAATTAGTCATGATCCAACAAGAGTCGAGATTAAAAGTTGCCGATAACAGTGGAGCCAAAGAAGTACTTTGTATCAGAGTATTGGGAGGTACCAGACGAAGATATGCTTCGGTAGGTGATAAGATTGTAGTCGCTGTAAAGTCAGCTACACCTACAGGTATCAAAAAAGGAACAGTAACTAAAGCAGTTATTGTAAGAACGTCTAAAGAAATCAGGAGAAAAGATGGTTCTTATATCAGATTCGATGACAATGCAGTAGTATTGTTGAATGCTGCTGACGAACCAAGAGGATCCCGTATTTTTGGACCTGTGGCCAGAGAGCTCAGAGATCGTGATTATATGCGTATTGTATCATTAGCACCAGAAGTGCTTTAATTATAAATTTTTAAGTCATGTCCACTACAAAACGTTTTGCACCTAAATTAAGTATAAAAAAAGGTGATAAGGTGATGGTCATTGCCGGCTCCAATAAAGGTGAGTCAGGCGAAGTTAAACAGGTTTTAGTCAAAGACAATAGAGCTATTGTTGAGGGACTAAACATGGTGAAGAAGCATACAAAAGCTACTCAGGATAATCCAGGCGGAATCAACGAAATGGAGGCTCCTATTCATATATCAAATCTTATGGTTATCGACCCTAAGACCGGTAAGCCTACGAGAATAGGACGAAAGTTAGTGGACGGCAAGCTGGTAAGATATTCTAAAAAATCAGGTGAAATTATCAAGTAATGAGTTACGTACCTAGACTTAAGACAAAATACCGGGAGGAAATTGTTTCCAAACTCAATGAGCAGTTTGGATATAAAACTGTAATGCAGGTTCCTCGTCTGCTCAAAATCTGTGTTAACCAGGGTGTAGGTTCTGCTACACAGGATAAGAAGCAGGTAGACAATGCAGTGAATGAGATGACCACTATTACAGGTCAAAAAGCTGTGTCTACTATAGCTTCAAAATCTATATCCAACTTCAAACTGAGAGAATTCATGCCAATTGGTGCAAGAGTAACTCTTAGAGACAGACAGATGTATGAGTTTTTGGACAGATTGGTCACAGTAGCATTACCAAGGGTAAGAGACTTTAAAGGAATCAATGATAAAAGTTTTGATGGTAGAGGCAACTATTCTTTGGGTATCAAGGAGCAGATCATCTTTCCGGAGATAGATATAGATAAAGTAAACAAAATCACTGGTATGGATATCACATTTGTGACCAATGCCAAAACAGATGCGGAAGCATATGCTTTACTAAAAGAATTGGGTTTACCGTTTAAAAATCAAAAGAATTAATTCCAATGGCTAGAAAATCAGTTATTGCAAGAGAAATAAAGAGAGAAAGATTGGTGGCTAAGTATGCCGATCTTCGTAAAAAGCTTAAGGAAGCAGGAGATTATGAAGCATTGGACAAATTGCCTCGTAATTCATCTAAAGTGAGATTGCACAACAGATGCAAACTGACAGGAAGACCAAAAGGGTATATGAGAAGGTTCGGAATCAATCGTGTCACTTTCAGAAAGATGGCCAACGAAGGTTTGATACCGGGAATAACAAAGGCCAGTTGGTAATTTTTTTTAATAGATTATTAGTTTTAAAATGATAGTAACAGATCCAATTGCAGATTATTTGACCAGAATCAGAAATGCTCAGATGGCAGGTCACAAAGTTGTCGAAATTCCTTCATCCAACATGAAGAAGGCGATCACTGAAATTCTTTATGAGCACGGATATATTCTAAAGTACAAATTTGATGATGCCGCAGGCAAACAAGGTGTCATCAGCATAGCACTTAAATATGATCCGACCACCAAGAAACCGGTGATAAGAGAGCTAGGCAGAATTTCAACTTCAGGTTTGAGACAATATGCAGGAGCAGAGAATTTGCCAAAAATAATCAATGGATTAGGAATAGCCATCATCTCTACTTCTAAAGGTCTTATGACAGATAAGAAGGCTAGAAAAGAGAATATCGGCGGAGAATTAATCTGTTACATTTATTAATATTATAAAATATTTATAGTCATGTCGAGAATTGGCAAAGCTGTAATTAGTATCCCAAGCGGAGTTACGGTAGATATTTCAAAAGGAAACTTAGTCACTGTAAAAGGTACAAGAGGAACATTGTCTGAGCAGATCAATCCAGATCTGAGTGTCAGTGTTGAAAATGGAGACCTGACAGTCGCTAGACCTACAGAACAAAAAAGGCATCGTGAAGCCCATGGATTATCAAGGTCTTTGATTAATAATATGGTAACTGGAGTTTCTACTGGATTTACAAAGCAGATGGAACTCATCGGAGTAGGTTACAGGGTCAGCAATACAGGAAATCTTCTGGAATTACTGATTGGATACTCACACCCTATTTATTTTATGATTCCGGGTGAGCTCAAACTGGTAACAAAGATGGAGAAAGGAGAAAACCCTACTATCATCCTTGAAGGTTCAGACAAGCAACTTTTGGGTCAAGTTTGTGCCAAAATCAGAACTTATAGAAAACCAGAACCTTACAAAGGAAAAGGTATCAAGTTCGCAGGTGAGATACTGAGAAGAAAGGCAGGAAAGACATCAGGTAAGAAATAATAAATAAATCCAAAGCTGAATAAGATGGATAGTAAGTTATATAACAGGACGAGAGTCAAATACAGAATACGCAAGAAGGTAAGTGGATCACACGACAAACCAAGGCTTTCTGTTTTTAGAAGCAATAAAGATATCTATTGCCAGTTGATAGACGATGTAAATGGGGTAACCATTGCAAGTGCCACTTCAAAGGGCATGAAAGCGTCCGGAAACAAGGTAACCATTTCTGGAGAAGTGGGTAAATTGCTTGCTTCGAAGGCATTATCTGCAGGAATCAGTAAAGTGGTTTTTGACAGAGGTGGATATCAGTATCATGGTAGAGTTAAATCTTTGGCTGATGGTGCCAGAGAAGGTGGATTAATTTTTTAAAAAATATAAGATATGTCAGCACCAGCTAAAGTTAATCAGGGTGAATCAGAAATAAAGGAAAAACTTGTTAATCTTTCGAGAGTTGCTAAGGTGACTAAAGGGGGTAGAACGTTCAGTTTTTCGGCCTTAGTCGTTGTAGGTGACGGTAATGGTTCTGTAGGTCATGGCCTGGGTAAGGCATTGGATGTATCAGAGTCTATTCAGAAAGCTGTCCAGGATGCAAAGAAAAATATGATAAAAGTATCTTTGCACAAAGGTACTGTACCTCACGAGCAAAAAGGGAAGTATGGTGCAGGTAAAGTTCTAGTGAAACCAGCAGCAGATGGTACCGGTGTAATAGCAGGGGGAGCAATGCGTGCAGTGCTGGAGATGGCAGGTGTACATAATGTATTGGCCAAGTCACAGGGTTCTTCCAATCCTCACAATGTTGTCAAAGCAACTATAGATGCATTATCTAAAATGAGAAATGCAAAAGAAGTGGCTAAACACAGAGGTATAGAATTAAATAAAGTTTACGAAGGTTAATAATTAAAATATCCACAGCAATGGGAAATATAAAAATAACACAGATTAAAAGTACTATTGACAGAAGCAAACGTCAAAAAGCTACTATGATAGCTTTAGGGGTCAAAAAGCTTCACAATCCTGTTGTAAAGGAAGTAACGCCTCAGATAATGGGTATGGTAGATAAAGTGAGACACTTGATTATAGTAGAAGAATGTTAAGGGGAAACCCACCAATTGATAATAATATTGTAAATTTATAGTAATGAAATTGCATAATTTAACTCCTGCAGCGGGATCTGTAAAAACTGAAAAAGGAAGACTGGGACGTGGTGAAGGTTCAGGTTCAGGTGGTACTGCTTCAAAAGGTCATAAGGGAGCCAAAGCAAGAACCGGTTACAAAAGTAAAAGGGCTTTTGAAGGTGGTCAGATGCCTATTCAGATGAGGTTACCTAAAAGAGGATTTAAGAATATCAATAATGTCACTTATGTGGCAATAAATGTTTCCAGGCTTCAGGAAATCTTTGACAATTATGGTTTGACTGAGATCACCAAAGTAGCTTTATATAATGAAGGTATTATCAATCGTGGTGAAAAAGTGAAAGTTTTAGGTAACGGTGAAATCACTGTAAAATTGAATGTGAATGTAGATGCTTTTTCAGCTACTGCAAAAACAAAAATTGAAGCTGCTGGCGGAACAATAAATGCTTAATTTGTAAAAACATGAATAAGTTTTTAGAAACATTAAAAAATATCTGGAGCATAAAGGAACTTAAGGATAAAATCCTTTTCACGTTGCTTATACTTGCAGTTTACAGATTGGGCTCATATATTGTGTTGCCTGGTGTTAATGCACTAGCTTTGGATGCTGCTGCTGATGGTAGAAAAGCAAATGACCTTTTGCAGTTGATCAATACCTTTACAGGTGGTGCTTTTAACCAGGGATCAATATTTGCTTTAGGTATCATGCCATACATTACAGCTTCAATCATAGTACAACTATTAGGGTTTGCGGTACCTTATTTTCAGCGATTACAGCAGAAAGAGGGGGAATCAGGAAGGAAAAAGATCAGTCAAATCACTCGTTTTTTAACATTACTAATCACCTTGGTTCAAGGTAGTGGTTATATATTAATGCTTAAAACAACACCAGGAGCAGTAGATGCAAGCATCAATCCTGGGATTTTTTGGTTCAGTAACATGATTATCCTTGCTACAGGTACAATATTTGCTATGTGGTTAGGAGAAAAAATAACAGATAAGGGTATAGGGAATGGTATCTCTTTATTGATTATGGTGGGTATCATTGCCAGGCTACCACAGGCTGTGCTATCAGAGATTCTAGGACAAATTGCCAACAACAGGTGGATTCCATTGATTCTTGAGTTTATAGTTTGGTTCTTCATTATCGTTGTAACTATTCTTTTGGTGCAAGGTGTCAGGAAAATTCCAATTCAGGCAGCAAAAAGGATGGTAGGAAGAGCAGCAGGTGATGTGTCAGGAGGATCGGGTGCTAATGATTTTATAAATCTTAAATTGAGTGCTGCAGGTGTAATGCCTATCATTTTTGCACAAGCTATCATGTTTTTACCTTTGACAGCAGCCCAGTGGGCAACTGGAAATGCAGGCGTACAGAGCAATCTTTTGCTAGCATTGAATAATCCAATGTCATTGGCTTACAACACAGTATTTTTTATTTTGATAGTAATATTTACTTATGTTTATACAGCTCTGATAGTTAATCCGCAGCAGTATGCAGAGTATCTGAAGAGAATGAATTCATTTATTCCCGGTATCAAGCCAGGACAGGATACTCAGGATTATATTGATACGCTGACTACGCGCATTACTCTCCCGGGAGCAATATTCATAGGTATGATAGCTATATTGCCGGCAATTGCAGCTTTTGCGGGTGTTAATTCAGCATTCGCTTATTTTTTCGGAGGTACTTCATTGCTTATCCTTGTAGGAGTGGTATTGGATACACTGCAGCAAATAGAAAGTTATTTATTAATGAGAAAATATGACGGTCTGGTAAAATCAGGTCGTATCCAAGGAAGAGGAAATCAAGGCATCACGATAGGTGCTGGTATGTAATTAGTCTATGATTTATTATAAGACTAATGAGGAAATAGAATTAATGCGTGAGAGTAATCTGCTGGTCAGTAAAACACTCGCTCATGTAGCCGGAATACTAAAAGTAGGAATAACCGGAAAAAATATTGACAAGTCAGCAGAAGAGTTTATCAGAGATAACGGTGGTATACCTGGATTTAAAGGATATCGCGGATTTCCGTCGACATTGTGTATGTCCTTGAATGATGCGGTGGTTCACGGCATTCCTTCAGACAAAGTATTTTCTGATAATGATGTAGTCTCTATTGATTGCGGTGTTATATTAAATGGATTTTATGGAGATGCGGCTTTCAGTTTTGCATTTCATAATGTGCAACCCGAAGTGCAAAAGTTGCTGAAAGTAACCAGAGAGTCTTTGTATAAAGGTATTGAAGCTGTATTGGTGGGCAACCGAATCGGTGATATAAGTTTTGCCATACAGCATTATTGCGAGCGAATACATGGTTACGGGATAGTAAGAGAGTTAGTGGGGCATGGAGTAGGAAAAAACCTACATGAAGATCCTGAGGTGCCTAACTTCGGAACAAAGGGCAAAGGCCCTATGCTGAAAGAAGGAATTGTCATCGCAATAGAACCAATGGTAAACATGGGATCAAAATCTGTCAAACAAATGAATGATGGCTGGACCATACTTACCAGGGACGGAAAGCCTTCAGCTCACTTTGAACATAGTGTGGCAGTTAGAAAGAATGGACCTGATATATTGTCAGATCATTCTTTTATAGATGCAGCAGTGAAAAATAATGCGGAAATACTGAATATTTCAATAAATAATTAGATATTTGCGCTCCAATTTTAAAAATGGCTAAACAAGACCTTATAAAATTAGATGGAATCATTGAGGAATCACTCTCTAATGCAATGTTCCGAGTAAGACTAGAGAGTGGACACCTTATTACCGCAACGATTTCCGGTAAAATGCGAATGCACTATATTCGTATATTACCAGGAGACAAAGTAGCAGTGGAAATGTCACCATATGATTTATCACGGGGAAGAATTAATTACCGGTACAAATAAAAGATTAAAGGCTTTATAATGAAAGTACAAGCATCAATTAAGAAACGATCAGTAGATTGTAAGATCGTAAGAAGAAAAGGGAAACTTTATATTATTAATAAGAAGAATCCTAAGTTTAAACAAAGACAAGGTTAATAATTAAATTATGGCACGTATTGCTGGTGTAGATTTACCAAGAAATAAAAGAGGCGTCATTGGATTGACATATATCTATGGAATAGGCCCTTCATTAGCTAAGGATATCTTAGCTGCTGCAGGTGTTTCTGTGGATACTAAGATTCAGGATTGGTCTGACGAAAACATTAAATTCATTTCAAAATATATTCAGGATGAGTATAGAGTAGAGGGTGAGTTGCGAAGTGAAGTCCAGTTGAGTATCAAGCGACTGATGGACATTGCATGTTATAGAGGGCTTAGACATAGAAAGGGTTTACCTGTAAGAGGTCAGAGCACGAAGACTAATGCAAGAACTCGTAAGGGTAAAAAGAAGACAGTAGCAAACAAAAAGAAAGCAACTAAATAATAGTTAATTTATAATATTATGGCCAAAGGTAAAAAAGTCAGTAAAAAGCGGGTAGTAAAAGTCGAATCAGAAGGTTTGGCATTTATCCATGCTTCTTTCAATAATATCATCATATCTATGTGTAATAAGTCGGGTCAGGTTATTTCCTGGGGGTCGGCTGGTAAATCCGGTTTTAGAGGTAGCAAAAAGAATACTCCATATGCTGCTCAAATGGCTGCTGGTAGTGCATGCACTACGGCCTACGAAGCTGGTCTACGCAATGTAGAAGTATTTGTTAAAGGTCCGGGAGCGGGCAGAGAGTCAGCTATCAGAGCTATTGATTCATCTGGTATCAAAGTACTAAAGATCAAGGATATGACGCCGGTACCACACAATGGTTGCAGACCTCCAAAGAAAAGAAGAGTTTAATAAGTTTTAAAAATCCATTCATAATGGCAAGATATACAGGACCTACTACCAAGAAGGCAAGAGCATTTGGAGAACCTATTTTCGGTTACGACAAAGCATACGAAAAAAGAAAATATCCTCCTGGTCAACACGGAGCAATGAAAAAGCGTAAGCAGCGTACTGACTATGCTTTGGAACTTCTGGAGAAGCAAAAGGCCAAATATACTTATGGTGTTCTAGAAAAACAATTCCGTAATTTATTTGAAAAGGCAGCTGCAAAATCAGGTGTAACAGGTGAAATCTTACTTCAATTGTTGGAGTCTAGATTAGACAATGTTGTATACCGTATGGGGTAGCTAAAACAAGAAGAGCAGCTCGTCAGTTAGTAACGCATGGTCATATCCTTGTTGATGGAATCCTTAGCAGCATACCATCTATGCTTTTGAAGCCTGGTGCTGTTGTTTCCGTAAGAGGAAAATCAAGGAATATTGACGTGATTAAGTCAAATGTGACTGCTAAAAGAGACGGTACCAAAACGTACGGTTGGATTGAGTGGAATGGTGACAAAATGGAGGGTAGATACTTGGCTCATCCAGAAAGAGAAAAAATACCTGAAAACATTAACGAGCAATTAATCGTGGAATTGTATTCTAAATAATAAATAATGGCTATCCCACAAGGATAGCCTATTCCTTTTTAAAAAAAAAAATCATAATGAGTATTCTTAACTTTCAAAAACAAGATAAAATTCTTCTTCAAAAGGCAGACGAATTTGAAGGACTTTTTGAATTTAAACCACTTGAACCTGGTTTTGGTCAGACTATCGGAAATTCATTAAGAAGAGTTTTGCTTTCTTCTTTGGAGGGTTATGCTATTTCTGCAATCAGGATAGCAGGTGTGGACCATGAGTTTTCGACCATCAAAGGAGTAGTGGAAGATGTAGTAGACATCATACTTAATATCAAACAGATTCGTCTGAAGCCTATGGTAATTACAGAAGGTTCTGAAGAGGAAAAACTGTATGTGACTATCTCTGGCAAAGACAAATTTGTTGCTGGTGACATCGAAGCCAATACCAATACATTCAAAATCATGAACCCTGATTTGTATATATGTACTCTAGAACCAAATGTAACTTTGGAAATAGAGTTTACAATTACTAAGGGTCGTGGTTATGTGCCTGCTGACGAAAATCTTCCTAAAGATGCCTCTATAGGTGTAATACCGGTAGACGCTATTTACACTCCTATCAAAAAAGTGGCCTATAAAGTTGAAAATACAAGGGTTGGACAACGTACAGACTACGAAAAACTGACCATTGATATCAAAACTGATGGCACAATTCATCCTGAGGAAGCAGTCAAAGAAGCATCCCGTATCATGATTCAGCATTTGATGCTTATCACAGATGAAAACATTACATTTAATGATTCATCTTCAAGGGAGGACAACATCGTAGACGAGCATATCCTGCACATGCGTAAATTATTGAAGACTTCTCTCGAAGACCTGGATTTGTCTGTCAGAGCTTACAACTGTCTGAAAGCTGCCAAGATAAATTCATTGGGAGAAATGGTAAGATTTGATATGCATGAATTGCTAAAATTCCGTAATTTTGGTAAAAAATCATTAGTAGAAATTGAAGAATTATTGCAAACCAAAGGTTTAACTTTTGGAATGGATCTTTCTAAATATAAACTTGACGAAGAGTAATCGTTTCGACCCGCCTGGCGGATTTATGTTATTTTAAATAATCGGTATTAAACGTCGCTTCACAGAGTTCAAGGTCGAATAGTAACTCAAGCGATAGTGGTACAAAGTTAAAAGTTTATGAGACACGGTAAAAAATTCAACCACTTAGGTAGAAAAAAAGGACACAGAGATGCTTTGTTGCTCAATATGTCCAATTCATTGATTCTTTCAAAGAGAATCAACACAACATTAGCTAAAGCTAAAGCATTGAGAGTATTTGTAGAGCCAATCCTTACAAGGGCTAAAGAAAATACTACTCACTCGAGAAGAATGGTATTTGCAGACCTTCAAAGTAAAGAAGTCATCAACGAATTGTTTGATGTAATCGCGCCTAAAATTGCTGACAGACCGGGAGGTTATTGCCGTATTATTAAAACGGGATTCAGAAAGGGTGATGCTGCAGAAATAGCAATGATAGAGTTGGTAGATTTCAATGATGTATTGAAAGCTAAAACAGCTGTAGCCAAAGCAGGTACTAGAAGAGGTAGAAGAAAATCAGGAAGTGGAAGTGATGTTGGTGCCGTAGCTGCCACTGCAGCCACTGTAGCTGCCACTGCCCCGGCGGTAGTAGAAGATACACATAAGGAAGAAGAATAAGATATCATTCTATGGAATATAAAAAGGTAGCACCGATTTTTCAGTGTTACCTTTTTTTTTGAACTTTCACCAGGTAAAAAGAATTAGGTGATTATATAAGTATTATTTGTAATAAAATAATTTTTATATCCTATATTTGCGGTATATTCTTTGGATAAAATAGCACGATGGATTTTTCAAAGCAGAATAAGGCAATAGTAGTTTTTGAAGATGGTAGTTTTTATGAAGGAAGTGCAGCCGGTATAGTCGGGACTACTTCAGGTGAAGTGTGCTTTAATACCGGTATGACGGGGTATCAGGAGATTTTTACAGACCCTTCTTATTTTGGTCAGATTTTGGTCACAACAAATGTCCATATTGGTAATTATGGCACAAAAATAAGCGATGCAGAGTCAGAAAAAGTACAGATTTCCGGTTTGATATGCCGTAATTTCACCAATGATTTTAGTAGACATCTCGCTGATAGTGACATTCAGAAATATTTTGAGACAAATAATATTGTCTGTATTTATGATGTAGATACAAGAGCCATCGTTAAGTCAATCAGAGACAAAGGAGCTATGAACTGTATCATTTCCTCAGAGATATTCGACAAGGAAGTTTTGTTGGAAAAATTGTCAAAAGTTCCTTCCATGGAGGGATTAGAACTTGCTAGTTCGGTCAGTACTACAGAAGCATATGAAATGGGTGATCCTTCAGCCGGTATCCGGGTTGCAGTGATGGACTTTGGAACTAAGAGAAATATTTTAAACAGCCTGATAGAAAGAGGATGTTTCCTGAAAGTTTTTCCTGCAAAGACGCCAGCAGAAACTGTGCTTGGATTTAATCCGGATGGTTTTTTCCTGTCTAACGGCCCTGGTGATCCTGCTGCTATGGGATATGCAGTAGATGCCGTAAAAAAAATGTTAGCAACCCAAAAGCCAATATTTGGAATCTGTCTGGGTCATCAGATATTAGCACTGGCAAATGATATCGCTACCTATAAAATGCATCATGGACACAGGGGGGCTAATCACCCAGTTATCCATCTGATTACCGGAAAATGTGAAGTGACCAGCCAAAATCATGGTTTTTCAGTGAGTGAAGCAGAAGTATTACAAAAGCTTGATACGATAGAAATCACCCATAGAAATCTCAATGATGATACAATTGAAGGTATCAAAATGAAAAATCAACCGGCATTTTCAGTGCAGTATCACCCTGAGGCTAATCCCGGGCCGCATGATTCCAAGTATTTGTTTGATGATTTCGTAAACCTGTTAAAACAATCGAAAAATAATTAATATGAGTGTAATTGTTGATATTAGAGCAAGAGAAATTCTGGATTCAAGAGGAAATCCTACTGTAGAAGTAGAAGTACTCACAGAAAATGGTATATTAGGCAGAGCAGCAGTTCCTTCAGGAGCTTCTACTGGCAAACACGAAGCTGTGGAGCTGAGAGACAATGAAAAGACAAGATATCTTGGCAAAGGTGTCCTCAATGCCTGCAATAATGTAGATGACAAAATAAGAGAAGCATTACTCGGAGAGGATGTCTTCGAGCAGAGATACATAGATGATATCATGTTGGAACTGGACGGTACAGAAAATAAATCTAATCTGGGAGCTAATGCTATCCTGGGAGTTTCTCTGGCAGTAGCCAAAGCTGCTGCTGAGGAATCCGGACAATCGCTTTACAGGTATATAGGAGGGGTAAACGCCCACATTATGCCTGTACCAATGATGAATATATTGAATGGCGGCTCACATGCGGACAACAGCATAGACTTTCAAGAGTTTATGATTATGCCACTGGGCGCTGATATTTTTTCAGAGGGTCTCAGAATGGGTGTAGAAGTATTTCACCACTTAAAATCTGTTTTGAAATCCAAAGGATACAGTACCAATGTAGGTGATGAAGGAGGCTTTGCACCTAACATCAAATCCAATGAAGAAGCCATAGAAATAGTGCTCAAAGCGATTGAGTCTGCCGGATATAGACCAGGCATTGATATCATGATCGCCATGGATGCAGCAGCTTCTGAGTTTTATAATGAAAAAGAGAAGGTTTACCATTTTCATAAGTCAGGAGGTAAAAAACTGAGTAGCGATGAGATGGTTGATTACTGGGCAGGATGGGTCAATAAGTACCCTATCTTCTCTATTGAAGATGGTCTGCACGAGGACGATTGGGCCAGCTGGTCAAAACTGACAAAGGCATTGGGCAATCAAGTCCAACTGGTAGGAGATGACTTATTTGTAACCAATACTAAAAGATTACAAAGGGGCATAGAAGAAGAAGCTGCCAACTCTATTCTGGTCAAGGTGAATCAGATAGGATCGCTGACAGAGACCATTGATGCGGTCAATCTTGCAACAAGAAATGGATTTACATCAGTAATGAGCCACAGGTCAGGTGAGACAGAAGATACAACGATAGCCGATTTGGCAGTTGCACTGAATACCGGGCAAATTAAAACAGGGTCTGCTTCTAGAAGCGATAGGATTGCAAAATACAACCAATTGCTTCGCATCGAAGAAGAACTTGGTGATTCTGCTTTTTATCCCGGCAGGTCACTATTGTCATAAAAACTTGGTTTTTGGTCTCCATAATTTTTTAAATGATATCATACTTTAATTAATTTATCATGGCAAAAGATAAGAAAATACTGGATGAAGTAGCCTCTCTGATAGGAATTTCTCCGGCTTGGCTAAATAAGTATACACTTGTGACAGTAATGTTTATTGTGTGGGTATCCTTTTTTGATAAGCATAACATATTTGCATACCAAAAACTGAAAGGAACCATCTCACGTATGGAGCAAGAAAAGGAAAAACTGAATGAGGATATTGCACAGACACTGAAGGACAAAGAGGATTTAAATCATAATCATCAAAAATTTGCCAGAGAAAAGCATCTTATGCATCTGGAGGATGAGGAGATAATTTTAATAGAACAAAAAAAGAGTAAGTAAGCAAATGAGTGTATTAGTTAATAAAAATTCAAAGATTATTGTTCAGGGATTCACCGGTAAAGAAGGTACATTTCATGCAGAGCAAATGATAGATTATGGTACTAATGTGATAGGAGGTGTGACTCCCGGCAAAGGGGGCACTGAGCACTTAGGAAAGCCAGTCTTTAATTCTGTAAAAGAAGCTGTGATCAAGGTGGGGGCAGATACTTCTATCATCTTTGTACCACCGGGATTTGCGGCAGATGCCATCATGGAAGCTGCAGAAGCGGGTATCAAAGTGATCATTTGTATTACCGAAGGTATTCCGGTGCAGGATATGGTAATTACCAAAGCTTATATTGAAAAATATGACTGTACCCTCATAGGACCTAACTGTCCAGGTGTCATCACTCCGGATGAAGCAAAGGTGGGCATCATGCCAGGATTTGTATTCAAAAAAGGAAGAATAGGTGTAGTCTCCAAATCAGGAACCCTAACCTATGAAGCTGCTGATCAGATAGTAAAGGCAGGTATGGGAATATCCACAGCAATCGGTATTGGTGGTGACCCCATCATAGGGACACCCACTAAAGATGCAGTAAAATTACTCATGGAGGATCCTGAGACAGATGGTATCGTCATGATCGGGGAGATTGGCGGTAATTATGAAGCCCAAGCTGCCAGATATATCAAAGAGACCGGCAACAAAAAGCCAGTTGTAGGTTTTATAGCCGGACAAACTGCACCCAAAGGCCGTACCATGGGACATGCCGGAGCGATCGTGGGAGGACATGAGGATACAGCAGAAGCGAAGATGAAAATCATGGCTGAATGTGGTATCCACGTGGTGCATTCTCCTGCAGATATTGGGACTACCATGGCCAAAATACTGAAAGGATGATGATTTTTTTACCAAGACAACTTATATGCACCTTGGTGTGAATGTAAAAATAGAAGGGAGTCATAATTTTGACTCCTTTTTTTTACTTCAAACACTTATGGTATGAATAGTAACCTTCCATTTTTTTAAACATTATTTATGTCTTTGTCTTATCTTTGCATTCCTTAAATTAAAAAATCATGGCAAATCTGGATAGTACTCTGTTGCAAAAGTTTATTTTCGATGGTCTTTATGAAGACATTAGAGAAGGAGATCATACATCACGCGCCTGTATTCCAGCCGATGACCGGACACACGCCAAATTGCTAGTAAAGGCAGAAGGTGTCATAGCCGGTGTAGAAGTAGCAGAAGCTATCTTTAAACATGTAGATCCATCATCATCTGTAGATATTAAAATCAACGATGGTGAAGACGTAAAATACGGAGATGTCGCTTTTTATGTAGAGTGCAATTCACAGGCTTTGCTCAAAGCTGAGAGACTTGTGCTCAATACCATGCAGAGGCTGAGTGGTATTGCTACGCTTAGCAGCAGATTTGCATTCGAAGTAGCAGATTTGCCGGTAAAAATACTGGATACAAGAAAGACGACACCACTGATGCGATTTCTGGAAAAATGGGCTGTAAATATAGGTGGATGCGAAAACTACAGAGTTGGCCTATATGATTGGATCATGATCAAGGACAACCATGTGGATGCTTGTGGCTCGCATACCGAAGCGATCACCAAAGTACATGAATACCTGCGCGAAAATCACCTCAATCTAAGTATTACAGTCGAGGTAAGGAATCTGGTAGAACTCTTTGAAGTACTCGATAAAGGTGGGGTTACCCGTATTATGTTTGATAATTTCGAATTGCCTATCCTGGCTGAGGCTGTGGCACATGTAGACGGCCGATTCGAGACGGAGGCGTCGGGTGGTGTGACCTTGCACACTGTGCGTAAAATAGCGCAGACAGGCGTGGATTATATTTCAGTTGGAGCTTTGACTCATTCAGCAGGCTGCCTGGACCTAAGTCTCAAAGTGATAAAAGACTGAAATTCTTATGAGTAAGTTAGAGCGAATCCTTCATTACTTTCCAGAAACGTCATTGCCTATACTTCTGTCCGATGATTATCTGAGCGAATATGAAGCCGGCAGTGATCCTTTTCCTCAGGCTTTTCTGGATGAAATAATGATGGAATGGGAAAAAGAAGCGGATGAGTTTACTGAATACATTCCGGTATTCAGATTGCCGAAAGAAGAAAAATTTTACACTGTCATATATTGGAAAGCCGGACTTCTTAGATATGATTTTATTTTAGTCACGCTCGACAAGCAAGGAGAACTTATCAATAAAAAGTCCATTGCCAGTACAATTATTAATGACAACATCATCAAAAAATCAGTGGCATCTATCGAGCCTGATCTTATTATCAATATCATAGCCGGGCAGACGCTAGATGGCGAAGAATATGATGCCTCTATGTCCAAAGCTTTTGCCATGGAGATATTGCCGTCAGGAGAGATCATTTTTTCGCTGGACGCAGTAGGTTGAAAACCCGCCAAAATTGTGTTAGTTTTGCTTTTTGAGTGTAAAGTGCTGGATACCTCTGTAATTCATCTCGTAATGCGCCCCTAATTCCAACATATAGCCGGAAGCTTCACGTAACTGCAGAGACAGGTGTCTTAGACTTAAACTAAATATTACATTTTGCGAAAAAATATTCGGACTGTTGTAATAGTACATTAGTTTTGAGCGTCCTATAGGTAATCCGTACGAAAGTGTTAAACCTATGCCTGATCCCTTAGTCTGAAAACCGTCTTTTATGTCATTACTGGAATTGTAAATAATGTTTAAAAGGGCATAATCCATTTCAGCTATTACAGTCCACCTTTTTTTAATGTACCCTACAAATGGCCCCATCAATAATGAAGAAGGATAGTTAGCCTGCTCACTTGATCGATTAATTGAAAAACTCTTCTTACGTTTTATTCCCAATACGTCCATGTTGAGGCCGGTGGTTATGTTTTTAAATTTGAAAAAGAGATTTAATCTCATTCCACCTCCAAATCCAAGATAGGTATTGGCGTTGCCTATAAATTGATTCATCAGACCACCCACCATGCCGGTGCTCTTTTTTTTATATAGGTAAATCAAAATCCTCCATTCGCAACGTATTGAGGTTAAATCTATCCAAGATTAGTGATCTGCTATCTAGGCGGCTATACTGAGGAAATCTGATTTTTAAAAAATAAATACTTTCATGCGGCTGGCCTGATATTATTTCAGGACGAAATAAGACGAAGGGTAAATTGGCTTTGAAAATGCTGTCTTTAATGGCTGTATCCTGTATTCCATTGATATTTTTAGAGTGCCCATGCCCATTTCATCTACCAGATATATCAGTTCAAGAGATCTACCACCCAGGCTATCTCTTTGCTTTTGAGTATAAGGCATACTAAAAATTTTGATAGCTAACTCATTACTGCCAATGACTGGACTTGCCATTCTAAAGGAGTCTTGTTGGGCACATATTACGCTAAAAAAGGTACTGCAGAAGTAGTATATAAAGGTAAAAATGAAAGAGAGTGGGTAACAATTTTTAATCATCAGACTTTTTGTTTTATCAAAGATATTCATTTTCTAAAATTTGCATGTTAGTATTTAATAAAGAGGAGGCAAAACTTTCATTTTATATAAAGCGCTGTCTGAACTATTCATTCAACAATTTCGTTGTAAAATAATGATAAGTCAAAAAAATGAATAGAAAACCAAGGCAGCTCAACGAGTCTGAACTCAGCAACCAAATAGAAAGATTACTCTCTAAAAATCCCAAAACACGTTATAACGTAATCCAAATTTCGCGTAAAATCAATGTCGCCAATCCACCTGAATCCATCAAAAATGCCCTTCTGAAGCTGGCTGCTGAAAAAAAAGTGGTCAAGCTCTCTGATGACAGATACAAGTGGGAAACATTTACTGCCGAAAAGACTGGCGGAAATCGCAGAAAAGCTGAAGACGAAATCCTTTATACTGGCGTAGTAGATATGACCAGGTCCGGTGCTGCATATATCATCAACTCTGAATCTGTAGAGGATATTTACGTGCATGGTCACAATCTCAAAGGCGCATTGCACAAAGATGAGGTCACTGTGGCAGTTTCGGAAAGCAAAGCAAGGCGCAGGCCTGAAGGTAGGGTAGTATCTATAGAAAAAAGAGCACTTTCCAGGGTCATTGGTCATATACGCATTTTTAATAATTACGCTATATTGACACCTGACAATTCCAGGATTTATCCTGAAGTGCTCGTGCACCACAACGACACGATGACCTGCAATGACAATGACAGGGTTGTGGTAGAAATCATTTCCTGGGGCAGAGGGCAAAATAAGGCCTTGTGGGGCAAAGTCATCAAAGTACTCGAAGATATCTCTGATATAGAGATGAATATGCAGTCAATCCTGTTTTCCAATGGATTTGATCCTGAATTTTCGGAAGAAGTACTTTCTGAAGCGGAAGCAATGAAAGGAGCGATCACCGATGCCGAAATCAGGAAGCGTCGTGATTTCAGAGATGTGGTCACATTTACCATAGACCCATTGACAGCAAAAGATTTTGATGACGCTGTCTCTTACCAGGTTCTGGAAAATGGAAGTATAGAGATTGGTGTACATATAGCCGACGTCACTCATTATCTTCAGGAGGGTACTGCCCTGGACAAAGAAGCACTCAGAAGATCTACTTCGGTATATCTGGTAGATAGAGTATGTCCTATGCTTCCTGAAAAATTGAGTAATGATTTATGTTCGCTCAATCCTAAAGAGGACAAATACACTTTTTCTGCTGTTTTTGTTTTTGACAAAGATGTTAAAATAGTGCATGAGTGGTTCGGTAAGACTATCATCCACTCAAACCGAAGGTTTACCTACGAAGAAGCACAGGAAAGAATAGAAACCTGTGAAGGAGACTTTGCAGAGGAGATCAATATCCTGAACAATATTGCAAAAAAACTACGGGAAGAAAGGTATGCAGCAGGATCGATCAGTTTCGAATCAGAGGAAGTACAGTTTATTCTGGATGAAGAAAGTAAGCCGACTGGTATGTATGTACGCGAAAGGAAGGAAGCCCATATGCTGATAGAGGATTTTATGCTTCTAGCCAATAAGAGGGTTGCCATATATATCGCAACAAAAGCTAAGCCTGAAATTCCATTTATTTACCGGATACACGACCTGCCCAATCCTGACAAACTTTCTGATTTTGCACTGTTTGCTGCAGAATTGGGTTTCAAATTTAAAATGGACAAACCCGAGCAGATTGCCGATTCGTTCAACAGGCTTGCCATTGCAGCCCACGATAACCCATTACTGAAACTTCTCGAACCTTTGGCCATCCGCACAATGGCTAAGGCTGTTTACTCTACAGAAAACATCGGACATTATGGGCTGGGATTTGAATATTATACACATTTTACATCACCTATCAGGAGGTATTCAGACGTGCTGGTCCACAGAGGTTTGTTTAGAAATCTGACTGAAGTGCACCGTGAAGATAAAGAAAAACTAGAGCTCAAAGCAAAACATATATCGGATCAGGAGAAAAAAGCTTCCGAATCAGAAAGGGAGTCTACCAAATACTTCCAGACTTTATACATTTCTGCTTACATAGGTCAGGAGTTTGATGGTGTGATATCTGGCATCATCGAAAAAGGAGTTTTTGTAGAGCTATTGGACAGTAAGGTCGAAGGCTTGGTCACGTTTGATAGTATGGGTGATATGTTTACGGTACCAACCAGTAGAATGAAGGCCAAATCCCGTCTGTCCGGAGATGAGCTTACGATGGGTCAGAAAATACGGGTGCGCATCAAAGCTGCAGATCCAGATACCAGGCGTACAGATATGGAAATAGTGATTTAGGGTATATCAATGTTGCCATTGCCAGATAATACCAATATAAATATTTCTTCCCCAGTGGATATTTTGCTGATTGCTGGCTTCGATATGGATACCATTGTTGTTGTTGGCTTGTAATTGTCTTACATCAAAGATGTTTTTTACACCACAGTTTAAGCGAATTGTTTTATCATAAAAATGGGTTGAAAATCCCGTATTCATCATATGATAACTGGATGTGCTTCCCTGCATTGTTTTTCCACCTTCATTATAAAAAAACGGCGTTTTACCTGTGCGTTTATGCCACAAGTTCCAGCTGATTTTTCCATTTAAAAATGAAATTGTCAGGTCATTTGCCCAATCAGGAGACCAAAGAAAGGAAGTATTGTTTTTGACTGATTCCGGATTGAAAAAACCAGTGATGACCACATCAGATTGATACCTGATCCTGTCGTGGATATTGACGTTTACTCTCACACTACCACCTTTAGTTTTCCAGGTATTGACATTTCTGTATTCATAATGTACAGGACCCAGCGCTGTCAGGATGATTCTGTCATTCACTTTATTATAAAATCCGGTAGCTGTAAAGGTGATTTCACGCTCACTTAGTTTAATAGGTTTAAAGGTCAGCTCTCCTCTGAGATTAATCGACTTCTCAGGTTTTAAGGCAGGGTTGCCTATTACAAAGTGATTGATATCGATAAAACTGAAGAAAAGTTCTTTTACTGAGGGTGACCTGAATCCATAAGCCCAGGAATACCTGACCTGAACAGGCAATTTTGGTTGCCACATGACCCAGGTGGATGGTGTCAGAGCAGTGCCATATCTCATATTGTATGTCCATCTGGCACCTGTCTGCAAAGTTATGTCACGTCTTATTTTTATTTTCCCACTTGTGAATATGCCCAGATCATTTGTATACGCGGTGCCTGGATCTGCAGCCGTGGTATCCAGTAATCTGGTACCTGTGGCTGTCTCGTAGTAATTTTCCAGACCGATCAGGTAGTTCCATTTACGCTCCTTCTTATCGCTGGCAAAGGTAAATCTTGTCAAAAATCCTTGGGCTGAAGATGTGTCCTGCATGCCTTCGATAAGCGATTTTTTATCATCGTCAAAGTTGTACCTGTAAGAGTTTTTAATCCTTTGAAAAATGTTCCATCCGACAGTAGTTTGTATAAGATTTTTGGCTTTAGTCCATCTTTCGCCATACAAACTGAATTCATATCTATTGGTAAGATAATAATCGTCAAATGCGTAGGGTTTAAAAACCTCTCTTTTTTTATCTCCGAGATTGTCTATATTTTCGGTGAGCACATTGCCTGTAAATCTCAGATCAGTACCCTCATTGGGCTGAAACCGCATCATCGTACGGAGTGAGCGTTGTTTTTTAGGATTCCAAAGCTGGTCTCTACCCATAGAAGTATCTGTGGCAGGGACAAAATGCTGAAGATTACCAGTGGCTTGAAGTGTAAGTTTCCTATCAGAATAGCCCCCTCTTAATGATAAGTTTCTAAAGCCGTTACTTTCATACTGTGAATTGACTTCAGTGTCAATCAGGGAAGTTTGGCTTTTTCGAGTGATCAAATTGATGACGCCACCTGATGCTTCAGAACCATATAGGAGTGATTGTGCCCCTTCGATGATTTCTATTTTCTGTATGGAACTCAATGGAATTTGTCCTGCGTCTATACTGCCATTCAACCTTCCAACTATCGGGACACCATCTATTAGTATTTTGAGGTTTTCTCCCTTGAGCCCATTGACGCTGATATCACTACCCAGAATAGGATCCTGTGACAGTCTGATATTGGCTTCTGTTTGCAGCAACTCCTGAAGATTGACTACAGATCTTTGTTCTATGACTTTGCGACTTAGTACTCTTACAGAATTTACTGTCTCCCTTGTATCAGTGGGAGTAAACTGCGACGTAATCACCACCTGATCCAGATTTTTACTCCATGTAACCGTATCCTTCAGTGCTTGCGCACAAAGGAATAATATCGGACAACATGTCAGTATCAGTATGGTGATTACAGATTTCATGGACACAATAAAATTTATATTTTGACTATCTTTCTTGTCACCGACTGTTGGTTGGTATTGTATATGCGCAGCAAGTAAACTCCCTTATTCCAGTCATTTGTATTGATTTGCAAAACTTGGAAATCCCTCTGCATTTTTACATTAGTATTCATCAGAACTTGCCCATTGAGGTCAGACACCTCGAGGCGCAGATCACTATTGTTTTGTGGCTCGATATCCAAAGACACCATTACCTCAGCATTTGCCGGGTTGGGGTATACATTGGCTTTTACATTCAATAGGTCTGATGTCGCAGAAACTCCTAAATCGGTTTTTTCTAACACTGCAGTGCCTGTACTTGAACCTTCAAAATCTATGATTTGTAACTTCCAAAGGTGATTGTCCGCTGTTTTAACAAAGAACACTCTGTCTTGATCCAGTGCCCAGGATGTCCCGGTGAGGGTCTTCCAGTCATATCCGATGACATCGGTTCTGGAACTTAATTTGTCTTGGTAATCACTGTAAGATACAGAGACGGGATCTACACCATCTGCAATGGCAGTTTTTACTCCTGGACCTGTAAGTATTCCAGTAACATTATATTGCTGAACGATGGTTCCATTAGGGTCGACTGCTATGGCAATATATCTGCAATACATCAAATCAAAACCACCAGCAGGCAACACGTCTACCGTTTCATTAGTTGTAAAACTAAAAAATATAAACTTTTGTCCTTTATTATCTGTGTTTTTATTCAGCGATTTGGTTACTTCATCACTATTGTCCAGATTGGCATATTTTAAAATGTAGGTAGTACCACTCAGTGATTCAATCTTGATTTTTTTATAGGATCCGTTTCGCAATTTTAGGATGTAAAGTTTATCTCCTATGACTTTATTGGAGGACGGAACATATTTTCCCCAACCATAATCAAAGGGATTGAGCGTATCTCTCAGTTCATTAAATGCGCCATAGCTCCATGATTTCTCGGTATTAAGGTATTTTTTGGCAGAAATGATATTGAGATCCAAAGCTGTAAGTGAAGCATAAAAGTCATCGGTGTTTGCATAATAAAGTTCTGTTTGTGGTAGATTTTGTCCCATTGAACTACCGGAAGACTCATTGATAAAAATACCGGCATCCTGAACACCAAAGGCTGTAAACGCCAAATCCCAGGCATCATTGGGTACCTGTTTCTGCGTATTTTCGCTCAGTTTGACAAAACTCTGTTTATTGTAGCCATTGCCCGTACTGATTTCCTGATAAACTTGTCCGAATCCTGATAAACTCGAAACAAGTATGAAAAATAATGTAATCTTGTTAAGCATATTAAGTATTTTATTTATAATTGGTATAATTTGGAAGCACAAAGATATTCATACCAACACAATTAAGGCGTTATTGTCATACGCTGCCTGTCAAAGAATTGTCATATTTGAAATGCAAAAAGGTGTTTTTCTTCAAAACATCACATAGAAATGGCTCGAGAGATGGATTCAGCAAACCTAACCTGCCCATTAGGTATGAAGTCCATATACAGGTCAGGCTCTATTAGTTCGAGTTCCATCAGATAAAACTTGTTGTCAGAGATAATACCATCTACCCTCGCATATATCAAATCACTTTTTACATAATTTAAAATATCCTGTGCTGCATTAAGTGTATTTGCATCAGGTATAAACGCCTGATATTTTCCACCGAACTGTGATTGTATTCTGAAGTCGCCTGACTTTGGTTTTTTGACAACAGCATGACTAAATTTTTTATCAAAAAACACCATTGATATTTCGCCATTTCTGACTATTTCAGGGATGAATTTCTGTATGATGATATCTCTTTCTGCCACCATATTACCGTACTTTATGATAATGGCTTCCATGTCTTTGATATCCATTAATTCTGTAAGGTATGAACCGGCGGAGATGGCAGGTTTGATAATAATTTGTGACCAATCACTGGGTATCAGGCTTTTGATGTCTTGTGGAGTGCTTGTATATGGTAAAAACAAGCTGGGTATAACGAGGATACCTGCATCGGACATTTCACGTAGATAAAACTTGTGCATATTCCACCTGATTACAGAAAGTGGATTGATAAAAGAGCAGCTGGTTTCATTCATTTTTTCAAGCCATGAGTAAAATACACTGGTTTTTTGAAAATAATCCCAGGTATTTCTTATAATCGCTATATCATATTTTTTCCAATTGACTTCCGGATCATCCCAAATCACTGCCTCAGCAGAGAAGCCCAGCAAAGCTAACTCTGGAATCAGCTTTTGATCTGCTTCAGTCAGATTCGGAAATGCATAACAAGTGAGGAGTGCAATGTTCATATTAGTATATTTAACGCAAGGTAAGACAGAAGCTCGAATTACATCATCCGGCATTAAATTATTTTACAGATTTCAATAGTGGTTTGTTAGGGGTTAAAGTTTGAATAAAAATGAATACTGATTAAATCTTCGATTTAAATATACTTATTATGTCTTTCTAAAAATATTTTACACTTAATTCGCCAAGTAAACCACAATATTAAGCTTTCAGTTTTATCTTTGGACTCAATCATCACAATCAGGATTATGCAAACGTACATCTTAGCATTGGACCAGGGCACTACCAGCAGTCGGGCAATCATTTTTGACAAAGGCGGCAGAGTAATCTCAGTTGCTCAAAAGGAATTTATGCAGTATTTTCCTCAGTCAGGATGGGTGGAGCATGATCCCAATGAGATTTGGTCTACTCAGATAGGAGTCGCTGCGGAAGCGATCACTAAAGCAGGTCTTTCCGTATCACAAATAGCTGCCATTGGTATCACAAACCAAAGAGAGACTACTGTAATCTGGGATAGAAATACCGGACAACCTATATATAATGCCATCGTTTGGCAAGATAGAAGGACTGCAGATTTTTGTGATTTTCTAAAAACGCAGGGTAAAAGTGATATCATACAAGAGAAAACAGGACTTGTCATAGATTCATATTTCAGTGCGACAAAAGCCAAGTGGATACTGGATAATGTACAAGGTGCCAGAGCAAAGGCGGAAGCAGGTGAGTTGTGTTTCGGGACAGTAGACACTTGGTTGTTATGGAAACTGACTAATGGGAAAATTCATGCAACTGATGTCACTAATGCTTCCAGGACTATGCTTTGTAACATACACACACTTCAATGGGATGGCGAACTGCAGGATATTTTTGATGTTCCTGGTAATATATTGCCTCAAATCAGAAGTAGTTGTGAGATCTATGGGCACACACAAAACATTCTTACAGCTACCAATATTCCTATTGCTGGTATTGCAGGAGATCAGCAGGCAGCTTTATTCGGACAGATGTGTATTCATCCCGGCATGGTCAAAAACACCTATGGTACAGGATGTTTTATGTTGATGAATACAGGCGAAAAAGCAGTTATCAGTAAACATAAATTATTGACAACAGTGGCATGGAAAATAGGGGGAATCACACATTACGCTTTGGAGGGAAGTGTTTTTATAGCCGGGGCAGTGGTCCAGTGGTTGCGGGATGAGCTTCATCTTATCAGATCAGCATCAGAAATAGAAGCACTCGCAACGGAAGTCAGCCATACTGAAGGGGTGTATATTGTACCTGCATTTGCCGGCTTAGGGGCGCCCTACTGGAATCAGCATGCCAGAGGTACTATCACAGGCATATCCCGAGGTACGTCCAGAGCCCATATAGCCAGAGCAGCATTGGAAAGTATAGCCTATCAAACTTCAGATGTACTCAATGCCATGGAAGCAGATTCAGGTATCAATATCCAGGAACTGAGAGTAGATGGAGGCGCCACAGTCAATAATTTTCCTGATGCAGTTTCAGAGTGATATACTTGATTGTAAAGTCATCAGGCCATTGATTACTGAGACTACAGCTTTGGGAGCAGCTTATCTTGCAGGTTTGGCAGTAGGCTATTGGGACAATATCGATGATATAAAAAATCAATGGAGTGTAGAAAAAACCTTTACTCCATCTATTGATAGCACTACCAGGGCAAATCTTGTTGATGGCTGGGTCAAAGCTGTCAATGCATCGATTTCTATTACCTCTCAGCCACAATAACACCGTGAACAGAGAAAAACAATGGTTGGCCTTAAATGAAACACCGGTATGGGATATTGTGATCATAGGTGGTGGAGCAACTGGCCTCGGTGCTGCCCTCGATGCAGCTTCCAGGGGATTTAAGACTTTGTGTGTCGAAAAGACTGATTTTTCGAAAGGCACTTCGAGCAGATCTACCAAACTGATCCATGGTGGAGTCAGGTACCTTGAACAAGGAAACTTCAATATGGTAAAAAGTGCTTTGCATGAACGTTGGTTCTTACTGAAAAATGCACGTTTGGCAACCAAGAAAATTCCATTTATACTGCCCACATACACCTGGTGGCAATACATCTATTATGGCTTTGGCCTTATGCTTTATGACTTTCTATCAGGCAAATTCAGTATTGGGAAGACCAGATTTCTGAATAAAGCAACAGTGATATCGCTTATACTGGAGATAAATCGCACGTCACTTAAGGGCGGAATTCAGTATTTTGACGGTCAGTTTGACGACAGCCAGATTTGTATTTCGCTGGTAAAAACTGCTATTTCCAGAGGCGCTACAGTGATTAATCATCTTTCAGCCGAAGAATTTATTTATAAAAACGGAACTATCACCGGAATACATCTCAGAGATAAACTGCAGGATCAGGTGGTAACAGTAACTTCAAAAGTTGTCATCAATGCAACAGGTGTGTTTGCTGATGAGCTTATGAAAAAAGACAATAGATTACATCATAATATTGTCACGCCTTCGCAAGGAATACATATTGTAGTAGATAGGAGGCATTACACAGCAGAAGATGCTTTACTTATCCCTAAAACAACTGATGGGAGGATACTTTTTGCTGTTCCATGGCATGACAAAGTAGTTATTGGGACTACAGATACGAAAACCCAAACCATCACCGAGGAGCCAATGGCTTCAGAAGATGAAATAAAATTTGTTTTGGATAATTTTAACAGGTATACAAATCATCATCTCACCAAAGCAGATATTAAATCTGTTTTTACAGGGCTCAGACCGCTTGTTAAAATGAAAGACATACAGTCCACAGCTGATCTTGTCAGAGACCACACTATAGTTGTATCAGAATCAGGATTAGTAACTGTGACTGGTGGCAAATGGACTACTTATCGCAAAATGGCAAGAGACGTTGTCAATAAAGCAATGAGGACTGGCGGACTTCCATTTAGAAGATGTAAAACGAAACGCATTAAACTTTGGACCCATAATAACGACCACACTTTTTCTACATCTCCACAGATTCATCCGGAGTACGATTTTACTGAGGCTGATGTGGTTTACGCTGTGCGGCATCAAATGGCTTCTACCTTAGAAGATGTTTTGGCTCGGCGTATCAGACTACTCTTTCTGGATGTGGAGGCAGCTCTCAGTGCTGCACCAAGGACGTGTAGGTTGATTCAGCTGGAATTGGGCAAAGATGAGGTGTGGTATCAGAACCAGCTAACCCAATTCAGTCTATTAGCAAAACAATATTTACCCACTTTATAAAACTAAATTTATGTCAGCATTCATAGGTGAATTTACAGGCACCATGTTTTTAATCTTACTGGGCAACGGAGAGTGGCCAATGTTGTACTGAACCAGACTAAAGGGCACAACAGTGGTTGGATAGTCATCGCTTTTGGATGGGCTATGGCAGTATTTACAGGCGTTTTCATTTCTGCATCAGCAAGCGGTGCACATCTTAATCCTGCAGTCAGCCTGGCCTGGCAGTTGCAGGTAAAATGGATTGGCACTTGTTACCATCATACATAATAGCACAACTGACGGGTGCTATGGTAGGACAATTATTGGTCTGGCTGACATATAAGGGTCATTATGATATCACCTTAGAGACTTCCTCGATACATGCTACTTTTTGTACAGCACCTGCTATAAGGAATAGACTGCAAAATCTGATGACTGAACTGATAGGCACTTTAGTATTAGTACTAGGGGTTTTACTGATGGCAGCACCGTCTGCTTCGTTAGGAGCAATGGATGCCCTGCCAGTATCTTTGCTGGTATTGGGCATTGGATTGAGTCTAGGTGGACCTACCGGATATGCTATCAATCCTGCCAGAGATCTGGGCCCCAGGCTTATGCACGCAGTTTTGCCTCTGAAGTACAAAGGAGACAGCGATTGGTCTTATAGCTGGATTCCGATTATAGGTCCATTGGCAGGAGGTGTTTTAGCAGCGGTCATTTACTTATTATTGCAATAGTAATCATATATTCGCATTTTTTAAATTGGAAAAATGAAAAAGGTATTTTGTGTCGGAGAGGCACTCATAGACATGATCTGCACAGATAAGGGAATGACATTATCAGAGGGCAGTCATTTTCTTAAAAAAACAGGTGGTGCACCTACTAACGTCGCTGCCGCCATAGCTGCATTAGGTAGTCAGGTAGACCTGATGGCTAAAGTAGGCAATGATCCTTTTGGCGATCAACTGGTAGCTGAGATGAATTCCTTTGGAGTAGGAACCCGATGGATGTTCAGAGACAAACATAGATTTACGACTGTGGCATATGTTTCTTTGATGAAAATGGTGAAAGAGATTTTATATTTAGCCGCGGGGCTGACGAATCACTGTGCAAATCAGAAATGGAGGAATTTGATATCAGTACGTATGATGTCATTCATTTTGGTTCTGCAAGCTTTTGGAAGGGCCACATTAGAGAACCTACTATTTTCTATTGGAAATGGCTAAAGCACACGGAAAATTTGTGAGTTTTGATCCTAATTATCGGCACCTGTTATTTAAAAATAGTGTTGAAGATTTTAAAAAACATTGTTGGTATTTTATTGGACAATGTGATTTTTTCAAGGTAAGTGACGAAGAAGCAATGCTGCTAACACAAACTGAAAATCTGGATGATAGTATCGAATCTCTCAAGCAAGAACGGAAGCGCATTTGCGGTGACATTAGGAGGTAATGGAACTGCATTCAGGTATTATGATAAGACAGTTACGATCCCGAGTATACAGATTACTCCTGTGGATACAACCGGTGCTGGAGACGCATTTGTAGGAGCAGTGTTGCACCAGCTCTGTATCTCTGGTAAAAATGACATCCTTTCACTGGATTTTGATCAATGGCAAAATATTATTTTTAATGCCAATAAAGCAGGGGCAAGAACCTGCGAATATATGGGGGCAATGGAAGCCTTTAAACACTTAAATAACCAAATATTTTTATAGTATGTATCAAGCTCAGATGCACAGACTGTTGACCGAAAAATTTAAAGAGAATAGTTATTATCATCTGGATGGCTTGGACGGAGCTTTTTTATTCAGATTTTCTGCTAATATCTCCACAATTTATGAGCTGTATCATCAGATATACGGACATCGCTCTGACAGTGATGTCGTTTTTTCGTCTTTGCTGGATATTATTTTTCAGGCATATAAAAGCAGATCTGAAGTGTTGAAAAAACTGGATCATCACAAATCTTTGGATGGTCCCTGGTATCTGAGTAATCAGATCGCCGGGATGAGTCTTTATATTGACAGGTTTTGTGGCACCATTAAAGACCTTGAAAGTCATTTAAGTTATTTCGAAGAGTTGGGTATTAACTTTCTACATCTCATGCCTGTAATGCAAAGCCCTGAAGGAGAAAGTGACGGAGGATATGCAGTATCAGATTTCAGAAATGTCGACCCCCGATTTGGGACAATAGATGACCTCAGGTCTCTGGATGATAAATTGAAAAGTAAAGGCATGTATCTCATGCTGGACATTGTACTCAATCATACTTCACATCATCATGAATGGGCTCAAAAAGCATCTTCTGGAGACAAACACTATCAGGACTTTTTTTATATGTATGATGACCGTCACATGCCTGATATCATGGAGCGGACTATGCCTGATATTTTTCCTGATAGCTCACCAGGCAGCTTCACTTATGACAAAGCATCAGGCAAATGGGTGATGACAGTGTTTAATGACTATCAATGGGATTTAAACTATACTAATCCGGTAGTTTTTGCCGAAATGCTGGATAATATCTTTTTTTATGCCAATCTCGGAGTGGACATACTTCGAATAGATGCACCGGCATTCATATGGAAAGAAGTAGGTACCACATGTCAGAATCTGCCTCAGGCTCATACCCTCCTTCAGCTGATCAAACATTGTGTACAAGTAGCTACTCCTGGTATGGCATTGCTCGGTGAAGCAATTGTTGCACCTAAAGAAATCATGAAATATTTTGGAACAGGAAGATATAAAGGCAGGGAATGTGATGTGGCCTATAATGCTACTCATATGGCTTTACAATGGGATGCTCTGGCTACAGGAGATGTCAGAGTGATGCTGGCAGCTCAGAACGATATCCTTCAGAAGCCTTATGGAGCTACATGGATTACTTATACGAGGTGTCATGACGATATAGGCCTTGGTTATGAAGATATTATGATACAGTTAGCAGGGTTTAATCCCTATGAGCACCGCACGTTTTAAAAAATTATTATTCAGGGAATTTCAGGGGTTCTACATCTAAAGGAGCCTTATTTGGCGTCAATCCTAAGACAAATGATGCGCGAATCAGTGGCACTCTGGCATCACTATGTGGTCTGGAATATGGGATCCTGCAAAAGCTGAATCATGTGACAGAAGAAGCTATCAATAAAATTCTTTTGATGCAGGCACATAGTATCTTGCTGGGCGGTATTCCCATGCTTTTTTATGGTGATGAATGTGCTTATACCAATGATTACTCTTTTATGAATGATTCCGGTAAAAATTATGACAATAGATGGATGCATCGCCCGGTTATTGACTGGAAAAAAAATGAAAAAAGGAAAAGAAAAGGTACCAATGAATATCAGGTTTTTGCGGGAACAAAATTGCTCATCAATATCAGAAAATCTCATGCTGTATTTGGTGATTACGGTAACATCAATTGGATGTCTCTGCACAATATACATATAGCTGGTTATGTGAGATACGACCAACACCAATCGATATTCTGTATTTTCAATTTTTCAGACAGTGATGCATATCTGACATGGTTTGCACTTAGGGAACAAGGCTGCATACACGGACAGTTACTTTTGGATTTGTGGACAGGTAATGAGTATGAAGTCGGCCTTGATAATGAATATATTGTACTCAAACCCTATCACTTTGTGATCCTACAACAAAATAAATGAGTTGCTGGTTGAAGCCGGGTTTATACATAGAGGCAGTCCATAAGTACATTCAATTTTCTATCAGTGTATCCCACATTATATCTGCTACCAGCTGATTGCCGGCATCATTTAAATGGACGCCATCATAAGTAAGGATGCCCTGGGTAAGATTGTCTTTGTTATTTCTGAGGTTATGCTCCTGAAAGGTTTTTCTGAAATCAATGATGTCTGCCTTATTTAAAACGACAGTTTTACGGATTACTTTGGAAAATTCATTCAGATCACCATCTTGCGAATTGGAAAAATCCGTTTTTTCTCCTATGCAACCAGGGGTACAACAATACACTTTTATGCCTTTTTTCTGTAACCTTTGTATAATGTCTGCATACATAGTTTCAAATTTATGAAGATCAGTCCCGGTGCCAAACATACTTTTATGCCATACATCATTTATTCCTATCCAAATTACCACAATATCGGGTTGCTGAGCCAGAACGTCAAGTTCCATTCTGAAAAATAGATCATACACTTTATTACCACCAATACCTGAGCCTATTAGCTGATATTTTTGTTCCAACCCTTTTTTATTGAGCTTTTCATTCATAAGAGATATATATCCTTTTTCCTTTACACCCATCTCCGTGATGGAATCTCCAAAAAAAAGAATCCTTTTTGGTTTCGTGTTGTTGGATTCAAATACTGTGGTCATCAGGGCCAAAACGAAGACATAAGGTAGCATATCCGGTTTTTTAATTAATTATTCAATGATGGTAATATCCCCTGCAAAATTAAAAATTTCATTGGTTTTATCACATCTTGCTGTAATGATATAAACATAGACACCATGTGCGAGTTCATTACCTTTATATAAGCCGTCCCATTTTTCATTGATGTCCGCTGACGTAAAGACTTTTTCACCCCATCTGTCAAAAATGGAGATGCTTATAAATTCTGCTTCTTGTTCAGCATATACTTTGAAAGTGTCGTTTTTTCCATCTCTGTTATATGGTGTGAAAATATTGGGTATATAAAAACCATTTTTACTGCATTCATTGGTTAGGCTTACATAAAGATTTGCGTCCAACATACAACCGAAATGATCAGATATGCTTACAGTATATTGCCCTGACTGACTTATGTCCTGAATCTCAGGCTGTGGACAATCATTGCAACTCAATCCGGACGTAGGAGTCCATTTATAAGTGTAATCAGCATCTGGATTATATCCTGCTAGGACTTTAATCTTACTATTGATAAAAAGTTTATAACTGTCTTCTATCAGATGATAATCTATCTCAGGGTATACAAGTACGGAGATGGTAGCAGTATCAGGGAGGCAGAGTCCTTTCGAACCTATAACATCTATAAATAGGCTAGATTCCGGCCTGATTACTAGCGTGTCCCCTGTCCCAACCTTTAATTTGTTTTCATACCATACAAATGTGTCTGCGTTACCGTTAGCTTTCACTATGGCTTGTTGTCCGGGACAGATGGTGTCTCCAATGGCGAAAACATCCGTTTTTAAAATGACCTTGACATATAAAGTATCATGGAGTACACACTCATCATTCGTAGCAGTGAGTATATATGTTGTTGATTGATCTGGTCTGGACGAAATATTTAGCGACTGGGGATTATCAATAGACGCATCAGACGTCCAGAAAATCCCCCCTGAACCTTTTCCGACAAGGGATATTGTTTCACCTTTGCAGATGAGTGCATCACTGCCTGCGTCAATACTGGAAACGGAAATCAATTCTACCCATATAGAATCTTTGTATCTGCATCCCGCATCAGAGGTCACTGTCACCGTATAATATTGACTTTGGGAAGGGTGAGCTGTAGGTGTCAGACATTGACTGCAACTCAATGAAGGATGCGCTGACCAAACAGGATTATTGCCCCCGGTGACTGATAATTCAGTAGACTGACCTTCACATATTGTTTTATCACTCAATAAAAAGTCAGCTATATTTTTTTCGACTCGTACAAGGATAGAATCTTCTTTCAGACATCCGAAGGCGTTACTTACCAAGATACTATAATAGGTATCTTCGTCCGGAGTAGCCCTGACTGTACTACAATCGGTATAACAATCCAGTCCGGCATCCTTTTCATCCCATTTGTAGACAAACAGGGGATTGAAATTGAGAATTTTTATTGTGGCAGATCCTTTTTCGCATACAATTGTATCTGATGACAACTTGAGTTGAGGACCGGCTATGGGCAACACAGTGATGATGACAGAATCTTTGTTAACACATCCTGCAGATGACAAGGTTTCCAGATAATAAACTGTTGTTTTATCAGGTTTTACATTGTTGGTTTTACATTCTGGACACATTATTGTCGGGTGATTATTCCATTTAAACAGATAATTATTATCAGATGAAACTATCATGGCCATCAGGTCGGTACTATCACCAAGACAAATAGTCTTATCTTCAGTCAACGTTATCAGGGTATTTGGTAATAATGTTATAGATCGGGTAATGGAATCAGCACATCCATTCTCTGTACTAACCTTTAGTTGGATACTGTGGGTTCCTGGGGTGTTAAATTTTGGATTGAAGTTGACATTGGGAGATGTTACCACATTGTCCAGTTTCCATAAATATGACGAAATACTGCCTGTAGAGATTGTAGATAAGTTTTCGATTTCAAGTGGATAATTATTGCATAAAATGGAAGACCGGATGTCAAAATCGGCTTTAGGAATGGGGCTTACAAAGAGCACAGAATCTTTGATTAGGGTATCGATGCAATTGGGCAGAATGGAAATCAACGAAATATCAAATTTACCAAAGTTATCGATATCAAACACTGGATTTTTGTCTGTGCTTGCATAAGTTGCAGACCCGGTTATGTTCCAAAAATAATGGAGTGCAGGTGAGGTAGCCGTTGTTTGATTATTAATCTCAATATGGACAGGGAGACCGCATAACGGGTCGGGTGGAAAAGTAAATGAAGACTGAATATCATTTACCTCTATGGGGTCAATGGTAAAGGTTCTGGAGCATCCGTTTTCGTCAGAGACCAATAATTTTGGTACAAATTTTCCGGTTTCTTCGTATCGGTAGGTGGTAGAGTGCTCTGTATTTTTGTCCGGAACTGAAAATATTTTTCCGTCTCCATAATCCCAAATATATTCATAAGGCTTGTCAGACAACACAGAGAGTGTGATATCCAGAGGCAGGCAATTGCCGGATAATGAATAATTCATATTGGCACTAGGGCCCAACAAGCGGATAAAATCAATTTTATGCAGTGTGTCTACACAACCGGGTATCATTTCGGCATACAGAGTGACATCATAGTTTCCCGGCTGATTGTACACATGAGAAGGTAGATTATTGTAAGACAAGCCACTGTTATCACCAAAATTCCATGTAAACCTCGTGGCATTCGTACTGTAATTTTTGAAGTTTGATAGAAGTGGAGGACAGGGTCCGGTGAGCGGATCACCGTCAAATGCTGCAATGGGATTTTTGATGACGACAAGTTTTTCCTGACATAATTTTTTAGAACATCCCCTTACATCAAACAACTCAGCACATACATCAAAACTTCCCTCGGTCTCGAAGAAATGAAGTGGATTTTTTTCAGTTGAACCGCTTCCATCACCGAAATCCCATTGAAACTTATTGAGAAAGGTAGGATCGGCGTCTATTTTAAATCTTACCGCTTTGTCGGTACACGACAAAGTATCAGCGCTAAATGCCGGAATAAGCTTGACTGCCTTCACTTCTCTGGTAACAGAGTCTGAACAACCCCAGCTATCTTTTAATGAGAGCGTAGCAAAATAAATACCTTCGTCAGAAATGTTAAACTGAGGAGATAAAATGGTATCTCTTTGGTCCTGATGAGAAAAATACCAGGTACGGGATGTAATGGCTGCTACCCCATAAGAACTTCCATCAAACAATGTTGCACTTCCAGGTATACAGATTACATCCGGTGCATCGATCCTGGCATTGATCTTACTGACCTCAACAGGTGTTTGTGTCTGGAAGGTGTCGCGGCACCCATGTCTGTCAGTTACTACCAGTTTTGGGCCTTGAATAGTGCCACCTTCATTAAATATTACTGTGGCATTATCTCCGGTTGGGTCTGTAATAGAAAATTGACCGGGAAGAAATTCGCTGGAAACAGCATCTCTTACTGTGGAGGAAAGATTAACCTCCAAAGGAGCACAGCCACGAATAGTATCCAGCGTGTATGATGCACTCAAATCTACTATGAAGATGGAGTCTGTAAGGATGTGTTCGCAACCAGAATTAAAATTTTTGGCGTAGTGGGTCAGGAAATATAGTCCTCGTTCAGGAAAAGTATATGTGGTGAGAAGGGAATCTCTGATAGTGTCAGTGACCGTTTCTGAAAGTTTTATTACCCAATACAGGCTGTCTGCGCCTACAGATTGATTGGTGATGGCGATAGTGTAGGGGTCAGTACAGGAATAGTCCACTGCAAAAGCTGATTTGGGTTTGAAAACTGTAATATAATCCTCAATTTCAAATTTTCTGGCACAACCATGATGTGATGCTGTCAACGTGATATCAAATACTCCGATATCAGGAAAGCTAAACAGAGGATCTTTTTCTTCTGAAAAAAATGTGGTATCATTGTATGTCCATAACCATTCATCAGCAAAGGCACTCGTCTGACTTGTAAACTGCCGCCCATCCATTATACAGCCCTGTAGGGGACTGGCAGAAAAATTGACCTGAGGTGGTCTCCCACCTTGTATGTATCTGGGTTTGGTTACAGTGTCTACACATCCAAAAATATTTTTCGCTATCAGGCGGAGATCCCAAGTCCCGGTGTCAATGACTGAAAATACTGCGTTGGAATCCAGGGATGTAAAAATCACGGGATTGCCGACTTGCCATGACCATTCCGAAATAGGGATATTGCTGGAGACACTGTTTTTCAGCGGTACATTGAATGGTACACACCCATCCGGACCAAAGGTGTTGAGTTCTATTTCAAATTGGTTAATTTCTAATGGTTCGTTTTTTATGTCTACTTTGCAACCATCCACGCTCCTGAATGCCAAATCTGTCAGGTAGTTTCCATACTCGGTGATCGTCAAATCATGGTTTGTACCTAAAAAAACTGTGTCTAAATCCATACCCTTCACATGCCACTCAAAGGTGCCCTGAGTCTGTGAACTTGCCTCAAACTCGACTTTAACTGGAATAACACAGGAAAATGCATTTTTTATATTAAATGCAATATTGGGTGCAGGTAAAATATTTACACATGGCTTGGATATTTCCTGAAGACATGGGCCCAGATATTTTTTAAGTTTGATAGTGTAGCAGCCTGCTGTTGCATATTGATGTACAGGTTTTTTGTCCCTTGAGATGAAACCATCGCCAAAATCCCAGACAAGGCTATCACCCGTATAGTTAGATGAATCAATAAGTTCTATGATTTGACCGGCACACAAGCCATCTTGCTTAAAATAAAAATCGGTTTTTCGTTCTGTATTGACAATGTTTTCAAAAAACAAAGTATCAGAACAAGGTCCTTTTTCTACAAAGACCTTTACAGTATATGCTTTTGATTCCTGGTATTTTACTGCGGGCGGAATGGGTCCGACATGTTTTTGGCCATTACCGAAATCCCATGAATACTTCGCATCAGGGTCAAGATTGAGATTAGTATAAACGATGTCCCACGGTAGATTGCAGGAGTTTAAAAGAGTGTAATCCAATTTTACCTCTGGCAGAGCAGTCACTTGAATCAAATTGGGTTTGTTAATAGTAGACTTACATCCTTTTTCATCCGTTATTGACAACGTGGCAGAATAATTACCTGCTGTGGTATAAGTTGTACGAATGATTTGGGAAGAGTCAGAGGTTGTGAGTAGATTGGTGCTTCCACCTACATCCCAAACCCAAATGCTGATGGCACCGTTTTTACTGGTAGAAAGATCCTGAAATGTGGTTTGTACAGGAAGGCAGCCTGTCTGTGCGTCGACTGTAAAATTTGCAACGGGGTTTTCGTAAATTTTTATAATTTTATCTTTACAGATGGTGGATGTTGCCCCGGTTGTCGTTCGTACAGTAAGGCAGATGGTAAATTGCCCGGGAGTGGTAAAAATAATACCCGGGTTTTGCTTAGTGGATATTACTCCGCCAAGGTCCCATTTCCAATCATTGATGGTGCCACCGACAGAAGTGGATTGATCAGTAAAAGTCACAGCAAGCGAACCGCAGCCTTCACTTTTATCAAAAACAAAAGCTGCAGTCACCTGACTGGTAGCAAGGTGACTTGTGATGAATAAAACCAATAAAGAGATGATATTTCTTACATCCATAAAAACTTTTTGAATGACATTTTTTTTCAGATAATCTCTGACATTTATTTAAGAAGAAAAAAGTATACCAAAGTCACTGGTTTCGGACCTCCAAAGATACAATTGTAAAATATATGACATGTCAGTATAAACCCTTACTAACTAATGCCAATTATATGTTAGGAAAACCCCATAATAAGGTCCTGAAACTATAGGCGTCACTCCTAAGCCGGAGGATGAAGGAAATACGATTTTTTGCAGACTGGGATATAAAGCAAACACCAGTTTTGTAGAAAGCATGCCAATGCCGGCTCCGGCTATGACATCACTAAACCAATGTCTGTCGTTATGCATCCTGAGATATCCTGTAGTGGCAGCGATAACGTAACCTGATGCAGCTAACCATCTGGACCGTCCTTTGTACTCCTGCCAAAAGTACTCTGCTGCTACGAATGCATTGGATGTATGTCCTGATGGGAAGGATTTTAAATCTGATTCATCTGGACGAAGTCTTGTGGTCAGTTTTTTTACAGGATATACCATCGCAGCATTGAGTGCTGTAGACATCATGTATAAAGCAGCTTTGTCCCTGATTTTATGGGCGGAAGCATAGCCTCCCAGAGACAGTCCTATATCAGCCAAAAGTGGAGTGTAAATGATATAGTCATCTATTTTGGTATGGGTTGTACCCATGACAGCTTTCCGCACCTGATTATCCCAGTTTTGCAGATATTGCACCTTTAGTGAAAGATAACCGTATCCTGTTAGGGCAACTGGTAAAGCGAATTTTGCCCAGTTGTATTTATTGGGCGGTCGCATGATGGCAGAATCGATTCCTGCAGCATTGACATACTGAGTGTTTGTAGGGCCGATGTTGTTTGCACTATGGATATAGGTAGCGTATGCCTGACCAGACGATAGCCACGGCAGAAGTAATGTGAGGGATAGGAAAAAGAATCTTAAGTGCATATTCGTGTTGAAGTCTGTGCATACCTACATGTATTATTGCAGTGAAGGCTGAGACAACAGCAAAAATAATCAAAATATATTTGAAACTGATAATTGATCAAACTGTAGTAATATAAAATATGTACAGCTTGTCCATTTACTTGCATCTAGAAGGCGCTTACTTTTAATTTCCCTGACAGGGGCACTTTTGATTACATGCTTCTAAGGTCTCAAAAGGAACCACACCCTTGCAGCCACCCCAAGTAAAACCATACATTTTTGGTAGTCTGGTCAAAATAATATTTTTGATACTGGCTTTACATGGCCCGCTATCAGGCTTTAGGGTACACATGGGGTCATTAACAGCCTTATAGCATCCTGTATTCACGAAGAACAAGATAAGCACTGCCAATATGGTTTTCATGATATTTGTTACTTTATTTGATGACGATGACATCTTTGCCTTCTATTTTAATCACGTGACAGCAGTCATGACCAATCGTATATTTTTCAGTAAAAAAAAGTACATCTTTTTCAGCGTTTTTTACAAAACCTTCTACTATAACCTCAGACCCTGATTTTTGTAAATTTTTAAGCTGGAGATCATTAATGATGGTATATAAATTTTGTGACTGTGGTAACTCCGGGATATATGTATACGTAATACCGGATGATTGTATGGTGGAAACAACTTTAGACAATAGGACATCTTTGCCATTGCTGTCTCGAACCGATATGCCAATTGAAACAAAAACTTCTGTACAAAACAAATCTTCAGGACAATTTTCTTTAGAGTCCGGCTTCGAGCATGAAAAAGAACAAAAAACCAGGCTGCAAAGAGTAAAACTCGTTAATATGAATGACTTCATGGTGGGTGCTATTTGATGATGATTAAATCTGTGATTTCAATTTCTCCACTGGAGGCAATACAGCTTCCTGCCAGATGATGTTATTTTATTTTGACATTCATAGGAAACATTGAAGAGTTTGTAATGTCGAATTTCTGGTTTTTCTGATACCACTGGTAAGTATCCCCATTGGCATCGTTGGGTTGTACCAAGAGGCCGCCGCAACAGGCACAATACCTTAGATCATACCCTACGATCGTGGCTGATACAAAGCCACTCTCTTCCTTGCTGCAAGATAAAATGGTCATCCATATTAAAAAGACCAAAATAAATATAATTTTTTTATGGCTGCTATGGTTTTACTCATTGATCAATTTTATTTTCTCGTTTATTTTATCTATCAGTGGATGCAAATATTCGGGTACATCTGATTTTTGCTGATCTATAAACCAGGTCTTCATTTGATTATTTTCAGCGGATCGAATCATCAATCCTCCCCAGTCACCACAATCCGGGCATCCAAATGTCTGCTCTTCTGACGCCAGCAGTTTTGCGGGAACAAAATCAAACAAATCTTTAACTAACTCAAATTTTTGATTGCTCAATTCAAAAAACCTGAATGGCCCGATACTCATATACGTATCCAGTTCGTCTTCAAAAAGTCGGATCTTTGTAAGTTTGTATGTTTCGACACATCTCTCTCCTCCGCACTCTCCGTAATAATGACCGAAAATCAGATATTTTGTTTCGTTGTCTGGATTTACCTCATGTTTGTAACAGCCAAAGTGCAGCATGACCACTATTGCGATTAAGATGACTGAACCAAAGTTTATATGCATCTTCATTTTGCGAATATTTATTGATGAATAAGTTTTATAGCTTCATCTATGTTATCCATAAAACCATTTAAATAATCGGGAACGTCTTTGGGGTTTTTGTCGAGAATCCATGATTTTGTCATACCGTCTCTGTGTAGCTGTATGAGATATCCACCTTGATCATAACAATCAGGACATCCGAACACTTTTTCATTTTCTTCATTCCATAGATTCGCAGGAATTTGGTCTGTAATATTTTTTACCAGTTCGTACTTTGACTGAGGTAAACCAATAAAATTAAATTCTGTGAGGCTCCTGTATTGATCTTTTGTATCTTCAAAAAGCATTTGGTCTTTTATTTGAAAAGTTTCAATACACATTTCGCCGCTACAAAATCCGTAAAAATGACCAAAAATAAGGTATTCATCTTCTCTCACATTTTCCTTATGGCATGCTGTAACAGCCAATGTTGTCATTATGATGAAAAAGAGCTTTTGAATGCTTATCATGGTTCGTATATTTATTATATAGACGTTTTTTTTAAGTATTTCGTTGGCTATAATTTATATTTTTAATAAAAAAAGCATTTTACTTGGTGAAAGGTCTAAATTTGCATGGATATAAAACAGGTATGCGAGTAGGTGTAAACGTTAGATTGTTGCTTAATGAGAATATGGAAGGTATTCCCAGGTACATCTATGAGACCACCCAACAAATGGCACTGTCTCATCCGGAAGACGAATTTATACTGTTTTTTGATCGCAAAGTTAATGTTGATTTTGGTTTCCCTCTTAATGTAAAGACGGTAATTGTACCCTGGCATGCACGGCATGCTGTCTTATGGCATTTTTGGTTCGAATATATGTTGCCTTTGTTTTTCAGGTGGTACAAAATAGATGTTTTTTACTCCGGAGATGGTTATTTGAGTTTGCGGAGCAAAGTACCTGCAGTCCTGGTAATGCATGATCTGGCATACCTGCATTATCCTGAGCATATACAAAGTGCATCATTAAGACATTACAGAAAATATGTGCCTCGTTATCTAAGCAAAGCGGCTTCAGTGATAGCAGTTTCTCATTTTGTCAAAAATGATATTATAACGCAAATGGGCATAGACAAAGAAAAGATAAAAGTGGCCTATAATGCGGTAAGGGACAATATATCTTTAGGCGTACTCGATGAAATGCCCTGGCGTATAAACGAAAAAATAGCCGGTAAACCGTATTTTTTATACATAGGAGCACTCCAGCCGCGTAAAAATATAGCACGTTTGATTAAGGCTTTTGAGCTGTTTTCTTCGGGGAAGGAGGGACAATATAAATTGGTCATTGCTGGTAGACTGGCATGGAAAACAGAAGAAATCGCAGAAGCTATCATGCACTCTCCTGATGTGATTTATACCGGGATGGTATCAGAACCAATCAAATACAAACTAATTTCAGGTGCTATGGCAGTGACGTATATCTCACTTTTTGAGGGATTCGGTATACCGTTGCTGGAAGCGATGAAAATGGGGACACCGGTCATTACATCGTCCGTCACCTCTATGCCTGAAGTAGCAGGTGAGGCTGCATTACTTATTGATCCGACTTCTGTAGAAGATATAGCTCAGGCCATGAGTAAGATGGCAGACAACGAAGATCTAAGAAACGCACTTGCTTCCAAGGGACTGGAGAGGTATAAATTTTTCAGTTGGGAAAAAAGTGCTGAAATCATTTATGATGAATTAAAAGGCCTGATGCTTTAATGTAGGATATAGGTATTACTTTTGTAATCAGATAAAAAACGGCACTTATGACTCTTGCGATTGATATAGGAAACTCAAATATTGTCATTGCTCTATACAAGGACCACAGTTGGACCAACACTTTCAGGTATGAGACCAAAGAAACCCAACCTGAATTTTACTACGAAGGTGCACTTCGGAATATTCTGCTGGAATGGGGAGTACCACCGTCTGCAGTGAGTTATTGTGTGATGAGCAGCGTCGTCCCTGACCTAAATGAAGTCATCAAACAGGCTGTTCAGTATGTATTTGGATTTAGTCCTCTGCTTATCAATGCTGAAGTTATCAAGAATCTCGATATTCCGGTTCCGCATCCTTACGAAATAGGGTCAGACCTGGTATCCAATGCCTATGCTGCGGTACGCCTTCACGGAAAAAAATGTATCATTGTAGATTTCGGAACTGCACTGACATTTACTATTGTAGATGAAGAGCATGGCATCACAGGCGTGACGATAGCCCCCGGTCTGAAAACGGCCATTTACGCGCTCTCACAGCAGACAGCCCAGTTACCTGTAGTGCCCATGCAATTGCCAGACTCATCCATAGGGCATGATACGGCCTCAGCCATACAATCCGGCGTGATGTGGGGGTACGTTGGCCTGGTCAAAGAATTGATAATACGTATGAAGTCTGAGCTCACCGGAGACTACAAAGTCATAGCAACAGGAGGACTTTCCAATATACTTCATCCTCTGGAATCCACCTTCGATATAGTAGACAAAATGCTGACCCTCGACGGAATGAGATTGATATATAATTATTTCACCCAATCAAAATGATAATAAATGCTTTCCAACAATGATATATTGAAAAAACTTAGGGTTGCGCTGCAACTAAAGGACGAAGATATCCTTGAAATCTTATCATTGGTAGAATTTAAAATTACCAAAGGTGCACTCAATGACCTTTTCAGGAAAGAAGACCACCCCAGCTATGTGGAAGCAGGTGATCAGATTTTGCGCAATTTTTTAAATGGTCTGGTCATTTACAAAAGAGGCAAAAAACCAGACCAGTAAAATTTTATTTATTCAGGCCAGATGAGGGTTTCTCCATCCTCTTCTACATCTGGAAGGATCTGTACTTCTATCACTTCACCATCTGCAAACCAGACCATAATACCTGCCTCGTCAGACTCAATAAGTTCAAGATTCGGATTTTCTTCATCAGATACGTCCTCAACATTAGATATTTCTATGCCCAGACTATCCAGAAAATCCATTGTCTCTTTCTTTTCCATACCCACCAAAGCTTTTCCATGAAAGGTGAAAAACGGATCACTCACAGCAATAGATACAAGTCTCCAGTCATAATCTGCATCAAAGACCAGCGAAAACTCATGTTCGTCATAATGCCATGATTCCAGCTCATCGTTGACTTCTTCTTCAAACCCCGGCAGATTTTCTACTTCGTCGGGTTTGCCGGCGATTTTTTTTACTTCATCTCTTGTCATACCGAATTTCAATAATCCAAGCCCTGAACCGGGCTTTATTTCTCTTATTTCCTTTTTCATTTTGTATTATTTAATTTATTCTTATTCGCAGCATGGACTGCAGTACTCATTTAAGGCACAAGTTAAGGACTAAATCTCCATTGATTCAATATAACGAATAAAAAGAAAGTAAATATTTTTATTTTACCCCATTTCCTTTACTTTTGATAGTATAAAAAATGGAAACATGGACACACTATGGGGCATCGATCTGGGCGGTACAAAAATTGAGGGCATAATCTTAGATGCAAAAGATCATCATGTCATATCGAGGCTCAGAATTCCTACTGAGGGAGACTTGGGATATGACCACGTGGTCAATCAGATAGAAAGAATGGTCAAAATGTTGTCGAATGTAAGTAAAATCCAACCAACTCGCATAGGCATGGGTACCCCAGGAACACTTGACCCTATCCTGGGGGTCATGAAAAACTGTAATTCTACCAGCTTAAATGGCCGCAATCTAAAATATGATCTGGAGGTATTGACAGGTTTGGAATTTAATCTTAGCAATGATGCCAATTGTTTTGCTGTAGCAGAAACAAATATGGGAGTCATCCGTGATGAAATGCCAGAAGCACAGGTTGTGTTCGGTGTGATTTTGGGAACTGGAGTAGGAGGAGGGCTGGTAGTCGGCGGTAAAGTGATATCTGGACGGCAAGGTATAGGGGGGGAGTGGGGTCACAATTTCCTGGATATTTCAGGTTCGCCTTGTTACTGTGGCAAAAAAGGATGCGTCGAAACAGTCATTTCAGGCCCTGCGCTACAAAAGTATTACTATGAACTCAGTGGACATCATTTGACAATGGTGAATATTGCTGAGCGGTACCGGTCTGGAAATGATTCATTTGCAGAAAGCACGATGCAGCGTCTTTTTCAGTTTTTTGGTAAGGCCATCTCCGTAGTCATCAATATTGTAGACCCTGACGCAATAGTTATAGGGGGAGGAGTAGGTAATATAGATGAAATATATACATATGGTGTAGCTGAAGTAAAAAAACACATATTCAACCATCGGGTGGATACTAGATTTTACAAACCAAAACTTGGCGATTCTGCAGGAGTTTTCGGAGCCGCGTTCCTTTGATGTTTTAAAAATTAGTTAAAATCATTTGTTTTGAACTACAAATGGAGCATAATTGGAAACTTATCCTTATTTTTGTTTAGACATTATTTAATTAAGAAGTCAGGATATGAAGTTTTTTGCTCTTTTTTGGACCTTATTGGGATTTTTTGTTTGGCCGGAGGGACATCCTGATGGACAGCAGCAAAAATTTATGGTCGAAGCTGTCAATAAGATACGTGCTAAAGGTTGCCATTGTGGCAAACGGTTTATGGAACCAGTCCCTACGATAGAATGGAACGAAAAGCTTTACAAAAGTGCATGGTCTCAGGCTACTGAAATGAAAGAATACAATTTTTTTGCGCACTATTCTAAAGAGGGGCTTAACATAGGAGAAAGATTGGAAAAAGCTGGATATAACTGGATGGTAGCCGGCGAAAACCTCGGTGAGGGACAAAAATCTTTTGAAGAGGTGTTGGATGACTGGTTAAAGAGTTATTCGCATTGCACCATGCTCATGCATCCTAAAGTAAATGAAATGGCTGTTGCCAAAGTGGACAAATATTGGGTACAGCACTTTGGTAAGCAAATGCCCTCTCGAAAATAAGGACTTCTAGCCATACTTTATTCAAACTCTATCAAAAGTTGATTTTTATCTATTGAATTTCCTTTTGATACGTGAATGTGTTTGATAGTACCATCACCTGGAGATTTGAGAATATTTTCCATTTTCATGGCCTCGAGGCTTAGTAATTTTTCACCTTCTGTTACAGTCTGTCCTACGGATACAAAAATACTTACTACCAGTCCTGGCATTGGCGATTTTATTTCCTTTACAGAGTGTCTGGACGCTTTCAGAAATCCCAGCTCCTGTATCAACATGTCCAGAGGTTCATTAATTTTTATTTTGAAATCAAAACCTGAAACATTGATCAGGGCAAACTTGGTTTCAGGATCAAATTTTTTAATTTTGGCATTGTATGATTTATTATCATAAAACAATTTTACATTATCACCCTTGCGGGAAACGATGCGAATATCTTTAGAAGCGATATCTGTATCTTCTAAAGATGTTAGACCTATAATATCATATGAGGTTTGCATTGTTGTATCAGACATATTTTTTAATTTGGTTTTTCATCAGCCAATTTTATCATAAACCATGTCTCAAATGTAGTGAAAAATATATAAACAAAAAGAAATGGAATAATAAATTTACCATCGGCAGGATGATATATATTTCTGTAAATCAGCAATAATACAATAGAAAAAACCATCTTGACAAGCATGTTTGTGAGCGTGATGGATATAAATAGTTGTTTATTGGGGCTTTTCACGGACTTACGTAAAAAAAAATACAAAATAACGCTCAAACCTGAAAACATCGCCAAACTGTATTGGGAAACAGGGGTATAAGTTTTTTGAGTGTCAAGACTATGCACGTATAACAATAGTGGTACCAATACAGCCATCATCAATATGTATCCACGCAGAAAATACTTCATTCTTTTTGTGTCAGTTCTTTATACAATTTGTACATATACCCACTAAAAAGTAGCAGAACCAGGATCATTGTAAAAATGGGCTTGGTCATGCCCAACTGACTATCTATCCATTTGCCAGCATAGATACCAATGAAGACAACAGCAGCCAGCTGAAAAGCCAATCCTGAATATTTCAGATAAGCATTTACTTTTTTATTTGAGGGCAATGCCGGTGGCTTCATATTCTGTCTAAGGTTATCAGGGAGCTGTCTTGAGCGTTTGATCTTTTTGTACCAGAGACTTTAGTTTTTGGCCGCCCATACTACAGGATACATTGAATACTGCTCCCGTTTGAACCATCAGTTTTTCAGTGACTATATCGCCATTGATGACTGCGGTTTCTTTGATGCTCAGCAGCTCTCTCACGGAGAGATTACCGGTGAAAGTACCCTCTATGATGGCATTTATACAAATGATGTCCCCTTCTATTTTACCTTGTGGACCTATGATGACACGACCTTTACAATCGAGTTTGCCTACAAGTGCACCGTCTATTCGTATGTCATTGGTGGCAATGATATTTCCATTGATGGACGTGCCCTCCACTATACTATTACTTACATTGGCCGATACTGACTGCCCATTTCCGGTATTTAGTTTTTCACTTTTACTTCCAAACATTGCTACAAAATTTTATGAAAGTTAAAATCTTTCATTGAGTGATAAAATGTTAAGGGGGGTAAGTTACTATCAAATTTTCAACAATCATATGACTTTGCTCATCTGATCGGGAATCTTAAATAATAAACAACCCAGATCCAGGGGGGATATGTTTAACGGGTATAAGATTATGGACTTTAAAAAGATGGCTTCTGATTATACCTGTCGATCAGATATATCAGCATCTGTTGTTAAAATCTTGGGCAGTAAACACCTCTGCTTTCAGGTCCACAGATATTGTAAATAAGAGAAAACTCAAAAGCACCATTGGCAGGTGACGCCTGACGCAATCCGGAAACGTTGATATCATAACTGAAACCAATGCCAAAGTTTTCATAATTAAATCTTGTGGAAAGAATCACAGCATCTGAGTGCAAACCTGAAGGTACTTTGTTACCAATTCTATACCAAGCACCGACTTCAAACGATTGGTTGGAAACTCGTGATGGTCCCAGTGCAAATCTGAAGTTGGTTCCTGCATTGAGTGATCTGTGAGGTCCCTGTGCCATAAATACCCCAAAAGGGAGCATAGATATTTTGCGCTGAAGCTCAAACTGTAAACCTGCATGAATAGTATATTTGCTATACAGATTGACTGTTTGACCTAAAAAAGAAACATTGGGCCTGTTAAGGTGTGCAATAGCAGCACCCAGATACCAGTTGGTATTATTGTCAATGACACTAAACCATAGTAAACCTGCTCCAATATCTGCATAGAGGAAGTCTGTATCTTGAAAATTAGGTTCGTTGAATGGTAGGGTAGGGTCAAATCCTGCTGCTGTGATTTGTGTTGGCCACCGCAGGTCTTTGTTGCTGATACTTCGTGAACTCAAAGCTCCGTCTGCGCCAATAACAAGGTAACTCGCTTTTTTTCTGTATCCTGCCATTTTTTTACTGTAAGATAATGATAATCTACCTTGAGTAGTGCCGAATCTTGATTCGCCAGCTACATCACCCCATAATGATCCTCCGATACCAAAGTAGTCTTCCCTACCCACAGGTATTTTTTGGTCATAAGAAACAGAGTACGTATTATATGCATTGGCTGCAAGCACTGCGGCCCATTGATTACGGTAATTGGCCACCATTCTGGTCTTACAGTTCATCACTCCTGTCAATGCAGGATTGAGGTTCAGAGGTGACATATAAAACTGCGTAAAGTGTATATCCTGTGCAGATAATGAAACAGAAGACAACACAAAGATGAGTATACCGATTCTTGAAATTAATTTGTTCATATTAAAAATATTGTTAAAATGTGCTTAAAAAAGCTGTATTTTGTTGTAAATGGAAGGCTAAAAATAGATATAAATTTGAAACTTATACATAAACCCCTAAAAAAAAAAATAAAAGTTTTAAACTTTAACAAATTATGGATTTTCGGGTTTCCATTTAGCGCCGTAAATATCCACGAGGACATTATCATATTTGTCTGCGGTGGTCAGCAGATTGCTAAAGAGTCTGTACAATGTATCAGCATTCAAGTATTGGTCAAAGATAAGAAGAGACAATATGATATCTTGCTCTTTGATAGAAAAAGACATGCCTTCCAGTTGATAATTTTGTCTGAGAAGAAAATGGTAGAGTTTGTCTATATTGTTTTCAGGCAGAGTACTCAGGTAGACATCACCCACCAAGAGACCTGTTTTTTCATAATAGGAAATATTGATCGTTGCGCTTCCTTTTTTGAGTGACCAGTTATTGGGCCCTTTTCTGGTGAGAGCTACCGGATATCCAAGCTTACTGATCATTTCTTCTACAGTGCTGCTGATGCCATACGGTTCGTAATCTTCTATAAGTGACAGCATGCTGATACTGGCACCACATACCGCACAATGTTTGCTGGCTGACCCTTCTTTTTCAAAACTTATGTGCTTGCACGAGGGGCATCTGACACCGCGCTGGCCATTTCCTTTTTTAAATGCCTCGATACAACTGATCAGATATGATGACGGTAGTGAAAAACCTATACTATTTCCGTTTTGAATGATGAATGTATTGATCCCTATAACTTTGCCTTCCGTATCCACAAGTGGGCCACCACTGTTTCCGGGATTGAGTGCAGCATCGTGCTGGATGTAGTTTATATCATCTTCCTTGTGAAGCATACTGGATATGATGCCTTGAGTGACAGTGTATTTAAGATCAAATGGATGGCCTATGGCAATGACTTTGTCCCCTTCATCCTGATTGACTTCAGCATTGATCATTACCTCAGGCATTTGGTGACCTACGGGGGGCTTGAGGAAAGCCAAATCGTATTTTGTATCTGCATAAAGGACAGGGACAATCTGCTTTTCAAATTTTTTTCCTGCCACGACGGCATTTTTATTACCTCTGACCACGTGTTCATTCGTAATGATTAAGTCAAAGTTTTTTAAATAAAAACCTGTCCCTGTACTGTAAGGGGTGGCAATCTGAATGATCACATTTTCATATAGAGATATAATAGCTCTGGTTTCCATATTATAAATATTCCGGATACTGCATATTGGTGATCATCTGCAGAAAACTGCGACTGAAGGTTGGCAGATCATCATATTGTAAATACCTGTTATCCACCTGAATACCCGGATACTTTTCTTTATTGTCTGTTATAATGTATTTTATAGCTTGATGTATATTTTTGGGATAAAAGACGTCATTCAGATAATACTCCTCATTGAATCCCAACTCATTGAAATACTTATTTTCAGTGATCATATAGAATAACTTCAACAAAGCTTTGGACGGTTCGGGAAGTGAGTATGCAAACAATGAAAAACCGGCTACATAACCACAAATAGCATTAGCAAAAGTATGGAATTTATTTTCGTAATACCAGTCAAAGTCAGTCATTTGTGCATCAATGATGTCTACTAGTCGCTGATGACCTTCCGGCATCGAAGTGCCGAATGTAGAGTTGACTTCGTAGAGCTCTTTGGCAAGGCTTTCAGCGGTAACCTTTTCGAGGTCTCTGACCATTTTGATCAGTATTTTATTCTTTTCGTGTACAGTAAGTAGGCTTTCATTAAAAAATAAGTCATGTCCTTCCCTTATTTGTTCCATCACCTTACCTTCAGGTTTGATAAGATAATCCGTTTTGTAGAGAAAATCCAGAATCAGGAACGAAATACCTCCCGGATAAAGAAAGGGGTTGAGTTTGCCGAGGTCAATCTCATGCAAAACATTATCGCACCATTTTTTAAAAAAGTGGTATTTGATTTTTTTTTCATTATCCGAAATTGGCCTCGTATGATTGTTATTGATGGGTTCGAGACCTTCGAATGTGTCCATCAATAAGTCGTCTTTCCTGTCTGCTTCTGTGGCTAGTTCTTTGAGCGCCTGATAAATTTTGTGAGGTGAACCATCCTCAACAAATGTGTCGAACTTCAGACTGATACAATCGTCGTCATCTATGGTATACCGGGTATACCTCAGATCGAAGTTCTCTTCTAGCAACTGCCTCATCAGACCAAGAGGCAGTATTTTTGTTTTCACAATTTTGGCTTCAGCTTTACATTTTTTAAAATCTGCTTCTCCACTTATGAGTTTTGATCCCTGATAGATTGAGAAGAGAATTTTACCATTTTCTGTTGTATAACTGACATTCTGATGCGAATCTGATTTGAGAAAATCCAGAAAATGAGTGTAAGATACCAGATATTTCTCATTTTCAAAGTGTTCTATTGCTATGTCCCAACTTTTGTATTTGTCATCTGTTTTATAGGTGTCTGTATATCTCCCAAACTGAAGCTCCGGATCCGAAGATTTACGCTTTTGTTCAAAAAATTTGGAAAAAATACCCATTTTTACAATTTATTAATCACTGAACCCATCATATGTTATTCCGCACAGAACTCAGAATTCCAGAGTCCGTCCATAAAATAAGTCATCACCACAAGATCTTGCTGCTGGGGTCCTGCTTTTCGCAAAATATCGGTGACAGATTGCAAAAATATAAATTTAAATCAATTTCCAATCCTTTTGGTACCATCTTCCATCCTGTAGCTATAGCAAAAGCATTAAAATACACCATTGAAAAAAAAATAATATCTGAAGATGAGCTATTATTATCTCAGGGAGTTTATGTGCACCCTGATTTTCACAGTATGCTTTCGGATGTAAATAAAGCTGGAGCTGGCCAGAAAATTAACCACACAATAGCTACCATGCATGAAGAACTAAAGGAGACCTCTTATGTATTCATTACCTTGGGTACCTCTACAGGATACAGGTTAAGGAGCACGGGTGAGTTAGTCGCCAATTGTCATAAAATGCCTCCGTCTATGTACGTAAAGGAAGAGGTTGCTACAGATGAGATTACAAGGCAACTGGATCATGCAATCCGACAGCTTAGGGAAATCAGTCCGGATATCCAAATCATACTTACAGTCAGCCCAGTGAGGCATATAAAAGATGGTATCATAGAGAATACCAGAAGTAAGGCAAGGCTTATAAATTGTATTGAAACATTGGTTGGAGCAAACTCAGGAGTCAGTTACTTTCCCGCTTACGAGTGGATGATGGATGATCTCAGGGATTACAGGTACTACGAAAAGGACCTTATTCATCCCAATGAATCAGCAATAGATTATATCTGGGAAAAATTTTGTGAACACTATTTTGACAAAGAGACGACTCAGCTGACACATCAGATATCCAAAATTCTGACATCCTGCGGCCACAGACCATTCAATGCAAGTACAGACAATCATCAGCAATTTGTGCAGGAGGTGACTGTACAGATAGAAAGATTACTTCAAACTCATTCCTATTTGAATTTTGAAGAGGAATTGAAGACACTGAGGTATTGTTTTTCGCTTAGTGTCTCTTAATAATAGGAGCAAGCCAGACTAGAAAACCACTTTTAAAGGCTTTTGCTGACCATAGACATCAAAAGTTAATCACTTTACCTCACATTGCACTCAATCGGTTTTTTGCATCCTGATTTCCCGGATTGATCAATAAAACGGCATTAAAATCAGCTTTGGCAGCCTCTGTGTTTCCTGCCCCGAGATTTGCCAAAGCGCGGTTGTATATAACTGATTCGGTTTTATTACCACCAGTAATAGCCTTAGTTAATGTACGGGTGGCTTCTACATATTTTCCAGAATTCACTTGGCTCATACCGAGAACCGGCAAAATATCTGCTTCTTTATAAGGCATTAACTTTATGGCTTCGGTAAATGCTACTTCTGATGCAGCAGGATCTGATTGTAGCTGTGCAATGCCCAGATTATATTTCACCTGGCCGTTATTGGGTTCGAGTTGGATGGCTTTTTGATACATGGATATCGCCTTGGCGACCAGTTCTGATTTTTTGTCAGGCTGTTGTTCGCTTAGTGTTCCATAACTATTCCCAAGGCCTTCATACACATCAGCTCTGTTGCACCCATCAGATACTGCTGCTTCGAAGTCAGCCATAGCTGCTGCAATGTTGCCTGTTTTTCCTCTGTTGTTGCCTCGATTGGCCAATGCCAGATCCTCGGTGGGATAATATTGAAGGGTTTGAGTCCAAAGTGTCTCACTGTTCTGCCAAACTTCTACTTGTGATCTAGTCTTGATGATAAGAAATAGGATAAATCCTGAACATACTGTGACATTCAAATACTTCATATACTGTGAGAAGTTACCGGACCATTTATCCAAAGCATATACCATCATAAACGCCAATCCAATGTATGGAATATAGGTATATCTGTCCGCCATGATAGCAAGACCCACGGACATAAACTGTAAGACCAGGGCCACAGTAATAAAATAAAAACCCATACCAAAAGCCCAGATTCTGGATTTGAAAGCCGAAAAAAGTGTAAGTCCTGAAATCAGGACAAACGTGAGAGGATAAGCCATGGCCTCTATTCCAACCAGTTTGTCACCTGGAGGATAAGGGTAGAAAGCACAAATTTTAGTGGGGTTAAAAAACTTCAAGATATATTTTACAAACCCATAGGAAGCAAACTGGCATCTCTCCCAAAAACTGAAAGTCCCGGCAGCAGCCACCGCTTTTGTTTTTTCACCGTACAGAGTAAGCAATCCGCCGAAGTTACCTCCACTCTGTACACTCACTGCCATGAGTCCAAAAAATATGGAAACTGCCAGAAATGGGATTTTTTCCAACCAAATAGCGACATCTTTGAGATTGCGACCTTTCCAGTAGTCCAGCAACAATAGCACGACGGGCAAAACCACACCCATAGCTTTGGATAATACACTCAGGACAAAGCAGGCAAAAGTCAGCACCAGCCAGGATTTATTATTTTTTTCCAGGTATTGCCAGTAAGTGATGCAACCTAGCAGGAAAAACAAGGTATATAATACATCTTTACGCTCAGATACCCAGACTACAGACTCTACATGCATGGGATGGATTGCAAAAATCGCGGCAGTGAGTAAGGCTACCAACCATTTTTTTTCATTTATCAGCCAAATAAGTAAAAAAACAAAGAGGCTGTTCAAAATATGCAACCAGATATTCAGGTGAATAAATGGTGCCGGTGATAATTTTTTTGTGTCTGCAGGCACCTGCATGGCCAGTGAAATCATCGTGATAGGATGATAATTAAGAGATACAGGCGTTTTCCAAAGTTTAGCGTATTCTTTACTTAGGACCAGAGGTTGTTCTTCCACATATACTTGGTCATCCCAGTTAACAAACTGATTGTCTAGCGCACTTTTAAAAGTGAAGTAAGTCAGTACCAACAAAATAGGGATACATAGCAGGGGCATTTGCAACGTCCATTTTTTTTCTGCTACTGTGTTATTGGCTTTGTATGTTTCCGGGTCGGGTGATTTTTTTTTCGGTGGCTTCATACTACTTTCTTAATTTTAGTATTGCAAAAGTACACAACGATCTTGTACAAGCCAATTATGTATGATAGTAATCTTTTTAAAGCAAGGAGGGAAAACCTTACAGGATAGGCAGTTTTGCTCGCAGACCCATCAATTGTTCTATGTCAGTGTCATTTACCAGTTTTCCCACATAATATCCCAATTTTAAACCCGCTTCGCAATCTTCTTTATAATGTACGCCGATAAGTACTCTTGACCAGGCATTTTCTATCGCCATGGCTTGCAGGCTTGGAAATGACCTGGCAGCACCTTGAAATTCGACCCTGTCTTGATGGCTAGTATCTGTAAATGCAAGATCTTTACCAAAATGATATTCAAGAATAGTAGCAGACACAGCACCAAATACTGCATGACCTGAGGGATAAGCAGGAAAATCAGGGTCTGCGTGTAAGGGGGTCCATGATGGGTCTATGTGCTGATTGATAAAGTTCGATGGTCTTTGCAAGGAATAGTAATATTTATTATACCAGCAAATGACTCCGGCATCATATATTCCTACACCAAGCTTCAGGTACAATTTTAATATTTCCGGGGCAGTCAAATTTGATTTTTGCAAGATTTGGTTAGTAATGGAGACCCATCTTCCTGCTGGGGAAAAAGTTAAACCCCGTACGTCATCACTCCAAAATTCAGCAATCCACTTGTCTTCATTTGATAAATTTAAGGACAAGTTATATATTTCTAGTGCATCACTGTAAAGTGCTTTTTCAAAAGATGGACGACCATAATATGGCGCCCTAATGGGTGAAGATGATTTATCTGCTACAAAAGTTTGTTTGGTTCCCCAGTTCGGCAAAACAGGATGGTCGGAATGGAACATCCAATCTGGGCTTAAAGACGATTTTTTAATGGTTTCAGAGGGGTCATGACAAGTTGTTTTTTCTTTCCGGATCGAATCTGTTACATGCATTATTTTTAGAAGTGCCGGGTCGTTTTGTTTCATTCCGTAGGAGACTTCAGGAGAAACCAAAGCACGTTTTTGATTTTTTAAATTGTAAATTTCATTGATTTCGTTGGCATTAAGGTTGGGAAAACTTTGATGTATGTAGTGTGCATATATTTCATTTAAAGTAACAAGGCAATCCTCTTGTTTTTTATCAAATGACTGATGTAGTTCGATATAGGTGACATAACCAGCGATACCAAGCCATGACAGTTTTTCAGCAGACAATGGGGCATAGGCATTTAAATCTTTACTTTCAAACTTTAGAAATAGTGTATACCAGTCTGTTGTTAAGGATTTTACTTTTTGATCAAAACTCGGCTCCTCATGCTGGAGGGGATTGAAAGATGAAAATGTCAATGTAAACAAAACCGACAACAGGTAAACCCATATTCCGGAATTCAAAGAAAGGTTCTTGATATTTTTATTTTCACTCACAGTGCAAAATTACTACATTTACAAATCGATAAAATTAGAATCTCATTAGAATTATTTTAGGTTTGAATGGCGGGGTTAAGATCCTTTATAAAATATACTGTAAAGATATTGCCCTTGTCCTGATGATTGTTTAAGGTCAATCGGGCTTGATGCACATTTATTATGGAAGCTACCAAGGACAAACCAATACCAGAACCTTTAATTTTATCATTCATATTACTACGATAAAAGGGCTTGAATATCTGTTCTTTTTCTTCGTCTTTAATGACCTGAGCATTGTCTTTAATTTCTACTGCCAACTCCTGCGATGAAGACGGAAAAATTTTTATGACTGCTGCATGGTCAGGTGAAAATTTACAGGCATTTTCAAGTAAATTAATGAATGCAGTTTTGAGCAATGCCTCATTTCCATAAATAACCAATTCTTCAGGGTTTTCGGGGAATGCGCTTGTTTCAAACTTGAAGGTATATTCAGAATTGGTTTTGAGGATTGTGGATTTTGCTTGCCACAAAATTTCATCCAGACGAACAGGGCCAAATATAATTTTATCTGAGCCGGTTGAAATACGGGCTAGCTGCATAAGGTGAGAAGAAATGTGTTCGAGGTCTTCGGCATCTTGCATCACTGATTGAAGACAAAATTTGTAATCATCCAGCGTTCTTTCATGTGACAAATTGACCTGAATTCTGGATATAATAGAGGATAAAGGATTGCGTAGTTCGTGAGAGATGTTGGACAAAAACCCTTTCTGGATATTAAATACATCTTCCACCCTGTCGAGCAATTTATTAAAAGTGACTGAAAGTCGCGTCAATTTATCTTTGTTTTTACCTACAAGTAGTCTTTTGGAAAGATCTGAAGGTAGAATGGTATCCAACTCATTCATCGTTCTTGTGATGGGTTGAAGGGCTTGGCCAGAAAAATAATATCCTGCAACAGCAATGACAAGCAAAAACAGGAAGAATGTGATAGCTAAAATTCTTCTGAGTCTTAAAAGTTCTTCGGACATAAAAACGCCTTTTGCTACGATGATCAGATCTTTATCATGATTTGTAGTGTATCGTATGCCCAATGCGTCAAAACTGTTCATTGAAAATTTGAGTTCCCCTTTGTTTTTTATCGAGTTGAGTATATCTTTGGAAACTTCTTCATCCTGGTGAAATGCAAATAGTTTCTCAAAGTCCGAATTATAAACAATGATGTTTTCTTTAGAAGGCAAAATTTCGTTTTCATTATTTTGATGTTGATGAAGCCCTAATTCAGGGTTGTTCTTGACCAGCATGGCTACTGTCATTAGGGCCTTAGACTGCATGGTTTTATAATATTCTGACCATAGGTGCCCTCTAAAACTATAATAAATAAATAATAATGACGAAAGCAGCAGCAAGGCAGAAATACCTATATACCATAATGTTAATCTTGTTCTGATCTGCATATTTATTTTGGATTGAATATGTATCCAATGCCAAATTTAGTATGTATCAGTTTTTTTTCATGTAGTTTATCTATTTTATTTCTTAAATAATTAACGTACACTTCTACAATATTTGTTCCTGTATCAAAATCAATATCCCAAACATTGGTGGCGATTTCAGTTTTAGTAATTAATTTACCTTCATTTTTAATAAAAAATTCCAGCAATCTGAATTCCTTTTTTGTTAAATCGAGATGGGTTTTATTCCTGGTGGCTGTCTTTGTTTCAAAATTTACTTCCAGGTCTTCGATTGTTTTTATGCCGTCACTCAGGTAATCACTGTTGTTTCTGCGGTCAAGGGCTTTTATCCGGGCAAGCAATTCATTAAAATCAAAAGGTTTTGCCAGATAATCATCACCTCCTGCTTCCAAACCTGCAATTTTATCATCTACTGAGTCTAAAGCAGAAATCAATAATATCGGAGTATGTACGCCTGAATTTCTCAACAATTTGCATAGCTCTATGCCGCTTAAGCCGGGCATCATCACGTCCAGTACAATGACATTATATTTTTTACTGAAAGCGAGCTCTTTGCCTTCCAACCCGTTTTGAGCAGTATCAACATATAGGTTGCTTTCTTCCAGTCCCTGTTTCAGCGACTGCAGCATTCCTTTTTGGTCTTCTACTATTAAAATGGTCATTATATGCATTAAAGTCATAAAACGTGCCAAAAGTATGACTTTAATGCCTGGTAATTTTTAACTTAGAAATTTTCTAATAACTTTCTAATTAACTAATCTGAACTTATTGGCGATCCACCCCTACTTTTGTGCCCGAATCAAATAAAATTATCATGAACATTATCAATTACCGTTGGTTATTTTTATTTACTATTTTAGGTTTGGTTACCATTTCCTGTAAAAAAGATGTGGAAGAGACAGATCAGACTACAGTTTCTAGGAAAGTGGCAGATTATGACAATGAAGTCATATTTGAGTGGAACGAAGTTTTTCTAAACATAGAAAGGTATTCTGCTGGTTATAGACCAGGTCCTGCCCCCAGAGCTACTGCTTATTTAGGATTATCAGCCTATGAAGGTGTTGTTTCAGGAATGCCTGAATTTAATTCTTTTAATGAATATTGGGCTGGCTTTAAAGTGCCTCAGGCTGATTCCAACAAGGAATATTGTTGGCCATTGGTTGTGAATGCTTCATATGAATATTTAATGCCAAAATTTTTTGGCAAAGCAACTCAGGAGCACTTAAACCTGATAACCACAACAGCCAAAAGATTTAACGAGAAGTGGAAATCACAGGTATCAGCTGAAGTGTATGACAGATCAATCAACAGAGGAAGAGAAGTGGCTGAAGCTGTATGGAATTATTCTAAAACGGATGTGACAGGCCATGACCATTATCTGGATCCGTTCCAGGGATATAACTGGGAAGATCAATACAAAAAAGACGGAGATTGGCAACCGACGTTTCCGGGACCGGGCAAACCTATGGGAGGTGTCTGGGGTAAGGCAAGAACTTTCGCTTTGAAAGCTGATCAGAAGCTTTGTAAAGTTCCGATACCTTACAGTGCCGATCCTAAATCGCACCTGTATGCACAGGGTCTGGAAGTTTATGCACAAAACACTCCGACACTATCATATGAGGCAGAGTGGGTTGGCGAATTTTGGAGCGATGATTTGGTAAACCTTACTTTCAGTCCGGGGGTTCGATTTCTGGCAATTGGAGATCAAGTACTAAAACTGGAGAAAAGTAATTTGGAAACAGCGGTATGGATGACAGCAATGGTCGGTATGGCAAGTAATGATGCTGGAATTGCCTGCTGGCATTCTAAATATCATTATAATGTAGAAAGACCCGAATCATATATCAAACGAGTCATCGATCCATCTTGGGAGCCTAACTTGTATAATCCACTCACAGGCGAGGAAGGAGTGACTCCTTCATTTCCTGCATATCCATCAGGACACTCTACGATGGGAGCAGCAGGGGCTGAGGCTTTGGGGTATATTTTTGGGTACAACTATGGCATGACTGACAATTGTCACAGAAACAGAACTGAATTTGAGGGTACACCAAGGACATTTTCAAGTTTTGAAGAAATGGCTTTGGAAAATGCCTGGTCCAGGGTACCACTAGGAGTACATTTCAGAATGGATTGCGAAGAAG
>JADKCF010000008.1 GCA_016714765.1 Saprospiraceae bacterium | reverse complement strand
TCTGTAAGTTTCTAGCGCCTATACAGTTGCCAAAATCTCCTGTGATGGTAGTGTAAGCCGACACATTTGTAATGTCCACAGTTTTGGATGCACTGAAATTACAACCCAGCGGCTGACCTGTGAAGATCTGATGTGTTCCGGACACTCCCAAGGAGTACCTTCCAGGCGTTGGGCCCCAAGTGAGCGTAACAGACGTACTACCTGCCGCCGGTATGGCCGGAGTTACAGATGCTGTACCGCCAGAAACTGTCCAAATTGAACCTTGATAGGACTCTCCCGCAGGCAATGCGCCCAGAGAATAAACTTTGCCAGAAGCTCCCGGACAAACGTTTGCATCACCAGTCAAGCTAAAATTAGGATAGGAGCAAGTTCGGCTTGACCCTACAACCAGTACTTGATTGGTAGCTGCGTTAACAATCCTGGCAGACCAGGAACCTCCTGATACTCTTAAGCCTGTAAGCTTATAAATACCTGACGAAGGACCTGTCTCAGGCACCAATGTATTTATAAGATAAGGAATAGGTGTCGCCGGAGGTGGCAACGAGGCTGGATTAAAAAAGCCAGAAATAGGACTTTGTAATCGCCATATTTGGCCCGGCACACCTGTATTGATGGTGATTTCGTCCCGAAACTGTCCGTTGCTTGCTGTTGTAGCATTATTCAGACAATAACATTCTGACACCGTGGCTTGGGAAAAAGAAAAATTCACCGCTAAGATCATCCATAATGTGACCGCAGCAAATGATTTCAAGCTCCGATCGCTGATCAGGCTGAATAAATGTGTAAGTAATGGGTTCTTCATCGATTGATGGATTTTGTAAAATTCGTAATTGCTTAAAAAATGTTTTATAACAAACAGTACAGACACTTAAGCCCATACTGGTATTATCTTGTGTATTTTTAGTTACTGCATCAGAGTCCACCTATCATTTTCAAAAAATATGATACATTTTCTCTTCTTACGATATTACAATGCCAAATTTCAGACCAAACTTATTATTGCATGATGAAGCTTTTTAATATGTCGATTACATTAAATATTTAGGTTATATTTAATAGTTTTGAAATCAATAAGGTAATAGTCTTAAGTTAAAATTAAAATTTTTTAAAGTTTTTTTTCATTTTTTTAAAGGCCTCAATATATCGTTTATAATAAGTTTGAGACAGCATACTCATCTTAAATTATTCTAAATACAAAAATGCTTTTATTCCAATAAGGTGCGCTTAAGAGCGTACGCTAAGAAGATGCTTCGATAATATGGATTAAGATTGTGATAAACAACTTATATATCACGTATATAGTCTCCATCACAAAGTCATCGACACAAAGCCTTACAAACCTTAAATAACTCTGATAAACTTAATGGTCTGAACAAATCCGGGAGATTTGCAGGTGATAAAATAGATGCCCGGGCCCACCGCAGCAGGTAACTCCAGTGTATGTTCACTGAGTGAACCGTCCGGATACAAAAGTCCATTCATGATGTCATCCCCTTTACTGTTTATAATTCTATACGTAACTGAACCAACCTCAGATGGAATTAGCAACTTCAGCTCTCCTACTACCGGATTGGTGAGCAATGCTATTTTAGGTGATGGTCCTCCTATCCTGTTTATCAGTCGTATGGGGCGAGCACCTGAAGGCATATAAATTTCTGAATTCTTAAGCGGATTCAATATAATTTTTGACGGGTCAGAGTCATTTTTTATTGGAAAGGCGTGCAACAACTGTCCGCTCTTGAGTTGGACGGACACAGCGCTGTACTGAATATGGTTCAAAATATGATGGTCGAGGAAAGTTTCACTATCAGGCAGTGCGAAATCCATGGAAGAATTTTCTGATATCCACGGTACTTCTTCAGTGGAGTCTAAAAACAACTGGAGTCCGTCTATTGATGTATCTTCAGAAGACCTTATTGTATAATAATGCTGCCCGTTTATTTTTTCTATGGATGTATACAGCACAAATGGAAAAGGCCGGCTCCTGTTTTCAATATTGCCACCACCCAGATTAAAGGCAGACTGGATTGACATCACCTATCTTTACAGCAACAAAATCAATGCCGGGCATGTTGGCTGTCAGAACACCGGTTTCATGGTGATTAATATAATTATGTGGTTGTGTCAGATCAGGTATTCCGTCTTTTTTATTGACAAAAACCCATGACTGTAGTCCTTTAGGAAATTTGTCAGTGATACCCAATATCAGTTTTCGCAATTCTACCAGGTCAGAAGCTGAGACGGAACCGGATGAATTTACATCTGCAGCAATAGTCTTATAAGGACTATCAAATACACCTAAGCCTAGAATATGTCGCTGAATCAGTACAAGATCGATTGTAGAAACACCCTCGAGCACATCAGAGTTGAGTTCCGGCTTTATTTTATAATCCAGGTTCAATGGCAAACCATCGATGCTGTATTTGCCATCTGATGCTGCAATAGCCACTTCGCCGGCCTTTTCTATGGCAGCATATTGCACTTTTGTTCCTTTGGGAATCTTATTATTTTCAGTACTAATTCTGCCTGATATGATGGCATCTGTAATTAAGTCAGTACAATTGTTGCCATTATCCTGCAGGATAAGTTCCACCTCGCAATAATCATGATTTCCTTGCAGGTCAGTCACAGTCATTTTTAATGGTATTGCAGCTGATTTTCCATTGGGTATGTCTCCACAATCAAAAAACTGGCCTGAACTGTTTGTTTCCGGAATCCATTTTTGCGCAACTCCCGCCAGAAAGTCTGCCTCTGAAGACAATATACCATTACCGGTAAAATAATGAACAGTATGTATAAGTGAGGCTACCGGGAAGGCATCACTAAAAGTATAAATGAGATCCTCATCACTAGTACAATTATCCTGACTATTCAGATTAAAATCTTTTGCCCAAATGGTATTTTGACCGGTTGCCTGCATCAAGGTAATGGTAAGTGAAGTAAGACAATACGGAGTTGGCTTTTTACAGTCTTTAATAGAAAATGACTGTGAACATGTATTAAAGTTGCCGCATTGGTCATCTACTCTCCAGTGAATTTTATGGTGTCCCAGCGGAAGGTCGCCTTCAAACTTGTTGGTGTAGCCTGTGGTGTCGATTTGACCATCGCTGTTTACATCAATTTCATACTTCCATATAAGATCTGATGCTTTAGTACATGGATCTGTTGCTTGTTTTGTGAGTAATACACCGCCTGTTTTGCATTGTATATCATAACTACAAAAACTGGTATCCCTGCATGTTTCATTAAAAACAGGTTTGTCTGTATTGTGCAGCTTGATCACCTGTATGTATGGTCCCCATTTGCCCGCAGTACTGGCACCAGTAAACTGACACCAATCTACTACTGTCCAAGTTCTGATAATTTTCAGACATGCTCCATCAGCGATGTAAAATTTATTGTCTTCATATGTTGCTGCCACGGTAGCGCAAGAAGCATTGGTAAATGTTGGATTACCGGTAAGAGCAGGATCTGTCTGTTCATATCGGCAACCGTTGTTTTCAAAATGAGGAGGCCAGGTTATATCATCATAATTAAATACATCAGGATTGAGTATAGTTATCGTCTGAAAACACGAATCCTGTCTTCCTCCGCCATCAGTTGCTATAAATGTGCGTCTTATAGTGCCTACGTGACAAACTATGTCAGTAGTATAGGTGGTAGAGACAGAAACACTACAGTTATCCGTGGCAAGACCGTCCTTACCCACTAGTCCGTTATGATACTGATTGGATAAATATATGTTTTTAATGTCTGAAGCTTTGGTCACCACCTTACCAAAAACTTCCAAATGGGTAAGATCTAATGTTTCTGAACAAGACAATGTGATATTAGGCGGACAAGTAATAGAAGGTTTTATCTTATCTTCAACGATGACTTCTACCATACAGGTATTTTTGTTACCGTGGATATCTGTCACTTCCAATGCCACCATTTGGGTCGAATTCAGGTCAGCACAACAGAAATCCACATAGGGTCCAAAAGTGGTTCCAAATCCACATGCGTCTGTCATTCTTCTGACTTTAAAGGAAGCAATACCACAGTTGTCAGTACTGCCATCATCCAAAGAAGCTGCAAATACCCTACTCTTACCATTGGCATCCAATGCTACTTTTGTGGTCTGATCACATACTGCATAGGGCTCTGTGCTGTCTTCAACTATCACTTGCGATCGGCAGTAAGATGTATTATTACAAGCATCTGTCACCTGATATTCCAGCATATAGGACCCAACAGGTAGTCCTTTAAAATAGCTCTTTTGTCCTGTATATAGTAGAAAGTTAGGAACAGAAAGTCCTGAACTTGTCTTTAAATCGTATTGGATAGTATATTCCGCACAATCTGTAGAGGACAATAAAGAAGGTATCTCCGTGTCCTCTGCATAACAATGATAACTGCCAGCTTCCAGCAAAATAGTATCTCTGCATACCAGGTCGGGGCCTCTGCTATCTCTGACGACAATGATTTGATTTTTTGTCACGCTTTCAGAAGTGCACCAGTCTATCACAAACCATGATCGAGCCACTTTGAAACTTTTACCACACAAATCGAATCTGACATCTGTCATATTGAACTGCAGGTTGCTGCAGTAGCCTGTAGAAGGTCTGCCGGTGGTATCAGGTGATGGATTGCCGTTCGCAAGCATTTGGAATGTATCCAGACACTCAAATGCAGGTTTGTCTATACCATCAAAATGTGGTGGAAATACGACTGCCGCCAGCTTTATTCGTTTGACTACTATCAGTTCGGAGCAAGTAGCTATGTTTCCTTTGGCATCGATGGCTTTCCATTTTCGGGTGATGGTCTTATCTTCGTCTCTGGCACAGTTGGCCTTGACCGTTTCATCTTTATATTCGAGTGCCACATCGCTACAGGCATCCCAGTTTTTTACAATGTATTTGTTGTTTATGATGGTATCTACATAAGCACCATTTGGTATGGGAAATCCAAGACTGTCCGGAAGTGTGGATTTGTTGCATAGGATGGTATCGTTTTTACATACAAATACAGGAGGGAAATAATCCTCTACTTTAAATTTGCCCCAACAAGTATTGGAAGTGCACTGATGTCCGAGTTTGAAAGTGATTTCCTTGTCTATATGAGATTTGGTCAGCACGTTACCTGCTATGATCTGACCATTGGGTTCATAAAGTGTGATGATATAGTTGCTGTAAGGAGTGACCGGATTGGATTGCAACATGGAGACATCTACCTTCTGGGTACAACCTTCATTGAGTGAAACGTTAAAATTGCTTGAACATATAAGCGGAGGTGCTGATTGAAAAGTGATAGTAACTTCGTCTGAGACCTTTTGCTGGGGAGTGCCCCCTTGTGGTGCATCTGACAACAACATGAATCTGTAAAAACCCAATGCTTTATCGTTGGGACCGGGTACATAGCTCACTTGATTGTTTTGGGCGACACTATATCGCACAGTCAGTAGGTTGCCCGGCTGGAATCTTCCATCGCCAAATGAAATCCAGTCTCCATCAGAAACATCTCCACTGATATTGGCGCCCAGATCAGATATCAGAAGATTTTGATTCAGACAGATGGTCTTATCATTACCTGCAATGACATGGATTACATTCGGAGGAAGAAGTAAAATATCTCGTAGAGCGATACCAATACCCAGGCTCACTGTTATCCCTGCAGCAAGTATATAAACAGATATGTGATTAAATAATTTCAATTAATAATAAATTAGCATTAAACATCATTCATTAGTACAACTAAACATGGTTTATACATATTACATATTATTGTAATGCAATTATTATACCAAAAATAATCTCCCGAAATGCTGAGCTCAAAACCATTATTTTTATTTAGTGGTCATGATGGAGGTTATCCATAGGATGGCTCATGTAATAAGATGAGAACGCAGATTTTTAAAACTAAAATTTCAACACATATTTTGATTTTCATCAGTAAGTGTAAAAGTGCTGCAATACAATTACAACAATCGATATTATATCATTCAGGCAGATGATACGAGTTACCTTCTTCACACAGCGTAATTTTGAAATTGCAGGCAGTATTTTTCATATAATCTTCCAGCAAGCCTTGCAATTTTTGATCAGAATGAGCGGGATCATGGTGAAAAAGTGCAAGGTGTTTGACCTTACATAAAGTAGCAAACTTGATGGCGTCGGCCATAGAACTGTGTCCCCACCCTATTTTAGACTTATATTCACTGCTACTGTATTGAGCATCATGAAACAATAAATCTACATCCTTTGCAATCGCATAACCACTTGTCCATTCAGGTTCATTTGGAAAATTTGGAGAGCCCAGGGCTACTTCGTGGTCCGGCATATAGGCAAACGATGACCGACCACAAGTAACCCTGAATCCCAGTGTTGGACCCGGATGGCACAAAAAACTCGAATGTATGGTCACATCACCAATATTGAACTGGCTTTCGTCCATCTCATGAATGATAGGATGTGACGGCAGTTCATTAAGTCTCACCGGAAATAACGGTGGAGAAAAGTAACGTCGAAGCCTGTTTAGTAATGGTTCGTCACCTGAAGAAGGACCCCACAGATGGACTTTAACATTTGGATTGTATAGTGGTAGAAAAAAGCCAAGACCCATTGTATGATCAATGTGCAAATGTGTGAGCAGAATATGCAATTCGTTGATATCTTTTTTCATATACTGGCCAAGCCGCTGAATACCAGAACCACCGTCCAGGATGATACAGGTATTGTTATGTTCTACTTCTACACATGAAGTATTGCCTCCAAATCTGTTATATTCCGGACCAGGTGACGGCAATGAGCCTCTGCAACCCCATACTGTGATTTTCATTCTGATTTCGCTTTCCAGAATAAAGCCATAGCACCCAGATACCTGTCAGGTTTTCCTACTATAGGGAATGCTGTGACAGTTATAAAAAGTTTTTCGCCAGCCTTGTTGTCTATGTAAAAAGAACCATGGGCAGGTTTTTGATTGGTCAAAGTCTGAACCAGGGGCAATCCTTCAGGCGACAAGGGTGCACCATTGATATCTGTGGGTTTAAAAACAGTGGCCCATTCACTTACCGCCATGCTTCCTGTCTCACTGAAGCGCAAGCCAAGTATGCTTTCAGCAGCTATATTATAAAATAAAAGATTCCCTGCCGGATCCACCAAAAAGACAGCCATATTCATACTATCAGCAAACTGCCTGCTCAAAATTAACTCTATTGGTTGCTGGCCCATCTAGGAAATTTTTTTCTGTACAATGACGGAATAATATGCAATAATAATTAAATTTAAATAATGAAGCAAATAAAACTTCAAATATGTAAAGAATGGGCTAATTTTTATTTTATACCAATTAAGCTCAGGTATTATTTATAGGCTATCCACTTAAGTAATATCGTTTTCTTTTTATTTTTTTTTGTAAGTATTAGTATCCTACTGCAGCAAATCATTCTCTATGGCTATTCTTACCAGTCCAACGCTGTTACGGGCATTGAGCTTTGACAATAAGCTACTACGGTGAGATTCTACCGTCTTGAGGCTTATAAACAAACTGTCAGCTATTTCCTGCGTGGTAAACTCCTGTGCTATTAGTTTTAGCACTTCTTTTTCGCGACGGGACAGTTTTGGAAAAAAGGCATTACTTTTAGCTGAAGCTTTTCGTTGATTCATTAGACCTTTCATGATTGTTTCGGTAACATCTTTGGAGAAATACGATTCGCCAGCCGCTACCGTTCTGATAGCCTTGAGTAGTTCTTCTCTTCCGGTATTTTTCAGAAGATATCCTTTTGCACCATTATTGAGTATTTCCGAAACAAAACTTTCCTCGTTAAACATGGAGATGGCAAGGACCTTCACATCCGGATAACTGGCAGTAATTTCTTTGCACACTTCTATACCATTCATTCCCGGAAGGTTGACATCCAGCAATACGAGGTTCACTTTATTTTCTTTGAGAAAATCAATCACAGATGGTCCATCATAACTCCTGCCTGCAACAAATAAATCCACTTCTGTCTTAAGGATAGATTCCATACCGTCTACAAACATGGTATGATCATCTGCAATTAATATATTTATCATTTAGTTAATTTTAAACGGTTTGATTAGTAACTTATTACAAATACAAAGTTACTGTGTTTTTACCTATAAAACTTCGGGTAAACCCCCAAAAATAAAAATCGGTGTTTCCAATGATGTTTAAACTTTCAAACAACCTCATCTTTGTAATATCAAAAGTGATTAAATAAAACAGACATTGAAACGCAATAATAATATATCATGAAGCAAGAGATTTTGGATGTCAGGACATTAGTATCTATCATTTTGGTGATTGCCAGCCTGGTCGGCCAAAAAGGGTCTTCTATCCAGAGCCCGGCGTCTGGCGCCCAAAATCTTCACTTCATGCAGCCTGCACCTTCTCATACAAATGAAGGTATAACAAAGGATAAACGGCAGAGTCTTGGTGAAGGGTATGATTTGGTAGTACATTGAAGGGATAATCATACTCTTTTTAAAATAATAAAGCAACGCGTTAAAGAATGAATTGCTTGATAAATTTTCTCTTTTTTTAGGTTTACGGAATGAACAATAGGAGAGGTGGGCAAAGGTAATTGGTATTAAAAACAATACTGTGTTCCTTAAATTATAACCCCAAATTACCAGCCCAACTCGAATATTGTCATTCAAAATGTCAAAATAAAGTGGTAGGAGTACATCTCCTTCATATATAAAGATGTAAATACTCATTGGGATTTGACTGTTGCATTAAAAGTAAAAGCTCTCAAAAAGTTGAGGGCTTTTCTTTTTTACAACCCATTGCACTTATTTAGCATTTCTCTTTAAATAAACTGCGTGTCAAACGCTTGTCAATCCCTTGTTTAAAATATATAAAAATCAAATTTACTTAGAAATACCTATTTTTGCACCTAAACACTTGATTACAGTTTGAGACACATCTTTTTATCGATCATATTGGTCTGCTCAACACATTTTTTGTTTGGACAGTTTAACAAGGACAGCCTTTACAATTACCAGGATCTCAACAAAATTCTGGAATTGGCCAGAACCAATAATGACCAAAAAACACTGGCTGAAGTTTATGTCAAACTTGCTGACTATGAAGGTGATGTGTTTGCTGAATACGAGAAGTCATTCGAATATTACAAAAGAGCACTGGAATATTTCAAACTCAACAGGGACAGCTCGGGTATCCTGGAAACCAATCATGCCATAGCCAAAAGATACATCGATGCCGGTTTTTATGACGAATCCATACAACTACTACAAAATCTGCAGAATGTGTATCAGAAACAAAAAAAGGCTACCAAGCTGGCAAGTGTCTACTTTGATCTCAATCGAGCATATAAAGCAAGAGGAGATAATGAAAAATCTATAGAATACCTCAAAAAATCTGAAGATCTCAATGTATACCTCAAGGATACAACTCTCATGCTTAGGATATTCTTCGACAAAATACAGTCATTTGAGATGAGTTATGAACTGGACAGTGCGCTCGTCACGGCATATAAAGTGTTTACCATCAGTTCACACTTTGAAAACAAAGAATTGGTAGCCAAGAGTTTGTTTCACATTGGTTATATCAATAAATTGAAAAAAAATTTTCCACTGGCCATCAAGTACTTAACAAAAAGTAAGTCGATCCTTCCCTTTCAGCCTTACAGCGAATTAAGGAAGTTTATTTACAAAGAACTTTCAGATGTATATGCCAAGTCAGGTGAAACTAAGCTGGGCTATGATTATCTTATCAAATATACCCAACTCAATGACAGTATCCTCAATAAAAACAGGTTGGAATCCTTTACCAACCTGGCATTGAAATATGGCAGCAAAGAAAAACAAACAAGTATTGAGCTACTGAAAATAGAAAAACAATACGCCGAAGAGCAAAATTCCACTCAACGACGGACGATGTATATATTAGGAATCGGGCTCTTCATTGTAACCCTTTCCATTTATTTTATCATCAAGTTTTATGATCAAAGAATCAGCACAACCAAGATCATCACAGAGCAGAAAGAAGAAATCAATCATCAAAAAATCAGAGAACTGGAAGACAATTATAAAATGAGTAGTATGCGTTCTGTGATAGAAGGCCAGGAAATAGAAAGAGAACGTATAGCCAAAGATCTTCATGACAGTCTCGGTGGATTGTTGAGCACTATAAAATTACAGTTTGACCAGGTACGATCCAGAAATGAAGAACTGGGACAACTCAAAGAATATAATAAAGCACACAAACTACTAGATATTGCTGTAGAAGAAGTCAGGACCATATCCCGAAATCTGCAGCCCGGCTCCCTGCATAACCTGGGGCTGGTACCTGCGATCAAAGACCTTATCAACAGATTTGAAGGAGATGGTTCGCCGTATATAGATTTTCAGTATTATCAAATGCCTGAAAAAATAGATAAAATGATATCGCTTTCAGTATATCGTATCATCCAGGAATTGCTGACCAACAGCTTAAAACATGCACAGGCCCACGAAATACTTATACAGATCAATACTGAGGAGGATGAACTGGTCATTCAGTACGAAGATGATGGTGTGGGGTTTGATCAGCATCATTTGAAACGCGGCATGGGGTTGGAAAATATAAGATCAAGAGTAAGTTATATGCATGGTACCATTACAATGGACAGTGAAAAAGGGAAAGGTATGGCAGTAATGATCAGAATGAAATATCATTAAAATTATGTCAGATATCCTTCATGACAATCTCTTGTTGCCCAGCCCATTGCAGCCAATAAAATTAGCAGATAATCTTAGCGTTTTAGTAAAAAGGGATGACCTGATACATCCAGTGATTTCCGGCAATAAATGGCGTAAACTAAAGTATAATCTGGATTACATTTTGTCAAACGCACTTGACCATGTTATTACATTTGGAGGTCCATTTTCCAACCATATACATGCTCTGGCAGGAGCATGCCAATTGCTTCGTATCAGATGCACAGCCATCATTCGGGGCGAGATAGACCTACACAACCCTACCCTGCGATTTTGCACGGACGCAGGTATGGAGCTTATTTCGGTATCGAGAAGTGCTTACCGTCTGAAAGAACAAGACCCCGGAATAAAAGAAATTTTAAAATCTTATCATCCGGCATGCATCATACCTGAAGGCGGTGCCAATGAGCTGGCCATGCGCGGTGTGGCAGAAATCACAGATGAACTGGAAGACACACTTGGAGATGCTCCCGACTATATTGTACTATCTGCCGGGACAGGCTGTACAGCTGCGGGCTTATTACTTTCTGACACACTCAAATCAAAAGTCATAGTCATACCGGCCCTGAAAAGCAATCATTTGTATCCAGAAATTCTATCTATGTCAAAACATAAAAACAAAGACCTCCTCTTTGTTAATACTGATTATCACTTTGGCGGCTATGCTAAATGGAATGAAAATCTGGTTAAATTTATTACTGAATTTGAATCTTCTACGGCCATTCCCCTGGACCAGGTCTATAATGGGAAAGCCATGTATGGTTTGTGTGACCTTATATCCAGAAAATATTTTGAAGATGGAGCCCGCATCGTCTATCTTCATACCGGTGGCCTCCAAGGCAAAGCAGGCATGGAATACAGGAATACAAAAATCAACTCTTAGTCATCCCATGTATCTGCTGATTTCTCCAGGTATATGATTTTAGAGTGGGTTTTGTCACGCCACACCAACCGACTGTCATGGACTAAAGTATAACTTTGACCATCTTCTGATAGCAGTAGGCCTGCTTTTTTATCCCAATTATACACATACCATTTTTTTTCATTGCTCAACCTGACCTTGATTCCGTCTCTAGTATCTACTACATAGACTTTTGCATCTATACCGGAAGCTGTCCAGACACCCTCCAGACTGATGGGCACTTCCAAATTTTTGCCGGACGATGGGGGTAATGTGTTATATTTTTCTGCTTTAGCGTATCCATCATTTAAGTTATCAAAATCATCATCCTGATATTTTCTGCCTGCGGCCGACAAATGTCTGTCTTCAGTAAAGTCAAAATATGCATCATCCCTGTCAAATCTCCTTTCGTCCCATCTACTCCTTCTATGTCCTTCATATATAAAAGTCCACCGCGTATGACGAAACCTGTCAGTAAAAACGAACACATCATCGTTTTTCCTCCTGATGGTATTTCCATATATGTCTACAAAAATTTGACTCCCCCTTCTATCAAAGTAAGTCCACCCGTTTCTTGACCTCAGTCCCTTGATTTTTATGTAATTATGCCCGGATTTCACCAGGATGGTCCTGTCCGAGTAACTGTTGTACCATCTGCCCTCCGGTACGCAGTCATTCATATGACCTGCAAAAACTACAGGTATAGTTGCCCAAAACAAATATAAAATTAAAACTGCTTTCATCATTTCTTTTTTTAGAATTTGAATAGATATTGTACCAAAATATGGATGATACTTCTAATAAGGATAACGTCGCTCAAGTACTTAAAAAGTGTTAAAGGAACAATAAAAGATGGTTAAACTTCGTTTTGCTGTTACATACCATGAGGACTGAAATAGGTATAAAATCTAATTTTAACCCATACGCTACAAATTAAATTTTAGGGTTGAATGTTTTAAACAGGTTATTTATTTATTTTTTATTACTTTTGCGCTTGATTTTTTTATTTGAGTATTTAAATTTACATATTAAATCTTATATTAATATGTATTAATGTTTCGCTAGTAAATTTTCAATGAGTTCCCTTAAAAAAGAAAGTACTAATTTTTCCAATATTTTGATTTTTTCTATGGTGTTGTGGGTTGCAGCACTAACAAATTCATGCCACAAGTCAGAATCATTCGAAGCAATACCTGTAGGTTTATTGCCTGAAAAATCATTGGTGGATACTTCCTTCAATCGACTTTTTGATCAGCAAATCAAAGAAAACATAGAACTGCACCAATGTCCGGGAGTGGCTATCTTAGTCATGAAAGGCAATCAGGTTATTTTTGAAAAACAATATGGTACAAAGTCAAAATATTCCCCTGACACCATTGATGCTTCTACCATTTTCAGAATCGGTTCTGTATCCAAAGGGTTTTCGGGCATCCTGGCATCTATCCTGATAGACAAAAACATCATACATCTGGATGATCCAATATCCATGTATATCCCTGAAGTAACTATCAGGGCCAGATCCAAAGACAAGATTCTCAGACTCAAACATATCCTCTCCCATTCTTCCGGTTTGACAGAACATGCCTACTCCAATCTGGTAGACGAAAACAGAGATATGGAGACCATCATTTCTTATCTCAATAAACTTACACCAAGAGACTCTACCGGAAAAGCATACGCCTACCAAAATGCAACTTTTGGCCTAATCGAAAAAGTAATTGAAGAAGCCACAGGTATGACATATAGTAAGGCTTTGGACTTTTATATCTTTTCTCCTCTCAAGATGTGTAATACCTCCTGTACTTTTGATGAAATAAGGTCATCTGAAAATGCATGTTACGGACATAAGTACAGCGGACAGCGCCATGGTTTTGTTCCCATTGACTTTAGCCCACATTATTACAATGTCGTTTCAGCAGGGGGTATAAATGCTCCTTTATCTGATATGAAAAAGTGGCTCAATGCTGTGATGGGCTACAGGCCTGACGTCATTTCTCCCAATGCCAGAAAAATAGCTTTCACCCCATATATCAGTACAAGTGATGACGACAAGTATTTTAATATGTGGCCTGGTATCAAAGATAGCCATTATGGACTGGGCTGGAGGCTCATTCGCACCCAAAATCACGACCTGGTCTACCATGGTGGGATGGTCAATGGATTCAGAACCGAAATAGCATTTGACAGAGAAAAAGATCTGGGCATCGTCATTCTTTTCAATTCGGTATGCCGATATAGCAATCAGGCTGTCCACATGTTTTACGACCTATGGGATACCTACCATCAGGACAAAGTGGAAGATTATCTGTAAAGTTTACAAAAAATTGGGCTAAATACCTTCCAGTTCAAAAGCCAGAGTTTCCCACTCCAGCATTTTATTTTCCAGATCGTCCTGAAGAGATTTGTATTTTTTATTTGTTTCCATAAAGTGTGGGTCCGTATAGTAGTTGGGGTCAGCCAGCTTTATCTCTATCAGGCTGATATCACTTTCGAGTCTCGAGATATCACGTTCTACTGCACTTATTTGTTTCTTGATTCTTCTTTCGTCTTCCGATTCTATTTTCCTTCCTGCTTTAGGAAGATTAGATGAGTCTGAGTTTTCAGTTTTCTGAAGTTCTACAGATCTCATATTGTCCATTTTCTTTTTGGACAGGAAGTACTCAATGTCACCCAAAAATTCCTTTGTACTCCCATCCTTAAACTCAATCACTTTGGATGTAAGTCCTGCTAAAAACTCCCTGTCGTGAGATATAACCAGCAAAGTACCACTATAGTCTTTAAGGGCATTTTTCAGTATCTCTTTAGAGTAGATATCAAGGTGATTGGTAGGTTCGTCGAGGATCAGAAAGTTGCATGGACGCATGATCAGTGAAGCCATTGCCAGCCTGGCACGCTCCCCTCCCGAAAGCACAGAAACTTTTTTTTCGGCATCATCCCCCGAAAACAGAAATGACCCTAAAATATTCCTTACTCTTGAACGCATTTCTTCTGGCGCTTTATCTTCCATCACCTGCATGACCGTACTTTTCAGATCCAGAAGCTCGGACTGATTCTGGGCATAATAGGACAGGTGCATATTCGAACCCTCTTCCACTTTTCCGGACGTGGCAGGCAATAACCCTGCTATGATTTTAGCCATAGTGGTTTTACCCTGACCATTCTGACCTACAAAAGCAACTCTGTCACCACGTTCAATGGTGATATTAAGATCATGAAATACTTCTTTTTTATCAAAGGATTTGGAGACATTGACGGTTCTGATCACATCTCTTCCTGACCTGGGTACCTCCGCAAATCGGATATGCATAGCTTTGGTCACCTCTACAGGCGCTTCTATTCGCTCTACTTTTTCAAGTTGTTTTTGCATGCTCTGAGCCATCTTTGTTTTAGTCGCTTTGGCCATAAACCTGCTGATGGTTTTTTCCTTTTGAGCTATGTCTCTTTGCTGGTTTTCAAACGCTGATAACTGGATGGTCTTTTGTTTTTCCTTTTCTTCGAGAAACTTACTGTACCTAAGCTTATAATCATTGATACCACCCATTTCTACTTCTATGATTCGGATGCAGACGTTTTCCAGAAACTGAATATCGTGTGAAATCACAATCACTGTGCCCGGATAATCAATAAGATAGTTTTCCAACCAAATTATGGACTCAATATCAAGGTGGTTGGTAGGTTCGTCCAACATCAGCAGGTCGGGTTTACGCAAAAGCAGTTTTGATAGCTCGATCCTCATCTTCCATCCCCCACTGAACTCAGATACCTGTCTGTTAAAATCCTTATCTGTAAATCCCAAGCCCTTAAGAATCTTCATGGTCTCTACCTCCAGGGTAGACAAATCAAAATGCTCGAGCCGACCTGTCAGGGCTGCCAGTTCCTCCAGCATTCTGCTGTAAGAATCGCTCTCATAATCTTCCCTGCTACCAAGTTCGAGATTGATGGCATCCAGTTGCTTTTGCAGTTCGATAGCTTCCTCATGACATGACATAGTTTCGTCGATCACCGTTTGTGTTTCATTCAGTTCGAATTCCTGACGGAGATAACCAATGGTAGTCTTGGAAGGAAACTCAAGGACACCACTGTCAGGTCGGCTTTGTCCAGCTATGATTTTGAGCAAAGTGGATTTACCTGCACCGTTTCGGCCTATGAGCCCTATCCTTTCTTTTGGACTGATCATAAAACTAACTTCGTCCAGCAGGACTCTTTCACCATATTTAACTGATATATCTCTGACGTAGTACATGTAGGGATGATTGTGAATGAAAACTGGGGCTTAAAAAGCATTTTGCTAACGCCAATAAACCGCAAATGTAAATAAAAAATCAGACTTTATGCGGCTTTCTAAGCACAAGCTTCAATTTCATTTTTATAAATATAATGTGCTATTTGTTCACCACATAGGCACAGGATGTGCAAATAGAGCCAATTTTACTTACCTTACAGTTTGGTTCAAAAATTATCGATAAGCATGTTAATAAAAGAGTAAAATATTAAATATTTATTTAATGTGTTTACTTTACTGACTGATGTAACGTATCTGACATTCGAACGACTATGTCTATTGAAGATTGGGCAGTGCAGGACTTCTTTTTCCTTCAGTACAATATACTATTCGGTAGCTATTTTGGTTTTAAATAAAAAAAGATTGTTTAATTCAGACTAACAGAATCAGGCATCTGAGCAATCACAGTGTAAGTATTGCCCTTGTTATGAAGGACCGTCTGCCATAAGACAAATGGTTTGATTCTAAAAAGATAATTGGCATCCATATCGTCCACCAACCACGAAGTTTCTTTCATTTCTTCTTCCAGCTGACCTTCGCTCCATCCACTATATCCCACAAAAAATTTGATATTATTGTCTTTTATCACTCCATTTTCGAGCAAAAACTTTAATTTTTCAAAGTCTCCTCCCCAATATATGCCAGGGCTTACCTCCAGACTATTCTCCAGCAGGTCACCTACATTGTGTAAGTAATGAACACTATCTACTGCGACAGGTCCGCCTATGTGTACAGGCGCTTTGGATTCAGGAAAATCAGCAATGAATTCGTGAATCTTCATATCCAGAGGCTTATTTAAAATAAAACCGGTAGTACCATGATCCGCATGTTCACATATCAATATCACTGAACGTTTAAAATTTGGATCCAGCATAAATGGCTCAGCCACCAATAATTTACCTGCTTTTATTTCTGTCATATCACAGAGTTGAGGTTTCGATAGAGCGATCTACCTTTTTAATAAGCCCTGAAAGCACTTTGCCTGAGCCTCCTACTTCTACAAAGGATGTAATACCGTTAGCCAGCATATTTTCTATTGTCTGAGTCCATCTGACTGCTCCAGTGAGCTGTGAAACAAGATTCAGCTTGATCATTTCCGGATCTGTCACAGGTAAAGCGGTGACATTTTGGTATACAGGACATGTCGGTGCATTAAAAGTAGTATTCATGATAGCATGTGCCAGCTGCTCTCTGGCAGGTTCCATAAGCGGACTGTGGAAAGCCCCTCCTACTTCCAGCTGAATGGCTCTTTTAGCCCCTGCTTCGGTCAGTTTGGCCATGGCTTTGGTGACTCCCTGTATAGAACCTGATATCACCAGCTGACCAGGGCAATTAAAATTGGCCGCTACTACCACTTCGTCAATAGAGGCACATACATCTTCCACAACATCGTTTTCCAGTCCCAAAATAGCAGCCATAGTACCTGGTACGGCCTCACAGGCAGCCTGCATAGCCATGGCCCTTGCAAATACAAGTTTTAGTCCATCTTCGAAACTCAATGTTTTATTGGCTACCAAAGCAGAAAATTCACCGAGTGAATGGCCAGCAACGGCATCAGGAAAGTTTTGCGACTTTGCCAGAAGAGTAGCAATGGCATGTACAAATAATGCCGGCTGTGTTACCTTTGTCTGTCTGAGCTCATCTGCAGAACCATAAAACATGATTCGGGATAACTCGAAACCCAAGACATCATCGGCTTTCTGAAAAACCTCCTTTGCCGCAGTGTAAGACTCGAACAGGTCCAGACCCATTCCCTCAAATTGAGCTCCTTGCCCCGGGAAGACAAATGCTGTCATAGTATTATTTTAATTTGGCAGTGATTAAACTTAAAAACTCGTTTCTGGTTTCCATATTTCTAAATGCACCTGTGAATGCTGAAGTCGTGGTCGTGGAATTTTGTTTTTGTACGCCTCGCATCATCATGCACATGTGCGCAGCTTCGATGACAATAGCTACACCATGTGGCTTCAACGCATCATCTATAGCGTGCAAGATTTCGTGGGTCATACGCTCCTGCACCTGCAGTCTTCTTGCAAAAACATCAATCACTCGTGGTATTTTACTCAGGCCGACTACGTATCCATTGGGAATGTACGCAACATGGGCCTTTCCGTAAAAAGGCAATAAATGATGCTCACATAATGAATAGACCTCTATGTCCTTAACTACTACCATTTCATTATAATCTTCCTTAAACAAGGCTGACTGAAGGATTTGCGTGGCATCCTGCTGATAACCCTGAGTCAAAAACTGCATAGCTTTAGCTGCTCTTTCAGGTGTTTTGGAAAGACCTTCTCTATTTTTGTCCTCACCCAGCTCATGGATGATCTGACCAAACATACCTGCCAGAGCTTCTGTGACTTCAGGGTTGTAATTATCTTGTTTTTTATACGCCATGGTGTGTTATTTTTCTCCGTAATATTCAGCATAAATGGTATCCGTCTCCTGCAATTTTACACAATGGAGGCTACAACCATGTATGTGTGGGACCAATTGTTCCCAAATAAGAATCGCCATATTCTCCGTTGTGGGCATCATACCTTCCGGAAGAAAATCTACATCCAGATTTAGATTGGAATGATCCAATTTGTCAGTTACGAATTCCCTGATGATTTTACTAAGTTTTTTGGCATCATGTACAAAACCTATCACTGGATCAGGGGTGCCCTTTACAGTGACATACAATGTATAATTATGACCGTGCCAGTTTTTATTCGCACATTTCCCAAAATACAAATTATTCTCTTCTTCAGACCAAGCAGGTATCCACAATTTATGAGCTGCATTAAACTTCTCCACCCTGGTCAGGTAAACTATTGCCATATTTGTCTTTCAAAACTTGGCGCAAAGTTACAATAAATTTAGAAAACAGTGACTGAATAACTTAATGGTAATTAAGTATAAAAAAATCATTTGAGACAAAATCGCCACAACAACGATAAAAAACATCATATCTAATTAGTTACAAGATGTTTATACATTTCAATTATAATTATGTTATTGTTGCTATATTTTGTATTTGTTTTCGCCTTGAGATCATCGCATATTTGTATTGTGAAAGGGAAGAAAATGCTTCTGCGATCACACTGGTTAAAGAATCAGTCAGAAAATTCGGATATGTTTATAGGATTAAAAACAATCGGGCTTCGGGTTGATTTCAACAAAAGACATTAGAAATCAACCCGATTGTTCGGTATTCGACAAGTAATTTGGATTGAGTTTTTGTTATTATAAAGAGATGGGACAATCATGACTGAGAAACCTGATTGTTAAAAAAGTTTTGGTAATGTTAATGGGGATCGAAAGACCTAAAAATGGCTACTCTAAAAAATAGGGTGGCCATTTTTAATTAACTTAAAAACTAAGAAATTAAATCTCTCCTTCTATCTTGTAAGTATTTCTCTCTGATGCGCTCCGACTGATCAGCTCCCCTAAAAAACCGGCAATAAATAACTGTACTCCTACGATGACCATAAGAATGCCCAGATAAAACGCAGGTCTGTTGGCAATGCCCACAGTATTGTAAAGCAACTTATCCATACTGAGCCAAGCCAGCAGGACCAGTCCACTGAAAAAGATAAAAGTTCCTATGACACCAAAAAAATGCATGGGTCTCTTTCCAAATTTGCCCATAAACATGATAGAAAACAAGTCCAATGGTCCATAAATGAATCTGGATAAACCAAATTTGGTCACCCCATATTTTCGTGCCTGATGCTGGACCACTTTTTCACCTATTTTGGTAAAACCAGCCCATTTGGCTATGACGGGAATATACCTGTGCATTTCACCATAGACTTCTATGTTTTTAACGACTTCACTCCTGTATGCCTTTAGACCGCAGTTCATATCATGCAACTTCACTCCGGACATTTTGCTTGTGACATAATTGTATAGCTTCGTAGGTATAGTTTTGGTAATAGGGTCGTACCTTTTTTTCTTCCATCCTGACACGATATCATACCCTTCTTCCCGAATCATCTTTACCAGCTCAGGAATCTCATCAGGACTATCCTGCAGGTCTGCATCCATAGTGATGACAACGTCTCCCTGTGTGTTTTCAAACCCAACATTCAAACCTGCTGACTTGCCATAGTTTCGTCTGAACTTAACTGCCTTGACGCAAGGATTTTTAGCCTGAAGTTTTTTTATTACTTCCCAGGATCCATCCTTACTTCCATCATCCACAAAAATGATTTCATAGCTGAAATGATGGGCTACCATCACCCGCACGATCCAGTCATGGAGCTCGGGCAGAGACTCTTCTTCGTTATACAAGGGAATGACAAGTGATATATCCAAGGTATTGTTTTTTAGGTTCCAGGCACTATGGGAGCCTCTTTTTTCATAATCAGTGAAATGACCATAGCATAAAGCACTCCGGGGAAAATAAATGAAAAAGGCAACGAAAAAGCTAAACTATTGATTCCAAAAGCATCTGTGGTTTCAAGTGTATCGATATAGGTCTGTTTATCAGTGTCCGAGATCTTAAACCATGAGGCTGCCTGCTCAAAAGCATCTACCTGCATGATCCTGATCTGATCTTTCAGTCCCGGATCTACATAATTCATCATAATAAACGTAAAAACGGTTGCTATAGTAGTCGCTAAGATAAAAGTTAGCCATGCCGGTTTGAATGCATCTCCAAAAGATATCCATCCCTTCATTTCATTTTTAGTTTCTGATACAGCCCTGGTCATAAAAAAAATGACAACTCCAAATTCGAGCAATGTGCTTATGCTCAATAAAAGCCCTTTGTCTGTTACATATAATACCAATGACAATGCCATCAGAATACCACCTGCCATTAGCCCATTTCTCACAGGATGATTGGTCATACACATTAAATTTTGCTGTAAAGATAAAAAAAATCCCAATATGGTGGTTTTTTGATGCTTAGGATTAGGAATGAGCATATCACCCTAAATCGTCTGGTAATAGAATAATTTTAGCAATTGGTAAATCTTATCATGACATCAGAGATATCACCCTCTTGCTAAATTTATTCTACCTTTGCAGCATATGTCAGATCAACACCAGAGATACCATACTTTACTAAAAGCCATCGACGCCGAACGCCAACATGATGCGCAGTTTTTTAAAACTCTGAATGAGAGTAAAACTATGCAGCAAAAGGTGCAATCAGGATTCGTATGGTATCCTGTCCAGGTACTGCGCAAATCTTATACCGTAGGTGAATATCTGGAAGTAGAGGTGCAAAGAATCAATGGACATGAAAATAGTCACAAGTTTGCAGAAGGAAAGGCTGCCTCTCTTTTTAATGTCCAAGACGAACGCATAGAGTTTAAAGGTGTGGTATCAGCAGTGAGGGGTGACAAGATGCGCATTTTGGTGCACACGGATCAGGCTGACAGATTGGACATACTGGACAGAGGTTTGACAGGGGTAGAAGTGATTTATGATGACAGGCCATACAAAGTGATGGAAGAAGCCATAAAAAATGTCTTGAATACCAAAAGGGAGAACATTCGTAGCATCCGGGACGGATTAGTGGTTCAGAAACTCGAACAGCATGAGCTTACCTTACACGATTACCAAACAGAATCATCGGCACTAAAAATGTTAAATGCATCTCAGAAAGCCGCTGTGGCTCTGATGCTAAAAACACCCCTTATGGGCATCATTCATGGTCCACCGGGCACCGGCAAGACTACTACCTTGGTGGCATTGGTAGAAATGCTGCTGAAAGAAGAAAAACGAATTCTGGTGTGTGCATCCAGCAATAATGCAGTGGATCTTTTGGCCGAAAGATTGTCGCTCAAAGGTATCCAGGTACTAAGGGTGGGCAATATTACCAGGATACATGATGATTTGGCGCACCTTACCATCGAAGAAAAGGTCAGAAATCATGGAGAATGGAACCACATCAAAAAGGTAAAAATTCAGGCACATGAAGCGGATAAAAAGGCATCGCAATTTAAACGGAATTTTGGACCCGAAGAACGGGATGAACGCAAAGAATTAAGAAAAGAAGCAAAAGAGCTTCGAAAATGGGCCGCCAAACTGGAAGACAGACTGATAGATGACATAGTATTGGGTAGCCAGGTCATTGCTACTACATTGATAGGAGTCAGTAACAGGATTTTGAAGGAAATGCATTTCAAAACGGTCATCATCGACGAAGCTTCTCAATCTTTGGAACCTGAGTGCTGGAACGCCATCCTTAAGTCTGATCGGGTGATACTGGCAGGTGATCATAAGCAATTGCCTCCTACGGTAAAAAGCAAGGAAGCTGCCTCAATGGGATTGGAATTAACCATACTCGATAGGATGACTGAGCAACTGGAGCAGAGCAGTTTGTTGACAGAGCAATATAGGATGCACCACAAAAATACTCGGATTCAGCAATGATAGATATTATGATGGCAAACTTACTTCACACGAGTCAGTGCATGACCGAATGTTAAGAAGTGACCGTCAGCCTTTGGTTTTTATAGATACAGCAGGTTGTGGATTTGAAGAAGTCTTACATCAGGAGCATCGTAGTTATCTGAATCAAGGTGAATTTTTTATCATTAGAGAACATATATTAGCCCATGCAGAAAATCTATTGGGTGCAAGTATTGGTATCATAAGTCCCTATGCAGAACAAGTAAGATTTATCCGCAGGAAATAAGCGAAGATGCCACTTTAAGGGCGATGGACATAGAAGTAAATTCTATTGATGGCTCAGGGCCAGGAAAGAAGTCATTTACATATCTTTAGTCAGGTGTAATGATACAAGCGATATTGGTTTTCTGAAAGATGAAAGAAGACTCAATGTAGCCAGACTCGGGCACAAAAAAAGTTGGTCATTGTTGGCGATTCAGCTACCATAGCACAACATAAATTATTTGCAGAAATGATTACACATATAGAGTTAGAAGGCTTTTACGATTCAGCCTGGAATTACATGGGGTATTGAAGGTATGTGAAGCAGTGGGTAGCATGGGTCGATGTTTTTTCAAAGGATGTATACCGTAGAACCATCATTGACTGGTCTTTTATGTTGTAAAGAAGAAAAAGGATAGATAACCATGAATTGCATTTATCTGCCTTTAACCAGGCACAAACTGCGATCAATTTATAACGTTCATTGAAAAGGTCATGGACAAAGGCGAAGTTTGTAAAAGAAGGAAGATTTAAGTCAAATTCATTCTCCTGCTGGCGCAAGTTTGTAACTTGTGCCTTTACTATCCCCTGCTCGGCATAGCCTCCTGCCTATGTCGGAGTGTTCGCATGGCTTTGCCATAAACATAAGTACAAACGCTAAAGAAATTGTCGCAAAAGACAAAAAATGCTATATTTGTATCGATCATTACAGAGAACAGATATATAATCAGGACAATAAATATGAAAATTTATAGAAATGAATCATTTGTTTGTCATATACGATATGGATTTGTGGGGGTAGCACATTTTCAAATTAAAAATTTGACATCACTTAGACGTAGGCGCAGCCTACGCCTAACGGGGGAGTCACCCATTAATGAATTTAAATAAATAGCCATGAAATCCATTTTTTATATTACGTTTTTTATGTGCCACTGTGATTTTATTTCTGGTCAAGTGATAGATACTGTGGCGTTTCAAAGATCTATTGATAGTTTCAATCGTCCGTATAGATCAGAATTAGATGCAAAAGACAAATTATTGCTTAAAAAGGTAGCTGACTATAAGGAAGCGTTGGATAAATTGAACGGATCATTTATAACCGATATTCAAAAAGAATTTGATAATCCTGACAATGATTATTTTACATTATACATGCTAACTGATAGTTTAAGATCGATAGGTAAAGAAAATGCTTTGATGTATGATATAATTATGGATAATATTGGGATTAAAAGGCCAGATCGAAGTGGGTATAGTAGTATGCAGATGTCAGATATGCCTGTTAACTTTGCAATCCTTAGTGGAACAGATATGATTGAAAATATCACTTTTGGGATCATATTTTAAAACTGATTATTTAGTCAGAAAAATAAAAGAAGAAAACCTTCCCTATATTGCAAGATTTATTAGTAATAAACTCCCTATTGTATTTCAACGATAGATGCAGAACAGGAGTGTTTTTGTAAAGGAATAGACAAGATAGATAAGGTGATTTTAGATAAATTAATCGACAAAATAAAAGAAAATAAAAGATGAAAATATACCTCATATCTCCTGCTGGTGCAAGTTTGTAATCTTGTCTTTACTATCCCCTCTGCTCCGGCATAGGCTCCTGCCTATGTCGGAGTGTTCGCATGGCTTTGCCATAAACATAAGTACAAACGCTAAAGAAATTGTCGCAAAAGACAAAAAATGCTATATTTGTATCCATCATTACAGAGATCAGATATATAATCAGGACAATAAATATGGAATTTTATAGAAATGAATCATTTGTTTGTCATATACGATATGGATTTGTGGGGGTAGCACATTTTCAAATTAAAAATTTGACAACACTTAGACGTAGGCACAGCCTAAGACTAACGGGGGTTACTTTAGATGGTCCAGATGCAACTACTCAATATGTAAGAAGTAAATTTTTAAAAATGTATCAGACCGATGCGCAATATTTTTGGACAAATAGCTCAATGGCCTGGTGGCAAAGTGTGTCTGGTCAAAATTTTGATGACAGTAGTGATTTGTTAGTTTGGCTTAATTCCCAAACCTACGATTCTACTTGGTTAAATTTTATTAAAGTTCAATGATTTGAAAATGAAATTGATCCATTCCTACGATGTAAATGAAGTTTGGTATAATATTGGGGCAAATTATATAATTTTATCAAAAAAGTATTTTGATTTAAATCAAATTACTGTCTTCGATGATGATGCAAAAATTATATTTCAAAATTCCTTTAATCATAATAATGGACCTATAAACTACTGGGAGAATTGTTTCTTTTTGAGAGATAAAAACAAAGATTGTTATCAATTTGATATTTTTACAAAGACTTTTAAAAAAATTATAGATGGCAAGAAGGAGATAAGAGTTTTTTGCAATTACTTTATTTATTCGGAAACATATTCTTTTGAAAAAACAAACCAACTTGAAACGCCTGCGATAAAATATATTTACAAGCGAGAAGAGTTGATATGGAAATACGAAAAATTCGGCACTATTGAAATATTCTCTGATAGATATGCTTTATGTTTTACAGATAGTAATCCGATCATAGATAAACGCACCAGAAATCAATTTTCACTTTTAGATTTGTACGAAAAGACTGAACTCTGGCATTTTAATCTAGATGACCATTTACATAAACTCCACTCCATTCATCCTTTTGACAATCCGCACAAAGTGGGCAAACCACTCGGTATTTACAAAGATCAGCTTTGGTTTGAGATGGACAATTATGGCTTGATGTGTCTGCATAAAGAAACAGGAGCTTTACTTCATTTCTTGAGAGATCTACCTTATGCTACAGGCGAATCCTATCGAGGTATGCCTAGAGTTGAGCAAGGATATGCCGTTATACCGTACACAAACGAAGCCATATTATTGAAAGATGAAAGTAAGATCATATGTTTTGCAATATTTTATTATTGGGAGTTGGATTTAGAGACGATGCAGATGTCTTATCATTACTTAAAGGATTACTTTAAGGAGGTAGAGTGTTATACGTTTGGCTCTAGATTCAAACCACTAGAAGTAGATGGGCATCTTATCTATATGGTAGATACCCAACACAAAAAGATAGGAATTTTTAATAGAAATACCCTCAGATATGAACATATAGAACCATTACCTGAGGGCAGCCATTAACTCTCTCAAAAACACAGAGATCCGTTTATTCGATGAAGAACAGATAGATGATCATATATAAATATTGGATTATACATTCTAAAGAGTCAAATGATTGAACATAATAAATAATAAAGTAAACCTAATACCTAAGCCCTAACACCTAACCCCTAAAATTTAAAAACAAACCATACATGATAAACATCCACAGTACCAAGTCTATCGCATCGGCCATCTTGCCATGTATGCTCCCCTGCTGGCGCAAGTTTGTAACTTGTGCCTTTACTATCCCTGCTCGGCATAGGCTCCTGCCTATGTCGGAGTGTTCGCATGGCTTTGCCATAAACATAAGTACAAACGCTAAAGAAATTGTCGCAAAAGACAAAAAATGCTATATTTGTATCCATCAATACAGAGATCAGATATATAATCAGGACAATAAATATGGAATTTTATAGAAATGAATCATTTGTTTGTCATATACGATATGGATTTGTGGGGGTAGCACATTTTCAAATTAAAAATTTGACAACACTGAGACGTAGGCGCAGCCTACGCCTAGCAGGGAGTCACCCATTAATGAATTTAAATAAATAGCCATGAAATCCATTTTTTATATTACGTTTTTTATGTGCCACTGTGATTTCCGATTGCTGGTCGGTTGATAGATACTATGGCGTTTCAAAAGATCGATTTGATAGTTTCAATCGTCCGTATAGATCCTCGAGAATTAGATGCAAAAGACAAATTATTGCTGTAAAAAGGTAGCTGACTATAGGTGGCGTTGGATAAATGAATGGAACTGCTTATAAAGCAGATATACAAAAGAATTTGATAATCCTGACAATGATTATTTTACATTATACATGCTAACTGATAGTTTACTGTCACTTGCTAAAAATAATAATTTTTTGTATGATATTATTTTAGATAATTTTGGGATTAATAGAATAGATTTCCTTGGGCATAATAGTTGGACGCTTCAAGATCAAAATTAACCCATTTATTTTTTTTCATTTCAAAAATAAAACGTACATTGCAGAAGATATTAAAAATTCATTCAATTCAGGAATTGTTATTAAAAAAAAGAAAATATTTGGCTTATTTTGATTTCCCATTGTTAAAAGTGATAAAATAAAGAAAAAACCAATTTACAATGATGAAAAGGAAAAAGGTTAGCCGTAGTAAAGTAGTTTTTTTTACTAATGATTCTTTGGTACTAATTTTCAGATAAAGAAGAAAATAAATATGGCCGAGTTCTGAAACAACTACCTTAATGTGTGGAATAAATTATTTTTTTAACTTATTAAATTTTATTACAATGAGAACAAACAAGTTTTCTTTCTTTCTTTCTTTCTTTCTTTCTGAAACAAGAAACATCAATTGGTTGAGAAATGGACTTTTCTTGATTGCTATTTCGTGGCTTAATATTGTCACCTCCTTTGCTCAATGTCCTTCAACTCACATTAAAGTTGGGTCAAACGTAGGAGTTCCTAGTCTATCTAGTGCGATGAACGCAAATTTAATCTCTTTCATTCCAGGCACAAATAGCGGTAACAGCTATACTGATCCAGTAATAACATCTCCTAAGATTTGTGTTTCTGGTGAGTTTGTATTGGATTTGTCAGCAAATTTCTCAGGTGTTGAAATGGTCATTTCTTCTGGATCAAGACTAAAAAAAGACAGTCCAACTGGACATGCTTTCAACAACTGTATTGTAATCGGTCAAAGTGGCTCTGAAATTATAGCCAATCCCGCTGGCACTGCTCTTAGCTATATATTTTTTGGAAATTCTAACATAACAGGACTCCAAAAAATGTCAGCATTAAATAGAGGATCTTTTTCTTTTGATGCTAATACTACGCTAAGTACCATAGGTTCCATCGAGATCAAGACCAATAGGTACTTTGTAGTTTTGATTGCCGCTTTAAAAATGCGCCGATAAATATAGAAAATAGTGGGGCATTTATTGATTTTTATTCAAGTGACTTTGTCGGATTAGATGCCCCTAATACTTTTGTATCAAGGCCTTTAATGGTAGTTTTTTGGCACTAATGATGATGGACAATCAAATTATAGCAAGGAAGCGATGCAAAACATTATTTGTGATAATTGCAAACCCATCTTCTTTTGTTGTAGGTGCTTAATTTTCTGGTGGGTCTGGATTAGATTAAATAATTCAACAGGTTTATGGTTGATAATTGTAATTTTTCTAATGGTCAAAATTCAGTAAAGACATCTAATTCGAGCAATTTAATTTATACTAATTGTAAAAGTCAATCTCCATGGGTTACATGGGATTTATATTCAAATATTGGAACTAATGAAAAAGTTACTAACAACGATTTCACTTCTTGGGCTGGGATTGAATTGTATTTTAGTGAAGGAACAAATATTTCCAATAATCCTAGATTGCAAAGGATTAATTCCAGATTTGGTAATAAGATTAAAATAATTAATAATACCACCATTACTGGAAATGTAAGTTTGGATGAAACAACAGAAGTGGAAGTAAGAAAAAATTCCATGCATTTCATGAGGGAGAATCTTTGTATGAATACTATTTATCATTGCAACAATTTTAATTTGGGGAATGAGTGTTGAAGAAATGACACTAATAGATCTGAGAGAGAATTTTTTCAATGATGTAGGTGGATTAACATTTGATTGTTCATTTAATGATCAAGTAGATAAAGGAAACAAATTTTTTAATGGTGCTGAAGTTATAGGAAAACCAGGTTACAGTGATGGTACCTTTTTTGTATCAAATTTAGCGAATGAACATCCAGCTCATACTCCTGATGAAATAATGGAAAATACTGGCAATTCAAGTTTTACTTGTACACAAGGCATTCCACCCGGCTCAAATAATAACGGTCAGATTTGTGATGCGAATCAACTAAACTAAATTAAAAAATTAATTATAAAGCTTTTGAAGTGTAGAAGTGATCAAGAAGGAGTAAAGGAGCAGTAAAGGATTAGTCACAAAATATGAGAATTGTAAATAGGTTATTAAAACTGTGCCCTAATCTAAAAGATGATCCAATCTTAAAAGCATTGTTAAATCAAAGTATTCCTCAAGAAGTATATAAACTTCCAGAAATACATGATTTGATGGTCTCATTAAACACTGTAAGAAATACAACGTCCGTAACAGAAATCCAAGAAAAAATGAAAAATGTAACTTTGGACAATATGGGTGATTATCATTTATTGAATGAGGTCATAAGTGCAAATCAAGATCGAGCGAATGAAAGCAAAGAAATGCGTCACAATATGATCAATCAATTTATAGGAGAGTATAATGAAGTTCAATCTGAAGAAAATTCGATCAACAAGTACAAGAATGCATTAATCTGGTATTTAGAATATAACAGAGACCTGATAGCATCCCAAAATCGTAAAGCAGAAATAAAGTCTGGCAGAAGATTGTACCGAGTACGATTCTCCTGGTCAAAAATTAGCCGCGGCATTGTGTATGCATTTGGAAATTGAATTTAGTGAAGGTGCGTGTTTGGAGCAGAGAACTTCTAAATCTATTGAAACAAAGGAACCAAAAGTATATCAACCCTGTCACCAATACTTTATACGTAAAAGATGTACAAGGTAGAGCCGTGGAAATTTTAAGTATCGAAGGAACAATACTCTATAGCGTAAATAATTTTCAAGCTGAGCGTATTGATGTTTCTACTCTAAAAAATGGCATTTACATATTAAAAGTTAGTGGCGTGGATCATGTATCCACTTTCAAATTTATCAAAATAGAATAAGACACTTTTAGTATAAGACATTCTCAATCCTTATGACAAAAGTTTTGAGAATGTCTTTTAAGTCCTTTTACAATCACTATTCAAGAAGGAAAAAATAAACGCTTTGTAATGTATGTAATGTATAAAGTGAAATTTTCAATTATATTTTTTTATTTTTCTATAGCGGCGCTAAGTGCTCAAGGGCTCAATTACATATATAAACCCGACAAATCTTTAAGTGCTGTCAACTTAAGATACAATGAAGAAAGTGGTACTTTTGATATTAACATTAATGAAAGTATAGAAGAAAATTTTGAACAAGTATTGACCATTACAGACAAAAAAAATAATATTGTAGGATATACCAATGGTAAATTTGTTTGGAGTATCAATGGCGACACTATCCCCAATGGTGATAGTTTAGGATGGACAAAATCATGGGAAATGATAACCACACAAGCAAGCCACTTTAAGACAGAAACGATCAATAGTGCGGTAATACTACCTACATCGAGCGATTCACTCTGGTTGTTATTCTACCAAGATTTTGTTTGGAAATATGATGTTGATAATTTTAGTCTCCCGTACATGGAAGAATGTGGTGAAGCAGAATTTGGTTATACTTCTGAAAACTTATACATGGCAAAAATAAGGATGTATAAAGACGGACACCTTTTCATCTTTCCTGATGAGCGAGATATTCCCATTGTGAAAGACTTCATGATACATAAAAGTCTTATGGTTGTTCAGCATGCTAATGCAAAAGACTATTGGATACTTGCCCCATGTCAACACAACTCCACAGCATATTCAGTTATGGTATCTGACAGCACAGCAACAGTCAAAGGTAATTTCCAATTTTCAGAAACAAATATCAAACATATTTGGTTTGGCAACGGAACAACAAGATTCAATTATCTGGGAGATAAGATTGTAAGGCTAAATTATAGACATTACGTAAAGTCTAATTTCTCTCAAAAACCCTTTACCCAATACATAGAAATGATGAGTTTTGATAGATGCGAGGGCAAAGTGACCCACAGAATATCATTAGACTCTTTCCCACGACCTGAGCGTTACGGTGCCAAAATGGATGCTATATTTTCTAAGGATGATCGTTATTTGTATATCAGTGAACGATATTCACTCGTCAGAAAAGATTTGACAAATCAAACAGGCTTATTGGTAGATCAAGATACTATCATACAATACAATAGAAATGCCACTGGTAGTGAATCTGCAAGTTTTGATGACTTCACTGTGGTAAATTACTTTCCCGATGGAAGGATATGGATGCAAGGTTTGGGCAGTTCTCCATATTTACACTTGATTAGCAATCCTACTGCTGATGAAGTAGAAGATGTGGGTTACATTAATAAGTACATTACCTTGCCAGAAGATCCAAAAAATCCAACGAAATTATTAAAAGCAAAATATGCACATACATGGGATCTATTGCCGAGAAAATCAATAGATTGCTCACCCGTGAATACACAGAACCCAATAAATCAAGACATAGTTATTTACCCAAATCCTGTATCCAATAAGCTCACAATAAAAGGTATTTCTGTTGGCACAAATATAATGATTATAAATCTTACTTCTGGATTAACGGTATACCAAGGAGTTATCGCAGAAGATGATCTAGATGTAACTACCTTTCAAAATGGAATGTATGCGATAAAGACACCTCATAGTCAAATAAAATTTGTTAAACTATAAAGAATCCATTAACAAAATCGACAAACACAAATGATACGAATTTTCTTTCTTTTTTGGGTAGTAGTCCTGATTTCAAATATTGCTTTGAGTCAAAAATTGGATTCTCTCATTATCAATAGACAATCTCATTTAGATTCCCTACCCATCTTATTTCCAAGTGGTATAATCGAAGCACAACATGTGATAATCACTGGGAACAATATACAAGACATAAGAGCTTTTAGACACATAGAACAAATAGCGGGAAGCCTGATTATACAAGATGTCAGTCTGGATAGTATCGTGGGCCTTTCTAATATATTGATAGATGATGAATTTAGAATAGAGAATAATAATAATCTGGTGTGGATAGAAAAATTTTTGTTGGTTAGAAAAATCTCGACATTTAAAGTAATGGATTGCCCTGCACTGAAAAGTTTAGATTTTATGGACAATGTAGAATTTATCTTCACCATGCACATAGAAGGAAATACTAAAGAACTTAGAAAAATTGACCATTTCCCTTCTCTTAAATATCTATTCAGGTTTTCTTTGCTCAGGAATACAGGGATTGATTCAATTCTATTCGACAACGACTTGGGAGATGTAGGTATCGTTTTAATACAAAATGAAGATCTAACATTCTTCAAAGCGTTCAACGGCACAAACAACAATGCACTTAATGTAAATAATATTGCTAATGATATTATCATTTTAGAAAATACAAACCTAAGATATCTTGATTTTTCTAATAGCACTTTAACTTTTAATGCCATAAATATTTCTTCTAACCCACAACTTGCCATATTAAAAATAGGAGAAAATGCTAATTTTATTGGTTCTGTATTTGAATTAGTCAATAATACAAATTTGGAAAATTTTGAAGGATATAATGATACAAAATTTGCAGATTTTATTCAAATATCTCAAAATGATAACTTACAGAATTTAAATTGTTTCAAAAAATTGAAAAAAACAATTAATTTAACCATTTCATACAATAATACTTTGAAAAACCTAAGTGGATCTTTTAGTAATTTAGACACTATCGGTTCAATTGACATAGCGTGGATTATATATAACACATAATAGATCTTTAAACAATATAGAAGAGTTTGGTGATGTAAAATTCATGAATTATATTAAAATCCAATACAATAAAAGACTTGGCTTGTGTTCTATTATGAGTATTTGTGAACACATAGAAATAGGCAGGGCAATTGATGTCAATGCTGACAACTCCCCAGGCTGTAGATCAATTAATCAAATATTGGCAGGATGCACTTCTTCATCTTCAGAAGAAGTATTAAGTTATCATGAAGACATAGTCTATCCAAATCCTACAAGCGATATTCTATTTATCAAAAATGTATTAAATACAGAAATAGAAATTATCGCCGTATTAAGTGCTGATGGAAAGAAATTACCTATAAAATACGAAAGATATGAAAATAAAATAAGCACATCACTCCTCCCAAAAGGCAATTATTGGGTAATTTATAAAACAGGACAGAAAATTCACAAATCGCATTTTGTAAAGATATAAAACAGCATAAATCTATTCCACAATAATCACTCCGTTCGGCGTAGGTTGCACCTACGTCGCTGTGTTGCAATGGCTTTGCCATGATTCTTGGTAGTTTGCCATAAACCTTATATATTTGCATGATATGAGTACTGGATACCAAATATATGATAAGGCTTGATCTCAATCACAGTTTTATCTAAATAATTCATATTTCCTTTAATTCTTCAAATGACTAGAATTTCAAAATCAGAAAGATAATTTTATAAACTATCATCCTTTTACTAACTTTACGACACAAATAGTTTTGACATGCTTAGTTTCAGTTTAAAATACACTTTACCGTTGTTCATCTTTAATATATTGGTATTAACCAATATCCAAAGTCAGGATACGGTTTGGGTACAAACTTTTGACTATGGCTCCAACTCCCGGGATAGTATGATACAGTTTCCTGGCGGAGATCATAATCAATACGAAAAAATACTTTTGTTTTACTCCATGCGGTGTAAGGATGGTCTTATTTCCACTTCAGGTGACAGAAATAAAGGTTGCGGTGAGTGGGATTACAGTTGCAACACGAACATCATAGATTCTTCTGGTGTAGATTCTCTGAAGGCGTTGCATCCGAACTACCTCATCCCCGGCATTACTGACAATTATTTTTATTACACCACTTCGCCAACATATGCCTACCGCTCATACCTTCAAAAAAATGTAATCGTCAATAGCCAGTCTGGAATAGCCTATAATGAAGCCGGCCCATTCGATGATGACAGGTCCATCCCATGGAAGGGTAATAAAGCACTGAAAAGTTACTATATGTATAATGCTGCAGAATTAAACGGGCTCCTTACTGCCAACAAGGTTACAGGTATACAATTTAATACCAGTGGAAATGGTAAAATTTCATTTTTAAAAATACGACTGGCCATAACAAAAACGGATGAACTGAATACATCACTCATTCGTGAGCTGGATTTTAAAGAAGTGGTAAATAGTAAAATTACGTTTACAAGTTCCCAGAAAAATGATGTAATTTTTCATACTCCATTCACTATTCCGCATGATGGAAGCGATAATATTGTTATAGAAATCTCATATACATCTGACATTGGTGAAATAAATAATCTGGCATTGGTAGCCAGCCAAAGCAGCAAAAAAAACAATCTGAGCATACCATCTACTGACCAGTACATTGAGTTCAATGGTCAGGGGTATGCTGACATACCTGTCACCGGCATGCAACAAATCAATCAACAAATCAGTATCACATTTTGGGCCAAAGGAAATGCCGGCGTCCTGCCCTCCAATAATTCGGTCCTGTATGCGGAAGACAATGCCGAAAACAGGCAGCTCAATGTGCACTTGCCCTGGTCCAATGCCCGTATATACTGGGATTGTGGAAGTGACGGTACAGGTACTGACAGGATAGACAAAGCAGCAGTGGCTGCTGAGTATGAGGGAACATGGAATCACTGGACATTTACCAAAAATACTGCTTCCGGAAGTATGAAAATTTTCCTTAACGGTGTCCTCTGGCATTCGGGTAACGGAAAGACAAAACCAATAAAAATTGACCATTTCGTATTGGGTTCTGATATAAAAAACACCATCCCTTATTACGGAAGCATTGATGACTTTGCAGTTTGGAACAAAGAGCTGTCAGTTGACGAGATTGCCTCGCTGATGTACCAGTCTGCAAGTGATATTCCCGAATTAAATTCTAATGTGCTTGCCTATTATGATATGAATGAACAAGAAGGTTTAACCATAAAAGACAAATCAACATTACAGTTGACAGCAACTTTTTCGGAAAACCCATATAGAAAAAATTTTCGTGGAGCTGAAGTCTTCAAAGAATATGAACAAAATGGTATTAGACCAGATATTTCATTCATCACCGGCAATTTCAATCTTAGCGTCAATGATGTTGCTGTAAGGGATTCTGTAATCAATGCACCCACAAAAGTGTTACCATATACCGTTACAAATGGTGCCCTTATTGCAGGTGTGCCGATTTACTATTGGGCTTCAGGTATTTTTCCGGTATATGATGAAAACGAAAATGTGATAGAGGAGGTTGAGGTACCTGAAGAAGGAGTACTTTTTATTGAAGACCTGACTTATTTCACAAAAAGCCCATCCAAATATGAGCTACTTTCTTTTGTGACACCCTATGGAATCGGACTGGATTTGGGTGAAGGTGGAAAAACGTGGGTATTTGATGTAACTGATTTTGGTTCAATTCTGAAAAACAAAAAGAGGCTTCTCATGGATAAAGGTGGTGAATGGCAAGAAGACATAGACATCAGATTTGCCTTCATCAAAGGAAAGCCCAGTCGCAATCTGTTGTCTATACAACCCATTTGGCCTGCTACGGCCTATGGATATACTTCCATACTGAATAACAACCATCTGGAGCCACGAACACATGTTGCCGGACCTGATGTAAAATCAATGAAGATACGTACAGTCGCCACAGGTCATGGGCAAGAAGGAGAATTTATTTCACGTACACATAGTCTGAATATAAACAGTGGTCCCGTGGAGTTTTTATGGCCATTGTGGAAGGAGTGTGCCGACAATCCGGTTTATCCTCAAGGGGGTACTTGGGTGTATGACCGCGCCGGATGGTGTCCGGGAGCACCCAGCGATGTCAGGGAATATGAGATCATGCCACTGGTATCTGTTGGTGTGCCATTCACAATCGATTATGGTATCAATACCGCTTCCGGTGACAGTAGATATATCGTCAGTTCACACCTTGTAAAATATGGGGAAGCCAATTTTATCAATGACGCTGCAATAGAAGAAATCTTAGCTCCATCTACCAATGTGAAAAACAGCAGGATAAATCCTACATGTCAACAACCAGTCATTATTTTGAAAAATAACGGCAAAAACGCCCTCACTTCAGCCATAATAAAATATGGCATTGAGGGTACTGAATTATCAACTTTTCTGTGGTCAGGTAATCTGTCTTTTCTACAGACCCAAAAAATCAATCTTCCTTCTTTAGCTCCAGAAAATTGGTATGCTGGCCAGCAATTCACTGCATATATAGAAAAAATAAACAATAGTACTGATGAATACTCCAAAAATGACAGACTAACCCAAAATTATGTGCTTGCCCCTCACGTCATGGGTGACTTAGTCATAGTAATGAAAACCAACAGTATGGCAAATGAAACCAAATGGACGCTGAAAGACCAGGCAGGCAATGTCATACGAACCAGCAAATCAAATCTGCAGGGATTCACATTGTATCAGGACACGATCAAAGGACTGAGTGGTTGCTATCAGCTGCAGTTTACAGACGCTGCCGATAATGGTATTAGCTGGTGGGCCAATGGTGACGGTGATGGTTCCATCAGAGCTAAAGGGCTCAACAGCAGCTGGCATTTTTTCCAGCCTGATTTTGGTAAAGAGCTTACTTTTAATTTCACAACCGGACTGATCAATAGCACTGAAGAGCCATTGTCTGGTCGTCAAATAAAAATCTATCCTAATCCAAGCTCAGGATTGACCAATCTGGAACTAACCGGGTATTCGGGGCAAGTAAAAGTGATTGTCAGAAATCAGGTAGGCCAAGTCATTGGACATGAATATATTGAGGATCTGAAGTCCCTCAACTATCACACCATCATAGACCTGACAGATCAAAAAGCAGGATTGTATCATATTACTGTACAAAACAACTCGTCCGTGAGCACATACAAACTCATAAAACTCTGATTTATTAGAAATGGTAGACCAACTTATAGATACACACGGCAGAAGACACAATTATCTTAGGATATCACTCACAGACAATTGCAATCTCAGGTGTTTCTACTGTATGCCGGATGAATCCTATGATTTCACACCTCAAAATCAACTGATGCAGGCAGATGAAATAGAAGCATTGGCAAAGATTTTTGTTAATCAGGGTGTTCAAAAAATAAGACTTACCGGTGGCGAACCTCTGATCAGAAAAGATGCCGAGGACATCATAGACAGACTTGCACGCCTTCCTGTCAAACTTGCTATTACTTCCAATGGAATCAGAATCCACGATTTTATTCATCAATTTGAAAGAATCGGTCTAACATCAGTCAATATAAGCCTGGATACACTGGATAGGGAAAAATTTGCGCTTCTAACAAAAAGAGACTATTTCGATAAAGTATATGACAATATACAGCTTCTATTATCCCGGCAATTCCATGTCAAAATCAATATGGTGGTCATAAAAAACATCAATGACAATGAAATCATGTCTTTTGTGGAGTGGACTAAAGATATTCCCTTACATATCAGATTTATCGAATTTATGCCATTCAGCGGCAACAAATGGCAGCATGAAAAAGTCTTCAGTTGGCAAGAAATACTCGAAAGGGTAAGCGACCACTACCCTATCATGCCCCTCGAAAGGGAAAAACACGATACAGTCAAAAAATACAGAATAGACGGGTATGCCGGCACCTTTGCTGTCATCAGTACCATGAGTGCACCTTTCTGCAGCGATTGCAACAGGATGAGACTCACTGCTGACGGAAAAATGAAAAACTGTTTGTTTTCTCAAGGCGAAACAGACCTGCTGACTCCGTTCAGGCAAGGCAAAGACATACTTCCACTGATCACCGGCAATATACTCGAAAAAGCAAGCGAATTGGGAGGCCAGTTTAAAGCTGAAATCGGAAATGTAGATATTTCTGCCATACAAAACCGCAGTATGATCACCATAGGTGGTTGATTTTTATCCAATTTTTTAAATCTAAAAGCATGGAACTTATTACAGTGAATGAAGCCAAAGATGTGATAAGAAAAAATGTCAGCCCTCTGAAAGACATCATATTGCCAATAGAGCAGGCATGGGGGTATGTACTCAGCGAAGACATCATTTCGGAGATAAACATCCCTCCATTCAGGCAATCAGCCATGGATGGGTTTGCATTCCGTTATGCAGCCGATCCCTGTAATATATCCTGGCAGATACGTGGAACCATAGCAGCAGGTAGCCAAATAAACATAGAACTTAGGGACGATGAAGCAGTAAAAATTTTTACGGGTGCAGAAGTTCCTGATACTGCCGATACAATCGTGATGGTAGAAAAAACAAGTGTTACTGACAATCGTTTGACAATAGATGGAGACCTTATCAGTAAAGGAGACCACATACGAGATGTAGGCAGTGAAATACAAAAAGGAGACCTTGCATTGTCATGCGGGTCCATTCTCACACCTGCCGCTGTTGGCTTTTTAGCCAGCCTTGGCATTTCCAGGGTAAGGGTAAAGTCAAAACCTGCTGTCGCCATCATTGTGACAGGAAATGAACTTCAGACTCCCGGTACCCCTTTACTCAAGGGACAGGTATACGAATCCAACTCATTTACTCTGATGGCTGCCTTACAGCAAATCGGAATAAAAACAGATATGGTAAAAATACACAAAGCCCCCGATGAACTGGACCATCTGGTTGATACCCTTAAAAAAGCAATGGAGGAGGCAGATATGATATTGCTCACCGGTGGTATCAGTGCGGGTGATTATGATTATGTCCTTGCTGCAACACAAGCCTGCGGAATCAGACAGTTGTTTCATAAAGTCAAACAAAAACCGGGTAAGCCTTTGTATTGTGGCAGGCAAAATGAAAAAATTGTTTTTGGGCTGCCGGGAAATCCTTCTTCCGTATTGACATGTTTTTATCTTTACGTGACTTTGGCCATTGATTTAATGACAGGCACAAACAACAGACCTGTCACTTCCATTTCGAAGTTGGCCAATCCATACCATAAAAAGTCAGGTTTTACACATTTTCTAAAAGGAATGATAAATGGGTCTGAAGTCAACATTCTGGGAAGCCAGGAATCCTTCAAACTTCAATCTTTCAGCAGGGCCAACTGTCTGATAGAAATACCCTGACAGTGAAACGGACTTGTGTCCCGGTGATATGGTCAGGGTCCACATTACAAACTGAAATCAATAAATAAACATCAATCTACCAGCCGTATGCCGTACTTTACCAACAATCCGGATACACCAGGCCAGGAAAATATTGCATTTTTGATGTAGTTTTGCTCCGGATCTATGATGTATTGTCTGGCTGTGCTAAAATCACACTGTGACAGGTTGCTGCCATCAAATACAGCTCCCGCTAAATCACAATCTTCAAAAACAGCGTGCTCGAGATCTGCTTCTGAAAAATCTGTCTCTTTCAGTGATGATCGTACAAATGATGTTTTCTTCAGCCTGACACCATAGAATATAGACAAGTCCAGCATGCAGTCTTCAAATGATACTGAAAACAAAAAAGGATTGCACTCATCCCATTTTAAACCCATGATTTTGCATCCTTTCCACTTTATACTTTTGAAGGAGGTTTTGCTTATTCGGGACATACTGAGATTACAGCCCACAAATGTACAATCGGTAAAACTGAATCCAGAAAGATCTGCCGAACCCATATCAATATTCAGAAACTGACAATACTCATATTCTGCTTTCTCCAATGGTTTGTTGAGACAATCGGCCTGATGAAAAGTATGATCCTTAATGTAGGGAAGACTCATTTTTTTTAGGTATTATATTAAAGTTGTAAAAACGAAATAATGTGCAAACCATGCCAAAGTTGTTGATTTCTCAAGGCCTTCGCTCAATATCATCAGCAAGCATGGACCAAATTTCAAGACTGACAAACTGACCATTGACAAACTCACACTCCTCCTGATACCATCAAGACTAAATCCTAGTTTTTTCAGCAATGCACTGCTTGGGTGATTGCCGGAATCAACAATTGCCTCTATTCTATGCAAGTTCATTTCATTAAAACCATACAGAATCATGGCCTTCATAGCTTCCAAAGCATATCCTTTTTTTTGGTGTTCAGGAAGCAGCCAATACCCCAATTCGGCGGTACGGTGTGTATGATGCCATAGATGAAACCCACCATTGCCAATCATTTCTCCCGTGGAAGACAAGCAAATTCCCCACCATATTCCGGTATGATTGTTATAAAGTTCCTCATACCAGGTGAGTTGTTCCTGTACTTCATCCAGACTATGGTAAGACACTGACATATGGCCATTGACCCGGGCATCGCTATAACCTTGCAACACTACCCGGGCATCATCGTTGACAATTTGCCTTAATATCAGTCTGTCGGAGAGTAATTCAGGAAAGTCCATAAAAAAATTTAGTCAGGTAAATATACTCATATTTTTATCTTCGCAGCACACCAAAATACCATATTTTTGCATCATCACAATATAAAAGTCAAAGTAAAGTGACCCTTCACCTCGAACATATCATCACAAATTGCAAAAATCAGGATCCTGAAGCGCAAAAGATGTTGTACAATGAGTATAAGGATCAGATGTATGCTGTATGTTTGAGATACCTTAAATCTCCGCAGGATGCCGAAGACATTTTCATAGAAGCCTTTTATAAGATATTTACAAAAATCGATCACTTTAAAGGTGAGGGAAGTTTTGAAGGCTGGATGAGACGAATTATGGTCAATGAATCTCTTATGTTTCTGCGAAAAAAGACTAATTTGCACATGACAGTGGAGCTTCCGGCGACCGATATAGCGGATACCGCAGTTGAGGGCGAAGAAAATTTTAACTTTGATGAAATCATGGCAGTGCTGGATGAATTGCCTCTAGGTTACCGAACAGTTTTCAATCTGTATGTTTTTGAAGATTTTAAACACAGAGAGATAGCAGAATTATTGGGCATCAGTATCAACACGTCGAAGTCACAACTTATTCTTGCAAAAAAGAAGATCCTCGACATCCTTAAAAAAAAAGAAAATTTGATTTATAAATTAAACAGATCATGAGTACACCATCACCATTATTTCAATCAGCACAGCAACACAGGGTGGCGCCATCAGAAAATGCATGGTTAAAACTGGACGCAAAACTGGAGAAATCTAGAAATGTGAAAAAATTGACCTTCTACAGAAACATCTCTGTAGCTGCTGTTTCTGTGGCCCTTCTAGGTGTAATATCTGTTTGGATAGCAGGAAATGATATAGAAGTAAAAACAAATAGTAATGCAGTTATGGCCCATGTTTATTCAGACCAGATCGAAAGCATCCCACTGGATAAGGCAGATGGTATATACGAAATCAGTAAGCTCTATGAATTGAAAAGAGCATATGAAAAGTTAGCAACCAGAGAAAGTCTTTAAAACCCAGGATATTTGTCGCTATCAATGTGAAAACTCAGCAGCCAGTCTGCCTATCATCTGTAGACATTCGTCCATCTGGCTAATGGAAATATATTCATTGGCTCTATGCGCCTGAGCTATATCGCCCGGACCACAAATGACCGTTTTAAATCCTTGTTCGGCAAATTGTCCTGCCTCCGCTGCGTAAGATACTGTGCCTAAAACATGATGACCTGATATTTTTTGGATGAGCGGTACTATGTCTGAGTCGGAATTTGTACCCAATGGAGGCACTGGGGGATGGTCTTCACTTGTGACAATAGAAGCACCGTCAAAACGCAGCTTTAGTTCGGCTTCCAGGTCTTGGCAATAAGTATTAAATTCTCCCAGAATTGAGTACACATCATCTGCAGGTATGATACGTACATCCCAGAAAAAGGTACATTTGTCAGCAATCACATTGGGGGCAATACCACCACTCACCTTTCCTACATGCATTGAGGAATGAGGTGGAAAAAATCTATCATCTATATGCCCATCTGCAATCATTCGATCCATTTTGTCTTCCAGCCAAGTGATTAGTCGGGCAGCTACATGGATGGCGCTTACTTCCTGTCTGATTCTGCTGCTATGCCCAGCAGAACCCGTCACGGTAGTTTGCAGTACACAGATGCCTTTTTGACCTGTTATGGGCTGCATCATGGAGGGTTCACCTATTATGGCAAACTCGGGTTTTTCTGTGTAATAGGACCTTATAGCTGTAGCCAGAGCAGTCCCTGCGAGACACCCTATCTCTTCGTCATACGAAAAAGCAAAGTAAACTGGCCGTTTTAATGGTGATGCCTGCAAGATTTCGACAGATGCCAGACAACATGCCAAAAATCCTTTCATGTCACATGAGCCTCTACCATAAAGAAGCCCATCTTTTTCTGTAAGTAAAAACGGATCACTTTTCCAGTCCTGTCCTGACACTGGTACTACATCAGTGTGTCCTGACAGTATCAATCCACCATCCACAGCGGGGCCGATACGGCAATGCAGCGATGCTTTTGTCAAATCCTGGTTTGGAACAAGATGGTACTCCACGTTGTGATCATTCAGGAATGCAATGATATAATCCAGAATGCTTAGATTGGACTGCCCTCCCAACACCTCAAAAGCTACCAGATCCTTCAAAATACCAACAGCCTTACCCGCTAATTCATGGTTCATGCCAAATATTAATTAATTATTGATACAAAAATGGTGTTAATATACATCATTGAGTGCAAATATTGGTTTCCTGTGCATCCATTTACCATCTGTAAAGTCGGGGAAAGATTGTGGTTCGCCTCCCTGCGATATGGACTGTTCAGATAAGCATGTGATTGCTGCCCAACTGGCATGATCGTACACATCAAGTGGCATAGGATCTTTGCGCTTGTACGCCTCAATGAATGCATTCATGACAAACCAGTCCATGCCGCCGTGGCCAGCGCCAGAGGCATCATTTTCATATTTTTTCCAAAGCGGATGGTCGTATTCCTTGAGGTATGGTTCGGCCAGTTCCCACTTGTGGGCAGGACTCTTCCCCTCTATGTAGAGTGATTTATTGACATCCATCCACAATCCTTTAGTGCCCTGTACTCTGAAACCCAGTGAATATGGTCTTGGTAGATTTGTATCATGTGACAGTGTAATTGTCTCGCCGTTAGTGGTCATGATATTGGTGGTCACTACATCACCTAGTCTGAAATTGACTTTTGCATTCGGGTGGTCTTTGCCTCCTTTTGGATGGTCTGTGACGTAATTATGTAACCCTCGTGCCTTGGATGACATCGAAGTGAGGTACTCAAATCTATTTCCTCTGTTATTGTGAATGTAACTACCTATAGGCCCTATACCATGTGTAGGATACAAATCTCCATTTCGATAAACAGAGTGCGTTGTACGCCATTTTGCCTCACTATATCCTTTATCGCCAAACTCTACACCACCACCATAATAATTTATACCATCATTAAACTTCACTTCGCGCAAGTCATGCTGATAGCCTCCCTCCAGGTGTATCATCTCACCAAACATATCTTTACGAACCATATTGAGTACAGCCATCACATCACGGCGATAACAGACATTTTCCATGATCATAAATGGTGTCAGTGTGGCTTCATAAGTTCTGACCATTTGCCAGCATTCGTCTATACTCATGGCGCCTGCCACCTCACATGCTACCGCCTTTCCTGCTTTCATGGCATCGATAGACATGGGGGTGTGCCATTCCCAGGGTGTACAAATAAATACAACATCCAAATCTTTCAGGTCCAGCAACTTTTTGTAACTATGATCACCATCTGTAAATAATGCCGGAGCTTTATGTCCTGCATCGGTTACTAATTTAGCACCCCGATTGGCCGCATCCTTATCTATATCACAAATTGCAGTCACCACGACATCTTTTCGCAGCAAAGCCAATTCTAAAGTCCCATTGCCACGAGCACCTACTCCTATAAATCCGACTTTAACTTTGTCGACGGAAAAAATATTGTGCCCAATAGAAAAACCGTTTGACGCCAATCCTATGGCAGTATAGGTTGCTGTATCCTTGATAAAGGTTCGTCTTTGCATAAGGTGATGATTTTATACCGACAAATATAAACAGACTCAAACAAATTATCTATCCGTTATTCATAAAAGTATAATATCATTTAGAATTAATGAAATATGAGCTTGATTTAAAAAGTTATTTATATATTTGACCTTATGATTTTAAAAATTAAGAGGAATATTCTAAAATTACACCTTATTATGAAATACATCTCTATTTTAACATTCATTCTCATTTCGCAGGCCTGTTATTGCCAGCAAGCTATTTCGTCGCAGTATACGATGATTCCGACAGAATTAAATGCAGGACTCACCGGGTCAGCATGTGGACTCAGAGTAATCACACATTTTCAAAATACTCAATCCGGGTTTCTAGCAACTTCGTCATTTATGAATTATAGTGCTTCATTAGATATGCCCATCAAATTAAAAAATGGAGATAAAATAGGACTTGGGTACTATTACCTAGCAGACATTGCTGGTGAAGCCACTTTGACCAATAAAGGTCATAATCTCAATATATCATATCTTAAAAAGTTGAATATTATAGAAGGAAGACCTACTTATTTGTCACTTGGAATTTCCGCAGGTTTACTAAAAAACAGCATAAAAACTGCAGGGGTCAGATGGCCATCTCAAATAGGTCCAAATGGATTTAATCCAACAATAGACCCTAATGAAAATTTAATTGGTAGTATTCTTTATCCAAACATAAATGTCGGACTTGCATTTAATGGACATATTACATCTTCCATAGCCACCAATTCTGGCTTATCACTGAATCATGCAAATACTCCGAATATATCATTCCTCGGTAGCAATGCTCCTCTCACTCAAAGAATAATTGCATACACCAAAGTAGATATTATGATATATGACAAATGGGGCGTACATCCAAACATTTACTATACCAAACAAGGTCCTCATAATTTCTACATGATAGGTACAGATGTCAGTTACAATTTCGGTACAGACAAATCCATATCCTTAGGTGGTGGTTATGGTAAAAATAGTCTACCTTACATCAATCTGGGCGCAAACATAGATAGGATAAACCTGGGAGTAAACTATTCATATTTTGACTTATTTAGCTCTCATAAATGGGAATGTATCCTGGGTTACCTGATTACACGTAAAAATTGTAGCAAATGAGGGATTTAAAAGTATTGTAACGGCTGAAATCCTTTCACCTGCATGTCGGCTGGAATTACAATTGAAATGATTTCAGCCTTTTCCATGATAATACAATCATTTTTTTTTACATTTGCCATCATGCTGCCTGGGATACTCATCTTGTAATTCGGGTCATTTCTATAAAATTTTATCTATACCATTGGACAAAGCCGGTTTTAAAAATCTTTTTGATCTCCATTACAGTCCTCTATGCAATTTTGCCTACAGGATCACAGGAGATTTGAATCAGGCCGAAGACGTGGTACAGGATGTGTTTGTCAGACTATGGGACAAGCGGGACCAAATGGATCAGGAGAGAAATATCAGATCATACATCTACACTATGGTGCGTAACCATGCGCTGGAGATAATACGCAGACAAAGCTTAGGTAGCAAAATAAATCAGGAATTGCTCTATTTGCAAAATGATACTGAAGAAAGCCCTGTGGAAGAGACAGAAATAGAAAAAATTGTTATTTTGGATCAGATATACGTATCTATACGACAATTGCCCCCAAAATGTGGCGAAGTATTTACACTGAGCAAAGTAAATGGTTTATCTTACGCTCAAATTGCAGAACACATGGATATTTCCATCAAAACAGTGGAGAATCACATGGGAAAAGCATTAAAGTTATTAAGAGAAATGTTGAATCAATCATTTAATAAACATTAATAGTCACACGTTACAGATATGAGTATCAGAGCTTTAATATCAAGATTATTTTTAAGTAACGCACATGCCGAAGAAAAGCAAGCCCTTCATGACTGGCATAAAGATACCAAAACCAATCTGGATTGAAAAATTGGATAGATATACACCATCTTTCAGACCAACTTAAAGATTATAAGGAAGTAGATAAAAAAGCTGCCTGGTCAGTTGTAGAGGCGCAAACCACCGGAAGATCATCCAATATAAGAGTTTTGGCCCATTGGCAAAAAATTGCAGCTGTTGCTTGTATTTTGTTGGTTTCTATACTGGTATTCAGATATAATACCACGATGGAACCAAGGAAAGAATATACAGGTATGGCAGATTCCAACATAAGATTAAATGATGGCTCTGAAGTCATCCTTGACAAAAAAGGCAAACTTACTTACCTGGCACAGAGATCGGTGCTGCTGGATGGAAGAGCCTATTTCGACATTGCCCCAGACCAAACGGCACCTTTTACTGTAGACATTTTCCATGGCAAAGTGACAGTCCTGGGAACCGAGTTTAATATCAACACCCGAAAAGACCAATCGCAGATATATGTGACAGAAGGTAAAGTAAAATGTAGTTTTAATAATCATGATTACTTGCTTACTGTAGGTGATATGCTCACCATCAATGGCGACAAAGTATTAAGCAGCAAGCAGCCTTCTGTAAAACCGGATACATGGAAAAACAAAGTTTTACGTTTTGAAAATCATAGTCTGCATTATGTACTGGAGAGTATAGCAGATTATTATGAACTCAAACTGGTGCTTCCTGATAAAAAAAATGTAGATGCATGTAAGATCAATACAACATTCGAAAACGAACCGGTAGATCGGGTGCTCAAAGAGCTCGAAATACTGACAGGACTCAGTTACGAATTATCTGCCCAGAATCTGATTATAAAATCCTTCAAATGCTAAGATATGAGGCACTGTTATCAGTTTTTCCTGGTGATACTGACGACACTGGTGCTGAACATCACGTATGGTCAAGGTGACTTATTGGCCAAAACAATCACCCTTCAGAAAAACATTCGAGGCGGTACCATAAAGGAAAACCTGTCCTTTATTTCCGAAAAATATAACATCGTATTTAGTTATAATGCAAGCATACTGAATAATCAGGACAAAATGAGTGCACCTTTGGCTTCAGGAAGCCTGAGAGAAGTCTTGGAGGCAATGTTTAAAAACGATGAACTGATACTGATATCTGTACCTCCCAACAAAATTATCATACAGTCCAAAGGACAAAAACATAAAGATGGCACACTCACAGGATGGATTTTTGACAGTATGAGCGGTGAATCGGTTTCTGGCGCCCTGGTAGTAGAAAAACATAGTGGTATATCTGTTCTGACCAACGAAAAAGGATACTATATTATGGATCTGCCCCAGGGTGAGGCAAGTTTGGAGGTCAGATATTTAGGCTATAAACCCTCAGCGGTCACCATTACCATTCAGAAAAATACTATGCTGGATTTGCCCATGACCAGTGATAACCTTTTAGACACCATCGTCATAGGAGACCCCAAGAGTGGTTTACAACTTATAGATGGAGGCCATATAGTAGATGTATTTAAAACAAGAGAATATAAATCTATCATAGGCGAAACTGATATCATCAATAATACCAGAATTTTGCCGGGTGTGCAGTCAGGTGGCGAAGGGCAGAGTGGTCTTTATGTCAGAGGGGGCACTCCTGATCAGAACCTGATACTGCTGGAAGGGGTGGCCATGTACGAAACCAGCCATATAGCAGGCATCTCGTCTATATTTATGGATGAGAGCATTAAAGAGGCCAGTTTTATAAAAAATGGATTTCCTGCCAGGTACGGAGGGAGGCTCGCAAGCGTACTAGACATTCATCTCAAGGAAGGGGATCGTTATAAACAAAATGTGTCCCTTTCTGCAGGAATTGCAGGTGCAAAAATTCATTTTGACGGTCCTATAAAATCAGACAAAACTACGTATTCTGTTACAGCCCGTACATCCTGGCTCAATTTTTATGTCAACAGCCTTTTAAAAAAATTTACTAGATATGATGATATCAATATTGCCTATACTGATATAATAGGAAAGGTCACCAGGCAGTTAAGCCAGTCATCTACGTTAAGTTTTACAGTATATACAGGCAACGACAGGCTGCAGCTAACCAAAGAAAATATATTTAGTGAAAAAGATCTTACTTTGAACGTGTATGACAAAAATGCCCTTAACTGGGGCAACCGGCTTGCTTCTCTCAAGTGGACCTACCTGCTCAACGACAAAATAAGCCTTAAACTCCAGTCAGGTGCAATCAAATACAATAATGGCTCCAGGGCTACTTATCAATTCACCACTACTACTCAAGATTCAGTCAGCACGGACGAACTGGATGTCATCACCCGATCCAATATCACAGATTACAATATCCGGGTGGACGCAGATTATTACCTCAATGACCGTCATGTAATAAGATGCGGTATCAACTCTTTGTATCAAAATTTCAACCCTACGGTCAAACAAAGCACGGTTATTCTTCAGGGAAATGCAGACAATATAATAGACAAAGACTCTCTCATCAAAGCCCACCAATATCAGATGTATTTGGAAGATAACTTTAAAATCAACACATCATTTTTTCTCTATGGTGGTTTGCATTACACTGTTTACAATCAAGGTGTAAAATCATATGCCTCCCTACAGCCAAGGCTCAAAGCCATTTGGTCTCCGGACAATAAAAATATGCTGGTTGCGGCTTACAGCAGGATGTCTCAAAATGTACACCTGCTATCCAACTCTGGCCTTGGTCTGCCATCTGACCTTTGGGTACCATCCACAGAAACTATCAAGCCTCAGCAGGCGGATCAGACCAGTATAAGTTACACCTTTTACTTTAATCCAAATATGTATATCAATGCAGGAGCTTTCACCCGATCTATGAGCAATTCTCTGGAATATACATCTCCAATCGAACTATTCTATTTCCTGATTGACGACAGGAATGTAGTCCCGATATACAACACCTCCAAGGACTGGGAAAGAAACCTGATATCAGGAAAAGCAAAAAGTCGCGGCCTCGAGTTGTTAGTGCATAAAACAGCAGGAAAATCAAAAGGCTGGACATCACTGACCTGGTCGAAAACAGAAAAAATATTCAGCAGTATCAACAGAGGATTGCCATTTCCGGCCAATCATGATAAGACCTGGGATTTGAATGCAGGATTGATCCATAAATTTTCATCCTCTTTTTCTACTGCCCTCCATTTTGTTTATACCACAGGCAATACCTTTTCGCTGGCTACAGAGGAATATGATTCTGCACTGGGTATCACATTATTGAAAGCCACGGACCGGAACAATTACAGGTTACCGGCTTTCCATCAGCTTAGCCTCAATGCTTCATATTCCATCAAAAGTAAAAACACTACCACTTCGATTGACCTGAATGTTTACAATATTTACAACAGACTCAATGCTTACTTTATCTACATTTACGAAAATCCTGCCCCCCCTTACAACAGATATCTGCGCAAAGTGAGTATTCTTCCGTTTACACCGTCTTTATCAGTTTCATTGAAATTTTAAAATTATATTTCGTTTACACCAAAAACATCAAGGCTGAAAAACATTATATTTTGAATAATTCGCCGATGTCAAATTAAGAAGAGACTATAACCATAAGGCGCAAAATTAAAAGTTATTTTTTTTCATTTTATAATAAAATAGATAGTATATTTGACCTGAAATATATAGTATGTTTTTGTTTAAAAGAGTTTTCTTCGCTATAATGACTTTGGTGTTACTGGCATCATGTGAAGAAGACTTTTTGCTTACCAGGCCTGATTTCAAACCTTCTGTCGTGGTAAACTGTATTTTTAAGGATGGTAAACCATGGATGGTCAATCTTTCGTACAGTAGAGATATCCTTACTACCGGTTCTGAAATAAATCCAATAACCAATGCAGAAGTCTCAGTCATAGAAAAAAGCAACGGCAGAGAAATCATACTGAAGCATATCAATGGAGGCCAGTATGTCTCAGAAATATACCCTCCGCAGCCTGACAGGACTTATGAACTAGTGGTATCTGTGCCTGGTTATGATATCGTCAAAGCATTCAGTAATGCACCCAAAAAAGCCAATGTAGTCAACATTATTTCCGACGTTGTAGACAAAAACATCACCAAAGTAAATTTTGAAATTAAGGATAATATCAGCAATTACTATATTTGGAATTTCATTTCTTCCAACACAAAAAACCCGATAGATTCGTCCTTTAATGGAAATCCAAAAGACCTGGTATCTGGCATCAACAAATACAACAATATTTCAGGTTATCTCAATGGTTTGTCGAATACGAATGACAATGATGCCAATTCCAGCGGTGGTGTATTTACTTCTAATGTAAGTACCGTCAACCCAAATGATAACGAAATCGAAAACCAGGGGACAACAGAAGTTACAAAAAGATATCTAAGACTGCTTACAGCCAGCAAAGATTTGTATAATTACTATAAAACAGTGGAAAAATTCGCTTCTGCAGATAACCATAATTCAAGTTTTTCCTACACTCCGGAGATTTATTCCAACATTCAAAATGGGCTGGGAATATTTGCTGGCTATACAGAAGAGTTTAAAGAAATCAAATAATCCTTTCCAGCCAGATGTCAAATGATTATTACTGCATCCAGATAGACTTTGGTACTCCTGAATTTGACGAAGCCCTGAAGCTTCGATATGAAGTGTTGAGAAAACCACTCCATATGGAATTTGACCCATACGATATTTCTAAAGAATTTGATTCTTACCATATAGCTTGTTACCACAAAAGCACTCAGGAGCTGGCTGCCTTTCTGATTTTAAAACCGGTCAGTCACCAGGTCCTCAAAATGCGACAGGTAGCTGTAGATCCGTATCTTCAGTCCACGGGTATAGGGTCGTTTTTGGTAGCTGAAAGCGAATCATTTGCAAAAAAACATCATTATCAAAAAATAGAGCTACATGCCCGAGACACTGCCGTCGATTTTTATAAGAAAAATGGATACCAGTCCAGTGGCAGTATATTCCAGGAGGTGGGCATTGATCATTTGTTTATGTCCAAAACATTGTAGTAAGGAATTTATAATACATAATTCGTAATAGTCTGGTGCAACTGAGTTTTTGTATAATAATTGGATTCGCCCCTACCACGCTGGATCACAGTGATTTAAGTATGATACTACTTCTATATAAATTCACAAATAACTGAATATCAATATATTATTTAAATTTATATTCATTTTGTAACCCATTTTTTTTCTGCTAATATTTCTCATTTCTCTGTTTTTCATATAGATTTGTTGACCCAATGAGAGATTTTGATGTATTTCCGGTCATCTCATTTAACTAAAAACAATTTATTATGGCAATCAATGTCTTTAAAATAGCGTTGAGTAAACTTGGTTTGCTCATTATAACAATTTCAATCTCCCTTTCTGTATTCTCTTTAAATGCACAAAATAGTACCGTTGGTGGACTGGTGTGGTTTGACCAAAACGCAGATGGAAACATCAACAACCTGGAAGCCGGTCTCTCTAATGTCCCTGTCTTTCTTATCACTTGTTCCGGCCAGTTTATAAATGCTGTGCTCACCCAACCAGATGGAAGCTTTACATTCAACAACATAAATCCAGGCAATTACAAGTTTTTTGTCAACAAATCCAACCTGCCTTCCAACTATGTTTTCACTCAATATGGTCCTTTGACAGACAACAATATATTGCCTAATGGCTATACGACATGTCAGATTTTGGATGGTAGTGACGAATACGTAGTCAACGCCGGTCTTACAGCTTTATCCACAGTAGGTGATAAAGTATGGACAGATCTCAATGCAAATGGACTTCAGGATGTCAATGAACCTCCTTTGGCAGGTGTTTTAGTAAACCTTCACAGAGCATCTGATGGGCATATTGTATCTCAAACATCATCTGACCTACATGGGCATTATGTATTGCAAAACATATTCCCGGACAACTATTACATCCGGTATTTACCACCAGCTAATTTTCAGTCTACAGGCAGGAATCTCACAGATCTGACACTAAACAGTGACATCACTGATGCTAACGGACCTTTTACCACCGATAATTTTGCCATCAACGCAGGAGTAGACAATCTTGATATAGATGCAGGTTTTTACCAGTGCGCTACCATATGCGGATCCGTGTTCTATGATGTGAATTTTAATGATACCTTAAATGTATTCGAAAATGGAATCAATGGCTTGAGAGTCAATCTCTGGAGAATCACTGGCACAGATACGTCCATTTACACCCATGTCAATACCGGAGCTAAGCCCAATTCGCCCAGCGATGACGGATATTATGCCTTCTGCGTCCCACCAGGGCAATACTTTATCGAAGTCAAAGTCAACCTAAACAGCGGCATGGTAGCAAGTGAGCCTTTTAAAGCAGCAATACCGGCCAATTCCAGCCAGATTACACACACTTTTGGAGCCAATACGACCCAGACTTTTATGGCCATAAGTGGCGGTAACTACTGCGAAAAAAATCAAGGTTTTCACTGTACAGCTTCGATCACGTCACGAGTATGGTTGGATGAAGAAGCTAATGGAATACAAAACAATGGTGAACAGGGTTTATCCGGGATTACTGCATTACTCTATGACCAACAAAACAGATTTATTACCTGGAGTATTACCGACTATAATGGGGTTTGTGTTTTTGACAGTCTGGCTAGCGGACAGTATTATGTACATTTTATAATGGCTGATGGAAGCAATTTTAGCCCCGCACATCAAGGGGATGAAATTGCAGATAGCGATGTAGATGGCACTTATGGTACCGGTACTACCAATCTGATCACATTGGGCTCGTGTCAGTATATGTTGCACATAGATGCAGGTGTTCTCAACAGAGCTCTACCTGTCCAATGGGGAGAAGTCAGCGCATCAAAGCTGGACCGTAATAAGAATAAAATACAATGGGAGCTGCTCTCTGAATCAAATGTGAGCCACTATAACATCTATCGTGGTACAGAGTATCAAACTTATCAATGGACAGCTATAGGGCGTGTAGACTCAGATAAAAATAAGTCAGGCATATATCATTTTTTGGACGAAAATGCTCCCACAGCGCTTTCCTACTACAAAATAGCAGCTATAGACTTTGACGGCAGGATTAATTACAGTCCGGTATTGAAAATCAATATGGATGTTCTTTCGTCTTTTATGACCCTGGCACCCAACCCAGTCAGTGATATCCTGGAAGTAAATTTTAATGATACTGTCACTCCTGATCTCTATGATGTGGGATTTATCAGTATTTATGATGCCCATGGTAGGGAATTACTTCACACAGGCAAACTAAATGATCAAAAACAGCTTTTGTCAGTGGCTGATTTGCCTGATGGAATGTACAGGTGTGTTTATTTTGTCGGAGGATCGATCCATCATAGCAAAACCTTCATTATTGCAAGATAAACAAGGAATACTTTTCAGACCAGCCTGGCTTGTGTTTTTTGTATCATAGAGGTCTCAAATAACATCTATCAACCTTTGGACTATCATCCTGCAGGTTCGTCTGCGCATTTCTTGTTCATGCGAATAGTAGGTTTGTACTTCTTCTGTGGTCATCAAACCAATGACTACTCCACATAGTGTATTACGGACGACAGCATCATTTCGCAATACTTTTTCCAAAAACAACTCTTTGGCTGGCAAATCCCAGTCTGTGGTATTTTTACCAAGTTTAGTAAGGTATGCCTCAATGATGCTTTTTAGTATTTCGTGCTGGAATTTCAAAATTGGCCTTAAAACCACATTCTGAAATCTTTCAATATCCGTGGTCCTTTCCAGCACTTCAGCTTTGGGGATTTCTGGTCTCAGTTGTTGAATGATGTTTTTTCTGTCCATTTCCCGACCAAACAGAACTAATGTGAAATCGTTCACCATGTAAGCTGATTTTTTACCAGCCAATCTTTCATGGCCAAATAAACACCATTTGTCCATCCGAATCCGTCCTGAACAGGGTATTCCCCTCCCCCGCTCTCAGCGTCCGTATCTTCCACGTTATATTTTTCCATCATTTTTCCTGTATTTTTAAAGACTCGTTCATTCAGGTTTGTCCACTTGGCAGCGATATCAAATGCCAAATCATTATGTCCATATGCCAGTGCTGCTGTAAAAGCCATCCACTGTAACGGTGCCCATCCATTGGGTGCATCCCATTGCTGTCCGCTAATTACATTGGTTGTCCTGACACCGCCATCAGCTAAAAGATGTTTTTTTAGATATTGTAAACTTCGAAGTGCCTGGTCATCACTGCAAAGTCCAAAACACAACGGGAAAATACCGGCTGCATGTACAGATACAGTTTGTTCCTTTTTTACAAAATCATAATCAAAAAAGTATCCTTCCTTGTCATTCCAAAAATATTTCAAGATCAGATTCTTCCGAGTTAGAGCGTTTTGATCCATTTTTTCAGCTTCTGACCTTTTTTGTTGAATATCCATCTTATATGCCAAAGCTAAGGAAGTTTCCAAATGATACAGTAAACAATTCAAATCTAAAGGTAAAATTTCAATCGTATGGATAGTACCAAGATTCAATCCACCTGCAAACCATCTGCTGCTAAAATCCCACCCCGACTCACATGCTGCCCGTATATGAGCAAACAATACTGCCGGAGGCAAATCAGATACTTTTGCTAAATGTATGTCAGCTGCAAACATTTCTGACCTGGGCGTGGTCAATCTGTCATAATACCTATTGAGTACTTCATCTTTTTCCAATTCAATCCTGTGGCCTGAAAAATCAGGACCATGATCAGTTGCATCCATCCAAAATTTGTATTCCATTTCCATATATGGCAAATATTCTAAAAAAACTCCCTGCCCTTTGTCCTTTGCCAGGAGCTCCACCATCATACTAAAAAAAGGGGGTTGACTCCTGCTTAAAAAGTAGGTCCTGTTACCATTTGGAATAAAACCTGTTTGACTTATTAGATAGCTAAAATTTTTCATCATGGAATCCATCATATCTATATACCCGGAAATTTTGAGTCCCAGCATGGTAAAGTAGCTATCCCAATAGTACACCTCATTAAATCTACCTCCTGGCACGATGTATTCATGGGGTAAGGAAATCAAAGTACCTCGTATGGCCTTATGATTAGTAGCTTCCCTGCGCAAATATGCCCATAAGCGGTGTATGTGATGTATTAGGGGCTCACCTTCATTGGTCACAAAGCCGGAATCGCTGACCGTAGGAATACTAAAATGCTTATCCATAAAAGACAGTAAGTCAAATCCCGGTTTGTTCTTTTGTGACTCATAGGCTTTATTGATTATATCCGGATCAAACAGGGGTATTGCATCTGCCAGAGATTTACCATCTGATATCAGACCACTTAAAGCAATATCTGTAAATAACGGGTTAAAAGTCTGCTCGGGAAGTTCAAGGTGTATCATTATGGAAACATTATAGATACAATGATACAAATAAAGCGTGAATTCATTATGTTTGTCTAATAAAATCATGCCCATTATGCAATCAGGTGTCAGACTTTCACTTTTTATCAATTACTTTGTGTTTGCTATTCTTCTCAATAGTGTAGGTATTGTGATCCTGAAATCGCAGAAACTGTATGGTGTAGATGAATTACAAGCCAGCATGCTGGAATTATTTAAAGACTTGCCTATCGCCTTTGTGTCTTTTGTCATTGCTTCATTTTTGCCAAGAATAGGATATAAAAAGGCTATGCTTACCGCTTTGACTATCGTGGCATTTGCATGTATTGGTATGTATTTTGGCAATTCATTCTTATCTGCAAAACTATTATTTGCATCAGTGGGTGTTTCTTTTGCTCTGATAAAAGTATCTGTTTACTCTATCATAGGATTGGTGACCAACGGACAAAAAGAACACAACAGTCTCATGAGTTCTATTGAAGGGGTATTTATGTTTGGTATTGCATTGGCTTATTTTCTTTTTCCAGCCTTCAACGATGAAAATAATCAGGACAGCTGGCTGAATGTCTATCTGCTGTTGGCAATCATGTGTGTGATATCATTTTTGTTTCTATTTTTGCCAAATTTGACGAAGGACATGAAATACCAGGAGTTGATCTTGTTGATGATTTGAAGCAAATGATGCGCCTGATGGCTAGTACATTGGTGATTGTATTTGTTTTTTCCGCCTTTTTATTTGTCATGATAGAACAAGGAATTATGACCTGGCTACCTACTTTTAATGACAGAGTACTCAGATTACCCGAAAACATAAGCATCATGATGGCCAGTATTCTGGCAGTATCACTGGGTATAGGAAGGATCTTGGCAGGACAACTCACCAAAAAGTACAGCTGGTTTGCGGTTTTGTCAGTGTGTCTCGTAGCTGCCATGTGTATGGTAATTTTTGTGCTGCCGAAAACCGTGTCTGCAACCGTGACTGATATACATTCGTTTGCTGATATTCCAATGATTGGTTTTGCCTTTCCGATTGTTGGTGTATTTATTGCACCTATTTATCCCCTTCTTAATTCTGTAGTCCTCAGCTCACTGCCTAAAAAACTGCATAGCCCTATGACGGGATTGATAGTTATTTTTTCGGCTTTAGGTGGCACACTTGGGTCAAGGCTGATAGGCTGGCTGTTTAAGAATATGGGGGCTGATAAAGCATTTTATTATACACTTATCCCCATGGCCTTTCTATTTGCAGCGTTGTTTATCCTTAAAAAACTGACATCAACAGAACAGAATGAAAATAAAACTCTTTAAGTCACTTGTCAAGATTAAAAAGTAAGTACCCTGTACTTTAATCCACCTTCATCAGTTCCGTGATACTTTGCTTTTTGCCTTTACCAACTTTTACAAAGTATTTTCCTGACTTAAGTGGTTTGATATCTAATGTGGTATTTTCACCTGTTGTTTTTGCAGTCATGATAAGCTTCCCACCGGTGTCATATATCATATACACCCCTGCCTCCTGATGTCCGGTATGCAATGTGGTGAATTCATTGGCAGGATTAGGGTATATGCTTATTTGTGATGCCTCTTGTTGTTCGGATACAGACGACAGGATATCTTCTTCTTTGACTACACTGCTTTTGGCGGCAAGCCAGATCTGAGGATCAAATTCCACATTTTGTACTATAAAATCAACACTTACTTCAAAAACCTGCTCTTTGGTCGTATTGTCTAGTCTCAGCATCATTTCTTTGCCCTGGCCGTAAAGTCGTACTGGTACAGGCATCTCAAAAAATGATACAGAGGGGTGTGATGTCGTCTGCTTAAGTCTGATACCTACTTTATCTCCATCCTGATCCCAGCCAACCTGATATGTAGGGTATCCCTGCCCTGCAAACCAATCATTAAAGTACTCTTCCAGATCCTGACCTGATACATCCTCCAGATGTGTTTTCAGATCATCGGTAATGGCATAATTGTAAGCCCTGTCATTCAGGTAGTTTCGTAGCCCTTGAAAGAAATGGTCATCCCCCAACTTCCACCTGAGCATGTGAAGAAGATATGATCCTTTGTTGTAGCTGAGTCTGCCGCTGAATATCCTGTTTACATTGGTGGGGTCATCGACTTTTACAGAGCCTCCCGAATTGGAAGTGATACTATTTACCTTGCCTACTTTCCAGTTGTACCAGTCTTTTTCTGCCTGTGGAAATCTCTCCCTGCTAAGCCCTTCCAAGTAGGTAGCAAATCCCTCATTTAGCCATATATCTCTCCAGTCTCCGCATGTCACAAAGTCACCAAACCACTGATGTGCCAGCTCGTGAGCCAGAAGGCCCCACCCATAGTTGATTACGAAGCTCATAGTCTGATGCTCCATGCCCCCACCCCAGCCAAACTGAGCATGTCCGTACTTTTCATTTCTGAATGGATATGCTACAAATAAACTGTCATAAAACTGCAGTGCTTTGACATTGGCTGCCGTACCTGATCTGGCAGAAGCAAGATTTTCGGGATATACATAATTCAGCATGGGCATGATTTTGCCATCAGAAAGCAACACGTCATCGGTATAAGCAGCATAATTGGTCACTGCTATAGCCACCAGATAAGGAGTGATGGCATATCTGTGTTTCCAGTGATAGGATTTGAATCCTCCAGGAAGAGATTTTTCTGCAACAAGGGTGCCATTGCTGGCAGCGCGATACTTTTCCAATGTGGTAATGATAACGTCTATGCTGTCTATTTTATCGTCGAGGCCGTTTTTGCATGGCCACCAGTCCTGAGCACCAAATGGCTCTGAGAGGGTCCACAAGATGGGTTCCTCTCCATGCTTGTCCTGTATAAATGATCCAAATCCACCGGATGGTGGTACACCATGATAGGTAATAGACAAGCTATCCAGTACTCCATTATTTAGTATCTGTGGAAACTTAATATTGAGCTGATATGAAGCCGGTTGTGTAAACTGTATTTTTTGGCCATGCCAGACAATGCTGTCTATGGTCAATGCACTCGAAAGGTCCATATTGATTTCCTGGGTACTGCCACCCACTACCTTAAAATAAGGTGTAGCCTTTCCTTTGATGGCATATACTGCTGGGTCTATTTCCCACTCAAACCTGTAATATTTGAGGTCATAGTTTTCAGTTAGCGGATTATTCCTCAGCAATGGGTTGAACAGGTTTCTTGCACTATGAACTTTGTTGCAATAATGATCCTGTCCAAAGTCTGCATGATTACTCTGTGCATGCACATACACTTGACAAATCAGTAAAATTAGTATACCTGTACTCCTGAATACATTGCTTATGGACATATGATTATTTCTTTTCACAAAAGTAACTCTAATCTGGTATTTATTAAAATTAACATATTCAATATATGAATTAATTAACAGTAATGTCTGAATAAATTACATACAATCTCCAATACTTGTAAATTGCAGATATACTGTTTATGATTTATGTCAGTGTGCAAGAATACTGACTATTTCATTTCTGATACCAGGACTACCGTAATAATATCTGTGAAGGGTCAATTTTCCTGCAAAAGCTTCATTTTCTTTCATCATGCCTGTCACATCTCTGCCTATGACATTAGGTGGCAACAGAGGAGCTTGTTCCGGACCGGAAATGCCCAGCCTGCTGTGTGGTTTAAAAGCTCTGGCCAGAAGCAGTGTTTTGTCTGACCCGTGATAATACACATAAACGGTCTGGCAATGTGCAGCCAAATTTTTCAGATAAGTATTAAAAATATTGCTTTCCAGATCAGCTGCAAACATCATCACGTGATGTAAAGCCAGCCCAGGTCTCATAGTGATCCATTGCTCAAAGATACCCTGAAAAACTCTGTTCCCCATTGAATGACAGATGAAAGAAACAGGAGCCTCAGGATATTTTGCTTTTAATATTTCATAAACTGCTTCGAGCAGAATGGCAAAGTTCCTTCCTTTTTTAAGGGCTTGGGTGACAGCGCTTTCGTACATGAGGACAGATTTCCATTGTAGCGAGATGGCCATACCGTATGGATGGGATGGATGATCCAGGATGTGCCTTTGAATCACAAATCCACTTTGCTGCATAAAGTAGGTGTTGTCAGCCTGAAAACCATGTATGTATATGACAAGTCCATTTTTTTCGGGCTTGAGCTGATGGATAGTGGCTTCTATAGTCTTTGACCATTGGGCGCTATCTGTTTCTTTATTGGTTTTAATGAGTTTTTTACCTTCCACAGCCATTTTTCCAAATTCGTAATTGCGTTCTTCAGCCTTATTGCCTTTGTCGTACACATACAAATGAGGAAAAACAGGAATCATTTTTACAGATTTATAAAAGCACAAGTCACTCCTGAAAGAAAAGCAACTTTTTCAGAAATCAAATTACAAAAATGTCTCTACCGGTAGCTGATTATCAGTTTACCTGACTGTATAGTATCACCTTGTACCAGTTTAAAATAGTAGATACCCTGTGGCAAAGCAGATACATCCATCTCATCGCCATCCACGATCTCATGTCGGGCTACTATCTTGCCTGCTGTATTGTAAATAATCAAATCATGGCGCCCTTGCAGTCCATTGACTTTGATGAAGGCAGAAGTTGGGTTGGGGAATATTTTTAACGATGCTGCATCCGCCCCTTCAATGCTGACAGTTTTTTGATTTCTAATAAAGAAATCCAGACTTGTGCCATCTATGAGACCAAAATCATAGGTGCCTGCAGTGCTGGTGCCTTTAACAGTACCGGTTTTGTTGCGAAAAACCGCAGCTATCCAATACGGAAACTCAGTACCCGTGAGACCATAGTAAGTACCCGGTTTCAGCTTAATTTGCCATAGGTCCGTCTGACCAGTGACTTTTGTCATTTTTCCTACTCCATTATCTGCTCCCCAGGTTCCGACGACTTTCTTCCAGTCGCTGCCCTTCGGTGCATTCGTATTGGTCAATATCACACCTGAATGCATATATACAGCATCAGCCCCTTTGAGTTCTCTGTTGCCAACACCTGCATTAAAAGTAATATTGATCTCCGTATCTGCATCAAAAACCGCCGGTGTAACTGTAATGACAGGCAGGTCAGAAAGCACTTCAAAATATATTATACCATCCCTGAAGCCAAATCCTTTTCTGGTATTATCTTCATTTCGGAACCACATACCGATTTTATTGATTTCTTTTCCTTGCGGAATATTGTAATATCCATTAGGCGTGATAGTAATCTCCCAGATATTATCACTCACTTTTGTCATCAGCCCCAGCCCATCATCTGTCAGAGTACCCTTCACATTAGTCAAAATATTGTTTGATGCCCCGTTTAAAATTACCCCTGAATGAAAATAAACTTTGTCTGCACCAACGAGACCTGAGGTGCCTCCCCTGCTTGCTTTGGTTGCATCAAATCTAACCTTTATCTGGTCACTGCCTTTAAATGGATTGGGAGATATAGTCACCGGATTATCATAAATACCTATGACGTCAGGCTGACCTTCAGCCAATCTTTTTGTCGTAAAAATATGCCATTCGCCTGGTTTCAGGTTAATGGGTGCCGACACATTGCTGACAAGGATACTATCTCCTGAAAAATAATTGTACCACCATCCTGTTTGGCTAAATTTTGGATCTATGCTTTTAGTGGTAAGCGAAAATTACCTATGACGACCATATCTGTTCCGGAAGTATTATAACTCAGTCTACGAACGTCTCCGGTAAGCTGGTGGCTCTTTTGAGCAGTCTTCAGCAATGGAGCACCTATGGTGTTTCGCACGTGCAAAATGCCCTGGTATGCTTTATAGACATGCTGTCGGAGTGTACTATTATAATATTTTAAACTTCCTGGTCCCCACACATAAGGTTTGCGGCCTACCCTCCCATTAAAATTGATATCGATATCATAACCCAGCTCATCGAACTGCCACATCATTTTGGGGCCGGGTTGCAAAAAGAAAAAGCCTGCAGCCATTTTGACTCTTTCATACATGATCAGAGTATCTTTAATATTGTAACTTCCTTCCGAACTACCTTCGGTAAGACAATGTTCGGCGATGCGTCGTTCGTCGTGACTGTTAAAAAGAGAGACATGAGTAGTCGCGTCTGTATTGCTGAAACTCCCGGTTCCTGGTCGTCCTACGGTGGCTGGCACGAAGTCATAACTTTTATTTCGCCACATTTTCATGCCATAGTTGCCCAGTTGGGTTTCCTCCGCATCGGGACTCCAGTGTTCCAGTATAATGTAAGCCTTCGGGTCTACTTTCCAAATCTGATCAGCCATCCGCTTGAGGATATTGATACGAGACTGATCGAAACCATCTACACTTCCTCCAGGCGCATAATTAGTAAATCCTTTGGTAAAATCAAACCTGTACCCATCAAAATGGTATTCTTCCAGCCAAAATTTATTGACATCATCTATGAATTTTTTAGTGTAGTTACTCTCATGGTTAAAATCATACCCCCATTGATATTGGCCCACATATTCTCTGTTGAACCAGGGATTATTAGCAGCAGGTTTGCCACCCTCAAAATACATCTGCACCATAGGTGACTGACCGAATGAATGATTGAGCACCATATCCAGAATGACAGCGATGCCATTTTGATGCGCTATCTCTATGAATTGTTTCAATTTATCTTTTACACCATAATATTTGTCCAAAGCAAAGTAAAAGGAAGGATTGTAACCCCATGAATCATTGCCTTCAAATTCGCTCAGTGGCATAAATTCAATAGCGTTCACTCCGAGTCGCTTGAGATATGTGATCGTATCTATCATATCATCGTAAGAATGTGAGGCTATAAAATCCCTGATATGCAGTTCATAAACTACCAGATGATTGACATCAGGTTTTTGCCACGACGACTCTGAAACAGCCCAGTTGTATTTGGCTACGCCTGTCTGAAATACGGATGCAATACCAAAATCCTGGCGTGTGTAAGATGGAATATTGGGAAACACAGAGGGTTCAATATATTTGTCATTCCATGGATCTGCTACAAGCTCGGTGTATGGATCTGCTACTTTTAAGAGACCATCTATCCAATACTGATACACATAGGCTTTCTGGGGTGTCAACCCTGACAATTTCACCCAGTAATATTCCCCATCCGGGGTCCGCTTCATCTGATTTCCTTCGTTGATTTTCCATTGCGAAAAATCACCCACAGCATACACAAAATCCTTGTGCGGTGCGAGGAGTACCAATGTGACCTGAGTAGGGTCCGCCGGATCGTAGTTGACACCTGACTTCATTCCTGCAGGCAGTGGAGCCACTTCTGTTGGTTTCCTGATGGTTATGTTATATCTCTTTACAGTTTCCACCGTCTGCCCACTCATGGTGGCAGTGACTTTGATACCCAGATCCAGGGACGCTGCAGGCGTAAAGGTGTAGGATAATGTTTTGCCTGATGTAACCGCTGCCTTCTCCACATATCCATTGCCCTCGTCCAACCACAGTTTCATAGAGGTTACTTCTGCCGATGCATCCGCTTTTATAAGTATATTTTGACCCTGGTCGATAAACCCATCATCCCCGGTCGGGGCATTTATGGACACGTAATTACTACTATTCAGATTGATATAAAAATCTCCATTTGTTGTAACGGTACCCCAGCCATATTCCCCGGGACTCACAGTCCCTTTTTTGGAGCCGTCAGCATTGCGAAACACACAGGATATTCTAAATATATTTTCATTTGAAGGTACACCGAAGTAGGTTCTGATATTTGGCGAAAAAGTGATTTGCCATTTATTGGCCGTTCCTGCTACTTTGGTCATCAAGCCTATTCCATCATCCTTACCCCAGTTGCCTTTGACATATTTCCAGGCAGTCCCATTGATATTGTCCGTGACTACACCGTGATGTATGTAGACCTTGGTAACCCCTGCCAATTCCTTGTTGCCCTCTGAGGCATCAAAAATTATAGTGGCACTTGTAGAGGGACTGGCAGTTACTGGATCAAGAGAGACAATCTGACCAGAAACAAGCTGGACAATAAAAACGAAGGAAAAAGTAACAAAAATCCGCCACATAGTTCGATATTTGACTAAGGTTATTGTAATATTGACAATATGATACAAAATTACGATAATTTTAGCTATTGATCATAACTAATTTTCAAATGATATTAAATATACATTTCACTGCTTCAGTTTGCACCGGAATGAGTGGTTCAGTTTGCTCCGGAATCACTCACTTATCATTAAGAAATGATCGGTGAAACATAGAATTCTGGGTCTGTCAACTGTTTTGTTGCTGATTCAGGGGTTGCTATTGGCTCGAAAACAGTGATAGAGAACGAAGAAACGGAATTGCGTCTTTTGCCACACTACCTAGGGCGTTTAAAAACAATCTACTAATGGCAAAAGAAAAAGCATGTAGTTTCGGGAGTGAACGGTGCCTTTGCAATCACATTTTTTGAGCTGGACTTTTGTTTTACTTTTGTGGCGATGACAAAAGTAAAAGCCTACTCTCGTGGCGACATTAAAATAAATCTACACAATTAAAATTATGGCATCCCTATATACCAAATAAACAAAATGTATAATAATGAATATCCGGCAGAAACTTCTAAAGCTGCCAAAGCAGGAATCATATATTGATATCCTGCACACATATCAATAAAGTCTTCAAAACAAACCAGAATTTGGATAAAATAGAGTCTCATGGAAATATCGAAATGACCAATCCATTATTTATCATCACATCACCAGACTTAGGGAAAAGTATAAAAGAAGACCTAAATCCCAAGTGTATGAAATTAAATTTTTTGAAAACATATGTAAAGTCAGATTTTATTCCTGCATCGAGGTAAGTATTATAACTGAAGATGGGTATCGAATGATCGTCTGTAGGTCTAAAAAACAAGCCTATTAATTTTGATGTTTCTACCATTTTCATAAGCTCTCCCTCATCTCGATGGCTTATGATGGCGCCTAATCCAATAGTGAAATTATGGTCCTTTTTATATCTTTTAGTAAAAATATAGTGAATACCCACATTGAATCTAAAATACCTATTAGGCTGCTCTTCCAGCCGAACCTTTGGCCAATTATAGTCTTCTATCCAATCAGGCCATCCAGCACCTAAAGGTAACCTATTAGACTCTTCTTTTAGTATAATCTTAGCTTCCGTAAGATCGGATGGCAACGGAGACACATCATTAAATGACTGGCCTATTGAGATGCCTATCTTCGAGCTTCCAGTCAAAAAAGTTGATACTGATACCTAATCATAAATCTGCATTTTTTTAGAAAATAGGAGTGCCCACCATATCCTTCGAGTTGAATTTTTTGGGAATTGACATTTATAGATATAGATATGAACAATGTTATGACCAGTAATATTATAGACTGTTTCATGAAGGATTAAAAGATGAATTAAAATCTAGGGTCAAAGATGATTAGTCTCTGTATTGGTATGAGACCAAAAGAAGTCAGAGAATGCAAAGATAATTGTATAGCATTTTTTTACCCAAATCATATTTGTAATAGAGTTTGGAGTAGCACGCCATATAAATTGCGAAATTCTATCTCTTGTTTAAATGTCAAATTATCATATATTGTACCGTCTTCAAGTGATATCTATACTAAATTCATCCCTAGATGCTTTGAGAACCATAAGTTGCTGTAGCGCCTAGCAAAACCAAGACTACTGCGACCTACTTTGAGTGGATGTATATTTGGCGATACGCTCAAGGGCAAATAAAGGTATTTGACATGATTTTCTGACATCTTTTATACCACTAGGATCTTGTCCCTGTCTTTTATAAAATACTATTAGTTATGTCATATATTAATACCTCATTGCCTTGAAGTATCCAATCCTGTAATGTTTTAGATATCGAAATCAAACTTGCATCAAAAGAAATGATTTTTGTTAATTTATAACTATAGCCTAAACCTAATGTAGGTATGGTCTTCCTATATACAAAACCATCACAAAACAATACCGATAAAAGAATACTGTGCTTTCTATTGCTTCCTGAGCGCATATATCAAAAGTAAGACAAAATATCAGTAAGAAACCCAAAATAAAATTTTCATTTTTATTTTTATAAATTGCTCCCAGTATAAAGATATTTGAATTTTGCGTGAAAAATTTAAGGCTGCTTAAATGTCAATGTACCAAAGGTAATACATTCCAAATTGGATGCCTTTAGGAGTAATATCAACTAACTCTTCGTAAATAACCCTTAAGGAAACACTTGGAGGAATACTGTATGTCCTGTCAAAATTCACCCTTAATTCATCTGGGGTGCCAACCGGGAAAATGCCATGAACATAAAAATTTAGATGCCCACGATTTCCTATGTCTTTTTTTACATTTATACCCACACGACCACTAATGTTATTTAAACTGAAATGCTTTGAGAGGGAAAACGCTATTGGTTTGCATTAAAATATCAAGTTTTGTTACTTCTTCGCCATTAAAACTAGTATAATCGAGAGTTTGAACGTAACCTGAGAGTTTGTCCAACGAAAAACCTAAGTCTAAGCCTAATGTCAACCCGTATTTAGTTATTTTTGGAAAATTGTAATTTAAGATGACAGGAATATTAAAAAATTCGGCTCTGAAATTCACAAGGCTATTTACGGAAATATTTTGAAATTTATACTCTAAGCCCGATTTGAGCCTTAGTCGATCATTAAATGTGTAATCAGTGTTTAGTGAGAACCCCCAAGGAACCTTCAATTTAATAGCATCACCATATATATTATTAGATCTACTTTCAGAATTAAAAGGCATACTTTGTAGTCCTAAGCCCAATTGAAATCCCTTTTGACTCTTTGCCATGATTGGAACTAGCAGCAAAAGAAGGTACAAGAGAGTGTTGATAGGTTTTTGAAAGAATAAATTATTCATAATGAATGGATTTAAGATTAATTGATAAATACAATGAAATAAGACCTATTGCTTGATAAATTTATAACTATAGACACCAACCATATCATACATCCTTAGCACGTAATAGCCATTTAGCAGTGAACTTAAGTCAACTACTCGTTCACTACCATGTTTTATATGATTACCTTTCATATCATAAATATCAAAGTGATTAAATAAAAAATCTTCAGGAATAATCAATTGATTGGTTACAAGAGTGGGTATTTTTAATTTTAGCTGATCAATTGACGATGAAGTTTGTTTTTTAAACCTACATACAGTATTCTTTTTTGGTAGATAAGTCAGTGAATTCAGAACTTCAATATTTGTATTATAATTTATTTCTGGATTGTTGTTTAGGTTTCCACCTACGCTGATCACTTCTTCAGATCTTTGGAAATATAAAAAATCTATACCAAAATATTTATTTGAAAACTCATCCCAATATCCAAATCCGTTTTTGAAATACGGCTCTGGATAATTGATTTCACCAAATCTGATTTCAATATTACCATTTTCCCAAAACCAATATTGAAATGACATGTCTATTTCATCTGTATCCTCACTAAAAGTTACATTTTTGTATTCCATAATAAAAACTTTTACACCATTTACTATTGTATTTGTATATCTATAGTCCGAAGGATGATTGGAAAAATCATCATTGATAGCTGAAAATGACGATTGTACTATAAATAGCTGCATGGGATATTCCAACTCATTAAATCCGTTGAAATCTACTACGGGAAGACTATTGAGTATAATGCTACTGTACTCATCAGAAAAATATGGAAAACTGAAATCCAAATCAAATTCTTTCTCAAAACTAAACGGCGGTATAACATCGTTTTCTATGTTTTCGAGCACCATAGATTGGTATTCTTTTAAGGTATCATAAGGTATCTCTTCAATCTCTACTTTGTAGGATTGAGCAAATGAGCAAAATAAAGTAAGGCAGAAAATAAAAGAAAAAAATGTTTTCATAAGATGTGTTTATAAGATATAATTCGAATAAGCAAAAGGTAATTTCAGAATGGAATACTTTAAATAATAATGTTTGCAAGGCACGGACTCCTGAGACTGACATTCCTTTTTTCTTGTTTTGATTTACTTTGTCACTTTTTTTTTGTTTGATTAATAAATTTCATCTATATATTACACTGTTGTTCTTTGTTTATGTCCATACTTTTACAGACATCAATATGTGTTATTCGGTCATAGTTATGATACAATGATCGAAACCAATAATCAAATATGTGACATCCTGAAATGCCACAAACTTAAAAATACGCAATACAAACTCAGCAGTTATACTGCCAAGAATATACTACTACAAACTTATTCATCAACGGGTGTAATAAATATTCATCAAATCACTCTTTCCTTAGTTAGAAAATAATATTGCCGGTATCACTTCTACTTCATAACAATCCAAAGGTAAGAGAACTTTTTCAAATAAATAAAAATTTTTCTCTCGATTTTTAAATTAAACATAATATATATGTATATTGTCAATGAATTATGAATAGCTTATAAATTTTAGTACGCCAAAAATATTTAGGTTTAGATTTTATCTAAAAAAAATTTAGCCGAATATAAGTTTTTCAGTCAAAGTTCAGTATTTTATTATACTTTTGGGATTCTTAATGTTGCTTATCATAATGAAATTATGTTGAAAAGAAAGAAAATTATTTATTCATTATTTTCAATACTGTTAATGATTGGAACCACGATCAAAATTAACGCGCAAACATGTTACCCACAAGGAATAGTTTTTACCACACAAGGATCAATTGACTCGTTTAAAATCAACAACCCACAGTGTAAAATCATAGAGGGCGATCTAGTGATAGGTGCATATAGCACACTAATCACAAAAAATAAAGACATCTATAACCTTGCACCACTAAATGGCATCGAGGAAGTAAGAGGAAAATTGATAGTATCTAGCATTGAAAATATATATGATTTGTCCGGTTTGTCTCGATTAAAAAAAGTAGGAAGTGATATTATAATCCAGGGTAACGTAAAGATAAATAATCTCGTAGGGCTAGAAAAACTGACAGGCGTAGAAGGTAATTTAGAATTTTTTGTCAATAATGTGGCAAAAATGTCAACAAAAGGAATTGACAATATTCGATACATTAAGGGTGACTTAAATATCAAGTCTTTTGGTATAAGTTCATTAGTAGGTTTGGCAAAATTAGACAGTATACATGGTAGCTTGTCTGTTTGGGGCGATGGTGTGAGTAATTTTTCTGACTTAAAAGTGCTAAAGTATATTGGAAAAAACATTTCAATATACGATAGTGAAATCTCGTCATTTACTGGTCTGTCTAATATAAAAGAAATAAAAGGTAATTTGGAAGTTAGTGATAATCCAATGAGTTTTTCTGGATTACAAAACTTAGAAGTGATTCATGGTAGATTTGAAGTAGAAGAAAACGGGACATCGGGTAGTTTTGCAGGATTGTCAAAACTCAGAGAAGTGAAAGGAGATGTTTACTTTTACCGAATAGGCAAAGCAGAAATTAATACACTTACTGCCTTAGAAAAAATAGGAGGCAATCTCATCTTGATAAGGAGCAATCTGATAGGTACTCCACTCCGAGGTATGCCATTATTAAAATACATAGGAGGCAATCTTGCTTTTGAACAAAACGATGAGTTAAAAGACTATGGCGAGTGGCCCAAGTTAGATACGATAAAAGGATCACTTACTTTTAATTATCATTATTCGCTCACTTCCCTGAGCGGTTTCAATAACCTGAAATATATAGGAAAAGACCTAAAAATTGAATTGAATAAAGAACTTACTTCTGTAACCGGTTTTGGTCAGTTAAATGTGGTCAAAGGTTCGATAGAGATCATAAATAATGTCAAACTAAAAACGATCCAAAAACTTTTTTCAGTCCCGGAGATCAATGGTTTTAATATCAACACCAATCCATTATTGGTAGATCTAATGTTTAATAATGTGAATGAAGTCATGAATAAATCGATAAACGTTTATTCAAATTCAGGGCTTAAATCAATTAGTGGCTTGTCAGCGCTGAAAAACGTACATAACATCACGATCAATCTAAATGGCGCTCTTACCGATATCAACTTGGCACCTTCTTTACGAACAGTAAACGGTATTTTTGCTTTAGAGAATAATAATATAAAGATTTTAAATTCATTTAGTCAGCTAGATAGTATTAAGGGAGGATTGACATTAACAAGTTTAAACAATTCTGGACAAACCTTAGAAACACTACTTCCTGCTTTGACATACCTTGATGGTGGTATTCGCCTAATACAAGTTACAGCGACTGATTTACCATTCTTACGGGGAAAAAAAGTTATAAACGGGCAGTTAACCTTACAAAACATAAATTCACTTAAGCATATCGATTTTTTAACCAGCTTAGACTCCGTTCTTGGTAATGTATCACTTAGCATAGGAATGAAATCATTAGAGTCATTGGCTTCATTAACAAAAGTGAATGGTTCGTTTGCCATCAACAATTGTGACAGTATTACCAATTTAAAAGGCCTCGAAAATTTGAGATACGTAAAAAACTCTATATTCATCAATTTTAATGATAATTTGACTTCTATTTCAGAAATCCAAAATATTGATACTGCTTACTTTAATGTTTATCCATCGTTGTTTACATTAAATTTATTAAACAATCCTAAGCTAAATGATTGTGAAGTGAAACTCATTTGCCAGTTATTGACATCAGGTTATAGAAAAGTAAATTTAAGTAGTAATGGTATTAATTGTAGTAAGATAGAGTTAATAGATTGCCTGGACAATACTATGTTATCGGGCAAAACGTACTTAGACATAAACAAAAATAATACGTTAGATTCTGAAGATATTCTAGCGCCGTTGGTTCGCATATCTGTTAATGATAATCAGAAAAGTATTTTCTCAAATCAGTATGGAAGATATTTTTTTGTTGCTGAACCAAATACTACGTACGTGCTAAAATCCGAAGAAAATGAAAATCTCACTATGGTTAACGATTCAATAACAAAATTATTTACCACTGATGATGAATTCAAGCATGATGTAAATATAGCTCTCAAATTTGTTAAGGATACGATCCGTGGTCAGGCATTTATACCTGGACCAGGCGTCAACAGATGCAGTGAAATAATACAATTCAAACCAAAAATAGTAAATACCGGAACACAAAAAACAAATTATAGATTAAGAATCTACAAGAGCAATTATACATTTTCTAGTAGTTCACCCACACCGAAATATCTTAGTGCAGCTTATGAATGGGACTTTAGCAATGTTGGAGTTTTATCATCATCAGAAATCTCGGTGTATCTCAAAATGCCCGACTTTAAATCGGCGGGCCACGATCTTATCATTCCATATGTCCTTTACATCCAAAAGAATGGTATATGGACCATAGCGGATAGTACCACATATCTTAGCACCATCGTCTGTGCTTATGATCCAAATGATAAAAATGTATTGCCATCAGGTAAAAAAGACCAGAAATTCGTCTTAAAAATGAAGAACTAACCTATACAATACGTTTTCAAACACTGAAATGCTCCCGCTAAAGATGTGATCATCACTGATACTCTGGATTCAAATTTTGATCTGAGATCCTTTCATGTCATCGGGAGTAGTCACAAGGTTCAAACCGAGCAAATAGGCAAGTATCTTTCTTTTAATTTTAGAAACATTTGGCTTCCCGATAGCATCAGCAATAAAGAAGGGAGCAAAGGTTTTGTTTATTTTCGTATCAAGGCAAAAGATGATATTGAAGAATGCACTGTAATGAAAAATAAAGCAGATATTTATTTTGATTTTAATCCACCTATTACTACCAACACCGTGAGTAATACCCTTGTATCATTCATATGCGAAGATGTTATTCAGAAAATAGACACCACTATTTGTACCGGGGAAAATCTCTATGGATATACAAAATCAGGCAATTATGTCATCAGATTAAATAAAGAGAAAACCTGCGATACTTTAGTTCAACTAAAACTGAAAGTAAATCCACCAGCGACCAATTATTATTCCAAAAATATTTGTGAAGGAGATACCATAGTGTTGTCCAATTCGAAAATTCGCATGACAAAAAATGCCCTTTCTGTTAGGGATACTATTTTTAGAGGAAAGTGCATTGATTCAATATATTCATATTTATTTTTGCCTTTATTTGCTAAAAAGACAGTCTTAGATACTACCATCTGCGAAGGCTATGATGTCTTTGGCTATAACCAAAGTGGCACATACACAATCACTATGGCATCACTTACTAATCAATGTATTGATACCTTACAATTGCTATTGACGATTTTGCCAAAAGAAGATCAAGCATGTATTACTTCTACCGATAATGTTGAATTAGATGAAATAACTATTTTCCCTAATCCAAGCAGTGGTACGTTTAAAATTAATGTGAACAAAGCAATAAAAAGTGTTAGAATATCCAATTCACTTGGCCAATTAGTTCCTATTCCCATAGTCGATAATTTATTTCAATTAAACGAAAGCGGTATTTATTTAATAGAAGTTACATTATCAAACATGCATGCAATAAGGAAAAAATTGATCGTATTGAAGTAGTCTCAAAAAAAGTATTAGGGCTACTTTGTAATTTCTTTTTACATGCGCCTCTGGGCATTCATTTTTATGATATCTATGACTAACAAACCTTCCATTCCTGCATTATTCATAGCAATGCAGTATAACCAATCAACTGCACTTTCTACTAATCTACTCCCAAAAAGGATTTAGATTTACCTAATCCTTATCCAAAAAAGATCCTGAAGCCGCCACCGGCACCACCACCACCTGAATATTAGAGGACATAGGATAATTATTGTTGAGCTTAAAAAAAATTACTTACAATATTTCTTTAAATAAATTAAATATCATATTTTCACTATTTATTTGAGTTTGACACCAGAAAATCATGTTTAAGCTTTGTCTCAAAGCCCAAATGGACTTTGTGAAACATGGTGTTAATAAATCAATTTTTGCCTCCTCAAGAACCATTTTTGCTTTCATTTAACTATCATCATTAAAAAATCAATAAAATGAAATATCCCATTATAAAAAATTATATTAATGGCCAATTTGTTACAGTAACTTCCTCACCAAGAACCTTGGATGTCGTATCTCCACTGGATGGAAATAAACTATCTGAAGTACCCATGTCGACAGGTAAGGACCTGAATGAAGCTCTTTTAGCTGCCAAAGCAGCATTTCCTTCGTGGAGCAGAACCCCTATCAAAGAAAGAGTCCAGATTTTTTTCAGATACAGAAGCCTTCTGGAAAAAAACCTAAAAGAGCTCGCTGAACTTTGTAGCGAAGAAAATGGTAAAACATACAGTGAGTCTGTAGCAGAAGTCGAAAAGAGTATAGAACTGACAGAGTTCGCTACATCATTGCCGCAGCTGGTTACAGGCGAAATTCTGGAAGTGAGTCGGGGTGTAGAGTGCCGCACCGAGCATGTACCATTAGGTGTAGTAGCTTCTATAGTACCTTTCAATTTTCCCAATATGGTGCCCAACTGGACCATGCCCAATGCACTGGCACTTGGCAATTGCATGATACTCAAGCCTTCAGAGAAAGTTCCTCTGAGTTGCGTAAGACTAGCTGAATTGCTGAAAGAAGCCGGTTTGCCTGATGGCGTACTCAATATTGTAAATGGTGATGTCGAGATAGTAGAAGCTATTTGTGATCATCCTGATATAGATGCTGTATCATTTGTAGGTTCGACGAAGGTTGCCAAAATTGTATATCAAAGAGCAACAAGCCATTATAAAAGGTGCCTGGCTCTGGGTGGAGCCAAAAATCACCTGATGGTATTGCCCGATGCAAAACCTGAAATGACAGCCCAAAATGTGGCTGCATCCATGAGTGGTTGTGCCGGCCAGCGTTGTATGGCTGCCAGTGCTATGGTTGCAGTAGGAAATGTGGACCATATCATTGATAAAATTTGTATCGAAGCCCGTAAAATTGTTCCGGGTGTCAACCTCGGTGCTGTGATTAATAAAGAATCACAACATCGGATAGAACGTTATATAACTGAAGCCGAAAAAGCCGGTGCAAAAATTCTCGTCGATGGCAGGAATATAAAAGTACCCGGAAAAGAAGGGGGTACCTATGTAGGACCTACCGTCATAGACTATGTGAGACGTGAAATGAGCGTAGCCAAGGAAGAAATTTTCGGCCCTGTCATTTCCATTATGCGGACCAATACTGTAGACGAAGCCCTCGCCATTGAAAATGCCAACCCATATGGAAACGCAGCCAGCGTATTTACACAAAATGGAGGCATGGCAAGATATATCATCGACCATGCCAGTGCAGGTATGATCGGCGTCAATGTAGGTGTCCCAGTCCCGAGAGAACCATTTAGCTTTGGTGGGTGGAACGAAAGCAAGTTTGGAGTCGGAGACATCACCGGCAAAAGCAGTATTGAATTCTGGACCAAACTCAAAAAAAGCACCACAAAATGGAATCCCGAAGCTGGTGTCAACTGGATGAGCTGACTTATTCAAAAAGTTCATACCTTTTATGATTTTTACTTTTAGAATTTAAATTTATTCATAATATATAATCAATTTACAATGAATACAAAAGCCATATCTCAAGCAGAGGAAATCATACAAGAAAACATGGAGTACACGCTCTTTTCATGGTCCAAACAAAAGGGAATACATCCTATAGCAATAGAATCGGGAGATGGGGTTTATTTGTATGATTATGATGGTAATAAAATAATAGATTTCAGTAGCGGACTCATGAATGTCAATATCGGACATGGAAACCAACGCATAACCGAAGCTGTCATAAAACAAATGCAACAAGTCTCCTATGTCACACCTACCTGTGTTACCAAAGTTAGGGGCGAACTGGGACGCAAACTCGCTGAAATTTGTCCGGGCGATCTGAATAAAGCATTTTTCACACTGTGCGGGGCTACTTCTATCGAAAATGCTATCAAACTGGCAAGACTTTATACCGGCAAACATAAGATCCTGAGTAGATATCAGTCATATCACGGGTCGAGCAATGGGGCCATGACCGCCAGCGGAGATCCCCGCAAATTACCGGTAGATAGTCAGCAAGCACCCAATTTTGTCCACTTTGATCTTCCTATCAGCTACCGATGGGAATATGGAGAAGACAATTTCCTGAAGGAAGCCGTAGAAAGTCTCGAAAGAATAGTAGCTTATGAAGGACCAGGCAATATTGCTGCCATCATGCTGGAAGGCGAAAGCGGATCTTCAGGTTGCCTGAAGTATCCGGTAGGCTATCTGAAAGCTGTTCGACGGATTTGTGATGACAATGGCATCCTTCTTATTATGGATGAAGTAATGAGTGGCTTTGGCAGAACCGGCAAATGGTTTGGCTTCGAAAATCATGATATTATACCAGACATGATCGCTATGGCAAAGGGCCTTACCTGCGGCTACCTGCCATTTGGCTGCCTGATGGTCAGTGACAGGATTGCTACCAAATTTGATGATACCGTCATGGCAATAGGTCTGACATATTCAGCTCATCCGGTATGCTGCGCTGCTGCCCTGGAGACAATAAAAATCTATGAAGATGAAAAACTCATAGAAAACGCCCGGGCAATGGGCAAATATATGGACAGCAGAATAGAAGAAATGAAACACATACACCCTTCTATCGGTGACTGGCGCAACACAGGCTTGCTGGGATGTCTCGAACTGGTAAAAAACAGGACTACTAAAGAACCATTTGCACCATTCAATGCAAAACCGGACCAAATGGTGATTATGAATAAGGTAGCTGCCAAATTCAGGGAACTTGGTTTATATACTTTTGTAAGGTGGAGTTATGTATTCATTGCACCACCATTATGTATAACCAAAAACCAAATAGATGAAGGTTTGTCTATCATCAGCGAAGCCTTGAAAATCGCCGACGAAGCCACCACTAATTAATTGGTTACATTAATGACAGAAATCAGTTTAGATATAACAACATCGTCTTTGCATAGTGAAGATCTGGCACCTATCCCTGAAAGAAAAAGGAGATGGACAACATGGAACTATACTGCCTTATGGGTAAGTATGAGCCTGTGTATTCCCACCTATATGCTAGCCAGCTCACTGATACAGGGAGGCATGAACTGGTGGCAGGCAGTGCTCACCATTTTTCTGGGCAATACGATTGTGCTGATACCTATGATACTCAATGGCCATGCCGGAGCCAAATATGGTATTTCATTTCCGGTTTTCGCCAGAGCAAGTTTTGGTACAGTCGGAGCCAACATTCCAGCTATACTAAGGGCAGTAGTGGCATGCGGCTGGTTCGGTATTCAGACATGGATAGGTGGCTATGCGATCTACCAGATGATGGGACTCTGGATACCTTCATTAATGAATATGCCTGACATATTTCCAGTTTCATGGGGATTGGATACAGGGCCGGCTATTTGTTTTTATTGTTTTGGCTAATTAATATGTATGTGTCTATCTAGGAGTGGATAGCATCCGAAAACTATTAGTATTTAAGGCAGTATTCTTGCCGCTGGCTGCACTTGCTTTATTATTTTGGGCTATCAGTGCAGCACATGGCCTGGGACCCATTTTGCAAACTCCTTCAAAATTTGCCACTACTGCTGATTTTTTTACCTTCTTTTTCCCTGCGCTTACAGGAATGGTCGGATTCTGGGCGACTTTATCACTCAATATTCCGGATTTCACCAGATATGCCACTTCTCAAAAAGCACAAATCAGAGGACAGGCTTTGGGCTTGCCAGCATCCATGACAATGTTTGCTTTTATAGGAGTAGTCGTGACATCAGCAACCACAATAGTATTTGGTACCACCATATGGGACCCCGTGGTATTAGCCGGTAAGTTCGACAGTAAGCTCCTGGTCAGTGGAGCTATGATAGCTATCGCCATATCCACACTCGCCACCAATATAGCAGCCAATATCGTCAGTCCTGCCAATGATTTTGCCCATCTGGCGCCAAAAAAAATAGACTTTAGACGTGGAGGATACATCACAGGTGTGCTCGGTATTTTGATTTTTCCATGGAAGCTTATAGCAGATCCATCCGGTTATATTTTTACCTGGTTGGTAGGATATTCGAGTTTATTAGGTCCAGTAGGTGGCATACTGATAGTAGATTACTACTTTATTAGAAAAAAAATACTGATCACAGAAGAATTATATAATCCCAAAGGCATTTACAGCTATAAAAATGGATTTAACCTTGCTGCCATTGTCGCTTTGTTGTGTGGTATATTGCCAAATGCCCCTGGATTTCTGACCACTATCCAAGCCGTATCAACAGATTCAATACCGCATTGGCTTTCAGGATTATATCATTATGCATGGTTTGTCGGTTTCGGTGTTAGCGGAGCTGTCTACTTGTTAATGATGAAGTACAAAGAAAACTACGTATAGGTAATATTTATTTTAGATTTGTAAAATATAACATCAGTAAAATGAGTATCTTAATAAAAAATGGCAGAATAATCACAGCAGATGCTGATTTTATGGCTGATATTTACATCGAAGGTGAAATAATCAAAACCATTGGACAAGGATTAGACATAAAAGCGGATAAGGTAATTGACGCATTTGGCCTCCTTGTCATGCCAGGAGGTATTGACCCTCACGTGCATCTTGACATGCCATTTATGGGGACTTATTCCAGTGATAATTATGAGACCGGAACACGGGCTGCTCTTTTCGGAGGTACGACTATGGTAATAGATTTCATCCTCCAGACCCAGGGCAAAAGCCTTCAGTCAGCACTGCACGAATGGAAAAGCCGCAGTGACAACAATGCTGTTGGTGATTATAGCTTCCATATGGCAGTCACTGATTTTAATGAAGCTACAAAATTGGAAATCCAACATTTTATTGAAGAGGAAGGGATTACTTCATTCAAAACGTTTATGGCTTACAAAGGAGCCTTGATGATAGATGATCGGCAGATGATAGGCCTGATGCAGGAAGTCAAAAAGCATGGAGGACTCATCAATGTGCATGCAACGAATGGAGACATGATAGACTACCTCATTGCAAAACACAGGTCAGAAGGCAAACTGGCGCCTATATACCACTATTTATCCCAACCTGAAATCACAGAAGCAGAAGCCAGCGGCAGATTTGCAGATATGGCATCTTACTCAGGTTGTCCCGGATACATCGTCCATCTTACCTGCGAAGGTGCACTCAATGCAGTGCGGAATGCCACCCGCCGCAACCAAAATGTGTTTGTCGAGACATGTATACAGTATCTTTTGCTGGATGCTTCCCTGTACGAAAGAAATTTCGAAGGGGCCAAGTGGGTAATGAGTCCCCCACTGAGGCAGAAGAAAGATCAGGATACACTGTGGGCCGGCATCAACCAAGGTTTGGTACAGGTTGTGGCCACAGACCATTGTCCATTTAAATGGGAGCAAAAGCTAATGGGCAAAGATGATTTTTCTAAGATACCTAATGGTCATCCTGCCATCGAAAACAGGATGGAATTACTTTTCAGCGAGGGTGTACAAAAAGGGAAAATATCCTTAAACAGATTTGTGGAAGTCTCCAGTACCAATGCTGCCAAAATATTCGGTATGTTCCCCAAAAAAGGTACGATATCCGTAGGCAGTGATGCCGATATCATCCTGATAGACCCATTCGAAAAGCACACCATTTCAGCCGCTACACATCATATGAACGTCGATTATAGTGGATATGAGGGTTGGGAATTGACCGGCAAGGTAAAAACAGTTTTGCTTAGAGGTCAGATAGCCATTGAAAACAATGAGTGCAAGATTCAGAAAGGTTATGGCAAATTTATAAAAAGAAATAAAGTAGAAGGTAAAATATAACATTAAAATTATCATCCAAATGCCAAGAATTATAAAATCAGGCCTGATACAGATGAGCCTTCCCCGGACTGAAGGAGAAGGGACGATTGAAGAAATTAAAAAAAGCGATGACTGACAAGCATATCCCTCTTATCGAACAGGCAGGAAGAGAGGGTGTTCAGATTCTCTGTTTTCAGGAGATCTTCAATACACCCTATTTTTGTCCAGGTCAGGATGCCGCATGGTACGCCTCAGCAGAATCAGTCCCTGGCCCAACGACGGAGCAGATGCAAGTTTTCGCCCGAAAATATAATATGGTAATCATTGTACCTGTCTACGAAAAAGAACAATCAGGGGTATTTTACAATACTGCAGCCGTGATAGATGCAGATGGCAGTTACCTTGGCAAATACCGCAAAAACCATATTCCACATACAGGAGGGTTCTGGGAAAAATTCTTTTTTAAACCTGGTAATCTGGGCTATCCAGTTTTCCAGACAAGATATGCGAAGGTTGGTGTGTATATTTGCTACGACCGCCATTTTCCTGAGGGTGCCAGGTGCCTGGGTCTCAATGGTGCCGAAATTGTTTATAACCCTTCAGCTACCACGGTGGGACAGTCACAGTACCTTTGGAAACTGGAGCAACCTGCTCATGCTGTTGCCAATGGATACTTTATGGGTTGTATCAACAGGGTCGGCGAGGAAAAACCCTGGAATCTGGGCAAATTTTATGGAACCTCCTATTTTGTAAATCCGCTTGGACAGATTTTTGCATGTGCATCCGAAGACAATGACGAGCTTTTAGTAGCCGAATTTGATCTGGACCTGATAGACCAGATACGAAGCAAATGGCAATTCTACAGAGATAGAAGACCGGAAACCTATGATGAAATGGTTCAATTATAAAACAGGGTTATATTTCTTTCATTTTTTAAGCAGCGATATCCAATATTATGTCAGTAAAAAGCAATCGTTTATCAGCAGAAGAATACCTTCAAAACTTTGAAGACATCCACCCGCCATTCGACTCTTACGATGCAGCAGCCATCGAAGCCAACCGGTGTTTGTTTTGTTATGATGCTCCATGTATGAAATCGTGCCCAACATCCATAGACATCCCTAAATTTATCAGGCAGATTACTACTGAAAACCTTAAAGGTTCTGCCCATACCATCCTATCGTCCAACATTATGGGTGCCGGTTGTAGCAAAGTATGTCCTGTAGAAAAATTATGCGAAGGTGCCTGTGTATACAATTTCCTGGGTGAGACTCCGATACATATTGCCAGACTACAAAGATTCTCTACAGAAAAGGCAATGGAAAACCAATGGAAACTTTTCGAAAGGAAAAAATCGAATGGACATAAAGTAGCTGTCGTGGGTGCTGGCCCTGCCGGCTTGAGTTGTGCGCACAGCCTGAGCCGTGAAGGCATAGATGTGACTGTTTTTGAAAAAGAATCATCAGGTGGTGGATTGATGACTTACGGTATTGCTGCTTATAAAGTGACTCCTGAATTTTGTGAAGACGAGGTAAACTATATTACGTCCATTGGTGGCATTGATATTCAATACAATAAAGCGCTTGGCAGAGACTTTTCTGTCAGTGACCTTTCAGAAAAGTATGATGCTGTATTTATAGGCATCGGAGTGGGTATGGCAAGGCACCTGGAAATCCCCGGAGAGCACCTGGAAGGCGTAGTGGATGCAATAAAATTTATTTATGATATAAGGACACAAGAGTTTTCTGCTACGCCGGTAGGGGATAAAGTGGCTGTCATAGGTATGGGTATGACGGCTATAGATGCTGCCACACAAGCCAAAAGGCTGGGAGCCCAAGAGGTCACGATAATATACAGACGCACACAGGACGAAATGCCTTGTACTGAACATGAGTTGAACATAGCCAAACTGGACGGATGTCACATCGTATGGTTGGCAGCTCCAAAAGAAATTAAAGGTGAAAATGGTATAGTCACTCAGCTGGTTTGCGATAAAATGGCATTGGGGGTGCCTGATAGCAGCGGCAGAAGAAGTCCCAAACCTACGGGTGAAACCTTCACTATTCATGTGGATATGGTCATCAAAGCTACCGGCCAAATGCCCTATGAAGCCCTCATATCTCAAAACTCCCTGGGACATAAAAATGGAAAAGTGACTATTGGGAATGATTTGAAAACCAGCATGAAAGGAGTGTTTGCAGGCGGTGACTGCGTCAATGGAGGTAAAGAAGTAGTAGATGCAGTACAAGCCGGTAAAGACGGGGCAGAGGCCATTTTGAAATATTTGGCTAACTTATCTTAATAATCCAGTATTTAAATAAAATATTATGGCAGATATATCATCCAACTTTTTAGGAATTAAATCGCCCAACCCTTTTTGGCTGGCCAGTGCGCCTCCTACTGACAAAATGGTCAATGTCCTCAGAGCTTATGAAGCCGGCTGGGGCGGTGTGGTATGGAAAACACTGGGTTCGCAGGTAAAAAATGTATCTTCCAGATATTCGTCTGTTGACTATGGAAGACACCGGATGATGGGATTTAATAATATTGAACTGATAAGTGACCGACCATTGGACATCAATCTTAAGGAAATCAGAGAAGTGGTGAGATTGTTTCCTGACAGGGCCATGATTGTGTCATTGATGGCAGATAATTACAGAGAAGCATGGCACGAGCTCATCATGAAGTGCGAAGATGCAGGAGCGATGGGCTTTGAGCTTAATTTCGGTTGTCCACATGGGATGACAGAACGTGGCATGGGAGCTTCTGTAGGCCAGGATCCTGAGATTGCCAAAATGGTAGTCGAATGGGTAATGGAAAAAGCAACCATTCCTGTCATCACCAAACTGACGCCCAATGTACACTCGGTAGTTCCTACCGGTCGAGCCTGTGTGGAAGCAGGGACAAATGGCCTAAGTCTCATCAATACCATACAAAGCATCACAGGTGTAGACCTTGATACACTCGTCCCCAATCCATTTGTAGCAGGAAAAAGTGTCTATGGAGGATATTGCGGACCCGCCGTAAAACCCATTGCCCTTAAAATGTTGACCACTATTGCTCAGGATCCCTTGACTTCCGGCGTGCCCGTCTCTGGAATTGGAGGTATTAGTAGCTGGAAAGATGCTGTCGAATTCATGTTGCTTGGAGCAACCACCGTTCAGGTGTGTACCGCAGCTATGAATCACGGTGTCAGAATAGTGGAAGATATGTGTGAAGGACTCAGCAACTGGATGGATGAAAAAGGATATACCAAAACAACAGACTTCATCGGCAAGTCAGTACAAACCATCACTCACTGGGAAGACCTGGATATCAATTATCACCATATTGCAAAAATCAATCAGGATAAGTGCATTCACTGCGGACTGTGCTATATAGCCTGTGAAGACACTTCACATCAAGCCATTGACATACAAAGAGGACATCCATACAATGACTATAGTGTCAAGGATGAAGAGTGTGTAGGTTGTAACCTTTGTAAACTTGTATGCCCGGTAGACGATTGTATCACTATGGAAGTACATCGCGTTGGACCTGAATATGTCAACTGGAAAGAATATCAGAAGCTGGGACTTCCATTAAATGACCATTGATAAAAGAAAAATGACAATAAATAACGACCGACTGAAGAGTTATTTTGAAGCTATGAGCCTAATAGGAAAATTAGGTGAGACAGGTACATGCAGACCTGCCCATTCGCCATTGGAGAAAGAAGCCTTTGAGCTTGCATCTTCCTGGATGAAAGACGCAGGTATGGTCACCAGGATCGATAATTTCGGCAATCTCATAGGAAGACTGGAGGGCAGTAACAAAGAACTTCCTGTACTTATGATGGGTTCACATCTCGACTCTCAGCCATATGGGGGAAGATTTGACGGAGTAGCAGGTGTCTTGTGTGCTATAGAAGTTGTAAGGACACTGACAGAAAACAGGTTTCCTAACGAAAGGAGTATAGAAGTAGTCTCTTTTGCAGATGAAGAAGGCTGGAGATTCAACAAAGGTTTGTTCGGTTCCCGTGGAATCCTGGGCAGACTGGATGAAAAAGACCTAACACGTACAGATCAGGATGGCATCACCCGTGCTCAGGCTCTGAAAGAATTCGGGTGTGACATCACTAGATTTAAAGAATCCGAATATGCACCCGGAAGTATATACTGCTTTCTGGAGTTGCACATCGAACAAGGACCTGTCCTCGATCTGGCCAATCTTCCCATAGGTGTTGTTTCTGGTATATCAGGACCATTGTGGTGGACGGTACAACTCAAAGGTATGGCGGGGCATACAGGCTCTGTACCCATGCCTATCCGTAAAGACGCGCTCCTTGGCGCAGCCAAAATTATTGTAGCCGTCAATGAGATTGTGACACAAGTTCCAGGTGCACCTACTGTAGGCACTGTGGGTACCATTAATGTTTTTCCGGCGTCACGGAATATCATACCCGAAGAAGTAACGCTTACTGTAGATCTGAGAGACATAGACCTCCATCGGCGCAACATGTACGAAAAACAGTTAAGAGACCGGATCGGTGAAATTGCTAAAATGCACCACCTGACATACGAAATTTCAGAAGATACCAACAATGAACCCAGATACTGTGCCGACTGGATTAAAGGCTGCATTCATGATACATGCAGAGAGATGCAACTCGAAGCACCTGAGCTTATGAGCGGACCATTTCACGATGCTATGGCGCTTTCGTACGCTTGTGATTACGGGATGATCTTTGTAAGATGTAAAGATGGAATCAGTCACAATCCACTGGAGTTTTCCTCAGATGCAGATTTGGCTACCGGAGCTAATGTATTGCTAGGCACTGTTATTAAGATATTAAACAAATAGACTTTACTTCTTAGGTAGGTAAGGCATAAAAATCAAAATGTTTCCACTTGAGCATATCCTGACTAGTAAGTATGGGCACTACTTCTGCATCACTCCTGAAATCACTGAAATAAAAGAGTGTGTATCCCATACCCTTAAGCAGCTCAAAGTAGTCAAATTTTTCACTGTCGGGGAGCCTACCGAAGCACTCTGAAATGAGTATAGGTCTATATTTCGATATTAATGTACGAATAGATTTGACGATTTCCTTATCGTAGCCTTCAGTATCTATTTTTATCAGTTTTAGTTTTGGTAGCTCACTTTTGATGTTTTGTTCCAAAAAAGTCTCCAGTACCACACCGCTTATTTTATCGGGCAGCACATATTTACCATGCCTGGAGGTAGGCTCCGGTGAAATACCTCCATTGTTGAAGGATGCTTCAGAGGAATGATAATAAAACTGTGCCGCCTCATTGGTTATGGCATGATTGAAGGCGGAAATATGTGTGATATCCGGATTCAGGTTTGCATTTTGGGACAATATCTTAAAAACTACCGGATTAGGATCGAATGCAATACAGTGCCCAGATTTACCCGCCGCTATAGCCATGGGCACGGTCATATGACCAATATTTGCTCCGATATCAAGAGCAACATCACCTTCGGTTATGAATTTTCTGAAAAACATAACATTGGAGATATCAATCGTTTTGTTGAGTACCAATGGATTTTCCCAATTTGCAAATTTCACAGCCCCGATTCCAGACATGTCGAAGGTGTCTATTCGTGTTGGGTACTCCCTGAATACTCTTTTAGCATTTCTCTTCTCCAGGTGCTTTTTTATAAACTCAAACATATAAGTAGGTTTTTGAATGGATTATCTTTTTCCCGAAAAAAAATCTGTTACAACTGCACCATTGGACTCTGTCACCTTATTGAATACAAATATTGAATCCTTGGTCTGATTGAATTGCATTCCAAGCGTCATGTCTGCATTTTCAAAATAATGAACTACAGCGCCATCTATATTTTCAGTTTTCTTAAAAGGTACTTTAGCGCTGCCAAATACATTTTTCTGGTCTTGGACAACAACTGTGGTCAGGTTTAATAAAAATATTTCAGCCACATTGCTCATGCCCGTAGAGCAAATAGTATCTGAAGTAGTAGATGAACATTTTTTTGAAATCCCATTATATTTACCAACCACCTTCGAAAAAGAGATATCCAGACCATTGCTGGTCTTGTCACAGCCCAACAAAAAAAATATACATAAAAACCCCGCAAAAACGATATACCTGAAAGTAATATCCATAATTTAGTTTTAGAAATACCCATCGACATGATAATAAGCTTATGACGTCAATGAAGGGTCAAAGATGAACATTTATCCATTAAAAATTTCAATTTTGACCAAATAAAAAATCAAAAGACAAGAATATCAGGTGACTGTGTTGTCATCTTTCACATCAAAAAAGTACGATTTACGACCCACTAATGACAACAATGCATACATTACTAGCAATGTCATACCATATTTAGCAACCATTGCCACTTGGGAAGATGCTGCCTCGGAGATGGCTGCTTGTTTGCTGAAAATACCGTAAAGCGCCCAAGCTATGACAGCTGTAAAGGCTATATCTTTAAATCGAAAAACCATACTGACAGCCAATAAAACAGCCACAACAATCATAATAATTGCCCAAATATGCTCCTGCACTATTCCTCCTTTCCATCCTGCTGATACCAGAAGTGTGGTCACATTGGCAATACTGGCCACACTGATCCATCCCAGATATACACTGAAAGGCAACATGATCAGCCACCGGTCAGCAGTGTTTGGTCTTCTGACTGCGTGAATAGCCATATACGTTTTAGCTAAACTTATAAAAAGCAAAATCATGATTAACAACGAAAGAAAGACCTTTTCGTAATGCCAAGCAATGATCCATCCCCCGTTAGCGAGACCACTGATAAAAAACCAGGGTCCAATATCATTCATTATTGCCATCGTATCGCTGTTTTTTGTATGGTACTTGTAGGCCTGATACAGTACAAACGCGATGAGTAAAGAATAGATAATACCCCAAATGGCAAATGTAAAACCAGCCGGCACAAAGTAATTAGGATATAAATCCGATAACTCTCCTGTAGTTTTGTTGTTGAGAGGCAGACTGACAGCCAAAAAATTAAGTGCCAGTGCAAACAAAAGAGAAACGACATTAAAACCAATATATGTGCGCAAGGATGAAGGATTCATATTATAAATTTGTTTTTAGTACAACATTAAAACGACACAAATGTTATACAAGGCTTTCATATATTTACCTTTTGGGAAGAAGGATGTTTTTCCAGCCACGTCATGATGATTTGATTACATTCAGGATTAGGTGTGACATTTTTTACGGATTCTTTCCACTCTTCAGTACCATAGCGCATATCCTCCACAGAGATATAGCCAAATCCCCTGTAATGTCCGTCGTCTACCAAAACTATACCTTTTTCTTCCTGATTTCTGCCTTCCACCACAATAAAAAAATTATTATCAAAGGATTTTTTAAGAATCTCAATGGCTTCTTCTGCTCTTTCGTTGTAGGAAGCTGCGTCCTCTTTTGCCTGACATGCGCCTGAGCATGCTCCTGTCTGAAAATAAAAACACCCACCATCAGGTTCGTATAATCCGGTGAGTCCAGCACACAAACCCAAGGCCTCAGACACTGCATGAAGATGACCACGGGCAGACCCTTTTGAACTATAATGATTCAGTATGTCCTTATTGTTTTTACTTTTGCCATTAGCTTTTTCCCAATTGAATCTTATATAGCCATTTTCGTCGATATAATGATAAACAAAATAGGGGTACTCTTTACTTCTCTGAGCCTTATTGATTTCAGGCTGCAAAGCTTTAATCTCATTGGATTCGAGCAGCATGGCTATGAGTTCTGATCCGGTTTCTTCATAGGAGATATCTGCCACCTTAGCGATAAATTTATCTGTTTTGATATCAATATTTCCAAAATGCTGCATGATCCTTTTGCGTATATTTATACTTTTGCCGACATAGATCACTAAACCATACACATTATAAAAATAGTACACACCGACAGATTCAGGTAAGTTTGAGATACGCTCTGTGGTGATATCCTTAGGCAGGTGAGATGCTTTAATTCCTGCATTGATAAGCCTGTCGGCCTTTTGAACCCCGTCTTCATTACTGAGTATTCTGCCCAATATATCTACCGTAGCGAGTACATCATCCATAGCACGGTGCCTGTTCTCTACTTTGATCTCAAAATGCCTGATGAGATTACCCAAGCTATAAGACCTCAACCCCGGAAAAGCTTTGCGACTCAATACCACCGTGCATAGTTGCCTTCTTGTAAAAGTAAAACCCAGGGATGCAAATTCTTCACGAATAAAACTATAATCAAAACGTACATTGTGGGCAACAAAAACAGCTCCCTCAGTCAATTCCACAACTTTTTTGGCCACTTCATAAAACCTGGGCGCATCCTTGACCATGCTATCCGTGATCCCGGTGATGCGGGTGATTTCATATGGAATAGACCGATCAGGATTGATCAAAGATTCAAAACTGTCGATTATTTTCTGACCATCATAGAGTACGATAGCTATCTCTGTGATGCGGTCCCGACGTGCCATACCACCGGTGGTCTCTATATCTACGACAGCATAAATCTTGGATTTCATTAAAGCTGGAATGAATGGCAAATATACTCAAACCCGTTCAATAAAAAAAATCTCAATCAAGAGTCAAGGCATAAAGTATTGATTATATATATTTTATGTAGGGCTTGCTTGCTATAATTTAAATTATTGATTATCAATTCAATATCTTAATATTTGTTGGTTTCGATGCACGGGATTTTGTGCAATACTCCTAAATCATTTGTACTTCATTAAAACTTTTGCCCTATGCGGGCGGCATTTACTTTTTTTCTTTTTGCTTACCCTTATTACCTTGTAATGCCAGCCCAGAAAAAAAGTAAACAACCCGCTTGCTCAGAATCGGGCAAGAAAAGACCAGTTCAAAAAAAGGTAACTGAATGGTGCAGCATTGCTGCATTTGAGTGATGCGAAATCACTCAAAAATGAAGGCACTGATTTAAACTTAAATCAGCTAGGTGTATTGTTGTGCATTCCCGAGTCAAAATGCTTTTCCTACCGCCTTGATTATCATTCGTTTATTTTCAATATTCTACAAATGCGATAGACGCACTTTTGACTCTTCATTTACTATCGCTTGTTTTTTGAACGATACCCCAGACCAATAGCTGTCATTAATTGAAAGATTTTGACTTTTTCAGCAGAATCTATGTAAATTTCCAATTTTTTAAAAAATTGTGGGTTATACCCGAACTGACTATGTACTTTTTACTGGTATATCCGGTGTTCGCTTTGCCATTGTACAATGTGATGACAAGGCATCCGATTTATATTTTGCTAAAATACATCCTTACATACATCCTTTGATCAGGCCACCATCTACGCTGATAGTCTGTCCGGTAATAAACCGCGAATGAGGTGATAGCAACCAGGTAGCGAGGGAAGCAAAATCTTCGGGATTGCCCAAATACCCTACTTTGGTTTCCTTTTCGAATTCTTTTCTGGCATCCTCAGGAGTTATACCCAACAACAGGGATTTATTGGCAAAAAGCCGCTCCATGGCTGGTGTAGCGTGGTAACCGGGGGCTAGGATATTGCATGTGATGCCCTGGTGCGCTACTTCCTGGGAGAGGGTTTTTACAAATCCCACTACTGCCATCCGAAGAGAATTACTCAGGATAAGATTTTCTACAGGTTGTTTGACAGCAGCACTTTCTATGTACAGGATACGCCCGTACCCCTGCTCCTGAAATTTTTCAAGCAATTCTTGTGTGAGTTTTACCTTCCACCTCAATATTTGATTGTAAGCGTTGTCCCAGTCAGTGATTTCTGTGTTGATAAATGACTTGGCGGGTGGCCCACCTGCATTGATGACAATGCCGTGAAGTTTTTTACCATAGACCTTCCTGATCAGATCGGAAATAACAGCATCGCTGGTGATATCTCCGGGCAACATTTCAGTGTTTTCGGGATATTTGCGATGAAGTGCTTCCAGTTTTTCTTCCCCTCGTGCATTAATGATGACATGGGCTCCCTCTCCTATCAGTTGCTCTGCAATGGCTTTGCCGAAACCACTCGTCGAACCGGTCACTACAAACAGTGCTCCTTTGAGTCGCAGATCCATAACCTACATCATTCGGTCCAGAAAATGCAGCAACTCCCTTTCCATGATATTAAAATCAGCGTCTGCATAAAACAGGTCCTTCATTTTTTCTATCACTTCATTTTTTCTGTCATGAGTAGGGTAATATACTCCTTTATAATCCAAAATGGTTTGGTATGCTTTGAAATCACTCATGGCATCAAATTGCTCAAGCATCTTAGAGTAAGTAGGCTCTCCTACGTTTTTTTTGATCATCGCTTTTTCCTCATCTACAAACTCCATATCTACATGAGATATATAAATAAGTAAAAAAGCAAGAAACTCATTATAACTCCATTTTAATTCATCCATTGTGATATTATTTATTTTGTAATTGTCTTTATATTTTATCTTGCAGAAAACCTATTGCCCGATTTTAGTGAGATATGCAGGTGTAGCTATATGTCTTTCATTGGGCAATATTTCTTTGACCACCAATGAAAATGTCACTTTTATCCCTTCTTTTTTGTATGACTCTGGAAGATTGCATGCCAAATATCTGCTCTGACCATCTGCCGAAAGAATTACAAACTGATCTGCAACACTGATGATACTGCCTGGCTTGTCGGTCAGGACTTCTTCATTTTTACGGTCAGGCATACAGTCAGATAAAGACAAGCCATCATGTCCTGATTTACCCATGGTGTGACATCCCATTATAATGATTACCAAAATTACACTAAAAAAACTCAATCTAAGTGCCTTCATACTACAAATTTGTAATGATTATATTAAAAACTCTTTTAACCTACTCAAGGCCTTGTCCAGACCCCCGGCATCTGTGCCTCCGGCGGTGGCAAAGTAGGCTTGTCCTCCACCTCCACCATTGATATCCTTTGCCAGTTCCTTGATGATATTACCTGCATGCCATCCTTTGCTTTTTGTCAGATTTTCTGCGATGCTCAGCATAACTGTGGCCTTCCCCTGCTCTTCCAACCCAAAAAGAATGATGCCGTCTCCCATTTCGTGGAGCATATTGACAGATAGTGTTTTGGCAGACTTGTTGTCTATGTCCTTCAGCCTTGCAGTCACGACCTTGATATTACCATAAATTTTAGCACCAGCTATCAGACTGTCTTTCATTGATCCCGCCTGTAAGCTACGCATCTTCTCTAATTCTTTAGCTAATTCTTTGTTTTCGTCCTGCAGATCTGCTATGTTTTTTGCTGTATTGGAGTTATTTTTAAACAAAGATTTGATGGCTGACAATTCATCGATTTGTTGATTGATATATTCTTCGGCCTTACCGGCTGTCACTGCTTCTATCCTTCGGACACCTGCTGCAATGCCACTTTCAGAGAGAATTTTAAAGTATCCCAACTGCCCGGTTGCCTTCACATGACAGCCACCGCACAACTCTCTGGAGTAAGAAGGATCAAAGGTGATCATCCTGACCGAATCCCCATATTTCTCACCAAACAACATCATGGCGCCTGCTTTTTTGGCTTCCTCGATGGGTAGTGTTCTTGCTTCTTCGAGGTGGATATTCTGGCGTATTTTTTCATTCACTATCTTTTCCACCTGCGCCAGCTCATTATCTGTCATCTTCTGAAAATGAGAAATATCAAACCTAAGGTATTCGTCTTTTACCAATGACCCTTTTTGTTGTACATGAGTGCCCAATACTTGTCTCAAAGCAGCATGAAGTAAATGTGTGGCGGAATGATTATTCTCTGTTAACGAACGTTTGTTCGCATCCACTTCACCAAATACATCACAGGCTATATTATCAGGTATTCTGTCTATGATATGAATGATCAGGTCATTTTCTTTTTTGGTATCCAGTACCATGACTACTTCTCCATCAAACATCAGGAAACCTGTATCACCCACCTGGCCTCCACCTTCAGGATAAAATGGCGTCTTGTCCAGTACCAACTGGTAAAGTTCCTGATCTTTTTGCCTGAGGATTCTGTATTTGATGGCCTTACTTTGGTGTACAATAAGGTTGTCGTATCCTATGAATTCAGATTGACCATCTTTGCCTACTATGACCCAGTCACCAGTTTCTCTTTTAGCGTCTGCCCTCGATCTTTCCTTTTGCTCATTCAGAGCTGATACAAATCCTGCTTCGTCTACTTTCCAGCCTTTTTCGTCAGCTATCAGTCGGGTGAGATCCACAGGAAAACCATATGTGTCGTAGAGTTCGAAGACATCTTTTCCTTCGATCACATTGTCAGTGAGTTTGATATCTTCTATTCTTCTCAGACCACCTTCCAGGGTTTTTAGAAAAGACTTTTCCTCTTCCTTGATCACTTTTTCTACAAACGACTTTTGCAGATACAATTCCGGGAATACATTTTCGAACTGTCTGGAAAGTACATCTATCAATTGGTATAAAAGTGGCTGTTTAAAATCAAGATATGTATAATAATACCTTACTGCTCTTCGCAATATACGTCGTATGACATATCCGGCGCCATTGTTGGAAGGGAGCTGACCATCTGCAATCGTAAAAGCAATGGCACGGATGTGATCTGCCAAAACACGGAACGCTACATCTCTTTTTGAGTCACTGTAGCTGTAACTCTTACCCGTAATTTTTTCTACTTCGTTGATTGTACCGGTAAATACATCCGTATCATAGTTGCTTGACTTATTTTGTATGGCTCTCACCAGTCGCTCGAATCCCATGCCCGTATCCACATGCATTGCAGGTAAAGGCTCAAGGCTACCATCCGCTTTTCGGTTGTATTGGATAAATACATTGTTCCAAATCTCAATTACCTGTGGGTGATCATTATTAACCAATTGATTTCCCGGAGTTATGGCTCTTTCTTCATCGGGTCTAAGGTCGATGTGAATCTCACTACATGGACCGCATGGACCAGTATCACCCATTTCCCAGAAATTATCCTTTTTATTTCCAAAGATGATATGCTCCTGTGGAACAAGCTTAGACCATTCTTTGAGTGCAATCTGCGAAGGTGGAAGATTTTCTTTAGGATCACCTTCAAATACAGATACGTATAGCCTGTCTTTTGGCAATTTATACACTTCTGTCAATAACTCCCAACTCCAGGCGATAGCTTCTGCTTTAAAATAATCACCTATGCTCCAATTGCCCAGCATCTCAAACATGGTATGATGGTAGGTATCAACACCTACTTCCTCAAGATCATTGTGTTTTCCACTTACGCGCAAGCATTTTTGGGTATCTGCTATCCTTGGGTTATCAGGTTTTTTATTGCCCAGAAAAAAATCTTTGAACTGATTCATCCCCGCATTAGTAAACATCAATGTCGGGTCATTTTTGATAACAATGGGAGCAGAAGCTACTATTTTATGGTTTTTAGAGGCAAAAAAGTCGAGAAACTTCTGGCGTATTTCGTTGGATGTCATCTTTCGATTTTCAATTTTAAAAGTTTGTAAAAAAAAAAAAAAAAAAAAAAAAGAAAAAAAAAAAAAAAAAAAAAAAAAAAAAAAAAAAAAAAAAAAAAAAAAAAAAAAAAAAAAAAAAAAAAGTTTTTTAAATTGGAAAAAAAAAAGGAAAAAAAAAAAAAAAAAAAAAAGCAAAAAAAAAAAATTCAAAAAAAAAAAAAAAAAAAAAAAAAAAAAAATTTAAATTTTTTTAAATTAAAAAAAAAAAAAAAAGGGAAGAAAAAAAAAAAAAAACCAAAAAAAAAATTTAAAAAAAAAAAAAAAAAATTTTTTTTTTTTTAATAAAAAAAAAAAGAAAAAAAAAAAAAAAAAAAAAATTTTAAAAAAAAAAAAAAAAAAAAAAAAAAAAAAAAAAAAAAAAAAAAAAAAAAAAAAAAAAAAAAAAAAAAAAAGGGGGGAAAAAAACAAACAAAAAAAAAAAAAAAAAGCTTTCTAAAAAAAAAAAAAAAAAAAAAAAAAAAAAAATTGCCCTAAAAAAAAAAAAAAACTTTTCCCCTAAAAACAACAAAAAAAAACAAAAAAAAAAAAAATCTTGCCCCAAAAAAAATATTTTCAAAAAAAAACAAAAAAAAAAAAAAAAATTAAAAAAAGGGAAGGGAAAAAAAAAAAAAAATTTTTTATAAAAAAAACTAAAAAAAAAAAAAATAAAAAAAAAAAAAAAAAAAAAAAAAAATTTTTTACAAAAAAAAAAAAAAAAAAAAAAAAAAAAACCAAACAAACCTTAGAAAAACCAAAACAAAAAAAAAAAAAAAAAAAAAAAAAAAAATTTATTTAAAAAAAAAATTTTTATAAAAAAAAAAAAAAAAAAAAAAAAAAAAAAATTTTTACCACCCCAAAAAAAAAAAAAAAAAAAAATTCCGGAAAAAAACCTATTACTTTTTTTAAAAAAACCAAAAAAAAAAAAGAAAAAAAAAAAAAAAAAAAAAAGTTGTCCTCAAAAAAAAAAGTGGGGCGGCCAAACGAAAAAAAAAACAAATTCAAATTTTTAAAGAAAAACAAAAAAAAAAAAAAAAAAAAAAAAAAAAACTCCTCCACCCAAAAACCAAAAACACGGCAAAAAAAGAAAAAAGAAATTAAAAAAATCCACCACACAAAAAAACCAAAAAACCAAACGGACAACCACAAAAGGGAAAAAAAAACCCCAAAAAAAAAAAAAAAAAAAAAAAAAAAAAAAAAAAAAAAAATAAAAAAAAAAAAATATTTTATCTACTTTACCAAGGAAAAAAAAAAAAGAAAAAATTAAACAAAAACCCACAAAAAAATTTAAAACTTAAAAAAAAAAAAAAAAAAAAAAAAAAAAAAAAAATTAAAAAAAAAAAAAAAAAAAAAAAAAAAAAAAAAAAAAAAAAAAAAAAAAAAAAAAAAAAAAAAAAAAAAAAAAGGGGGAAAAGAGAAAAAAAAACCCAAAATTGGGCCAAAACCACCCAAAAAATAAAAAAAAAACTTAAAAAATTTCAAAAAAAAAAAAAAAAAAAAAAAAAAAAAAAATTCCCCAAAAAAAATTTATCTTCCCAAAAAAAACCAAAAAAACAAAAAAAAAAAAAACAAAACCTTAAAAAACAAAAAACAAAAAAACAACACCCAACCAACCCACCAAAAACCAACTGCCCCCCCCCCAAGCTTTTGGGAAAAAAAACAAAATTTTTTCGCAAAAAAAATTTAAAAAGGAAAATGAAAAAAAAAAAAAAAAAAAAAAATTTTTGCCTTTGAAAAAAAGAAATTACCCAAAAAAAAAAATGAAAAATTATGATAATAAACCGCAAATATACGAGAGATGCACCCTAGTCAGGAATTTGTAGTCCAATAAATTTTAAAAATCTTTGTTATTCCGACTTTAGTATTGTCGAATGTGGATGATTAGAGTTGAATGTCACCCAATTCGGCTCGATCTCAGGATGCAATTTAGGAATTAATACAAAATGTGACATGCATCATCAAATACTCTACCTAAAATTATTGGCATCATCAATGTAAAATCATATTTTTGCCAATCATAACTAAAAATCAATGAAAGACAAAATACAGAAGCTTAAGGAGCATAAGGCGATTGCCCTGCAAGGAGGAGGAAAGGATAGAATCGTAAAACAGCATGGCAAAGGCAAACTTACAGCCCGTGAACGAATAGAACTGCTACTGGATAGGGGATCATTCGAAGAAATAGGAATGCTCAAAGAACACAGGTCTCATGATTTTGGTATGGAAAATCAGCAATTTCCGGGTGATGGTGTGGTCACAGGTTATGGGACGATCGAAAGCCGTTTGGTGTATGTATTTGCACAGGATTTTACTGTATTTGGTGGTGCATTGTCTGAGACCCATGCACAGAAAATATGTAGAATCATGGATTTGGCGATAGAAAACGGCGTGCCGGTGATCGGTCTGAATGATTCCGGTGGTGCCAGAATACAGGAAGGCGTAGATAGTCTTGGTGGTTATGCAGATATTTTTTACAGAAACACCAAAGCGTCTGGTGTAATTCCGCAACTTTCTGCCATCATGGGACCATGTGCAGGTGGTGCTGTTTATTCTCCAGCGATTACAGATTTTATAATCATGGTAGAGCAATCGTCCTACATGTTTGTCACAGGGCCAAATGTAGTAAAGACCGTCACTAACGAGGAAGTAACATCAGAGGATCTCGGTGGAGCATCTACCCACTCTACCAAAAGTGGCGTCACACATCTCACAGCTGCCAATGATCTGGAATGTATCAAACAACTTAAAAAGCTGTTTTCTTATATCCCTCAAAACTGCAATGAAAAAGCAAGGGACATAGCATATGAACCCAACCACGAGTTCAGAGATGGACTTGAAAATATTATTCCTTCCAACTCCATGCAGCCATATGATATGAAAGACGTAATCAATGGTATCGTAGATAGCGAGAGTTTTTTCGAAATACATGAGTCATATGCGGAAAATATAGTAGTTGGCTTTGCCAGGTTAGCAGGCAAAAGCATCGGCATTGTAGCTAATCAACCGTATGCCCTCGCCGGTGTCCTAGATGTAGAAAGTTCTAAAAAAGGTGCCCGATTCGTTCGGTTTTGTGATTGCTTTAATATCCCTCTGCTGGTGCTCGTAGATGTCCCGGGATTTTTGCCTGGCACCGATCAGGAATGGAATGCCATCATTACCAATGGTGCAAAATTGCTCTATGCCTTCAGTGATGCAACCGTGCCGAGGGTGACTGTTATCACCAGGAAAGCCTATGGAGGTGCGTATGATGTCATGAATTCAAAGCATATCGGAGCTGATATGAATTTCGCCTGGCCTACCGCTGAAATTGCTGTGATGGGTGCCAAAGGTGCCAGCGAGATCATTTTCAAAAATGAAATATCAAAAGCCGAAAATCCGGCTGAAAAGCTGAAGGAAAAAGAAGCCGAGTATCAGGATAAATTTGCCAATCCATACAGGGCGGCAGCAAGAGGATTCATAGATGAAGTCATAGAGCCAAGAGACACAAGACGCAAACTGATCAAATCATTTTCCATGCTGGAAAAAAAGAAAGTCCTTATGCCCAACCGAAAACACGGGAATATACCGATGTAATTTAGACTCGCAGAGTGTTTTTACGCACTTTTGACTCTTCATTTACTATCGCTTGTTTTTTGAACGATACCCCAGACCAATAGTTGTCATTAATTGAAAGATTTTGACTTTTTCAGCTGAATCTAAGTACTTAGCTACCTAGAAGGGATAATTCACTGCAACCTGGACATTGCCCAGTCCCTGCTGCCTGACTTCTTTAAATGTGTACCAATTGCTTTTTCTCAGATCATCTGCAAACGGACTCCTGACTTTATATCCGCAATCCAGTCTGATGATAAAAAAGTCAAAATTAAACCTGATGCCATAGCCTATCCCTAAAGCCATCTGATCGTAAAATTTAGAGGTGAAGTTGGCTCCGGGTCTGTTGGGGTCGGTTTTTAAGGTCCAGACATTGCCGGCGTCTATAAAAAAAGCACCATCCAGCAGCAACAAGATCTTAAATCGGTATTCAGCATTGAGCTCCAGTTTGATATCTCCCTGATTTACAAATATGGACTGTGGTTCCTTGAGTTTGGCGAGTGGGTCCCTGTATCCACCCGGTCCCGGCTCTTTGATATTCCATGCCCTAAGACTATTGGGACCACCGACGCCAAATTGTCGGATAAACGGTGCTGCTCCATCTTTTGTAAAGGGAACGATGATGCCAAAATTCAAACGCGCTGCAAAACTCCTGGTCTTACTGTATTCTTTATTAAAACGGCCATCAAACTCATATCTTGCATATTTTGCAAAAGCTATTTTTCGCTCATTGTTGAGAACCCAGGTATTGTTATTACCTGTGAGCTTATTGTACAGAAAATTGGCAAAGTGTACTTCCCAGCCCGATAGCTCAAAATTATTGATAGCCAACAAAGAGTTGCCCTTGCGATCTTTGGGCTTGTTGTATATATAAGATAAGTCCCTGAATATAAATCCTGTACCTAGGTTGTCTTTGAATGATAAAAAGATCAAAGGATTTTGTTCAAAACGGCTGGAATCTTTGATGTCATATAAATCGAGATTAAACCCCAATGGTCTGAAGACATATCTGTTGCTTTTAGGTGATGTATAGTCAAATCCAAAAGAAGCATTAAAAGAACTGAGAGAATAGTAGTTGATAATATTGAGTGCACTGAATCCCAATCCGATGTTGGTACTTGCCTCCTCCAGGAAGTTTTTATAGAATTTATCTTTGATAATACCCACTTTATTGGCGATTTTACCCAGACTGACAAAGTCCTGATATGAGGGAATATTAAGATTGTTTTGGATGGAAAGGTTGGTAGTACGCTGCACAAATCTTGTTTCTTTCGAATAACCCAGTTCGGTACCCAGTTCTGCCTTGAGAGTGTACTTCTCGGAGCCCCCAAGCAGGTTCCTGTTGAGAAACTGTGAAGACACAGAAAATCCTACAAGACTGGCACTACCCAAGGTGCTGTAATATCCCTGAAGCCCACCGTCATAAATCCATTTTTTAGGAAATGGAGTCAGAAGGATGTCAAAATTCATGATCGAATCCCTTTCCGGATCGGGTCTGGCATTGATCGTAACAAATCTGTAAGTACCCAAACTGTTGAGTTTTCGGAAGGTTTTTTGCCTTTCATCCCGACTCAGCAACATTCCCTGCTTAAAAAATATAGACTTCGAAAGCAATTCCGGCCTTACCAGAAATGATGACGATTGTTTGTAATAATGAACATCTGCCAATTCCTTAAAGGTAAGACTATCTGCAGATTGATCTTTAAAGTAATCAGTGTACACATGGATGTTGCCTGTAACAAATCTTGTGTGGGTTGTATCCGGTACGGGGGTACGAATCTGAAAATCTATGTCAATATTCTTATCTAGCTGACTGCTATCTCCGGAGATCTCTATAAAACTGTTCGAAAAATTGGCATAACCATGATTTTGCAACTGTACGGTGACCCTGCTTTTTTCCAGCTCAAATTGTGTGAAATCGACATAATCATCTTTTTTTACATAAGCCTCGTCTTTAATGGATTCGACAAAGGCCAGTAAATCTTTATCCTGACAATCGTAATTTACACTTTTGATCTTGTACCTCTCACCCAAAGATACGAGGTAAGTGACAGTGCAGGTATTGCTTTGCCAAACATCACTCCTTCCCGGTAGTACTCCATCCTCTTTGCTCTTTTTGTCGTCTACAAGAAAATCGACTTTGGCTTCATAAAATCCCTTCTTAAAACGCAAGTGCTTCTGCATGTTTGCAGCAATTTTTTTAGAAGCATCTTCAGAATATAAGATAGGTGGCTCACCGAGACCTTTGAGGCCTTTGCCCAACCAATGATTATTGGCGGGTTGACTATTGACCAAATAAATGTATTCCTTTGGTATAAAAAACAACAGTTTATCATTGGGCTTTTGATCAATAAAGGTGAGCAGTTCATTTTCTACTGAAAGTCTGTCCTGTTTATTTTTTTCATTTTTAAAAACTATCTTTGTCCTTTTGAGGAGGCTCTGATCTTCTTTGAGAAACCGTGTAGCATTGCATGATGATAACAGGATTATGCCCATCATCAAGACAAGAAAACCGGAGAAAGATAAGTTCAGAACTTTTATCATAACAATTATTAAAAACCTATATTTTGATTTCAAAAACTCGGATCAAGGATATCAAAGCCCTGCACCAACCAAAATTCAGGCAAATTTATAATAAATTCATAGCCGAAGGTGATAAAGTGTGCATGGAATTACTAAAAAAACCAAAATACAAAATCGATCAAATTTTGATCACTTCCGGTAATGAAGCAAAATACGAGAAATATTTGAAAGATTCGACTGTTGAGACAGAAATCATCTCCCCCAGAGAAATGGAGCAGATATCCTTATTAAAAACACCATCTGATATATTTTGTTGCTCGAAAAGCTGGAAGAAGATGCGAATATTTTGTTAAAAAAAGGATCTTCGATCATCTATCTCGACGGTGTGCAGGATCCCGGTAATGTAGGTACCATCATAAGGGTGGCAGATTGGTTTGGAATAGGTGCCGTCATACGGTCTGAAGATTCGGCTGACTTTTTTAATCCTAAAGTAATACAAGCAACTATGGGCAGTCTGGTCAATGTGCATCTGTGGACCTCCCCATTACAAAATGTGAAAACAAATAACAATCCCGTTTATGGCACTTTTATGGATGGAGAAGATATTTCTACAGTTCATTTGCCCAAAGGGGCTATTCTGGTCATGGGGAGTGAAGGCAGAGGTATCAAAACCGAAAATGCACACTTGGTAGACCATAAGATCACCATCCCCGGAGTGGCAGGTAAAATCGCCGAATCTCTCAATGTTGCTATCGCTACGGGCATCATTTGTGCATCCTGGCAAAAAACATAATACAACTCAACCTTTGCTAATATACCAAAACAAAAAGGCAGCCACCCACAACGCAAAGACTACGATAAGAATATACTTCCGAGACAAAAGATAGGTCGTTTTTTTGCGATGTACACCTACTGTAAAGTTCTCACCAATAAAATAAATTTTGATATGTGATTACAATGTAATAACTTTGTAAAAATTTTATTATGCTAACTAAAATTATACAAATAGGCAATTCAAAGGGACTTCGGTTAAATAAAACTATTCTAGAAAAGTATGATATCGGGGACACTGTAAATATGAGATTGGAAAAAAACTTCATAATAATAGAAGCAATTACAAAACCACGAAACGATTGGGCAAAATCTTTCAAAGAAATGCGAAAAAATGGACATGATGAATTATTGATTCAAGATATTTTTGAAGAAGAATCAAAATGGGAATGAAAATTAATCAATACGAAATAGTCCTTGTTAATTTAGAACCAACTCTGGGAAGCGAAATAAGCAAAACAAGACCGTGTGTGGTAATATCACCTGATGAAATGAATCACTATTTAAACACAATTGTAATTATTCCCCTCACTTCAACACTTAAGAAATATCCCACAAGGATTAGCATATCAAATCACAATGTAAAGGGAATGGCAGCAGTCGATCAAATAAGAACTATTGATAAACTGAGAATAGTTAAAATCATAGGAAGTCTAGAAATTGAAACAATAGAAAAAATAAAGAAAACAATCGATGAAACATATGTTAAATAAAAATATTTTTTATGATAATAAAGCGGAATTATCTAAAAACTTTTCAGAAAAAAACTGTAAAAAAGAAAGAAAATAGTTCTTAACACTAATTTAACAGCGGGGTCTGAACTTTTTTTTTGCAGATTCTATTTATAGCACTATATTTGTATCGTTTAAAAAAAAAATATCATCATGAAGCAAATTTTATTCTTATTGTTAGTGTTTGTAGCATTTAATGTCAATGCTCAGAAAGAAGTAAAAAAAGATGTAAAGCAAGTACAAGAGGTAAAACAAGTCCAGGAAGTTAAAAAAGTAATGGACAAAGCTCCAATACCTGTAAAGACTGACGGAGACCTCAAAAAAGAAGCTGCCATGCAGCAGGTTCAGGCTGTGGCTGAAGTAGCAGTAGAGAGAACCAACGCAAAAATGACTTTCGAATCATTGACTGTTGATTATGGTACTATCGAAAATGGAGCAGAGCCCTTGAGAGTAGTTAAATTTACCAACACAGGTACTGAGCCATTATTGATCAAAAACGCAAGAGGTTCTTGCGGATGTACTGTACCTACATGGGACAAAAACCCAATTGCTCCAGGTCAAAGCAGTACTTTGGAAATCAGATATGACACAAAGAGAACAGGAGCAATCAATAAGTCTGTTACTATCACTACCAACGAAGGCCCTGACAATCATGTTCTTCAGGTGATTGGTACAGTATTGGCACCTAAAGAAGAAAAAGCAGTACCTGCAGCTGAGCCTAGCATCATCAAAGGTAATTAAGAGCCAATCCAACCAAGATGGTCGTGTGTGTATGGTATAATGCCATAGTTAACATTAATCTTGTGAAAAAATATTTTTGAAAAGCCCCGACAGGTCTGAAAACTTGCAGGGGCTTTTCAGTTTTTATACCTCTCGCCCAACTATTTGTACTCTAATGGGTTTAATGGAGAGTTTAATATCTCATACATGCTGGTCATTTTATCTCCATCCAAAACCATGGACTGCCGTACTGCGGATTTGCAGCTCTCTCCCACTCTACCCGAATTTTCAGTAGAATCTCAACAACTTGTAGGGTATCTTAAAAAAATGTCAGTGTCAGACTTAATGTTGCTCATGAGTATCAGCGAAAAACTGGCAATACAAAACCGAGAACGTTTTGGTAGATTTGGCACCGCGGAAGCAGCGCAATTAAAAAGCGGAACCGCCATTCATACCTTTCAGGGAGAGGTGTACAATGGCCTTGATGCATTTTCTATGTCTTCTGATGATCTCCAGTATGCTCAGCAACATCTCAGAATATTGTCCGGATTGTATGGTAGCCTGCGTCCACTGGATGTCATGCAGGAGTATAGGCTGGAAATAGCGACTAGGTTGAAAACCAAAAAACACTCCAACTTATATCAATACTGGTCTCCTTTGGTAACTCACTCCATCAACAGAGATATACATGGCTCAGGTAGTGACTACCTCGTCAATCTGGCTTCAGATGAATACTTCAAATGCCTGAATATCAAGTCTATAAATGCAAAAATAATCGGTACATCATTTTTCGAAATGAAAAATGGCAAACGTACCTTTGTGTCTTTCAGTGTTAAAAAAGCAAGAGGTCTTATGGCTGCATTTATTATAAAAAACAGAATCACCCATCCTTCCGGTATGCAGCATTTTATCTCTGATGGCTATCTATGGGATGCTGAAACGTCAACAGAGTCCAATTTTGTGTTTGTCAAAAGCTGAGGGCTACCAATCTACTAATACAGGTCGCAGAGTGTGGAGGTAGTTTTAGCTGGCATTCTAAACAATTCACCTGACGACTCCAGTATGCTGATATATATCTTATATAGTTTTTCATAGTGTTCAAGAGATTTTGATGCTGCATCCAATTCAGAATCCTTGAGTGAAAAAGCTTTCAGAGGATCTAGTTTCCCTGATTGCAGTACTTTTTCTTTAAGCTTAATCACCAGACTGTCTGAGTGTATGGATTGCCACAACTGATACTGAGTAAATTCTGTGTAGAATAGATTTTTGAGATGGGCGAAATCAGACTTCAACTTCAATTTTTCTATTTCCTTCTCAACTGCAACTTCCTCCTGCTTAATTTTAATATCTTGTTGCTTCAGATGAAAAGACCCACTCCAGGGGATGTTCAAACCCAATCCAATAGAAAAACGATTTTGCAAGAGTAAATCATCTCGCAGTGTATGTTTGATTTGGGCAAAGTCAAGAATTTTAGCATTTCTGGCTCTTAAGGCATTCAGATCAGCTGTCAGAAACCGGCTTTCGAGATCATAATTCATGACTTCAGCATGCGTTTCAAAATCAGGTTCAAGCGAGAGAATGTGCTGATAAATATGATCAGGTGCCGGCCAATCTGCCATGTTTATTATCGCACTTGTATCCATCTTTAGTTTTTTCGCGTACACTTTTGATTTTTGATCCAGACTTTGTTGTCTAAGCTGGTTTTCGAGGATAGCTTCCTTAAGTTTTATATAATCTTCCAGATCAGGTGAAACACCATTTGCCAACAATGTTTCCGTCAGTTTTTCTTTTTCCACCAGATGACTCCTGTATCTTTTAAGCAAATCCTTATTGAGATTTACAAAAACAAACTCTAGTATATCGCGATATCCTTCTGTCAGCAGTTCATTTTTTATATTAAGAGCAGAGGCATTTTTTCTGGCCAGTAAGGCATTAAACTTATCCTTTTCGGCATTTTTCTGACCGAATCCATTGAAACTGGTCCTCAGCATAAACTCCTGTCGTGATGTTTGCATCCTGTCTAGCTCAGTTCTTACTTCTACTTTTTCTAAAAATGGTAAACCGTAATCCATGCTTCCGAGGCGCAGGTTTGATTGCTCTCGCAGTGAAATCCTTTCATCTTTCAGTCTATCCGTAATCAATTTACCAATATCTGCAGCCTGACCACGAAGCCCTGCTGAACAGTAGTACAGAAGGCATAGAACAATGATCATTTTTGATTTCATGAAGCTGGATTTTGAAAGAACAATTATTGGACTTCAGAAATTCGGAGGACTTCCTTTTGGTAGAAGGCATTATCAGCAGGTATTTTTATAAACACTTCTATACCATATAGTTTTACATCCTGTATTTTACGAAATTTTTCAGGTATCTCTACGATCCTGTTGCCTTTGGCAGCTATTCTGCCGCCAACTTTTTTATTGGTATTATATACAGAAGAGATCATTACAGAATCCCCCACCTTTATATTGAGATCAAATTTTTCCTGTATATATGCCAGTACCATGGGCGGTGTCGATTCATAGAAACTGATCATGCTGGAAAAAGCCTTAACGTTCTCCCCTTCACGAACATTGATACTCCCTACGACGCCATCAAAAGGAGCAGTAATATTGAACTTTTGCAATTCAGATGTAAGGTATTTTTTTTTACCATCGTATATTTCCCGGCTCACTGCTGTTTCTTTGGGCTGGCTGATCATTTTTCGATAATGGGATATATTGCTGTCATAGCTATGCCTGATGTCGGAGATTTCGCCTTGGATGGTGAGAATCTGCTGTTCGTTTGGATTCTTTATGTTTAGATCTTTACTTGCACCTACATCATTATTGGTAAGGAGACTTTTGTAAAATCCATCTTCTTGCTCAATGTTTTTAATTTTTGCCTGAAGCTCACCTATACGAATATCCCTTTCCTTTTCGAGTTTAAATATTTCAGCCTCCAATTCAGATTTGCTGAGGTCATTTTTTATTTTCAATCCTCCCATGGCAAGGGATATCTGACTGATTTCCTGAGACATATCCGGATTATTGACTATGATCAAAAGTTGTCCCTTTTTCACCTTTTCGCCTGTTTTGACCAATATTTTTGAAATGATCACATCTTTATCAAGATTGATCTCAGATTGTTTATTTTCTGCAAAACCGAAGTATTCTCTATGACTAAGCTTGAGTTTACCGGTCAGGTAATACAAGGAAAAAATCAGTAAAGGGAGAATCACCCAATAAAAAATATTGAATTTCTGCATAAATGCTTTATTTTCTTAATAATTATTGGTGGCATATACATTATCTTCATAAATAATCCTGGTGATTTTGACCCCTTCTACCTGCTGTAGTTGTGTTTTGAGTGCATTACCTGACTTGACATCAACGACCATAAAACTGTATTCATATTCATTACTGATAACTCCTTCAGGAGAAGTGGTCATTCTAAATCTCGAAAGATTAATGTCCTGAGTGTGATTATTTAATATTTTTTCTATCTCAGATAAAATATCTGGATTGAGGTCTGTTTCCAACCGTACGTTACCTTTGATATTGTGTTTAGGATCAAACGGACTCAATTTAAGTAAAAAAATGAGTATACAAAAAGTAAGTGTCCCTATGATGGCGTTCTGAAATGAATGTACTCCACAGGCTATCCCTATGGCCATAGTGGCAAAGATGAATGCGATATCTCTAAGATCCGAAACATTAGACCTGAACCTGATGATGGCCAGAGCACCGAAAATACCAAAACTCAAAGCCAGACTATCACCTATAGATTGCATAATAGTGGCTGTCACCACTGACATGAGCATCAGGGATTGTATAAAACTAAAAGATCTACCGGCAGGTGCTGTAGTCTTATCATACGTAAATACCAGGATCAATGACAACAAAATGGTAATTGACATAGTAAACAAAATCATATAAACCGAAGTCTCACTGTAGTAATTGCTTAAGCCACTGATGTCCAGCATAAATGATATGTTCTTTATTGTAAAGTAAAGGTAAACAAATTATTATTACTATATGAAGGTTTGTACCAAATTTTGCTGCAAATGGACAAAGATCAATCAAGTTAAGTGTTCTGTAAGACTGCCAAATCAGTTGTCTGATATGTCATAGAGCACAAAACAAATATCTTAAAACAATATCTCATTTCTTCTAACCCAATCCGGTGCATCATGTGTCTCCTGTCTCAAAATCAGATTGAGTTGGGCAGCATGATGCTGAACGTGTCTCATATTGTAGAGTAATATCTCGACAACAGGATAAACCATGGTTCCGGATTCATTTTCCCAATATTTTCTATCCGAAATATTGTCAATAAAGGCGTGGCATTTTTCTCTGCAGTATTGAAGATAAGTCAATAACTCTTCTTGAGTGTAGATTCTTTCAGGCATGACATCTTCGAATTCCGAAAGGGTGAAAGGAAAAGGTGGCATAAATCCGGCTGCGTCATGGCTCAGGTAAAAATCCAGAAAAAATAGAGTGTGATATGCAAGATACCAGAATCTCTTGTCTTCTGCTTCCCAGACTTCAGGAGGACAGGCGGATATGGCATTTCCTAGCATATCCATACTGGCACCAAACTGCCTCCATAATATTTCTTTGATAGATGGGTACAAAATCATTGTTTTTGAAAGATCAATAAAAAGAGCCAAAGTGCCATAAAATACCTGAAGGGTCATGCAGAAAACATTCTTTTCCCCAATCATAATCTTTGACAGGAATGACGCGGCATGTAGGGTATTTTTTTGGCAAATCCAGTGCTACCAAGTCGGTCCAAAATTGGTTGACATCAACCACCTCCATAAAGACCATGGTGTTGTCTACCCAGTCCCTGACATAAGCATCCTGTAAATAAAAACCGAAGTCCCCTGAATGAAAATAACACATATTATGAGACAAGACACTCTCCTCAAAACCAAGATCTTTGTAAAAACCTCTGCTAAGCGTATAGTCTTTTGACCCAATAAATGGCCTGATAGATACTGCCCGATGATTCATATGAATACTCAAATTTTTAAGCAACAATATAAGCATTGTTACCTCTAGCACCAAATAAACAACACAAAAAATAAGACCAATTTTCTTAGCGCTGCACTACTTTGCTATTTTTTCTTTTGGCCTCTTGTTTTCGGTTTGCCATATTTGGCGTGCATTTTATCTTTGTATCGAACTTTTGCATTGACTTTAGTATTCTTAGCTTTTTTCTCATGATAAGCACTTTTGTCATCCGCCAATTTTGGCAACTTACCAAGAACATTTTTCATTTGAATTTTTGGCAGCTCTGCATCTGTGAGTACATCTGATATCTCCAGCCCCTCAGGAAGAGGCAGTACCGGCACTTCATACTGCATGAGTTCCTGTATCTCTAAAAGCCAGTCTGTATCCAAATCACCTACCAAAGAGATAGCCTCACCTTTTTTATCAGCCCGACCTGTACGGCCTATACGGTGTACATAATTTTGTGGCTCATCAGGCATATCAAAATTGATCACATGTGACACATCTTCTATGTCCAGTCCACGGGCAATTATATCCGTAGCTATGAGCATTCTGAAGGTGCCGTCCTGAAAACGATTGACAGCATTAAATCTGAAATTCTGGTCCTTATTGGAGTGTATGATACCTGTGTTGTCCGGATAGTCTGCGCTGATGCGATCAAAAAGGTCATCAGCCAGCGCCTTAGTAGAAACAAAGAGCAAGATTTTGGTCATTTCCGGCTTGGTTGCAAGCAACAATTTCAAAAGATTGACTTTTGTATTGAAGTTGGGCACCCTGTACAGCACTTGATTTATATTGGTGAGCGGAGACCCTGACGGTGCAGCTTCAATCTTTTCAGGCCGGTTAAAATACCCAGCTATCAATGCTTCCACTTCATCTGTGATAGTAGCCGAAAACAAAAGATTTTGCCTTTTTTCGGGTAGGAGATCCATGATGTGCTCCAGTTGAGACCTGAACCCAAGCGCAAGCATTTCGTCCACTTCATCTATCACCAGTTTTTTTATCATTTTTAGATTAAGGGCACCATGATACCCCAAATCCAGCAAACGTCCGGGAGTACCTACTATCACATCCAGTCCCTCAGCTATCTCAGCAGCCTGCGTTTTGAGGTTGGTGCCTCCATACACGCCCCTTACCACCAAAGACAGGTATTTGGCAAGCATTTCCACCTCCTTCACTACCTGCACTACCAGCTCACGTGTAGGGACGATGACCAAAATCTGAGGGTGCCTGTCTTTTTTGAAAGACCACATCTTCAGCAATGGCAATAAATAAGCAATGGTTTTTCCAGTACCGGTTTGGGCTATACCTTGCACGTCTCTGCCTGACATAATCACAGGAAAAGCCTTGTACTGAATGGTAGTTGGCCTTACAAACCCTGCATCTGAAATGGCATTCCAAAGAGGGTTGTTAAGATTCAGGTCACTAAAAGTCATAATAATAAAGATTGCAACAGACTGCAAAGGTATGATATTCATTCATGAAAAGAGCATGAATCCATCTTTGTAGTACACAATGCATGATTATTTACTTTCGAACAGTGCGTTCGAAAACAATAATGATACTGGTCAGCTTGTCCATCTGCTCTGACCTCTAAAATAAAAGTAACTTAAAAAGACAAAGGTTGAGGAGCATTCTTTTCGAAATATGAACGCCATCTACTCATAAAAAATGAATTTAAACAAAAAATAACGGGATCATTTATAAAAAAAATTATATTTTTGGGAATTAAATATATTAGTTATTCTAGGTTAACCCGTTATAGTATTAAATAAATGTTTTTATCTGGATATCATTTTAGAATGAGGCATTACGTTACAATTATATTTTTTCTACTTGGGACAGTACATTCTTATGCTGTCCATTTTTCGACATTGTCCATCAGCGAATCCCTTCAAAAAGCCAAAAAAGAGAACAAAAAGGTATTGGTATTTTATTCTGCTGAATGGTGTCTACCGTGCAATACTATGAAAAACAGTGTATTTAAAGATCAGGTTATAGAAACACTTATCCATAATTCCGTGATTCCTGTGATAGTTGATTTTAAAGCCGCCTCTTCTTCCGAATGGATAAATGCCTATGATGTCCGCATACTACCCACGAATATCATGCTGGATGCAGATGGACAAGTCGTAAACAGGTATGAAGGCGGCATGGGGATTGACAGATACAAAGCATTCTTAAAAAATGAAAAATGGGAAGAGCATACTAATATTCCCATATATACTACACACGACCATAATACAAAAATCATTGCCGTCAATTCAGGTCCGTCGACTCCCCAAAGTGTTTTTGTTGAGCCAAAAATAACAGAAAATCTCATTGAGCATCATGCCGATATCCATGACCACTCTGTCGTCGAAAGCGAAGATAGTTATGTAATTCAGTTTGCTGCATTTCTTTCTATGGAAAAATTATTAAAGTACCAATCACATATCAGGAATATTTTTGCAGAAGAGACCGTCATTATCACAGAAAGTGACTCTGCAAAGATGCTGCATAAGTTGATAACACGAAATAGATATAGTCGTCACCAGGCATATAAAATATCCAAAAAGCTAGACAGCCAAGGCCTGGAAAGTTTTCCCAAGATGATAAGATAACCTTTTAGCTAAAGCAGTGAAATTATAAAAAAAGACTTGTTTTATTTATTGTAAAGTGACCGAAACTTTGTTCTGAGTATCTGAATTACCTCCCACAAAAACATGAAATTCACCAGGTTCTACCACTTTTTCCATATTCTGATTATATATTTCGAAATCCTTTTTAGTCAATGTAAAAGTTACCTTTTTTGTTTCTCCTTTTTTAATCATTACTTTTTGAAATCCTCTCAATTCTTTGACAGGTCTAGTCACAGACGCTACTAAATCCCTGATGTATAGCTGAACCACTTCCTCACCGTCAAAGTTGCCGGTATTGCGTACATCAATGGATACAGTGATAGGCTCCTGAGAAGAAAAAGTGGATTTAGCCACGGTTGGTACACCATAGGTAAATGTAGTATAACTGAGTCCGAATCCAAATGGGTAAAATGGTGTATTAGGTACGTCCAGGTACTTGGTTGTGTACTTATCGTTTGGATTTAAAGGTCTGCCCGTATTTTTATGGTTATAATAAATAGGAATTTGCCCTTCATTGCGAGGATAGCTTATAGGTAATTTGCCAGATGGATTGTAATCACCATATATGATGTCAGCCAGGGCATTTCCCGATTGGGTTCCCAGCCACCATGCTTCCAGCAAAGCGTCAGAATTTGAATGAACGTCATTGAGGATCAAAGGCCTGCCATTCATGATCACTGTCACGATGGGTTTTCCTGTGGATTTGAGGGCCTTGAGTAAATCTTCCTGAACACCTGGTATTCTTATTACAGATTTGGAAGCTGCCTCTCCGCTCATGTCTTTATGTTCGCCTATGGCGAGGATAATGATATCTGATGTCTTAGCTTTTTCCAGTATGATACTGAACTGCGTTTGGTCATTTCCTTCGATTTCGCAACCTTTAATATGTTCAAAAGAGTAGTTTCCTGCTGCAGGATGTTGACGCAAACCTTCATACAAACTGACACAATGCCTGCCTTCTCCGGATGCGGACCATGCTCCTATTAGATTGTTTTTATCATCGGCCAATGGTCCGGCTACCAGTATTTTCATTGGCTTTTTTGCTAACGGCAGAATACCAGAATTTTTTAACAAAACAACAGATTTTTTTGCCATATCCTTACTTGCATCCAGATTTTCTTTGGCCATGATAGTAGTTGTTTCTCTCTTTTTATCTGAAAATCTATATGGGTTTTCAAAAAGCCCCAATTCTTTTTTTAACATCAGAATCCTTCTTACACTGGCATCAATTTTTTCCATTTTCACTCGTCCATCATTGATGCCAGCCTTGATTTTTTCCTGAAATGCTGCACTCTGCATATCCATATCCACCCCTGCATTGACAGCCATTATACCGGCATCCGTCTGATTTTTAGCTACTCCATGATTGACCATTTCATTGATAGAAGTGTAATCAGTGACTACATATCCATTAAAACCCCACTCATTGCGAAGGATGTCAGTGAGCAGATATTTATTGCCGGAAGCAGGAACACCATTGTAATCATTGAACGAAGTCATCACAGTCTTGGCACCAGCTTTTATGGCAGCTTCATAAGGAGGCAGATATGTCTCTCTGAATACTCGCTCGCTGATTTCCACAGAATTGTAATCACGCCCTGCTATGGGTGCACCATAAGCTGCAAAATGCTTGACACACGCCAGCAATCTGTCTGCTTTGGCAAAGTTTTCGCCCTGGATGCCCCGTACTCGCGCTTCGGCTATCCTGCTTCCCAGGTAGGTATCTTCGCCTGCACCTTCCATGACTCTGCCCCATCTGGGCTCCCTTGTGATGTCTACCATAGGAGCAAATGTCCAGTGTAATCCCGAAGCTGCAGCTTCTTTGGACATGATATAAGCTGAATTTTCAATGGCTGCCAAGTCCCAGCTGGCAGCTTCCCCAAGTGGAATGGGAAACATAGTCTTATACCCATGGATGACATCATATCCAAAAAGAAGAGGAATTTTCAGCCGACTTTCTTCCATCGCTATTTTCTGCAACAGAGTAGTGAATTCAACAGTGTGACTATTAAACAAAGCACCACATCGTCCCAATCGAATATCGTCCTGGTAACCACTGCGTATAGTAGGTCCTGTAGATTCCCAATCAGTAGTGTATAACGTCATCTGTCCCAACTTTTCGTCAAGGGTCATCTTGGCCATCAATTGCTCAATAAATGGATCAGTCTTGGTTTTACCGGTTATTTTCTCCCCATTTTTAGGCGAGCAAGCCACCAAAACTGTTATCATTGTCATTATGATTACTATTCTGTCTCTCATTTTTAAATTTTTTACTGGGAAATATTTATTAATTAGTGAATCTTATTATTTTTTTTTCTATTTATAACTTACACTATCCAGCCATCCTCCTTTAAATCCGGCTTTCTTCAGACCTGCTATGATATAAGGGTTTTTTTTCATGATGTTCCATATCAAACCTGTTTCATGGTTTTCGATCTGAAGCAATATTGGTCCCTGGTCTATGCCCAGATAATCTACATCAAACCACCCATCCTGATGGACTTTGTTTTTAAAAGTGAGATTAAACGCGTCTTTGAAACCGTACTCACCCACAAGGTCTTTGTAGTAGGTATTCCACATATTGCTTAGGCATTGTTCAGACTCTTCAGGTGTGAAGGCAAAAGAGCCTCCCGCAGCAGTGGGTGCAAGTGTCCCATCATCTACTACCTGTATGCTGGCAGCACCTCGTGCACGATAATCATAAAATTGTCTATCAGCACCGTCTATATTTACTTTTTCATTTGCAGGACCATCACAGGCAGTTAGACCCCACAAGTTATCTCCATACCCCTTCCACTTCATTGGATTGGCCACACAATATGCTTTGTTGGATAAAGTGGCCTTCTTAGAATTTTCAAAATAGTCATCCCCAACACTTGTCATAAAGCTATCTCTGATACCTCTGAAATCAACCCACATATGACTGTACTGGTGACCAAAAAGTGGATCAAACTGCACATTTTCATAACCATAAAAGGTATCTCTTGTATATGTGCTGCACCATTTGCTCCAGGATTGCTGAGGTATAGGATGAGTGGGTGATCCCATTGCCATGATCAAAAGTACCATTGCTTCGTTGTATCCTTTCCAATCGCTCTCAATAAATCCCTTTTCCGGATGCCATCCCATGCTCATCTTGCCATTGGATTTCATCATCCAGTTCCAGTCTACCCTCTTGTATAAATTGTCCGCAAGAGCTCTGATGGCTGTCTCTGTAGTATCTGTTGGACTATCAAAATAAGACATGCAACTCAATATACCAGCCATCAATAGACCAGTATCTATAGATGATAATTCTACATTTTTGAAACGTTGTGCCTTATCCAATGTCAGAAAGTGATAAAAAAATCCTTTGTATCCGCTGACAAGGACAGAATCAGGCCCTTGTGGCAACTCCCAAAGAACCTTAAGCGTTTGGAGAACCCTATTTGCACCTTCACTTCGGGTAATGTACTTATTTTCAATGCCGGTGATATAAGCGCTCAGGCCAAAACCAGTAGCGGCAATACTCGAGAAAGTCAAGGTGGGAAATCTGTCTGGTACCTGGAAATTGGTTGTATCCGTGGTTTCCCAAAAGTACTGAAAGGTTCTTTTCTTTAAATCCTCTCTGCTATACGGTGGAAAGCTATTGTGTTCAGGCTGACATGCACTTATGATGACTATTAAAAATAAACAAACACCTCTCACACTATTTTAATTTTAATATGAAAATCCCAATTTATCTAATCCTGACTTAATATCTTTATTTTTCATAGTGAAATCCCATATGAGACCTGATCTGTGGTTTTCGATCATAATAATAATGGGCCCCTGGTCAATAGCTAGAAAGGAATCCGCAAACCAGATATGGTGGAGGCTGAACGCATCTGTAAAACCATATTGTTTATAAATTTTATCTCCCAGCTTGTAATAAAAATACTTCAATGCTTCCATCGATTCTTTTGGTGTGAAAGGAAAAGAAGACAAAGCTGCGGTCGGTGAGATGACACCCTGATCATTGGTGGGGCTGTGAGCTGTGTATCCACCTTTAGTGTCACTGGCAGTGAGTCCCCAGCATTCAGCATTGTATCCATAGTATTTTTTTGGATTTGCTTTACAATATTCGTGATTGATAAGAGTGTGATTGACAACCTGTTGGGAATAGTCGGCATATTTATCCTTCAGATTTTTGGGGTTGATACCTAAAAAAGAATAATGTGAAAAAAATAATGGGCCACCGTAATCCGTACCCAGCGGCAATACATTTTCATAAAATGACTTGCCATTTTTCATATTACCGCTAGAGGCCCATCCTTTGTCATAGACATCTTTACTGATAGGAAAAGTGGGCGATGCAGCAGCCAGGATATATGTTATCAATGCTTCATTCCACCCGCGCAACTGGTGATTCATCTCCCAATTATACTTAGGTGACCAGTGCCAGTACAACACATTTTCGGTTCCCTTGGTATACCAGTTCCACTCGACTGACTCCCATATTTCTTTGATAGTTTGTCTCAGACTGGACTCATTGGCCGAGCCCTTATCAAAATATTCGCTGGCGCAGAGCAAGCCAGTTATAAGGTAAGAAGTTTCCACTATGTCTCCTCCGTCATCTTTAGTACTGAAAGGTATTGTTTTTCCCGTTGCACCATTGAGCCAGTGTGGATACATACCATGAAATCTTTCAGCTTTATTTTTGAGAAAATCGGTAATTGTCAAAAGTCTTTGCAATCCCTCTTCTCGTGGTATAAATCCTCTTTCTATACCGGCGATGATGCTCATAATACCAAACCCTGAACCACCTGATGTCACCAGATCGCCAGAAGTATTGCGCTCTCTTGACAGCCCTGAAACAGGATGCCCAAAGTCCCAGAAGTATTTGAAAGTTTGTTTTTGTATGAGTGTTAATAGTGCTTCATCACTGATTCTTGGGAATTTATCACTGGAGTCGGCGATGGTAGTAAAACTAGCCTGGATGGTCGTATTTAGGTTTGATCCACTTACCGCGGTGAGCCCATCATTAATAACCAGTTCGTATTTTGTAAGATATTTTAGTGGCGTTGGGAAAGTAATATTGACAGTGCTGTCATTGTTTGAAAGGGAAATTTGAACATCTATTTTGCCTGTATTATCATAGACCTGAATGCCATTTGCTAAAGAAGTCCTGGCGATAGGGTCAGAAAAATAAACACTGATCTCAGGCTGTAGTCTAGTGCCTGTAAGACTGAATTTTTCAAAACCATCTATGGTGTATTTATAGAATGAAAGGGGCTCAGTTATCTTTTGCTCCTTGGAGCAACTAAATAATAGTAAGGTAATAAAAAATGCTGAAAAGATGGTTTTCATCAGTTGGTTTTTAAAAAGAGGGGGAATGACTTCCCCCCCTTGCTTTTTCGAAAAATGGAATTATCTTCCAGCTGACTCTAACTGAAATAGCGCAGAAATTTCTGCATCAGTAAGGGCCTTTTTAAATACTCTCAACTCATCCAAAGATCCGGTCATAGGCTTTTGCCATCCTTCCGGTGTAGCTCCAGGCAGATTAGATCCCCATGCACCAATCAATGGTTTGGTAGGTGTAAAGAAGTTCAAAGGTCCTGTTGTACCTCTTACTTCCCATTCAGGATTACTCACTTTGACACCGTTTTGATAGATCTTAAAGTTAGAATTTGAACCATCCCAAGTCATGACGATGTGATTCCACTTATTGACACCTTTTGGTGCTTGTACGCCACCTTTGCTCGGCTCGTTACGTGAGTCTTGCCATGAAGCATTACCTGCTGCATCTTTCGTCACCACTAAACCTTTGAGCACAAGTGTATCTTTGCCTGCAGCTTTCCAGCCGGTTTCAGAAATAAGGTTGATGTTACCAGCCCATTCTCCCGGACGTGTCATAGTAAAAAAGCATGTAGGCGCAGAACCATTGTTGTCAAACTTCGCCCATGCACTCACTGTCATATTTGGCAAATTGTTCAGAGCAGCGATTTCGTTGTACACCATATAACCTGCAGCCAGGTTTACAGCTTTTCCCTTTGCTCCCGTACCAAAGCTTGCATTGACAGAACTTGATGGTGATGATCCGGACAAATGTTCTTTCCCATCTCCTTCAAAAGCCCAGTGAGCGACCAGGTTGGTGCCCCCTACTTCATCGGCAGAGTTAAAACCACCAATCGGAGGCAATTTTTCTTCCTCATCTTTACATGATGAAAAACCAAAAACAAGGCTACCAGTTATTCCGGCAGCAAATAAAAGATTTAAAAATTTAGATTTCATTTTAAAAAATTTAACGTTAACAAATAATGATTTTAAATTATAATTAATAAAAATTAATACCCTGGATTTTGAGTCAGCCTTGCTCCGCTCAACTCGATTTGTAAAGCTGGAATAGGCAGAAGTTCATGTTTGCCTTTAACAAAGTTTTTACCCACCGCTGCCAGCTTTTCTGCTGCAGTTCCCTGTCGCACCATATCAAAAAAACGATCATGTTCCAAAGCTAACTCATATCTTCTTTCCTTCCATATTGCTTCCTCAATGCCGAACCTCCTGCTGCCTGGACATCCGGTAACCCTGCTCTACTTCTGAGTCTGTTGATGTTACTGGTGGCCAAACCGGCATTGCCCAATTCATTGGCAGCTTCAGCCTGCATTAATATAACGTCTGCAAAACGCAAAATGTGAATATTTTTCTGCTTATTATCACGATTTCCTAAAAATGGCTCTATCGTTTTCAATTCGCTGTGATAAGCTTTGTAGTTATAAAAATAGTTTTCTATGGAATCCTTACTGGGTATCCTGTATCCATCAAACAAGATAGTGCCTTTGTTGGTGCCGGAGTCATCTATGGTAATGACAGTGGCATCTTTTCTTTTATCACCAGGTTCATAAGAGTTTACAAATTGCCGTGACGGGGTACAGAAACCAAATCCCAGGTCAGTCCATCCTCCTTTGCCACCCACTCTCGGGCCTTGCCAGACGCAATATCCTCTGACTCCAAAATCAGTATTATTAAAGGTACCCGTTTGTATTTCGAAAATGGATTCAGTGCTATTATTTCCTTCAAACCTCCATAGTTGTGCGTAGTCAGGTAATAATGCATACTGCCCGCTGTTGATAACTTCTGTAGTCAGTTCCAGGGTTTTTTGCCAGTCTTTGCGGTACATATACACTTTGGCAAGCATAGACTGAGCTGTCCCTTTATTGATTCTACCTTTTTGTGAAGCAGATCTCAAAGGTGTGTTGTCAACAGCAAACTGCAAATCATCTGTTATAATCTTGTATATCTGATCCACCGTTGCGCGGGTTTGGAAGGTATTATCCTGATTGGCATCTTCTGCACTCTCGGGTACCCTCAGGACTGCGGGCACTCCACCAAAATATCTGACAAGGTTAAAATAATAGTATGCTCTCAAAAAACGGACTTCGCCTATCCATCTATTTTTAGTTGTCTGATCTGTCCCTGCAGCATCGAGGGCCTTGATAGCCTGATTACATTTTGCTATGGCTGAATAATGACCATTCCATATCGAACCCACAAAAATATTAGTCGGGGTGTGTATAAAATTGTCGAGATCACCAATGATTCCTATCTGGTCATTCGGACTACTTCCTTTATCCGCATCGTCTGATAGGATGTTGGTGGTAGAAATAAATGCTATCCCGTGTGTATCTCCACTGCCAAAAGCATCTCCCGAAATCAAACTGTTGTAAGCTCCTGTCACCAGATTTTCGGCCAGGGCCGGATCTGTAGCGGTAGTGCCAGCACCTTGAACAGGTACATTCAGAAAATCAGAAGTACAGGCATGGACCATAATAATCAATGCCATCATGAAAATCACTTTTATATTTAGATGTATCATAATCTTATTTTTAATAAATTTAGAATGAAACATTTATTCCCCCGGCTATCGTTCTTGTAGTGGGGTAAGCATTGGTTTCAATACCTGCCCTCGTAGGGGTATCATCAGAAAGCTCGGGAGTAAATCCTGTGAATTTCTTAAGAGTATAGACGTTTTGGGCGGTAATAAAACACTTTGCACTTGCAATATTCAATTTTTCGGATACAGCTTTAGGAATATTATAGGACAGCGTTACATTGTTCAGTCGCAGGAATGACCCTGACTCAACATAATATGTGGATGCAGGAAGGTAACCACTATTGGCAATAGGTTCGTCCTGTGTACCGGATCCAGGTGTCCATCTACCATAGGCCAGAGCGGCTTGCATTATCAAAAGCACTCAGTCGAAGGGCTTTTTTGCCGTTGTATACAAAATTGCCTACATTACCATAAATATCAAAGCTTAAATCAAAAGCACTGTATGTAAATTCACAATTGATACCAAAATATGCTTTGGGCTGGTATGAACCGATAAATACTCTGTCTTTGTCATCAATCTGGCCGTCGCCATTGGTATCCTGATATTTAAAATCTCCCGGTGAAGCACTCGGCTGGATGATTTTACCACCACCCGATACGTAGCTATCCACTTCTTGCTCATTCTGGAAGACTCCCAAAACCTGTAAAACATAAAAACTACCTACAGGCTGGCCATTGTCAGTTTTGGTTGTATAAATTTGCCCTGCACCTATCCCTCCGTCCAGAATTGGCTGGCCTCCATTCAATCCTATGACATTATTTTTGTTAAGGGTAATATTAGCACCTACTTTATAGGAGGCTTTTTGATTGATTTTGTCTCTCCAGTTGGCAGCGAATTCAAATCCTGTATTTCTGATAGAAGCAGCATTGGTTAGTACTACTCCATCTTCATCACCGATGACAGCCGGCACTTTTACATTGATGAGGAGATCTTTGGATTTTTTGTCATAAAAGCCCAACTCTCCATAAAATCTTCCGTTTAAAATCGAGTATTCTATACCTAAATCGATTTCTTCTGTAGTCTCCCACTTTAGATTTGGGTCTTTGATTTGGGTGATAGCACTGCCTGGTGTAGCTACCCCACCCCCGAATGGATATGCCAGATTGGGTGTGACTGTGACTGTAAAAGCATCAGAAGGAACCCGATCATTGCCTACTCGACCCCATGATGTCCTTAGCTTTAAAGACTCAAATAAAGTAACATCTTTCATAAAGGGCTCGTTGCTGATGACCCATCCAAAGCCGACGGATGGAAAAAAGCCCCATCTATTATCAGGGGCAATCCTTGAACTTCCATCTGCCCTGACGGTACCTGTAAACAAATATTTGTTATCAAAATTATAATTAACCCTACTAAGATATGAATTACGTGCCCATTTATCACCAGATCCATCATTGGTAGAGGTGTTGGCATTGCCGGTGGTTATATACCAAAGGTCTTTGTCAGCAGGCACATCCTGCCTGGAGGCAGCTGTCCAAGCCAATGAATAGGCTTCTGCTGTTGTTCCAGCCATAAAGGTTAGGTTGTTTTTTCCAAAACTTGTATTATATGTTGCAATATTGTCCCACACCCATCTGAAGATGTTTTCATTTTTTATAAAAAGTGAACTATTAGGATTGCGTTGATTTCCTCCTGAGGATAAAAAAGTGACTTCATCATTATTAAACTTAAAGTTGTACCTCCTTTCATTAAAATTAACAATATCTGTACCTAGTGCTGTCCTTATGGTGAGCCCCTTTAATGGTTTTACTTCCAGATAACCTGATGCCTGTATTCTTTTTTGTACTAGTTTATTGTCATTATTATTGAGGTCGAGTACAGAATTGCCGACATTTTGGTACACTGAAGTATTACCATAGCGTCCATCTACCAAACTAGGAATAATCGGTGCCGCTCTGTAGGCATTATTATAAGCTGCACCCAGATTGACATCTTTATTATTGGAATTGGTGAAAGATGCATTGATGCCCAAATTTACTTTACTATTCACTTTGTAGTCTGTATTCGCTCTCACATTAAATCTTTTAAATTTATTGTTCAATACGATTCCTTCATCTTCCAGATAACCAAAACCTAAAAAATGAGTTGTACGTTCGGAGCCACCTGAAACACTCAGATTGTGGTTGTGTGTCCAGGCATTTCTTAGTATTTCACCATACCAATCGGTATCAGCGGTACCAGGCTGTACTAAGGTCCCTGATGCTGCTGAAGCATAGTTAGCGTATTCTTCAGCATTGGCCATCCGTATCAGGTTGGATGCATTTCTGATGCCTACAAAATTATTATAATTGAATCTGGTAGCTCCACTACTTCCTTTTTTTGTAGTGATGATGACTACACCATTTGCTCCCCGGGCACCGTATATCGCTGTAGATGAAGCATCTTTCAGGACATCCATAGTGACAATTTCGGAGGTATTGATATTGCTGATGTCATCAGTGAGTACACCGTCCACTACAAACAGAGCGGAAGTGCCAGCCAGAGCGGTACCTGTTCCTCTCACTCTAACATTTGGAGATGATCCGGGTCGGCCACTGGATATAATCTGCACTCCTGCCACTTTGCCCTGTAATTCTTGCGTAGCGGTCATGACTGGCTGTTTTGCAAGATCTTCACCTTTGACACTTACTGTTGCACCTGTGATATCTACTTTACGCTGGCTTCCATATCCTACAATGACAACCTGATCAAGGACTATGTCTTCAGTTTTAAGCTCAATGATTATATTTTTCTGACCATTGACAGGGACTTCCTGGGTCGAATATCCAATGTATGAAAAAATGAGTGTTGCCTGCCTGTCCGCAGAAATCTCAAAATTGCCTTCAATGTCTGTGATGGTACCTATAGTGGTATTTTTGACCTGAACAGTAGCTCCAATGACAGGTTCTTTGGTAGATACGTCCCTAACAGTTCCTGTAACCATGTTGTTCTGGCCATTCAGACTAAAAAATAGAACCAACAAACCAATGGTAGCAAAAAATTTCAAATGTTTCATATTAGGCTGATTTGTTACTTATTTAACAACTCAAACCACGAAATGCCTTATCTTTTAGATATAACAATCTTATATATTCTGTCAGGTGTGGCTCTGGTTGTAATATTCGGCAAATATAGCAAAAAAAAATGAGAAAAACTAATTATCTGCGTATAAAGTATCCTATGGTGAATTCTATTTTACCGCCCATTGCATTTCCTTTTTTGATAAGAATTTGTGGTTGGTATTGGTTACCTTTGCCATCAAATTTATAGGCATGTATAAATATACCATCAAACCAATCATGTTTATGCTGGATCCCGAAAGAGCACATCACCTAACGATGTCTCTTCTCAAATTTATCTTAATCATTCCGGGCTGCAAGTGGATATTCAGAAAATGCTACCATACTGAAGATGAAAGACTTAAGAGGAATGTGCTAGGTCTGGACTTCCTCAATCCTGTTGGTCTGGCTGCAGGTTTTGATAAAGATGGAAAATATTTCGAACAAATGGCAACCCTGGGATTTGGATTTATTGAGATCGGAACAGTCACACCATTACCTCAAGACGGCAATGATCAACCCAGGTTATTCAGGCTTCCGGATGACAAGGCATTAATTAATCGTATGGGATTTAACAATGATGGCGTAGCAGCCTTGGTCTCCAGACTTAAAAAAACCAAGCACTCCAACGTGATCCTCGGAGGAAATATAGGTAAAAATAAACTTACACCCAATGAAAAAGCGACTGATGATTATGTGTTTTGTTTCGAAGCCCTTTTCCCATATGTTGATTATTTTGTAGTAAATGTCAGTTCGCCTAATACACCCGGACTGAGGGAACTGCAGGAAAAAGCACCTCTGACCAGGCTTTTAACAACTCTGATGGAAAAAAATACACAAAAAACCAAGTCAAAACCTATCCTGCTTAAAATCGCACCGGATCTGACTAATGAGCAACTGGATGATATCATAGAAATAGTTAATGATACTGGAATACATGGAATCATTGCCACCAACACCACACTGAACAGATCCTCCCTCAGCACATCCACGGAGAATATAGGAAGTGGTGGATTGAGTGGCCGACCACTAAAAAACAGGTCTACACAGGTGATTGAATACATTCATAAAAAGTCTGCAGGTAAAATCACCATAATAGGTGTCGGGGGTATAGAAAGTGCAGATGATGCTTTGGAAAAACTCAAAGCCGGAGCCTCTCTGATACAAGTATACTCAGGCATGGTCTATGAGGGACCCGGATTGGTAAAAAAAATAAATGAGGGTTTATTGATTCCTCCAAATTAACCCACATCAAAAAAAAATATTACTGTTTTTTACCGAAATACTTGTAGACTTCCTGTTGTGTGGGTCTGTCAGGCGGAATACTTCTGAGGGGTTCACAAGGACGCAGCGAATGCATACAATCTGATGGCAACTGTTGGTATAATGTCGTGCCTTCTGTCTTCCAGTCAAGCATTTCATCACTGACTTCTTTGATGATACGAGCAGGATTTCCTACTACTAGGCTTCTGGATGGGAAGCTTTGCCCGGCTTTAATAAATGTAAGTGCACCCACAATACATTCGTCGCCTACTACTGCCTCATCCATGATTACACTATTCATTCCTATCATACTGTTACGTCCTATGGATGCACCATGTATGATTGCACCATGTCCTATATGCGCATCTCTGTATAAGATCACCGTTTTGCCAGGAAACATATGAAGAGTGCAGTTTTCCTGAACATTGCACCCATCTTCTATTATGATCTGACCCCAGTCTCCCCGGAGAGCGGCTGACGGCCCGATATACACATTTCGACCTATGATCACATTACCGGTGACAGTAGCCTGGGGATGCACATAGGAAGACTCATCTATGACGGGTATGTATCCGTTAAATTCATATATCATGGGCAGGAAGTGTCTTTTTAATTTTTCGAGTATTTCATATGCTGCAGGACAAGTCAGTGTATTAGCAAGATTCAAGGTAGCTCGGCGGATATATTCTTTTTCGTCGGTATGCGGATATCTCCTGCATGCATCCGGCCTTATTTCGTATATGCTGCAACTATTGTCATCGTTTAAAAATTTGCAGGGAACGCCATTCAGCATCATTTCTCCATTTATATCTTCGAGCACAAAACTCCTGATGAATTGTTTTGTATTTATACCAATATGTTTGGCAATTCGTTTGATATCACTAGCATTAAGTAATGCCGGCAAAGTCCGACAGCAATTGGCACATGACAGACAGTCAGTTTTGCTGAAAACTTCCTCGTGGATGGCCTTAAGTTGCGGAAAAACACCTTCATTGTGCCTTGTATTTAGGCTTTTTAAATAGGCTTCGTTTTCCTTTTTATTCAGATGAGCATATTCAGTATGCAACATAATTGATCTTAATAAATTATATAACCATCAGTTCAATGCAAAAGGTATGAGCTTAGCATCCTGACCTTCTATCTTTAAATCAAATAAGTAATTGCCCCTTTGCCACAGCGATGTTTTGATAGCCTGCTTTTCTGTGCTGCCACTGTGTTGGTATTTTATTTGATCATTAGCATTATAGATAGTACAAGAATACGTTTTTCTTGATTGTCATCACCAACACTTCATTGCTGTTGACCCAGGTGGGGATGATCTGTACGCCCAGATTTTGCTCTACATTCGCTAACCATACAGATGTAGTCTTAAAAAATGAGTAGGCTTCCTGATTCAATGCAAGTTTAGCTGGTTGAACACTTATTACTTTCCAATAATACTGCTTGTGCCTAATCAACTCGTCGATTACAATATAGTCTGTTGTTACTATTGTATCTAAAATCAAATCATCGAAAAGTCTGCTTTCTGAGAGCTGCACCCTGGATAATGTATCTGAAGATGGAGATTTGACCCATTGCAATTTGATTTTACTGGTATTGACTATCATATTTTCCAATGGAAATATGTAGGAAACAACTGCATCCTTCTTTGCATTCTGACTGAAGTTTTCAGAAATTAAAACTGTCATCCCCCAAATAAAAAATACGATTCGTAAGCTCATGATTTGATAAATGCTCCATTGGACTTGGACAAAGGTAAAGATAAATAGATTAGATAAATTTCCAATTGTAAAACCAAAAAAGATTTACTATCTAAAAAATTAATACCAACACACTTTTATAGTCTCCCCATCATTCTGTCCCAAAGTGCAGCAAAAGCTTCGCCAAAGTTTGCATCCCTGGGTCTTGTACCCTGATCTTTAAGCACAAAGGTTCCTGGTGGATTTTCATCTATGTTGAATTTAAAAACAAACTGATCCTTGTCTGAAAGATTCATCCTGAAGGTACCAAACCGCAAGTCAAAATATTCTAAAGTTGATTTGTCTTTTCTTTCTAATAAAAAATATCCGTCACTAAACCATTGAAGTGTTTTTAACGTGGGATCAGTATACAAAGCCTGATGGAGAGAGTCACTGGTTTTGCTTAACTTTTTAAGTTTAAATACTTTTTCATCATCAAAAAAAGAATACATCCCATAGTAATAAGCACTATCTGTCTCAGCAATACCGCTCCACAGAACATTATTCAAATAGTAGGTGTAGTCTGTATCTTGAATACGTAATTTTGTCATGACTCAATGAGTTTTCAAAAACAGTATTAATCCTTGTTTTATTAAAAATGGTCAAAGCCATATATAAGCTACTGATGATGAGTCCTCTGTTATTCCAGACAGCTCTCTGAGGATTTGTACGCTTGTAAAACATGGCAGTGAGTAGACAAAGCATAAAAGGCAAAGTATACAGAGGATCTGCAACAGCTATATTGTTAAAAGCGACTCGCTGGTCAGAAAAAGGCAATAATAATTGTGTGCCATATGTAGTGAAACAATCCAAAATGGGGTGTGTCACTAAGGCCAGAAAAAACAACCATATCCACTGGGCTGCTGTAGCATCCGTAGCTGCATAGCTCAATCTAAAATATCTTTTATATATCAAAAATCCAAATCCGGCCAATATTAAAATACCCGCTACGGTTTTCGTGAGGGTCAAACCTCCGATAAAAATGATACTACCGCTAAGCGCGGCCAGGAGTAAGCTCCATCCTGTAATACCCAACCATTTGTGGTACGGTAACCTGTACATCACAGAAACAAGCCAGCCCAGAATAAACGCAGAAATGACACAAAATAAAATTGAATGTGTAGGTCCCCTATGAAAAGCCAGGGCATCAATCGGGCTCATGAATACATTGGAAATGACATCCAAATCAGGTATGGTTCCTGCAATAGCTCCCCAAACCATGGCTCTATTACCTACTTTTTTACCCAATGCGGCTTCTCCGACAGCGGCACCAAGGATCATTTGTGTCAGTGAGTCCATTGAAGTGAATTAAGCTACAGAGTTGATAATGTTGAGTTTTACCAGGGCACGACTGGCTGCTGTCTGTTCGGCAGATTTTTTATTAAAATCTTCTGCGGTGGAAATTTCTGCATTGTCTATCAGCACAGCCACTTTAAAACAATCCCTTTTATCCATTTTGAATTTAGCAAGAGTAGTAAAATTGATTTCTTTGCCATTTTTTTGGCACCATTCCAGCAACTGCGACTTGTGGTTGTCGTCTCTGGTTTCCAGATCATTGATATCCAGATACTTCATCAGGATATTACGGATGACATAAGTTTTTGTTTTTTCATATCCGAATTCAATATAGATGGCTCCCACCAAAGCTTCAAATGCATTGCCCAACATAGAGCTGCTCATTTTGCCCATGCTGTACTCTGATAATATCACATCGAGTCCCATATTGTCAGCTATTTCATTGAGCGTCTGACGCTTGACAATCTTGGAGCGCATTTTGGTCAGAAATCCTTCGTCTTTATTGGGGTATTTTTTAAAAAGATATTCAGCCACGATGGTAGAAAGTATGGCGTCTCCCAGGTATTCCAGCCTTTCATTGGTTGGTTTGCCCGGTGTTTCGTTGGTCATAGATTTATGATAGAAAGCAGTTTTAAATAAACTCAACCTTGCTGGTGTAAACCCGAGAATGGGCCTCAGTCGCATGGTCAGTTCCTTGTCATCTGACAGATATAAATTATAAAACCGTCTTACTATATCCAAAATTATTCTGTGTATCCTTTAACTATCAGCGAAGCATTATGCCCACCAAAACCAAAAAGTGTTACTTAGTGCAATATTGATTTTTTCTCCTGTGCAACACCAAATGTAAAATTGAGCTTAGCGTCAAACTCTGGATCATCCGTAAAATGATTGATCGTAGGAGGTATGAAGTTTTCATTGATTGCTGCCACACAGGCAATGGCCTCAATCGCCCCTGCTCCTCCCAATAAATGACCTGTCATTGATTTTGTACTGCTGATATTGAGTGCATATGCCGCTTCGCCAAATACCGCCTGAATGGCTTTTGTCTCTGCAATATCGCCCAGTGGAGTAGACGTACCGTGAACATTGACATATCCTACGTCTCCCGGCTCTATGCCTGCATCCTTGATAGCAATGGCCATCACATTTCTCGCACCTAGACCTTCAGGATGCGGAGCGGTCATATGGTAAGCATCAGCAGTCATTCCAGCTCCTATAATTTCACCATAGATGGTCGCTCCTCTCTTTTTTGCATGTTCCAGTTCTTCCAGTACCAGTGCGCCACCTCCTTCACCTAAAACAAAACCGTCTCTATCTTTATCAAAAGGCCGGCTTGCTGTCTCAGGACTGTCATTTCTTTCAGACATAGCTTTCATGGCTGAAAATCCGCCAACACTAGCCTTTGTTACAGCCGCTTCACTACCACCGGTGATCATAATATCAGCTCTGCCCATTCTAATATAATCAAAGGAAGCTATGATAGAGTGTGTAGATGATGCACAAGCAGAGACTGTTGCATAATTGATGCCACGAAATCCATACTTAATGGAGATGTGACCCGGTGCAATATCAGCTATCAGCTTTGGTATCAGAAAGGGACTATAACGTGGCTCGCCTGACCACAAGGCCGCTTCGGAAATATCGTGTTCAATGGTTTCGAATCCACCTATACCTGTACCCCAAATGACACCGGTCCTGTCCATGTCTATCTGAGTGAGATCCAATCCCGACATAGCGATAGCTTCGTCTGCAACAACCATAGCATACTGAGCGAATGGGTCCAGTCTTCTGGCGTCTTTTCGGGGCATGAACTGTTCGACGTCAAAGTTTTTTAGCTCACAGGCAAACTTGACTTTAAAGTGGGATGCATCAAATCTGGTTATGGGTCCTGCTCCGCTGATGCCATTTTTTAGGCCATCTATGTATTGTCTGTATGTATTTCCTATAGGAGTTAGGGCTCCTATCCCGGTGATTACGACTCGTCTCATAAGTGGTTATAAAATATTTGGCAAAATTCTATATTTTTTAGCAATTATCAACTAAAATGATTGAATTGTTTAGCCAACGAGTTAAAAGAAAAGTAATATTAAAAAAAAATCCACAAAAACAACTGCTTTTGTGGACTTCTATGTTCTTTTAAAAATCCTTATGCTTTGCTAGCCTCTAAAAATTCAATGGCTTGCCCTACCGTCTGGATTTTTTCTGCCTGATCATCAGGAATGGATACATCAAATTCTTTTTCAAACTCCATGATCAACTCCACAGTGTCCAGAGAATCTGCTCCCAGGTCATTTGTGAAGCTTGCTTCGTGAGTTACTTCTGATTCATCAACTCCTAATTTGTCAATGATAATTTTTTTTACTTTTTCTGCGATTTGTGACATTTTGATAATGTTTTCTATTTATGCCGCAAATAAAGCTAATACAGCTCTCATAAACAAATATTTGACCTCTTTTTTGATATTAAAATAAGTAATAATATGTTTTTAATAACTGATTATCAGCACTATACAACTCTTTATGGAATAAAATATTTTGACTTCCTAAAATCTGCAAATTTTTCATCGACTCGATTGTATCACTAAAAAACATAAAACGCTCTTCAATATCATCTCCACATTATGAAGCTAAATCTTTAGAAAAAACCTTTATAAAACCTGTATCTCCTAAGCTATTTTATCATTTATTCGAACAAAAAACAACTTATCTATTGACAAATCCAATATAATATCGTAATATTGCAATATATTAATAATAATGTATTATGGGAGCATCCAAAACCGCTCATTTCAGCGACAGGCAAAATCAAATGGCATCAATTGCAAAAGCTTTGGGACATCCGGCACGCATTGCCATCCTCGAATTCCTGACTAGAACAGATGCCTGTATATGTGGTGACATCGTAAATGTATTGCCACTATCTCAGCCTACGGTATCGCAGCATCTCAAAGAACTCAAAGATGTCGGGCTAATACAAGGTTCTGTAGAAGGCGCTTCTATATGTTATTGTGTGAATCAAAAAACGCTGACATTGCTCAAAGATTATATTGATTCTATGTTTGACTCCAAAAAATGCTGCTAAAAATTGATTGATTTTTTTAACAAATAAAAATTTAGATACAAAAATGCAAATAAAAAACAGTAATGAAATAAAAGAAATAGTCAGGCAAAAATATAGTGAAATTGCCTTGCAGGACAAAGATACCAATATGTCATCTTGTTGTGGTTCCGGTGGTTGCTCCACTGAGGTATTTAATATTATGAGCGACTCATATGAGACCCTGGAAGGATACAATCCTGACGCCGACCTTGGGCTGGGATGCGGCATACCTACTGAGTTCGCAGGAATCTCCGAAGGTGATGTGGTACTGGACTTAGGCAGTGGTGCTGGCAATGATGCATTTGTGGCAAGAAACTTGACCGGAGCAGGAGGCAAAGTCATAGGTGTGGATTTTACAGAGGCCATGATTCATAAAGCCCGGGCCAATACTGAAAAACTCAAGTTTCACAATGTTGAGTTTAGGTATGGCGATATTGAGGATTTACCGGTCAGTGACAATAGTATAGATGTAGTGATTTCCAATTGTGTTTTAAACCTTGTGCCCAATAAAGAAAAAGCTTTCAGCGAAATTTTTCAGAGTACTCCCATGTAGGCATTTTAGTATTTCTGATTCATACTGACAGGTGACCTGCTGATGGTTGCGAAAGCTGCAGAGATGTATGCGGGCTGTGTAGTCGGTGCCATCCAAAAGACTTGTAAGCATCAAAACGGCTTGAAAATACGTTTACCAATATAAAAGTCCAAAGCAGCAAGCCTATCATTATACCTGATAAACTGACTAATTATCTGGATGCTGAACAACTTGCCGCCTACAAAAAGAAACAGTCATACTAAAGCATCACAGTTTACGGAAAAAGCAGACACCTGCTGCAGTCCGGAGGCGGATATTACAAACAGTCAAAGATAAAGTTTCAGTCTAAATAAATCAAAAAGGGCGGATGAAAAAGAAGAGTATAAATATTGAGAAGGCTCAGAATAACATAGTATTGGGTATACTGCCGTTGTACTTTCATAAGGAAGCATACATCAGCCTTGAAATATTGAGAGCAGTGTATTCCGCCGGAATAAAAGCGGTGGAATACACCAATAGGGGCGATGCTGCATTCACCAATTTTAAGGCAATGGTGGCATTGCGTGACGAAAGTATGCCTGATTTGATGCTTGGTATAGGCACTATTAAAAACCTGACTCAGGCAAAAATGTACAGGGATGTAGGCGCAGATTTTATTGTCAGTCCTGGATTGATTCCGGAAGTAGCTGGCTATTGTGTAGAGAATGATATCTTCCACACACCCGGATGTATGACACCATCTGAAATTATTGCTGCAGAAAATGCAGGAATCGGATTTATTAACTTTCCCAGGAAATTTGCTGGGACCTGAATTTTAAGCAGCATCAGGGATATTTTTCCCAAATTGATGTTTATGCCCACAGGTGGCGTGGATGTTACTCATGAAAGTATCAAGTCCTGGTTTGATGCAGGTGTGAGTGCAGTAGGCATGGGCTCTAAACTGATAACAAAAACACTCATGGACAACAAAGATTATTCCACGATAGAAGAAGAAATAAAAAAAGTGCTTGACATAATTAAGTCCATCCAAAAAGCCTGAAGCTAATTACAGTGCCCTGGCATTTTGGTTCATTCAGGCAATGAAATTTTCCCCATACATACTCCGGGTACTTTCTGCTTGTGACCAAAATCGAGTGGATGTCCTGCCAGTGTTTCATTTGCAAGGACAGCAAAGAGTACTGCTTCTTTGGCATCCCCCGAAATGCCTAAATCATCGCATCTTTTTAAATCGCAATGCGGCAATAATGAATGTAAGTTCCGGACCAACGCCTGATTATACACTCCCCCTCCACTTATATAAATATGCCAATTCCCATGACCAACTGCAGCTAGAATAGCTTCTGCAATGGTTTCTGCACTAAGTCTGTTGAGAGTAGCCAGAATGTCTTCACTTGATATACTCTCTGCACCATTTTTTTTGATTGACTCCAGTACAAATTCGATATTAAAAACTTCAGGACCTGTTGTTTTTGGGAAATCCAGCTTAAAAAAATCTTGATCTTTAAGTATTTTAAGTAGGCCGTTGTCGACTTTTCCTTGCGAAGCTTTCTCTCCATTCATATCGTATGCCTGATGAAAAAAGTGTTTCATACATGCATCCATCAGCGTATTACCAGGCCCTGTATCGGTTACAAATACTCTGGAAACATCACCGTCTCCCGGTAAAAATGTACAATTTGCAATACCCCCAATATTCAGCATTATACGATCTTCTCCATGCTTCGAAAAAACCAGATAATCGGCATATACTGCAAGGGGAGCCCCTTCACCGCCGGCAGCTAAATGTTTCTGCCTGAAATCACTTAAAGTGATAATTCCGGTATGAACAGCCAGATGGTCACCATCGCCAATCTGTAGGGTGGCATTCGGAAAATCACTATTATTGTGCTGATGTTTTGGTACATGCATCACTGTTTGTCCATGGCTGGCTATGATATCTACATCTGTACGCTCGATTCGATTTTTTACCAGAAAATCATTGACCATACCTGCGTGGAGCATTCCAATCCACTCATTCAACATACTGAGATAAGGAAAATCAACCGTTTCTTTTGCAAATACCTTTCGTATTTTGTTCTTTACATCATCGGTATAAGTAATGGTCTCAAATGCTAAAACATTCACCTTTGTATCTTTGCCAAATCCGGAAATACCACAGTATGCCACATCGAGTCCATCCAGTGAAGTGCCGGACATGAGTCCTATGATATGTCGTTGTTCTTTGGATGCTATTTTATACAATTCTTCTATCCGGGGGTTCATAATGATGATTGAATGATCAGACAAAGGTAATGTTAATTTGCTATACACTTTGTAAAATACAAAAAGCACTGAGGACGTTCTATATATCCTCAGTGCTTTTGCAGATTGTCATTGGATAGTTAAAATCTTTAAAAAGCATGTTGGCTAGTGTGCCCAGACTCTGATTGTATTTGAATACTGTATGAAGCAGCAGGCAACTTACTTACATCTATCTTTTGGTGCTTATCACTGATGTGTCCAAATCCTACTCTTGTACCATTCATATCATAAATAGTATAATCCAAAGCTTCGTTGCTTAAAATGTCCTTGACAGCAATGGAAATAAAATCACTGGCAGGATTTGGAAAAATGAGAATATCGTCTTCTGCATAATTTATATCCTCGATTTTGGAGACTACTTTATCTCCGTCTAACGTAAAGTTTCCTTTGCCCAATAATAGTCCAGCTACATTATAAATATTGTATTGTACCTGAACGTCTTTTCGTGTGGAGGTATAAAACATGTTAAACTTTAAATCGCTTTGATCATAGAGTTCGCTCAGATCAAAATGTATCTGGGCCTGATCATTCTTCATACCATTTGCAAATAAAATATCATCTCTTTCATCCTGGTTTAAGTACTTACCTCCTGTAGCACCAATTATTTTAGCATTAGTATTGTTATTGAATAATCCGAAGCTTATATATTTTGCTGAATGAGATGGATCATTTACATTTTTAAGAGAAAACGTAGCCCCATAAATATTACTGAAGTCAGGTGTTTCCTGAGCTATGGAATATGGAAAGGATGTCTGACTAAAATTATTACTTTCAATGGTTTCATTAAGTTCACAATTATTTACACATCCTACTGTTGACACTTTTATAATTCCGCCATTGGTAGGAGCACTTATAAAAAATTCAATACCCGGTGATCTGTTGATGGAGAAATTATTACCAAAATTGCTTGGAATCAATGTACCATCCGCTTTTATCTCTGAAATAACCTTTACATCCACTGGCACACTAAAACTTAGAGATGTCGCACAATTAGGAATATTGAAAACACTTAACCGACCTAATCTTGAATTTTGACCTGTCTTAAAGTTCGTACCGTATTCTACAGATAATATGGGACATAATTTTGTGGTGTCAGCACCAAATCCACCTCCTGTCACACAACAAGGTTGCAATGGTATGCTGATCGTTTCTCTTGCCTGTGTAAGTGGAATAGTAAGTCTAAATTCTACATCAACAGTATTGGCAGAAGCCGTAATGAGATCAAACGAAAATGGAATGTATGTTGCCAGAGGCGGTACCTGACCAATAGCCAGATTAGAAATGCTGCCTCCACTTAGATCTCTTGCCTGAAAGGTACTTTCGTCAAAAAAAGAAGTACTCAACAGACCAGACACTTTATAGGTATTGTCACCGGTGGACAGTTGCGCTACGCAGACAGCATCCACATTGTGGATTTTTAGTGGTGCAATTCCTGCATTCGGATGATAATTGGCAAATTCCAGAGAGGTTATTTCATTGGCATTTATGAGAACATTATTCAGAGACCCACCATTGGGACTGACAAGCCATGGAATATTGACTTCTTGACTGACCATATAAAGTCCCGGTTCCAGATTAGAGAGTAAAACCTGTCCCAGGCTATTGGTAGTAACTGGAAAAGTGGCACCTGTAGACTGCTGAATGACTGTAAAATTCACATTGGGCAATCCTTCTTCAGTTACATCAAATGAAGCATTATTGTTTTGATCAAAGAAAGCCAATAAACTCATAGATCCAATAGTATTATTACTACAATCAGGCAAAGTAACAGTGATGACTTCTTCACACCCATTGGTCACACCTACTGTCTCTACATCGATATAAAATGAGTTTGTAGTCGTGTTACCTGCAGAAGGGTCAAAATCAAAAGTGAAAGCATCAGAAGCGTTTGCTGCAATAGTTTTGGATGTACCACCGGTAATAGTACCACCGGTAAGATTTATAATACTGTACTGTAAGGCCTGACTACTTTGATTTCTAACCTCAGCACTATAAGTATGAGTGTATGTTCCATTTTGATTATCGATACAACCACTATGCGAAATGGCTCCGAATTCTACACAAACTGCCTGTTGGCAAGGCTGGAAGGTTAAAGAAATGGGTGCCTCGCATCCGCTGGTGAAATTTTGGTTTTCAAATAAAAACGAGATGTCACCAGAAGCCGGTGCACCGCTATTGCTTCTGAATTCATACGTAACCGTCTTCACTTCTCCAGGTAAAACATATTCTGCAGGATGATATGAAACTAGTAAGTCCTGAGTTCCTGTCAGGTTAAATTCATAAGGCCCAACATCGTTGTTAAGTACTTGTATTTGATAGATGTGTATATCACCGTCTGTTTCTATACCATCATTGTCCACGACACAGCTTATTTCCTGAGCAGATAAGATTTCGAGGCAAACAGGTATAACTGGTAGCTGTACATCCAGATCAAAAAGGCATGTATTGACGTATCCGGATGTATTTATTGTAAGATTGAGACGAGCAAAATTATTATTCGGGGCAAGCTCTATTTGTATAGTATTATCCACAGGGTCTGTTCCTGTTGTTGTCCCGGTAGCAGGCCCGGTGATAGTCCCGATCACACCATTAATAGTATATTGAATGGGGACATTTGGCAAGTCGCTAATCACTTCTACATCAATAGTGTGAAGTTGATTTCCGTTAGGAAGTAAAGTGGATTGAGTGACTGTGCCCGTTCCAAAATCTAAACAAACATTTTGTTGACCTTGAACAATACTGGTCAAAATGATAAATCCAAGAATGCTTAATAACTGTTTCATTTTAAAATTATGTTTTAGAAGTTTGACTAATACACATATATCCACAGTTATGAAAAAGTAACCCATCAAAGTAAAAAAGCAAATATTTTTTTTTCGGAAATTGTAACGTTATGGAAAGTATTGATTTCGGTATTTGTTTTTTTAAGAAAAATAAATATTACCTTTACCATATAAATTTTAAAGTATTAATGAATTGGATCGAAAGGATAAAATCTGACCCTGATAAAACCTTGGCGACCTTATATAATGAAATACAAGATGAAGCAACTAAGTGGATAAAAATAGAATTCGGTCTGCAATCTGACGATGCTGATGAGATTTTTCAGACCAGCATAGTATTGCTTTATGACAATGTGGTTACCGGCAAACTCACAGAACTCACAGCACACATCAAAACCTATCTTTTTTCGATTATTAAAAATAAAATCATCCATCTAAATAGGAGCAGGAGTAAAATGTCGTCATTAGATGCCACCGAAATATTGCAAGGTGTCATTGACGAAGAATATGAAGAGATATCATCTGAAGATCTGAATAAAGCAAATACTGCTTTGATGAAACTGGGAGAACCATGCAAATCTTTACTGGAATTGTCCTATTACCAGCAAATGAAACTGGATGAGATCACCATATTGCTTGGCTATAAAAACAACGATACCACAAAAAATCTGAAATATAAGTGCATGAAAAGGTTACAAAAAATATTTTTTGAATAAATAGATATTAAACAAGACCTCAATGGATAATTTTAACATCGAAAATTTCGAATTGTATGTAACCAATGCCATGTCAGCTGACGAAAAAATGGTATTTGAACAAAAAATCTTTGATGACCCGCAGTTTGCAGCAGATTTTGAGCATTTTAAAACATTGAAAGCTGGTATACGCAAACAATCTTTGCAGGATAGACTGGATATTCTCAAAAAAAATATAGACCATAAACCTTCAGAAGATCCTGAGCCTTTACGTCATTCATGGGCATCTTATCTGCTTTATTTACTGGGACTGGCTATTTTAATGGCATTGATTTTTTACCTGGTAAGAAGTCCTGAAAAACCAGAAACTCAACCCTCTCTGCCTGCAGTGCATACACAAAAGCAAGACAGCTTACAGCAGCAAGACCTTGATTCCCTAAGGAGTGATACTATGCGTTTTATACCCCAAAAGACTGTGGTTCCGGCCGTAAAAGGAAAAACATCGGTATCTAAACAAGATAAAGGCTATGCAGATAATGAATTTACACCCAAAAACCAATGGAGAGAAGCAATGGCTTTGTACTCAAAACCACAAAACCTCGCTTCCATTATGCGAGATGGCCCTTCAGAGAGTGACAAAAAATTTAATGATGCCATTTTGCTTTTCAAAGCTAGTAAATACCAGGAGGTGACAGCATTGATAGGAAATGAAAAAGATGAAAAAAATCTTTATTTGAATGCCCATGCTCTGTTACTGACGGGCAAAACCCAGCAGGCGACGGTTATCTTCAGGAACTTTGCCGATGATGATTTCTCTACTTATCACGAAGAGTCCAGATGGTACCTTGCTCTAGCTTTGTTTGCTAATTATCCTGAAACAAAAGATGAGTTAAACTCTCTTACTGCCCAATTGCTGACAGTACCGGACTATAAACAAAAAGTAGCCGACCTTATCGCAAAAATGAAGTAAATGAACCAGTTCAGTTCATCACTCTGAATGCTGCCCATTTTTCAGGGCTGTACTTACTGCGAAGGATTTTTTTTGCATATCTCAGGGACTCATTTACATCCCGAGACTCAAGATAGTGCGCATAAAAGTAGTCGCATAACTCCACAGTGATATCGTCCGGTATAGGCCATAAAGTGGCTATCACTTTATTAACTCCGGCTTTCTTAAAAGCATTGGCCACGCTGGCATTGCCCATACCAGGCAGAAATGACCCTTTTCCAGTATTGCATGCTGAGAGAAAGACAAGTTCTTTATTTTCCAGATTGAGGTTGAGTATTTCTACTGCTGATAATGACTGATCTTCTGTGGATGAGGATTTAGACAAAACCAATTGTGAATTCTTGTTAAAGCTAAAGTACTTATTTTTACTTGTTGCTTTTTGTTGGATAAATGTCCCGTGTGTAGAGATATGCACATGATTATAACTTCCGTCCTCCAGTGCAAGCATTACAGTAGTTTTTGTGGGTTTACAATCTTCCAGTTTTTCAAAACTGATCGTATTGTTTTTAAATTTGTTACCTATCATATCCACCTCCACTTTTGAGCCGGGCAGATACAAAATTTCAGAGCGCAATATAGGCTCATTCTGAGCCAGAAGTGCGTTTTCTTGTGCATCTTGCATACAGTCATACTTTATCCCTCCCACCAGCAAATACTTGTCTGGAGTAAGCGTTTTGGTTTCAATGCTTTTGAGGTCGATTAACGAAGTTGCACTTTCTACATAAGTCACTTCAAACCTGTCGCCCAACATGTCGTTTTTTTTGCCTGACGGACTTAGAATGTCTAAAGCTATTTGATTGAGCACACCGTCTGTAGATACATATAAGTGTTTTTTACCTACCAGTGAAGCTTCCAGAGGTTGAATAAGATAGTCATACAATCGCTTGTTTTCCTTACCATTATTGGTGTAATTGGAACCTTCGGTTTGATTATTAAGTCCAGAAGAGACATTTTGATATTTATAAAAGTACCCTCCTGATTTACCTATAATGAATGCACACATTACATCATTTTCTGATAGCTTATCCGGTTGAAAAAAATCTATAAAGACCTCATCTTCTGATAGCTGCCCCTTTAAATCCTTGATTTGGGTACTGGTATGCCACCTGATATTTGCATCATCCAGTTTGAGTTGGATTTTTTTGGAAACTTTCTCTATCGCCCCTAAAAAAGGTCCGTCATCATTGGATTTTAACAGTGTGCTTGTTAATCTTCTATATTCCTGAATGTCATTTCTCAACTCTTCATCCTGAGAATTGGCTACAAAATGACTAAGCTTTTTGTAGTAATTGCCCGAAGCATTTTTAAGATTATTCATTTTATCATACACTTCCAATAATTTTTGAATGTCCGCATAACCCGCCATTTGATTTATCAGATTAAAATACTTGGAAGTAATCAGTGAAATGTTGTCAGAATGTTCCGATACATTTTCATTAATGAGATTGATATAGTTATTGTGTAAAGAAGTAGTAATGCTTTTATACCACTCTTCGCCATTGCCAGAAGGATTCATCTCCAGAGCATGCTTCTCCAGGTTCAGATTGACTCGCAAAAAATGATGCTTGGGGATATTTACAAATAACGAATCCAGAACCCTGACCTGCTGCATGGCTTCTGTTCTTTTACCAGTTTTCCTTAGATAGCTGACGTATGAAAGTCCTATATCTGTATAATTGTCAAAAAAAACTTCTTCAATCGTTTGTAGATATAGACTTGCTTTTTCCAATTGATTGTTTTTGACATAAAAATCAAAAGCTCCCAGATGCAAGTTATCCAAAGCTTCTTTTTCAAATTTTGTCCCCTTGGTAAGGTTGGTCAGATGGTTGGTATACTCCTGCTCTATATCACTTAAACCTTGTACACGAGCCATATCTATTATGCTACTTACATTATTTATCCTGGCAGACGTATCTTTAAACAAACGGTTACCTAACAACTGTTCATTTTCCATATGTTTGGACAATGCTGTCTCATATTCTTGTTTCCAGTTGTAATACAATCCGATATTGACTCTGGAAGCATACAGATCGCGATAGTTGCTTTCAAACTTGCGTTCACCGATATGTACAGCCTCGTCGAGGTGATGCTTCATATTTTTGTAATCATCGTTTCTCAAATGAAACATACCTTTCCGGTTGTGCATAAACAAGGTAGTAGAGTCATTCACTTCCTGACATTCCTGTATTTTATGGTGGAACATAGCTAAAGCTCCTTCCTTGGATTTGAGTTTATAAAAAGTAAATTGATAATAAGAAAAATATAAATGATTGGCAAACCAGTAATCACAAGGACATGCTGCATTTACTCTTTTTATATAAATTTTGTAAATAGAGTCCCTGCCGGAAACGTTATTTTGTTTCTGCATTTGGTCCAGGATGGATTGTACTTTGACAAAATCACGTTTAATGACATCACAAGAGTCAGATTGGGCAAAAATATCTGTGCAGAATAGTATCGACACAAAAAATTGTATTAAGATTACCCTTTTGATATCGTCAGTCAATGTCATGGTATATTTTTTTTTAAATAATTTGATCCAGTAACAAATATAGTTGAGCTCTTACAAATTATACAAATAAACTCGATTTTATTTTCAAAAATTGCTTGCTATGAGCGTTATTTTACAATAAATTATAAAAAAATCCTGCAGAGAAAAACCATTCTATCTCAGCAATGTTCACTCAAAAACCAAATAGTATGAAGGCTAAAAAATTTGTTGTCGTAGGAGGAAGTAAAGGAATAGGACATGCTATCGTTACGAAGCTCATATCACAGGGGTATGAAGTGTGTGTCATTTCAAGATTTCCTGACCAAATGGTAGCTTCTGATTTACTGACATATATCCGAAAAGATATTCTCACGGATACATTTCTGGAAGGTGAACTCCCTGATACATGTGATGGATTGGTATATTGCCCTGGAAGCATCACGCTCAAACCATTCAAATCCATCTCCGAACAACAATTTTTGGATGATTTTAGTATCAATGTCCTGGGAGCTGTCAAAACCATAAAAGCCAATCTTTCAGCATTGAAAAAATCTGAGGCGCATCCTTCTATCGTATTGTTCAGTACCGTTGCTGTGGCACAAGGTATGCCGTTCCATGCATCTGTTGCGGCCTCAAAGGGTGCGATAGAAGGTCTGATAAGATCACTCTCTGCAGAACTTAGTCCTACCATCAGAGTAAATGGAATTGCTCCGTCCCTGACAAATACAGAGCTGAGCGCAAAACTTATTTCTTCACCGGAAAAAATCCAGGCAGCTGGGCAGAGACACCCTCTGAAGGCTATTGGCACTCCTGAAGACATAGCAGAAGCAGCTTTATATCTGATGTCAGAAAATGCAAAATGGGTAACCGGTCAGATTCTTCATATTGACGGCGGTATGTCGTCTATCAAGTTGTAAACGGCAGTGCTTATTGCAGGCGTTGATTTTGGATCCAAACTTGCGGGCACTACCGCTATAGCATATCTGGAAAATGGCATGTACTGTATCCATCAGTCACAAAAAGGACAGAATACAGATGAGTGGATTTTGGAGATGTATCTATCAAGGACTTGAATAGTGCAAGCTGGTTTTTAAATCAAAGATATTAAACTAACGACGAAGAAACCATTAATGGTCAGTCATAATGCAGACCTTGTAAGTATACTTTTTTTCTCCTTTGATTATCATCAGTATATATTCTCCTTTGGGTACTTTGGATACATCCAGTGAGCTGCAATGATTACATGTATCAAAATTAACACCTTCCATAGAAGTCAATTTTGCCACATCCGCATCCTCAAAATATAAAATACTATCCGAAGGATTAGGGTACGGCGTCAGGACGGATGAAGTGCCATCGACTAAACCGGTTACAGCTATTTTACATTGGGCTGAGGTTGCACCAGATTTGGAGACAATACCATTCTTGATTTGCCAATGTTCTAAATCACCACTAACCAATATTTTCCATGTATTCAGATCAAACCTGTTGGTGCCGGTACGGTTTCCTTTTAGTCTCTGCGAAATGACTGCATTGCCTCCAGCCGGAGACCAACTCACCGGCTTTCCAGCCTCCACTGTTTGCGGTTTCCAATCATCTTCGCAGTTTACCTCCAAAAAATAAGCATAGTCAGGATATGCAGGTGTGTCTCCGAATACAGTGGCTATATTTTTTCATCTATACAAACTGCCGTCGACTCATTACAAGCGATAGCTCTGGCTCTGATGTTTTTTTCTGCAGCTGCTCTAGCCAAAAAGACCATCAAACGCCCTGTCCTGTTTCTGTCATCAAAGTGAGTATCAAAAAACATATTGTGGAGCAGCGGAATTTGGATAAAATGATTAAAAACCAGCTCTGACATGTGGAAATGATATGGATTGAAGAGTGCTTCATCACTTATGACCCCTGTCCCTGTGGGGGCATACAACATACTTCCCAGTACCATCATGCCTGCGCTGGTTCCTCCTAGCACTTTATCCTTATTTCGGGCTATTTGTGCCAACAAATCCCCGAGTGGTGTAGCGTTCCAGTATTGGTAATACAAGCCCTGATCACCACCCGCAATAAATATAACTTCAGCTTTTTTATCTTTTCCAGTACTGAGGGTTCGTATGAGGCATTTTTATTGTAGAAAACGAGGGTTTCCACAGAGTTTACGGATACCCCAAGTTCAGAAAAAAAATAGCTGTTATAACCATTGCTGCCGGACGCCCTTATCACGACTACATCCCCGCCGGCTGCTCGTTTCAACATCCATTTCATGGCGTCATCATTGTCACTGCCACCACCGGCCAAAACTATGGCTGGCAAAACACTCACCTGTACATCATTAGGGTCGCCACTTAGATAAGAATTATAGTTTTGTCCGAATAGGTTTATACCTGACACCAAAGATAACAGACATAAAACTAGATTTCCAAAGTACATTTTCACAACAAAGATGCTGGTGAGTGCCCGGAGCGGGACTTGAACCCGCACGTCCTTGCGAACACATGCCCCTCAAACATGCCTGTCTACCAATTTCAGCACCCGGGCTTAAAACAGGATGCAAAAATAGCAGTATTTTAATAATATCCTATAATAATCACCATTTTTTGATGAGATAATATATTGAGGATACAAAATCCATCAACTAAAAAAAGCCTTTGTTTTAGCCCTGATCTTACAACACTTTCAAAAAAGTTATTTTAGAAGTTAAAATTTATTTCCAGATATTGGATTTTTTTTTTATTTTTCCACTTTCAAAAAAGCCAAAGGAATGATTTACACCTTTTTTAATGCATTGGTAAAAGGGTACTTAAAATACAGGAAGGCCAGAATTGAAGCTATGTATCAGACGCCATATGAATTGCAGAATGAGGTGTTTGTTTCATTAATTTCGAGCCTAAAAGAAACAGAGTATGGCAAAGAGCACCATGCCGACCAGATCAGAAATCTCATCGACTTTAAAAAAAATATCCCGCTTACTGAATATGAGTACTTGTTTCCATACATAGACAGAATGATGAAAGGGGAAGAAAACATCCTCTGGCCAGGCAAAGTTGTCTGGTTTGCCAAATCATCAGGAACCACCAACGATAAAAGCAAATTTATCCCTATCACCGATGAAGTTCTTTTTGACAATCATGTAGCAGCAAGCTGGGATGCTATGAGTATTCTGTACTCCAATAGGCCTGATGCTAGAATTTTTGATGGTAAAAATCTCATCATGGGAGGATCACTGGTGACTGTAAATGATCATCTCATCATCGGAGATGTCTCTGCCATCTTGCTCAATAGGATGCCTATAGTAGGTCGCCCCTTTTATACCCCAGATTTTGAGACAGCACTACTGCCTGACTGGGAAGTGAAAATAGAAAAGATGGCTCATCAATGTATTAAAGAGGATGTCGTCATGTTTGCCGGTGTACCTACATGGACTATTGTACTTTTTAACAGGATACTGGAAATCACAGGAAAAGAAAACATCAGACAGGTATGGCCGAACATCAAGACATATTTTCACGGCGGTGTGGGTTTCGAACCATATGTCAACCAGTTCAAGACATATCTACCTGGCGATGATATAGAATATTATGAAGTGTACAATGCTTCTGAAGGATATTTTGCCGTTCAGGATAGACTACATCAAAAAGGAATGCTCCTGCTTCTGGATAATGATATATACTATGAATTCATTCCTATTGAATCTTTACATGACTCAGAACCGGAAACCCTTACGCTACACGAAGTGGAACTCGGAAAGGACTACTGCCTTGTCATCTCGACTTCATCCGGATTATGGAGATATAAACCGGGAGATATAGTACAGTTTACTGATACCGCACCATACAGAGTTATGGTCAGCGGCAGAACAAAACACTTTATAAATGTATTCGGTGAGGAAGTTATGGTTCACAATACAGACAAGGCGCTTTTTCAAACATGCAAGGAATTGAATGCTGAGGTGGCTGATTATACTGTAGCTCCTGTATTTATGGAGAAAAAAGAAAAAGGTGGACACCAATGGCTCATAGAATTCAAAAGAACGCCCGAAGACTTGCCCACTTTTGAAAAACTATTAGACCATAATTTACGTTGTGTTAATTCAGATTATGATGCAAAAAGGCACAAAGACATGGCATTGCAACAACTCTCTATTTTATCAGCGCCTAAAGGCAGTTTTCAGATGTGGCTCAAATCAAAAGGTAAGCTGGGAGGTCAGTCCAAAATACCACGTCTTTCCAATGACAGGAAATATATTGAGGAATTAAGTCATTTCATTCATTCATACAATACTCTTTAAACGTGAACGATAGTTTTCAATTGATCTACAACGATCTGAACATAGACCATGTACCCAATAATGTAGGTGATGCTCAAATCCTGGATATCATAGCTGACAGGGTCGAGTGGTTCCTGGCCAATGACAAAGACCTCCTGCTTAGTTATTTGTACAGACTAGATGTAGAAGAAAAAAAAATAGATATTGCCCTCACCCCATTGGGCGATGATGCACCCCATATCGCTCTGGCAAAGCTGATCATGGAAAGACAGAAACAAAGAATCTTGTCTAAGCAGAAATATAGTGTAGAGCCTATCGAAGGATGGGAATTTTAACAATGCCATGAAGTTATACTCTTCATCAGGCATTATATTCAGGACTATAAAATACTCCGAAACCAGCATCATCTGTGATATATACACTCGGGAGAAAGGGATGAAATCTTTTATTGTATCCGGTGTCCGCACTGCCAGGTCTGGATCCAAAGCAGCAATATACAGACATCTGAATATAGTAAACATCATTGCATATGAGCAAGAATCTGATAAACTGGCACGTATAAAAGAGATCTCACTGCAATATCACTATAAGCTTATCAATACTGATGTAATCCTGTCATCCATGGCAATCTTTATGCTGGAGGTATGCAGAAATGCGATCCGAGAAAAAGAAGCCAATACTGAGCTGTATGATTTCATAGCACACTGGCTCGAACATATGGATGCCAGGTCTCATAGTCATCCGTGCCTTCACCTGTTGTTTATGATAGAATTGAGCCATCATCTGGGCTTTGGACCTATGACTAACATCAATGATAGGGATACCTACTTTGACATGCTTGAAGGTATGTTTTGTGAATATCATGGAGGTAGCGAATATATTATGGACCTGGAAGACAGCAAGGTTTTCTATAAGTTGTCGCAAACAGACCGTGAGCACATCTCACAGTTGCAACTGACAAAAATGCAAAGAAACAGCCTTGCTGACCAACTGATAAAATATTATAAAATACACAACAGCGGATTTAAGGATTTAAACTCTCTGGAGGTACTCAGGAATGTTCTGTGACTAATAATAAAAATTAAAAACGCTACACGAAAGTGCTTATATAATAGTCTTCTTTTTGGCGCATCTGTGTAATTTCCTCTTCTGATTTATCTGCATAACCCATAAGGTGAAGCAAACCGTGAACCATCACCCTTTTGAGTTCGTTTTCAAAGCTTACGTTGTATTCGTCTGCGTTTTCTTTGACTCTATCCAGACTGATATAGAGATCACTTTCTATTTCATCGCCCTCTTTGTACGGAAAAGTAATGATATCGGTGTAGTAATCGTGCCCAAGATATTTGATATTGATATCAAGAAGATAGTCATCTGAGCAAAAGATGTAGGTAAGCTGGCTTATGATTTTTTGTTCACTTTTAGCTACGTAGGTCAACCATTGGACATAACTATTTTCATTTTGAAGAAAGGGGTGCTCCACATTTTCTTCAACATGAAAGGAAATCAAATCAGGTGCCATTCCAGTAAAAATCAGGCGGTCTGTCCTTTCAAGTCAAAGTACATTTCCACCTTGCGTCCATTGTCTTCGAAAGTGATATCATCCGCTAATGCTTTCATGATATACACTCCCCTGCCCCCGCAACACTCCAGATTATCTGCGCAGGTGGGATCAGGAACCCCACCAGGATTGAAACCTACACCTTCGTCAGTCACACAAAAGGCGAGACCATTATCCTTCTCCCGTACGTGAATGCTTACATGTTTGGACTCATCACTTTTATTGCCGTGAATGATGGCATTATTGACCGCTTCTGTGAGGCTTATCAAAATGTCTGCATATTTTTCAGAATTAAGTGCAATATTAAAATCGAGTTTTCTGAGGTAGGATTCTACCTCCAGTATATTGTTGGGGTTGGAAGATATGGTTAACATGTGATATTTCATTTTAAATAACTGACATTAATGAATGAACCAAATATTGTGCCGACCTATAATTTTGTTTTCTAATTTTGATAAAAAGGTGAAAATTATTTTATTGCCTTGAGCGATTTGTAATAATCATCTACCAGCGTTTTATAATATGGTTTTAAGGATGGGGAAACTGACTTGTACATATCTATTTCTGCCTGTCTTTTCTTTAGATAATCCTGCAATGCAGGGGGCATCTCTTTTCTTTTTTCCTGAGCAGTTTCAGATTTTCTCTTATTATCGAGCTCTCTTTGTCTTTCAGCTTTCTCAGCTTCCAGCAGACGAGTCTCTATGTCCTTCATTCTTTTCAGCGTCTCACTATTCAGACGCTTATTTACCAGTTCGGTCTCGATTCTGTCCATATTATTTATGATTTCCTCGAGTTCCTTCGAACCCTGGCCTTGCTCTTTCTTGCCATTCTGGATTTCTTCAAGGGCTTTGCGGAGTGCTGACTGCCTCGCTGCAGCCTGTGCAAAATCTTTAGCAGAAGTACCTCCTTCTTTGCCTTCCTTACCTTCCTTTCCTTCTTTTTTTGCCTTATCCATTTTTTCTTTCATTTGCTTGAGCCCCTCTGAGAGTCCTTGCTGACCTTCAGTGATCTTGTCCATCGGTACTTTACCACTTTTGCCGCCTTTCCCTTTGCCCATTCCTCCGGGTTTGTCACATGATCCACTGCCGGGTGCGCCTGAAGCTTGTTTTTGAGCTTTGTCGAGAGATTCATTCATCATCAGAGCCAGGTCATTCAGATTTTTCATGGTACGCCTCTGCTTTTCCTGTGCCTGGGGTACTTGCCGCTCTTCGAGTTCCTTGAGACTTTCTTTGATATTATATTTTATCTCAGCTACTTTATCCATAACAAAAGCCTCTATATCCGAATTTCGGTTGCTCAGCGCCACCAGTGTATCCTCGATCACTTTAAAGTCTCCCTCCAGTCTGAACTGTTGTCTTATAGCTGCCGGGTAACCAGGACTATTGAGCATAAATGGATTGATGTCATTAAACAATTCTTCCTGGTCAAAGGAAACAGTAACCAGGTTTTCGAGCAACTGTCTGATGGTTTTGATATCTTCACCAGCCTGATCGGACGCTCCTCCTTCCATGGATGATTCCATTTCCTTGGCTTGCTGTTTCATTTTCTTAGCTGCCTTTTTTTGTGATGATGAAGCTGCTTTATTATCTTTTTTGTCAAGTTCTTCCTTGCTTTGCTCCATATCCTTTTTGGCATCTTCCATCTTTTCCTTGTTTTTGTCCCCCATATCTTTGGGTGGACTCAACTCTTTATTTTTTTTCTCCAGCTCTTCCTGTTTTTTCTTGAGCTCATCGAGTTTTTTATTCAGTGCTTCCTGTTTCTTTTTGAGCTCTTCAGCAGATTCTTGTTTTTTCTCCGTTTTATCGGCCAGTTTTTCCTGCTCATCAGCAAGTTTATCCAATTCCTTTATCTGGTCTTTGACCTGTTTTTCCATTTCAAGCTGCTTGTAAAGCTCGAGCATTCTGTTCATCTCCTTCTCTTTTGTCTCATTGTTCATTTCGAATTGCTCAAGCATCTGCACTGCATCTTCCTTTTCCAACTCCTGCAGCAAGTCCTTGATCTTATCCATAAGTTCTTTGGTCTCCGGATCCATCGCTTTTTCGAAAAGTTCCTGCAACTTTTCCTGCTTCTGCTGTATTTCTTCAGGCTGTGTCTGAAACTCCTGCTGATTTTGATATTCTCGTCCAACTTTTCTTTTGCTTTCTCTATCTGCTCCTGCAATTTTTTCTGCTCATCCAGGATTTTCTCCATTTCCTTTTTGTCCTGCCAATTGAGTTGTTTTTCCTGAAGGAGTTTTTCTTTGAGTTTCTTCATGTTTTCCTGAAGCTTATCCATGTTTTTCAGCGCATCCTGCAAATCATCTTTGATGGCTTCATCATTTTTTTCTTCCTGCAGCTTCACTTCAGCCAGACTCGGTTTTTCGTAGGTCATGACAGATGTTTTGGCAGATTTGCTGCCGTTGACACCATCATTATCATAAACTTCAAAATAGAAGGAGATTTTGTCTCCAGGTTCGGGATTGATTTTTTTGATATCAAACACATGGTCAAACTGAATTTCCCTACCCTCCTGTTTAGATAGTTTTATCTTCTGGAGCGGTTGCTGTACACCATTTTCCTTAGTAATGTTATAATTAAATGACAATGACTGCAATCCATAATCATCCGCTGCATTACCTAAAAAGTATATGAGCGTACGGTCCAGGCTATCGACTATTTTCTCAGCAGTGACGGACGGGTACTGATCTTTGATGACAGATATATTATACACAAGACTGTCTGCCAAAGGGACATTTTTATTGGACAAAAAGAGCTTGTAGGTTTCGTCGCTTATTACTTTTTTCGAATACCTGAATCTTGTTTCATCTCTTTTCTCTGCCTTGGCGTTGGTTTTACCGTTTTCGAATACCATGTCAATATCGTCTGTCTTTGTGGCATCAAACAGCCACGTCATTTTTGTACCTTCAGGCACGACGACATCACCGGTATTTTGTAAAACTTCATTGGCTCTGCCAGTGTAAGAAGGAAAAACCATTTCCACAGTAAAATCCTCAAGATTGGGTTTTTCCAGAACATTGAGCGTGTAAGGCACAGATAAAACGGTACCTGACTGCAATGCAAATTCTATATCTTTTTGTACATTTCTGAATGTATATGTAAATGTAGTATTGTCTTCTTTCTGCATCTTGTACTGAAAGTCATCTATTACAATAAAGACTTCATTGGGCAATACCGATCCGTCTACTTTTACAGATAATTGGTAATCCTGGTACTGTACTACCTTGAGATCCCCTTCATCTACAGTATAAGCAAATGGGGCTGCTTTGGCAAATTTTTTATCGTTTTGAATAATGCGCTGTGTCCCCTCCCTTATGATGCTAGGTGCCGCAAACAATACAAATACGAGTAATAAAAATGGGGGAAGGGCGTACTTAAGATATTGTCGATTTTTCTGAAGATCAATAGCAGCTTTAAAAGGTACCAGCTTGATAGCATTGGTTTTCTGTTCGATACTAGCCTCTATCAGTGCAATATTACTTTGATGGGTTTCCTGTTTTTTTAACTGCAATATATTGAGCAGTTTGTCTTTCACATCACCAAAATGGTCTCCAATGATGACTGCAGCATCCTCATGTGAAATCGTATGTCCCAGTCTGAAGTATCTGATGAGTGGGTCTGCCACCCAGTACGCAAAACCAGCCAGTGTAGTAACCCAAAAGGAATAAAAAAACAACTTACGTACACCTGTACTGAAATAGAAGTAGTACTCCAGCACATTAAATATCAAAAAAAGACCCAGAACTATAGCTATGGTGTAAAGACTTCCTTTGATTAATCTATTGATGTAGTATTTCCGAATGAACTCATCCAACTTTCCTATCAGCTGGAGATAATTGCTATTGTTTACACTCATACGTTTTTATATCCTGTTGCTCTGTTAAAATGATGTTTCTAACTGAAACTCAAATTTTACCTTTTTGTAAACATAAAATAATGGTCAATCGTTCAAATGATGGCATTTAAGCCATTGAAAACATGAAAAAAAAACTAAAGTTATGGTAATTTTTACAATAAGTCAATAGGCTGGCTTTCTGATAGGCAAAATATTTAAATTTTTATCATGTGAGCGCTCTATTTCATCCACAAATCAATGACTTGAAGCCTACTTGACACCCTGATATTTGTCCAGAAGGGTCGGATTGGTTTCGTTATGGATGATATCTTTGATAAAACCAGTTACTTTTTCGAGCAACGCGGTATTTTCAGCATTGTTGCTTTGACCGTTTCTTACTGTCAAGTCCTCTGCTATTTTGATGATGGTACTCATAGCCAGGTACTTGCGGTACATATTACCCTCTTTTGCCCTGGCGATTTCATGTAGAAAAGCTGCACTCCTGTCCAGAGTTGCCATGCTCTTTCCTGAAAGGTATTCCTGATATCGTTCATAATATTCAAACATATGATAAATCCCTATCTTTTTTGCTTTGGTTTCTATGTATTCCAGGTTTTCAGGATTTTCGTCAGACATCATACCAATCAAAGACGGAGCAAGAAAATCTGAATCTTCGTTTTTAAACTTTTGTAATAGCTGGTTTGCCTTCTCTGGATTTGTACCTCCGATGACTTCCAGTGCGATCTGCAATACCGGATAGGCTTTTTCACTGTCCAATATCAATCTGCATAATGGCACCGGATCGAAGTCTTCTACATTAAGTACCTTCATCAAAGCGTCTCTTCTCACTTCTGAGTGTGGGTCGGTCAGTGCCATATTTTGAAGAACAGTGATATAATTACCCGTAAGGCTATCTGCAATAGCATTGATACCCATAGATCTGAAAAGATAAAACTTTTCTTCCAAGGCTTTGTATCAAATCTGCATTACCATCATTGGTGCTCGTAAAGGCAATCATTTTGTCCATAAAGCGGGAAGAATGTTTAAATTGCGCTTTATACTGCTCGGGTGTTTTGTTTTCATTGATAAGAGCCAACAAAACATTTTTGCCGTCGAATACATATGTTACAGGTGCTGCCTTGAGATTTTCAATAAGGATTCTTTGTTTTTTTTCTGATATGACTACGGGATGATACTCCACTGAACCATCTTGAAAATACAGTGCAATGTCAACCGGCATCCTGAACAATGGATGAAATCCTGGCGGTGTTTTAGTTTGGTCCACCTCTACAAGAAGTACTTTGTTTTCGTCATTGTAAGTGTAGGTGACATCCAGATGCGGGTGTCCTGTACCGAGAAACCACTGGTCAAAAAACCAATGTAAATCTTCGCCTACAGTATCTTCAAAGGCCATTCGCAATTCGTCTACTTCTACGGCAGTGCCGGCATTGTCTGTGAGATATTTATGCAGGGAGGCAAAAAAAGCTTCATCTCCGAGATATTGACGCAGCATATGTAGAACCAGGCCACCTTTATTATAGCTATGGGCATCAAACATCTGTTCTTTGTCCTCATAGTAATGGTGTATCAGAGGGTGTGCTCCTCCACCGAATACCTGGCTGTAATAGCCATTCATCTCATTCATACGGTGGTATTCTGCCCTATCCTTTCCATATTTATGCTCAAACCAAAGGTATTCTGCATAGTCGGCAAAACCTTCGTTGAGGGTTAGGTTTGACCAGTTTTCGCAGGTTACCAGATCACCAAACCAGTGATGCATCATCTCATGTGCTACTATGTAGTCATTGTCATTGTCGATGAGTTCTCTTTCGGTGTTCTGGACAAAATCCCCGAACACTACTGCACCAGTATTTTCCATGGCTCCTGAGACAAAGTCTCTGACTACCACTTGTCCATACTTATCCCATGGGTAGGGGTACTGCAACTTATCAGAAAAAAAGCCTAACATCTCAGGCGTATGGTTGAATATTTTTTTTGCGTATTTAGACCAGCCTTTTTCTACCAGGTAGTGCAGCGGAACACCGTTCCATACATCTTTTTCTTCATGAAACTCCCCTACGGCAACCATAGCCAGATATGGTGGGTGTGGTTTTTCCTGTTTCCAGTGATCTGTGCGGGTACCATCCGGATTTTTACTGACGAAATTTTCCTTCCGTTGGAAAGTGTGATATACTTGTCCTCCACCGTCATTGTAATCTCCTGTGAAAATCTTTCATTGGGTTTGTCAAAAGTAGGAAACCACCGGCTGTTGTTTTCAGTCTCACACTGTGTCCATATCTGAGACGGCACGTCAGGATCAGCATCAGAGGATCGATAAAAGACCTTTATCTGAAGTGATGGCCTCGCTTCCTGAAGAGGGATTTGCATCCGGTCTGGCCGTATAGGCAATCTGTATAACGGCTTTCTGGCTGCGATTGTACACCTTACCCAGGAAAACGGTCAGCTTATTGTTTTTGTAATCGTAGACGAGGGGTTGATGTGTAGTGGCATCTGCAACATGATGAATTTCAAATCCTACTGCATCAAGAGTCACACTTTGGATGGGACGAAAATATGGTGTCAATGTAATATCTGCCACACCTAAAACATGTTGCTTTGTCCAGTCAAATCTAAGATTGAGCGCTGTGTGGATAATATCGTACTCGAGTGTGGCAGAGGGATTGTAGTCTGCCTTCAATGAATCCAGCCCACCAGCTACATCTGATATCACGAGTGTATCCAGGAGCTCTTCCTTCATGATGTCTTCCTTTCCGGTGTAGACGATATCTTTTTTAGCAGAGCAGGCACTCCAGCAGCATAATCCTAACAATAAAATTGCTGTACCAAAGTTGATGTGGACTCTCATGTATGTATTTTATTAATAAAAAGTCGGCAAAAATAGTAATTTAGACTTAAAAATGCAGTTGCCGAGATATTTAAATGCGTTTTATTTTTAAATTCAACCAATCCTTAAAGCCTGTATTCCGTTCTTACATAGTTCTTTAAAAAGTAAATAATGGTAAAATAAAATTGAACCTGAAGAATTCAATCTCAATCCACCCTAATCTTAATACCCAGAAAGAGTTGCCTTAATGTCAATAGAATGAATAGATCAGTTTAAAAAATAATCAATTATCAGTATAGTTAGGCTGAAACTTTTTAAAGAAATCCCATGCAAAGAGTGCTAATTTTAACAGCCATCATTTTAACTCGTAAAGCTTAGACTTTTTTGACACTGATGTGCAAATCAAGTTATAGTTCGAGCCCAACTGTCGTTCTATTTCTTGTCCATACTCATGATTCATGAGGTCAGGGGCCTGGCCTATAATCAAAATGTAATCTATCGGACCTTTGCCTGATTTTTCGGCGTACCCAATTATATCTGCTCGTGGTGGTCTGCTTTCAAAATTGATACCATCTACGCCTGTACTGTTGTAAAAAGAAAATCGATCTTCTTTCCAATTCAATGGAAACCAGGTCATATGCGCTTGGTAATTATCAGATAAGATTAACGGCTTCATAGCTCCCAAATAGCTTGTACCATGCATAAATGCCCAATTTTCGGTTGAAATCATTTCAGAACCATCACTTATTGTTCCATTCAATTCGTAATTTATCGTCAGAAGTTTAGTATTACTTTTGATTTTGGGTTCGCATTCCAGATAATCATCGACCCAATCGGCTGCCCGGCTATAAGCAGGAAATCTCTCAATAGACAGAAGAGTCAGCATCACCAATCCAAACATTGAAATAGAAAGTTTGACCAAATTGGTAAATTTCATAGTCATAAGCCAAATAAAAATACTCAGATGTGGCAAAAACTTCAACCTATCGCCTCCCATCATTCCATCATCTATCAAATTTGCGTGAAAAAGAAAAATAAAGAACAAACCTAACAATAATATGCCATCTCCTTTTTGTATTGCAGGTCCTCTGAGCAATCGGTATATCACACCCACAATTAAAAACAGGATGGCAATCTTACTTATCGCCAATGAATATACAATTTCGCCATTTACATAGGTTACCAACGAGTTCAGATTAGCTAAACTATTCCAATCCAATTTTTTTGAAAATGAATTTTTTGAAGCAAAATTTATATACAACAATACTGATGGTAATAAAATCAATCCCAGTGGACTCATTTTCTTGACATATTCAATCAATAGCTCTTTAGGGTTTGACTTGATAATTTTACTTAACAAATGGGTTATTAATATAAAACCTATACCTCCTACACCATAGGCAAAGCCGATGGGATGCATAAAATAATTTAAAAGAAGCAGGAGACATAATTTTACCCCAACTTTCCAATCCGAAAGATGCTCGCTGTTGCAAATGAAGTAACCAATGACCCAAAATGCACCTGCTATGCTCCATGAAAAGTTGTAAAATCCCTTGAACAATAAGTGATGAAATGCAAAGAGTAAGACAGGAATGGCAGCCCAGGTACTTTTTGTTTGTATAGAATTACACAAATACCTGGCACCAAAAGCAAATGTCAATGTATATAGCGCAAAAAATATTTTCTCCGAAATAGATGCAGAAAACATAACTTGCAAACAAGCGAGTATAACGTGATCCCAAAGATTAGGGTTCAGACCAATGTCAAGTTTATAATATTCCAAATAGAAATCACTATGACGACCTAAAAACAGGTCACTTAAAATTTTTGCATTGTAAAGATGACATGGCCCGTCACCCGTCACAACCCATTTATTTACAAGTATAGGATACAAAAGAAGTCCCACACAAACTGCAAACATCACATTAATCGTCTTTTGAAATAGATTATCTGTCATATTAAAAATAATTAAATAAATGTTATAAAAGCTTTTGACACTTCCTGATTTTCACGCTTGAGGATTGGACTCAAACGTAACCATAATGATTCATTCTAGAGAGCGAAGATAATCCAAATTAATTATGATTATTGATCGTAGAAAGATTTTAGTAAAAATAATCCAATACAAATCACATTATTTTGAAAGCATATTTAACGTGTATTTTTTGTATTGTCGGCTTCATGGCATGTAAGCTTTGAGTAATTTAAACTGTTTTATATAAGCAGACTTTTTTCAGCTAAAATATCGTACAACTTGGTTTTTCTAATAAATATCAAGCGCCAAAAGGAATATCTCCTATGTAAATATCTCTTACTATAACTTGGACTATTAAACTCTTGTGTGTACTTTTGTAGTGTGCGCATTAATTGACAAGATCATTTATGATTTTTTTTTGGTTTGGATAATTATAATATTGCGCTGATTATAAAATGGGAAGTTTTAAGAATAAAAAATATTAAATCTGATGGTTATAAGTTAGTCAAAATGGCAGCAAAGTAACCACCTCAATATCCAAGTCTTTACAGTGTTTGTATACTAAGTCTTAATCGTATTCTTATCTTATAAACAGTGTAAACCGAAAAATTAATATACCATAATATGCAAAGAAGAAAATTTATAAAAAACACCTTAGGATACCCGATTTTACTTTTGACGCCTTCGCTTTTTACCGGTTCCTGCAACAAAGGGACCGACAATGATGCAAAAGGAAAAACGGTGGTTATCATTGGCGCTGGCATTTCAGGATTAGGGGCTGCCAAAAAACTAAAAGAAAACGGCTTTGAAGTCATAGTTTTGGAAGCACAAGACAAAGTAGGCGGAAGATTGAGTACCAACCGAACTTTGGGTATTAGCTTTGACGAAGGAGCAAGTTGGATCCACGGTGTTAACGGAAATCCTATTACTTCATTGGCCCAACAGGCTGGAATGAAAACCTTTCAAACTTTAGACGACAGCCGAAAATCATATGACACAGGAGGGGTTTTGAGAAGTACCTCTTCATACAATACTGCCGAAGATGAACTATACACCATACTCAATACCCTGACTAACAGTGGAAGTGCCAGCCAGAGCTTTGAAAAAGTATTCAATAATTTATATCCTGCAAAAGCAAACGACAGGTTATGGAAATTTTTACTTTCTACATATGTCACTTTTGATACAGGTGATATAGACAAACTATCTTCATTACTGTACAATGAAGGTGAGGAGTTTGGTGGGGGTGAAAAAATTGTAACTAATGGATATGACACTATTGCTCATCACTTGGCAAATGGGTTAAATATTAAATTGGGTCAAAGGGTTTCGAAAGTGGATTATTCAAGTGCAAAAGCAAAAGTGACGCACAATGGTAATGTGACGGAGGCTGATTTTGTACTTATTACTGTTCCATTGGGTGTCTTGAAATCGGGTGCTATTCAATTTGCTCCCAACTTGCCAGCGGCAAAAATAAATGCTATTCAAAAAGTAGGTATGAATTGTGTCAACAAATTTTTATTGACCTGGAATACTGCCTTTTGGGACGATGTACAGTACATTTCATACACACCCGAAATTAAAGACAAATTCAACTATTTTGTAAATGTGAAGAAGTTTCACCCGACCGTGAATGCATTGATGACTTTTGCTTATGCAAATTATGCCAGGCAAACCGAAACTATGACAGATGCACAAATCACTGATGAAATAATGGCTCATTTACGCGATATTTATGGGAACAACATACCCAATCCTACTAATATGTTGCGAACAAAATGGCAGACCAACGAAAACGCTTTTGGCGCTTATTCATACACAGCAGTAGGCACAGAGATGCAGCATTTTGATGATTTGGCAGAAGCAGTAAATAACAAATTATTTTTTGCGGGCGAACACACAGAGGCCGATTATTTCTCTACTGTTCATGGAGCCTACATGAGTGGTATGAGAGAGGCTGAAAAAATAATTGATTTGGTGTAAGTTAAGAAAGACGGCAACGCTAAAAATGTTCAAAATTTAGTTTGTTTTCGCTACAGAAATTGTATATTTGCTTAAGTAAAATTTAAGCATTCTAACAAAGATAACTTATTCAGTGAAAATGCAACGTTAAACACTAAAAACAGTTTTATGAACAAGACTTACAAATCATTAAATTTCATCTTTGCATTTTTCACCATATTACTAGCTGAAGCTCAGACAGTTGAATTGACACCCCTATTTCACACTATAGGAGTAAAAGTTACCAATATCAGTGGGGCTGATAGTTGCAAAGTGGAATATTCCAAAGCGGCGCAAAATAATTGGCAATTGGCATATGATCCTGATATGATTTCTATCGATGGGACATTTCAATTCAGGGGTAGTATTTTCATGTTGGAAGAAAATACTTTTTATGATGTCAGGGTAACGGTTTACTCTGGTTCGACACATCATGTACTTCCTGCAGTGGTTACAACTACATTAAAGTCTCCTTTGTTTTCACCCTCAGGTAATACTAAATGGGTATCTCCATCAGGGACAGGAAATTATTCAGAAAATAGTCCCGGAAACTTAAGTGCACTTTTTGCATCAGGACAGGTTTTGTGCGGCACTACCATCATACTCAAAAACGGAACTTACAAAATAGATGGGTTGCAACTCACGCTAAACAATAATTGTACAGAAAACAGTCCCATTATCATAACGGCTGAAGCTGGAGCAAAACCTATCATAGATGCAGGAACTATTATTACTTCACCCTGGACAAGTCATGCTAGTGTTCCTGATTTATACTCTACGCCTACCCCTGCAGGCACTTCACATTCTAACATTTGTATGCTTGGAAATAAAGCTCTGTATCCCTATCCAACTTTAACAGCTGACTTTTCTTTAGGTAACTACAATCTGAGTGAATTAAACTTTGGGTATGACGGATATGTACGTGACGAACACACCATTTGGATAAAGACAAAAGAAGGAATCAATCCCAATGACTCTATTGTAACAGTTTCGAATGCGTTCAGATTTATAACTGTTTATGGTAACAATAAAAACGCTTACTTAAAAGTAAAAGGTATAGAATTCAGATACTTTGGAAAACCAGTCTTAAACAGTCCAGGCAGCACCAGTGATTCTTACAGTGCCACTGTTTTTGATCTTCGGAATGTGCACCATATTTATATTGACAGTTGTCGTTTTTCATACAACTCCAACAATATTTCTTTCAGTAATCAATGCAATCATTTTGTTATTCAAAATTCTGATTTTAAGCATTGTACAGGAAAATGGACACATGCCATGATAAAGAAGTCACATGATTCATCCGTTTCTTTCTCTTCATCACGAGCCAGAAATGTAGAAAATGCTGCCGTTTTTATAGATTCAGGAAAATCAGGAGTACTTAGAAACAGCCTTTTTGATGGCGTAAACTCCGGTATTGAAAGTTATATTGATATAGGTTTAAAAGAAGATATTGATATTTATGACAACACGTTCATTGACAATTTTGATGCCATAGAATGTGATGGATTATGGTCTAACCTGCGGGTTTGGAAAAATGAAATTATCAGACCCATGGCGGGTATTTCAGCGAGCCCTCCTTTAGTAGGACCAAGATATTTTTACAGAAATCTTTTTCATGGCATGCAAGGTAGAAGAAATGAATATTATGACCCTTTTTTTATCGGATGCTCACCTGTAAATGATAATTATATGGGACAAGGTGTTGCAATAAAAACCAATATTGAGAAAGAGTTTAGCATTACACCGGGCAATTTGTATTTCTTCAACAATACTTTTCATGCCTCTGATACGCTCGGCTTTGTTTTCACTTCCTGGAAAGCTGAATGGCGTAAGGCAATATTTATCAATAATATATATTCTCACACATTACAACATCCCTTTTTCTTTTTTACTTTAGCCAACCATTCTGTCAACGGCAATTTTCAAATAACCTCAGTTAATGATAATTATTTTTCCCACATCACTAGTGCTCCAATCGTGAAGGTAAAGCATATTCATGGAGAATATTTTTGCTCTGATATAAATGAAGTAAGCGAACTTCAAAGTACATTAAGAAGTATTTCAGGAAGTCCTCATATTGTGGTTCAAAGTCCTTTACAATCAAATCCTTTTTTTCTTACAACAAATCCAGGCGGTTTTGAACTAAAAAATTCAAGCCCCATGATAGATGCAGGTGGCATTATCCAAGGATTCTATGATTATAACGGTACAAAACCTGATATCGGCGCTAAAGAAAATACTACTAACGTTGGAGTAGCAGTCGATTACGCTTCAAATGACATAAACATCTACCCCAACCCATATACCAATATCTTATACATTCATTTACCCAATTCTATTGAAAATGTTAGTATTAAAGTGATCAATTCTTTAGGTCAATATGTATTCCAATCCCAAGCAATGACCGGAAAATTATTTGAAATTGATATAGAAAACGAGCCGAATGGTATTTATTTTATTGAGGTGTATACACCAAATAAGAAGGTGCTAAAAAAAGTAATAAAAATGAGCCAATAACAACAAAGCTGTAGTGTAGTTGCCGATGCGATCAATCAGCCCATTCGTATGCACAAAAATCTCTAATTTGTAAACTTTTTTCAAACAATAAAGTGCTCTACCCCTAATGGCAAATAGACCTCCTTCAGAAAATCAAATGCAATGTGTCACTAATTTCGAAGACTTAGTTGGCACGCCTTTTCAGGGTAACACGAATGTGATTTGTTGGACTCGGAATCTGAAAGGCGATTTTGCTGAGATTGTCCATCAGGTAGAAGCAAACGAAAATATTGTCGAACTCCATCCAGATGAGCTTCTGGCACTTCAGTTGAGTGAACAAGGGCAGCTTGCACGCGAGATCCTTTTAAATGACCTGAGAATATTGGAAGCGTATGGTGCGTCTCCTGTGCTAAACGTGATTCAGTACTATGAAAGAGATGATAGTTTTCAGTTTTTTCCTACTGATGTTTATTCTTTCCATGTAGATCGTGCTCCCATAGCAGCTGATACCATTTTGTGCACGTATTATGGCTCTACAAGTGAAATTTTACCCAATGTGCAAGGAACACAAAAAGTGCTTATTCCCGAAATACGCGATGAACTAAAAAAAATATATGATGGTGCGGACGAAGACTTTGAATCTTTTTTAAGTGAAGAGTTCTTTGATCTGCACTACCAAGCTAAACCCGATGCACAACCGATAAAATTAGGTTTAGGCCATATATGCAGACTGGCTATCGACCATCCTGAAAGTAAAGTGCTCCCATGTCTTCATCGTGCACCAAAGGAAAAAAATGGTCAGAAGAGGTTGTTGTTGATTTGTTGAATTAGACAAATAGAACACAAGGTGTTATTTTTTAGATACTTTCGTCCGTGAAGAAAAATGTTATTTATTATCATCCTTTTGTACCTCCATAGCACTTTCGATTTCCTTTAAATAAACCCTATCAATCGGCTCTGTATAGTGGAATACCATCTTTTGATTACGGAGATACATTTCTTTGGCCTTGGCGATATGTTCATTAAATAAGGTGTCGTTTCCCATTTTTTGATAGCAAAGTGCTAAGTAATATTGGTTTTCGGCTAGATCATTTTGTGCGCTTTGGAGATTAAGTTGGGTGATGGCATTATCGTAATCGGCTATTTCTAAATACATGACTCCTAAATGAAAATGATCAAAGACTGAGACTTGGAGAGTTGTATCTACCATATATTCTTCCATAATGGTTATGGCTTTATGGACGTCGCCCAATTGTTTGTAGCAAAGCGCTTTGGCAACTTTCAGATGATATTGACCACCTGCAGAGTACCCGATATTGCCTTTGGAAGCTGCTTCTAGAGATTCTATATCGTCGATCGCACCCTGATAATCTCTAAAAAACTGAAACTTGCACCATCCACGGTAACCGATATTCTCTCTGAAGTTATACTCTACCGCTTTGTCTATCAGGTATTTCCATGTGATAAAGTCACCACTTTTGAGATACGCTGTGGATTTATTGAGATATGCATAGGAGAAATGGGGGCATTTTTCGATGGCTTTGTCCAATATTTCTTGGTATTCCCGGCTGTACTGATAATATTGGTAAGCATCTTCTGCGATCAGGCAAGCTTCGTATTGCAAGGTGTCTTTTTGATAAAGAAAGACATTACAATTTTGCGCAGTACTTATGTTTTGGACAAAAATAATAATCCATAAAATGATGAAATTTGTTGACTTTCTCATGGCAGAATTTCTTTGATTTGCCCATCTGAAATCTTAAATATTAGGTATTGGTAGTAATCTTTTGGTCCTCTTTTGTCAGAGAGTATCTTCCATCCTTTTAGACTTTTTGTTATGGTCATCAGTTGATCTGTGATGGCTTTGTCAAACTGTTTTTCCTTATAATCGTACCCTGAACTGATCAATCTAAATCTACCTGTCTCACCTTTGCAGTTGACTATAAATCGGATACGAATCATACCTGAATCTTTTATCGTAGGATCGGGTTTGAATTGGGATATAAAAGTATGGTTTAGTGTATATTTTTCGTCTTCGTATTGCAACTCTTCATTGAGATTGTGGTATTGTTTGGTATTTTTTTCATTGCACAAGGTGAAATTGGTATCGTCTAGTTTAGCATCATAATCAATATCGCCGACCATAGAGAGATATTTGGAATTCTTTGGTATGGAATGCTGCTGACAACTTTGGATCAATATAAGTATTGAGATAAGAAAGAGGTAAATCTTGCGCATATTTTTAGTAAAAGGAATTATTATTTACAAAAGTAAACTAATTAATCAAAACATATGTCCATAATGCTTCACTTTTAACATCAGTCCATACTGTTGCTAGTAAAACATCTCGGCAGCCAAACCTAACGATTAATTAATTGATGTTGTAATTCCCATGAATATTGAGAAACTTCATAATTTTCAATTTGGTCCTTCATAAAGATAAGACCCAAGCCTAATATTGCTGTTGCTAATCTTTCCTTCCTATGATTCATTTCAAAAGGCCTAAAGCAAACGCTTTAACGACATCTTTCCTATTGATCACATCATCGATTTTTTGGCTTACAAAATGATCAGGCAAGATACCTTTTTCATCAGGTAAAGATGTAGCGGTAGAGATGTGGGTATTGTTGGCTACGTAGTAATTGAGCTTGGTATTTTTAAGTCTGCAGCTGGTGGAGCCCGCAGAGCAAAATTGATTGGAGCCTAATTCTTCGCCGATGATGGTTCCTAACTTTAGGGTTTTGACCAAAGACATAAAATGACCTGTAGTAGAGTTACCAATGCCATCAATCAAAAATATGACTTTCCCTTGATATCCTTTTTTCACGGGATGGATGAGTTCTTCTCCTTCTATTTTTCCCATTTTGCCATCAAAATCAGCTTTGGAATAGTATGTAAATGGTTTATCCACTAAGTACTTTAGTAAATGGATGGCTGAAGACTGAGACCCACCACTATTATAACGAACATCAATAATAAGTTTTTTGACGCCTTTTTCTTCTATTTTTTTAAAGCTCTTGTCAATAAAATCGATAAATTCAGGTAGATTATTCCATGAGTAATAATTGAAAGAAGTGATGGTCAGAAGTGCTGTTTGTTTATCTTCCAAAATTTCAAAACACAACTGATCTTTACAGTATTGCAGATAATCCCAATACGGACCGATATCTTTATTAGCTTTGTTGAGGATTATAGGCTTTTTTACACCTTTTATTGTAACGGTGTAACTATCAGGCAAGCCTAGTGCATAAGGTATCAAGCTTGAAGACAAGGTATTAAACACATGATTTTTGGTTGTTTTGATTGTCCCCTGAGCCACTATATGTTCATAAATACCGTCTACCATTGCGGCAACCGGCACATCATTGATTGCCAAAATTTCGTCTTTGGGTTTTAAACTATCGTTATTATTCAGAGGGTCAATGACAAATAATTGATTGCCTATCCACTGCGTCTGAACAGGGAACTTTAGTACCTGTGGCAACATTTCGTTCTCTGGGTACAAGCCACCCATTCCGGTGTGCGCACAATGGATGCTGGCTATGATCTTGTTGCAAATGTATGAAAACTCACCGAATCTAGTATTTTCCGTGATCTGTGACTTACTCTTTTCTACAATATCAGTAAACTCTTTTGCGATGTAAATTTGAATACATTGGGATGAATTTTTACCAGAGATTTAGCCAACTGATCCAAGTCAGCTTTGTAAGCTTCTGTTGTATGTTTTTTGTCAAATTTTTCGGCTGGCGTCAATGGTTTTATTTCCGGGTGTTTGATTAAAGTGATTTGGTCTTCTGCATTAAAATTGTCAGGATTCATTGCCAATGATTTTTCATAATTTGCCAATGCAGCATCCCTGTTGCCTTTTTTGAGATACGCTTCTGCCAGACTATCGTAAGAATTGGCAGACCCAAACTGTTCTACGATCAATTGGAAAATGGCAAAAGCTTCGTCAAATTTGTCGGCCCACAAAAATCCATAACCGTACATGGTGATTTCATCTTCATTTTCGAAATTGTATGCATCCGGAGCCTCTTTTTTTAGTTTTTTGTATAGAGCTATTCTTTCTTCTACAGGCTTGTGATCCAGTTCTTTTAGTTTCTGAATGATGGAAGCACGGACTACAGACCCGTTAAGGTTTGATGTTGCGGATGAGCCATTGCTCTTATTCATCCCACAAGCAAACATACCCAAAATAACAACACAGTATACACAGTAATTCCGTATAACAATCCACATATCTTTCTATTTTAGTTCAAAGGAATGATGTTTTGCCCTATGTAGGGCATATAAGATGTAAAAAAGAGTAAATAAAGCGTAAATATTTGTTAATGATAAAAGTTATGGTGACTATTTAGTTGTAGACACAATCGACTAAAGTCGAATGCGGAATTTGGGTTTACAATAAATTTAATCGCTACATTTGTTCTACATTTTAATACATGTCACTTTTATGACTATATTTTAAGGTTATCAGGTTTTACTTAAAAATATGAAACGACATTTTTACTTACCACTTCTGATTATGGTTCTTACGAAACTGTGCAGTTGTATGGGACAAAATAAACACACCCCCGAAAGTCAAGCTTTGATACCCAAGGAAAAACTTGTAGGCGGTGGATGTGACGGCTGTGAATTGATGTATGTAGGTATGCCATCCCATATCAGCTCTACTGACACAAGCGCAGGATGGACAGAAAAAGGGCAAAAATTGTTGGTATCCGGGACCGTTTATCAACTTAATGGTCAGACTCCTGCCCCTAATATCATTATCTATTATTGGCAGACTGACAACGATGGATTATACTCATCGAAACAAGGTGTGAATAAAAATGCTCTACCACATGGTCATATTCGAGGTTGGCTAAAAACAGATAAAAATGGGAAATATACACTTTATACCGTGAGACCTGCACCATATCCGGACGATGTGTTGCCTGCACACATCCATTTTTCCATCAAAGAGCCTGATATAGATAACGAATATTATCTCGACGATATAAATTTTGATGACGACAAGTTACTTCTGCCCTATCTAAAAAAATATCCACAAGAAAACAGAGGTGGTAGTGGAATAGTTAGAGTATTACATAATGATCAGATTCAAATAGCCGAGCGCGATATAATATTAGGATTAAATATACCAAATTACAAAAAAAAGAATAAAAAATAAATACAGTACACATGACCTTATATCCAACACCAACAGACTATCTATTATTCTTGGAGCAATAATCGGAGCATTCGTAGGTTCCAGACTGATTGTTTATTTGGTAAATCCAATAATAACCTAAATAATGAAAAAATCATGCATTTGCTCCATACAAAATCAATTATGGGCAGGTTGTCCGGTGGATTAATAGGTGTTGAGGTTTCAAAAAAGATCATAAATGAAAACAAATCCTCAGGTTATATGTTTACCTTGCCGATAGTTGCAGGGATATTTATAGAGGTGTGGCAGGACCAGACTGGATTTATATCTAGGAATCTTTCTGGAAAAAAGTAATGGAATCATTCCAGTGCAAAAAAGTGGGTGATATCCCACTCAAAAATAAGTTAAAGCCGGAGACTGCATATGGTACAAAAAATCAAATCTTCATCCTATTTTTAAAATGGCGCATTTATTTTCATACCCAAATTTGCTCCAGTATGAACGAGATAATATCATGAATATCGATTCAATATGGAAAAGTACATGATTATTGGTCATCAGATAATCAATAAAGTTGTATGAAAATTTTGCTCACGGGAGTCACCGGATACATTGCACAAAGATTGTTGCCAGTTTTAATAGAAAACGGCCATGAAGTAGTATGTTGCGTAAGGGACAAGCATAGATTCAGTATTAAAAATTATATGTCTTCCCAAATATTGGTCTTAGAAGCAGATTTTTTAAAAAAAGAAAGTTTAAAGCAAATACCTGATGACATCGACATAGCCTATTACCTGATACATTCCATGTCCACCCAAACAGGTGACTTCGAAAATATGGAAGCCCTATGTGCAGCCAATTTTAAAGAACGAATAGAGCAGACTAATGCCCGACAAGTTATTTATTTAAGTGGTATCACCAATACTGAGGAATTGTCAAAACACCTTTCTTCACGAAAAAATGTAGAAACAGTTTTGTCAGGGTCAAAATTTGCATTGACTACCCTGAAAGCTGGAATCATCATTGGTTCAGGAAGTGCATCTTTTGAAATCATCAGAGATTTGGTAGAGAAACTGCCAGTAATGATTACGCCCCGCTGGCTGAAAACAAAATGTCAACCCATAGCTATCCGCAACATTATTGAATTTTTGATTGGTGTCATCGGTAAAGATGATGTCTTTAATAAAAGTTATGACATAGGTGGCCCAGATATTTTAAGTTATAAAGAGATGTTATTGCGGTTTGCAAAAATCAGAGGCTTAAAAAGGCATATTTTTATTATTCCGGTGATGACACCTAAAATTACCTCATACTGGTTATATTTTGTCACAGCTACGTCCTATTCTCTGGCAAAGAATCTGGTCAATAGTATGAAGATAGATGTAATATGCAAACCCAATGACCTGGCAAATCAACTAGGTATAAAACTGATATACTACGATACGGCAATAAAAATGGCTTTTGATAAAATAGAACAAAACCAGGTGCTTTCCAGCTGGAAAGATGCTCAAACAAGTGATATTTTCAGCGAAGGCTTTTCTAAGTTTATCGAAGTGCCTGTAAATGGATGTTATAAAGACATACGCACTATGAAAGTCGAAAACATCGATGTCTCTCTGGAAAAGATATGGTCTATCGGTGGCAAAAATGGATGGTATTACGGCAATTGGCTATGGGAAATAAGGGGATTCCTGGACCAACTTGCAGGTGGCGTAGGCATGCGCAGGGGACGAAAGCTAGATTCTGTGATACAAACAGGAGACAGTCTAGATTTTTGGCGGGTTTTGCTGGCAGATAAAAATGAAAGGAGATTGCTTTTGTTTGCAGAGATGAAACTTCCCGGCGAGGCGTGGCTAGAGTTTAAAATCGATGACCAGCAAATGCTCACTCAAACAGCCACTTTCAGGCCGCTTGGTGTTTTGGGTAGGCTTTATTGGTATGCGGTACTTCCTTTTCACGGCTTAATTTTTAATGGCATGATCCATAAAATAGCAGAGAATACACCCACATCAGGAAGTCTTTGGTCACTACCAAACAAAAAGTGAATATTTTAACTTACAAGAACCAAAACATAACTAACACCGTTTATGAACTGGCTGAAATTGCACATAATGGACAATCAAAAAAACATTATAACATTGGTATTTTGGTACCTACTAATCAATATTACAGCTTGCTCACAACATCCTGCCGGCACAAAACCCAACAATACAGTTGATTTGCGTCAAACACCTGATAATCTGCAATTTGACGCAGTTTCAAACAATGACAGTGCATCGTTACATAAAATAAAACTGAACAAAATTTATACACAATCTATTTCCGAATTTATAAAAGCTGTATATAAAAAGGATAAAATCAGTTTTGATACGTTGTACTTTGGTAAACATGTTTATGGTCAGGATGACGATTGGCCGGATGTACAATTGCCAAAAAAAATCGAAGATACTGAGGTGATACTCATAAGTCCAGAGCTCGGCTTGGAACTCCAAAAGATAAGGAACTCTGTTATTTACATCAATTTGATTGGGTGGGTTGACAAACAAAAAGCTGAGTTTGTATTCGTTGTATTTTCTAATGGCAGGCAGCATCAATACGATTATTTTGTTGATTTTACTTACCTTGCCTCTCAACAAACATTTGTCCTTGACAAAATATATTTTGAAGATTATTTGTCCATCAAGGATAAAAAACCTGTGCGATTACCTATTTACATAAATGGTAAATATACAGTCTCCGTCTTGAAACATTAATCTGATGGTATAATGATCAGTTCACAACCAAATCGAAACTTACTTCCAGGTCTGTTTCTCCACCCGCATTGTCTATGATTCCGGTACTGACACCAACGGCTTTTTTGTTGGGTTCATGTCTGAGCAGAAGCTTAAGTTTACCTGAACCTGTAGCCCTTGGCACTACTTTGGTTTTTAGGCCTAAAGGGAGATTGTCCTTGTCTTTATCCTCATATGTGATATCAATATTTCCAGCAAGTGCTCCACTAACTGCGTAAAAAAACTGGTGAGCCTCAGCTTCTGCCTCTATTTCAGCAGTAATATTTATTACAGGATTTTCAGATTCATTTAGCAAGGTCAGACTGCCATTATAAGTTTCACCAGATTTCATGACGCCGATAGTTGTGATAGTGGGGGCAATTCCACCATTGCCGTCCGGATCTTTGAAAGTCATCACTACATCTTGATTATTTCCCACAGCATCCAGGGTAAACACAAGGGTTGTGATTAATTCCTCTTCATTGATAGGTGTCGGCGTTTTTTCACACGAAGTAGTCAGTAAAACCATAACTATAATAAAAGATACAATTCTCATACGTTTGATTTTTTAAAATTAAAAACTAATATTGAATGTAAAATAAATATTTCTGCCTGATTCATCTGCAAAATACCTCAATCTGTTGAGGTAGTCACGATACCTGACATTCATCAGATTCTCCCCTTTGATGATAAAATCTAAATCATTCTGTTTTTTTGTCTTCCATTTGATTCTTAAAAAAGCATTAGTAAGAAAATAATCATCAGGAGGGGCAAGGAAATCTTCTTTTTCATTGGCTTTTGTCTGCCTGGCTGTGTAACTCACTTCTAAACCCATTTTCAGTTCATCAAAAATCTTTGATTTTCCAATGGCATAAGTCAGATTAGAAACGCCCAAAAGTGGCGGTATCCGTATCAATCCTTTCCCAATTGTAAGATTTTGTGCATAGGTATAATGTAAAGCATTGCTCCATTGCCAGTGGTGGCCCACTTCCAAATTGGACTTTATACTTAGTCCTGCCATACTGACATCAGCTCCCACATATCTGAAAACAGGGAATGCGCCTCTTATTGTCAATCTTAACTCTCCCGAAGGTTGCAGATAGATGTAATTTTGAAACCTATTGTAAAACAATGAAATATTGATGTGGTGATTTTTACTTGTGTGCCCATTCCATTCATTGACTATTTTAAAAGAATGCTCGGTAGTCAATTCCATGCTGCCTTCCTCAATGCCGCTCACACCCTGATGCAAACCATTGCTGTACAGTTCATTGGTTTCAGGAGGTCGACCTGTATAGGAGATGTCCATAGACGAACTCAATGTTTTGGTGATATCTTTTTTTATGCCAAAATTGGCCGCAAAGTTGAAAAATTTTCTTTGCACATTTCCACCTTTACCTACTGTCCTGTAAATGTGGTAATCTCTGAATTCTGCTCTTAATCCGGCTTCCATGGGAAATACACCCTTTTTATTTTTGTGAATGTAATACAATGCAGCCTGATGATTAAAATAGTCAGGAATCAAAGGACTTATACCTGTGCCCGGATTATTGGTGTTGTTATTGTTTCGGTATTGCAAGCCGACTGAGTGCAACTGATCCTGATTGTCAGGTTGATGATTAAACTGAAGGTCATAATATTGACTGAACAATGTCAGATTAAGGCTGGGTATTGTACTTCTTTCACCTCTTCTGACGTCGTATTCCTGCCTGATATTGGCCTGAAAAGCACACTCAAGGTTTAGAGAATTTTTATCAGAGTAAACATGCTTGTGGCTATACTTTGCCAAATGATGGCTTACATTCTGCCTAGGGGCTACCATCTCGTAAGAAAAGTCCTCCTTTGTAAAAAATGGAACACTTCTGGTAAATGCTTCCGTCAGGTCTGACAAATTGCCTATATGAGAGCCTCTCAGTATACCTATTTCAGTGTGGTAAAAACTATAATAAAACTTCCTTTGGTTGCGGCTTGTGTTATTATTGCTAATCAAAAAAGAAAAGGATGCTTCCTTATTGCCAGTATTACTTAGATAGTAATCTTTTGATTGCCTATCTCCGCCTTTAGAATAAGCTGCCGTCCATCTCGTATTGCCTGCAAAAGTAGATTTAAGTACAGTGGATTGAACTCCAAAAACCCGTCCATTGGATTGTCCCAGCAGTTTTACATCTCCGTGCCAGTGTGGATCATAAGTCAATTCGTTGGGCTCGATGACCACCAAACCTCCCAAAGCAGAAAGCCCGTATTTAATCGCATTCGCACCCTTAAAGACAGAAATTTTATCTCCTGAATTAGGATCTATTTCGGGAGCGTGATCATTGCCCCACTGCTGGCCTTCTTGAGGTATACCATGGTTCAGGATGGTAATTCGATTTCCATACACCCCATGGATGATAGGTTTTGCGAGGTTGGGTCCCGACCTGAGCATACTTACCCCTGGTATGACTGCCAACATTTCCGTCAGGCTTTTTCCCGAATATTCCATCATCATATCTCTGGAAACTACAGCTTTGAGCAGGCCTGTTTTGGTTTGTGTATTCCTTCCTTCTATGACAATTTCGTCCATCAATTCATCGTGATGCTCCATGATGATATGAATTATAGTATCTTTTTGAATATCTAAAAAAAGGCTTTTAGTAGCACAACCTATGGGGATATGATCAGGTGGTATTTCCCGGGGCATATCTCTTTAAATTCAAACCTGCCATCAGTGTCAGTGACTACACCCTTCTGCGTCTCCTGTATGAACACAGTGGCATATTCCAGTTCATGATTTTCATGATGATCTGATATTTCACCTGAGATTATAATGCGGCATTCCTGACCTGTTGTCTTCCACGCACACAGTATGAAGGTCAATACAAAAAGTGCGAATGACAAGTTTTTACGATCCATGAGACAAAGATACTGCTTATTTGCAACGTTGTTGCATGTATGGCATTCTTTTTTCCCTTTGGTCTGAAATTTATATCTGAAAGTGAAATATAAAAAACATCGTTATACACTTCGTGATTTTAGCATTTATATTATTTTTGGTGTAAAATTGATTTTTAATATTCAGAAAATGCAAAACAGGTGCTTCTTGTTACACATCCAAAACAAATAAAATGAATTTATTGAATCCTAAAGTAGACGCTTATCTGATAGATGGATGTGGTCGTTGTGCTTACTTTGCAACACCCAAATGCAAAGTACATCAATGGAAAGGCGAGCTGGAAGTCCTAAGGCAGATAGTCCTCGATAGCGAACTCACCGAAGATTTAAAATGGGGTGTACCTGTATATACCTGGCAAAACAAGAATGTAATCAACATCAGCGCATTCAGAGACTACTCTTGTATAAGTTTTTTCAAGGGTGTTTTACTGAAGGACCCTTTCGGCTTATTGCAAAAACACGGTGAGAGCTCACAATCTGTCCGCACGATCAGATTTACCGATACGGAAAGTATTTTGCAGAAGGCAACGATTATCAGAGAATATTTAAATGAAGCTATAGACCTGGAAAAAAATGACTCTAAAGTTACATTTCAGAAAAACCTGGAACCCATACCCGATGAACTGGAACAAAAATTCAGTGAATTTCCTGCTTTCAAACATGCTTTTTACAAACTTACGCCCGGAAAACAGCGAGGTTATATCATTTTTTTTTCACAACCAAAGCAATCTGAAACCAGAATAGCCCGAATAGAAAAAAGCATACAGAATATTATGGACGGCATTGGAATGAATGATAAGTACAAGCGCTGAATAAGCAGTTACACTAATTATAAAAATTTTAATTATATTTGTACTAAGAATTACATGCCGTTGTAAAGCAAAAGTACTTTTTACACATACCAATAGAAATTGAAATCAAATCATGAAATACAGCATTGCATTTAGTATTATTTTATTCTTCTTTGCCTTTCATCCTAAAAAAGAACAATACCGTGATTTGAACAAAAATGGTAAGATGGACGTGTATGAAAATTCGTCTGCCCCTATCGAAAAAAGAGTAGAAGACCTGATAACTCAAATGAATCTCGAAGAAAAAGCGGGTCAGATGTTTATAAACGGTACCCGAATTAATCCCGATGGAACTATCTTTCATAAGGAGGATGTAAAACTGGAAGGTCCCGCAGCGCAAACACCTACTCCAGATGTTTTAATAAGGGAAAAACATATGACACATTTCAACTTTTGGACAACTCCGGCAGTAAGAGAATTGGCAATGGGCATCAATGCAATTCAAAAAGTTGCAGAGGACGAACGCCTTGGAATTCCTGTTTCCATTGCCTCAGATCCAAGGCATTATTTTAGCAATAATATTTTTTCAATGACATCCAATGGATTTTCACAGTGGCCAGAACAATTGGGCTTTGCGGCCATAGGTGACCCTAAGTTGATGAAGCAGTTTGGTGAGATTGCTCGACAGGAATATCTTGCCGTAGGTATCAGAATAGCTTTACACCCTATGGCTGATCTTGCCACCGAACCTCGCTGGCCGCGATGTAATGGTACGTTTGGAGAGGATGCAGAGCTATCTGCTAAAATGCTAAAGCCGTACATCTTAGGTTTCCAAAACGGCCACACTTTAAATAATGGAAGCGTTGCCTGCATGACAAAACATTTTTCAGGTGGAGGGCCACAAACAGAAGGACTGGACTCCCATTTTGAGTTCCATAAAGGGCAGGTGTATCCGGGTAAATATTTCAATTATCATATAAAACCTTTTGAAGCTGCATTTTCAGCCAATACGGCATCTATCATGCCCTATTACGGTATTCCTACAGACCAGACTTCAGAAAACGTAGGCATGGCTTACAATAAAGAAATCATCACAAGACTACTGAGAGATAAGTATAAATTTGATGGCGTGGTTTGTACGGATTGGGGTCTGGTGACTGATAATCAAATGGGACCAGTCGTCTGGCCTGCCAGGGCATGGGGAGCTGAGAAATTAAGTCGTGAAGAAAGGGTACTCAAAATTATTCAAGCTGGATGTGATCAATTCGGAGGTGAAAGCTGTCCCGAATTGGTGGTCAATCTGGTAAAGAATGGTCAACTCAGCGAAGAAAGAATCAATCAGTCGCTAAGAAGAATTTTGAAACAAAAATTTCAACTTGGGCTTTTTGACAACCCATATGTTGATGCCGAAAAAGCAACTGCAATCGCTGGTAAACCGAATTGGGTAGCCTTAGGTGAAAGTACACAACGCAGATCTTTGACCTTACTGAAGAACGAAAAGAACGTTTTACCATTGCAACTAAAAAAGTATAAAATATTTGTGAAAGGCATCAAAAAAGAAGTAGCTCAACATTATGGTACTGTAGTCAGCAATCCGGAGGAGGCTGATTTTGCCATAATCAGAGCCAATACACCATGGGTACCTGTAGAAACACAAAACAACTTCGCAAAAGGGTTTCATCATGGGGACCTGGACTTCAAAGGGAAAGAGAAAGAAGAGATATTAGATATCTGTAATAAAGTGCCAACCATCTTTAATATATACATAGACAGACCGGCAGTCATAACAGAAATAAATGCTGCTGCAAAAGGTGTTATAGCAGATTATGGCGCTAGTGATGCCGCAGTGTTGGATGTTATTTTTGGCAAATCCAAACCTCAAGGCAAACTCCCTTTTGAATTGCCATCAAGTATGGACGCTGTCAGAAACCAAAAAGAAGATTTGCCTTATGACAGCAAATCCCCTTTATACAAATTTGGCTTTGGCCTAAAATATAAATGATGAAGTACACATGATTATTGAGTCAAAGTCGGTTTCTACTTCATTTCATATTTTAAATGGCGACTGTCTGGCATCTCAGCTTATGACAACTTCCATAAACCAAAACTTCATTGTGTGCCGGGAGAGCCTGATAGAAGGGGAAGTCCTCTCAGACAACCTTTCTGATTTCTGGAAAATTCGAGCTACATATATAGCCAATACCCACTGTTGCACCCCTGCGGAGTATTATAGCCAAACCGTCACTGAAATTGAAAAAGTAATGAGTCTGCCTGAAAAATCAGAAGTCTGTCTTTGGTTTGAAAATGATTTGTTTTGCCAGACAAATTTGTGGTTTATTATTTCTTTGTTGTCAGACTACCCTACTCTATCCATATATAGGATTTTTCCTTTGATAAAAAGCAATGACGACCTTTGGAGTGGTTTTGGTACCGCTACTGCAGAAGACCTGGAACAAGCTTTCAGAGCAAAGGTACTTTTCAGTCCGGAAGACATAAATCTTGGCAAAAATTTATGGGTCAGTTACCAGAAAAATGATTTAGAGCGATTGATGGCTTATTCTAGAGTAAAATCAAATTGTTTTGAATATTTGGAAGAAATATGTCAGGCTCATGCTGAAAGATTTCCTACCGATAACACTCCCGGCAGACCTGAAAGGGTTTTAAAAGAAATTATAGCGACAAAATCAAATGATTTTAACACAGTTTTTTCTGAATTTTGCCATCGTGAGGGTATCTATGGTATGGGAGACACCCAAATTAAATCGCTTTTTGATAAGCTTATGTAAGAAGGGTGATGAGAATCACAATATACAAATCAACTTCTTTGCCTGACTGTTCTTTGCTCTATTCTTTTTTCATACTTTTCTCCCTGAAAAATACGTTGTACAAAAATACCTGGTATGTGAATGAAATTAGGATCTAGAGTCCCAAGGGGAACGAGTTCTTCTACTTCTGCCACTGTAATCCTGGCGGCACCACACATACAAGGATTAAAATTCCTTGCTGTCCCTTTAAAGATTAGGTTGCCGGCTTCATCTCCCTTCCAAGCTTTGACGATGGCGTAGTCCGCTTCGAAAGCCTTTTCCATCACATACATTTTTCCATTAAACTCTCGGGTTTCTTTACCTTCAGCTACCTCGGTGCCATAGCCTGCAGGCGTGAAAAAAGCAGGAAATCCCGACTGTGCAGCCCGACATCTTTCAGCCAGTGTACCCTGGGGTATCAGTTCTACCTCCAACTCTCCGCTCAACATCTGACGTTCGAATTCGTCATTTTCGCCTACGTAGGAGGAAATCATTTTTTTGATTTGCTTGCCCTGAAGCAGCAGACCCAGACCAAAGTCATCCACTCCGGCATTGTTAGAAATACATGTGAGATCTTTGACACCTGAATGTACAAGTGCATTGATACAGTTTTCAGGGATACCACACAATCCAAATCCCCCCAGCATCAGTGTCATACCATTGGATATACCAGCCATTGCTTCATCAACAGAATTTACTTTTTTAGAGATCATCTAGGTACATGTTTATCACACAAAAGTAAATAATAAAACTTTAAATTCATGATTTAAGGTGCGGGATTTGAAATTTCTTTGTGTACCAAATCTATTTGATCCAGCACGTCTTTTGTAAGGGTGATATCTACACTTCCTATGTTTTCTTTGAGTTGAGTCATGTTGGTAGCTCCGATGATGTTGCTTGTCACAAAAGGCCGGTCATTGACAAATGCAAGAGCCAACTGAGCGGGTGTGAGGCCTGCGCCTTCAGCTATTAAAATGTACATCGTTGTAGCTTCGTGACTCTTGGGAGAATTGTACCTGGCAAGATTTTTAAACTGGTTGATTCTATCTTGTGGTGTATCCAGTTTTTTATGAAACTTTCCTGAAAGCAATCCGAAACCCATGGGTGAGTATGCCAGAAGGCTTATGTTCTCCCTCAGGGATACTTCTGACAGTGCCACTTCGTAACTTCTGTTGAGCAGATTGTATGGATTCTGTATGCTTGCAGGTCTTGGCCATTTGTTTTGATCAGCTACAAAACAAGAACGCATGACTCCCCAGCCAGTTTCATTGGATAAGCCCCAGTGTCGGATTTTCCCCTCTGTGACCAGCTCATTCATCGTAGATATGGCTTCCTCAAAATTGTCCTGCCATTGGTCATCATGCTGTACATAGCCCAACTGACCAAAAAAATTGGTTTTTCTTTCAGGCCAGTGCATTTGATAAATATCAATATAGTCAGTACCCAAGCGATGGAAACTTCCTTCGATGGCTTCCTTTATCCTATTTTTACTAAACCCAAGATTAGAACTGATGTGCTTAAATGCAGGTGAGGGTCCGGTTACCTTGGAGGCTAGAATTATGTTTTTCCTCTGTCCTGATTTTTTGAGCCACGAACCTATAATCCTCTCTGTAGAGCCATAAGTCTCTGCTCTGCCAGGCACGGAGTACATTTCAGCAGTATCTATAAAATTGATGCCTTTAGAGATGGCATAATCCAGCTGTTCGTGGCCTTCTGCTTCAGTATTTTGCTGTCCGAATGTCATAGTACCCAGACAGATGACACTCACATCCAGGTCTGTATTTGCCAGTTTACGATATCGCATAGAAATTGTTTTTTTAAATTGTTATAAATAACAATATTCGGGGAAAGTTTAAAAAAAGATCAGATTAAATCCTTACTACAGTTAAAAAGAAAAAGACCCCCTTCGACTTTTCGAAGCGGGGTCCCATCCCAAAAACAGTAAATTCTTTATAGAAACATTATTCTATTACGACCATCTTTCTGGTAGCTTTGAAGTCTCCGGCTTCCAGAGTGTAGTAAAGTACACCTGCGCTACCCAATTCATTTTTGTTGATTTCTATGCTGTTGTAACCTTTGTTGAAGGTATTGGAGATAACCATAACAGTTTTACCGGTTACATCATACACTGTCACTTTAGCAGTCATAGCTTCAGGTAGATCGAAACCGATCATAGTGATAGCTTTGAATGGGTTAGGTGTATTCTGGTACAAGACTGCACTTTCAGAAACCCTATTGTTGACTGTGAAATCTACATTTAATACATTGTATTCCTGTGTATAAGCTTCTGCTTTTGCAAGCGCAGAGTCTATCCACAATCCTTCTGAAAGAACACCATTGTCTTTTGCTTTCAGTGTAAGTGTAAAGATCTTATCACCAGCAAGCAATTCCAGATTGGATTCTCTGTTATAACTAACTGCAATAATACCTTCTGCCAATCGTGTGAATCCGAAGTTGTGGTCTGTCATTCCAGCCAGGCTACCATTTACTGCTTCCAGACTGAACAGTTCAGCATCGAAGTTGATTGTAAACTGGAATCCTGCTGCCTGAGCGTCGGTCATTACAGATACAGGGACATTGATTACCTGACCTGCAGTGAAAGTCTGATTGTCAGTGGTAAGTTCCAATGAAGATGCAGATCTTGCTTCAGTCACTACATTCGCAGCATTGGCCACAACATTTCCGTTTACATCTCCTACTTTTACAGATAGGAAGTTTACATCCATATTGTCACTCATATTGTCGATGAAATATACCTCAGGGAAAGATTCTGCCTGTGCATTCTGCAGATCCTGGAAAACATAAGCTTTATCTATGAATCTCCATGACTTATTGTTGGAAAACTCATTGACAACACCCAGTATCAGTTTTCTTAACTCTGTAAGGTCAGCTGCTGTGATTTTCTGATCTTTGTTGATATCAGCTGCAATCAGTTTGTAAGGTGTAGTCAGCTTATCCAGTCCAAGGATATGTCTTTGTATCATGACCAGATCCAATGTAGATACACCATTGAGGTGATCGTCATTTTTGTAAGGCTTCACGATATAATCACCACCATTAATCACACCTGCAAAATTATACAATCCATTATTGGCTGTAAGCATATTCATTTCACTACCTTCGAGAGTCACATTAACTGATTTAACAGGTTGCTGACTTTCGGTCATGACACTACCACCCACAGTCAGTCTGCCATCATCGCCATCACAAGCATTGAAGTTGTCCTGTATAGTGATAAATGTAGAACAATAATCCTGTACGATGGTACCCATAGGTGTCAATATACCGGAATAAATTTTGATATCATTCTTACCTAAGTTGCTGCATGTAAACACTTTACCTTTTTGTAATACAGGTACTCCTGCAGCATCCAAAGTAATAGGTGCAAATGAAAGCAATACTTCATATCCACATGGGTGTGAGCTGCCATTATCAAAATCATTTGCCCAGATTTCAACCATTCCAGCATCAGGAACTCCATCATTATTGGTATCAGATGGCATCAAGCTGGTAGCCAGACCATTGAGGCAGTAAGGAGTTGGAGCTTTGCAGTTTACAATAACGAACGTTTGTTCGCATGTTGTAACATTACCGCATCTGTCTTCAAATCCCCAGATGATTTTATGTGTTCCTATTGAATAATTTCCACTTGCGTTAACAGTATTGCCTAGTCCAGATTTTGATTTTGAGAGATCTTGTTCGAAAGAGCCATTTTTGAGGTCAAATACTTTAACCCAGTATTGTAATTCCTTAGTACATTTATCGGTAGCAGTAGCTGACAACTCGATATATCCAGATGAACATGTAGGATCGTAAGTACATACTGTCTTAGTCGCACAACTGCTGGTAATAACAGGTTTTTCAGGATCATGAACCTTGATAACCTGTGTATGATGCCATGTTCTGTAGTCGTATCCACCACCATCCAATTCATATCTCTGACACCAGTCAATGACTGTCCAGTGTCTCAGAATTTTGAAGCATGCATCGCCATTGGAGTTATTGAATGTAAATACCTGATCTTCGTATTCTGCACCTACAAGGCTACAAATATTATCTGCTGTAAGATTTGGTTTACCTAATCTGTCAGGGCTGAATGCAGCATCATTAGGATCCTCACAACCGTTGATAGTTGCATCCAAAGGCCATCTGGAATCGTCCATTACGAATGGCTTATCAGAACCATTTACTATAATGATTTGAGTACATTTTGCAGTCTTACCTCCTGCGTCTGTGGCAGTAAAGTTTCTTGTGATTTTTCCTATTCTACAACCATTCATCTCGATCACAGAATCCTGTGTGATTCTTGGCTTTTCGCAGTTGTCATAAACGGTAGGCCATCCGAAGCTTTGTGTCAGTTTTCCTGTGTCAAAATAGTCATTGCACGTAACTGTCATGTGTGGTGGACAAGTGATAGACGGTGGCAATTTATCCTGAACAAATGCATTGACCATACAGTCATTCCAGTTTCCGGCTTTGTCGATCACTCTGAATTGTACCATCTGCGGAGAATTGCTCACATCAGAACAACAAAACTGAGCATAGGCACTGAATCCGCAAGGATCAGTAATCTCTACTACATAATACCAGTCCTCTGAAGTACATTTTTCTACTCCGAAGTCCAGCCATTTACCTGATGCATCCAGTGCTCTCACATAATCATAATCATTGTGACCGTCAGTTACGTCCTGAGGGCTTCCTGCAGTCCAGTTTCTATAGGTAGATGATTCGCCACTCAACCATGCGAAAAGACCTTTTTGCTTTACGTCTCTTAATCCGATCAGGTAATCATCTCCAAGATTCCACTCCTGAACTCTGTCATATAGCCAGGTATTCTCATCTGCATTATTGATAGCCACTACATATCCGCCCATAGCAGCTGCAGTTTTGATGGCTACGGCAGGAGTAGACTTATGTTTTGAAATATAATAGTAGTGCGGTGCAGTTTTGCCTGTATTTACAAAATTACCAAGGTAAGTAAACCCTGGAAATTCAGGTGTCTTACAAGGAGTACAAGCTGCAGGAGTCATTCTCCTAACCAGCATTTTTGCAAGTTCACACTCATCATAACTACCATCATCAAAAGAGGTAGCCGGAACCCAGGCTTTACCATCCAATGTAAGACCTACTGTAGTATTCTGATCACAGATAGCCACAGGAGGAGTGTTGTCTTCGACAGTCACCTGTACTGTGCAAGTGGTGCTATTGTAACATTTGTCATACGCAGTATAGGTTACTGTATGACAACCTACAGGTAGTTTACCAAAACCTCCATTAGTACCTTTGATATATCCTGATGGATACGTCACATCTACACCGTGAATATCTCCGCAAGCATCATTGGCCACTATGGCTGGAAAAATAATATTAGCTTCACAAGTATGTCCATTGGTAGATATTGTCCAGTCTTTAGGACAAGTGATCACAGGACCTTCCTTGTCTACGATTTCTATCATCTGTACATGGTTTCTAACTCTCTGAGTTCCTCTGCATGACCATTCCAGAATCTGCCAGGTTCGCATTATTTTGGTTACACAACCTAAAGCAGGCAGATTGACATCTGAATAAGATACCAACACATTGCAGTATAAATCTGGTGATGGATATACAGAAAGATAGAAGTTAGGAGTAGCGGCAGGTACGTTAGACCTCATGTTAGAAACTTCCAAAATGGTGTGGAAAGCTCTGTTCATAGTGTATACCTTAAAACAAAACTCATCACCTTTAGCCAGTACAACTGATCTTGCAAGCCCTGAAGCAGAGTTTACATTGACAGCTGCAGGAAGATTTGTGTCAGTACCATTTACTGAATAAACAGGCTCGTCGTTGTTGAATACTCCTCCGGATGTAGATCCGGCATTATTTCGCATGAAAGCATTCCAGTCAAATGTGATGGTTTGGTCAGCAGAAGAAGTAAAACAAACCTGTGCGCCTAATACTCTGCTATTAGGTAATGAAGCATCTGTACCACCCACCAAAGTGATTTTGCCGGGAGCGTCACCATCTATCAATCCTGCATTTAGAGTGGTAGGATTCCATAGAAGTAAGTGAGGAACACCAGTACCTTTCTTTACAAGATTACCTACCTTAATATCTATAGGCGATGGATTACCTGCAAAAGGCTGTCCTACCGGTATTTTAGCATAATCTTCGTTACAAAGTAATTGTGTCTCATCAGCCAACCATCTGTTGGCAGGCATATTTACATAAGGCTCATTGAGGCTTGGAAGACCTACTACAGTGATCTCCATTGTACATGGTAATGATTTGTTACCAGATTCATCTACAGCCTGGTATGTCCTTGTGATCACCTTGAGTACTTCATCCGGAAGATTAGTACCTGGTTTACAGTCATTGACCTGAATAGTCTCCTCTATAATATTTAAAGTATAGTGAGAACAATTTTCAATGACTTCAGGACAATAAGTCGCTGTCTGATAACAAGTTAAAGTCACATCCTCAGGGCATACAACCACCGGTGCCAGCTTATCCTCGATTAGGATAGTTGTCCAGCAGGAATTCAATCCATCAGCTGTAGCCACTTTGCCGTAAATAGTCTTACCGATCAGCAAGTGGGCATCATCGAGGATTACAGATGCTGTACCTGTAACGATGACACCACCCGTCGGCGTCTTCATAAGAGTCACCACAGCAGAAGTAGTTCCGCCGCAAGTCGACCCATTAGCCAAAAGCATATCCGCAGTAATCACAGCATCACATGCCTGATCTACAGATACTTGTAAGGCACCTTTACATGCACATGATGGTGTCTGGGCCATCGATGTCGTAAGGGTACCACAGATGAATACGATAAAAAGGAAGAAACTCCTTAATAAAGTATTTAATTGTGTTGAATTTGTTCCATTCATGAGATCCAAATTTTGAGTTTTAATAAAAAATTTTTACTGTTATGAGAATTAGTGGTATATAAAATACACCTAAGCCCCAGTAACTTAATGGTTAATAAATAATAAATAAGCACTAAAAATGGAAAACCACTTTTACTCTTTTGGATCTAAAATCATCTTGGTTGGAAAATAAAATATAGTTTAGAGCATCATACTGTCAAAGTACAAAATGCCAGAAAATACTGAAAACAATTCGTTCAATATTCAGGTATAACTATTACTATTATCAGGGTGGATTTAAAAGGTAGGTTCAGAACAGTTTCTCACGCTATTCTGACGCAAATATATGTCGACCTTCATATATAAAAAAATATTATACTAAAAAAATACATATATTTTTAATCATAACTTATATTTAATTCTTTTTCAGTTATTTATAAAATAATAAAAAATTTAATTTATAAGCCAAATTTTTACAAAATACAACATTTTTTGCGATACATGCCTGAATATTAATAATTTAAACCACTGATTTTAAGAGTATTTATGCATATTATTTTATTAGATTTTAAAGGTCAGAAAGAAAATCCTTATGTTCAAATTATCCTTGTTTGTAGTATCTATATTGCGGGTGATTTAATATACATCCGACACCCAGCCTCGCTTTTGATGAAAGGTAAGGATTCATACTCTCCCTGCCCTGGTGATTCTACTCACAAAACCTTAAGCTATTTGCCTTCTACAGCCGATAATTTATAAGATATTAATAATATCGGACAGTTTATATTATAAAATATAATATGTGTTATATTTTATACTTAGCAATAATATAATTCTTATATTTCGAATTATTTAATCAAAACAATATTTATTATGGAGTATTTACCTTTAATTATTCAATTATTAAGCGGAGCTGCTGGTGGAAACCTTTCAGGCAAGCTTATGCCCAAATTTTCAATGGGAACATTAGGTAACTCATTGCTTGGCATCTTGGGCGGAGGCATTGGTGGCCAGTTATTAGGATCACTGGGCATGGCAACGTCGGGTGGCATGGATCTGATGGGCATAATAGGAAGCATCGCCGGTGGTGGCGTAGGTGGTGGTGTTCTCATGGCTATCATAGGTCTCATCAGAAGTTTGCTTACTAATAAGAGCTGATTTTTTATTCATCCTCACATGAATAAAAATAGAGAATGCCTTTCATCAAGTCATTCTCTTTTTTTTATCAAGAACTAAAAGCTGAAATCTTATACATTGAGAATCGTTTTGTAAAAATAAAATACAAAATAAATTCATACTTATTCTTGAACACACCCTTAAAATACAGCTATACTTCATATTTTTTATATTTTATTTCAAAACACCCCCTAAATTTTTAGGGTTAATCCCGAATAAAGTATGTTTTTATTCACTTAGTACATCTATTGAAAAAAACAACACCACACAACCTAAACAACTGCATTTCAACCCATTATTTATATAAAATGACGTTTAAAGAACACATAATAGATTAAATGGCATTTGTACCCACGATGGTATCAATGATACATTTGTGTCAATTAAAACAACATTAACCAAACTAATAAAATTTGATTCTTATGAGTAAGACAGGTTTACGCCAAATCATTCCCTTTGTGGTTTTAGCATTTTTTGCCGTCGGTAGTCTTTTTTTTCCCACTATGGAGACTGCTGCAGTAGTAGCCGAATATAACACAGGAGATATTACGTGGGTGCTGATTTCTACAGCCCTGGTATTTCTAATGACTCCGGGCTTATCGTTCTTTTATGGGGGAATGGTCAATAGAAAAAACGTATTAAGTACCATGATCAAAAGCTTTGTAGCTACAGGTATTATCTCTGTACTTTGGATTTTTGTAGGATACAGTATGTCATTCGGACGATCGGTAGGAGGTTGGATTGGCAATCCTATGACACATCTCTTTTATTCAGGCGTATTGTCAGCACAACCATGGTTTGGTGGACCTACTATTCCCTTATCGTTATTTTCCATTTTCCAGTTGATGTTTGCCATTATCACACCGGCTTTGGTAGTTGGAGCTTTGGCTGAAAGGATTAAGTTTTTATCATATGTTTTATTTATCATTCTATTTGCCATACTAATCTATTTTCCTGTTTGCCACTGGGCTTGGCATCCTGATGGATTGTTGTTTAAAATGGGAGTCCTTGATTTTGCTGGCGGTACTGTGGTGCATATTACAGCCGGCTGTGCTGCATTGGCGGGTGCACTGGTCTTGAAAAGAAGAAAATCCCACTTGGAAAATCAGGAGGCTCATCCTGCCAATGTACCTTACGTACTGATAGGTACTGGACTACTCTGGTTCGGATGGTTTGGATTTAATGGAGGCTCTGCGCTGGGTGCCAATGGTCTCGCAGTCTCTGCATTTACGACCACCAATCTGGCAGCTGCCACTGCGGGTTTATCATGGATGTTCTTTGACATTATCAGAGGTAAAAAGAGTGCAGGTGTTGACGGATTGTATTTTGGAAATATAGATTTTTTCCTGACACAGCTTAAGGGTATGGTGTTGGTAAGTGCTTACAGTTTTGTAGTCGCTTATATTATTTTTAAGGTCATCAATCTTATCAACCCTATCAGAGTATCTGAAGATGAAGAAGAACTCGGACTAGATGCATCCCAACATGGAGAAAACTATGTACAGGGTACACTTTTGGTAAAAAAGGAAAACAAATTGACAGAAGTGGTCAATTCAGAACAATATTAAAAAAATAAAAAACCCCCAAAAAGTGGAGTTTTTGGGGGCAATTTAGCTACAAGAATTACTTGCAGACCAATTTCTAACAACAAAGATAACCCACACCGGGCTTATTTGCAAGTGTTCTTTAGCATTTAGACAAAACAAATATTTATTAATTCATCTAAATCTAAAGAAAATGAAATTTTTTTACAGCTTACTTTTTATAACATACGCTTACCTGTCAAATGCTCAAATTAAGGTAGATTCATTTTTTACTTTGACGGGCTCAGCCGATACTTATTTCAGGACCAATCTCAATAGTACCAATGATGCTTCCAATGGAGGAACTATTGCACCCTTGACATCGTTTGCCAACTTACCCGGATTTTCTGTTGGTATGTTTAATCTTATTGGAAAATATGAAAGAACTAAAACAGGATTTGTTGCGGATCTTGTATTCGGACCAAGGGGCAGAGATGCTGTATTTAATTCGCAGGGATCACTGAATATAGTCAATCAGGCATATGCATATTACAAACCCACAGAAAAATTGACACTGACACTGGGTAAATTCAATACTTTTATTGGTTATGAGGTGATATCACCTGTCCTAAACTACCACTACTCCACTTCTCATATGTTTTCATATGGGCCTTTCAATCATGCCGGGTTTAAAGCCAATTATGACCTGGGCTCAGGATGGGGATTGATGGCAGGTGTTTTTAATCCTACTGATTATACAGACTTCAATCCGGATGGTACGTTCTTTTTTGGCGGACAGATATCCTATGTTTTTGGAAAGGGAAGTATTTACCTCAATACCCTGACGGATGCAGATTATCTGCAGCTTGATCTTACTTCATCACTTGCTGTTACTGACCATTTTAATCTTGGTTTCAATGCTACTACAGCTACTGATAATTTTTATGGGGCAGCTCTTTACCTCAATTATGCTTTTACAGATGCAACATCATTTGGTATTCGTTCTGAATATTTCAAAGACAATGGTTTAGGTATTCTGGATACAGAAGAACCGGCCACCATCGGCAATGATCTCTTAGATATTACTTTTACTGGCAACTTCAAAGTGGGAAATCTCCGTATCATCCCTGAATTCAGAATGGATGTATATTCAAAAGATCTGGTCATACCTGACCTTACAAAAGCTGGCAGATCAGACAAACTCTCTTCGCTGCTACTGGCAGCTGTTTACAGTTTCTAATTTTCGCTAAAGTTAATTTTAATAGACGCTGCCCGAAAACACCGACTTCGATAATGTATGTAATTGTAAGTCAGATGTTTCCGGGTGGCGCATTTTGTATTAAAAAGACTTGAGTTGCTGATTGGATGCTTTAGCAATGTGCGTTTTGGACATAAAGTAAAAGCCCAGAATAAACAAAAATGCGAGGGTAAGTACTGAATACCTCATGTTGTTAGTACTATTATCTACCAGTCCAAATATAAAGGTACCACCAACAATGGCTGATTTATAAACTACGTCATAAAAACTAAAATAGGATGTAGTATCATGGTCTTTTTCAGGTATAAGCATAGAATAACTGGCCCGTGACAATGATTGAATACCCCCCATGACCAATCCTACAAAACCTGCAATTATGTAAAACATTACTTTATCATAGGTGAAGTAAGCTGCAAAACAAATGACAATCCATATACAAATCATGATCATGATAGAATTTTTATTACCCTTTCTATTGCCCAGTACAGAAAAAACATAAGCTCCACCGATTGCCACCAATTGCAGAATAAGTACCAGCAAAACCAGCTCACCTGTAGCAAAACCAAGTTCCTTTTTTGCAAAAATAGTAGCCAGATAAATGACAGTCTGTACACCCGCGCTGTAAAAGAAAAGGCAGTAAGAAAATTTCTGATGTCCGGAATAGCTTTTACTCTTTGAAATGCTCCTTTTATTTCTTTGTAACCATTCATTATCATACTGGTTGTAAACAGATTTTTTTTATCAGGTGGCATATATTTAAAAGTATACTGAGCAAAACCCAACCACCACATACCAACCAATAAAAATCCGATTCTGGCACCCATCTGCCCTCCTTGCAACCCGAACCATTCCGGTTTTAATATCATCATCAATATAAATATTAACAAAATGACGCTGCCGACGTACCCGAAAGTATACCCCCTGGCACTCACCTTATTATAATTATCTTCGCTGACTATCAGTGGTAAATAGGAATCGTAAAACACCAAACTGCCTGCAAAACCTATAGTTGCCAGTATGAAAGCTGAAGTGCCTAGCCATAACTGAGGCTCACCTTTGAAAAAAAATAATGCTGTACATGCCAGGGAACCAATCAAGGTAAATGTCTTTAAAAAAAACTTGCGCCGACCGCTATAATCAGCAATACCTGACAGTAGAGGCGATAGTATCGCAATGATGATGTATGAAAAAGATACCGCAAAGGAATAAAGTGAACTATTGGAAAAAGTCAGTGGCCCCAGCCCAATTTCCTTAGGCGTATACTCTTCGAAGTAGCCGGGAAATATTGCTGTTGAGATGACGAGTGCATAAGCGGAGTTTGCCCAGTCAAATATGGCCCAGGCATTGATCGTCTTTTTGTTATTGAGTTCTATGGCTAGCATTATTACATTTTAATAAAGACACTAAAGTACTTACAATCTATAAGCCGGAAAAGAAAATGAATAATTATTTGGAATAAATATCTTTATATTATATTTACCCGATTTTAAATACCGGAAAAATGAATATCATCATACTTTCACGCAATGCGTCGTTATACAGTACACAAAGTCTGGTAGATGCCGCCCGCAAACGCAATCATTATGTCAGAGTCATAGATCACATGGCATGTGACCTCATGATTGATTCCGGCAAATCCAAAATTTATTTTAACAATCAGCCCATTGAAAAAGTAGATGCCGTCATTCCACGCATAGGTTCCACAGCGACTTCATACGGAGCGGCAGTCATACGTCAGTTCGAAAGCCAGGGAGTTTTTTCCACTTTGCATGCTGAGCCGTTGCTAAAAGCCAGAGATAAACTAAGCTGTCTGCAGATATTAGGTAGTCAGGGCATTGGTGTGCCCAAGACGATTTATGTCAGTAATCCATATACCATGCCTTTTTTACTGGAACAGATGGAGCCCTACCCTATTATCATTAAGCTGGTTTCCGGCACTCAAGGTATGGGGGTCATCCTTGCAGAAAACAAAAGCAATGCAGAGTCCATACTGGAAGCATTTTATACTACCCGGGAAAAAGTAATTATGCAAAAATTTATCAAAGAAGCCAAGGGGGCCGATGTCAGGGCTTTTGTGGTGGACGGCGAGATAGTCGGAGCTATGAAACGCCAGGCTAAAGCCGGAGACTTCAGGTCAAACCTGCATCGTGGAGGAACATCAGAAATCATCAAACTCAGCCCTCAGGAAGAAGAAACCGCTTTAAAATCAGTGGATATACTGGGATTAAAGATAGCAGGCGTGGATATGCTCAAAACGCATGCAGGACCAGTAGTACTCGAAGTCAATGCCTCTCCCGGCCTGGAAGGTATAGAAGGTACAACCGGTGTAGACATAGCTGGCAAAATCATTACATACATAGAAAAAAACAGAAAATAAGATGAGCCTCAGCCAAATGATACTTCCTAAACTCAGGTCAGAAATCGAACTGATCATAGACAACGAAATCATCATACCCGGAAAAATGCAAACCATCCGCATCAATGCGGGCAAACTTCCATCCGACAACAGAATCAACGTTGTTGCACACGTTTTGCATACTGACAAAGTCGGCCCTTCGGTGTTGATCCTGGGCGGAGTCCATGGCAATGAAATCAATGGTATAGAGATCGTAAGAAGAAGCATAGAGGAAGAAATATACTCCGGCCTTGTTTGTGGTACGGTGATCATCATCCCTTTACTCAATGTCTATGGTTTTATCAATTTCAGCAGAGATGTGACAGATGGCAAAGATGTCAACAGATCTTTCCCGGGACATTTGAATGGATCACTGGCATCACGGGTAGCCAGAATCATGACTAAAAAATATTGCCACATGTGGACTTAGCTCTTGATTTTCATACGGGCGGTGAGGCCAGACATAATCACCCGCAGGTCAGATACCACAAACAAAACAACATTGCAGCGGCTATTTCATCACATTTCGGTGTCAAATACCTGATAGAGCAACCACTTCTGGCTCATTCTTTCAGAAAAGCAGCTTCAGATATGAATGTGCCGGCAGTGGTTTACGAAGGTGGCGAATCGATCCGACTCGACAAGTTTTCTATCCTCTCCGGTATCAATGCCATCAAAAATGTACTTTCAGCCCTGCAAATGACAGAAGGGCATGAACCCTTGCCAGTCAACGAACAATACATCATACACAAAGACAATTGGGTCAGGGCCTCGGCTCCGGGTATGTTTATATGGTTCAGAAAATCTGGTGATTTTGTGGAGAAGGGAGAAAAACTTGGAGAAATAAAAGATCCTTACGGTACCAAAAGTATCGATGTCATATCTACCTATACCGGGCACATCATCGGGCACAATAATGCCAGTGTGGTTTCACTGGGGGATGCACTATTCCACATAGGGTATGAGTATAGCCGTGTAAAGTGATGGGACTCTTTGGTTAATGTACGGCTCTGGATGGAAAAGGTACGTATTTATAAGAGCCAATCTCAATTAAAAGAATCCTACTGTGTACTTAATATATCTATTGCTATTCATATCCATCATTTTATTACGGTGATACCGCATTTTATAGTTTTCCCTAATATTCGGACAGCAAGTTAAATAGGGTCTGCTTTGTGTAATATTAATCATTGATTATCAATTTTATATGTTTAAATTTATTGATTTCGATGCACGGGAATTTCTGTAAAACTCCTAAATCATTTGCACTTCATTTAAACTTTTGCCCTATGCGGGCATTTACTTTTTTCTTTTGCTTACCCTTATTACCTTGTAATGCCAGCCCAGAAAAAGTAAACAACCCGCTTGCTCAGAATCGGGCAAGAAAAGACCAGTTCAAAAAGGTAACTGAATGGTGCAGCATTGCTGCATTTGAGTGATGCGAAATCACTCAAAAATGAAGGCACTGATTTAAACTTAAATCAGCTAGGTGTATTGTTGTGCATTCCCGAGTCAAAATGCTTTTTCTATCGCCTTGATTATCATTGGTTTATTTTTAATATTCTACAAAGGCGATAGACGCACTTTTGACTCTTCATTTACTATCGCTTGTTTTTTGAACAATATCCCAGACCAATAGCAATCTTTAAATTGAATGGTTCTGACTTTTTCAGCAGGCCCTAAATAAATTTTTAAGAAAGAAAAAAAGAAACAAAAAAAAGGAAACATATAGTAATAAATAATAATATGTTTAATTTAAATTAAGATAAAACTGTCCGAATGTTGGGGGGAACCATTTAGGTGCGTTTTTTTTGTCCTTTGTTATTATTTTAAAGAGAGTAAATAATATTGATTAGATATAATTATTGATCCATTCGAAGTGTTTGTTTTGAATGTTTACTTTTTCTTCTGAAAGATAGTTTAAAAATGCTCTTGCAGCTGGGCTGAGGGACTTGTTTTTTAACCAAACCAAACGCCAGGTTGTACCAACTGGTACTTCGTCGATAGGAAATATTTGTATACTGCCATCATTGATTTGATCTTTCATTCCTAAAAGTGGTAAAATGGAGATACCCATTCCTGCCAATATAGCTTGTTTTAAAGCTTCGTTGGATGAAAATTCTACCTTTTTTGTGGGTTTTATTTTATTTTTTGCAAGATACTTTTCAGCAATATAACGAGTAGCAGAACCTTCTTCTCTCAATAAAAAAGGATATCTCTGCAATATTTGTTGTAGATTTTGATCAAATTGATTCCAAATGGACGAATTACATACTAAAAACAAGTGGTTAGGAAGGAGCTCGATTTCTTCCAGGTCTAAGTGTGGCGGCATGATGGATAAAAGAGCAAAGTCTGTTTGATTTTGTTTCAATGCTTCTACTACATCTGCCTTACGATTGGTATCTAAAAACAAATCGAGACCTTGATGCGAGGTAAAAAAATCACTAATAAAATAAGGCATGACATATTTGCCCGTAGAAACCATTGAAATTCTAATCCTGCCAGTAAGTAGACCTTTAAATTGCTGGATTTTATAGTTTATTTCTTCTACTTCAAAGATAATATTTCTTGCTGCCTTTGCTATCTCATAACCAAAATCGGTTATATACACTTTCTTACCAATAATTTCTGTAAGGGGTAAACTAAATTGATCTTGAAAATTTTTAAATTGAATAGATACTGCGGGTTGACTCAGGTTCAATTGTTGGGCAGCTTTGGTAATAGACTGATGATCCACAATGGCCAAAAATACATTGAGTTGATGAAGTGTATAATTCATAAAATAAATTTATCAAAACCATTAAAACTATAAATTAATGTAAATAAACATCAATGAGTATCTTATGTTTAACCTTCATATTTTTTAATCATTAAAAATTTAAATACCATGAACACCAAATTTTTTGTTTTCGTTTTACTGAGTTTTTCATTAGCAAGCTGCGTGACAGTAAGACCTGGGGAAGTAGGGATGGTTCAGTCTTTGGGTAGGTTGTCCAACAAAGTGAAAACTCAGGGCCCAGTTTTTTTCAATCCATTTACACAGAGAGTAATAAAAGCATCCATACAAACAGCCAATCTTGAATTATCATTAAACCTTCCAAGTAAAGAAGGACTTAGTGTAAATTCTCAGATTTCGATCCTCTACAGATTGGAAAAAAACAAAGTGCCTGATATTATTAGAGAATTGAGCTTAGATTATGAGCCAGTGATATCCAATGTTTTTAGGTCTGCTTCTGCAGATGTTTGTTCTCAATTTTTTGCTAAAGATATGCATTCTGGGATGAGAGCTAATATCGAAGAGGCTATCAGGAAAAAAATGGATGTAATTTTAGGCCATCAAGGTATCACTATCGAGTCCGTCTTGATGAAAAGTATACAACTTCCAGCAGGTCTTGCTAACTCTATAGAGCAAAAGCTTCAAGCCGAACAAGACGCCATGAGAATGGAATTTATCCTTCAGCAAGCAAAATTGGAAGCTGATAGAAAAATTATAGAAGCTAAAGGCTCTAGAGATGCCCAGATCATTATGTCTGAGGGATTAACTGATCAAATCTTGAAATTAAAAAGTATAGACGCCATGAATAATCTAGCTAAATCACCTAATGGTAAAATTATCATCACCAATGGGGCTTCTCCTTTGATCTTGGAGCAATAAAACTAAAGTTCTACCTAAAGAGTTCATACAAGTTTTGTTTTGTTAAAAATTTTTGTTTTGTTAATTAATTCGATATAACCCTTCAAAGTAAAAGTACCTTGAAGGGTATATTTTTATTGGCTGTGGTTCAGCCCCCGGTTCGGCATAGGCTTCGCATATGTCCAATTGTGGCTATGGCTGCGCCATATTATTTGGATGATTGTTTGATTTGTACTAACTTTGTTTATTATGAGTACAGGAAATCAAATATATGGTCTACAGGCTATTATGTTGTGGACGGATACTCGAAGTTTTTTATTACCTAATGAGACTACAATATTAGATAATTAATTAAATTTTTAATCAAAATCAAAAAATATTATTGCCATGAAATACACACTTTTTATTTTTATAATCTTATTTGGCGTTAAAAATGAACTTCAGAGCCAAGTTAACATTAAACCACTGAGAACCGATGAAGAGCTTTATCAACTTGTAAAAAAATATCCAAATATGGAGGAATGGATGTATGACGAAGACAAGAAACTTAGAGCTGGCTTTACTGCCAATAGGTATAAAACAGAGCAACAGTTGCTTTCCTATTTAGAAGAGCAGTCTATAGTCCGTGGAAAAATTATTATCAGTGATAAATATTGGGCAGAATATAGACAAATAAAGTCAGTGGATGAATACTTACAATTATTCAAAAAATATCCAACTATTTACGCAGAATTAATTAACTCAAATCCATTATTTGAAAAAACGCTAGAAAAACTAAAAAAAGGAGAATTAGTATTGTATAAGAGTAAAGACAAAAATCAACCACCAGGTTTTACAGATAAAGATTCAGAAGAGTTAAAGACCATCCCAAAATCAGACATCCTTCCAATATCAATTAAGAAATAAATTGCATTGGATTGTAAAAGTATATTTCGTAAGAAATATCTTTTCTTAATAAGTATTTTGTCTCCATTCGGTTTGGGTTGCACCTACGCCCGCACTGTGGCTATGGCTGCGCCATATTATTTGGATGATTGTTTGATTTGTACTAAGGTTATTAATTCGTAACCTTTCAGATAATGGAGTGGATAGATATTTTTACCATGAAAGTGTATAGAGTGCTTCTTATTCAAATTAAAAATTTGACAACACACAGACGTAGGCATAGCCTACGCCCAGCAGGTGCTCCCAGGGCCATCTACTGATTATGGCTTCGTGATTCTATCTTTTACTCTGGCATCTTCTATTTCCTTTCTAATATCTCTTCCACTTAAATGCTCTCTAGCTGCCTGTGTTTTTAAAGGAAATACATCCACATCCTTAAACTTATCTAAAGCTGGATTATATTTGATACTTGACTGTTTTTCTTTACTTTTAATTGCCATAATTTAGTTATTAGTGTCTGACTACATAAAATCCAAGATAATTTATACCTTTCTTAAAACGTTCAATGTTATCTTCGAGTTCCCCAAATACTGCAAATTCGGATACGATTTCGTCTAAATATTTCGAAATGTTGATTTGATAAAGTCTAGTTCTACTTTGTGAACTACCTTTTGAGTAAACTATAGCATTTGGATATTCGTTGAAAAATTCATGCAAAGTTGAAGCTACTGTTGCTAAAACCTTGTCAGTATCCCCATTATTAGAAATCACCTTGTCATCGAGTTCTCCCGATGTTACATTCTTATCGCCAAAGCCTAAGTTATATATTTCTTGATCTTCAAAAATCTTACTGTATTTGACAACTTTGACTATACTCCCTTGAGTTCCTTTACTAACGAACTCAAAGTAAGTTGAATTTACTTCTGTTTCAATTTCGTATTTGTTTAAATTCACTCCTTTAATATTTTATAGCTAGCCCCATTTTGCAGGGTAAAGATATAAAATCCTAAAAACAAATGCTCTGTATTTACCATATTTTGCCCAAACGAGTGGGCTTCTATTTATTTAAACGAATTGATATCAGAAAATTTAACATGATATCTATAACTTCGATTGTCGAAGTAACGCTAAGGCGTCACAAGTTCTGCAACTTCGATACCATTACCTTGTCGGTCTATGGCCAGTCGTCGCATTTTGCAACTGCGATGCGCTATTTTATGAATTTTAAATTAAGTATGCCGCCCCACACTAAAAATAAAGCACAAAACTATTTGATTCTGGATTTTGTGCTTTAATATATTGGTATTTGTGGTGACGAATTGCAAATTCTTAAAAAAATAGGATCGAAGTCACAAACTTCGACCATCGTCTCCGAGTTTGGCGGTGTTAGTGCAGTTCGGGTCGGCATACTTCGGCGATCGGGGTTCATACAAGTTTTGTTTTGTTAAAATTTTTGTTTTGTTAATTAATTCTATATAACCCTTCAAAGTAAAAGTACCTTGAAGGGTATATTTTTTGGCAGTGGTTCAGCCCCCCGGTTCGGCATAGGCTTCGCATATGTCCAAGTGTGGCTATGGCTGCGCCATATTATTTGGATGATTGCTTGATTTGTACTAACTTTGTTTATTATGAGTACAGGAAATCAAATATATGGTCTACAGGCTATTAATTCGTAACCTTTCAGATAATGGAGTGGATAGATATTTTTACCATGAAAGTGTATAGAGTGCTTCTTATTCAAATTAAATATTTGACAACTTATAGACGTAGGCATAGCTTAAGCTTAGCGGGGTGGAATAAAATGATAAATGACAATCTAAAGTCACCTGGGGTTAATAGACCTGATTTAATTGGTAAAATAAAGGTGTATGCTCATAAAATTGAAGACCAAATTAAATAGTCAAAAATGTTAATTGCAAAAAGAATTTCCAAAGAATTTATTAATTCGTTTGAGCCAAATGATTGTTGGTTAAATGAAGTTGAAATACGAGAGTATTTATCAACTTCGCCAGACTATATTTCTAGAAAAGTTGGACCAAGGATAGCATATTTTCATATTAATTCTGAAACTGAAATTTATCTTGACGTATTATTTGGCAGAATTAAAGTTTATTATGGCCCCAAAATAACTGATGTTATACTAAATGAACTTCAAAAGGTAGCAGATCAATTTGGTGCTAAAATTTTTGATTATAATAATAAAGAATACCCCATCGAAAAAATCCGTTCTGCACAGGAGAAAATGGCCAAACTCGATGCCATGCGTGGGCAAGAGTTTCATACTGAATCATTCGGAGTCAATAATATGTGGATCGCCTTTGAAGCATCGAGAGAAGAAGTACTTTGGTATTTTGATAAAGAACATAATCTTGTACTAGAAGGCGCTAAATATCCATGGAAAAAAGCCATATCTATGATGCACAACGTCGAAGGCATTTTCGTCTTTGAGTATAAAAAGTGGACTTTTGTAGCGGGTATTAAGACAGAGATACTTTTCGGTTGCCCACCATCTGATGAAGCCACATCAGAAAAATGTCATGTAAATAAGCTTATTCAATGGGGTAAACGATTTAATGAATTGCAGTTTTACCAGCATTATGATCGATCCACGTTTTTCAATGCATTTTACCGAATCCATGCAAAAGAAATCGTGTACGGAGAATACGAAACAGAATTTTATAACAAAACTTACGGCGCTAAACCAGACGGAATCATCAAGATGCCCAGCAACGAAGCCTACAATGCAGCTGGAGTTTGGAGTATAGATCCGGACACTTTACGTTTCGAACCAGAACTCAAGAATGCCAAACCATGGATTATGAATATTAAACAAAACGCTTAAAATTCAATTATAGTGAAAAATGGAATCAGAATATGTTTAAACAATTGAATGTCAAATTTAATAATATTACTATATGTACATTGCTAAATCAAAACGAATAAAATTTCGTGTTCCTAATGAACATTGGCTTGACGAAATAATGGTAAGAACTTTTTTTGAGAAAAGTCCCAAATATAAAATAAGGTATATTCAAGACCTTGAAAGGAATATATATGATTTAAAATTAGATGAAAAGATCTCCTTTGATTTTGCGAATGGCAGAATAAACATTTCGTTTGATAAAATTAATAACATATTATTAGACGAATGCTACACTATTGCTGAAGAACTGGGAGCTAAATATTTTGATTTTTCTGACAAAGAATATCCAATCGAAAAGATACGTTCTGCACAGGAAAAAATGGCCAAACTCGATGCCATGCGTGGGCAAGAGTTTCATACTGAATCATTCGGAGTCAATAATATGTGGATCGCCTTTGAAGCATCGAGAGAAGAAGTACTTTGGTATTTTGATAAAGAGCAAAATATTGTACTAGCAGGTGCAAAATATCCGTGGGAAAAAGCCATATCTATGATGCACAACGGCGAAGGCATTTTCGTCCTTGAGTATAAAAAGTGGACTTTTCTGGCAGGTATTAAGACAGAAGTACTGTTCTGGTGTCCTCCTTCCAGCGAATCAATATCAGAAAAATGTCATGTCTCTAAGCTGCTTGAATGGGGAAAAAGATTTAATGAATTGCAGTTTTACCAGCATTATGATCGATCCACGTTTTTCAATGCATTTTACCGAATCCATGCAAAAGAAATCGTGTACGGAGAATACGAAACAGAATTTTATAACAAAACTTACGGCGCTAAGCCAGACGGAATCATCAAGATGCCCAGCAACGAAGCCTACAATGCAGCTGGAGTTTGGAGTATAGATCCGGACACTTTACGTTTCGAGCCAGAACTCAAGAATGCCAAACCTTGGATTATGAATATTAAACAAAACGCTTAAATACCTTACCAGTGAAAAGTAAAATACGAAATGCACTTATATCAATCCTTTGTTTTTGGACAATATTTGATGTATCTTCTCAGTCAGTGAATAGCAACATCCAGGCTTTCATTTATCTACCGAGTGCACCCACTGCTCAGGATGGTATCATTGACCTGATTATTAGTCCATCTACAGGTACAGCACCATGCATTATTGATGCTATAAAGTATGTATGGCATCATCATCAAGATGGTGAATCCATGTTGTTAGTACCTCAAAGTTTAAATAATGGGGCTGGTAGTATTGGGCATATTGGTGGCAAAACATTATTGGAAAAAGGTAAAAAGGGGATATTTCCGTCTCCATCAGTTGTTGCATCAAAATTATTAAAAAATTGCAAATAACAAAGATATGAATTTTGCAGAATTACCATATCTTGATTACTTCGAAATTGAAAAAGTCGATATTAATATTGATTATTTAAACTATTTAGGTTCGAAGTATGGAATCGTTTTTCCTTCAGACTTTATAAAATTTTTAAGTGAAGTTGGAAATTTATCTTTTAATCCGCAAAGCAATTATATTTTATTACCAACAATAGGTGATTTAACCAGCAGTCCTTTCAATGGAATTAATAATTCGATTATAAGTGAGCAAATTGTTGAACATTTTTTATCAGAAAAGACTATTTTAGATCAATTTCCTTATTTTGATATAATAATTAATCAGAACCTTATCCCAATAGGAGATTTTTGTTATACTCAAAGATTTTTACTTATAGGGTACGGAGATCTTAATTATAATAAAATATATGTATTTGATTATGAACATAGTGATCATCCTTCCTTTGTATCAGAAAATATTGAGGCACTATTTAAAGAAGTATTGTTTGTAGATGAAAATTAAAAATTAATTATAAAAATTAAGATGGCTATTATCTTTTTAAAGTTAAAATAAATGAAAAATAGAGTAAGAAATACACTGATAGTATTATTGATATTTTTACCCTTTGCAGGTATATTTGCCCAGTCAAGCGGTAATAACATCCAAGCCTTCATATATCTCCCGAGTGCACCCACTGCTCAGGATGGTATTATAGGATAGATGCTGGTAACTACAAGGTCGAAATCATTGATCTTCATTGTGCTTTTATAAGCTTGGATGTATTAAAATTTGGCAGCACTTCCTAGTGATTTAGAGAGGTATTTGCAACTCGACGCAGCATCCCATATTTGCCTGAAGATATCTGAAAAAGTTTCATTCATGTTGCTGTCAAAATATATCTCGGAATATTTCTCATATCGATTATTATCAAGTACTGTCTGCCATATAATTTCATCATCAATAATAATAAAGTCCAGCGTCTTGATGTGGGCTGTTTTATCATTTAGGATATGTATGGAATATAAGTCTTTTTTGTAAATCATCCTTGTTTGAATATCATTGTCCAGACATAAACGTATACAGTCAGCTATTTCATCGTATTCCGCTTCGTCATCCAGCACAAAAACTCTACGTACATCGAGCATATTGACTTTCATCTTGGCTATCATGATGGAAATACTGTGTTCGAAAATACTGGATTGGACTAATTCCTTAGGTGATATATAAATAACTCCCCAATACTTTTTTTTCATCGACCATAACAATTCCATCCACACCTCTGAGGATTTTCCGGGTGGAATCTGATGTGACCATATTTCAGGATTTTGATCAACTCCCCTGTCAGAGATAATTTATCCGCAATTTTGTGAGTCATAAAATTGACCCTTGAAGATAAATCTTCTATCATTTTTCTGTTACTGTGGGGTTGTAAAATGGTCTCCAGTAGGATGACTACCAGCAAGGTTATCATGATACTCACCATCCCTATGATAAATGACCCTTCACCTGACATTTTATAGGTCATATAACCAATGATCACACCTATTATTACGTGACCAATGTTCATTAAAACCGAAGTTTTCATAACGCACTGTTTAAAACTACGCGAAACTTTCTCCATAATAAACAATGATTGTGAAGTTAAAGTTTCAGTCTTAAATGATATTGCTTACTACCTGAATAATAATTAGCGTTACATTTTGGCAACATAAAGTAAGTGCATTTGCATTGTTTTTATCATCATGTTACACCCAAAATGTATCTATCCCTTATCTGTTACGTCTCATACTAAAATAATAGTTATGAATAAGGTTCTAACCCTGACTATAATGATGCTTTCACTCCACTCTTATGGACAAATAGGGCAAGCTACCACTATCGTCGGTCAAATGTTGAGCTCAAGAGAAAAGCCGGACTTGCAAGGTGATGTTGTATTTAGTGGGCAAATATACTACCCTCTTGGAATCAGTTCGATAATATCAGACAGCAAGACCATTGTCCCACCTGTTGTTTTGAGTGCTGAGTATGGAATATATAAGAATGTCACCCTTGGTCTCATCGGAGGATACAGTGCGTCTCAAAGCAAAGATTATCTTAGCGGAGGTATCAGCAGCTATGACCTTCTTTCAGTCGCCCAACAACTGGTCTGTGACACTGATCAGGGTTTGGCAGCCGCATTAGGTATTGACTGTTCGACAGAATTGACAAATCAGGAAAAGTATACTAATAGAGTTCATAACTATCTGATAGGATTGCAAGGCAGATATTGTGTGGTAGGAAACAAAAAAATGAACTGGTTTTTGGGTATGAAAGCCGGATACAAATTGTCAAAACAACGACAAATCGGCAATACACAAATACAAGTCATCGATGACATTACAAAATTACTGTCAAATGCCAATAAGTTTTTCTTTGCATCTACTTTAGGGGCCAATATCTATGTCGATAAACAAAATACCATGTCTCTCACCTGAAATAGGCTACAGTTATGGTTTTGGAGATGGTATATCTCTGGGAACAAAATCTGTTTTGTTGGGGGTAGGTTTTAATTACCACCTTCGTCATAAAACAAGAGATTAAAAAGGAGAATAAACAGTTCTACCTGATCAATGTGCAATGTCCTTTCAGAGTTTTTGTATCACCCAATGGATCGATGTACTCTATAACATACGCATAAACACCAGGCGGTGCTACTGCCCCACTATTGTTTCTCAGACCATTCCAACCCTCAAGAAAATTATCAGTATCAAATATTTTATCTCCCCATCTGTTCCAAATGGTAAAACTATAATTTCTTAAACCTTCAAAAATCCCTTTAGGAATAAAGTCATCGTTTAAGCCATCGTTATTGGGTGTAAATGCAGTAGGCACAAACAGTTTTACCAATGGATAAATAGGTAGTAACACAGAGGCTGTATCCGAACATCCTGAGGGGTGCAATACAATCTGCTGAATATTGAAAACACCGGTATCTCTGAAGGTATAGCTTGGATCTTTGACGAGCGAAATAGCCAGTGAATCGAATTTCCATAGATAAGCTACAGCATCTTTGGACTCATCTATAAACTGTACGGTATTATTGATTAAACTGGGCTCTTCTGGTGTAAATGAAAATCCTGCGACAGGACTAGGTACTACTTTGATCAGATTGGGCCAGGTTTTGACTGTTTCGCATCCAATGGGAGATATAAGCTTCAGACTCACAGTGTAAGTTCCTACGTCTTTGTAAGTGTTGGTAGGGCTTAATACATCACTGGTATTGCCATCTCCAAACTGCCATTCAAATTCGTATGTATCATCTATAGGTGTACTGAGATTATCAAAAAATATACTGGCAGGTTGACAACCTGTAAATGTATTGGGCTCTATTACCAACAAGGATGGAACCGGAAAATAATTAATGGTTTTGATGAGGGTATCTTTGCAGAGATTGATATCATCTACAATCAGTCTGGCAGTCTTGAGACCTGGTTTTTCGTATTCAAAAATAGGATTTTGCATGGCAGATACTCCTTCCTGAAAATTCCATGACCATTTCTGGATAGGTCCAGCGCCACTGGCAGACTTATCTTTAAAAATGACAGGTCCTGCCACACAGGTATCATATTGAAAATCAAAATCAGCATTGATCGATGGATATAGATTGACCGTGATAGAAGCGGTATCAGAACATTCTGCCAGTCCGGGTATATCTTTATTCAGAATCATGGTAGCTGTATAAGAGCCCAAGCCAGGGAAAGTAACAGATACATTTCTTGTATCGTACAACTCTTTCTTCCCTTTGATATCAAACTCCCAGTAATAATTCTGTATATATCTGACGTCTGTACTTAGATTGAGAAAATCAATCGTAAAATCTCCACAACTATTGATAGTATAATTGTTCTGCGTCTTGGCAGAAGCTTTCAGGTCAGCTACGACAGCTACTTCGCATGTAGTCACATTAAACTGAAAGTCACGTCGCAATGTACCGATTAATTTACCATTCCTATATTCCTTTACACATACACCCACTACATATTGGCCCAATAAATTAGGTGAGCCACCTATTATGCCCGTCAAAGGATTGATATTGACAACAGGATTGCCTCCCATGGGTTTGTCAAATGTAAAGTTGGGCGTATTGAAAGTTACAAAATCAAAAGGAGGGCGACAATTCTGAGGAGAAGGAGTCACACCTGTACAGGAAGAAGGGGATCCGGGAGTTGTTGCACCATCAGTACCTCCTGCTGTCAGAGGATTACAAAATTCATAAACAAGGCTGTCTCCATCGATATCTTTGGCAGAATGATTATAATTAATAGGTCTGTTTACACAAATGACTACCGGGGGGAAACTATTGAATGTAGGGCTATTGTTACATGCCCTCTGCGCATCGGGGGTAATTTCGGTTGTGAAAGCAGCTCCTGTACTGCCGGGCATAGCCAGATTTAGTATAGTAGTATTGCGGCAGCATCTCTGAAAAGCAATCATGTATGTCTCATTGATGATAGGCAAAGTCACTTCAAAAATATATTTCCCACTTTGAACCCCTACATTGACAGGAACAAGGATGCAGGGATTATTATTCATGATATCTATATCTCTTTTGTCCTGAACCCTGATGCCTCCCACTGTCCGTACAAAAGTCCAGCTATTTCCTGAACCTCTGTAAATTCCAAAATTGGCAGGATCATCAAAGTCAGCACCATTGCTCTTGCTGTCCCTGTACATAGTAAAAGTTATCTGGAATCTTACTTCATTCTTGACGGAGTCCTTGCCCAGACATTTATACACCACATCTCCTCCGATGATATGCAACGAATATATATCCCTGCTCATAGACATCAACATAACTGTCAATAAAACCGGTAAATAAATCTTTAAAATGCCTTTCATTTGGTAAACTAGTTTTATAATTATACAAGGATTATACATACCATGATTTGTTATTCAATGTCTGTTTTTTCCGAGGTGTTTCTTTTGAACTCAAAATTTTAAATACAAAATTAACAATATTACTGACTATCTGCTGTAATATCTTGTGCAATATTATTGTTGGTCGTCCCAAAACTCATAACTAAATATTTATTTGCCTTTTTAGCTTTAAAATAATGAGTATAAAACTTAAATACTCTTTCTTTTAGTATAGATAGACCTTAAAAACCTGCCGATACTAACAATAAATGCTGAATTTAATCCATTATTGATTCAATTAAGATAATTGAATACCAAAAAACTATTTTATTATCAGCACATAAGAATAAACAATTACATTTGCCTTTCAGTTTAAGTAAGATATTCTTTTATTCATGTCTTCCACAAGGTACAACTTTAAGAAAATAATCAATAGACTCATCCTTTTTATTGGCTTGGGAGTATGTGCTCACATTATTTTTGTTTTGTCCACCACTGAAAAAAGTTTGATTTTATACCTCAACAAGCTAAGTCCAGGGCATATTCTATTGATCATACTGCTGATGTTGTATCCTTGGGTGTCATATGCTGCAAGAGTGGTCATGTGGTCAAGGTTTCTGAAGGAAAAACTAAGTTATGCGGATGCACTGAGAGTTGTGATCACAGCAGATCTGGCTTCAGCCTTGAGCCCGACAGCCGTGGGAGGTGCTCCTGTCAAAGCAGCTTTACTGATCAACAGAGGTTTTTCTCCAGGGAGTGTCGGCTTTATGCTAACCTACGGTGTGATAGAGGACATTATTTTTTATATCACCGGAATTGTCTTGGCAGGATTTTTTTCTGCAGGACTATTATCGCAGATAGGTCAGGAACTTTCAGATTTTTTCAATGCCTATGCATGGCAAATTATTGTGATTGTGGCGGTATTGTCTACATATTTTTTAATGCTTTATCATAAAAAGATACCATCCCGATACCGGATTTGGGTATATCTGCCTGAAAAAATGAGAACCCGAATTTTTCAATTCAGAACAAAAATGAGTCAAAGTTTTAAGGAAATGAGTTCTAATTTTACTCACGCACTGAAAAACGGAAAACTAAAAATGGTCTTGAGCATGCTTATGCTTTATATTCAATGGCTATCAAAATTTTCTGTACTAATAGTCATTTTGCATGCATTCAATATAGATTTTAACACTATCCAGATTTATGTTCGTCAATGGGTAATCTATGTTACCATGCTTTTTATCCCGACACCCGGGGCTTCAGGCGGGGCTGAGGCTTCTTTTCTTCTGATATTTGGAAAAAGTATTCCCTCTGATATCACCTATCTCGTCGTGTCGCTATGGAGATTGTTTACTTATTATTTCTTATTGGTGGCAGCCGTGATCTTTTATAGTCTCCTATCCTATTTTCTGAGAAAAGAAGAAGATCTTGTAATCGAAACTCAAGATTAAGAAGTATCACTAAGGATCAGATCTTTTTTTTCTTTTGATAAGTTTTTCGATACTCTCACCTATTCTGCTGATTTTGGTTTCTTCAGATTTTGCGGAATATATCCAGTCTGTATACTTCTTTTGTTCAGACTCCGGTAATTCATTAAAAAAGTCCTGAGCGGCTTTCTCCTCTGCCAGACATTCCAGCCATTCATCAGGTATGATGGTGGGTTCATGGTCTGCATACAAAATGACATGCACTGTGTCTCCGGCTTGCTTTTTTATAACCTTTCTGATTTCCGCCCTTACAGACAAAAACAGGCAACCATTGCCCATGGGCATAAGGTTGAAACTACGGAATTCAAACCCATCAATACTGCCCCTCACCCTAACCCACCCGAAATATGCCTTTTTATCCTGAGGTATTTCAGGAATGGCCACATACGTCCAGCCCCCCTTACCCGGATACTTTTCCAATATACAATCTTTCTTCACCAAGGGTTTTTCCATGATTCATTTTGATAAGTTACTAAATTAACCAGCTATCTTACAGGGTCAGTTTTATGACATTAAGGAAACAAATATACGGTAATCCATGCTTTTAGACACAATTACCACTTGATATTTTCTTTCTAAATTCTGGATTTAGTTCCATTTTTTGGAAAAAACACTTTTGCGTCATTACTATATATTTCTGATAATCAATCACTTAACACAATGGCACACTTATAGAATATGGTATTGCAAATTAAATAATATGGATACCACTCAAAAATTTAAATGTTTTATCATCGATGATGATATTTTTACCGCCAACATCATAAAAAAGGTTGTAAGTGACAAAGGATATAGTGATGTCACTATCTTCACTTCCGGAATCGACGCCCTCCACTGTATACATGAAAACCCTTCGGTCATCCTGCTTGATATTCAGATGGACCAGTTGAATGGATTTGAAGTACTCAAAAAAATAAAAAGATACAATCCTGATATTTATGTCGTCATGATCTCAGGGCAAGAAGATATGCGTACAGCATTGAATACACTCAGATATGGAGCTTTTGACTACATTATAAAAAGCGAAACTTTACCCAACGACATTACCAAAACGCTCGAAAAAGTGGAACTGGTAGACCAGAAGATAAAATCAAAAAAACCATCATTAGTTCAGAAAATAATCAATTTAGCTATATGACTTCCTTCCAACTCACACGTTTATTCCTGATGAAAGGAATGATAGTCTTCCTCTTAGCCGGCATGATGTCTTGCAAGACCCAAAACCTGTTCTCTGACAAATCTGTCAGGTCAGGTGCTGAAAAAATAGACAGTGCCTTTATATTCAACCCAAACTATCAGCACAAAATAAGAGTAGATGATAAAATAAACATTTCTGTTTGGGGTCAGGACGAGATGAGCATAGGCTCTGTGTATGGCATATACAACTCAAATGAAGTTTACGGTAAATGGTTGCTCGTAGATGCAGATGGTAATATAGAAGTACCTCGCATAGGTACCCTGAAGGTAACAGGCATGACTGTACCACAGCTAAAAGAATTTATCAGATCGAGCGCATCAGAATGGATACAAAAAGCAATTGTAGACGTAAAAGTAATGAATAAAGAAATCACCCTTTTGGGAGAATTTAGAAATCCTTCTGTCATACACGTAGACAAAGACAATAACAACCTCCTGGAAATGGTGGCCAGAGCCGGAGGATTCGAATTTTATGCCAATATTAAAAAAATCAAAATCCTGAGACAAGACGGTCCCGATGTGAAAATTGCCAATATAGACCTGACCGCATCAGGCAATGTCGCAATGAATAACATACAGCTTCACCCGGGAGATGTCATCATAGCGCCATCCAAAAAACATAAAGATTTTGACAAGCGGATATCTACTATCATCCCACTGGCTTCGACTGCTACTGCTGCTGCTATCCTGATGGGTTCTTTCTAAAAAATTAAGATCAAATATAACAATCGTAATGAATTTTATCCAACCATATCTCAAAGCCTGGCCAATCATTATTGCAGGTGCGTTGACTGCTTATTTCTTTGCCAATAAATACCTTAAATATGCTGTCCCGCAGTATGAAAGCACAGCAAAAATAAGACTGGCAGATGCTAATGAGGGTGTACCGGGCAACAATCTTTACAAAGATATGGATGTGTTTGCCAGTGGAACTAAAATCATGGCGGAAATAGAAGTTATGAAGTCTCGGGTTATTCTGGAAAAAGTGCTTGCCAAGACATCTGAGGGATACGTACTTTACAGAAAAGGCAAACTAAAAATGACTGAGTTGTATATGGATAGTCCCATACATATCTCGTTTTCAGGTGATGTTTCGGCATTGACCCAATTACCAATTCCTATCCTGGTAATGGATACCACGACATATAAAGTGACTCTCCCTTCCGGTGAAGTCATCGAAGGCAAGATAGACCAACGCATCGACCTGGGAAAAGCTCGCATGATCATCAGTATCAATCAGTCTGCCATCGAAAAAAACGTACGCATAGCTGACCAATATGTCCTGGAAATAAAAAACAAAGAAAACGTCATCGCAGACCTGCAAAGCAAACTGGACATCACATCTGTAGACAAAGATGTACCGGTAGTAAGAATTAGCTTCAAAAGCTCAAACCCCGCCAAGGCTGCTGCTATAGTTAATACAATCGCCGAAACTTACATAGAAGATTATATAAAAGTTAAATATGAAGCAGCTGATTTGACATCTGATTTTCTGAAAACCCAAATTTCTGACATTTCATCCAGATTATCTCAATCTGAAAATAAGATTCAGTCATACAGGGATAAGAACAATATCATCAATGTCAGACAGGAGACAGAAACAGATCTGAGGAAAATCTCACAGCTCAAAATACAGCAAACCAATCTGAAGATGAACCTGGAAGCGATTCAGGATCTCAACACCTATATAACAACAGGCAAAAACAATTTCCTCGACCTTGCACCTAATTTTGAAGCCTTCACTGACCTTCTTTCTACAGAGATGATGAAAAAAATAAAGGAACTGCAAGCGACAAAAAAAGATCTTTTACTGACTTACACCCCAGCCGACGACAGAGTAAAAATAGTAGACAGAAAAATCAAAGATTATACAGATTATCTGGTAGAAAGCATTCAAAATACCAAAAACAATCTGGAGACCAAATACAACCATCTCAATCAGGATATAGAAGAAGCAGAAAAAGTTTTCATTGGTTTGCCTGAAAGAGAAAAACTACTGACTATCATGAACAGAGAGTTTGATTTATATCAGAGTTCGTACATGTTTCTGAATAATAAAAAGATAGAAGCAGACATCGCTAAGGCAGCCAAAAATGCATTCCACAGAATTCTTAATCCAGCAGTCATAGCTTCAAAACCAGTAGCTCCCAACCATACAATCATCAAGCTGGTATCTATTTTACTGGGTATCTTTGGAGGTATATCACTGATTGCACTGAAAGAGCTGTTTTATCCCGGCGTAAAAAACATAGAAAGCATAGAAACAAAGAGTGCTATACCCGTTGGATACACAACTGCCAGCCTTAAGAACAGCAAAGACCATCAGGATTTTTTCAGAAAAACTGCCATCAGTCTCCAGCTTAAAGAAATCATTCTCCCTGGTAAGGTCACTGCGTTTTCATCCATGACTTCGCGTGAAGGTCGTTCTTTCCATGTTAAAAACCTTGCTCTAAGCCTCGCTGATCAAGGCAATAAAGTGCTCATTGTTGACGTAAATGGTGATTTTATCACAGGTGATACCAGCAACACTTCCATCTATATTGCTTCAGCATTTAATAAAGATGAAAAGCGGATGAACACAAAAGAAATCGGGATTATGATGGATAAATGGAGACAGCAATATGACCACATCCTAATCAACAATGAAGACTTAGCTAATGCGACATTCGCACCCTTATTTTTAAATATCGCACATACCAATTTTTTTGTTCTTGACAGCAAAGTTTCATCCTCTGAAGATATAACTAAGATCAGTTTGCTGGCAGATGAGTACAAGGTATGCAAACCTCATTTTGTCCTGAACAGATTTCAATACAATCCCGGCATATTCAAGCTTGTAAGTGGTTTTATAAGCAGTTTTTCCAAAGCCCCAAAACAAGCAGTCACAATATGAGAATTTCAAAATTAGTAGCTCAGGATAAATATATTTTCCTCTTTGAGCAAGGTGTTTTCAGCGCCCTGACTTTTATATCATCCTTTGCCATTGCCAAAAACATCGGCATTAAAGAATTTGGTTATTATGCAGGAATACTGTTGTTTGTGTATATGATACTGAGCGTCAGCAATGCTATTGTAATCCAACCCATGCAGGTAGCTTATCATAGATTCAGTGCAGAAAAAGAATATGCTTCTTACAATTTTGTAATGTTGACAGGTATTTGTACCGGCATCAGTTTGATAGTCGTTTTAAGCTCACAATGGATTTCACAAATGACAGGTGTAAGTGTCCCTGCGATTATTGCAGGCACAGCTTTGATGACTGCATTTATCTTGTTTGATTTTTTCAGGAGGTGGTTTCTTACATCAGGTCAACTCACAAAAGCTATCAGCATATCAGCCCTACTTTTGGTAAGCCATCTGGTATTTTTTGTCCTTTTATATTTTTACGAATGTGAGCTTCAGGAGATAGTGATGATGATGGTGGCGGTGTATTTGATTCCTACCATGATAGGCATTTTTTTTCTCAAGCCCAAATTTATGAGTAAAGTTGTATTTTACACTTATTTCAGCGATTCTTTGCATCAGTCAAAATGGTTGTTGCCCACGGCGATGATCCAATGGTGGAGTGGCAATTTTTTTGTAGTATCTGCCGGTATTTTCATTAGTCCTGCTGCTTTAGGTGTTTTCAGATTGGTTCAGTCAGGATTTGGTGTTATCAATATGATATTGCAGGCATACGAAAATTATCTCACCCCTAAGGCGGCCAAAATCTTTGATAATAAATCAAAATCTGAAGCTGCCAGTCTCATTAAAAATATCTCGATCAAATTTCTGGGTGGGATAGCCATTATCCTGCTCATCATTATATTGGGAGCGGATACATTGATTCATTTTATCCAAATAAATGATCTGATTACCTATAGTTTTGTTGTCAAAGGTATGGCGATACTTTACATCTTCATTTTGTTAAACTATCCGGTAAGAATATTCATCAGGACAGCAGGCCAAAATCACTTATTTTTTGAGGGGTATCTGCTATCGCTTGCATTTAGTCTCACATCTTTTAAATTTTTACTCCAAACGTGGGGCATCTCAGGAGCCATTGCAGGACTCATCTTCAGTCAATTGCTCATGATGGCTTTTTGGCAGTACAAACTCTCTAAACTTAATAATCAATTATGAAAATCATACACCTTGTGCTTGGGAAAGCCAACCCTGAAAGAATGAATGGAGTCAATAAAGTAGTGCATGAACTGGCTACGCGCCAGGCTGACGCTGGCATTGATGTGAGTGTGTGGGGCATAGCTGCGGATACTCAAGAAAATTATCCTGCCAGGACTTTTACAACCAAAATATTAAAAAAGGGATCTTTCGCCTTCAGTCTTCCTGAAGGTTTTGAGCAAAGCATTCAGAATCTTTCTGACGACACAATTTTTCATATCCATGGTGGTTGGATTCCTGTTTTTTACAGTATCAGCAGAAGACTGACTTCCAGCTCTTTACCTTTCGTTTTCACGCCACATGGTGCTTACAATACCATAGCCATGCAAAAAAATAAATGGATAAAAAAAATATACTTTGCTTTGCTGGAAAAAAATCTGCTGCTCAAAGCCAAAAGTATCCATCATATAGGCCAAAGTGAGACCCTAGGTCTGAGTCAGATTTACAATGGTCAAAACATGACCCTGTTGCCCTATGGATTTACACCTGACACTGCAGTGCTGAGTAAAAGCCCCGGCAAAAAATGTATTTTTGGTTTTGTAGGGAGGATGGATATATATACCAAAGGCCTGGACCTGATACTAAAGGCTTTCAGCCAGCTACCAAAAGAATTGCAACGTGCAGAACTATGGATTGTAGGTGATGGGCCGGAAAGATCTGATCTCGAAAAAATGGCCACATTGTATAGCATATCAGATAAAGTAGTATTTTGGGGCAGCAAATTCGGTCATGAAAAATCTGAAATAATGTCAAAAATGGATGTATTTATTCATGCATCTCGCAATGAAGGCCTTCCTGCCTCTGTACTGGAGGCTGCTGCCATGGGCATACCATGCATCGTCACCGAGGCAACCAACATAGCCGAAAACATCACCCTACATGAAGCAGGCATCGCTGTCAAAAATGAAAACACCACAGAATTGAATAAGGCAATGGTCACTATGGTTAAGGCTTGGCAACACAATATACTTGATCAATACAGCCAAAGATGTGAGGAAATGGTCAGACGATCCTACTCATGGGAAGTTCTTATACCCCAATACCAAAAAATGTATCAAAACGCACTGGACCAAAAATAAATCATGGAAGTAGCTATAGAAGCACATAATTCATATACAGAAAACAAATCTGAAGATGCCCGTTTTCTAAAAATGACAGGGCAAATCATGTTTATTTTGATGTTGCTGATGATAGCTTGCTTTTTTACATGGAGTGAAAATGTAACCATCACCCGCATTATCAAGGTCGTCGGTCGCATGGGAGTCCTGGCTGGATCCATAGCAGTTTATTACAGCATTTTGAAAAACAAGGCAGTAGATACACTGACATGGAAGAATCATGGGGCCCCATTTTTGTATTTTGCTTATCTCCTCCTTGGTTTTGCCTCATTTATGTGGAGTACCAATGTAGGGTATAGTGCCCTCCAATGGTTTATGACTACACAAAATCTCATATTTGCCTACTTTTTTACAAAATCTATCATGCTGTTCGATGTATATTACCCTGGTCATGGACTCAAAGTACATCGTATGGTGGGAGACAGCACATTCGTGCTACTGTTAGTATTTGTGATAGGCAAATTTGTAGCCCCTGATATATTTTTCAGACTAACTCATGGAGGCGAAGAGGCAAGATTGGGGGGATATATGATGAATCCCAATGAATTAGGAATGCTTGCGGTGTTGGAGCTGCATGTTTTATTGCAGATCTTTATGAAAACCCATCACAAAAATGGATAATTTTCAAAATGATCATCATAACATATGCTTTAATGGAAACAGGATCCAGGTCATCGCTTATAGGCGTTCTGCTTATCATTATGTACCATATATTTCAGTCAGAAAAGAAAAAAGTAAAAATTGTGATTATTGCCGCAATGCTGATTATCACCCCACCGGCTATTTGGAAGGTAGTACTCAAAGATGGAGACCCTGAGAGGATTGAAGAGATCATGAGCATGACTGGTAGGCTTCCGTTTTGGAAAGCACTGATAACTGAAGGATTACCCAGAGAGCCTCTCCTTGGTTTTGGTTTTATGAGGATAGATTACAAAGAGTATTTTCAGAGTACTCACACCTACCCCGGTAAGATGACCCACAATACATTTATACAGGTCTTGATGAATCTTGGATTTATCGGGCTTACCATAGTACTCTTTCAGGTGTTTTTTACCATCCGTGCGATGCTGCGGGAAGAGAAATCCAAAAGGTTGTTTTTAGTCGGGATATTTATACCTATCCTTATCAATTCATTTACTGAATTTGGAATATTCGGAGAATCCAACTATGGCATATTATTCTACCAACTTATTATTTTTCTGTGGCCTTCCAAAACAGACAATTTCTCACTTCCAGAGAGCAAATACTATTGCAAACAAAAGCAAAATTAAATATTGCAAACTGAGATGACGATCCCAAAAGTGTGATACCACATGTTTTTTAACAAAATTTTATGAATTGCTAAATTTATTACTTTTTGTGGTGACTTATTTCTGTAAGGATGGTCTCACATGTATTGTATAACTAATAAATTTAAAAAACATGCTCCTTCAAGCAACCGCTCCTATCTCTACCACAGTAAATTTTGTTGGTAAAATTACAGAATTATCCATCGAATATGCTCCAAAGCTAATTGGTGCAGTCGTTGTATATCTCATCGGAAGTGTTATTATCAAATGGATTGGCAACATGTTGATCCGCGTTTTGAATGCTAAAAAAGTAGACATTTCATTACAGAGTTTCCTAAGTTCGTTCGTAAAGATCATGCTCAACATTCTTTTATTGTTGACAGTATTCGGTATGTTGGGTGTCAATCTGACCTCCTTTGCAGCGATACTGGCAGGTTTGGCAGTTGGTGTAGGTGCCGCACTTAATGGTACTCTGGGGAATTTCGCAGGTGGTGTGATGATGTTATTGTTTAAACCTTTCAAACTGGGTGACCTTATAGAAGCACAAGGTCATGTAGGTAATGTAAAAGAACAAGGTGTTTTCAATACCTTTTTGCTGACCCCTGAAAACAAAACTGTTATCCTTGCTAACGGTGCTTTGTCTACAGGTACGATCGTAAATTATACCTCACACGGTAACCTGAGAGTAGATCTGGCCATGGCTATAGATCCGGCTGAAAATATTGAAAACGCCAGAAAAGTAGCCACTGACGCGATGTTGGCCAATCCAAAAGTCCTTAAAACACCAGCTCCTGAAGTGAGTGTACAAAAAGTCGGAGATGGTATGGTCACGCTTGCTATCAGACCTTATTGTGCACAGGAAGATTATTGGGACGTATACTTTGGTACACTCGAATCAGTGAAGAATGCTTTTGATGCTCATAAAATTGCCGGCCCAATTCCGCACAGAGTTATCATCAATAAATAAACAATAAAGAAAAATGATGTTTTGATTCATTGAGTTTTTCTCAGATGTGTAGAAAAGGCTGCTTAGGCAGTCTTTTCTATTTTTAGCAATCAATACAAATGGAATTACTCTTTCTTATGGGCAAATTATGCAGGTTTTAAGCCGTATGAGTATAGAAAATCATATATACTCCAGTGCTTTCAGATCTGATTCTATACTTTCAAGTACTTGTTTATCGTCAGAAAAAAATATCATCCAACCGATGCTACTGATAGCCAATGCCACTAAAACCCCCATCCACAAGGAAACCCTCTCATCATTGTACCTCAAAAAATCAGTCAAAAAAACTATCACAAACGGGAAAAAAATAAAATAAGCCAGCTTTACAGCAGAATATCTCATTTCTTTCAGGTAAAAGCCTTCCCACAAATACTTATCAAAGTTGTTTTTATAATCAGCCAACTGCAGTGTAGCTGCTGTAAGTCGCTTACGGATATAAATGAAATACAGAATACCCGCTAAAAGACAAATCAATGAAAAAATGGTGTTGAATAATATAAAATGAACCAACGAGACTAAAGTCAAGCCTATCATCAGTGCATTGAACATGATCATATATTCCTGCTTATCCGTATCCTGTTTCATCTTTCGGATGAGGTCGATACGTTTGGCTTCGCCCGGAGTGATTTTCACTTCATGATTAAAATCACGCTCTGTCTGTTCTATTATTTCCTGGAGCCTTTGAGTTTTCTCATCGATGATGACGGGTTTCATTTCATCTGACATACTAATCTGATTTAATATTTTGACAGCAAATATAATACATATTGTAATAATATTGCATGTTATAAATAAAAAATCTCTTAATTCTTCTGATAACACCTTTCACAAGGCAGCGGCAATCGTCAGAACAGATATTTTCGAAACATTGGTTTCCTGCATTTTCAGACAACACGCTTCTATTGTGGCACCGGTAGTCACGACATCATCTACGAGCAAAACATGCTTTCCGGATATGTCAGCGGGTTTGTTAAGTACAAATACCTCCTCTACATTTGCTACTCTTGCTGTTCTGGATTTGCCAGTCTGAGACTTCGTCTCTACAACTTTTGTCAGGACATCCTCTACAAATGGGACTCCGATTTGCTCACTAACTGCATAGCCAAATATGGTGCTTTGATTATACCCTCTTCGCAATACTTTTTTGTGATGGACCGGAACAGGTACTATAATATCAGGTCTTAAAAAAATTGAAGAATCCAAAAATTTTGAACCCGCAATAGCACCCATGACCTCTCCTACTTCTTTTCGTTTTTTGTACTTTAACCCATGCAGCATATTTTGCACTATACTTTCCTCCCTGTATCTCAGCAAAGCTGCCCCGTGATGCAAGGAAATTCTACCTTTAAAATGCCTGGTAACATTATTGTCCTTTATGATAAAATGATCTGTATATGGCATATCGTGCAGACATTCTATGCAAAAATAAGCATCTCTTGTTTTGGGCATTTTTAGACATGCCAGGCACAGGTCAGGAAATAAAGTGTGCCACAGATCGTGCATTGATGTTTTTATATGGCTCATTTTCTGTTTCATTTCACCATTGATTTTTTCTATTACAAAGATGCAAATTATTAACCCAAAAAAATAGAAAATGAATAAAAAGCATTGTTTTTACATCTCATTTTTTATATTTTCTGCGGTACATCCTATTAAGTTTGATAATTATTCACATTAAGCCATTGGTTATCAGCAATATTGACTTTGATTTAACTTACAAAAAATCAGCAAACATGGGTGATAAGGTAATTTCAGTTAAATACTCAAGTCTAGTGGTTTTATCATGGGCACTTATGGGTTTAAGCCCATTCTATCTAGTATTATGGGGAAATTACCATCTGTATAGGTAGACTTAACATTTAAGTGCTTCACAACACTTCATCAAGCAGTGTTAGCCATACCATCTTAGTAGTATTTTCATAAAATCAATTTACAAAAAAACATCTATATTTGCATATAAATTGAATAAAATGGGACTTCCAGAAAAGCAACATGTATCACCAGAACAATACCTTGACAGTGAAAGGCTTGCTTTAGAAAAACACGAATTTTACCGTGGTGAAATATTTGCTATGAGTGGAGCAACATTCAGACATAATCAGATTTTCAAAAATACATACATAAATCTTGGAAGTAAATTAAAAGGTAAACCATGTCAGCCATATGGTAGTGATTTGAGAATTCACATTCCAAAAAACTCATTCTTTACCTATCCAGATATTTCTATAATATGTGGTCAGCCTGAAATGACTGATACAATAAAAGACACGGTCGTCAATCCATCAGTGATTATGGAGATACTGAGTAAAAGTACTTACGATTATGACAAAGGCCAAAAATTCACTCTGTATAGAGATATAGTTAGCTTGAAAGAGTATATCCTCATAGATTCTATGTCTGTCAGAGTAGAGCATTATTATAAAAATGATGACGGTAGTTGGACATTAAAAGATTACAGGACCATCGATGACAAAATACACATCCAAACCATCGCTGCGGATCTTCTACTATCTGATGTTTATACTGTTGTTGTTTGGGAGGAGTAACATTTACATTCTTTTACTATGAAAATATCGAACGTTAGTGTCAAGCAAATGACATTATTGCAGTCATATCAAGCTAAATACATTACCTGATACATAATTTGTTGATCCTATACTTCGACTTCGATATTCTGCCCTGAGCCTAAAATTCTACATTGAACTTAATTCATGCTTCAAGTATTGCGCAGTAAATCCTTTGCCTTTTTTAACCATTTCCTCCGGTGTACCAGCAAAAATGATTGTTCCGCCTGCGTTGCCACCTTCGGGACCAAGATCCACCAGGTAATCAGCTACTTTTATTACATCCATATTGTGCTCTATGATGATAATGGTGTTACCTTTTTCTACCAGTTTGTCTATCACACCCAACAGCTGTTTTATATCATCAAAATGGAGACCTGTAGTAGGCTCGTCCAAAATATAAATAGTGTTGCCAGTATCTTTTTTTGATAATTCTTCTGACAACTTGACTCTTTGGGCTTCTCCGCCTGAAAGTGTAGTAGCCTGCTGCCCCAGCGTGATATATCCGAGTCCCACACTATCCAGTGTTTTTAACTTGCGATAAATGGATGGAACATTTTTAAAAAACTCAGTAGCTTCTTCTACAGGCATTTCCAGGACTTCAGATATTGATTTGCCTTTGTAAAGTATCTCCAACGTCTCTCTGTTGTACCTTTTGCCGAAACATTGCTCACAATCCACAAGTACATCAGGCAGAAAATTCATCTCTATGAGTTTCTTACCAGCACCTTCACATGTTTCACACCTGCCTCCGGCTACATTAAATGAAAATCTGCCGAGTTGATACCCTCTTATTTTAGATTCCGGCATCTCTCCGTAAAGCTTACGTATATCAGTAAAAACCCCAATATATGTTGCCGGATTGGACCTGGGAGTACGCCCGATAGGGGACTGGTCTATTTCTATCACTTTATCCAGATGTTCAAGTCCGGACACGTTCTTATACGGTAAAGGCTTCTGTATGCTGTTGTAAAAATGTTGCCTAAGAATAGGGTACAAAGTCTCATTAATCAGGGATGATTTGCCACTTCCGCTTACTCCTGTTATACATATAAGTGTACCTAATGGAAGTTTGACATCTACGTTTTTAAGATTGTGACCGGTTGCGCCACGCACTTCGAGAAAATTTCCATTGCCTTTCCTCCTTATCTTAGGAACTTCTATACTCAGTCGGTGACTCAGATAACCTGCGGTGGTGCCTCCCAATTTCATAAATTCCTCAGGTGTACCCTGTGTGACGATCTCACCTCCGTGCATACCAGCACCGGGGCCCAGATCTATGATATAATCTGAAGCGAGCATAATGTCTTTGTCATGCTCTACTACAAGTACCGAATTACCGATTTCAGTAAGTTCACGCAATGCATTTATCAATTTATGATTGTCGCGCTGATGAAGTCCTATGCTGGGTTCATCCATGATGTAGGTGATACCTGTCAATTGGCTACCTATCTGACTTGCCAGACGGGTACGTTGGGATTCACCACCTGATAGTGTTCGTGTAGTACGGTTCAGACTCAGATAACCGAGACCTACCTCGATTAAAAAGCCTAGTCTGAGTCGGATTTCCTTTAATATCTCAAAAGATACTATTCTTTGTTTTTCATCCAGAAGTGCAGGCAAGTCAGTGATCCAGTTGTAGAGTTCATCTATATTCATCTCAGCCAGCTCACCTATATGTTTGCCTCCGAGCTTGATGTGCAATGATTCTTTTTTCAGCCTGTAACCTTGACATGCCGGGCATTTTATGATACTCAGAAAATCTTCTGCCCATGACCTGATTTTTTCTGATCCCGAATCTCTATACCATCTTTCTACCATATTCACGATACCTTCGCTGGCAAGATCGTAAAGATAATCATTGGCTACATTTCCATAATTGACACCATAAGATTTGTCACCACCATAGAGTATGATATTGAGGGGCTTTTCGGGTATATCCTGCACAGCTGTACTAAAGCTGAATTTATAATCTGTTGCAATTTTCTTAAGCTGTTTGAATGTATTATTATCTCTGACTGCACCGAAGGGTTTAATGGCTTCTTCTTCTATACTTTTAGACCTGTCGGGAATGATTTTTGCCATATCTGCCTTATGCAACTCTCCCAGACCATTGCAATCAGGACAAGCACCATACGGGCTGTTGAATGAAAAATTATTGGGAGACGGCTCTTCGTATGAGATGCCTGATAATGGGTCCATCAGACTTTTTGAATATGCTTTTATTTCATTATTATCCGTATTGATTATCATAATAAAGTCATTGCCCATGCGCAGTGCCAATTGCAGAGATGTCACGAGCCGCTCTTTTTTATCTTCCTCCACCTTTAATCTATCAATCACAATCTCTATATCGTGCACTTTGTATCTGTCCACCTGGAGTCCCTGAACTAAATCTAGCATTTCGCCATCCACTCTCACTTTGGTAAAGCCTTTTTTTCTGGTCTGATCGAAAAGCTCCCGGTAATGTCCCTTTCGGGCTCTTATGACAGGTGACAGTATGGCAATTTTTTTTCCATTAAAATGGGTCAGGGCATGATCTATGATTTGCTCTTCAGTATATTTTACCATTTTTTCACCCGTGATATACGAGTATGCTTCCCCTACCCTGGCATAAAACAATCGTAAAAAGTCATAAATCTCTGTGGTCGTCCCTACGGTTGAACGGGGGTTCCAAGCAGTTGTTTTTTGCTCTATAGAAATGACTGGACTCAAACCGTCTATTTTTTCTACTTCGGGTCGATCCATAGCACCTATAAATTGCCTGGCATAAGCAGAAAAAGTCTCCATATATCGCCGCTGACCTTCCGCGTATAAAGTATCAAATGCTAAAGACGACTTTCCGCTTCCACTCAATCCAGTGATTACTACCAGCTTGTTTCGAGGTATTCTGACATTGACGTTTTTGAGGTTGTTTTCGTTAGCTCCGATGATATCAATATAATCATCAGGCACGGACGAGTCCGGAATTTCTTTTTCTATTGGCTGCATCAATCTGTATATGATTCGAAATAATAATCCAAAATGGCTAATAACTTTTTAGCTGAGTGCTCCACCACTGATATAACACTTTCTATCGTCGTTTCTGTCAATGCTGAAGGTGGAAAACAGACATTGGAAACAATAGAAAAAACACACACTTTCATTCCTGAATGTTTTGCTACTATCACTTCAGGGATGGTGGACATACCCACAAGATCTGCTCCCAATATGTGTGCCATCCGGTACTCAGCGGGTGTTTCGAGACTTGGACCCTGTAATCCTAAATAAACGCCGGATGGCATTGATATGTTTAGCGTACTGGCAATGTTTTTAAAAACCTCAATCCACTCCTTATCGTAAGCATTCATCATATCCGGAAATCTCGGGCCAAGTCTTTCATCATTGCTGCCGCGCAAAGGGTGGTCGGGCATCATATTGATATGATCCGTCACTATGACCGTTTCGCCTTCTTTAAAGTGCGGATTTATTCCACCGGCAGCATTGGTCAATATAATTCTTTCTATACCCAGCGCCTTCAATACCCTTACAGGATAAGCAACTACTTCTGCTGAATAGCCTTCATAGTAGTGAAATCTACCTGAAAGAACTATTACAGGTTTTCCGGATTTGTATCCAAACACCAAATGTCCATGATGACTTTGCACAGTTGAAACTGGAAAATGCGGAATTGTATTATAGGGAATTTCAACTTTACCTTCTAATTTGTCTGCAAAACTGCCCAATCCTGTCCCGAGTACTACAGCAGTCCCCGAAATATCCGGCACAATTGCCTTCAGAAATGAAGCACTTTCTGAAATTTTTTCAAAAAGGGATGACATATGTACTACTATTTTGGCGCAAGATAAGCAGCTTCGGAGCCAAATACAATAATATCAGAGATGATTTTTAGATGATTGACGTCCAGTAAAGCTTCTATAATTAAGCGTCAGGTAAAATATACAGTTTCCTGTTCTCGAATTTTGTTATAAAGTCTATCTTTGCAGTCCATAAAATAATTGTGTCGGTATGAATATTAAAAACATAGTTGCGGTAAGTGGTTTATCTGGTCTTTTTAAGTTGGTAGCAACTAAAAGTAATGGTCTTTTGGTAGCAGATGTGGATACAGGAAAAACGAAATTTTGTTCTGTAAGGCAGCATCAGTTTACTCCTATGGAAACAGTAGCCATATATACGGACGATGACACAGTAGAAATTGCAAAAGTATTCCAATCCATGTTGGACCATCAAACCACACATCCTGTACCCTCAGCAAGTACTGTGCACAAAGAACTTCAGAAGTACTTTGAAGTAATCATACCGGATTATGACAGAGATCGTGTTTTTCATAGTGATATGAAAAAAATTATAAAATGGTTTACCTTCTTGAATGAAAGAGGCTATCTGACAGCTCCTGCAGACGAAAATTCTGAAGAGGAATAAAAATTGGTTAGTAATTTTTCTATTATTGGGCTGTTATCTGCTTGTTGGACATATTAATTTAAAAAATAACATTTATTCTGAAAATGATTAATTTTGTTGTAAATAAGTTGATTGTTCACAATTGCATTTTTTTATCTTAATAATTCGGTAGTTTACAAACAAAAATAGTCCATATGAAATTCAGCATCATTTCTTTTTTAGTCGGTTTCATGAGTTTTTTTCAGGCATATGCTCAGGACTTGAATTATGAAATCCGGGGTCAGTACGAACGTCCTTTGCAAAAAGCTGCAGTCCAGAAAGCTACAATGCTGGATGACATTATTACAGGATATCCAAAAAACTGGATCAGTGAATATGTCTCTGTGGAAGTAACCACTAGTCAGGATGGCACATCCACAAAAACTTTCAGCAACAACAATATATTGACAGCAAAACAAACGGAAATGCTCAAGGGGGTGGTACTAGGCACAGTGGTCAATATTACCATTCACTACAAATATAAAAACTCAGTCACCAATCAACTGGATCCCCGTAAGTTGGATTTTGCGGCTACAATTATACCCCAAACTGAAGCTTACTTTGACGGTGGTCAGCCAGTGCTGAAAGCCTATTTGAAAGAAAATGCCATAGACAAAATGGTAGCTGCCGGGTGTAAGTTTTTGAAAAATGGTATGGTTCGATTTACAGTTAAAGAAAATGGAACCATCGACAATGTAAAAGTACACATGAGCTCTGAAGATGCCTTTGCAGATAAAACCATAGAGGATGTCATTAAAAATATGCCCTCCTGGGTACCTGCTACTTCAGATGGCGTGGCTGTCAAGCAGGATTTTGAATTTGTCGTAGGTCCGCTGAACGGCTGCTAAGCCCGAACACTTCGGGGCGTTGATTACACCATTAGCCATATTTAATAGGGTAAATGTTGATTACTTTGTATAACAAAGCAATTATTTTTACTGCCATTTTATACGGTCTTCTGGCAGTCCTGACCTTAGTGCAGGCACTGCAGGGAAAACCATTTTTCACTCAGGGGACCCGATACCAAAAACAAACCACACCTGGACAACAGCATTAAGCAGTACATCCTATGACTTATCTCAAGATCATACTTCCCATCGATTTAAAAAATTTCACTCTCAAATCATTCCTCTGGATTTGATCTCTAGGTATTTGTTGATGGTGTTGATAGTAAGATCTTCTGGCTTGCTCAAGATGCTTTGAATGCCATATTTTCGCAATTCACTGACAATAAGTTTCTTTTCGAAAACAAACTTTTCAGCAATGATTTTATCAAAAATTTGTTGTGTATCATCCGTCTCTGATTTGATCAGTATATCCAACTCAGTATTGTGAAAAAAGACTACAATAAGCAGATGGTTTTTTGCAATAGCTTTCAGATACGGTAGTTGGCGATTGAGTCCATCCAATGTTTCGAAATTAGTAAACAGCAAAAGCAAGCTTCTGTGTGGAATATTTTTTTTAATTTCTCCATAAAGTCTTCCATAATCCGACTCGTAAAAATCAGTTTTAACATTATAAAGTGCTTCCATGATGCGTTGCATTTGCGTGCTTCTCCTATCAGGGACCACCCTGTTTTCCACTTTGCGTGAAAATGAAAAAAATCCAACATAATCCTGCTTGCGCAGTACTACATTGGTCACAACAAGACAGGCATTGATAGCGTAATCAAGTAAGCTTAGCCCATCGAATGGCATTTTCATCACCCTTCCTTTATCCAATATACAATATACAGATTGTGACTTTTCATCCTGATACTGATTGACCATCAGTTTACTGCTTTTTGCTGTAGCTTTCCAGTTGACAGTCCTGAAATCATCTCCAGCAACATACTCTTTGATCTTCTCGAACTCCATAGTGTGGCCCAGCTTCCTTACTTTCTTCAGGCCATGTTGGAACAATTTGTGAGAAAAAGCCATCAGTTCGTATTTTTTCATCTGCACAAATGAAGGAAATACTGAAATGTCTGCCTTCTCGTCAAAAGCATACCTGCGTTTTACCATCCTGAGTGGAGAAGAAACGTACACATAGACTTTGCCAAATGAAACCACACCTCTGAAGACAGGTCTCAATGAATAGTTAAAAATACTTGTCTGACCTGCCCGTATTTTTTGATAATAATAAAATTCTCTGAATTGAAATTCGATCGGTATCTCATCTATCAATTCAGTATCTATTTTGAAGTTATATCTGTTTTCCACAATGATGTCTATCTGATTTTGATCTCCGTTAGACATTTTTTCGGGAAGTTTCCGTTTGGCATAAAGGCCGTTCTCTCTAAAAAGCAGTATGATATCCAACAATGTCAATGTGATCCATCCAAATAGTAAAAATCTGACAGGTAAAAACAAGGCCGGTAGAAAAAAAGCTGTTATGAACAAAAAAATGACACCTGCACCAAGGTAAAAAAACCATCGATGAAGATACAGTCCATTCCAAACATTTTTTAAAAAAATCATAAAATAATATTATCACTTTGGCCTAAAAAATTATAACTCGCTTTTACTGTCATTTAATTTGATTTATCAGATCTCAAAACATATCATTGTGATTGGTATATTATCTGGGTATTTCTACTGATTCCACGATTTGTTGAATAATCATTTTAGACGTGATTCCTTCCATTTCTTTTTCCGGTGCGACTACCACTCTGTGTCCCAGTACAGGATATGACACATCTTTGATATCTTCAGGTGTGACAAAATCCCGGCCCTTAATAGTTGCCATAGCCTTGGAGGCATTGAGAATAGCGATGGAAGCCCGGGGCGAAGCACCTAAATACAGGAGGGCATTTTGCCTGGTATTGACCACTATTTTTGCTATATATGAGATGATTTGCTGCTCTACTCTGACCTTTCTTACCAATGCCTGGAACTCCAGAATTTCCTGTCCGGATACAAGGGTACCAATATTACTCAACTTGTCAGAGTGAGTGTTAAAATGTTCCCTGTGTATGATTTCGATCTCATCATCCAGCTCAGGGTAATTTATTTCTATTTTCATCAAAAATCTATCGAGCTGTGCTTCGGGCAATCTGTAGGTTCCTTCCTGCTCTATGGGATTTTGAGTGGCAATGACCAAAAAAGGCAATGCCATCTTGTGCGCTTCTCCATCTATGGTAATCTGTCGTTCCTCCATGACTTCAAAGAGGGCTGCCTGTGTCTTGGCAGGTGCCCTGTTGATCTCATCTATGAGTACAATATTTGAAAATATAGGACCCTTGCGATACTCGAAATCAGATTTTTTTACATCAAAACTAGGGTTCCCAATATATCTGAAGGCATGAGGTCAGGCGTAAACTGAATCCTGGAAAATCCTACATCCAGGGTGCGGGCGAGTAATTTTGCTGTGATGGTTTTGGCTACACCAGGTACGCCTTCGAGCAGGACGTGCCCATTGGCTAAGGTAGAAAGAAGCAGTAAGTCCAGCATTTTTTCTTGCCCTACTATGACTTTCGCAATTTCGTCACGGACCAACTTCAGTTTATCATGAACCAATGACATATCCATTCGATAATCAAATTGTAATGCATCATCATTTTGAGTCATCTCGTTTTTGGTGATTTCTTCTTCCATTTCGTATTAATGATTATTTAAAAAAAATTCAACTGCGGTATTTAACCTTTTAAGGTCATCCACCGAGCAATGATAATCTGTATCTTTATGTTTGTTGACCAAAAAAATCATACGCTCTATGACTTTGGGATCTTTTCCACTTTTTGCCTGCAACGAATGTACAAATTTATTGTCCAGTATGTCAGTTTCTACATGAAATTCTGATCTGATTCTTTCCATCAGGTAGACAATTTTTTTATTCATCACGTTTCTGATATCTCCCTCTAAAAAATATAAGTTACCAATGGTTTTGGCAAATTCGACGGAGGTGTTGGCCGGTGCAGGCAAAATAGGTATGACTCTCTGACTTCTCCTGACATTAAAGATGACAAAAAGCAGCATACACGCCAGGGTCAGGTACCAGGCCCATAACAAAGGGGGTTGTGATTTGATAAATCGCAGCGGCGAGTCAGATATCACTTTGGAGGTCTGATCATTCAGACACCAAAAAATTTGCTGTGAAGCAGGTATTGCCGACAAGGCTTGCTCTGCATAATGATAGTACTGATTCTGCAAAATAAAATAATTAGTAAACACGGCGGGTTCGAGGTGTATAAAAATGTATCCTTTTCCCAAAGCAGTTCTGATAAAATTCACCTCATCTTGCCTGTCGGACTTCAGATAACCTAGTGCTAACGAATTTGTAGTATCATACCGGGTAAAATAAGAACCTAAAATACCTTTGTTTTCAGTGATCTGAGTAAAGAAATCACAGCTGTCGTACAGTCGGATGGTGAGTGACGTATCCATACTGCTCCAATCATTTAATCTGGCAGGAGTGTTGTTAACCTGGGCATGGATGCTGTCCAGCAAGCCTTCAGAAAAGGAGCCAGCACTTATAAAAGCTGTGTTGCCTTCCTTCACAAATCGCAATACTTTATCAGTATCTTTTTCATCCCAATCCAGGTAACGATTTATATATAATATATTTTCATTATACCTATTAGAATCATTTCCAATGCTATCGTTTAAATATTCTGCTACAGGCTTTTTAATTTTTTGCACCGGCCTTTTGAATAATGAATCTATCTCCTGATCCAGAACGTAGAGTCCCAAGGGCACTTTATCTTTTGTATTGTAAGACGGTTTCCAGTCTATCGGCGTGGGCATCATCCATGAAACGACGAAAAATAAGACAACTATTATCGCCAGGATTGTCAAAAATGTTCCTGTAGATTTATTCATATCAGATCATTTTTGTGACTTTGTCGAATGCTGCTCTGGCTTTATCGTATTCCTGTACAGAAAAGTCAAATCCACCATACCACACATGGTCATAGATATAAGAAACATACCTGAATGACTGTGAGAGATTTTTTTCTTTCAACTCATAAAGGTAATCTGAATTGGTTTTATCCATGTGATAAGATATCAGGCCTTTTAAGGTAAGTTTTTGTAGTGTCAACAAATAATGATACCTGATGGCCATTCTGAAATTCCCTTCGCTGAGGGCATCCTTGATAAGAAGGTTATAATCGGTGTCAGCAATGTCGGCTTCAGATACACCATACTTCACGCCTTCTGACTTACTAGCAAACAGCCAATTGCCTTCCTTGCCCATGAGCGTATTTGCAATGACATATACACCATAAAGTACGGTCATGGCTATACATATTTTAAAAAAGGATATCCAGAAGAGTGGGGTTTCGGTTTTAGAAGTTTTATTCTGAAATAACCATTCCAAAAATTTTGAAAGTAAGCCGGGTTTACTCTCTTTCTCCGTATATTCAAAATCTCTACCTCTATATTCCTCTTTAAATCCATCTCTGAAGTGGAGGGCAGCCGTGGTTGTATCCGATCGTTGGGCATAGGTGGTTGTGTCCCTGATAATGGAGCTGTCTGCCACAATACTATCATTTTGGGACTGAAGCCTGAAATAGCAACATGTCACAAACAGCAGTGATAATAAAAGCAAAGTCTTCGGCATTTTCATATATCAATCTTTTCAATGTCCATTTGCCTGAAAGGATACACAAGATAATACCATGATATCAGCGATAGGGTCATCAATATAATACCTGCACTGACTACATTGGGCATGACATTGGAATACCTTGTGATGAAACCTTCTAAAAACCCCGCCATGATAGTAAATGGCATTGTGCTTAACCATATTTTGAGCCCTTTTCTCATGCCTGATTTAAATGAATCCAGGCGAGAATATGTACCCGGAAATAAGATGCTTGCTCCCAGTATAAGCCCAGCCATCGTTTCGATCACTATGGCAAATATCTCCATCGCTCCATGAATCCAAATACCTCTTACACTTTCCCAAAAGACATCCTGCTGTGCAAAAAATGTCTGAAATGATCCAAGCATTATCCCATTGTGAAACATGATATACATTGTTCCGAATCCACCTGTCACACCATAAACAAAACACTTTAACCCTACTTGCAGATTATTCATAGTGATACCGATAAAACTACCCCAGTTGGAACCTGATTTGTAAATAGCCACTGGGTCACCTTTTTGATGTTATCCAGTGTGAGATCTACATATTCGTCTCCCAGTATGAGGCGCACAAAAGAGTCATCGTAGATAGCTGACAATACGCCCAGCGAAACGGAAATAAAAAACAGAACAAATGCATAAACCAGAAATCTCCTGTTCTGTCTTATAATGTATGGCACCTCCACTTTGAAAAAGGAAGACAACTGGTTGGTATCCGTTCTTTTTGTTTTGTAGATTTGCTGAAATGCAGTAGCTGCCAGATGATTCAGGTAGACAACAGTCTTACTTTTTGGATAATACGTTTGGGCAAAAGACAAATCATTGACTAATTGTATGTATAAATCCGCTAAATCATCAGGATTCTTTTTAACTTTACCCAAAATAGCCTGTTCAAAATCAAGCCATTTCTGTTTATTGCGTTTAATGAATGCCACTTCTCTCATAAAGGGTAAAAATAATATTTATGTCTGAAATCAGTATCAATACAACCCAAAATGTGAACATTTTTTTTAATGTTGCCAGCATCGGTGCAAGATTGGGTGCTTACCTGATAGACCTTGTCATGAAAATATTTTATATTATATTCATTCAATGGGCCTTCATTTCAAATATGGGTTTGGGCAATCTGAACCTCGATACTTGGTCAGAGATGAGTATTTACATTATTTTTTATTTACCGGTGACTTTTTATTCCATTGTTCAGGAATCACTGATGGAAGGACAGACTATCGGCAAAAAAGTTTGCTCCATAAAAGTAGTGAAAATCGATGGGTATCAAGCCTCTTTTACGGATTACCTCACTAGGTGGGTTTTCAGGCTGGTGGATGTAACAGGCAGCCTATGTGTAGCGGGTGCAATATCAATGATCGCATCACCCAGACATCAGCGACTTGGTGATATAGCAGCAGGTACCGCCGTCATTTCCCTAAAAAATGACATCAACATCAGCCATACAATCCTGGAAAATATCAGCACTGATTACCAGCCGACATACTCACAAGTGATCCGGTTTTCTGATAACGACATGAGAATCATAAAAGAAACATTCCTTACGGCCAGAAAAAATAATGACTACGAGACATTGCGCAAGCTGGTAAAAAAGATAGAAGAAATCTGCGAAATCAAATCATCAGGCAGCGAAACAAACTTTATCCAGACCGTCATCAAAGATTACAATTTTTATACCGGGGAGTAATTATTAATAAATTTTACACCATCATCGGAAAACAAACTATCTTTGACGTTGTTATCCATTCAAACTTAAGGAATATGTCATTGCTCGAAAACACAGTTAAACCCATCGTAGAAAAATACAGCTTTGGTGTGTGTAGTTTTATAGCACACAAATGGGGTCTCAATGAATCTAAGGTAAGAATGTACTTTATTTACAGTAGTTTTGTTACATTGGGCTCTCCTGTTATCTTTTATCTGGCAGCTGCATTCTGGATTAATATCAAAAAATATATGAAGAACAATGTGGGTCTTAATTGATGTCATCCATATCTGTTGAAAACTTTTTTGATCAATACCTAAAGCAATACTTCCACCTTGCCGTTTGCACTACCTTGCTGACTGCTTTCACTTACACTTCTACTTCGAATCCAATAGACTGGCTTTACGCTGTGTGGTCAGGCTTTGTTACCTTTCTACTTTACAAATTGCGATATTTACTCTACTACAATGATAGCCAAACTCGTTCCTATCTTACTACCAATGCTATAACCATCATTTTTCTGATCATAGTAGGTTCGTTTGGAATCAGTCGGTTGCATTTTATGTTTACTGAATTGCCCGTTCTGGTCATAGCTTTTGTGCTTACAGTATTATATTTTAGAAAAACCATACTCAACAGTCATGCTCTCCGTCATAATTACATCCTAAAACCCCTGATCATCGGTCTGGTATTTGCTATCCTGACTGCCTATATACCATATGTTGAAACAGGGTATACGGCTTGGGAAGCGGCTTTATTGTCGATAGCAAGATGGAGCTATGTTTCAGCACTGGCATTGGCTTTTGATATCGGAGATGTGCAGGAAGATGCGGCAGCTCCCATCACTACCCTTCCTCAAAAAATAGGCATCAAAAGGTCAAAAATAATTGCTTCCGGACTTCTTATGATAGCAGCCCTGACAGAAACATATGGTGCATGGATATATCTGATTGATTTTCATTGCCTTATAGGTATAATGGCTACCTATTTTATAGCGTGGCTGCTTATAATAAACTCCAGCCCGTCCAAATCTGCAAAATATTATCTTTTTCTGATAGACGGAACGATGGTGTTACCTTACATCATCAGTTTCATCTGACGGCCAGCTCCCGAAGTCATTTTGCAGCCATTCTATTCTGTTTTTCTTGAGGACTGCCTGAAAATCATGGCCGGGCATAAACTCCCCTCCCAGACTATCGAGGTAGGAATTCTGTATCTGACAATCTATCAAATAAAATCCGGAGGCAGCCAGCTTTCGTGCCAGTGAAATAAAACCAAATTTGGATGCATTGCTTTTAAGACTAAACATAGACTCTCCAAAAAACACCTTACCCAGGCAGACACCATACAGTCCACCCACCAGTTCATCTCCATCCCAAACTTCTGCCGATATGGCATATCCGAGATCATAAAGAGCTGTGTATGATTCCAATATGTCATCATTGATCCAGGTTCCATCCTGTCCATGGCGAGGTACATTCCGGCAATGGTTTACGATATCCGCAAAACAAGAATTGTAACTTACGCGATACTTTTGCTGATTGAAGTATGCATTCATACTTTTGGCCACTTTGACTTTGTCGGGAATAATAACATACCTTTGTTTCGGACACCACCATAATATAGGCTCATTGCTATTGTACCACGGAAAAATGCCATAATGGTATGCCAGAAGGAGCCTGGACACACTGAGGTCACCGGCTATAGCTAGAATACCCGATGATTTGACCGCTTCAGGGTGTGGAAAGGCAATACGCGTGTCAAGGAAATAATTCATAGCTGAGTTTCCAACATTAAAAAAAAGGCGGCTGCCTACATGACTGGCGCCTTTTATGCTGCTATTATAGTTAAATAATCAAAAATTAATCTTCAACAAGAGATTCTATTACGGCTGAAAGTCCTCTGTCAACCAAAGCATCTTTCATAGGTTTCAAAACTGATAATGTCCCGGTTTTTACAGTGGCTTTGCCTTTAAAATGTACCAGAATTGACAATTGCTCGGATTGTTCCTGTGTATGGTTACAAACTTCCATAAAGCACTTTATGACCCAATCAAAAGTATTAAAATCATCATTGTAGACAACCAATTGCGAACGATCACCGATAGAAATATCATCTTCTACCAGTACATCATCCTGCTCATCATATTTTATGCCTGTATTCATTTGCAAACAATCCTTTTAAAACTTTTATATAGATTCAATAATTTTATAAGTAATCTATAAACTACTATATTGCCTTTAAAGTTTCAATAATTACCGCAAAATTATGAAGTTTTACGGCATTATCCAATAGTTGGAAGCAACAAATTTTTCATTCTTCTTAAGTTCGCTATCACCCTGTCCATAAGTTGGCCTTTTTTACTCTCACCTGGCAAAAATTGTTGGTTTTTAATCATTATGTGCTTCGCAAAATCTTGCTCATTTCTCTCCCTTTTGCCAATTCGTCCACCAGTTTGTCCAGATACCTGACTTTTCGTGTGAGCGCATTTTCGATTTCCTCTATACGATAGCCACATATCATACCTGTGATAAGATGTGCATCAGGTGTCAGTTTTGCATCCTGAAAAAATGCATCGAAGTTTACTTTGTTATTGATTTGATCAACCAGTTGCTCAGTATTGTAACCCGTCAACCATCCTATTACCTGATCCAATTCAGCCTTTGTTCTTCCCTTCTTTTCTATTTTTGCAAGGTAGAGCGGATATACTGAGGCAAAAGTCATTTTTGCGATACGCTCATCATTTGATTTTGTGTTATTCATATTTTATTGCACATTTTAAGTGGTGCTCGACTGCATATATATTTGTTGCATCAATCAAAAACTCAGCCTGTATCCGATCCATCTCTCCAGCATCTACTTTTCCGTTCTTTTGTGCACTGATGCCCAATTGTTCAAACAAATTATTTTCTAATCCCTTACGGCCCGAAAGATGACTCAGATTTTTTGACATGGTGGCAGACTTTAATGAAAGTGCAAGATAAAATAATAAATTTTACAATTATATTCAGGCGGCCATTCTATTCTAAAAAACTGCCTACTGCTTCCATTTGTATGGCTCTTGGGCTGTATTAAAGACAAAAAACGCCCTGCATGCATATTTATAACCTGTATATGTTAAAATCTGATGTATAACTGCTGCGTACATAACGGTCTACACAATACAATATTCTATATACCAAAATTACCCAAAATGGTGTATTGTTTTTATGAAAAAAAAAAAAAAAACAATCTTTGCCGTGACAGGAAATTTACTAAAAGGTGCGCAACTTTGAAAGAAATTTCTATGATTGATTACATTTTTAATACTATATTTACACAATGAGAAATTTTAAATTATTTAGTTTCATGCTGATGGCAGGTCTGAGCTTTTTTATTTTTGAGTGGGTGTCAGCTGGACCCGGTATCCGGAGATGTGAGTAAAGAAATCAGAGGATAAACATGTCATGCCTTATCAGTCAATGAAGTATCTGTCTCTCGATGAGATTCCAGATATAAAGAGTTACATCATCCGAGAAATAACAAAACTGAATGCCAGAAATGGAAATTGGAATGTTTCAAATATCAATTTTAATCATGCTCAGCATATAAAAATTGATCAACAAAATGAAACCTATGCCGTAGAGATCACACATGATATACCCAATAGGGTTTTTAATCTCATTATACAAAAAAAAGATGGTGTCTTGTCCTCTTTTACTAAGGGCTATAATACTGGACCCTGCATTTTTAGCAGGTTACAAACAGGAATGTATAATATGCTGCAGTACAGAGGTAGTATAACACAATACCCTATGTCAGTATTTTTGCATCCGGAGGCAGAACGCAATTAGACTGTGAGGAGATAGGGCAGCTGTATGCGCGTCTATGTAAACTGTTTAAAACAATAAAGGAGTCGGCAGCAGTACCAATTGGTGGCACAGGTCTTGGATTCGAGGATTTGGTGATGGCAATCCATTTTATGATTTTGGCGATTTTGGCGATTTTGAGCTGCACAGAAGGCAATTCGAGTACTACAAGTAGTGGAGCCTGGCCAGAGTGGTACTAATAATGATACAGGTAATGATGGCGGGGGTACAAGCCCTTGCCCTCCAGGGAGCATCGAGGTCGAAATACCTCTGGGAGATGGTCTTATTTTAGTAGTTTGCTTAGGGAGAAAAAGGGGTCCGATTATTACCTTTCATTCCGGATCCGGCCAAAGAGATGATTCTGTGGATGACTGTATAGAATTGCTCAAAGTATTGGGATATGTAGATAGTAAAGGCTCGGTTGCTGAAGATCCTACAGCGATTTGTATACAACAATGCAGAGAAGAGTATCCTGAAGTCGTAAAAGCTATCGAAGACTTAAAAACAAACAAATCATCCACCCTTGTACACTGACAAAAATTCAATTTTGGATACGGACAAAATAGAAGATGGTTCTGTGTTTTACTGGCAATTACAATATTAATGCACTGAACAACCTTGTTGAAAAGTGGTTTGATGGGGGATTATGTTAATCTCTGAGAAATATTCCATCCAGAAATCTGATTGCAGAAAATCAGATGCAGATGACAATAATATCGCAGGCTTCAACAAATTTATGCAAGAGAATGGAGGGTGCTCAAAAGAAGGGTTTCAAAATGCA
>JADKCF010000007.1 GCA_016714765.1 Saprospiraceae bacterium | reverse complement strand
TCAGTTGGGTCCACGGACATTTATATTGTCAAACTTAATGCTAACGGCAACACAATGGGTGAATGGTTATGGGGATGCTCAGGAATGACTCAGGAAACAGAGTGATCATAAATAAAAATGAGTTATATATGTAGCAGGACTTTTCAGAGGCAAAGTAGATTTTAATCCTTCTCTTCCTTTTAACAACAGCAGCGAGTCTCGTGGTGGAGCAGACGCGTTTATTGCTATATATAATCAGGATGGCACTTATAATGATCATTTCACCCTTGGGGGTATTGCCAATGAGCAGATAAACGACCTCGAACTAAAGAACAATGGTGAGCTGATATCAACGGGAGGTTTCGGCGCAATAACAGACTTTGATCCCACATCTTCTGAAATAAATATATTTTCCAATGGAGGCTTAGATGCCTTTTTATGGAATACTTTTGTTTGTGTCAATCCGTATATAAAATCCATTAAAGTAGAAAAAAGCGAACTATGTTTTGGCGAAAAAGCACTCATCAGAGTCGAAGAAGGATATCTCAATGGAGCTACGCAATGGTCATGGCAGAGGGATAGTTGTGGAGGAATCACTTTTGCAAGTGGCGATTTCCTTAATCTTCCCGTTTCCCGAAATACATCTTTTTTTGTAAAAGGATTTGGAGGTTGTGCACAAAATGACCCTTGCCGGAAAATTGACATTAAGGTTTTTAAAGATAGTCTCAGATATCAGGTTGTCAATCTATGTCAAGGGGATACAGTGAAAATTGGAAATAGTAATTACACAGCAGCGGGCGTTTTTGTCGATTCATTACAATCCAAATCTGGATGTGATAGTGTATTGGTGACCGAAATATTTATGTATCCAAAATATCAGCTCAGCCAATCTGTCTCCATTTGTGAGGGCGATTCTGTTAAAATCGGAAATTCAGTATTTAAATTTGCAGGTACCTTTGCCACTACACTTCCGACTGTAAATGGTTGTGACAGTGTCATAGTTACAACAGTCAACGTGCTGCCTTCTAAGATAGAAAATGCTGAAGCTATTATTTGTCAGGGGGATTCTGTTAAAATAAGACAAATTACTTATTACACAGCGGGGACATATGTTCAAACAAACATAGGACCCAACGGGTGTAAAGATTTATTAATAGTAAAAATCATTGAACTCCCGACATCCTTTTTCAATAAAGTGACACTATGTGACGGTGACAGTATTAAGGTAGGTAACAGTATTTACAAAACTAAAGGAATATATGTGGACCGACTCATTTCCACATTAGGGTGTGACAGTATTATTACGACCGACATCAGCACTGCTAAAAATTCCTTGTATGAGCAGAATGTTTCCATATGTAAAGGGGATAGTATCAAAGTTGGAGCTAAAGTATATAAAGCAACAGGCAACTTCAGGGATACTATTTTCAATCAATTTGGCTTGTGACAGCATTATTCTGACTGATTTGAGAGTATATAATGTACCGGCACCTGTGCAAAGGGTAGTTAAAATTTGTGAAGGAGACAGTATACGTGTCGGTAGTAAGGTTCATAAAAATACAGGGTTTTACAGAGACACACTTTTGACAATTTTCGGTTGCGATAGTATTATCAACACTGACCTAAAAATAGCCCCTCGATTTTATTTTGTCCAGAATGATATTTGTACAGGTCAGAATGTTGAAATCGGTAATCAAATTTTTACTGGGTCAGGAGTCTATACAGTCAGTTTAAAAAACTATTTTGGTTGTGATAGCATCATTGTTTTGAATCTTAAAGTGAATGATGTAATCCGCAAATCGATAGATTATAAAATTTGTCCGGGAGAATCTGTAAAAGTTGGTATCAAATTATATACACAGCCTGGTGTTTATTTGGATACATTGTCGTCGGCAAAAGGCTGCGACAGTATAGTGACCTCTAAGCTAATATTTAATCATGTTGTAAAAGATCTTACATATAACATCTGTGAGGGTAGTGAGGTGACAGTAAATAATATAAAATATAATCAGGAGGGTATATATAGAGACACAATCACAAAAGCCGATGGATGTGATAGTGTTTTAAATATCAAAATTGTAGTAAATAAAAAATATGTAACATTTGCTGTTTTTGAGATTTGTAAAGGTGCAGGTTTGACGATAGGGGGCAGTACTTATTTTAATGCAGGGGCCTATACAGAATTACTGTCATCGGTCAAAGGTTGTGACAGTACAGTGAATTTTGAAATTAAAATTGTCAATTTTGTACCTATATTTTATGCAGTGAAAGATACCCTCAAAGCTATTCAAATAGAGGGAGCAAAGTATCAATGGTACGAATGTGTAAATGGGGAAAGGGTTCAGATTTTAGGTGCATCGAAATCTGATTTTGTTTTGTTCAAATCAGGAAAATACGCATTGGGGATAACATATATGGGATGTACTTATTTTAGTGATTGTAAGGATTTCATTTCGACAGGAATAGTACAGCAGACCAATGCCCCTTGGTTTACGGTTTTTCCAAATCCGGCAGATTTGCAATTCACTATCAGGTCTGACAAAGATAGTAAACTCATAATCAGGGATATAAGAGGACGAATTCTGTTTAAAACTACATTATCTCAAGGAGATCATCAGATAGATGTCAGTAGTTGGGTGACCGGCATCTATATTCTGGAAATGACCTCGGGTAGGAGCACTTACAAATCAAAATTGGTGATAAAGTAAACTTTGTATGGAAGGCAAGTGTTACATCAACACGAAATTCTAAAGATGTGGGGGATAATAGTTTTAGGTTTAAAAAGTTTGTAATCCAACAGGATGACTGTACTATGAAAGTCAATACAGACGGCGTTTTATTGGGTGCATGGTCGGATATAAGTACCAAGAAAAACGTGTTAGATATTGGCACAGGCACAGGTGTTATTGCCATCATGGTGGCACAAAAGAATGAAGAAATCATTGCTCACGGACTAGAGATAGACGAAATCGCTTACAAACAGGCGAGGTTAAATATGGAACAGTCTCCATTCAGCCAACGGCTGGAAGCTATATATGATTCTTTGCAAAATTATTGTGAGATAACCACTCATAAATACGATCTTATTATCAGCAATCCACCTTTTTTTTCAGGAGGAACCTTCTCACTGAATGAGAACAAAAAAAATGTGAGACATACCATAAAATTATCTCATACAGATCTTCTTAGATCAGTAAAAAAGCTTTTAACCCCTGATGGCCATTTTGACCTGATACTCCCTTATATTGAGGGACTGCGATTTATTGAAATGGCAGAATTATATGACTTTTTCGCCTGTGAAAATAACAGAAGTGTATGCCAAAGCACAAAAACCCATCGAAAGACTGCTTATAAGGTTGGGCAATAAACACAACTTGTCAACCCAAAGGGACACTTTGATCATTCATAACAGTGACCTAAGCAACGACTACACAGAAGAGTTCAAATCCCTTACGCAATCGTTCTACCTTTTTATGTAACCTTGCCCTTCTTTAAAAAGTTGGTGATATAACATTTATTTATTTTTGCTTAAACTTTTTCTGCTTAATATTATTTACTTTCTTTGTACTTTAATTTCAATTTTATTTTCCAAACTTTATTAAACATAATGAATAATAAATTCTTGAGCAGGATAGTATTTGTAAATGTACTTTTTGCTATCCTATTTAATTCAGGCATCGTTGCACAAAGTGAACAAGAATTGTATGTCCTGGAAACAAAATTTACTCACTATGAGATTTTAAACATTCATAGCAAAGAAATATTATCTCAAATTAAGGCAAATGAGCATATTCCAAGTCTTAAGATTTCTTTGAATAATGGTGCTGAGTGGGACTTAAATTTAAGAAAAACAAAGCTGATCAGTCCTTCATATGTTTTGACAATCCAAAAAGGTGATGGAATAACAGAAACTATAAGAGGAACAAATGCCATACCCATGCACGGAAGCGTTAATGGGTTATCTAATAGTGAAGCTGCTTTGACCTTCAATGATAATTTTATTTATGGATTTATCCGACATGGAGGTGAAGAATATTATATCGAACCTTTGCAATATTATACTAAATCAAATTTAAGAGATAAATTTGTCATTTACAATGTCAAGGATATCAAAGATAAAAAAGAATATAAATGTGGATATGAGGTAGATAAAGATGAGTTGAAAAAAGCTAGAAATCATGCAAATTCATCTGTGAGAGGTAGCCGTATGCCAGGAGAGTGTATAGAAATCAGATACAATACTGCATCAGATTTTTCCATTTACAATAAGTATGGAGGAGCATCCGGAGCGGAAAACCATCATATTGGCGTAATGAATGATGTTCAGACCAATTACGATAATGAATTCGCTGATGAAATCTCATTTTTGATGGGCCAGCAGTGGATGTCTGCTTGTTCTGCTTGTGATCCATGGACTTCAAGCACCAATGCTGAGGTATTAATAGAGTCATTCACAGATTGGGGTCCTTCAGGTTTCAGCACTACGCATGACCTTGCGGGTTTGTGGACAAACAGGAATTTAGACGGCCCTACTGTAGGGATAGCCTGGTTGGGTGTATTATGTACTAATTTTAAATACCATGTATTACAGGATTGGACGGGTAGTCCTACATCACTGAGAGTGATGACAGCTCATGAGATAGGCCACAACTTTAATGCAGATCATGATGCTTCAGGAAGTAATACTATAATGGCACCTTCAGTCAACTCTGCAACAACATGGTCAGCTGCCTCTATATCAGCCATTCAAACAGAATATTCTGGTGCAGGTTGCCTGGGAAATTGCGTAGGGAGTGGTCAGCCACCTATTGCTGATTTCACTTACGACATTAATAGTTTTTGTGTAACCGCGCAGGTATCATATACAGATTTATCCTCCAATGTTGTATCCAGATCCTGGTCATTTCCAGGAGGTACTCCTTCGACCTCCACCGCTGCCAATCCGGTTGTCCTTTATAACCAACCCGGTACATATGGAGCGACTTTGGTAGTCAACAATACTTTTGGAACAGATCAGATATTTTATCCGGATGTGGTGACGGTTCAGGATTTTCCGAACTCAAATTTTTCGTTTACAGTGGCAGGTAATACAGCAACTTTTTCCTTTACAGGAAATGACGCATTTTCTTACATCTGGGACTTTGGTGATAACCAGTTTAGCTATGAACCAAACCCTATTCATACTTTTCAGAATGATGGTGTGTATAATGTGAAATTGACTGTCAATAATGATTGTGGAAACGATATAAAAATAAGACAAGTCACTATTGCTACACCTCCCACAGCTATGTTTTCTTCCAATGTAGTGGCAGGATGTCAACCTTTGACCGTCAACTTTACCAGTTTGTCTTCATCCAATAGCGTAGGCTATTTATGGACATTTACAGGTGGTAATCCTTCGACATCTACGCTTCAGAATCCTCAGGTTGTATATAGCAATCCAGGTGAATTTAGCGTTTCGCTGAAAGTGACTAATCCGCAAGGACAGGATACAGAAATTAAAAACGACTTTATATCAGTGGCACCTGTGACTGTCCCCTCATTTACATATACTGCCAATGGAGCCATTGTGTCTTTTAACAACGCATCTCAAAATGCAACGTCTTACATTTGGAATTTTGGAGATGGAAATACAAGTACTCTCCAGAATCCTACCCACACATATTTAAATAATGGTGTTTACACTGTTTCAATGTCAGCTATTAATGATTGCGGGACCAACGTCACACAGCAAACAGTAACCATAGCTCTACCGCCTGTTGCTGGTTTTTCAGCAAGCAATAGCACTATTTGTTCGGGACAATCGGTGACTTTTCAAAATACAACAACTTATAACCCGACATCATATCTTTGGACTTTCGAAGGTGGTACACCAGCAACTTCTATGGAAGCGAATCCCACTGTACTCTTTAATCAATCCGGAACATATGATGTTACACTTTTGGTATCCAATGCCAATGGTTCTAATCAGGCAACTCTTCAAAACTTTGTAACAGTAAATGCGACTCCAATTTTAAACTTGCAACATGTAAATGATGGACTCACAGTTTATTTCTCTTCAAATGTGCTAAACGGTAGCAACATAGTATGGAATTTTGGCGATGGCCAAACCAGTACACAAGCTAATCCAACCCACGTTTACACAGCAGAAGGGACATATTTGGTTTCATTAACGGCAAATAACAGTTGTGGACCAACATCAGTTCAGCAAAATGTACAGGTCCAACTTGCACCCAACGCCGGTTTTTCTGCTGTAAATACAGTCGGATGTTCGCCCGGAACTATTGCCTTTAATAACGCATCATCGCCTTCAGCCACCTCCTATTTGTGGTCTTTTGAGGGTGGAGTACCATCTACATCTACGGAGAAGAATCCTGTTGTAACCTTTAATAATCCTGGAATCTATGATGTGACGCTCACCGTTTTCAATAACGTTGGCCAGGGAACCAGCACTAAAACTGATTATATCCAAATATTGACTATGCCAGCTACGGGATTTAATACTTCTGTTAGCGACAATATAATTAATTTGACCAACACCGCAGCAGCAATAGACTCAGTCCGCTGGATTATTTCTGGTAACGGGCAAACATATGTCTTGACTGGAAGTAACACTAATTTTGAAGCTCCACAAAATGGAAATTACTCAGTCACACAAGTAACATATAATCAGTGTGGGTTTTCCACAAGCACTTCCCAAACGCTTGAAATAAATGCTTATCCGATATCTTCTTTTGGAATTTCAGGAGCATGTAAACTAGTACCAGTATTATTCAGTAGTACCTCTTCCAATGCAGACAGCATTAAATGGACAATCAATGGTGTTACATATAATAATATAAACCGTCCATCAGTTGTCTTTGATTCAGTAGGTTCATATTTTGTACAATTGATTTCTTATAATCACCTGGGCTCTGATACACTTGAGAGTGCAGTTATCGTTAAAGAGAAATTGCTTTCAGGCTTCACACATACATCTGCAAACGGATTAGTTTCCTTTACATATACAGGTGAAAACCCTGTCGACATAGAATGGATTTTTGGAGATGGTGTTACGGACAGCATACCTAATCCGGTACATACCTATTCGTCTTCAGGCACGTATTTAGTCACTCAGATATCTCATAGTGAATGTGGCTCTGACACCACAAAAGCAACATTAAGTATTATAGTGTCAAAAACCAAGGATGAGGATTTTGGTGAGGTAAATATTTACCCTAATCCGAGTTCTGGGAGTTTTTACATAGAAATTGATAACAGAGATCAGGGAGTCCTGCAATTTATGTTGTTGGACATGCTGGGAAGGGTAGTAGGAACAAATGTTTCGGACCATGGTCAGGGTCTAAATTCGAAAAAGATTGAAATACTTCACCCTGTAGAAGGCTCTTATTTTCTAAAAATAGTGGGACCTTCCGGCAATAAAACCAAAAAAATTATAATTCAGAAGTAAGTCCATTATAGTAATACACAGAATGAGGATGTTATGAAATATCAAAACATCCTCATTTGCTTTTATCAACGCCGATTTTACTGCAAATTGGACATTTAGATATGTCGTGCCCTCTTGCGGGACAATATTCCCTGCCAAAAAAGATGATTTGTAGATGTAGTTTATTCCAGCTGGATTTTGGAAATAAACTTTTCAGATCAGATTCGGTTTGTTTTACATTTTTGCCACTGGTAAGCCCCCATCTTTGAGCAAGTCTGTGTATGTGTGTATCTACAGGAAATGCAGGAATACCAAATGCCTGTGACATGACTACAGACGCGGTCTTGTGACCTACACCAGGCAATTCTTCCAATTCCTCAAAACTTTCAGGCACCATACCTTTGTACTTTGCGATCAGTATTTTGGAGAGATCTGAAATCGCCTGTGATTTTTTAGGCGCCAGACCACAGGGTCTTATGATAGACATAATATCTGACACTTCCAGTTTTGCCATTTCCTCAGGTGTGTTGGCCAAAGCAAAAAGACCTGGAGTTACCTTGTTGACACGTTCATCTGTACATTGGGCTGAAAGCAATACAGCGACCAAGAGGGTATAAGGATCCTCATGTGATAATGGTATGGGTGTTGTCGGGTATAGCATCTCCAGTTGTCCCAAAACAAATTTAGCTTTCTCTTTTTTTGTCATTGTGTTTGGGTATCATCAGGGTTTTGAATATACAAGATTTCATTATTTATTAAGATCTTTTTCCTTTTCAAAGTACCTTCTACCTGTGGAGCAGGTATCCCATCTTCAAGCTTTTTGTCTGTTCTTATCACCCTTGCTTCATGCCAGTGCCCTGCTTTTATAAATGAGTTTAGAACTTCTGAACCACCCTCTACTAATAAACAAAAGACCCCTTTTTTGTATATCATTGATAATATCTCCTTCAGATCCCTGGTGTTATTGACATTTAAAAATTGTAATTCCTGGAGCGGAGGCTTATTTTCTCCTGTGGAATGAATAATCCAGGTAGCTTGGCCAGGATGATAGATTTTTAAATTTTGTGGAGATTGCAATTTTGTGTCCAGAAGTATTCTGATGGGGTCAGGTCCAGGATAATAATGCCTCACATTTAAGGCCGGATTATCTATGATGGCTGTATTTTTTCCCACAAGAATGGCGTCACATTCACTCCTCCATTTGTGCGTCAGTATCCCTGTCATATCATTCGTCAGCCATGTCTTTTCTCCTTTTTTGGAGATAAATCCATCAGCAGATTGTGCCCATTTTAGGATGATATATGGTAGTCCTTTGAGATTTGCTTTAAATTTTGAGATGAGTTGTTGGCTTTCTGTCTCGAGCACCGGACATATTACTTCTACACCATTATTTCTTAGATATTGAATACCAGCACCACTTACCAAAGGATTAGGGTCAGTACAACCTATAATTACTTTTCGGATACCACTTTCTATAATTTTGTGGACACATGGTGGTGTTTTTCCAAAATGTGAGCAAGGCTCAAGAGAGACATATAAAGTAGATAAATTAATATTTTTTTGATGAAAGGCACTCACACTTTTCAGCGCATTTACTTCAGCATGCTGTTGCCCGAAAGCAGCATGAAACCCCTCACCAATAATTTTATTATTATAAACAAGTATCGCACCAACCATAGGGTTCGACAAAGTGTTTTTACCGGCTTGTATGGCCAAATCCAAACATCTTTGCATATAAATCCTATCAGATGCTTGTATTTTGGTCATTCTTTAAAGTGTTCTATCGCTGTTCGCTTTCGATTATCTACCGTGACAATGCTTGTATTTTTTACCACTACCACAAGGACAAAGATCATTTCGACCGACTTTTTCTTCTACACGGCGGAAGGTCTCTGGTTTTTCAGCCTTTTTAGAGACACTTTCAGCTGCTTCTCTGATGGCTTCTTCCTCTCTGCTGGTTCTGACTTTTGTAAGATCAGTTTTTTGCACCTTAGCTTCTTTTACATCCTGCTGAATCAACAATTTGCCATTGAATAAATATGCGGTTACATCCCGGTTGATTTTATTGATCAGATCTTCAAAAAGATTATATGCTTCTATTTTATACTTTACAAGAGGGTCTTTTTGTTCAAATGAGGCTGCCTGAACAGAGTCTTTGAGTTCATCCATATTTCTAAGATGCTCCTTCCAGTGATCATCCAGGATAGCAAGCGTGATGGTCTTTTCGATATCTCTCATGATAGAAGCTCCATTGCTTTCTATGGCAGTTTTAAGGTCTGCAGCAATAGGGAGTGGATTTGTTCGCCCATCTGTAAATGGTATAGCTATTCTGCGGTATCTATGTCCTTCATTTTCATAAACCTGTCTGATCGTAGGCATCAGCAAATTTGTGATTTGGTCCGATTTGTATCTGTAATGCGCCATTACAGCTTCAAGTGTCTGATCTATGAGGTCGTCTACAGAAGTGTTTTTAAATGTATCCTCATCAATTTCCGGATCGATGCTTAATGAAGTGAGGCAATCAAATCTAAAGGATTCAAATTGGCCTCTGTTTTTATTGATACTTACGATGTGCTCTACCGAACCCACTATCATGCTGTGAATATCTACTTCTAGTCTTTCACCTTCAAGCGCATTATCTCTCTTTTTGTAGATTGCTTCTCTTTGGATATTCATCACGTCATCATAATCGAGCAATCTTTTACGAATACCAAAATTGTTCTCTTCTACTTTTTTCTGGGCCCTTTCTATAGATTTTGTGACCATGCTGTGTTGGATAACTTCTCCTTCTTTATGTCCCATTTTATCCATAATACCAGCAATCCTTTCAGATTGGAAAAGGCGCATCAGGTTGTCTTCGAGGGATACGTAAAACTGAGAGGTTCCTGGATCACCTTGTCTTCCTGCTCTACCACGCAGCTGTCTGTCCACCCTTCTTGAATCATGTCTTTCTGTAGCAATAATAGCAAGTCCCCCTGCTCTTTTTACTTCGTCATTGATTTTTATGTCTGTACCACGACCTGCCATATTGGTGGCGATAGTTACAGCACTTGATTTACCGGCTTCTGCAACTATTTCTGCTTCACGTTGATGTTGTTTGGCATTCAGGACGTTGTGCTTGATACCACGAAGGTTGAGCATTCTACTGAGCAGTTCTGAAATTTCTACTGACGTGGTTCCAACCAATACCGGCCTGCCCAATGAAGTAAGTTTTCCGATTTCGTCAATGACTGCATTGAATTTTTCACGACTGGTTTTAAAAACCATATCATCCATGTCATTTCTGACAATAGGTTTGTTGGTAGGTATGACGACTACATCCAGTTTATAGATTTCCCAAAATTCTCCGGCTTCGGTTTCTGCAGTACCGGTCATCCCCGAAAGCTTATGATACATTCTGAAATAATTCTGGAGTGTAATGGTGGCATATGTTTGTGTTATGTCGCCTATTTTGACACCTTCCTTAGCCTCCAGTGCCTGATGTAAGCCATCAGAATACCTTCGGCCTTCCATCATACGACCTGTTTGCTCATCAACTATTTTTACTTCTTCATTGATGACCACATATTCTTGATCTTTATCAAATAGGGTATAAGCTTTGAGCAATTGACTTGTTGCATGTAGTCTTCTCGACTTTACTGCATAGTCTTGAATAAGTGTTTCTTTTTCTTCCGTCAGCTTTATACTTTCATTTGATTCTCTGGATGTAAGCTCCTGAATTTGTTGGGTGATGTCGGGTAAGATAAAGAAATTAGGGTCGTTTTCACCTTTGGAAAGATATTCGATACCCTTATCAGTCAAGTCTACGGATCTGTTTTTTTCGTCGATAGTAAAGTAAAGAGGGGCATCAGCCAGGTGCATATTTTTACTTTGCTCCTGCATATAGAAATTTTCAGTCTTTTGAAGAATCACTTTTACACCGTCCTCACTGAGAAACTTGATGAGTGGCCTGTATTTAGGTAGTGCTCTGTGGACCCTGAATAATGACAGCCCTCCTTCTCCCTCGTTATGCCCGGTATTGCCATCTTTGATAAGTTTTCTAGCCTCAGCCAAAAACTCTGTCGCCATTTGTCGCTGAACATTAAATAACCGCTCAATCTTTGGGTTTAACTCGATGTACTCCTGCTCTTCCAGACCTTGAGGTACCGGACCTGAAATGATCAGAGGTGTTCGGGCATCATCTACCAAGACGGAGTCTACCTCATCCACCATAGCATAGTGATGCTTTCTTTGCACTAATTCGTCCTTATCCCTCACCCTATTATCCCTCAGGTAATCGAAACCAAATTCGTTATTGGTTCCATAAGTGATGTCGCATCTGTATGCAGCTATTCTTTCAGGGGAGTGGGGCTTATATTTGTCTATACAATCGATAGTAAGCATCAAAAACTGCAATATAGGACCGATCCATTCGCTGTCTCTTTTGGCAAGATAATCATTGACTGTGATGACATGTACTCCTTCTCCTGACAACCCGTTGAGATAAGCTGGCAACGTAGCTACCAATGTTTTTCCTTCCCCGGTAGCCATCTCTGCTATCTTACCTTCATGCAACACCATTCCTCCTATAAGCTGTACATCATAATGTAACATATTCCAGGTCACATCACCTCCTGCTGCTTTCCAAGTATTTTTCCAGATGGCTTTATCCCCATCTATCATTACATATTCTTTGGATACAGCCAGATTGCGATCATGCTCAGTTGCAAATACTTCTAAGGTAGGGTTGTCTTTAAATCTTCGTGATGTTTCTTTGACTACTGCAAATGCTTCAGGCAATATCTGTTTCAGTGCATTTTCAAGATACTTGTTTCGTTCCTTTTTGATAGTGTCGATTTCATTATACAACTCCTCTTTACGAATGAAATCGGATTCCTGATTCGCTTTTTCGGTGAGCGCTGTAATATCACTATCGATATCCATCAGACTTTCAGAAATCCTGGATCTGAACTCAATTGTCTTATTTCTAAGCTGGTCGTTTGTCAGATATTGATATTCCTGAAAGTAGGCATTTGTCTTATTGACTATTTCCGAGTAGCCTTTAACATCCTTCTCATGTTTGTTACCGAAAATATTTTTGAAAAAATTGAACATGTATGGTATATTTTTATATTAAAATGAGTTTTAAATATTGCTGCCAATTTGCTGCAAAGATATTAATTATTTTAAAATATTTTAATGGTCAAAAATGGTACCATCACTATAAAGCAGGACAAATTGACAGAATACTTTGGTTTGGCTCTCATAATGTCAGTATAATACCTTTATTCTAATTTAAATTTATTGGAAAAGAGCATAGGACCTTCGAAATAATATCTATCTTAGCTTCATATTTCTATCAAAATTGAAGTCACAAATTTTTATAATTCTCCTTCTGTGGTCTTACGGTGTTTATGGACAACAGCCATTTACTTGCAAAGGACAGTACTATCTTAGTCTTACTAAGGGTGGAAGTAATAGTTCAGGCCTCTATGAAGTAAAGATTTCGACGGATGGACAACAGGTTTATCTGGATACCATTTCATCCTCAATCGGTTTAGTGCTCAATGCAATGGGATACCGTATTACTGATAATTTTATCTACGGAATGGATCCCAATAGTGCCAGATTGCGCAAAATAGGGAGTGATGGATTAGCACTGGATTTGGGTTTGCCTAAAGATATCCCTCCTGCTCCTCTTTATTACGCTGGTGATGTGACGCCTGATGGGAGATATTTACTATTGATAGGACTAGGAGGCACTACGGCTCAAATCATCAAAGTAGATCTGGAAGACCCACTTTTCCAGTGTACTTTTGTGCCTATGCAGGACAATACCGTAGGCATTGTCGATATTGCTTTTGATCCTTTTACAGGTATCATGTATGGTCATGACTTGCGAAACAAAAGAATTGTTATTGTCAATCCTGAAACAGGTGCAGTAAACACCAACTTCTTGCGTCAACCTCAGGTAGATCAGCTGGGAGCTTTATTTTTCGATTCATTTGGCAATCTGTATGGGTATGGCACTTACGGGAATTTTGATCAGGATAAGTTCGTTTCCATTAATAAAACAACAGGAGAAATTTCATTGTTGGCACAAGGACCACTATCTTCCGGGCAAGATGGATGTGCATGTCCCTATACTCTGGAGATGCAAAAAGTAGTTGAGCCTGAAGTTGCACATCCCTGTACTGAGGTGATTTATTCATTTATTGTAAGCAATGGCTCTGGGACTACCCGTAGCGGTATCCACCTGCATGATACCATGCCAACAGATCTGATAGCAAAAAAGATCATTTATAATCCTTTCGGAGGTATAGTAGAGTTGAATGGTCATTTGATCTCCATTGAAAATATGACTATTCCTGCAGGTATTGATACGATAAAAGTGCTGGTGGAAATTGGTGAGAATGGTTTGGGCCTTTACAGGAATCAAGCTATCCTTTCAGGATTGCCACCTGCATTGGGATCTTTTGCTTTTTCAGACAATCCGGCTACGTTTATTGAAAAAGACAGTACAGATTTATTGGTCAAACCACTGGATATAAGTTTTCTGACTGACTATTACAAAACTTGTCCCGGTGATTCGGTGTATGTAGATGCATCATTGCATGGGCTGACGTATTTGTGGTCTGATGGGGATACCAGAGCATCGAAATGGCTTCCTTCTCCAGGGTCTTACATATTGAATGCCAGTTCATTGTGTGATAGAAAGCAAGTCACTATAAAGGTCGACAACAGTTTGCTTACTGTGAATATCAAGGAAGATACAATTTTTATTGACCTTGGAAATGTGGTGGACATAACAGCTGATTTTGAGAATGTGGATAATGATATTAACTTTTTGTGGTACACATTTGCAAACCCAAAACCTGAATGCCCGACCTGCCAGAATGTCCGTGTTCAGCCTCTTAATGATGGGTACTTTTTGATTAGTATGACCAATGCAGCGGGATGTATTGTGAGGGATAGTGTATTTATAAGAGTAAAGAAAGACAGAGCAGTTTATTTTCCAAACATCATTTCTGGTAACGGGGACGGCATCAATGATAAGTTTTTTCTATCAGGCAATGAAACAGGTTCTGATGGTTTGTTTATGAGAGTGTACGACCGGTGGGGCAATCTCGTTTTTGACGGGGGTGCATTCGAATTGAATGACGAGGCTTATGGTTGGGATGGAAGTGTCAATGGACAACTTGCTGTAAATGGAGTATATACATGGTACGCAGGGATCAGATACATTGACGGATTTGAGCAGACTGTCAAAGGAGATGTGACTGTGATCAGGTGATGTATCCATAATAAACTTCATTTTAGACATAACTGTTGGATGGATTAGTATAAACCTATAATGAGAAAATACCTGAATAATATCGGTCCCGGAATACTGGTGACAGCTGCATTTATTGGTCCCGGGACAGTGACTGTTTGTCTTCTGGCAGGCAATAGTTATACTTTCCAATTACTTTGGGCAATATTATTTAGTGTAGCAGCTACAATCATTTTACAAGAGATGTCTGCACGCCTGGGCCTTGTGACAAAAGCAGGTTTGAGTGAAGCTATCAGGACATTGATTACAAATAAAATAAGCAGAAACCTGGTTTTTGGACTTATAGCTACAGGAATACTGATGGGAAATGCTGCATATGAAGCAGGTAATATCAGCGGAACCATGATTGGGTTGAAAGTAATTTTTGGCCCTTCCGTATCTGAGCTTACATGCAACACTGTGATATACTCTCTCTCAGGTTTGTTATTGTATTTCGGTTCGTATAAAAATCTTGAGAATTTCTTCATTGCCATTGTAGGATTAATGAGTATTTGCTTTATTGCGGCTTCAGTCATTACACATCCTCCTGTGCCGTCAATTATGCATGGATTATTTTACCCTCAGATACCGGATGGAAGTATTCTAACCATAGTCGGTTTAGTAGGCACTACGGTGGTACCCTATAATCTTTTTCTCCATGCAGCCATTATTAAAAACAAATGGCAGAATACATCAGATCTGTCAGCTGTAATAAAAGATACTTTTTTTGCTATTTTAATTGGAGGAGTCATTTCAGCATGTATCATCATCACAGGGGCATCCACCACAGGAACTAGTATCAATAGCATAAGTGATCTTGCCCTTTCTTTTGACAATATTTACGGTAAATGGGGCAGTTTTCTTTTTGGATTTGGAATATTTGCTGCAGGTTTTACATCGACACTTACTGCTCCTTTGGCAGCAGCAATGGTAGCACGTGGACTTATGGGATGGAAAGATGATATCAAAGATTACAGGTTCAGGATGGTATGGTTATCTATACTTACTGCAGGATTTTTATTTTCATCTGTTGGCTATAAACCTATCGAAATCATCAAGTTAGCCCAGTTTGCCAATGGACTTCTTCTACCCTTGATTGCCGTGTTTTTAATCTGGGTCGTGAATCAGCAAAAGGTTATGGGGGCTTATAAAAATACCTGTTGGCAGAACTGGATGGGCTGTATAGTGCTATTAGTCACAATATTGCTGGGCATCAAAGGAATTGCAGGATTATTTTAATGCTCATCCATCTAAATTTGCAACCACTTTGCTACTGATTCTCTTACATGTTGGTCTATCACCAGTTCAGGAGCGTGGTGGGGCTTTTTACGGGCATCGATGATAAGACTGCCTCTGCAGCCCCAATGTTTATGACTAGTAAATGTATCTATTCCGTAGATGTCATGTGAGGGATTGGATCTGGTAAATGTCACCCACACAAAGTTGTCTGTATTCATAGCTGTAAATGCAGAATCATCAGAAATAATGATGAGGGGAAACCCAGAGAGGTCCTGAGTTTGCAGATATGAAATAAGTGTACTCAACTCACTAGCTGCATTTTCATATGTTGTGAATGGAGAAATGCTAACACCTAAAATGCCGGGAAGTATAACATTTGCATTCTCCATCAAATCGTTGGTTGGTAATTTAAAAGGCAGCTCATCCGCCAAATGCCTTATTTTTTCACCCCGACAAGCCATTACCACCTTGGAGCCTCCGTTCCAGTCGCCACCTGAATAGTCCAGGGTATCCATAGTAGTTTTTGTCTGAAAATGCAAGTCTCTGGTCCAATCAATTCTTTCCAGTACATGTCGGAAAAAATAGGGGAGATTATGTGTGTCCAATTGTTTATCATCACCATAAGCCGCTATAATCAGATATTTTGCCAGAGAAGTTTGACCCGAGCCCAGGATTCTATTAGCAATAGTTAAAATTTCTTCGGGCTTTGGATCTCTGAAAGGCATATACCTTTCTTGACCTATGGCAAGCAATAGGGATGAACTCCCGCTGCATCTACAGCGTGGATGTCTTTTAATCCCGGAAATTCCTGCTCCTTCAGGTCTTCAACCAACTTATGAATCAGATATCCAAAACTACTATCTTCCTGTGGCGGACGCCCTACGACAGTAAAGTGCCAAACAGGATTTTTTCGATGGTAAACTTTATCCACTTTCATGACCGGAAAATCGTGAGTAAGGCTGTAATATCCCAAATGATCGCCAAATGGCCCTTCAGGCTTCTTTTTATTTTTTATAATGGTGCCCGTTATAACAAAATCAGCATCAGAAGATATAAACTGTCCTGCATCATCAAAAGTATATCTGAATCTTTTGTCTGCCAACATACCGGCAAAGGTAAGTTCACTGATTCCTTCCGGCATGGGCATGATAGCTGAAAAAGCATGTGATGGTAACCCTCCTACAAAAATAGAGCACCTAAATGGTTCTTCGGATCTGTTATAGGCTTCATGGTGTACACCTATACCTCGGTGTAGCTGATAATGCAATCCAATCTCCTTGTTAAGTTCATAATCATTGCCTGATAATTGTATTCTGTACATGCCCAAATTGGATTGCATTGGGTTGCGGCTTCCGGGAGGCAACGTAAATACTTGTGGTAGGGTTATAAATGCTCCTCCATCCATAGGCCAGGATTTGATCATGGGGAGCTGATCTATGGTGGTTTGCCCATACATGACAGGACTTCTGCCTATGTTTTTCATGGGTAGTGCCAACAATGCTGTCATTGGAGTAGTCAGGTACCTTAGCGGATTCTTGAGTAGTAAAGCAGGATTAGCTTTGAGTTCAATGACTTTTTTTATTTTGGGCAATGTTTTTCTAAAAAGAAATTCTGTCCTGTCGATGGTTCCATAAAGATTGGAAAGCGCAGGAAATGGGCTGCCTTTGACATGCTCAAACAAAATAGCAGGCCCTTTTTGATCATATACCTGACGGTGAATTTCTGCCATTTCCAGATCAGGATCGACCTCTTTCTGTATTCTAAGGAGCATTTGGTTTTTATCCAATTCTCTGATTACATCCTGCATACTTTGAAACATATCTCCTCTATTTATTTTATTATTGGACAGATTTTATATTATTCAGGCATCATTTTCTCCCCATCTGTATGTAAGGTGTTCTATTCCGGCTAAATCCAGCACCCTGTCCACCACAGTATCTGCTATTTGGTCTAGCGTTGTGGGCCTACTGTAAAATGATGGGGTAGCAGGGCAAATGATGGCACCCGCTTCAGTCAATTGAGTCATATTGCGTAAATGAATCAGATTATAAGGTGTTTCTCTCGGAACGATAATTAACTTTCTACGCTCCTTAAGGATGACATCAGCGGCTCTGGTTATAAGATCATCAGATATACCATGGGCTATCCGACCTAGTAAACCCATAGAGCAAGGACAAATTATCATTGTTCCATATCTGGCTGAACCTGAAGCAAATGGGGCATTAAAATCGTTTTTACTATAAAATGTAAATGGCCAGTCTGCTTTGTAGAAGGGACCTAATTCAATCTCCCAATTGACAATAGCATTATCTGACATTACAATGCCTACTGTCAGGTCTTTATTCCCCTCGGCCAGTTTCGTCAACAATCTTTGTGCATATATAGAACCACTGGATCCGCCTATGGCTACGACAACTTTTTTTGATTTCAATCTTCCGGATTTTGAGTACTAAACAGACTTCCTACTATTTGGTTTTCTTTTTTTTGTTTTTTACTTATTCAAGTTCACTATAACACCTCGGCTACAACAAAAATACTACCCCCAATAAAAATAAAATCTTCTTCTGTAGCTTTTTTTCTGGCAGCCGCCAATGCGGTTTTTACACTTTTGTAGGTACGTCCTTTAAGCCCATGTAATCCGGCCTGGTCAGCGAGTATTTGAGCATCCAAACCTCTGGGTATGTTGGCTTTTGCAAAATAATATGTAGCCGTATCAGGAAAAAGAGAAAGAACCTGGTTTAGTGATTTGTCATTTACAAACCCAATCACCATATGGAGTTTGCGAAAAGGCTGTTTTTTTATTTCATTGAGTACTATACGTAATCCTCCCTCATTGTGAGCACTATCTGCAATGATGGTCGGCTTATTTCCCAATACCTGCCATCTTCCCAGGTATACAGTACTTTGTTTTAGGTGAGGGAAGAACTCCGTAAGCTTATCTGTATGGATATCTATCATGCCGGCCAATACTTTGATGGCATACAAGCCTGTCACCAAATTTTTTTCCTGAAATGGCCCCGAAAGGTCGGTTTGGAGATTTTTTAGCCAAATATCCTGATGGTAATAAACATCCAGATTTTTGTATCCATCCCCACTTTTGTTGTTAATTCTGATGTGATCTTCAGCATACGTTAAAGGGGCATTCTCTTTTCTGATTTCCGGACAAATACATCCATTATTTCTGGCTGCTTTTCACCAATGATCACAGGAACTCCTTTTTTTATAATACCTGCTTTTTCACCGGCTATTTCTTGTAGCGTATCACCCAGTAAATTTTGATGGTCATAACTGATATTTGTGATAACTGATAAAATAGGTGTAATGATATTGGTGGAATCAAGTCGGCCGCCCAAGCCTGTTTCGATGACCGCGTAATCTACTTTCGATTCTGCAAAATATAGAAAAGCCATTGCCACAGTCACTTCGAAAAATGAGGGCTGTATTACTTCGATTTCATTATAGTATGTATTGATAAAATCGACAACAAATTTTTTAGAAATATATTCACCATTAATTTTTATCCTTTCTCTGAAATCCCTGTAATGCGGAGATGTATACACCCCAACTTTGTACCCCTGTGCCTGCAGACCTCCTGCTATAATGTGAGTTGTAGTACCTTTACCATTGGTACCGGCGATGTGGATGGTTTTTAATTTTTCATGAGGATTGCCTGTTACTAAGCAGAGCTGTAGGGTATTGGAAAGGTCTTTTTTGTATGCCACAGGCCCTATTCTCTGAAACATGGGCAACTTGGCATATATAAAATCCAATGCTTCCCGGTAGGTTTTAATTTTGTCTTTCTTCATCACATCATGTGGCAAAATGATATAAAAAAGTCGTCAGCGATATGAATATCCCGGACGACTTTTTAACTTTTATCTTATCATTATAATATAGAATTGACCTCGGTATATTCAAGGTCAAATGCTTCAGCAACACCTTTGTACACAACTTTGCCATTGACCACGTTTAAGCCGAGTTTTAGCTCAGGATTGGTTTTGCAAGCTTCCTTCCATCCATTATCTGCCAGTTGCAGAGCATAAGGTAAGGTAGCGTTAGTGAGTGCAATAGTGGAAGTATAAGGCACTGCACCCGGCATATTGGCCACACAGTAATGCACCACTTCGTCGATGATAAAGATAGGATTATCATGTGTTGTAGGGTGGCAGGTTTCTATACACCCTCCCTGATCTACAGCCACATCTACAATGACTGTACCGGACGCATATCTTTTAACATTTCTCTTGTTATCAGATTCGGCGCTTTTGCTCCCGGTATTAAAACAGCCCCTACGATGAGGTCATGATTTTTGATTAACCTGCGAATAGTATATTCGTTAGAATACATTGTTATGACATTGGCGGGCATCACATCAGAAAGGTATCTAAGTCTTTTCAGACTTACATCCAGTATCGTTACAATGGCACCTAAGCCTGCAGCCATTTTAGCGGCTTGAGTACCTACTACTCCACCACCTAGAATCAATACTTTCGCAGGAGGGACACCCGGGACACCTCCAAGCAGTACGCCGCGACCTTGCTGTGGTTTTTCGAGAAACTTTGCTCCTTGTTGGATAGCCATCCTGCCTGCTACTTCTGACATGGGCACGAGGAGTGGCAAAGACCTGTCAGATGCTTCTACGGTTTCGTATGCAAGACAAATTGCATTACTGGCTATCATGGCCTTTGTCAGTGGTTCATATGAAGCAAAATGGAAATAAGTAAATAATAATTGATTTGGTTTGATCAGCTTGTACTCCGCTTCTATTGGTTCTTTGACTTTTATAATCATTTCGGCAATAGCATAAACTTCTTCGATCGTGGGCAAAATTTTAGCACCCGCGGAAATATATTCTTCATTTGGAAATCCGGAACCATCTCCGGCTGTGGATTGAATGTATACATGATGTCCGCGTCTTACAAATTCCATCACACCAGCAGGCGTGAGTGCCACCCGGTTTTCATTTGTTTTAATTTCTTTTGGAACTCCGATTATCATTGTTAGGGTATTTAAAATTTGGTTTGGATAAATAAAATGCGAAAATAAGAAGATGTACTGAAAAATAGGATGAAAGGACCAAAAAATCGTTGTGAATAAAAATAATTATTCTGCCCCATTTTTTTAAACAATAAAAAAAGCCTTGAAGTGTTATCTTCAAGGCTTATTGTAGCGGGAGCAGGACTCGAACCTACGACCTTCGGGTTATGAGCCCGACGAGCTACCAACTGCTCCATCCCGCGATCCTGACATTAAAAGCTAAGATTAAATCTCTTAATTTATTAATGGACTGCAAAGGTAAACAAAATTATCCTTAGTGCAAGGAATAAAATGATAAATTTTAATTATTATTTTTTTAATCTGATAATGCGTGGAAAGCTTTAAAGTATATAAGCTGAGAGAGGAGGCTTATTTTTCTAAACCGAAACCTGATAATATCAAATAAAACAACATAGCAAACAGTCCACTAACCGGTATTGTAAGAATCCATGCCCACAAAAGGTTTATCGTCACACCCCACCTTACAGCAGATAGCCGTCGGGTGGCTCCGACTCCGATGATTGCTCCCGTGATGGTATGCGTTGTGGATACGGGGATTTTTAGATACTCAGTAAGGAATAGAGTGATAGCGCCTGCTGTTTCTGCGGCCACTCCTTCGAATGGTGTCACTTTTGTGATTTTTGATCCCATAGTCTTAATTATCTTCCATCCTCCGCTCAGTGTGCCTAGGGCTATAGCGGCATAGCATGCCAATGGAACCCACCATATCATGTGTTCGAGGGTATATCGGTTGGGGTCAAATGCTACCATGGCCGCCATGATGATACCCATTACCTTTTGGGCATCATTTCCACCGTGACCTATGCTGAATGCGGCTGAAGAAACCAACTGCATGCGCTTAAACCATCTTTCTGATTGCATGTAATTCAGTGAATTGAGAAATAGCGTAAAAAGTGCCATTATGATGACAATGAATCCCAATAAAAAAAGTTTGAAATTGTGTCCGTCAAAAATCAAATTCAAATAATAAATTTCATAACCTGCTTTAAGTTTGGCTGGGTCAGTTTTTATTGTTTGAAAAAGAAAATAAATAATACCAACGATCACACCCAAAGAAACGAATTTTGGAAAGATGCTTTTTTTGAAGGAATGCAAGAACCACAATGATATAAGGAAAGCGATAAACATACCTATGGCGGGCGCTAAAACGATAAAGCTAGCTATTTCTATTATTTTTGTGGAGTTGATCGATTCAAATCCTGTATGGGCTATTGCAGCACCAGCAAAACCACCTATTAGCGTGTGTGATGAAGAGGATGGTATACCAAACCACCATGTCAGCAGATTCCAGAATATGGCTGCTATCAAACCTGCTAGGATGACTGTCAGTGTGATATAAGGTACACCTGCTGTGTTGGTTCCTTCATTTACTGTTTTGGCTATGGTATTAGCAACACCGTGGTCTTTGAAAATAAAATAGGCTGCAAAATTGAAAAATGCGGCCCAAACTACAGCCTGAAAAGGGGTTAGTACCTTTGTGGATACTACAGTGGCAATGGAATTGGCAGCATCATGAAACCCATTGATATAGTCAAATATCAAGGCTAAAGCTATAATAACAATTAATAAAGTCATATGCCTTTTTATTTGTAAATTTAAATGACCCTTCCGGAATTTAATTATGTATATTTGATAATAATGGACTCAATGACGTTGGACGCATCTTCACATTTATCTGATATAACTTCGAGGTCTTCGTATACATCTTTGAGTTTGATGATCTGGATGGGGTCGGCTACATTACTGAATAAATTGATGATGGCAGCATCCAGGATGTCATCTGCATCATTCTCCAGGCTATTGATCAGAACACAATCTTGCTTTATTTGACTTATGTTTTTCATATTGCGCAGTTTTGATACCGCATCGGTTAGAATTTTAATGGATTTTTGATTCACTTCGGCCAATTGCTTCATATAATCATCATTATCTGTGATATTGTAATTGATAACTTTTTTGGACGAAGCAAACATATAGTCTGCAATATCGTCAAGCGAGGTTGCCAGATAATGGATATCTTCCCTATCAAATGGGGTAATAAAGTTTTTGCCCAATTCTACAAAAATCTGGTGAGTAAACTCATCATTTTTATGTTCACCGTCTTCAATGGATTCCAATAAACTTCGTCTTTTTACGGGGTCATTTTCGTTGAAAGCTTTTTTAAGTGTGGACCCCATTTCCTTGAGATTGACTGCTATGTTTTCGAATATATCGTAAAATACCTTATCTTTCGGAAGGAATATTCTGATGAGATTATTAATTGACATAAGATTTTTTAGTTTTGGTGCGCAAATGTAGATATTTTCTTTGAGCAATTAAAGTTATTGTACGTTCTAGTGTCAACTTAATAATAAATTAATATTAAAATTTGGGTCAATGCCCCCCAAAAACTAGTATTGGATGTTTTTTGGCTTTGTAAAAGCAATTTAAATGGAAATAATGAATGTTAAACCTATATTTTATGTAAATTTGCAACAATACATTTGACAGTCCTGTTACAATTCCATGAATTGAAAACATTTGTTTACCACTACGGAGGTGGTATTCTTTTTTTTTACACATCCCTCATGTTTATTTATTTTAATATATTACCATTTCCAGCGACTATCAAAGTAGTCTATTTTAGGACATAATGGTTAGAATATTAATATTTAGCGGCACTTTTATATATTATAATAAAATAATATGTATTTTTGTCATTTATTTAGGTTTTTCAAAATTCAGACTTTTAAAATTATGAGAAAGTTTTTCGGAGTATTATTTGTTTTGATGTGCACAGTAGTACTGTTGCAATCGCAAAATCCACAATTGAAATCAGGTGTGGTATTCAAAAAAATGTTTTTGGATTATCAGTCACAAAACGGAGGCAATTTTACAAAGTTTAAAGACTACAGACATGGGTATGAAATCGGTTTTCAACGAATGCTGACTCCAAAAGTCGCATTGTTCCTTCCATTAAGGTATGGAGTCGTCGATACCCATCTTGATTCGATCAATTGCTTTAAAAAACGCATAGCTAGTTTGGATGCTCAGTTTCAATATCAATTTAATGAACCAGGCCGTAAGATAATACCATATGTAATGGCAGGCTTAGGAGGTGTGTATGAAGATGAAGGGGACTTTAATCTTCAAATCCCTGTGGGTTTGGGTTTTTATTTCAGATTATCACCCAATGCCTTTGTGACATGGCAATCAGAATACAGATATTCACTGGCTGAGAATAGAAACAATCTTCAGCATGGTTTAGGATTTACATATATGTTGGGCAAATCAGATGAAGCGACAAAGACAGAAGAAAAAATGGACTCAGACAATGATGGTATAATCGACGAACTTGATTTATGCCCTAATGTTTTTGGCGCTAAAGAGCTGAATGGATGTCCTGACAAAGATGGGGATGGTATAGCCGACTATATGGATAAATGTCCTGATTCTAAGGGACTGAAAGAGTTTGGAGGATGTCCTGATACAGATGGAGATGGTGTGTCTGACAATGATGATGAATGCCCCAAAATAGCAGGTTCTGCCAGCAATAAGGGCTGTCCTCTGAAGGTAGAGACCCCTAAAGTTATGGATAGTGATGGAGATGGCGTCAGTGATGATAAAGACAACTGCCCGGGTGAAAAGGGTAGTGCGTCCGCCAATGGATGTCCTGACAGAGATGGAGATGGTATATCTGACAGAGATGACAAATGTCCTGATAAACCGGGATTGAAAATATATTATGGATGTCCTGATACTGATGGAGACGGCATTGATGACTCAAGAGATAAATGTATCAACGTTGCCGGGACTGTCGCCAATGAAGGGTGCCCTGAGATAAAAAAAGAAGACCAAAGGACACTGGAAGTGGCTATGCAGGCTGTTCAGTTTCAGACAGGAAGCGCTATCCTCAAGCCTGAATCCAATATTGTTTTGGCTCAGATTTCAGATATCATGAATAGATATCCCGATTTCAATATGAATATCAGTGGACATACCGATAATACCGGCAGCTCATCTGCCAATCAGGTGCTGTCTGAAAAAAGAGCAAAAAGCCTGCTATGATTTCCTCATAAAAAAAGGAATTTCTTCTGCCAGAATGAGTCATACCGGATTCGGTGAATCCAGACCTATATCAACCAATGATAATGAAAAAGGAAGATCACTCAACAGGAGAGTAGAATTCAATCTTGTTCCAAGGCAATAGGAGAGCATAAATAGATAATTATCAAAAGGGGATGACTTGTACAGTTATCCCCTTTTTATTATTGGTTTAATAATGAAAAAAGCACTTATTTAGCTGATTGCTATTTAACTACAATAATAGGTTGGCTTAGATGCACCTGGCTGGTCGAAGTAATTTTTATAAAATATATGCCTTGGGCCAGACTTTCGGTACTAAACGAAAATGTATTACTTCCAGATTTGATTTTATCCTGGAATAGGTTAGCTACAAAAGACCCATTAGCGTCCATCAAAGAGATTCTGTAATTATCTGCGATAGGATTGACTATTGTCATAGACACTATATCATTGACCGGATTGGGAAATATTTTAATGATTTTGATATTATCATTTTGTGATGTCGATGATGTGCCGACGTTAATAAATGAATATTTTGTAAGTGTGTCTTGTCCAGCATCATTTCCGACTTTAAGGCTAACATTGTAGATTCCAGGGTTTTTATATGTAACAATAGGGTTTTTTACTGTAGAAATGGATGGTTCTCCTCCTTCAAATGACCAGTTCCATGACGAGGGACCACCGGTAGACGTATCATAAAATCGTACTGAATCGCCAGGTTCTACATTTGTTTTATCAGAAACAAAGGCTACCCGTGGCATTGTTCTTTCCAGTACGGTGACAGCTTTTTGCTTGATTTTTGTGTGGTTACCTGCGATATTTGCCGCAGTAAGAGATACTAGAAAAGATCCTGTTTTTGTGTATTTTACAACTGGATTTTTTTCAGTACTTGTGGAAGGTGTACCTTGCTGAAAAGTCCATTTATAAGTAACGGCATTTTCGCTGGAAGCATTTGTAAAACGTACACTCTCTCCTACATAAATCGAATCTTTTTCCTGCTTAAATTCCGCTACAGGTTTTACAATCGGGTCCTGAATATGTATATATTGTTTTTTTGTAATGGTATCGGTGCCTGCGTCATTGGTCACTATAAGGGTGACATCATATGCTCCGTTTTCAATGTATTTAATTATGGGATTTAAATCAGTTGAAGTAGACGGTTGACCGCCTTCAAATTTCCACATTCTGTTATTAGCATTTTTAGGAGTTAAATCTGTGAATGTAATTTCTGACATCTTGGATGTTGTCGTTTTATCAGCCGTAAATTCAGCTGCGGGCAGAAGGCTTTCGTCATCTGAGGTCATAAGCTGCCCTAGCCAAGTACCGTAGCTTCTTGATTCACCAAAACATCCGGTGACCCATGTTTCTGTCCTTCCGTCAAAAAATCTTCGACATGAGGTTGTGTAGTCACCCCATCTTTCATTGGTATCACTCAATACATCTATATGGCTGGTACCTTCTTTTAAGGTCACAGGTTCACTCCATTCAAAATTTCCAAATGTTCCAGTACATATGCGCTGCTGCTGTCCCGGGTAAATATCCGTGCCGGCGACGAGGTAATTGACCAGAATCTTCGGATCATCTTCTGTTTTACCCAGTGATGAAAATGAAGGGAATGCCATATCTCTATTAGGGATCTGAAGTATATCACCATGTAATTCCAGATTTGATACCTTCATACGAGCATAAAAAAGACCCACATCGCCGTCAGTAGTACCCACATGACTACCCATATGTATAGTTCCATTGAGGTACAAAGCAGACCAAATACGACTGTCGAAAGTGTTTAGCACGTTGGTAGTGCCTGGTTGCCTGCCATCAGGCGCAAGAGAAGTGGTGATTCCTGTAATCTGAGTTGAAATTAATTGTGGATTATCTTCAAGTGTCCCAGTTGTATAATATAAGTTGTATTTGTTTCCTCCTGTAGGCACATTGCTAACAAAATACATACCCGGTGAAATAAGGGTAGACCAGCCTGACTGTGTCGGAACAAGATTGAAAGCGGGCTCTCCATCTGCATTGTTAATCTCATTGTAGTATTTCCAACGCAATTCTTTGCCTAAGTACCCATCGTTTTTGTCAAGTTGATAAACAACAGAGTATTTCCAGTCACCTGGTGTATCTCTCATCAGTCCGGCAATATAAAAATCATGAGAGGACAAAGCAATGTTCGGATAATCAAACCAATGGTTGTCACCCGAAGGATTGCCATCCACTTTGTAATAAAACCATTCACCGTTGGGATCTTCAGTTTTTGAGAAGGCAAGGCACAGAAAAGTATTGGAGGGCTCAGATCCGTGCAGACACATAAATATGAACCTATTGGCTTCTGAGTCATAGATGACTCTAGGGTCATACATACGCGTGCTGAGGCTCAGTAAAGTGAAAAAATCAGAAAGACCTCCGTTATAAGTAATTTTGCCATCAGGCCCTGTAAAGATAATGTTGCTGTTGATTCCTGATACGATAAAACCATTTCGGGAAATGGCCATACTATTATCCATGGGTACGCTATTATCTCTTGTGTTACCACGAAAATTTCTGGTGATGACCGGAGCATCTGCAACTCTTGCGCCAGACTTATGTAGGGTAGAGTGGGGTGTTTTTCGAAGGGTTCGTACTTGATTTGCTTCGTCTTTTAATTGTGAGAAGATGTTTGGTTTTACACTTGTGGTGTGCCTGAAAGTTTCATTGTTTGTAATATGGACTTTCCATTTTTCACCATTCTGATGGGCACCAAGACATCCTGATAGCTGACTTTTATATGTATCAGACCCAGACTGAGCGGCTGAAGGTCTGCCTTTAAGATCGGGTAATATCATCTGTGAAAATCCAGGTCACGATGCAGACAGAAAAAATATAAGAGCGGTAGAAACTGCAAACTTCATGTCAAAAATGATTTTGTTTATCAGCAAAGATAGATAAAATCAAGTAATGTATAATTGGTAATTTTTTTAATCACTGATCTGAATACAAAGTAAAAGCTATTTTGTACTAGCCTAATGTCAGAATTTTAGCATAAAGTTTGACATACCGGCCACAAAGATCTGGGATATTTTGTCACTATGTAAGAATGAAAGGATTGGTGGAAATTATTTATGGTTTGATATCTGCTTTACAAAGAATGACAGCTTTTTCTGCCAGGCTTTTACGAATGATAGTATAAAAATTGATATCTTCAGGTGATGCAATTTGTCCAGCAGCTGTACTTTTGATCACAATTGTCCTTTCGATTTCCAGAGTGTTGTCCTGGTAGATGGTTGATTTTATAGAAAATGTGCCTGCATCTGTGGTTAAGTTTTTATCTTTTGGAAGTTGTTCGGCCTGACAACCTGGAGCCAGTAAGATATTAAATTTGTCTTGAAGCAGATATCCTGTTTCAGGATAAAAAGAAACAGCTTTGGTATCAAGTATAGAAAGGATGCTGGAAGGCAATTTATCCATACTCAATTCTATCATATATCGGCTACCGGTTTTTAGTATTTTTTTCGGAGACACAAATTCGACAGCATAGTCAATAGAAGGATATTTACCCTCAGGTTTTACTATAGTAGACAACAGTTTTAGCTGAGAAACATTTTCCAGAAGACCACTCATATGATCTTCCATTTTTTTATTTTCAGTGTCAAATAAAAAATTCAGATTGTGATGTTCTATACCCATCCCTGCAAGAGATTGATGCATATTTACTTTTTGTTGTGAATCAGAAGCCAGATTTATTTTGTACTCACTGATGATTTTATTGTCTTCATGATCATACTTTGTTGTTTTGATGAGAGAAGAGTGCTCTCCGTCCACCATGAGTGCGTATCTGTTTCCTGTAAAAGAACCTGATAACCTGTGGCGTTTTTCTGAGATGTGCATTCCAGAAAATGGTGTCCGCGCCATTGGGTACGGCCAAAATGGCATGATTAAAGCTGTTTTTTGGTTGATTAATGTCTATCGGGGAGATTTGGTTGCCAGCTTGTATAATGAGGTATTTGGATGATATCCCGGCAATATTCAGGATAGCCTTCATATAGTTACTGAGAGCTTTACAATCACCATACTTATTATTGTGTACATCTTGGGCTGCCATAGGTTTGAATCCACCAATACCCAGTTGGATGCTGACATATCTCATGTTTTCTTGCAAGTATTTGTAGAGCTTATCTACTATTTTGTATTGGTTTTGTTCGTCGCCGATTAACTTCTTTATTTCATTGGTGGCATTGACATCCAGTTTATCCATACCGGTGCCGAGTCGATCCAACCATAAGCCGAATGAGCTCCAGGAAGACATACTTCCTTCGACTCCATCCATTTGAAATGATTCCAGGATGTTGCCTATAAAATTGTTATGTGATGAGTTACTAAGTTTTTTAAGTTTGTCTGCTTTACAATTTGAAAATGACCATGTATACTGGTGCATTGTTGTTGTACTTGAATCTACTTCAGGTGAACCCCAAGGCGAAACTGTAAATCTGACCTTATTCTGTACATCATGATTTTTTATAGTATATTTACTTTGGACTAAAGCAATCTTTTCTCCTTCGAAAGGCGAAAAACCAGGTAATACAAAACTCTGGCTGTAAGTAACTGTATATTTTGTATGAATAATATACGGCGGACTGTATCCTGCCACTTTATACATAAGAAACCTATAGTCTGAGGCGAGGGTAATTCCATCATATGCGGCTTGATCCATCATTTCTTTTTGCGGATGGATTTAAGTTTTTTGCCTTCAGGTGTTGTAATCGTTATCGAAAGATCGGTGATTTCCGTGAATTTATTGTAGGGTACAAATATATTTTGAGCTGAGATAGACTCGCTGTTTAGTATGAGTGTTTTTGTATTAGTGGTTCTTTCCACTTTGTACATATCGAAAATCTCAAGCGTTTCTTCATTAGAAATTATTATGGCATCAGCGTCTTTTACCAACGAATCGGGGATACCATAAAGTTGCTGGCTTTGTAACCCATGATGCGTAGCCAAGATAAAAGTGAAGATAATCAGTAATTTTCTCATTTTTTTTTCAGCACTATCGGTTCATTGAGTTTTACTATTGATGATTCTATACTCGCCTTCAATTCATCAAATTCTTCTGGTAAAAATCCAGTTTTATTTATTTTGAAGTCTACTGTCACTGTAAGTTTATTCATATTTATGTTGTATGATGTTAAGTATTTTAATGAAACCATATTATCATATGATGTTGCTACCATATTTGGCGGACATTCATATGTGTATCCGGGAGCTACATCTATTACCGTAACATATTTATATTCCTTAGTAAAGGCAAAATCGATATTTGAAGCCCTGCTAGCACTCGTAAATGGATTGGACTCAAAAGGCAAATAAAAAAAAGGTTTTATATAAATGTTATCATCAGACGAAAGTTCTTCAGATAATTTTTGCTCTATCTTTATTGAGCTCTCATTTAGTATCAAAGTGTCAACTTCAAATTCTTTTTGACCATTCAATAAAGCGAAATATTTATCTTTGTCCTCCTTGGCCATTTTCTGGTCTTCAAACGCAAAATAATTGCTTTTCAGTATTTTTATCTTATAGTTCAACAAATTTTCAGATTTTGAAATTTCAGTTTGCACAATGTGTTTTCCTTTACAATCCGTATTGAGCTTAATCCAGTCGGCCCCGGTTTCTGAGACAATCCATCCGGAACCATTGAGACATTTTATTGGCAAATTACCAAAGGGCAAATCTGAAGTGGGATCTGATAAAATCATTTTATCATCTATAACTGATAAAGCTATTACATAATTAAAGTCTGAATAGTCAGGGTAGATCGGATGCAGGGTACCGTGGCCTCTTGTACTCAATATTACAGGAAAACTTAACACCCCGACACTATTGAGTGCTGCTACATAATTTAAGTTGATATCCCCCACATCTCCTTTTCCCTCTTTCAGAAGAGATTCTAATGATTTGTCAGTAAAATAATTATTGTAGCCATCCCATTGGACTTTTTCTTTTATAAATTCATATATTTTTCTGCTTTTCTTTTGGGTTCTGGACTCCATTTATTGGAAGATACTTCTCTACATCGTAATTTTTTTTCACTTTTTTCCAAAACTGACACTTTCCAGCAATTCTTTATTAAAGCTTTCATAGTTAGTGGTAATTATTTTGACTGGTTTGTTAGGCCATTGTATCGAAACTAGCTGATGTGATATTTTACCACCGACATCATTCGGATTGGCACAAAATGGTTCTATTTTATACGGGAGGATGTTTTCGAAAATGACTGTTCTTTCATCATATGGTATGTTGAAAGTTTCGTATTCTGACTTCCTTCCAGCCAGCCCATTATCGTAAGTCACCTTATAGTTAATGGTTCTGCCACTCTTGTTTTGATTATCTTTTAAAGGTACAACACCGCCAACTATATTGATTTGATATTTATAGTACTCAGGTGTTTGGATGTTGAATTCGTTGTATAGTACAGGAAAAATTTCTTGTATCTCCCAATCATTTATATTTGAATAATAATCTGAAATCAGTTCATATTCATACTCGAAAACACAATTATTTTGCAGATTGGGCATAGCCACTGTCACTCTTTTTGTATAGTTATTAAATTGGGTTTCGAAGATATTATCATCATTGACCTTGGTTTCAATGATTTTTCCATCGGTGAGATTGTATGTTTTTCCCTTGAATGCCCGAAGTTTTACCTTCCCGGAACCGGATTTTGGGCTATAAAAGAAAATTTCAATATCTCCGATTCCTTTGACATCATTGTTAAATATTTTGATCTGCTTTTTAAAATTATGGACAAGGTTAAATCCATCACTTTCAAAATACAGGACCTCACTTTTTCCGGACTTATATGTAACCATAGCGTGAGCTTGTGAATCGATCTCACATTTGGTAAGTTTTAATAAATCTGCTGTAACTTTCCCGTATTTAAATTTTTGAGCTGACAGATTTGAAAATATTAAAGCAGTGATGACGAAGAGACATAATTTTATGTTCATGAGTATATAATTTTTTAGTTTAGAATTTTAATACAGCTTTTGTAGTTCAAAGATAATTGTTTTTCTGAATTTTTAAAAATTAAGAAAAAATAATTTGATGAATGCTATTCTTAAAATATTCAGACCTGAATGGAGATGAATAGGAAGTTTGACGATAAAAAAAATTACTGGATAGCAGAAAAGTATGGTGTTGGGTTCAAATATCTTAAGGTTGCCAAATCGACAGTTGACTAATATCAAAACTATATTGATCGACTACTTATAAACTGATAAGATCAATAATTCCCAAAATATCTTCTCAAAAACCATTCAGAAGCAAGCAAGGCCAGGATAAGAAAAAACAGCCATTTTAGATGGATGATGCCTTTGGTCGAATTGCTTTGGTAAAGCATCGGCTTTATATTTTCATTTTTCAATAGTAAATCTTGTAGTGTGGCAATTTGTGAAGGATAGACCATAGTGCCACCATATTTTTCGCTCAACCCTTTGAGTAAACCATGACGGGCAGTCAAATCAAAATGCTCCAACTGTATCGACTCCACATTAAATTTTCCTGTAGATGTCAGTACTTTTCCATTTTGATTGACGGATGCAGTGTAAGAGTAAGATCCCTGACTGAATAAGTCAGCGTTTAGGGTATAATAATTCTGCGTTTTACTGAAAGTGTATGTAAATTCTTTACCTGCCTCGTCTTTAATGATGAGTTTGACATCCGGATCATTGATCATTTCGTAACTATCATTGTATAATTGGGCGTCAAAGAGGACTACTTCATTGTCTTTATATAAATTTTTGGAAGTATTGGCCCTGAATTTACGTTTGTCAGTCTTTACAGAAGTCAGGAGAATGGTCTTATTGACAAGTTCATGTATGAGATCATAATTTTTGTTTTCGAGATGGTCAAACAGCCGCCATTTCCAAATGCCTTCTCCACAAATTACCGTCGTTTTTATACCGTTTTTTTCATCAAAAACCACTAAAGGGTAGTTAGTTTTGATTTTTTTAATGGTCTGATGTAGATAAACAGTGCCGGTACCTGTCAGTTTATACTCACCAAACGGTGCCTGTAAAGGTGGAAACGTCTTCAGCCTGTTTTTGAGGTTGTCGGATGTGGTAAATAATGTGAAAGCAGGGTTTAATTCTGCCTGAATGTCTTCATTGTTTTTAGTATTGCCATTAATCTGTATGACATCCTGATTTTTATTGAATTTCGGGAGCAATGTTTGCATACCCACCACAAAGATACGTGGGGTATTATTTTTATCCAGTTGACTGATAATGGTATTAATGTCTGTTGTCTCCGAAGGGAGATTGTGCAAAATGACAAGGTTATATTTTGCGATGTTACCTGAAAACTTTTGCATATGCAAGCTCTACTTCATAATTTTTATTTTGTGTGATGATGGCTTTGAATGCTGCCATGTCGGGGTGAGGGGCATTAGCCAGCAAAAGGATTTTTTGACGGGCATCCAGGACTTCCACAAAAAACTCTTTAACATTATTTGTGGTATTAAATTCGTCACTGACTGTTGATAATCTTAGCCGGTATCGTATGACGCCGCTTTGATTGGCGTCGATGACAAAATTTTTAGAATGAAAAAATGACTTTGTATTGATGCTAATATTCTCTTCTGCTATTTTTTTTGTTTGTGTCCCTGATATCATTTCCAGAGTGAGTCTGGTATTATTTCCTTCACAATTGTAGGCAGAGAGGTCCACCTGAACAGGAAATTTATCTCCCAGGTAGGCTATCTTATTGTATAATACATTCTGGAAATATACATCTTTTTTTTGTGTAGTGTCTCCCTGGGCTATTGTATACAATGGGGCACTAAACTTAAAGTCTGAATATAAGGGATTGCTTCCTTCATTATAAATACCGTCCGTACTCACGATTACAGCTCCGAGATTCTGATCTGCATAATTATCTGCTACATATCTGAAAAGTTGACTTAGATTGGTGCTCTTGTCATTGAGACTATCTTTCAATTGCGAGTGCACATCTGTACCGAAGCTTACTCTTTTTACATCATATTTGTCAGACAGTTCTGAAGCCAATTCGTCAATACTTTTGTCTGTGGCTGTAATATCTTCCTTTTTGTGACCCTGACCTATCGATTCGGATCTGTCTTTAGCTATCAGTATTACAGGCGTTTTGGTTTCTTCCTTGATGGTTTTTATAAATGGAGTCAATAAAAGTAGGGTAATCAAAAAAACACTCAAAGCTCTTAAAAGTCCCAAACCTCTTACAAACCAGGGGCTGTATTCAGCAAATCTGGAATCCCTGTAATACATCAATAAAGCATATCCTATTGCCGCTGCCACACAAAAAATGATATACCACCAAGGATATGAGAAACTAAATGTATTGATCACTTGTTATAAAATTATTCCGCAAATATTAAAAAAAAAAGAGTATTTAAGGGTAATTTGAAATCGAGATTATATTTTATTTAATAAATTCGACAATGACTGTACGTTTAAAACGTTATAAACTTAAAAAAGATTTGATGAAAAAGTTATCTTTAATTTTGTCAGTATTGGTTTTCAGTATATGCTCTCTCAAGGCAACATATATCCTCGTTCCAATGGAACATGACAAACAGGCCAATCACCTGAAAGCATATGGGGTAACATTTTGGGTCATCAACCAAGGCATAGAGGCTTACTGGCTGCTGAATTACAGAGGGGGCAGTTTTACATTTCCGCACACGCGCGGACTGGAAGCCGAGTGCAAGGTCCGTGGTGTCAGCTATCAGATAATCAGCGATGCTCAATGGATCAGTATTCGTAGCGAAATCAGTAATCCTGAACTCAATCAGGAAGCTGTAAAGCTGGAAAAAGCGCCTAAAATTGCAGTATATACACCGGATTTTAATCCAAGGGGCAACAGGATTCAGCCCTGGGATGATGCTGTGACCATGGTGCTGACATATGCTGAAATACCCTTCGAAAAAGTCTATGACAGAGAAGTGCTGGAAGGTAAACTGGCTCAGTATGATTGGCTTCACTTGCACCATGAGGATTTTACAGGGCAGTATGGAACCTCTTATGCAAGTCAGGGAGGGACGCCATGGTACAAACTCAATCAGCAAAAGACTGAAGAACTGTCTGTCAGTTTGGGTTACTCAAAAGTATCTACTCTCAAGCTGGCTGTAGCCAAAAAAATAAAGGAATATGTAGAAGGCGGCGGTTTTATGTTTGCCATGTGTTCTGCCACAGACACGTATGATATTGCCCTCGCAGCCGAAGGGATCGATATTTGTGCAGAAATGTACGATGGGGATGGGTTTGATGCCAATGCACAAAGCAAACTGGATTTTTCAAAAACTTTTGCATTCCGCGACTTTCAGCTCAATCTGAATCCGTTGCAATACGAACATTCAGACATAGATAATAAAAACAGGTCTATCACACCTGAAGTAGATTACTTTACACTTTTTGAGTTTTCGGCCAAGTGGGATCCCATACCTACGATGTTATGCCAAAACCATACTATGACAATCAAGGGATTTATGGGGCAGGCCACAGCTTTTGAAAAATCGCTGGTTAAGCCTGACGTTCTAGTATTGGGAGAAACGAAGTCAGCAACTGAAGTTAGGTACCTGCATGGCAGCCATGGGTTTGGGACCTGGACTTTTTATGGCGGACACGACCCTGAAGACTATCGTCATTTTGTAGGAGACCCTGAAACAGATTTGAGTCTCCATCCCAATAGTCCTGGCTACAGGCTTATTCTCAATAATATTCTTTTTCCGGCAGCCCAGAAGAAAAAGAGGAAAACCTGATTTCAAGCTAATTTTAACAATACATTGACTTATTTTGTGTAACAATTTGTAGGGTGGATTTGTCTTTATTAAAAAATGTAGATATGAAGCAGAGTATAGTTTTTTTGATCTTGTTGATGACTTTACATATTGGAAAGGCACAAAGCACCATGACATCCGCCAAAGATAATGACCCTAAAGCTAAAACAATTCTTGACAAACTCAAGAAACAATATGATACTTACAAAACCATGGAAGTAAAATTTGAGATGGAACTGGAACTGCCATCTCAGCCCAAAGAAGTACAAAAAGGCAGTGTCATTCAGGATGGTAAAAAATATCAGGTAAAAATGAAAGACCAGGAGATTTACGCTGATGGCAAGACTGTGTGGATATATCTTAAAAAAAATAAAGAGGTGCAAATCACAGATGTGGATGACTCAGCTACTGCCGACTTTTTGTCCCCAAAACAAATGATGACCATCTACGAAAAGGGTGAATATGTATATGCTATTGTGGATGAAAGAAATGCGAGTGGAATGCAAATGGTTGATATTGAATTCAAACCGCTTTCGAAAAAAACAGAATACACAAAAATGCGCCTGACTATTGATAAAAAAGCAAACAAAATATTATCTTTACGCGTGTTTTCAAGAGACGGCTCCAAATATACACTTAAAGTAAGTGATATATTGTCAAAAAAAGTATGATCTCTGCGATTTTGGCATTCAATGCAAAAGCTATCCAGGTTCAGCATTGAAGATCTGAGGATTGATTAAATAGAACCAATTTAGTTACTCAGTTTACCAACCAGCGATTCTTGGTTTCAACCTCCAGGAATCGCTTTTTTATTTTACAAATTTTTATTAAGTAATTTCGATGGAAGTACTGTATGAAGATGATCATCTGATCGCTATCAATAAGCCCCACGGCTTATTTGTGCACAGGACGGCCCTCGATAAAGATGCTACTATCTTTGCCGTCCAATGCGTAAGAGATTTGATAGGACAGCGAGTTTATCCCGTTCACAGGCTCGATCGAAAGACATCAGGTGTTCTGGTGCTTGCCAAATCCAAATCCGTACAATCACTTATGAATGAGATGTTTAGAGAAAGACAGGTGATGAAAAAATACCTTGCGATTGTCAGGGGCTATACGGATGATAATGGTACTATTGATTATGTTCTGAAAACGGACAAAGGCAAAGCTCAGGACGCACTCACGCATTATAGAACAATTAAAAGGACTGAAATACAAATATCATCAGGCCGTTTTGAGACATCCAGATACTCTATGGTAGAACTCAATCCTGTGACAGGTCGTATGCATCAGCTTAGGAGGCATATGTCACATATTTTTCATCCCATCATTGGGGACAGACCTCATGGCTGCAATAAACAAAACAGATTTTTTCTGGCTCAATTTGAAATGGGGACTATGATGCTGCACGCTTCGGAAATATCATTTGCACACCCTATTTCGGGTCTGACTGTGCACATTCAGGGTGAGATACACAGCGAGTTTGAAAGAATGATAAGGGAGCTGGGTTTTGACAGAAGGTTAATATAATCGATCATCTTCCTTCATTATTGATCAAGTCATACATCAAAAAAAAAAGGGAATGATGAAAAAAATCCACCATTCCCTGATATTTATTATTAGAAAACTAAATTTTATTTTTTCAGCATCTGATCTACACCGGTTATAAATTCCTGTGCAGTGGGGGTGTATCCGGTTTTTCCCAGTGCTTCTATGGTATACTGGTTGGTCGCATCATCCTTGTTGAGGTTGAACACCCAAACAGTAGGGTAGCCTGAAACTTGAAATGCCTGCTGAAGACTTGCGTTTTGAGCCTGTATATTCTGAGGAAGTGCTTTTCTTCGTGGGAAGTCAAGTTCCAGCAATACTACATTTTTTTCTGCCCAATTTTTAAAATCATCCTGACTGAATACAGAAGCTGTCAGTCTTTTACACCATCCACACCAGTCACTACCCGTAAAATTGGCCATGATGGGCTTTCCAGATTTTTTAGATAGAGCATAAGCTTCATCAATATTGACGAGCCACCCCGGGTTTTCTGCCTTGTAGACTTCTTCTGTCTTATCCTGTGATACAGTCGTTTGAGTGGCATTTGTCTGAGCATATCCCTGCCAACAAATTACAAACAACGAGGCGATTAATAAACCAGTCTTTTTAGTATTTTTTAAACCTATCATTTAATTGTTATTTACTTTTTGTATTTAAGGGCAAAAATAAAGGTAAAATTCAATATATTTTGAAAATAAGAAATATTTAACTAAAATCACTCCTGAACAAAATAAAAACCCGAAGCATGGATAGCTTCGGGCAATCAAAACAACAATATTAACCCTAATTAATCGGTACTATTTATTCATATGCTTTTTACTAATTCAAATGGAGTGATTTAGTACAGAAGAACCAATCTTTACATTTTACATCATCCGATTGCATTCTTTCCTTAGCCACGCCGCACGATCCGGCAGGCGGCACTATTACATCTTCTCCCGGTCTCCAGTCAGCCGGTGTGGCTATGCTGTATTTATCTGCAGTCTGCATGGCTACAAGGGCACGCTTCAGTTCGTCAAAATTTCTTCCAAGTGAGAGAGGGTAGTATATCATGGCTCTGATGATTCCTTTGGGGTCAATAAAAAATACGGCCCTTACTGCTTTTGTACTGCTTTCTCCAGGTTGTATCATACCATATTTTTTAGCCACATTCATACTGATATCTTCAATCAGAGGAAATTTGACTTCGATATTTTTCATATCTCTGAACTCAATTTTCTCTTTGATAGTGCGCAGCCAGGCAATATGACTATAAAGTCCATCTACTGATAGGCCAACCAATTGGCAGTTCAGAGCATTAAACTCATCTTCCATTGAAGCAAAGGTCATAAACTCAGTCGTACACACAGGTGTAAAATCTGCCGGATGGCTGAAAAAAATAACCCATTTGCCTACATAATCTTTAGGGAAGTTTATTTCACCCTGGGTGGTGATGGCTTTAAATTCTGGTGCTTTATCTCCTATTCTTGGTAGAGGTACTACCGTAGTATCCATTAAAGTTTCCATATAAATTCTTTATTTTATTAAGAAAAAACAATTGTTCAAACACACTTTTGATCTGCTTGGAGATAATGTGTATTCACTTCACAAAAGTACAAGAATATTATGGAGTCATTGGTGACTTAAGTTACTTACCGGCATGACATGAGTTCTACATATCAAGGGAGTTTTAAATGTCAATACGCTTTTAAGAAATGTTTAGTAACCCGATGGAAATGTAAGCGAAATGCTTTAAGGATTTACTCTTTTGTACTTTTTCCAAAGAAGCTTAAACTGTTTGGCCATTTCTTTAGAAGCACTTTGGCTGAACTGTATGACTTCATTGGCATCTTCAAGTCCGGATGCGCCACAAGCTACACAATCCTCTGATAATCCATTGTAAATACCTATTTCCATTACAAAGGGATTAAGCTCTGATTCTGGTAGGATTAGAAAACTATGGGAGACGTCCTCTTCACTCAGTTTGTATAATTTTTTATAGGTATCGATGTGTTTGTTCATATCTTTTGTACCCGGAACGATGTACTTATATTTTGTTTTTTGTCCCAGATTTACACTGACAAGCTCTGTGAACTCTTTGTTTTCTACATCATAGTGTAGGGACGGACTGATTACCCAAACTTCTTTGGCTTTATCTTCGATTTTGATTAGTTGCTTAAGTGTCATTGTTGTCATTTTTTAATGTAAAGGTAAAAATAAAAAATAATCTGTGCGCTTAAATTTGAGTAAAATATGAAAGTAACTGCAACTTTAAGGTTTGATATCTTTTTCGGAAAAGATTAATTCGCCTTTTTTTTGTGTTTTAAGAACTTTTCGAGTTCTACAGCATGAAAAATGATAAGTGAGAGACCGATACAAAGGGCTAATTCTTTCACAGTCAATGGTTGTGTTTTTAAAAGCTTGTTGGCAAAAGGGGCATAAATCACCACTAGTTGCATGACAAAAGTAAATAGCACTGCACCCAGCAAAGGTAAATTTGAAAAGATGCCTTGTTTATACAGGAAACTGCGCTCACTACGGATAGCCATTACATGCCCTAGTTGGGAGAAGGCAAGTACTGTAAAGACCATAGTCTGCCAGTGTGCCAGCCCGGTACCTATAGCCCAGGCTTGTGTACCGATTGTAACGCCCGCCATGAGCAGACCCACCCAGATTATATGAATGCCAATGCCGTCACTAAACAGACTCTCATCTGTTTTTCTTGGAGGCCTTAACATAATATCTGGTTCTGCTTTTTCACCCGAAAGTGCAATGCCCGGCAATCCGTCTGTTACAAGATTGATCCAGAGAATGTGGATGGGCAACAAAGGGATAGGCAATCCTATCAGCGGCGCCAATACGATAGTCCATATTTCTGCACTGTTGCATGTCATGATATACTTTACAAACTTGCGGATATTATCGAAAATCCTTCTTCCTTCTTTTACTGCATTGACAATGGTGGCAAAATTATCGTCAAGAAGGATCATGTCAGAAGATTCTTTGGTGACATCTGTACCGGTTATACCCATTGCCACACCTATGTTAGCTGATTTGAGGGCAGGGGCATCATTTACACCATCTCCGGTCATGGCCACAAAATGATTTTTCGACAGCAGGGCTGAGATGATCGAAAGTTTTTGTTCGGGGCTTACTCGTGCATAAACTGATATTTTCTCCACATTGGCATGCAGATATTCCGGATCGAAATTTTTAAGTTCCTCTCCTGTGCAACTAAGACTTTGATTATTCCAAATACCTATTTCTTTGGCTATCGCGACTGCAGTTTGTTGATGATCTCCGGTAATCATTACAGGGGTGATACCGGCGGTTTTACATTCCTGGATGGCTATTTTTACCTCTTCTCGGGGAGGATCAATCATAGCAGTCATTCCGGCAAAAACAAGGTCCTTTTCCAGGAGCGTTAAATCACTGGTGTCGTCTATTTCCTGGACGAACTTATAAGCGAAAGTAAGCACCCGCAGCCCTAGGGAAGACCATTCTGAGACTTTTGGCAGCCATGATATATCGCCTCCCTCTTCCAGAAGGTTTACTATCGATTCTGCTGCCCCTTTGGTAATAACCACATATCCGTTGTGCCATTGGTGAACAGTAGTCATACACTTGCGATCCGAGTCGAAAGGCACTTCACCTACTCTTGGGTACTGGTTTTTAGCTGACTGCAATATTTATCATGATGTAGTTTGTTTAAATAATCAACCAACGCTATTTCTGTTGGGTCACCGATGTAATGATTAGTACTGTCTATCTGTACATCATTATTTAAAGCCATACACAGATGCAGTAATGATTCATTTTCCACATGGTTTTCAGAGATAGCAAATGTTTGGGTAACAGTCATTTTGTTTTGTGTCAGCGTACCTGTCTTGTCTGAACAAATAAAATTGACAGATCCCAATGTCTCCACTGCAGGCAGTTTTCTTACGAGTGCGAACTTCTTAACCATTCGGGCAGAACCTCTGGCAAGGGCAATAGTAATGAGAGCCGGTAGTGCTTCAGGTATTGCAGCTACTGCAAGGCTGATAGACAATAATAACATATCCATGGGGTTTTCACCCCGCATCCAACCCACAGAAAATAACAGTAAGCAGATAGCCAATATGATATAGGACAGTTTTTTACTAAAATCTGCCATTCTTATTTGCAAAGGGGTTTTAGGCTCGCCTGTCTGGAGCAGAGATGCTATCTTCCCCAATTCGGTTTGTAATCCTGTTCTAACCACAATTCCTGTAGCCCGACCATTTGTTATATTGGTACCTTTGAACACCATATTGAATATGTCGCCGGTGATAAGGTCTTCCTTATCAATCGGTTTAGCATTTTTTTCAATGGATACAGACTCCCCAGTCAAAGTAGACTCATCTGCTTTGAAGCTGAAAGTCTCTAAAAGTCTGATATCTGCAGGTACCTTGTTGCCTGATTCCATCAATACAATATCTCCGGGTACAAGCCCTTTAGCATCAATTGACGTAGTTTTTCCTTCCCTCAGCACTGATGCAGACAACGCAGCCATTTTTTTTTAAAGCATCAATTGCCTGCTCCGCTTTGTATTCCTGATAAAACCAATCACAGCGTTCAATAAAACGATGATCATTATGATGATGGTATCAGCCATATCTCCCAAGTATCCGGAAATGACAGCGGCAAACATTAGAATCAAAATCATAAAATCCTTAAATTGATTTAGGAAGATTTGCCATGGCCTAACCTTCTTTTTTGAAGGTATCTCGTTGTATCCATATGTAATTAACCTTTGACTTACTTCACTTTCACTCAGCCCATCGATGGATGATGATAGTTCGCTCAACGCTCCTTCATTTGTAAGCTGATAATATTTCACGCTGATTTCATTTTATTTTAATTTCAAATAAGAGGATATTGTTATTCATTACTGCAAATCACCTGTTTTTTTATTTTTATGATTCTCAAATTGATGCAGCGCTTTAAGTAATAATTTCCCTGAATCTCTGACTTCTCTAATCATGTTCAGTAATGACGCCAAATCAAAATTTTGATTATTTCTATATGTATCAAAAGCTTTGACTTTGAGATACTCATAATTTTTTTCATTCTCTTCATTCAGGTCGTGGATATACTCATCGGTGCTATTCTCGGTACTTATTATTTTTTGAAGTGTTATCATAAATTTTTCTTCTTGTTTGATGACTTCCTGATAAAGATTGTAGATAGCGTCATTACTACTGAGTCTGCATTCATCGAGATTGTGCATGACATCTTTTATATCTTTTACGGATAGTGTTGCTGATCTGATGCATGAAAAGAAATATTGCACTTTATCGGCTTCTGTGACCGAAAGAGGATTTTGAAATATTTGAGTACCGAAATTAAATATTTCATTTTCATGTTCCTTTAGGTCGAAATATTGTTCTGTGTCTGAACTGTCAGGAGTTGATTTCATGAGATGACTGCGTATGTCAGCTGCTTTGGTGATAAAATGTAGGGTTTCGGACTCTAATGCATCTAATGAAGACAAAATTTCCTTTGGATTGGCATATGGAAGAAATTTGGACTTCATTTTTTTTTCAGCCGAGATATATTTGTCTATTAAATTGCTGAAGTTTTGAATGAAAGGCAAAATGATAAGAATACCCAACAGATTGAAAGCACTATGGAATGATACCAAAGCCACCAAAGGGTCATGAATCCCCAAAAGGCTAATTCCGTGAAATAGTGGCTTCATCAATAAAAGGGTGAAAAAAGCAGTGATTACATTGATATAAAATTGAGACCATCCTGTTTTTTTACGAATCGCATTACCATTGATAGAACCCAAAATAGAAGTAACAGTAGTGCCTAAATCGGCACCTAAGGCCAGATACCCTGCCTGGAATAAGTCTATGCTACCTGTTGCCAGGGAGGATAAAAAAATCATCATTGCCGCTGAACTGGAACGAATCGCTGCTGCCAATATAAATCCGAAGAGCAGAAATAGGATTTTGGGTTTGCCTATGAGGGCACTTAAGTCAGCTTTAGATGCAAAATCTATAAAACCCTCTTTCATGAAATGAAGACCCATAAACATAAGGCCAAAACCAAAAAGGAGTTTTCCGATTTTGTTTGTTTTACTGTCATTTATAAAAATCATACAAAATGACCCAACAGCAATTACAGGCAAAAACATACTCTCCAGATTGAATTTGAAACCGAGTAATGCAACCAGCCAACCAGTGATAGTGGTGCCCAGATTGGCTCCCAGAATCATTCCGATACCGTTTTTCAGCCCAATGATGCCGGCACCGGTAAATGACATAACTAAAAGTATTACCATGGAGCTGCTCTGCATAATTCCAGCAGTCAGAGCACCTGCGGCAACTGCTTTCACAGGATTTCCTGTCTGATGTTGCAGAAAAGTTTTAAAAGATCTGCCCGCAAGGGATTTGATAGAATCTTCCAGCAATTCAATACCATAAAGGAAAAGACCTAAACCTCCAAGTATATACCATATTTGTATTTCAGTCCATGCCATATGACTTTTAAACCCGGTTTGCGTTTTTAAAGTTCATGATTTCTTAGACTAAATGTCCATTGGACTACGTTTTTGCCAAACATAGGGCACTATAAATAAAAAATCCCTGAAATGAATCATCTCAGGGATTTTTTATTTATCCACCTCAGAAAGGAACAGACAATATTTTTTTGTTTAAAATTTATAAATTGAATATTTCAGTTCCGGCAAAATGAAAAGCGGACTCTATGGCTGCATTTTCGTCACTATCAGAGCCATGTACAGCATTTTCACCTATATTTTTTGCAAATCTTGCTCTGATCGTTCCAGGAGCAGCTTCAGCGGGGTTGGTAGCTCCGATCAGCGTTCTGAAATCAGCAACAGCATTATTTTTTTCAAGTATGGCTGCTACGATGGGACCTGATGACATAAAATCTACCAACTCACCGTAAAATGGTCTGGCTGCATGCACAGCATAAAATTCTCCTGCTTTTTCTTTGGAGAGTTTGGTATATTTCATGGCGACTATTTTGAAGCCGGCTTCATTAATTTGTGCTAAAATAGCTCCGATATGCCCCGATCCCACTGCGTCCGGTTTAATCATTGTAAACGTTCTATTTCCTGACATTGCTCAATATTTTAATTTTGATTTGATAAAAACACCGCAAAAGTATAAAATCAAATTTCATCATAGGCGAAAAAACAGAAAAATATTTTGGCGTTTGCGTTTTTTTGTAGACTTTTGCATCCATTATGACAGAAGGAATTCAGGAATTAAAGCAATTATTATCTTTCCTAAAGAAATCTCTATCGTTACCCACAGGAATCCTGATGGCGATGCTATAGGTTCCTCTATGGGGCTGGCCGGTTACTTGCAAAAGTTGCATCACAACGTTAAGGTCATTTTTCCGAGCGAATACCCGACGAGCTATGGTTTTATATCTGGTATTCAGAGAGCGGTAATTTTTGACCTCGACCCCAATGGTGCCCGACAGATCATAGAAAAAAGTGATGTCATATTTTGTCTGGATTTTAATGGCTTGGACAGAGTGGACAAATTAGGTGAGAACATACAGTTTTCAAAAGCTAAAAAAGTACTGATAGATCACCACCTGGATCGCGAACCATTCACTGATATTGAATTTTCGGACACAAGCGCCAGTAGTACTTGTGAGTTGGTGTTTAAAGTAATAGATGAGCTGGGAGACCGATCTAAAATTGATCCGGATGTAGGAGAGTGTTTGTTTACGGGACTTATTACCGACACAGGATCATTCAGATATGGTACAAGGTCTTACACTTATGAAGTCGCTGCATCACTGAAGGTACTGGGAGTAGATGATTACAAGCTGGCTGACAAAATATTTAATTCGCAGAAAGAAAAACACTTGCGTCTGTTAGGTCATTGTCTGGCAAATCGAATGGAGGTCATGAAGGATTATGGTGTAGGTATCATGTGGCTTACCAGAAAGGATTACGCTGATTTTGATATCCAAAGAGGTGATACAGAGGGGATTGTCAACTATATGCTCATGATGGAAAATATTCAGGTTGCTGCCTTTATACTGGAGCAGCCGAGTATCATTAAAATTTCCCTTCGAAGTAAAGGAGATATTTCTGTACAGGAGATTGCCCAAAAGTATTTTAACGGAGGTGGGCACAAAAATGCTGCCGGAGGAGGTGTATATGCAAGTTTGGGCGATATCAAAGACAAAGTCAGAAAAGTGATGCCTCAATATCTGACAAAATTAACTGTTTAATTTTTTTAATCACATATTTTTTAATCCATAATTATTTTAAAATGAAATTTAGTTTTTTCTCTATAATGGCAGCTTGTACTTTGCTGATTGTTTCCTGTAAACCTACAGAAACCAAAACTCCCAGTGGCTATGATTATACAGTGGTGACAGCTGGAAGTGGAGACGCTCCAAAGACTGCTGATTATGTGCTTTTTACCATCAAAATCATGGGTGAAGACGGCAAGGTTCTCCAGGAGATGAAAGAAGGTCCTCAAATGCCTGTTTTGCAAATACCTGCGGATTTTCCGAAAGGCAAAGAAGCCAATCCGGTAGTAGAGCTGCTGGCAAAAAGTAAAGTGGGTGGAGTATACAAGCTAATGATGCCTGTAGATTCTATACCCAATGCACCCGTAGACATTCAAGCTATGAAGCATATAGTGTATGAAATCGCTGTAAAACAAATAAAATCAGAAGAGGAATACAAGAAGTATATGGAAGAGCAACAAGCTGAAGCACAAGCGAAAATTGCAGCCAATATGGAGAAAATTCCTGCAATTGAGGAATTGGCTAAAACAACCCTTGCAGACTATAAAGCCGGTAAGCTTGAAACAAAAACAACCGCATCAGGACTTAAGTATTATGTAGTAAAACAAGGCGAAGGACCTAATGCTGCGAATGGCAATAAAGTGATGGTTAATTACTATGGTACCTTAACAGATGGAACTATGTTTGACAATTCATTTCAGAGAGGCCAGGCATTGCCTTTTACTATTGGAGTAGGAGAAGTCATCAAAGGTTGGGATGAAGGTGTAGCCTTATTAAACAAAGGTTCTAAAGCATTTTTATTTGTGCCGGCAGATTTGGGTTATGGAGCAGCGGGAAGCCCACCTGTCATTCCTGCTAATGCAGAATTGATGTTTTATGTAGAGCTGGAAGATATTGCGGGCCATTAATAAAGAATATAGGATCCGGATTTTTAGTTTTGACTGAAAATCCGGATTTTTTTAATCACCATATAAACATGCAGGGCAATGACCATTGAACAGTTAGCTGATATCAGGGTGCGATTGACATCGGTAAGGAGGTATCTTTGACGTCGATCACCGCAAATTACAAATAGAAGAACAAGAACAACTTTCTTTGGATCCAACATTCTGGCAAGATCCTGAAAAAGCAGAGTCAACCCTCAAAGAACTAAAAGACAATAAAAAGTGGGTGGAAAAATATCATATGCTGGAGACTGCAGCTGATGATGTAGAGGTGCTCCTCGAATTCCAGAAAGAAGGAATGGCCACTGAAGCCGAAGTGGATGAAAAATATCAGGAATTACTAGCTTATCTGGATGACATTGAGTTCAGAACAACTCTGGACAAACCTGAAGACCTTCTTAGCTGTACATTGGAAATCAATGCTGGAGCCGGTGGTACTGAAGCGTGCGACTGGACATCTATGCTGATAAGGATGTTTATCATGTGGGCGGAAAAAAGCGGCTTTAAAGTCACCGAACTGGATAGGGTCGATGGCGATGTGGCAGGTATTAAATCAGTTTCTATCGAAATAGATGGTGAGTATGCCTACGGTATGCTCAAAGGTGAAAACGGAGTTCACAGATTGGTCAGAGTCAGTCCTTTTAATTCCCAGGGCAAGCGAATGACATCTTTTGCCTCTGTTTTTGTGCATCCTATGATAGATGAAACCATAGACATTCAAATCAGTCCGGCAGATATCGAATGGGATACTTTCCGGGCACAAGGCGCGGGTGGACAAAATGTCAATAAGGTAGAAACAGCCGTCAGAATAAGACATATCCCCACAGGGATAGCCATACAATGTCAGGAGGCCCGATCACAGCATATGAACAGGGATAAAGCCATGCAAATGCTTAAATCCAGATTGTATGAAATCGAACTCGAAAAACAAAGATCCGAAAGAGATAAGCTGGAAGCCCAAAAGATGAAAAATGAATGGGGATCCCAAATCAGGTCTTACGTGCTGGATGACAGGAGGGTCAAAGATCACCGTACCGGATTTGAAACCAGAAATACAGATGCTGTTCTAGATGGGGGATTGGATGGATTTCTGAAAGCGTTTTTGATGTGGGATGGCAATTAAAGCCAATGGATTGCATCATTTTGCCCTGGCTGTGAGTCAGTTGGAAAAAAGTCTGACATTCTACCATGATATATTAGGACTGTCCATCTTGTCGAGGCCTGATTTTGATTTTGATGGAGCTTGGCTGTACTGTGGTAATGATATCTCTTTACATTTGATAGTAAATGAAAACATACAGGTGGCATTATCAGATAGCAGGCAGCTTCATTTTGCATTTTCTGTAAATGATGTCTATCAGACAAAAAAACAACTTATGTCAAAAGGAGTTGAAATTGTAAAAGATATACAATCCAGACCAGATGGAGTCCTCCAGTTGTTTATCAAAGACCCGGATGGATATTTTATAGAGCTGACAGAGGGGTAGCTCTTTTTGCACCGTTTTTTGGCCCTGTTTATTGAATTAAGTATGTCAAAGTGGCATGACTTATTTGTAATCTTATCAAAACTGACAGAAATGACAGACTTTATATTGCACAATTGTCAGAAAAATACACTTGGCACACTTAATGATGAGAAAGAGTGTAAATAAAATATTATTTAATCTATATTCAATTAAAATTCAGAAATTATATGAAACCTATTAATGACAGAGTAGTAGTAAAGCCAGCTCCAGCAGAGGAGAAAACAACAGGCGGTATCATCATACCTGATACAGCTAAGGAAAAGCCTCAAAGAGGCGAAGTCATAGCCGTTGGCCCTGGAAAAGATGACAACAAAATGACTGTTAAAAAAGGAGATATTGTACTTTATGGAAAGTACGCAGGTCAGGAAATCAATCATAATGGAGAAGATTATCTGATCATGAGAGAGGATGACATATTGGTTATTCTGTAATTTTTTTATTGTAATTCATTCTTAACAAGTAAATTAAATCTATAATATGGCTAAGATAGTTAGCTTTGATTCAGAAGCAAGAACAAAATTAAAATCAGGTATTGACCAATTGGCCAATGCAGTTAAGGTAACTTTAGGACCTAAAGGAAGAAATGTTGTGATCCAAAAAAGCTTTGGTGCGCCTATCATAACCAAAGATGGTGTTACGGTTGCAAAAGAGATAGAACTGGAGGACGCTATAGAGAATATGGGTGCTCAAATGGTAAAGGAAGTAGCTTCAAAGACTGCAGACGCAGCTGGTGATGGAACCACTACAGCTACAGTGCTTGCGCAAGCGATGGTGAATGCAGGAATGAAATATGTCACTGCCGGTGCTAATCCGATGGACCTCAAAAGAGGAATTGACAAAGCAGTTGGCGCAGTGATTGCTGACCTAAAGAAACAAAGTGAAGTAGTGGGTTCTGATTTTAATAAAATCAAACAGGTTGCATCTATTTCTGCCAATAATGATGACGAAATAGGTTCGTTGATAGCTGATGCTATGAAGCGTGTGACTAAAGATGGCGTCATAACTGTAGAAGAGGCTAAAGGTACTGATACCTATGTAGACGAAGTGATCGGAATGCAGTTTGACAGAGGATATTTGTCTCCATACTTCATCACCAACACAGAAAATATGACTACGGAATACGAAAATCCGTTGATCTTGATACATGACAAAAAAATATCCAATGTGCAGGAAATAGTACCTGTTTTGGAGAAGGCAGTACAGACTGGCAGACCATTGTTGATCATTGCAGAAGATGTAGATAGTCAGGCATTAGGTACATTGGTTGTCAACAGACTCCGTGCCGGACTCAAGATTGTTGCTGTAAAAGCTCCTGGATTTGGAGACAGAAGAAAAGCAATGTTGGAGGATACCGCAATACTTACCGGTGGAGTAGTGATTTCTGAAGAAAAAGGATACAAGCTGGAAAATGCCACTGTTGCTGAATTGGGCCAGGCAGAAAAAATCACCATAGACAAAGACAATACCACTATCGTAAATGGTAAAGGCCAGCAAGCTGATATCAACGCAAGAATTGGTCAGATCAAAGCTCAGATAGAAACCACTACTTCTGATTACGATAAAGAAAAATTACAGGAGAGACTGGCAAAACTGGCAGGTGGTGTAGCGGTCTTATATGTAGGAGCAGCCACTGAAGTGGAAATGAAAGAGAAAAAAGACAGAGTGGACGATGCTTTACATGCCACAAGAGCTGCTGTCGAAGAAGGAATTGTAGCTGGTGGAGGTGTTGCCCTTGTAAGAAGTATTAGTAGCCTTAAAGACCTGAAAGGGGTAAATGAAGATGAAAATCTTGGAATTCAGATCGTAAAAAAAGCTCTTGAGGCACCATTGAGAATCATCGCAGAAAATGCAGGTGTGGATGGATCAGTCGTATTCCAGGAGGTCGCTAAAGGCAAAGGTGCCAATGGGTACAATGCACGTACAAATGAATACGAAGACCTTAAAAAGGCAGGTGTCATAGATCCTACCAAGGTGACTAGAGTAGCTTTGGAAAACGCAGGCTCTATTGCCAGCATGGTACTTACTACAGAGTGCGTGATTTCTGAAAAGAAAGAAGAAGGAGGAGGACATGCACATCCACCAATGGGTGGAGGCGGAATGGGAGGAATGATGTAATCCCTCTACAGCCTACATCCTTAAAAAAATTAAGCCTTTGCATTCTTCTGTTTGCAAAGGCTTTTTTAATGATTTAGTTTAAGGACTTTCCTTTTTGATGGCTGGATTTCCATGTCAAATACCCCATAAAGGCCATCACCAGAAATAGTATGTACATAAGCGTAAAGAGCATGAAACCCTTGTAAAAATTGAGCGGTATAGCCACTATATTGCTAAAAATCCAGGCAAGCCAGTTTTCTATTTTTCTCTGTGCCATACACCACATAGCTGTGACTGCAGATGAGGAGACAAGCGAATCCAATATAGGAGTGTTGCTGTCAGTCAAGCCTGTAAGCAAAAAGTAAATAGTGACCCATGCAATAGCAAATCCTGTCAAACCATAAAACAACTGATGTGGACTACACCAACTGATTTGGTATTTTAAAGCATGATTTTCCTTTTTCTGTACCCAGTTGTACCACCCGTACACACTCATAAAAAAATAATAGACATTCAGGATCGCATCAGCATAAAGCGGGGGAGTGGCTAAAAAAAAATATACCCACGAAGCTAATAGGACACCTATGATTCCGGTAGGGTATACCAAAATATTATTTTTACGGGCATACCATACACTAGCAATCTGAGCTATCGTACTGACCCATTCCTGCCATCTCACATACTGTATGTCAGTAACAAATTGCTGATAAATATCCTGTATAGTCATAGATTTGTGATGGCTTTTGCTGCCCGGTCTGAAGCACCGGTGTCACCCAGTTTCAACCGTAAAGTTTTATAGTCCATCAAAATCTGCTGTCTGTAAGCAGTAATTTTTTCTAGTTCCAGACGCAGATTTTCTACCGTCAGTTCGTCCTGTATCAGCTCTCTGACCACTGCTTTGTCGCTGATGAGATTGACCAGAGAAATGTATTTCAAATCGACAAGTCTCTTAGCAATTTGGTAGGAAATAGCACTACCTTTGTAGCAGACTATTTGTGGTACGTTAAATAATGCTGTCTCTAATGTTGCTGTGCCGCTGCCTACCAATGCTAAATCTGCCAGGTGAAGAATATCATAAGTCCGGTTTCTGATCAGTGTGACTTGCTTTTCCATGCCTTTTTGATTAATGATACTTAAATACAAGCTGTCATCTATCGAAGGTGCTCCAGCTAACAATATGTTATAGGCACTATTTCGCAACGCTTCTAACATGACAGGAAGTATGGCATTGATCTCTTGTTTTCTACTTCCCGGCAATAGAGCTACAATATTTTCTGTTTTTTTGTCAGCTCTATGTTTTGCAAAATTAGGATCAGGCTCAAACTGTGCTATTGCATCCAGCAACGGATGACCCACAAAAGTAGACGGGTATCCATATTTACTAAAAAAAGCCGACTCAAAAGGCAAGATGACTAAAAGTAAGTCAGTAAATTTACCCAAATCATGAACCCTGCTTTTGTGCCATGCCCACACTTGGGGAGTAATATAATATACAACTTTATAATTATTGGATTTTGCCCATTTGGCTATTCTTAAGTTAAACCCGGGATAATCCAGGAGAACTATTACATCCGGGCTGTTTGTATTAATATCTGATTTGCATTTGCTGATGAAACCTAGTATTTTTTGCAAATGGAGTAGCACCTCTATAAAACCCATAAATGCTGTGTTTTTGTAGTGCTCGACCATAGTACCTCCAACCGCCGCCATTTTGTCACCACCCCAAAATCTAAACTCGGCCACAGGGTCTAATTTAAGGATACTTTTCATGAGATTTGCACCATGAAGGTCTCCGGAGGCTTCCCCTGCTATGAGATAATATTTCATCCGGATATTTTTACTTTTTTCTGCAATGCAATAAAATTCTGTTTTTTAAAATTGGTTTGTCCAATAAAAAGAATTTTTTAAAATAACTCACCGTAAAATCTGAATACCCATGCACCCACATATATCAGCGTAGGGAAAATAATTCCCCTCATGGTTTGATCCCATTTTTTATTTTTGGCGATGTTGAAAGGAATGAGGCTGCAGCAGATGGCAATAAGACACAAAGTACGGAACCGCCTTCCAGATGTTGATGAAGTGACTTCCTCCATCAATCCAAACTGTGTCATGGTGTTAAATATGTATTCTATTAAAACAAAACCCAACACAGGAACGATACAGCCTAAAACAAGCCCAAAAATGATTGAATTTTTCTCTATCATAAATTTTCCATGTATTTAAAATTATTTAATTCTGTGTAGTGTGTAAGATCATGTCCAGATGGGACAACAGATATAAAGTTGTTTTTTAAAGCCCAAATGTCATTTTCAGTATCTTCAGGTGATTCATAAGAAACAAATTTTCCTGTCAACCAGTAGTACTTTTCACCTCTGGGGTCCGTGCCCTCCTGAAACTCTTCTACCCATGTACCATCACCCTGACGGCACACTTTGATGCCCTTGATCTCCTGTTGGCTGCAAGCGGGTATGTTTACATTAAGTAGTTTGCACGATTTCAGGGGATTAGCCAAAACAGATTGTATGATTTTTTCTATGTAAAATTTGGCCGGTTCGAAATCCGCATCGAAACTGTAGTTCAGTAGTGAAAATCCTATGGAATCAATTTTCTCAATACTAGCTTCCATGGCCGCAGACATAGTACCTGAGTAAATGATATTGATGGACGAGTTGGCACCGTGGTTGATCCCTGAAAGACATAAATCAATTTTTTTATTCTTTAACAGCACATTTTTTGCAAGTTTTACACAATCCACAGGAGTGCCAGAACATTCATATGCATCGATGCCGGAAAAAAGATTTACTTTTCGAAGTTTTAAAGGCTGATTCAGAGTGATCGCATGACCTTGTCCCGACTGCGGTGAGTCTGGCGCTACCACCAACACTTCACCAAATTTCGAAGCTACCTCCACTAATGCTTTTATTCCCGGGGCCACAATGCCATCATCATTTGTAATCAGTATCATCCTATTCTTTTATTTTCATTGCAAATTAAAGCATTTCGCAGATAACAATTTGGATATTTATATGATATTATAAAAAAAATAAACCATTGCAGATGATGCCATGTTCTTTTCACCACATTAGGGTAATGCTTAGAAATGAAATATTTTCTAAAATTTGAGTATTATTATTACACAAGTTTGACAGTTTAACATTCGAATTGTCTTACTTTTGTGTAACAAAAAAGTGAAAACATGAAATTTAAATATGGGATGGTGGTTGTTGTAATGTATCTAGTATTGGCATCATGCCAAACCAGTAAAACCGGTCTTCTTTATCTTACTCTTCCTGCTGAGGCTGACACGCTTCGATACCCGGCTGAAAAACACCTCAAAAACGTCCGGCAGTTGACTTTCGGAGGAGACAATGCAGAAGCTTACTGGAGTTTTGATAATAAAAAAGTGGTCTTTCAGGCTACCAATAAGATGTGGGGAGCTCAATGTGACCAGATTTACTATTTTGACTTGACAACGCTGCAAAGAAAAGCAGCACCACCGCCCTTGCTCAGCACCGGCAAAGGACGTACAACATGTAGCTTCTTTATGCCTGGAAATAAAAGCATTGTTTATGCTTCCACCCACGAGGCCAATGCTTCTTGCCCTCACGTCCCCGAACGCCGAGCTGATGGAAAGTACATCTGGCCTATATATGAGACATTTGATATCTATCATGGAGATTTGGAAGGTAATATCATAAAAAAACTTACAGATTCACCAGGATATGATGCCGAGGCCACGGTATCTCCCAAAGGTGATAAAATCGTCTTTACTTCGACGCGGTCCGGTGATCTGGAACTCTACACCATGAATGTGGACGGCTCTGATGTACGACAGGTAACACGTGAGCTGGGGTATGATGGAGGTGCATTTTTTTCGCCTGATGGTACTAAACTTATTTTCAGGGCATCAAGACCAAAAACAGAAGAAGATGTTCGGGTCTACAAAGAGCTTCTAGCGCAGAATCAGGTCATGCCTACTTCTATGGAATTATATGTGTGCAATGTAGATGGTACAGACCTCCGACAACTCACTCAACTGGGCAAGGCCAACTGGGCACCATACTTCTTACCCAAAGGCAACAAAGTTATTTTTTCTTCCAATCATGCCGCCCCCCGAGGATATCAGTTCAATCTTTATACTATCAACCTGGATGGTACTGGTCTGGAGCAAATTACATTCGACAAGACTTTTGATTCCTTTCCAATGTTTTCCTATGATGGAAAAAAAATCATATTTGCCTCCAACCGCAACAATGGTGGTACAAGAGATACCAATTTATTTATAGCTGACTGGGTAGATTAAAATAAATATGGCACATTTTACGAAAAGTGACATAAATGATCTAGACAGATTAATCAGGCTCAGTCTGGTCAATTCCATTACAGGGTACAAACCTGCCAACCTCATAGGTACTGTCAACGGAGATGGTCTTACAAATCTTGCAATCATCAGTTCAGTGGTACATATGGGCTCTGATCCGGCAACCCTTGGTTTTTTTATGAGACCAATGGTGACAGAACGTCATACTATGGAAAACATTCAGGAGACAGGCTTTTATACTATCAATCACGTGCATGAAACGATAGCTGAGAAGGCACATTTTACATCTGCAGATTTCAGTAGAGAAGAATCTGAGTTTGATATGTGTCAGTTGCAAGCGGAATTCAAAGATGGTTTTGCTGCACCCTATGTCTCAGAGTCCAGGGTACAAATAGGCATGCAACTTGCCGAAAAAATGGATATATCATTGAATAAAACAATACTTGTCATTGGTTATGTAGAGCATATTTATATTCAGGATGCCGGATACCCTGCACCTGGAGTTGTAGACTTAAATGCTGTCGGTACAATTTGTATTTCAGGCTTGGATACTTATCATAATGTTTCCAAAATAGCAACATTTCCATATGCCAGGCCTAATAATATTCCTGAGTTCTGATTTTTTTTATTAACAAATATTATAAAATCTTGAGTAAAAAAGTAGTAACCCTTGGAGAAATCATGTTGAGACTTACTACTCCGGATTTCAAAAGATTTGTACAGACAGATAGCTTTGAAGTTACTTACGGAGGAGGCGAAGCCAATGTAGCGGCAGCTTTATGCAATTACGGTCTCATTGGCACATTTGTATCCAAAGTGCCTAACAATCCTATTGGTCAGTCAGCCATCAACCATTTGCGAAGATATGGTGTTGATACACAATTTGTGGCACGAGGTGGCGATAGACTTGGAATCTATTTTCTAGAAACAGGTGCTTCTGTGCGTGCATCACAGGTAGTTTATGATCGAGCTGGTTCTTCCATTTCGGAAATGGATACATCAGAGTTTGACTTTGACCAGATATTTGAAGGTGCAGAATGGTTCCATACCACTGGAGTCACACCAGCTTTAAGCGACAAAGCAGCAGCATTTGTTGAGGCAGCACTGATGGCTGCCAAAGCCAAAGGAATCACAACAAGCATAGACCTGAATTACCGTACAAAATTATGGTCCAAAGAAAAAGCGAGTGAAGTATTGTCGCATTTGTGCCAGTATGTTGATGTGTGTATCGGCGCTGACCCCATACTTGGCTATATAGCAAATGAAACTCACCACACAAAAGGTGAACTCAATCTCGATGGATTCAAAGATATGTTTCACTTCATGCAACAAAAATGCGGATTTAAATTTATAGCTTCATCGCTCAGAGAAAGCCACAGTGCAAGTGACAATAGCTGGAGTGCGTTGGTATATGATGGCAATAAATTTTACCATACCAAAAGTACAATATACGAATCGTTGATAGGGTAGGTAGTGGTGATTCTTTTGCCAGCGGACTTATCTTTGGATTGGTGACGGGTATGCCCATGGAAGAAGCCGCAGAGTTTGGAGTCGCAGCAAGCGCTTTAAAACACACAATACCCGGAGATCTCAACCATGCTACGCTGAGTGAAGTCAAAGATCTCATGAAAGGTGATGGCAGTGGTAGAGTTCAAAGATAAAAATCATCTGCCAAGATCATAAATGATAAAATAAAATCACCCAGATATTTCCGTTACATTTTCTTAGCTCTTTCTTACATTTTCATCAACAAAAGATGTGAGGTATATTATGGGAATTTCTCGACCAGCTTCAAGGCTTGCATCGTTGAAATTCCAACTATAGGACTGTCAATGAGTTGAATATCGACCAAACAGAGATCAGGTTTGTTTTGCTTGTATACAGTAGTAGCAGTGTCATTGTTTTTTGCAACATCAACATTCGTTTAGCGGTTCCAGGTATATTAGTTTCTATGATCTTCATCATTTAACTGCACTTTTTTGATTGAAAATATAGAAATTTACCTAAAAATGACTTATATTTGTTATCAAAGCAAACCCTCAATCTTATCGCATGAGATTATCTTTTGGCAGCCCCAAAAAAGATTTTAAATAAGGTGGTTGCTCAGTATTTAGTGCAAACAATCTCAAATAATTCTCTGCATTAAGATTTTGATTGTAAGACTGCCACAGTTTATTTCTATCATCAAAATAGAAAAAATGAATACTTCAAAACTTATTCCTTTTTGGTTGATTGTAACACTAGTGATAATGGGTGTATATTCTTGCAAATACTTCATTAATGCTGACTTCAGAAAAACTTATTCCAATGTTAATGAAGTCATTCACAGTGATTCAACAAGTTTTCCCTTTTTTAAAATTCCAATAAAGATTCAATCATTGGTCACGGCAAATTATATGACTTCAATAGAAACCAAATAGAAGAAGGCAGTTTTGCCTTTAGTATAGATGATATAGCTATTATTGAGACCAATCAACTGGAAACCATAAAATCAAAGGATAAAAGCAGGATTGCGCGATTAAGTATATTAACCGGTACCAACTTAATAATGAATATCTTTTGCATTAGCAATCCAAAAGCTTGTTTTGGTTCCTGCCCAACGTTTTACGTGAATGGAAATAAAATGCTGCATTCCGCAAATGCAGAAGGTTTTTCCAGCTCAATTGCGCCTTCTTTGGAAAAAAAAGATATCGATGCCTTGCAGTATAGCACATCTTCTGAGCAGTTTTTTTTAACTATGAAAAATGAAGCTTTTGAAACACATGCGGTAAACCAACTGTCCATAGATGCGGTTAGAAAAAATAAAAATAAAACGATCTATCATGACCCTCAGGGATATTATTATCAATGTGATAAATTGTTTAAACCCAGGATCGCCATTGCTGATAAAAAGGAAATCCAGGGCTCACTTTCAAGAATTGACGATCTGGAATATTTTTCTTTAACAGATTCCACAGACCTGTCAGCCAAAGAAGATATCATCTTGGAGTATGGCAACATACCACAAACTGATTTGGGATTAGTGTTAAATTATCGTCAAACCCTGCTGACAACATTTTTGTTGTACAGTGGAATTTCTTATATGGGAAATGAATTCGGAAATTATTTTGCCCAAATAGAAACCAACAATCAGATAAAACAAAAACTTGGAAACCCATTCAAACGACTTGGCACCATAAGAATATATGTGTGGGACGAAGACCTTGGTAAGTGGAAGTATGTGGAGAGTATTTATGAAACCGGACCTATTGCCAAAAATTTGACCATTGTGCCACTCAGGAATACTTTTCGGAAAAATGGTAAATTGAAGATTAAAATGGAGTTGACAAAAGGGCTTTGAATAGAGTCAAAAGTAGCACCTCTGTCCATTCAGCCAAATGAGATTACTACAGTCATTGGGGGGAATTATACAGTAGATGCTGTACATAATGATGACAAAGACTATTTAATGTCTTTTCCCGGAAATGAATACAGATTTAAATTTGACCTTCCTGCATTGGGAGAGAATGAAGATTATGAATTATTTCTGTCCAGTAAGGGGTATTATTTAGAGTGGATAAGGCAAGAATGGTTAAAAGGTAAAAATGTCCCCAAATTAAAAAAAATGCTCATGAATGACGAGTCAACATGGAGAGACCTTGCAAGAGAATTTAAAACAGTAGAAAAAGACATGGAAGCAGTATTCTGGAATTCAAAATATTCATTCATTCAATAATGGCGCATCATGAAAAAGTATACTCTTTGGATCGGAGTTGCAATCTGGTTTGGTGCATGCAGCAGCTCTCAACATTTATCAAAGCCCATCAATTTTAAACACGATGTTAAAGGACTTTATATTGAAATATTGACTTATGGAAATACCACAATTTCAGGTGAAATCATTTCAGTAAACGATAAAAGTATGATAATATTACCTTTATCAAATTACGTACAGGGAGATACCCGAATGGGGAATGTAAAAAATGATACTCGTAGCGGTAATCAAAAAAATGACGCCCGCTCGGGAGATATTAAAAATAAAGTCATGGTTACACCCTCTAAGTCAAATTTACCCATCCTTACCGTAAAAAAAGACAGCATAAGAAGTGCTGAAATCATAGTATCTCTGACAAGTGATCATCCTGACAATATCAGTAATTGGGCATCATTGATCAATTTTACTACACTAGGACACGGGTTTTGGGGGATTATTACATTACCGATGAATTTAGCAATAACAATACCTATTGCTAAAGATGCTTCAAAGGGAACATACAGAGTCAAATATCCTGTAGGTGTTGACTGGGTAAATATGTCCAAATTTGCTAGGTTTCCCCAGGGAATTCCTCGGAATATCAATCCAATAGATATAAAATAATTTCATTACGAAAATCGCTGAAAAGCTTTTCGCCCATTTCCGTATTTAAAGAATGGCGAGTTTGATGTAACAATTTTTAAATAAACCATAACTTATAAAATGAAGACTAAAATTATTTGTATTACCCTACTAATTTTGCTTTTAGGTCAATGGCTGTATGGTCAATTACGTTTTGATCGATTTGCAGTCAATCCTAAAATTGGAACATACTCAACTTTTAAAGAAAGTGGTGGAATAGTTGGCGGTATGGAAATCAACACCACTTATGAAAAATGGATGTTTTCGCTGGATTATTATTACCTGGACGAATTTGCAATTGTCTTTTATGACAAACCCTTAGAATATTATAATCAGATCGGCTTTATGGCAGGTTCATATTTGGGTGAAGGATTTCTGAGATGTCAGTTTCAGGCAGGAGTGGCACCAATTTGGGGCCTAAGAAGAACAGCACTCATTAACCCAAGTCAATTTTTAGGCGGAGATGAGTATGACTCAGAGAAGTTTTTAACGGTCGGGGTGGGTCTGAAATTAGGATTAAAAATAAATCCTTGGGAAAATGTTGGATTCGGTATTGATCTGCAGACAAACATCAATAGTAAAAATACATTTTGGATGCCTTTGTTGAGTGTAGAATTTGGAAAAATTCGAACTAAATAACCGATTCAACTTGCAGAGCCTAAAATATAAAAAAACAACCCATGATATCCAATATTCAGATCAACTTTAGTAATCAAACATTCCTGCATCTTTTTCCATACACATTAAGCACAGACAAACCAACTCTTGTCTTTTGTGATCTCATCAAGCATCGTGGCAAACCCATGCTGATCCAAATAACTCACAATCACATCAATACTTTTCTGGACCTTACATCAGTATTTGATGTTGTTTTACTTTATTTTGATGAAAATAATGAATTTATTGGGGCGTCGTATAGTCTGGATTCTGGTATAGGTGGCACTTTCGTACTTTTGACCCAAGCCAGAAAAATTCTTCTGCTCCCTTTTTCTTTTGTCATTAATCTGCCAAGGGTCAAAAATATTGAGATCTCTTTTCCCAAAAACAGCAATTAAATATGGTTGCAAAGGAAAAAGTTAAGTCTGTTACCCATACTGATGGTGGGTATGCTGTCACATATTGGGATTCGGAAATTAGCTTAACTAAAAACACACTTATAGTAAATGTTTTGAGCATAAGGTTTGCCAGAAGATCCTTACTTGATTTTATGATGATTAATAATTTAAAAGGACATACCAATGGTCATCTACTGTTTTTTAGTTCAGATGACCCTATGTATTTCATCACCGACCCATTGGTTGATATACTTTGTGCCGAAGGTCTGATATTCGACGATGACTACATCATATACTGGAAAAAAGAATTGAACCAACAGGTATTATACCAAGTAACAGAAGACTATGACGATTTGGTATCAAAGCTAAACCTGTCCAACGTATGTTTCTATAAAGCCACATGGATTCAAATATCTTCCGAGTCCGACGGCAGTTGCTATATCAGTTATATAAGGCCCAGACTTTACCATTGTTTGACTAAACTGCTCGATCATCCAAAGTGGAATAGAACCACCTTTAAACATTATAAAAGTACTTTCGATTTTAGACTTCCACACATGATTTTAGAAACTGTGAATCCCAATGAATTTCTCAGTATCGAAAAAAGACGCATCCCGTTATTTATATGCACCCAATATAGTACATCTCCATCATTTGATTCAGTTTATCCGGCAGAAATGGAAAGCAGAATTATTGCCCTGATGATAAGAATGGTTGGTCCAGGCATCACCATCGGCATTTCCATTGAAAAAATATCCAGCAATTATAAAAGGGAAACGCTGGCATTTTCCCAAATAGTTGCATTAAATTGTAATACTATGGATATTTAATGGTTTGTTTAGCGCTACGTTCCATTATCGCTCCTTCCATTCATTCGTTCGTCAGGACAGCGGGTGACGTATCTCCGTCACTTCATTTCACAGCTGGCGCAAGTTTGCAACTTGTGCTCTACTATTTCCATTCCGCAGTCAGTTATGATTTTTTATTGGCCTTGCAAATTCAATTTGCAAGAAAAACACATCTTCTCTCTTTAAAAACTATCTCTTAAAATCATAACTATAACTGCTCCATTCCATACCTGTATTCGTTCCATTCCATTACTGCGTCACCTTTACTTTAAGTTCACTCAACTTATATAACCTGACTTGCACCTTACCGCCCCTTGACATCATAAAATCTGAAAGCTATCTTTGTCCGGAATAATTTACATCGCTGTTCAGGCTTATAACACTATAATAGCAGAATGATAAAAATATATGTTTTTGGTGACTTACACGGCGAATTAATGAAGTTGGAAAATTTATTATCAAAATTAACGCTCAGTCATGATGATACCTTAATTTTCCTTGGTGATTATGTGGACCGTGGTCCTGATTCATGCGGAGTCATTGAGCTCTTGTTAGATCTCAACAAAAAGTATCCATGTGTTTTTATCAAGGGCAACCACGATCATGTTTTCTTTTATGATGTATTGTATAATGGCAATCATTTAGATAAAACCAACATGGGCTACTGGTCAGATGGAGCAAAAGAAACTCTGAAATCATACCGAATATCAAAAATAAACCCCGAAGACCATCTGGAATCATTTTACCGCTTATTACGACCTTACTATATGAGTGGTAAAAGACTTTTTGTCCATGCAGGCTTTAATAGATCCAGTCCGATAAATGATCAGCCTGACAAAAGCATTTTTTGGTGGGACAGACAATTAATTACAGATGCACAAAAACTTCATTCAAATCGAAGTCCTTCTAAATTAAAAACATTCGATGATTTTGATACTATCTACATTGGGCATACCCCTGTTCAAAACTGGGGCTACTCCATACCGTGCAAATGGACAAATGTCTGGAATCTCGATACAGGTTCCGGTAAATACCCATCAGGAAGATTATCCTGCCTAGAAGTTAATACAGAAAAAATATATCAAAGTGATTTTTAGAAAATATCAATTTAATCCACATCCTCCGGCACACCTTCTTCACTCCGTCATTCAGTCACTACCATTTCACTTCGCTACCTGCTAAAAAAGTCTAATGGGCAACAAATGCAACAATAAATTGGATGACGACAATAGATGTTTAAAAAATAATGAAGATAAAACTTTAATTTTTTGTGGTTTTTATATTTGAATTGTCAAATTTCATTAGTTTTGGTCACAAAAAATATCCATGAAGAACAAATTATTGCTGACCATTTTGATTTTTATCATTTTTGCAACTTGCACTTATTCTCAAACTTGTGGCACACAATTTTCTGAAAAAAGAATCGAGGATCTTAAATCATTTTATGAGAAACATGATTTTTCTTTGAGTTATAAAAATAAAACAGTTATACCTGTTACGATTTGGAAAGGTGTGGAATATATTTGGTCTTTTAATGATTATAAAATATTTGAATTAATTGATCAGGCAAATGAACAATTAGCTCCGCAAATATAGAGTTATTTGCCTGGGAAAATAATGTTAGAGTAGTTGAAGGCCATTCTATTACTGCTACTGATATCACCTATCTACCTTCAGGATGTTTTGTTGAAGGCACACTAAATATTTATTTCACAGGCGAAACCAATGGTTTTGCTGGCTTGATGAAAGGCAATCTACTGGATGCTAAGCAATATGATGCAATTTTTATTTCACCTGAAAAATATCATATTACAACAATTGCCCACGAAGTCGGGCATTATTTAGGACTTTTCCATACGTTTGGAACCCGTAATTATTCCGCTGGTAATAGATCAGTAACAGATGAAAAAGTAGATGGCTCAAATTGTCTTCAAGCCGGAGATTTTATTTGTGATACACGTGCTGACCCTGGCAATAACATTAATAGTAGCTGTACTTATATTTGCTCTACCAGTTCATCCAACAATTGCAACAAAGAACCAGGTACTAATCAACCATATACCCCGGACACTAAAAACTTAATGTCTTATTTTCATGAGTGTAGATCACTTTTCTCACCACAGCAAATAAGTATAATGAATGCTTATGCATCATCCAATAGAAATTTTCAAATACCTACTTCAGGTTGCGAAAGAGATTCAAATGAACCAAGCTATGGTTATCCATCCTATGAATATAGTGTTGGATTAGGTGATAATTGGGTGTCATTCCCCCCATTAGTTTTTACAAAAACTGTGACAGGAAAGTACGATAATCTTTGGGATAGTGACTTATATTTTATGAACTTACAAGGAGGAAACAGATCATATAAAATATCTGTAATATCTGATATACCCGCAATTCTTAAAATCTTCAGGGCTGGGGTTGCATTTTCAAACTCCGAGCATCTTATTTTACCTGGTGTAACCAATGTAATTTACAATAACATACCAGGAGAAGGCCACCGTAAGTCTTTTGAGATTCGTCCTACAATAACACCCGGCTGTGGTAGTACATATACTATTACTATTGAAAATTATAATGAAAATTGCAATGATGAAAATGAGCCCAATAATACCAAACAATCCAGCACAAGTTTGGGTGAATTAATTAACATTGGTCAAAGTTTGAATACATCAGGTTTAATTGAAACATCATATGATGTTGATTTTTACTCCTTTAATATGAAAGCAAAAGGAAAATATGAGATGACTCTTGAAAGTGATGCAGTCGATTTTGATTTTTCGTATATAGATGAAAATAATATTGAGTTTAAAAGTCATATTAAAAATGGTGTGGGTACAGAATTGTGGGTTGTCGAAAATAAAAAAAATACACCAATAACAGGATATATTAAGGTACAAACGAAAGGAACCCTTTCTTCCTGCCTTTCACGTTATAATCTTAAAGTGCAAGTCATAGAAAAGCCAGTAGATATAGTTTGTAATCCGGATGTTTATGAACCTAATAACCTTTTTGGGTCAATCGAAGGTCCAACTTTTATAGGTAATGATCAAAGTAGCTCGAAAGTATTTCATGCAAATATTCATGATCCATATGATATAGATATTTATAAAGTTCTGCTCAATAAAAGAGGAACTATCTCCATCACTCTTACAGATATGCCAATTCAATATTCAATGTTTGCTGGCCACAGAATAGGGGTCCCTGATGATGAAGATTATTATATCCCAATTGTTGAAGCATCAATTTCTAACACGCCAACAGTAGCTAAAATTGTTTATGAAAAATTAGATAATAATCCTTACACATTTTATTTTGATATTTACAATTTATTGAACAATTTTGATGTCAGGTGTACAGATTACAAAGTGACCATTGAATGGACGCCCAAAAACGAATCTGCTGAATGTTTCGATGTCACATATGAACCAAATTCATCCCCTTCAACATCATCTATTATTTTTGGTACATTGGACAATGAATCAAAGCAAATCGAGATAAACCCAAAAATAGGAAGTGTTGGTGATTATGATTATTTTAAAGTTAAACTTGTTAAAAATGGTAATTTAAAGCTTAATGTTTTCAGCGACAATTACCCTGTGAGAATTGAATTGTCAAAAGATGGTTATAACTTTTGTAAATCTAAAAATTCTACCGGCAGTAATGATCCAAATATTAATCCACTTACATATGATTTTTTAACCGGAAGTGATGAAACGCTATATTTGAGAGCATATAGTCCTGGTAATCAGTTTAATTGCAATCATACCTACTCTTTGCTCCTGGATTGGGCGCCAGTAAATACCGTTGATGGTAGTAGTGCAGGTAGTTGTATAGATGCTCTGGCCGAACCTAATGATACTTTTTCCAATGCAAATGATGGATTTTTTAAATTCAACGAAATATCCCAATCCCAAAATGGAGAATTTTTTATAAGTTCACCAAGTGATTTGGATTTCTTTAAGATTATTACAAAATACAAGGGATTGATGGATGTAGTTTTAAGTAACCTTCCTGTAGATTTGGATTTTGAAGTTTTTGATGAGAATTCTAATTTGATAGGAACTTCTAAGAACAGTTTTATCAGTTCTGAGAAATTGACATTCGTTTCAAACGCATCGGTATATTATATAAAGGTGGTCGGAAAAAACAAACAATTTGATTGCATAAATAAATATACCTTGAATGTAAATTGGCAAAGAGAACTAGATTGCAATGATTTCTTAAATAATGATATTTCAAGTGCTATCCAGCTAGCCAAACTTTCTCATATTCCCAAAGACACGGTGATTTCTAATCACAAAATATCAAGATTTGGTGAAAAAGATTATTTCAGACTGACTAATAAAAGCACGGGTACTTTACATGTAGTATTGTCTGAAGGTGCATTAGATTACGATATTTATTTGATTGATAAAAATGAAAATATTCTGGCTAAATCTGCCAGATATACCGGTAGTGATGAATTTTACTATTTTCAATCAAATCCTGATGAAGAATTATACATTTATATTGAAGCAAAAGGATTTAAATTTGATTGTTCTGAAAATTATATTTTCAGTTTAGACTGGACTCCACAAGTTGAAAATCCAGTTCAAAACGAATATCCATGTAATAGCGTGATATCTCCCGATGTTGCATTTGATCTGGATGGTAATCCGTATGGAAGAGTGTGGAGTGGAAATTTATCATCTGGACAATCCAATATTTCCAATTATTACTGCGGATCGGGTAGTTATGGAAAGGAACTTGTTTTTGAATTCTACTACGACCCAAAACCTGGCCAGGAACTTGATATAACTTTATGGAAAATGAAAAATCCGGGATTGGACTTTTATCTTTTGGATGGATGTGATCCTACAATAAGTTTTTGTTATGGAAAAGTAGAATCAGAGTATTGGAGCTTTTTAGGTTATTACAGGGCGTCGAGTAGATTTAGAGATTTAGAGACAAATAAGAAGTATTATATTTTTGTAGATGGTGTCTTAGAAAATGAGGAGTTTGAGATAGAAATATCTATTCGAGATCCATGGGTAATATGGGAAGATCCTGATACAGGTTGTGGAATTCCAAGACCATTGTTTAATTATCAATGTGTAGGAGGTAAGTACAATGTAATTATGGACTTAACAGGGGTGAATGTAAAGTCGCTAACTTCTCCCACACATATAGTCACTAAACTGAGTAATTCAGTGTACAAAATAAACAATGTCAGCTCTGAGGATGTATATTTCAAAGTTAACTATGTTAGTTCAAAAGGATTTTCATGTGTAGCAGACTTTGTTATACCTAAGTATATTTGTAATATTAATGTTGATAATTGTTTTGGGCTAAATCCTCCTGTGGTTCCTTCGAAAATGAAGTCTGCCCTGAAAATGACTTGCCTACAATAAATGTATACAATCCAGAAGGGTATAAGATAGAATGGTATGATTCTGCACAGGGTAGTACTCCTGTTTTTACGGGAAATAATTTCATTCCAGATACTTTTGGAACTTATTTTATTAAGTTTTCCGATACAATAAAATTCTGTCAAAGTGACAGGTTGCCAATAATTATTGAGAAGATCTCTGAAATAGTATTTTCCCATGAAATAAGCAATAATAAATGCTATGGTGATAATAATGGGAGAATCGAACTACTATTTAGTAATATTAACGATGATTATGAAATATATTGGAATAATGGACAAATTGGAAGCATAAATGATAGACTTTTGGCAGGATTGTATTCTGCAACATTATTTGATAAAAATCAATGTAAAGTTCAAAGGTCATTTAGGATTACAGAACCAGATAAATTGTATTTTAGTAATGAAAAAATTGAAAACAATATTATTAATCTTTGTAAAGACGAAACAGCAGTAATCAATAATTCAGTTAGCGGGGGAATACCTCCGTATAATTTTTTACAAAATAATGAACCCGCTCAAGAAATTATTCAAATGAGTGAAAATGGGCGATATATTTTTACTGCTTATGACGAAAATTTATGTGCTATAAATCGACAGGTCATTATTAAGAAGTCTATTGAATTACCGATTGATTTTGTTTTAGATACCTTGGATAACAAAATTTTCCTGACATGTTTAGCTTTTTATGAAAATAGTGGTACGTGGTCAACAGGAGAAAAAACGCCAACTATTGAGGTTAATCAATCTGGAGAATATGCTGTTGAAATTATTGGAGAGTATAATTGCGTTTATTCCAAATCAATAAATGTAAGTATCTTATCCTCGGAAATTGATATTGACAAGCTTTCTATTGCACTATTTCCAAATCCGGCTGACAATTATCTCAACATAAAATGTAATTCATGTAATCTTAATGAGTCTGCTGTAGAAATAAGGAGTATTGATGGTTTACTTTGTCTAAAATCCCCTTATCAATTTAATCAGGAATTGGATATAAGTCACCTCAATCCTGGAATATACACCGTATCTTTAAATATAGCCAATTTCATAGTTCACAATAAATTAATAGTGTTGAAATAAATCAATATGGCCTTCATCCAATGCTCTGCTCTTTTGTCTGCCCACAATGCTATACTTCATATACTGCGGCTTCGCCTGACTTATTTGTCGGGTGCTTGCTCCATTTCATTTCGCTGCGTTCACCCTTTCACAGGTAAAGCGGCATACTGTCTCAGCCATAGACCATCCCGGCTCTGCCACTGGCAAAACTCATACCATGTATCTGCATAGAGTGTACTATACACCAAGTCCACCTAATACACACCATGCAGATACATGATATCCCCGGCTAAACACTTCAGTGGCAGAGACGCACTTACAGAGCATAAGCCATGTAGCCCAGTACCACCTGCATTATATGCCACATATCTCCACCTTGCAGGTAGTATATGTGTCATATTCCTGGTCATTATGTCTACTGCTCTGTGCAGGTGCTCTGGGATGGCGGCTATGGCTGGCAGTATTTCCGGTGCTTCCTGTGCCTGGTACAGCATGCCCACTCCACAATGCTATTTCAAGCATCCTGCATCATTCACCGCACCTCCTTTTATTTGTTTTTGTGGCAGCCATGTGGGTGCATCTGCCGGCACAGCCGCCTTCACAGCCTGCCTCGCACATCACCATAACACAAGTTGTTCATGCTACATCTGAGCTCAGCATCTGCACCGCTGCCACTGTGAATTCTTGCTTTATAGTTTGGCTACCTCTGGTAGCCTGTTTTCAGTTGCATAGTCAAGGCTGAGGGCTCTTTAAGGTTCCCCCAATGTTCGGACAGTTTTATCTTAATTTATGTTAAACATATTATTATTTATTATTATATGTTTCTTTTCTTTTTTTGTTACTTTTTTTCTTTTCTTTGTTAACAAAACAAAGATATGTGGATAACTCATAGGATACCTTATTTTGCTCATTTTATTTTAATTGATATTTTGTTGATATTGTGAATAGGGTGTGCAATAGTTTAAGGATTCATGCCTTCGCTCCATATTGTAATAATTCATATATGTACCAATTCCTTTATATAATTTCTGACCATCACTTGTCGGATTCAAATAAACGTGTTCGTACTTTATTGTCCGCCAAAATCGCTCTATAAAGATGTTGTCTATGGCTCTGCCTTTGCCATCCATACTCAGTTTGATACCATTGCCCAGTACCGTGGCGGTAAACTCTGAAGCTGTAAACTGTGATCCTTGGTCTGTATTTATAATTTGCGGTATTCCCCAATGTGTTATACTACTCTGCACTACGCCGGCACACCAAGTCGCATCCATCGTGTTAGATATATCCCAGCTCAAAATAAAGCGACTGTGCACATCTATCACAGCCATCAGGTACAAGTAACCATGTAACATTGGGATATAAGTGATGTCAGTAGCCCATACTTGATTAGGCGTAGTTATTTCCATATTTCTAAGCAAATAGGGATATACAGCATGTTCAGGATGCCGTTTTGAAGTATGTGGGCCTGGTACTATAGCTCTAAGTCCCATCAGATCATAATACAGACGTTCTATTCGTTTTATATTGATCTGGTAGCCTTTGTCCCTGGTCAGCCATACATACATCCGTGGCACGCCTTTGTATGGATGCAATAGATAGTGCTCATCCATGAGCCGCATGAGCTCCAGGTTCAGTGCTTCTTCCGCTACTGGAGTATAATAGAAAGTACTCCGGTTTATACCAAGCAACGAACACTGATGCGATATACTTAACTGTGGGTGATTCTTTTGAATAAATGGTAGCATGTTCAACCCAGTCTCTTTAAACTTTTTTTTAAAAAGTCAATTTCAACCTTCTGCTCCCCAATTGTTCTCAATAATTCATCTCGATCTGTAGGTAAGGATTCTATGTTCTTGGATGTACTTTTATCGAATACAACCGATGCTCTACTTAAAAATTCTTTCTTCCATGTTGAAATTTGAGTAGGAGCAACTTGGTGCTTTTGAGCTAATTCAGATAGGCTATAGCGCTCACTCAGAGCCTCTATTACAACCTTGCTTTTAAATACTGATGTTAATTTTCTCTTTGTCATAAACAGCAAATTTAGTGTAAAAAAATTTATTTAACTTGCTGTCCGATTTTTGGGGGTAACTATACTTTTACCTGTTTTTTTATACATTCTTTTTGAGAAAAGCTACTTCCATATTAGTTTACCTTTTATATTTGTCTTTGAAAGACATAAACACAACCGTAAACAAACGTATCACAAACGTTTAATACCGAATGTTATTAACAAACTTTCGTATTTTGATAGACTTTAATATGAATTGTAAATCAATGGATTATGAAAGTAATGAGAGAAAATGAGTTTCGTCTAGCACTGAGTTCTACAACATTAAGCAAAATTAATTCACAATAAAAAACCGTCTAAAATGAATCGAATATTAATACTTACTGCTTTTCTCTTTGTACACCTATGAGTTGTTTGATATCTATAATTCTTTGGACAAATTGATAGATGACCCCAAAAGAAATTTGAAAATAAATCACAAACGTACAAACAAAAAATATGCGACTTGTTCAAATAATATTTGTAATTCTTTTTTTCTTATCATGTAATCAGAAGAATGAAATTTCGGAAGAATTCATCATAAGTAATAGTTATACCTTTTTAAAAGATTGTGAGCTGAATTGTTCAAAAATAGAAGTACCAGCGTCAATAAAACACATTAAAAAGACTACTGGCATTCATTACTTAATAAGAATATTGAAATATGAGCAGTTTACATTAGAGTTGGTATTTTCAACAAATAGTGGCGAAAACGAATTGCACAATTCTTTTTTCACCAATGAGAATATTGAATACACGATTAAAACAAATTTCAATGACAAAATTCAAGAAAGTAAAGGAAGAGTAAATGATTCAACGTATGTATGGGCAAAGACATTTCTAAAAGGCCATCTATTTTTTCTTTTTGAGTTTGATAACTATATTGACACACATTTAATCGAAAAAACATTCAATGAGTTTTGTAAAAATGTAAAATTTAATGATTTCATTAGTGAATCTTACTATACTGATTTATACTCCTCTAAATTTGAAATTATAGATTCATTAAATAAAGAAAGGGATGATATTACAAAGAGAGTAGTTAACGGAGTTATTGAAAAGTCAATTGATTCTAAGCATTATTTATATAAGGAGAATGATTTGAAGCAATTTAATAATTGTGAAGAACTTAATGTTTACTATACAGGAATAGCTCAACGATTTTATAAAAATGCTAATGACGGTGATATTTTTACAGTGGTAAAACTGAGATCTAATGGATATATAAAAAGACAAGATGTGCTTTGTCAATTCATCATAAGAAAAAACATATCAGATGAACATGTTAGTATAGAATATTCTGGGTTGATAAGTCCAGTTTATATAGACAAAGAAATAATTTCAAAAACGTTGTAGAACAAGTGCTTTGACGCCAGTTTTGGCTATCGCCAAAAACCGTCGCAAAGCACAGCCGTTCAATTCTTTGATTGACCCCACTTAAACTACCACCAAAAAAACCGATCTGCAAAGATAATGCTCTTCTGTTTTTGTAAAGATCGGTGCCATCCGGTTTTGGTCTAAATTATATAGACCTCCACCTTTGGCATATATTTTACACCAAAAATCTTGACAAAAACGCCCGTCTATTTTTTGCTGCTTATCGGTTTTTGTTTGCCTATCGTGTGTTTTCACCCTACGATAGCCATCGGAATAGTGGAATAGTTAAAATCTAAAAAGATCAGCTTTCTAAACTTTCTACACGATTAAACCTTACACAAAACAAATCGCATTCCAATCTCTAAACCTGCATTAAGCAACTCAACAATTCCACATTTTCCCCACCACACAATACAGGTACAAAGTTAGCTTCGGGTCTGATATATGCAAGGTCTGCTAAACACTTTACCCACGCCTGCGCCTTTCAGGCGTTCCACCTTGCATAAAATCAGACGCCTTACGCTGGCACTGCACCTGTTAGTGTGGCTGAGTGAGCCGCACGCTTTCTTTCATTTTATATTCTTTATTATCATGGCTACTTTATCATTAGCTTTTCATCCAGGTCAGATGGTCCAGACCAGGGGTATTTTTGATGCATGTTGTGAGCATCTTCCTTTCTTCACTTTTGTACGTTCATCCATAGCTCGTCATCTTCAGGGTGATTGGGGTGACGAGCAGGTGCTTTGCAAAAGCAATGAAGCCATACGAGATGGCTTCATATGTGAGGAACTGCAACCTACCGGATTGCAGCAACTTCAGGATGATTTCTATGACAATGATGCTGCCCTGCATGATGGTGGCAGGCTCTTTTCTGTATATCATATACCTGCTGGTCTTTATGGTTTGGAGTGTAAGCTCTGGATCATCACAGAGCATGACCGGTCTGCCACCACGGTGCTCTTTCCATCAGAGTATTGAGGCTGGCGCTTTCATAGCCTTGGTCTCTGACCAGGGCTATTTTATTCATCTTATTTTTTCACTTCTTAAATTTTTGCTTATGAGAGCTCCATTAGCATTTCCTTCACTTCCATTTGATCCGGGTACCATCATTTTTAGTCAGGGTATCAGATCGGCTTTGGTTTCATCCACAGATTTACGTCCATTTTTAGATCATGTACTGGAGTGCCACATTTCCACAGATTTTGGCATTGTTACCAGAGCCATGAGATTTGACAATGTTTTGGCTGCATTGCTGGAGACTGGCCAGCTCACATCCAGATATTTCCTCCATCATCATATTTGTCCTCCAGAGACAGGAGTCATCATCACTACCCATCTTGATGAGCATACCACGACTATCAGGTTTGCATCAGAGCAGGAGTAGTTTTAATCAGATAGCCTTGGTCTTTGACCAGGGCTATCTTTTTATTATATTTTACACAACTTCAATTGATACCTTTTATTTTTTGTTTTAACCTATTAGCTAGATATCTTTGCCTAAAATTATTTGAATGTATTATAAATTGTTTGTTCTTTTTGTTTTATCAATATCGTCAATTGAATTATTAATGAGTCAAGACGTTATAGATAACAGAGTAAATTATGTAATTGCAAGTGCATTACGGCTCAGGGAAAATCCAAATAAAACGGCAAAAACATTAACTGTAATTCCATTTGGTTCTCGAGTAGAATACTTAACAAATCAAAGTTATAATAAAGATACACTTAATGTAGAATTAGGTGAGTATAATAAAGATGTTATAGGCAACTGGGTGTACGTAAAATACAATGATATCAAGGGTTATGTGTTGAATTCTTATTTAGGTTTTTACGAAGATCCTGATCTCAAATATAAAGATTTAAACAAAGAATTTTTGCTTCTATTTCCTGGGTGTGGATGTCAACTAAATATTTTTAATCCTTTAGAATGGAATTATTATGGATTTTACAAAAGCGATAATAATTCTTTTGATGTAAAAATAACTATTGCTAATATTTCAGATTTTGAAGACATTACTTGTTCTGTAATAATTTCTGCTTCACATCCTAAAAATCTACTATTTGTTGTAGGAAGTAAAAACCCTTTTTTAAGTAACACACATAATTTATTTGGTAAACAAGTTGAAATTCAATTTAATGATGATAAGAAAGTAGCTCTGCAAAATCTGAATGCAATAGGAATTGAATTAGTAAATAGTGTAGAAGATTATAAACTATTTCTTAATCTTGGAAGCAGTAAGCAAAAATTGAACTTGGAAAATTTCAATTATCCAGACAGAGTGAACTTTTTCGGTGATATCGATTTTGATGGTAAAGATGATTTAATTATTACATATGGAAGCAAGGTTTCAGAATCAGTATTGTATTTATCATCCAAAGGTAATGGTAAACAACTTGTGAAAATGGTTGCAATATTTTTTAGCACTTATTGTTGTTAACTTTCTTAAGCTAAAGCGATTCTATCTATTTTTCAACTTTACAAATCAACAAAATACCATTAAACAAAAAAGGCATTAACCAAAATCAATAATTAATTTAGATGCAAATTATTCATAAAATAGACAACTTTCTTTACACGATATTTCCATCGGTCATTCAAGGCGACAAGCAATCAATGCTCAATGCTATTCAAGACTTTTATACTTACGGTCCTTACAAACCTAAAGTAACAATAGATAATGACTTTGTGACTATTGAGATTGACACACCTACAATTTTAGCTCAAGATATAGACTACCAAAAGGTTATTGCATTTTGTGAGAAAAGGTAAATATGCTGACGCAAAACCTATTCTTAAAAAGCTAATCGAGAAGAATCCTGCTATTTCGGAATATCACCGAATTATGGGACAAATACTTTCAGACGAAGGCGACCAAGATGAAGCAATCAATTGTTTAATTGATTCATTACGTTGGGACTCAAAGAATGGATGGGCATTGCTAATGATGGGAAACATTTTGCTAAGTTCAAAGATGATGTTCCAACTGCTATGAAATATTATGATCAAGCACTAATTGCAAATCCAAAAGGACAATATCACCATAAACAACATCGGTGCAAATCTTATGCAACAAGGTAAATTGGAAGAAGCTAAAAAGTATTTTTATGAAGCATTAAAGATTAACGACAAATATGCTAACACTCATTTTGCATTAGGAATGATTGCTGAAATGGAAGCAGACTTGCAGTCTGGTTTTTACAGCACCATTCAATCAATTAAGTTAAATAAAAACACTGATGTTCTTTTTCAAAATTCTATAAGACAAGCATTTGAAATTGCAAAAAAGATAATTGCAACAGATACAGGAAAAAAAATTTTCATAGAATACAGACACAAACTGGAATTTGAAGGTGAAAGGAGAATTGACATTGTCCAGGACGAAGATATACCGACTGCTGCTAAATTTGAGTTTGCAGAGAATTACCAAAGAGAAGTTCATACCGTAAAATACAAACCAAGCTATCCTGCTGTAGAGCACCTTATAATGCACGAGTTGGTTCATCTTGATTTTGTAATTCAAGCAAGAAAGGACGATTTAAATCAATTATTTATTTCTAATCAAAGCCACAAAAAACAATTTATTACTGGACTTGAGCCCACAATCAAGAAATTCAAAAAATGGGAATTCCTGAAAAGTCTATTTCAGATTATTGCTCAAACTTATTTGAAGGGATGAATCGCCAAGTCTTCAACACTCCAATTGACTTATTTATTGAACAGTTTTTGTTTACTGAATTCGCAGATTTAAGAGCCTATCAGTTTATATCTCTTTATACTATGATACAAGAAGGCTTAAACGCAGTAACTGACAAAAAGATTGTTGAACTATCACCTAAAGAAATCATTTCAAAAAGCAAGGTTTACAATATGGTGAATGCAATTCAATTCAAAGAGTTGTTCGGAATTGATTTTATGAAGGACTTCAATGCAACACCAAGCGAATCAAAACATGCAAATGACTTCTATGAAGAATATCTGCAATATATAGATGACAAAGAACCTGCTGAAGAATATGAATTGGTATTACATTGGGCTGAAGACTTAAAACTTGACAAATACTTTGAACTCGTTAATGAACATGAGTATAGAACCAAAAGAACAGATATAGACAACCTGCTATCTTCCATAGAAAAAGACCCCTATGATTTAGAGTACAAAGACCCTTACAAACAAAGGGAAATGGACAAATTTCAAAAATCGCAAGAGCAAATAGGTATAAACATGGCTGTCGCCATGTTTATGGTTGATGCCTTGCAGTTTTTTGAAGGTAAATCAAAAGAGGAAATCAAGAAAATTGCAATTGAAATTGCAATGCAAGGAACCCAAGGTTATAGACCAGACAAAGACAATTATCGAATTAACTCAATAAAAGACAAGACTTTTTCAGGCTACCATATTTTAGCTTATTACTACGTGAGTTGGTCATTAGCAATTCCCGAAATGGTATCACAATTAAATTTGCCTTATGAAGCAGAATATAAAATGGCATTGACAATGCATAAACCTAAATAAAGGGTATGGAAGAAAAACTAATTAACGTTATTAGAAAACCAGATTTCAATGCAGACTTATATGGTGGATTCATGTTTACTGATTTTCAGTTTATGCGGTGCTTCCCATTAAATGAGGTGCCTTTAAGTGAAACTTTCGACACAGTAAGTAAATTTTTATTTGATAATGGTTATGATGAGTTGTCATTTGATGACTTTTTGCCTGAACTATCGTTACTTGGATGTATACTTATGCTGATCCATACTGCAATGAAACAGATAAGCAATTAATTCTTGTCATTGAAAAGTATAGCCCAACAACAAATCCAATCGACCAAATAATATTGGAATTGTTACGATTCAGAAATGAAAGAGAATGGGAGCAATTTCACAATCCAAAAGATTTGGCATTAGCTATTAGTATTGAATCTGCTGAGCTATTAGAATTATTTCTTTGGAAAAAAGCAGATGAAGCAAACACTGAAAAAGTAAAAGAGGAACTTGCCGATATTTTTTCATTTGCTTTTTTGCTTGCTGAAAAATATGGATTTGATGTAAAGGAAATTGTTTTGGATAAAATCAAATCTAATGGCGAGAAATATCCAGTAAAAAAAGCAAAAGGAACATCAAAAAAGTATGATGAACTATAACCAAGATTTTGAAATAAACAAAATCGCTTTCAATAATAATGGATTGAATTCTATTCAATCACTATATTTTGTAAGTGAAAATTGGCCTGTTGTTTATATTTTAAATAACAATGGTGTAAGTCAAGCCTATGTTGGTGAAACCATTGATACTAATTCTCGAATTTTCACGCATTTGCAAACACCAAGCAAAAGCCATCTACAAGAAGCTCATTTAATTTCCAGTAGAAAATTCAACAAATCGGTGACCTTAGATATTGAATCCAATTTAATAAAGTACCTGCACGCTGATGGAAAATACAAACTATTAAATGGAAATTTAGGACTGGTAAATCACTCTTATTATCAAAGAGATGAATTTTATTGGGATATGTTTAAAAATATTTGGAATGGACTTATTAGTAACGGAATAGCCCAACATAGTTTAGAATACATCTCAAATAGCGACTTGTTTAAGTATTCACCTTATAAAACTTTATCTGCTGATCAAAGAAAAAATTTAATGCTAATTATTGACGCACTTCTTTCTGAAAATAAAAAATCAGTATTGGTAGAGGGCGGTGCAGGTACAGGCAAAACTATACTAGCTATTTTTCTTTTTAAGTTAATGCTAACTTCTGATGAGGATTTTAATTATAGAGAATTCGGTGAAGAAGAAAAAGAATTTATAGATAAGGTAAAGCTATTAAAATAAAATTTCCAAATCCTAAAATGGGATTGGTTATAGCAATGGGTTCTTTAGAAAACTATTAAAAGGTCTTTCGAAACATCAGTGGTTTAAATTCTAATCTTGTTATTGGTCCTTCAGATTTGGAATATGAATCATATGATATTCTATTTGTGGATGAATCTCATCGTTTGAGAAAAAGAGTTAATCTTGGCCCGTACTTCGCAATTTATGATAGGGTTTGTAATGCACTAAAACTAGACAAACTAAATACTTCGGAATTAGCTTGGACTCAATTAAGATCAAATAAAGTACTATATTTTTATGATGCTAAACAGTCTATAAAACCATCCGATGTTGATGCTATTGATTTTGAAAATTTAAAAAATGCTTCCAACTCTATCAATGTCAAATTACATTCGCAGTTCAGAGTAAAAGGAGGCAATGGATTTGTTAATTTTGTAAATAATTTATTAGACAATAGTTTTAAGAATAAAGAATTTAAATACAACGACACCAATTATGACTTACTTCTATTTGAGAATTTTTCTGATTTCGTAAATGAACTTAGAGAAAAGAACGAAAAACATCAGCTTTCAAGATTTATAGCTGGTTATGCTTGGCCATGGATAAGTCAGAACAACCCTAATGCATATGATATTGAAATAGAAAACATTAAGCTAAAATGGAACTCAACTGCTATTGATTACATCAATTCTGATATTGACGCACAAGAGGTAGGTTGTATTCATACTACTCAAGGTTACGACCTCAATTATGCGGCAATAATTTTTGGACCTGAAATAATATACAATCCAGCATCTAAAGAAATTGAGATAGTCAAGGAAAATTATAGAGACAGAAATGGTACTGCAACAATAAGAGATAACGCAATACTTAAAGACTACGTAATAAATATTTATAAAACTATTATGCTCAGAGGCATACTAGGTTGCTATATTTATGTGTGTGACGAAAATTTGCGAAATTATTTTAAAAAGCATATCTTTTTATTTAAGGAAAATATAACTCCAATTATTGAGATTGCTGAGTCAAACGAAATTCAGTTAATTCCATTTGAAAATAGTGTACCATTATACTCTTTAAAGGTTGCTGCAGGTGAATTTAAATTTAATGACAGAATCCCTGAAGAAAAATTCATTTTAGTTCCTGATGGTGTAAAAATTACACAAGACCATTTTGCGTGTAGAATAATTGGTAACTCCATGAATAAAATAGTGCAAGATGGTCAAATAGCTTTGTTTAAATGGTATAATGGTGGCAGTAGAAATGGCTTAATGGTAATTGCTGAGTATTACGACCATCAAGATTTAGATTATGGTTCTTGTTATACATTCAAGGAATATTACAGTCAGAAAACTGTTAACGAGGAAAGCTGGCAACATGAAAAGATAATTCTGAAACCAAAGTCTTTTGACTCTTCATATCAAGATATTGTAATTGACCCAAATGCAATAAATGAAAAGACCTTCAGTGTAATTGGAATATTTGATAGAGTAATAGAATAAATTTCAGCCCATGCAGCAGTCACACACATTTGCAAGCCCCACAAGCCAACACACAAGCCAAAGCTTGCAAAAGAGTCTCCTATTCGAATTTCTTAGAGACTTACGTTCAGTCCTTTCCCATTTGTGAGACCTATAGGGTATACTCTTAACAGCCCAAACTCGTTACTATGGGTACTATAACCTCTGCTGACTTCTCTGTTCCATCAATTAATGATCTGAGAGATCTCCCTCGGTAAGACAAATATCTTTCAGCCAATCACCGCTGGATCTACTCATCAGGTATCAAAACTTCGGGCGTTAGTATGATGTGCTACCTTACCTAACCTGACAAGCTTCTTATCCAGTTCCTATACGTCAGTACCGACTTTTGCAGTCTTGCTTACCTGCTCGACTCGTAAGCAGGCGAGCTTCAATGCATAGATCACTCTAAACCAACTTGCAGCATACCATTACTATCAGGTTTGCTGGTGAGCAGGAGTAGTTTTTATTTGATAGCCTTGGTCTTTGACCAGGGCTATCTATAAATTAAACATAAAATATTATCTTTGCCATATGAAAGGTAAAAAGCCAATATCGAATGGATTTATAATTGATAAACTTACCAACAGTATTGAGAATGTTGTTACTGGTGATAGTTTTGCAACTGAAATATCCATTTTAACCCCGTCTGATCACAAAAATATATTAAAAAAGCAGGGTTGGCAGTTTAATTGGAAACTTGAATCCAATTACCCTGAAAGAGATGTTTATAAATTAACTATTGTAGGTAATCCAAATATAATTCAAGGATTAGTAAGTTTGGAGGTTAAACCTGATCATGTCTTTATGCATTTAGTTGAAAGTGCACCTTTTAATAAAGGTAAATCAAAAATGTACTCAGGAGTACCAGGAAACCTGGTGGCCTTTGCATGCAAATTATCTTTCCAGCGAGGAAATGATGGTAACGTTGCATTTCTATCAAAGTCTCAACTTATTAAACATTATATCGAAACATTAGGTGCAATACATTGGGGTGGAAGACTAATGATTATTGAATCCATCGCAGCCTTAAAACTTGTACAAAAGTATTTTAACCCAAAATAATAAAGTTATGAAAAATAAAATCAAAGAACTGGATGTAGATATTATAGGTGGCTAGCAACTTTTCGGAAGAAGAATCCAAATCATTATCTGATTTTTTTGCAAAACAAAAGGCAAAAAGCGAATGTTAAGGGTAAAAGCTTCCAAATATACCGCTGTTAAAACCAAATAAAAAAGTTTCTACAGAATAGTATCATTTTTATTCTTCTAAACAACTCCACAATTTCAACAATTCAACACTTAAAACACACAAAACAAAAAAAGGCCCCGAACCAGCGTCCGAAGCCTAACCCAATGCAAACAACCCAAACTTAATCTCAACCTTCCCTAATCCTTAGGCTTTTCCGGTGGCCACAACCGATGCAATCCCTTTGATACACCAAAACTCACCATCGCACCCACACACGCCAGGATTCCGGTCTTTAGGATGTCGCTGCCATCCACGATGCCTATGAATGCGATCACGGTTCCACAGGGGTGCCAGGCCTGATCGCTATGGTGAATTCCCCATCGATACCTCCTTTCTTTTTTTGTCCGATGGCATCATCCGTGATATTGGTAAATTGACTGACAGCTGTTGCCACGCCACCGCAGTGACCAGGTACCCACCCACGGTCACGACAACTGTTGGCAGTGATACCGGAGCTGTGAGCAACACCGTTCCCACACCTGCCATGATCAACCCAATATTTCGCAGCACCTTAAAAAACTTGGGCGTCGGCGCCTTTATCCTATCTAAGATCTTACTCATACTCTTGATTTTGATAATAAAAAATGAAAAATCTATTCATATAAAACTACTGCCATTCTTTTTCCCTGTTTCCATACAGCGATAGTGAGTGAAGAATCAAAAGTGCGTCTATCGCATTTGTGATCAAATCACAAACTTTACCTGACCATCTGCGATAGAAAAAGCATTTTGATACGGGAATGAACGATGCCTTGCAATCGCCTTATGGAAACTAGCGTTTTTGGATACTTTTTTGGCGATGCAAAAAGTATCTGCCCTGCCGGCATGAGGCAATTGAAAGCTTTCATTCACTTTTTACTGCTTCTGTTTTATTGAATAAATCTTTATAAAATGACTCGAATCTCCACTTATCTTCAGATTCTCGATGATATACCCAAGCGCCAGCATCGAATGCTGACCTTTCCATTCCCCCTCGAGCAAACACCGGAGCTATACAGCCCCGGAGTTCCTTCAGAGCATCATTGGCCACATGTACCAGGATACCTGATCTATCTTTCACTCCATTTATCTGCAGGCACTCACCGAATTTCGGGTGTTGAATGATGGCCACTGGATAACTCCCTCCGCACACACGATATATTTCGCTCATTATTGGCCCATCTCAATTCAATACTCCGACACAGCAATACACCTTTGATAAATATCAACCCATCCGTCCAGGTATCCCGATACAACCTTTGAAGCTCAATTACCATCTCAAATCAACTTTAAACAATTAAACCTTAAACTTAAACGATTAAACGACAAACCCTAAACCTTAAACGCCTCCGGCTTACACCACCTCGATCACCGCCAATGAATTATACCCGCCATTCTTGAGAGAATACTGGATACCATTCACTTCCTGGAAAAATTCGATCAGCAATACAAACACATGGATACCTGTGGCCAAAGTTGGCGCAGCAGCATGTGTGAGATTGACCGTTGCTGCGGTACCATTTGCAGGAAGGTTGACCGTATTGCTTAATGACGTCTCAAACTCTCCGGTACCAAAATCAACCTTTGCCCATCCACTTGTAATGCTCATGTGCGTAGATCCGGGAGCAACAGCCACATCCATGATAGGGACCAAATCAACAATATCCAACGCACCGGTAGTGGTATTCAGTGTATAGGGCTTAAAGAGAATCCCACTCAACACCGATTTGATGTTGAAGTTAAAACCCTTTAGCACTGCTTTTCCTTCCGAGTCAAAGCCCTCATGTACATGCCTTTCCCCACGGGCATTGGCAGCGTCCAGATTTTCACATCTGTCATCACCTTTGTCAATCGTGAAGTCACCAGCTTATCACTGGCTGTCATCATCAGATTTCGGAATGCAGTTCTCAACTGCTTCCCGGCTGTTGCCGACATCCCAAATTCGGAACCATTCTCTCTGGTCCTTTGGAACGCCGGATCATTGGCGATGCGATCACCGGAAATTCCTCCCTTGGTTTTTACCAGATATTCTCCATCTGATTTGTAAAATGTGAGTTCATCAAGCGTTCCCTCAATCTTCAAAAAACTCTTCTGTCTAGCCATACGACTTGATTTTAAATGTTAAATAATACTCAAAGGTAGTATCGTGTTTCCCACAAAGTCAATAGAAATATGTTAGTAATGTCATAAAGTGTCACATTTGTGTTCATTTGTGTCAGATATAATCAGTAATTTGAACTAATAATCCCACAATATCATTAACTTTGAATAATAAAATTGATGAATTATATATAATGAAAATTTATTATATTTTATTGGCGAGTCATACTGAATTTTTGCCTATGGCAAAGCCCAGGGTAAAGTATGGGAAGGTATGGATAGTGTATCAGAATTAAATTTTAAAATAGTCGTAAATGGAGCTTAGAAAAGGATCGTTATTTACCCTAAAGATGTGGCCTTAATCACAGGCAGGAATGAAAGGTACGGGAGGAAGGTATTGGCTAAAGTAAGAGCCCACCTGGGTAAGGACAATTTTCAACCCATTACTGTTAAGGAGTACTGTGAATTTTCAAAATCAGGATAGACGAAGTTGAGCCAATGCTTCTTTAATCTTATCCAGGCTTTGAAGTTTATTCTTTCTGTTGTCCAAATTTTCATTTAGTATATCGACAACTACCCTCAAGGTATCCACCAATACCAATAGTAATTTAGCAGGTTCTTGCCTGTTTCGAATGTCTAAAAACGTCCTGTAATGATTTCCCAGGTCTATATCAAAAGTACCTTCAAATGCTTTTACCAACATGTCCATTTCCTTGGATTCATGTTCAATCTTGCCGGCATAAGCCAGTACATAGATGAGTTCTATCAGTTCAACATTGGAGCCGCCCCACTTTAGTGAAGGAAAGTCTTTAAGTTTTTCACTTAGCGGACGAGGATCCTTCTCGGAATATAAATACTTTTCGAGCATAAATGTCGCTGATATGACCGCAAATATATCCATTTTAGTTGAATTTCTATGGAAATACTCAGCATCTTTATCGGTTTCATTGGCTTTGAAATATCGGTACATTTCTTTGTTTTCTTCTTGAAACTTGCGCAATTATTCATTTCCTGTTGAAGGAATTCGATCTTTGTATCCGAGAATCCTAATGGTTCCTCCAGGTGCATTTCACGTACCCGATGTATAAAGATGCCATATTTCATAAATTCAGGTTTCTCTATTTTGTAATATCGGATTTCTTCAGCTTGATCTTTGAACGTATAAGTACGCTCTACTTCCAGAAGTTCTTCAGTGAGTTTTATGTGATATTGGAGGTAGCTTTTCAAATCCAATGCTTTAATATTCAATCCGTTGTCGATTTCTTCTTATATTTTTAAACTTGGACATCACAAGAAGCAGTCTTTTCCTCAGCATAGTTATACTAAGATTTTTACATAAAATACTGTCTATTATCTTCTTCGGTTGGGATTTTTCAATAACGTAAAAATTGCATTTTTATGGTGTTGAATTTGTTAATATTCTAAAATAATTCAGGAGCCTGTACACAGTAAAGACTCCTGAATATCTAGAAAACTCTACTTTGCCTTTTTTTGATTCTCTGACGCTTTTTTACCTATCTTCTTACTCAACATTTCCATCTCATCAGCGACTCGGGACTCTACTATCTTACCATAGATCTGAGTAGTTTTGATACTGCTGTGCCCAGCATCTTGCTTGTCGCTTCCATGCTAACACCATTGGCCAATAAAACCGTCGTGGCAAAAGTATGTCAGGCAATATGCATGGTCAATGGTTTTTGATTTCACATATATCAGCTAATTCTTTTAGATAGGCATTTAACTTTTGATTGCTCTTCATGGGAAGTGGTTTGTTTTCTTTACACACTTCGGATGGTCCTGTATTTATCAATGATTTCCGATGCAATGTCTAACAATGGTACGTTTGCAACATTATCATTTTCTGTCTGGAAGTGTATATCCACTGGCGTCCATTGATACCAATATCCAAGTGTTCTGCGAGTCACAGCTGCATCTTTGTAAGCATATCCGGTATGACAACAGAAAACAAAAACGTCTCTCACTTCAGAAAATCTCTCTGGTAATCTCTTTAGTCATAACTCTATCAACTCTGCCTGCGTCAAATATTCCCTTTAGCTTCCTTGATCGGACATTTATAATTCTGGAAAATATTTCTTTCCATCCATTCATTGTTGACAGCAAATTCTACCACTCGATTAACATACTTCCAGGTATTTTACCATTGTATTTTGCTGAATTTTTACTTCGGTTTTAATATAAAACTCATATTCAACCATAAAAGAATACTTCAGGTGACTCAAATAAATGTCATCCATGGAGTACTTGAGCATTATGAAATCGGCAATCCTTTTCCTGAAAGCGAGATACCTTCCCCAGGTGATTTTACCGATTTCTATACCAATGAGCTTTTCAGCATTTGAATTGAAAATATCGCAAACTTCAGGGAGTTTTGTTTTAGCTTCATTTCTGCCTGTAAGGTTTCTTCTTAAATCTTCAGGTGTAATTTCTTCCAAGAGATTTCATTTCATTAAATACTCGGTATGCATCAACACGCATTTTATCCAAATACTCATTGATCACTTTATTTTCTGACTTTTTTCCAATGGCCTGCCGGACCCACATCCCAATATTCTAACTCAATTTTTTGTCCGGTAGTAATAAATAATCTTACTCCTTCCAGGTTACTTGCATTTGAATGGGGACGAACCCCGCCAATTTCCTGTTTTTCGAATGATAAATTTCACATTCATTGGATCTAATTTTTGCATGGTTGTTTTATTTAAACGATTAAAAAAATAATTCGTGTAAAAAAATTACTGCTAAAAACTTATAACCAGTAAAATATAAGATCAGCCCATTTGGATATCACATTTGCAGCCATCTGTAACAAAAAATCACCTGGCTGCGACCTTGCGCTGAATGGTTGCAATTTACTTGAGTTTAATAATATTAATTTGATTTTCGTTTTTCATAACTCCTTGAAAAACAAACGCCAAACAAGAAATCTGATGTGATTTTAACTTGTTTGGCGTTGCAATGTGTGATCCCGACAGGATTCGAACCTGTGACCCACAGATTAGAAATCTGTTGCTCTATCCAGCTGAGCTACGGAACCGTAGATATTTCGATTTCTTTTAAATCGGGTGCAAATGTATGGTTTTATTTTTAATATTAAAAAAACAATGGTTATTTTTTGTCACATTTTTTAATTTTATCTGTTGAATTGTAGACGAAGACCTTTACCCTGTACAAAAGTACCATCCTCTAAAAATACTGTGCTACCGTTTACTATTGTGCGGATGACATGACCTTTAAATTCTTTTCCTTCCAGCGGAGACCAGTCACACTTATACAGTATATTGGCTTTATTGACTCGCCATACTTTTTCCGGATCTATGATTGCAATATCTGCATACATTCCTTCGTCTATATACCCTCGATCCTGTAAGCCGAAACAATCTGCCGGGGCATGACACATTTCTCTACGATTTTCTCCATACTGATCATATTCTTTTGATGAAAGTCCAGCATGATATTTAAGCTGTGTTGTACCAATGGTAGTCCTGAAGGAGATTGTTCATAATTTTTGGCTTTTTCCTCCCGGGTATGTGGTGCATGATCTGTGGCAATGATATCCAGTCTGTCATCCAGCAGGGCAGGGAAGAGGGCATCCCTGTTTTCACTTGCTTTTATTGCCGGATTGCATTTGATGAGGTTGCCTAATACAGGATAGTCATCAGCACTAAAATACAGATGATGTACACATACTTCAGAAGTTATTTTTTTTTCTTTAAGAGGTATGGTATTGTCAAATAAGTCTAGTTCCCTGGCGGTAGAAATGTGAAGTATGTGTAGTCTAGTTCCGTATTTTCTGGCTAAATCAGATGCCATGGAAGATGACAGATAACACCCTTCCACATTTCTTATCAGTGGATGCATTTCGGGTGTGAGATGATCGCCATATTTTTCCTTAAACAAAGCAAATTGATTTTTTATCGTTTGTTCATCTTCGCAGTGAGTTGCTATAAGCATAGGAGTGTTCGAAAATATCCTTTCCAATGTGGTCGGATTATCTACCAGCATATTGCCTGTACTGGATCCCATAAATATTTTCAAGCCACAAACATTTCTTGAATCTGTACGCATAACTTCATCATAGTTGTCATTGCTCACACCCATAAAAAACGAATAGTTAGCATAAGCATTTTGAGATGCAATATCATATTTGTCCTGGAGCAGTTGCTGTGTAAGGCATGACGGTACTGTATTTGGCATTTCCATAAATGATGTCACCCCACCTGCTATTGCTGCTTTGGATTCTGACGCAATATCTGCTTTGTGGGTGAGACCGGGTTCTCTGAAGTGTACCTGATCATCGATTATGCCTGGTATCAGCCATTTTCCTTCTGCATCGATCTCATCATGATTACCTGCAACATTAATATATGATTCGACTTTTTCTATCCTGGTGCCTCGAATGAGAACATCCTGATAAGCCGATTTGCCACGATTGATAACTTTTGCTCCTCTGATTATGGTGGGTTTCATATACTGATGTTTTGGCAAAAATAAGGATAAATTTTGTGATGGTAAGTATGAATGTATAAAAGGAGAATCAAAGTATTTAATATTTTTAAACCATCTAAACATTGATTGGTTAATGAATTCACGATTAAGGAATTATTATCTTAGCGTTAAATAACTACCTTTGCACCTTTGGGGAACATCAAATGACATTAGAACAACGCTTTAAAAATCCGTTTTCATTTTTAATTGTAATCTATTTGCTGTTAATTGTTACATACAGCATTTGTAGATTGGTCTTTGTATGGTTCAATAAAGGTGACCTGGATACTGTATCCGAAAGCAGTTTATCACAGCTGCTAGTTTATGGTTTGAGATTTGACCTTTCGGCGATACTGCTATCCAATTTTCCTTATACAGTTGTTCTCTTACTAGCTGCTTTCTTAAGGAAAACAGAGACAGTTAAAAACTATTTAAAATATTTCTTCATTTGCACTAACTCAGTTTTTATTTTTTTTAATTGTGTGGATGTGGTTTATTTTCCATTTGTCCAAAAAAGAATGCAATCAGATGCCCTTCTGTTTTTAAATGGGGATAAAGGCAGTGAAGGACTAGGCATGATTCCGGTTTTTATAATACAATATTGGTTTGTGTGGCTTTTATTTATTGTGATCACGACAGGTCTTTATTTTATGTATGGGGTTCTAGAGAGGTTTTTCAGATCGACTGATCTACCTTTAGAGTTAAGATGGAAGATGTTACCCTCGATATTGATTATCCTGATAATGAACATCACAGGGGTGAGGGGTGGCTGGCAATTACGTCCTATCAATATCATCAATGCTTCAGAATCTGTAGGTGTCATAAATGCTCCTGCAGTATTGAATTCTACATTTTCTTTGCTTAGAACCTGGCAGAAAAAATCTTTGACTGAATATACATATTATTCGGAAGATGTATTGTCTGATTGCGAAAAAGGCCACCACAGTTTAAATGAAAGCAAAGATCAAAACAAAAAGAATGTTGTGATCATCATTGTCGAGAGCTTGTCTAAACAGTATATCAGTTATTTTGGGGGTACTGCCAAAACTGTTTTTTTGGATTCGTTGATGAATGAGAGTATGGTGTACAGTAATGCCTTTGCTAATGCAAGAGAGTCAGTACAGGGCATTCCCGCTATATTGGCTTCTATACCGTCTCTGATGGATGAACCCTTTATCTTTTCAAGATATTCTACCAACAATATCAATTCTGTGGCTTCCATTTTAAAACCCCATGGATACACCTCTGCTTTTTTTCATGGCGCTGCCAAAGGGACAATGGGTTTTTATTCATTCTGTAAATCAGCCGGATTTGATCAATACTACGCAAAAGAAGACTACCCTGACAATAAAAATGATTTTGACGGCTCTTGGGGCATTTGGGATCATAAATATCTACCATATATGGCTGATGAGTTGTCTGATATGAAAGAGCCTTTTGTAGCTTCGGTTTTGACATTGAACTCCCATCACCCTTTCAGACTACCTTCTGAATTTAAAGGGGTCTATAAAACAAAGGGTCATCCCATATTGGCGTCTATTAGATACGTTGATCACTCGTTGGACTTATTTTTTGATAAAGTTAAGAAAAAGCCCTGGTATGAAAACACCATTTTTATAATAACGGCAGATCATACCGGCCCTAATACGGATGTACTTAAAAATCGTTTGGATGATTACAGAATTCCTATTATCATTTTTACTCCCGATGGATCCATAAAAGGGACATCCGATAAAATTGCCCAACAGACTGACATCATGCCTACCATCCTGGCATCTTTGAATGTAAATACTTCATTTTTTGCATTGGGAAAAAACCTGTTGAGTAACCAATGTGTACCGCATTCCATAAATTATAAAATGGGGGTATATCAGTATATTGACTCTTCTTACTGCCTTCAGCATAATGGTGAAAAAGTCATTGGCCTTTACCACTGGAAAAAGGATAAATATTTAAAAAGAAATATTTCCTACAATTCCTCTCTCTCACCTCAGAAAAAAAGTTTGGAAGTCGCGCTTAAAAAAACTATTCAAGTGTACAATTCCACCATGCTACATGACAATATGAAAACAAAGTAAAATGACACTAAAAAATAAGTTTAGCAGTTTGTATTTTCCGGTGAAATTAATGGTTTTCTATTTCTTCGGGCTGAACTTTTGGAGAGGGCTTTTCATCTGGTTTAATGGTGCAGATGATGTACTGCAACCTCTGATGTCTGCTGTCAGACTGGATTTATCTATGATATGCGGTGCTATTTTAATAGGTCTAGTACCTTGGGTGCTATATATGGTCATGGGGTGGGAATGGCTACGGAAAGCCAATCTTTGGCTTCATCTGGTCATTTGGATTGGCATTTGCCTGGTAGAATGGGGTGGGGTGCTGATTTATAAAGAATGGGGTAGTACACTGGACAGCAGGGCACTCTCATATCTCCATCACCCGAAAGAAGCATGGGCTTCTGTGAGGGACTTCATTCCATTTTGGGTCCTTTTCTGGGGTCTCGTCATCACAGTTTCGGGCATAAAAAGATTACTTATTCTATTTGATGATTGGCAGCCTGTGCGCTCCCATGTCCTGCAATCTTCTATTTTCATGATATTGGTAGGTCCGCTCAGCTTCCTGGGTTTACGGGGAGGTTGGCAAAAGCTTCCTATTGTACCTTCAGACGCATATTATTCAGAAGATATGAAAAACAACTTCGCGGCGACCAATAAAACTTGGTATCTGGCATACTCTATGGTGAAATCATCAAACATTTTACTGTACAATGATGAAAAATCAATTCATGCATTTAGAGATAATTATCAGGAAAACAAAGTTGTCTGCATGGACTCGTTATTGTTATCTGACCATAATAAAAACATAGTTTTGCTGGTGATGGAAGGATGGTCGGCAGATATGGTAAAATACCTCGGAGGAAAAGAAAACATCACTCCGTTTTTTGATTCGCTGAGCAATGTAAGTTACCGGTTTACCAATGCTTTTAGTACGGGATTCAGAACAGACCAGGGATTGATGAGTGTATTGAGCGGAATACCTTCGGTCAGGAGTATCAATATGCCCAATGTGATAGACAAAGTACAGTATTACCCATCATTACCTATGGTCATGAAAAAAGACGGTAGGACAACATCTTTTATTTACGGTGGGGATTTAAATTTTTCAAATTTATACAATTATGTGACTGTCATGGGATTTGATACCATCATCAGAGACAAAGACTTTGATGATATAGATATTAGTACAGAATGGGGGGTACCAGATCATCTCACTGCCGAAAAAGCAATGGAAGTCATAAGTAAAGATACATCGCGCTTTTTTAGTACAATATTGTTTCTGAGTTCACATTCACCGTTTGAAGTACCTTGGAAAAACGAATATTCTGACCGATCTGATATTCCATCATTATACAAATCATCTGTAAAATATAGTGATCAGAGTATGAAATACTTTTTTAATATGGCTCAAGGTCAGTCATGGTTTAATAATACTATATTTATCATTACCTCAGATCATGGCAGCACCCATTCCGGCTTTGCAGGTTTGGATGACCACAACAGATTCAGGATTCCACTATTGATATTTGATCCATCCAAGACAGATTCGTTATATGGCAAAGGTGACATGTCTTCGCCGTGTAATCACTTCGACCTACCTGCTACTATTGCGGGAATCGCAGGAGCAAATGCTGATTCATTCCTGTTTTCAAGAAATATTCTTTGTAATGACAGAAACAGAAAAGCGTATTGGAATACTGATGTCTCAGCAGCTTGTTATGGATTAAATAAGAATAATATTCAACAAGTGCAAGGTGCAGACAAAAAACTGTATCGCCAGGATGCTGTATTGTTTGTCGATATGGTAATTCATTGGTTTAGCCATCTTTGACGGTTTAATCCATTGCTATATAAAAAGTATATTATGAAATAAAATATATGAATAAGTTATCCACTAAGAAAAATATAAAAAATATTTGTCATAAGACAGCATTTATTCTGAAAGAAACTTATTTATTTTGGTTATATATTGCATTAATATATAATACGAAATTCATAATTTTGTCAAAATGTTCTTATTTCAATGCATTACAGAAAAAAGAGATATAATTTGATCTGAAAAAGTTCACATATTTAATATTTATTTCATATTTATGCTTATCTTTGTATACAGTAGTCAGGCAGGTTATCCACAGAAAGATGTAATAATCCACATTTTATCCACATAGTCGAAATGCCACCTCAGATTATATTTTAAAAACTTATATTACCTTTGTCATTAATAATTTTCATCATACGTTTATAATCCAAAATGGCAGATTTTCCAAATACACTTAAAGCAATCAGCGGTAAACTCACGGCATCTCGGACTGACTCTGAGCTGCTTTACGGGCGAGTACAGCCACAGGCCATCCCGCTGGAAGAAGCTGTTTTGGGATCTATTATGATCGACAAAGATGGATTTCCTTCCATCATAGAGATTTTACGTAAGGAGAGTTTTTATTTGGATAAAAATCAGGTCATCTTTCAGGTGATGTCTGATCTTTTTGGCAAATCACAGCCCATCGACCTTCTTACTGTACACGAATCACTGAAAAAAAATGGATTACTGGACAGTGTTGGTGGTATAAGTTATCTGATGGACCTTACTAACAAAGTAGGATCAGCTGCTAATATCGAGTTTCACGCCCGAATCATTGCACAGAAGTTTATTCAGCGTGAGTTGATAAGGGTCAGTACTCAGATCATTCATGATTCTTTTGAAGATACCAAGGATGTACTGGAGTTACTGGATGAAGCTGAACGTGGCTTATATGATATCACTGATCAAAACCTCAATACAGGTTATGAATCACTGGCTTCTCTGGCCGTGAAGGCACAAAAGGAGATAGAAGCTGTCAGTCAGAAAGATTCTGAAATGACCGGTGTAACAACCGGATTTACGGAGTTGGATAAGATGACCAACGGATGGCAGCCTTCGGATCTGATCATCATGGCTGCCAGACCTGGTATGGGAAAAACGGCATTTACCCTTTCCTTGGCCAAAAATGCAGCAGAGCATGGCCGGGGTATAGCATTCTTTTCACTTGAGATGGCTAATCTACAGCTGGTCCAAAGATTGATTTCAATGGAGGCAGAGATCAACTCCAGCAAATTGCGTAATGGCCAACTTGAAGAATATGAGTGGCGCAAACTACATGCGGCTGTCGACAAGTTGTCTCAGCTCCCCATTTATATAGACGATACTCCCGGCATAAATATCTTCGAATTGAGAGCAAAATGCCGGCGTCTAAAACAAAATCACAATATCAGTATGATAGTGATTGACTACCTGCAACTTATGGCTGGTGCCCCAATGATAAAAGAGGAAACAGAGAGCAGGAAATATCTTCTATATCGAGAGCTTTAAAAGGTCTTGCCAAAGAACTTCACGTACCGGTGATAGCCTTGTCACAATTGTCGCGGGCTGTGGAGAGCAGGGGTGGCGAGAAACGTCCTCAATTGTCTGACTTGAGAGAGTCGGGTGCTATAGAGCAAGACGCAGATATTGTTACATTCATCTACAGACCAGGGTATTATGGTGTGGGAGAAAACGATCTGGATACTCCCAATGATCTTACAGAAATCATTCTGGCCAAACATCGTAATGGGGGACTTGGTACTGTCAATCTAAGATTTGTTCCTCACTTTGTAAAATTTGAAGATCCAGGTGAAGGCGGTTTTAACAATGATCTGAATGACGTCTTTAATGTAAATCCCTTTGGGCAAGGTGGCATAATTACCAGACCTTCCAAGATGAATTCTGATGAACCTACGACGGGTTTTAGAGCAGATACCGGTGATGACGAAATGGAAATTCCTTTTTAATGAATATAGTGCAATCAAATTTTCATGGATAGTGAAGAAGAAGTCTTACGGCTAAATAAATACCTTGCACATTGCGGTGTTGCCACCAGAAAACAGGCAGCGGACATCATAAAAAAAGGTGAAGTATCTGTCAACGACGTAGTGGAACTTAATCCATTTTATGTTTTGAAAAAAGAGGATAAGGTGACATACAAAGGCAAAGTGTTACAAAAACAGATAAAAAATATCTATCTCTTGCTCAATAAGCCTAAAAACTGTGACCTGTGGCCTTCTGAAGATCGGCACAAACTTTCTGTAATGGATCTCATCAAAAAAAATACGAACCTTCCTTTGATGCCTGCATTCCCTGTTGCGGATTCTACTTGCGGATTAATAGTGCTTACGAATGACACAGAATTAATACAAAAACTGACTCATTCCGGCAAGTCTGTCAAAAATGTATTTGAAATCGTGCTGGATAAACCAATAACGCAAGAAGATTTGAAAGCATTCAATTCTGCCGGAGGTTTGGGAGATAGTACCATCAAAATTACAGGAGCAAACTATGTGAATGATGGAGACCACACTTGCATCGGCATGGAAGTATGGAAAGGTACAGATGATGACATTGTAAAAATACTAAACAGTATGGGCTACCATGTCAAGAAAATTGACAGGTCATTTTTTGGTGGACTTACCAAAAAAGATTTGAAAAGAGGGTGGAGTCGGCACCTAACTGAAAAAGAAGTTATCTTTTTAAAATACTTTAATTAAGACAGGCTTGATCTAAATATTTCATTAAGTTTTGTAATCTGCATCTTGTTTCCAAGTACAATTATTCTACCTTCATGTTCTACTGGATAGTCGTCGTCAGGATTGACTATGTATTTTCCGGCTTCCGTTTTGTATCCAATGACAGTACAACCTGTTTTTTCTCTTATCTTTAAATCGTTTAACTTTTCAGCTTTTGGAAAATTTATCATCAATAGTTCCTGGATATTCATACTTCCAAATTCAGGCGACGACAGATTATCCAGAAACTCTATCAGATCAGGAGCAACGATGAGCGAAGCCATATGATCTCCTCCTATTTTATCTGGCATGATGACGTGCTGAGCACCGGCAATTTTTAGTTTTTTAACACTTGTATCTTCACTGGCTCGACTGAATATTTGTATTTTAGGGTTTAATTGCTTGGCAGTCAAGGTGATAAAAACATTGTCAGCATCCGATGGCAATGAAGAAATGAGAAAGCCAGCATTCTTAACCCCAGCTTTGAGGAGCGTTTCATCATCTGTAGCATTCCCTTCGATAAAAGGTAGATTTTCATCATTAAGTTCTTCTATGATGGATTTATTTTGCTCAATGATGACAAAGTCTTTATTAAAACTCATTAATCTAGCAGCCGCTTGTTTTCCATTGCGACCATATCCACACACGATTACGTGATTGTTAAATTGATTAATTTTTTGCTGCATTTTCCTTTTTTTAAATTCCTGAACTGAGTTGATAGAAGCAAGATATGTCGTGATGGTAGTGACACCATACGCAATCACAAAAATACTGACAAGAATGAGAAGGGAAGTAAAAATTTTTCCACCCGTATCCAGAGGTACTACCTCCCCAAAACCAACAGTGGCTACTGTCAATATGGTCATATATACCGCATCAATAAAAGTGTAACCAAAAAGAAAATAATATCCTGCACTGCCGGCAAAAAGAACAACAATTATTAAACTCAATGCCTTTATCAGTCCGGCCTTCAGAAAACTATCCCTTTTGGTTTTACTTTTTAACATAAGCTAAAATATGTTTTACGGCGCAAGCCTATCCAAACGCCAATTTTCATTTTCGCACGTGAATAGTAGTCTGTCATGTAATCTGTTTGGCCTGCCTTGCCAAAACTCTATTTCCTCGGGTATCAATCTGTATCCACCCCAATATTCAGGAAGCGGGATAGTTTCATTGGTTTTAAATTTCTCTATCATAGACACATGTGTTTGTTCTATCAGGTCTCTGGAAGGTATTTTGTGACTCTGTGGTGATACCCATGCTCCGATCTGACTCTCTCTGGGGCGGGATTGAAAATATTGTTCTGATTCTTCTCTGCTTATCTTTGCTACTGGTCCATTGATCCTAATTTGTCTTTCCAGTTCGAGCCATAAAAAAACCATACTCGCATAAGGTACACTTTCTAATTCCTGCGCTTTATTGCTATTGTAATTGGTATAAAAGACAAACCCCCCTGCATCTATGCCTTTTAAAAGTAGGACTCTCGCTGACGGACGGCCATTAGCTCCGACAGTGGCAAGTGTAAAAGCATTAGGTTCGGGAACACCTGCCCTGAGCGCTTCATGAAACCAGACATCAAACTGGGTAAGTGGATCAGTCAGAACGCTGGCCTCTGACAGGATATGTTTTTTATATTCTTGTCTTAAATCAGAAATGTTGCTCATAGCATTGTTATTAATATAATATACAATGTCAAAATTAGACAAAACATTCAATTTTTTTAATGATTTGGACATCATTATGTGGTGATTAGAATCATTTTTTAATTTATACTTTAAAAAAGGTGTAATTTTAGTAAATATTCATACTTTCGATATCTTAATTTACATCCTGAAGTTTAAAACATGAGATAATAATCAAGCAAATGAAAGTGAAAGATAATGTACACAATGATGTTAGTGAATCACCTGACCAGATGCTAATATCATATATGCTTCTACGGAGGCTGGTAGGTACGATTGGTGTCATGCTCCCGTTATTATTGTTGATTGGTTGTTGTGTTTATTGCGGAGACTGTATCCAGCCATCCATCAGTGCATATTACAATACTTTGCTGAGAGATATCTTTGTGGGAGCCCTTTGCTCGATAGCTGTTTTTCTATTTTGTTACAGAGGATACGATGCCAGAGATAATTTTGTAAGTAACTGGGCCGGTTTTTCAGCTCTGGGAGTTGCTTTTTTTGGGACGGATATGGAAGGTGAGGCATTATCGTTATCTGGCATCTTGCATTACAGTTGTGCGACATCTTTTTTTATTGCTTTGACTTACTTTTGTCTATTTTTGTTTACCAAAACAAACGCCTCAAAAGAAATAACAACAATGAAGCTGATTAGAAATAATGTTTACCGTGTTTGTGGTTATGCGATGATTTCATTTTTGGTATTGATTATTATTTACAAGGTGTGGCTTGGCAAGCAATTCCCTGTCCTCTCAACTTATAATCTGGTATTTTGGTTGGAAACATTTACGCTTTGGGCATTTGGAGTATCTTGGATGATCAAAGGAGAAATGGTATTGGTAGATAAATAATCCTCATTTCAGTATTATATTTGATATTACTTTTATGAGTCTTTCCTTGTAAGATTGGTTTGTAAAACAATGATAGTGAATTGTATATATATGATACTTCCACCAACATATATTAAATCAAAGTATAAGTAAAATAAAAATATAAAAAAAATATCATATTATGTTTTTTTATAATATGTTTTGTGTTATGTTTGCATCGTCTTACGACATTTAAATGTGAAGTTTTTTATTTTGAGATCCTAGTATTGAGGACTGCAAGACAAAAAAACACGACAAGAGAGATCCCCATGAGGTCATCCCAATAACCGAAGATTGATGGTGCCTAGGATCAGTAGTTGTTCGTGCTCAGAATCATAAACACAATAATGAAATTGAGTTAGTTTTGCAGTCCTCATTTTTTATTGGGCGCAAAAATAATCAACTAGTTGAAATGGTATTTTATCATAATGTAAAATTAACACTAGTCCGACTTTCCTTAAACATGGTATGATTTCAATTTTTTTCTACGATATAATAATCTCCTAAAGTGTATCCTATTACGGCAATTTTTAGTTATTTTGCATAGAATCGTAAATTGCATTAATGAAAGAAGGCAAATCCAATATAAAAGGACTAGACGAGAATCAGGTAGCAACCCAAAGGGTTACTTTTGGAAGTAATGCTTTAACATCTGATTATCAATCAGGTATAAGACAAATCATCAAAGAGATTGTTCTCGAACCCATGTTTTTGCTACTCATTTGTACAGCAGTAATTTATTTTATATTGGGAGAGATACATGAAGGAATACTGATGATAGTGGCATTGTTTTTTGTAGCGGGCATTTCGCTTTATCAGGAACAAAGGAGCAGAAACGCAGTGGATTCGTTGAAGAAATTATCATCATCCAAAGCTAAAGTACTGCGGTCAGGAAAAATATTAGAGATATACAGTGATGACCTTGTCGTTGGGGATATCATTATGGCGGAAGACGGCAACTTGGTTTCAGCTGATGCAGAAATTCTAGAAGCGCACGATTTTAGTGTAAATGAAAGTATTCTGACCGGAGAATCCTTGCCGGTTTTTAAATCGACTACCTTCGAGCAAAACAGAATTTATAAAGGTACACAGGTATTATCGGGTACATGTACAGCTAGGGTACTTGCAGTAGGACAACATTCCGAAATAGGTAAAATAGGTGCTCTGCTGGATGATATAAAAGTAGTGCGTACACCATTACAACTTCAGATAAGAAAATTTACAACCTTTATGGTAGTCTTTGGTATGTTGGCTTTTATTTTGGTGGTTGTCCTTACTTATCTACAAACCCATCAGATAGCTGCCAGTCTGCTGAAAGGAATGACATTGGCAATGTCTGTCTTGCCTGAAGAAATTCCTGTTGCATTCAGTACATTTATGGCATTGGGTGCTTATCATATGTTTAAAAAAGGTGTTATTGCTAAGAATCCTTATACTGTAGAAACATTGGGTGCTTCTACTGTCATCTGTGCAGATAAGACCGGGACATTGACGCAGAATATAATGGAATTGGTAGCTGTATACGATATGGACTCCAACCGGTTATTTGATTTTACTACCCAACCATTCGAGTATTGTAAAGTTTTTGAATTGGCTATGTGGGCCTCTGAGCCAGATGCCATAGACAAGATGGAAATTCAGTTACATCAGGTCTTCGGCCAGGTTTCAACATGCGACAGGAGGCCGACCAGTAGCCTGGTAAAGGAATATCCTTTGGGTGGAAGCCCGCCTATGATGACGCACGTTTTCAAACATAGTGATGCATCATATACAATTGCTGTAAAAGGCAGTGTGGAAGGAATACTTAAGCAATCTACACTTAATACTACTGAAATCGAACTGATTCTGAAAAAGGTAGAGCAACTGGCATACAGGGGATTCAGGGTTTTGGGAGTTGGGGAAGTTGTATTTAACGGGAGGGGTGCCTTACCGGAAGAGCAATCTTCATTTGTTTATGACTTTGCCGGTGTTGTAGCTTTTTATGATCCACCTAAAGAAAATATTCAGCAGACTTTGGAGGTGTTTTATAAAGCGGGCATTGATGTGAAAATGATCACTGGAGACCATGCCCATACTGCAACATCTATAGCAAAAATGACGGGCATTCACCATGCTGGATCCGTGATGGAGGGCGAGGAGATTATGAAAACAGAGATGGCAAAACTTCAGTTGGATGTCAAAACAATCAATGTTTTTGCCAGAATGTTTCCTGCGGCCAAATTAAAAATCATCGAAGCTCTCAAGGCCAATGGTGAAGTAGTAGCCATGACGGGTGATGGCGTCAATGATGGTCCCGCGCTCAAAGCCGCTCATATAGGCATTGCCATGGGGCTTGGGGGAAGTGAAGTGGCCAAATCAGCTGCTGGCCTGGTCCTGATGGATGATAATCTCTTATGGATGACTGATTCTATAGCTTTGGGCAGGCGTATATATGAAAATCTGAAAAAAGCCATCCGATACATCATATCTATTCATATACCAATAATCTTGATAGTGGCACTTCCTATGTTTTTTTATTGGAGTTTTACTGATATTTTCACACCGGTTCATGTGATATTTTTAGAATTAATCATGGGACCTACCTGCTCAGTCATCTATGAAAATGAACCAGGCGAAAAGTTAAGTATGCTTAAAGCACCCAGGAAACTAAGTGAAAATTTCTTTTCGTTTAAAGAACTGTCATTGAGTATATTACAGGGATTGGCCATCACTGCTGCCTGTCTGGGATTAGGTTATTATTTAATTCAGCAAGGAGAAGAAGGTAGTTATATACGCACTATGGTTTATACTACTTTATTTTTAGCAATGTCTTTTTAACCCTCGAAAACAGATCCTTTTATCACTCCATTTTATTCACATTGAGGTATAAAAACAATTTAATCCCACTCGTAATCGGCGTTTCAGTTCTTATCCTCATGTTGTCCATTTACACTCTGCCATTGAGAGATATTTTCAGTTTTGTGTCACTGGGTTGGGTGGATATATTGGTTTGTCTGACCGCTTCTTTTATTGGTGTGATGTGGATAGAAATCTATAAGTTATATTTAAGACAGACACCTTTAAAATAAAAAAGGTATAAAACCATTTGATTTCATACCTTATATCAAAGCTTAAATGAAAAGTTTACATTGTTTTAGACAGGAAGCTAAAATAGTCAGATTTTAAGTCGCTGTATATTTTGCGTTGTGTATCCATTCTGTCTCTGAGTTCTATATGATCATTAAAATGAACACGATCAATTGCCACCGGATGGTCTTCTGCTTGCTGAGCAATCATTTTCTCATGCTTTTTAATATCTTTTTCAGAAAGTCAATGACTTCATCATGCAGGATGAACTGATTTTGGAAATGTTCTATTTTGGCTCTTATTTCGTTAGAGGTGTACCTAACCACAACTTCACCAAGTCTTTTGTTAAACAATGATATTTCTTCTTCCCAAAATTTGAGTTCGTTAGTCCATTGTTTGTGTTCGAAATGCAAGTCTGATAGGTAGACTTTATTATCTTTTGACATGTTATTAGATTTATAAATTGATTGAATCTTAACTTTATTGACAACACAAAAATAAAAGGGTGGAGAGTGTAATATCATGACCATGATTGTTTGTTCAAGTGATTTGTATCATATTGATTCAAGTTCAAGTTTTAACTGTTTCAATGGATTGGATTCAGAAGCATCCAAATATTATTTGATGAGTAGTATTTTTTTGCTTCGGGTTGTTTTGCTTATCTTCGCAACTGAAACCAAAATCAAATTGTATGCTGAATGTAAATTCGGAAATAGGAACACTTAGAAAAGTAATTATTCATAAGCCTGACGACGGTATTGCCAGGATATCTCCCAAAAAAGCGGAGGAATTATTGTTTGATGACATAGTTTACCTTCCACAGATGAGAGAAGAACATGATGTTTTTCGTCGGGTTTTACAGCACCTAATTGGGAAAGAAAATGTACTTGACACGCTACGACTGATAGAAGAAGGTTTTGAGGCAAGCCCTGATATTAAAGAGGAGCTGATAGACAAAATTGTAGATTACGAAGAGTTGCCTGTTTCGGTGAAGCCTTTTTTTATGACGCTAGACCACAAGTCACTGACAAAATTGCTTATCACAGGGTATTATCAGGATGAAGATCATATTTATTTTGATCCCATACCCAATTTTATTTTTACGCGAGATATTGCAGTGGTCATAAAAGATCACATTATAATAACCAAGGCGGCAAAATCAGCACGTTATCGTGAAAATCTGCTAACTCGATTTATATTTTACGCTCACCCGCTCTTCAAAGGACTTAATGAACAAGGTAAAATTATTAATCTCAACCACCTCGATAGGTTTCCACCATCTAAAAAAGGAGAAGTAGTTTCATTGGAGGGGGGTGATGTAATGATGCTCAATGATGATTTTGTGTTGATTGGTTGCTCAGAGAGGACGACAGACTATGCTATAAAATGTGTAAAAGACGTACTTTTTGCAAAAGGTCTAATCAGTAATGTGGCGCAGATAAATATACCATCTGACAGGACTTGTATGCACATAGATACTTTATTTACAATGATCGATCATAATGACCTGGTCTGCTTCAAACCTACTGTATTTGATGGTGTAAGTTCCAATGTGAAAGTATTCCGTAAAAACGGAGCTGAAATAGTATATGATTCAGTAAAGAATTTTTTAATACATGAGATCAACCCAAAGATAAATTTTATCTTTACTGGAGAGGGAGTTACGCCTTACCAGGAAAGAGAACAATGGACGGATGGATGTAATCTTGTGGCTGTCAGACCGGGTGTAGCATTGACATATGACAGGAACCCCAAGACAGAACAATCGCTTATAAACGCGGGATATACTATCATACATGCCAGGGAACTACTGGACAAAATCAGCGAAGGACGCATAGATCCTGCCACCATCGAAAAAACAATTATTACTCTGCCATCCAATGAGTTGTCACGAGCCAGAGGAGGCTCTCACTGTATGACTTGTCCTATTGTCAGAGATACAATATAACGATTGGGTGTTATGTATAGTTTTGATTTTAAAGTTAGAGTAAGATATGGTGATACGGATATGATGGGGTATCTTTATTACGGAAATTACGCACAATTATATGAGATAGGTAGGGTCGAAACCATGCGTAGTTTGGGGTTGGTGTATAAGATACTGGAAGATAAATACAAAATCATCATGCCTGTTGTGCATGTAGATGCCAGATTTTTGGCTCCTGCGAAGTATGATGAAGAGCTTACCATCCGGACCTTGTTGCCGGTACTACCTTCCAGAATGATTTCATTCGAAAATGAAATTTTCAACGAAGAAATGGTGTTAATTCATAAAGCAGAAGTAAAGTTGTTTTTTATTGACACCATCACACAAAAAAAAGTGTCATGTCCTGAGTATATGTTGGAAAAATTAAGGCCTTTGTTTTGATAAAGCGCAAACAGAATTTGGAGGAAATATTTTTTAATGTTCCATTTGTAAAAAAAATAATCAAATGGTCTAAGGGATATAGTCCGCCTGGTTTTTCTGGAGTTACACTGCATGAAGCATTAGTATTTGTGATTAAAGAAACACAAAAAGACAGTATTACCACAAGGGCAAATTCCATTTCATTCAGTTTGTTTCTCTCTATTTTTCCTGCCATAATTTTCTTTTTTACATTGCTGCCTTTATTTCCTATAGTGAAGGATTACACCAATATGCTCAATGTAGAGCTAAGAGGTGTCCTACCCAAGAGTGCCCATGAATACATTTTTTCCATTGTAGATGATATAACATCTATTAAAAGGGATGGCTTACTTTCATTGGGAGCCTTGTTCGCTTTGTTTTTTTCTTCTAATGGTATGCTCACCCTCATGTCAGGCTTTGACAAAGTGTACAATGACACCTTTAAAGACAGACATTGGGTGCATAGCAGAATAATTGCCATTGGGCTAACAGTCGTGTTATCCTTGCTTCTGATTGTATCATTGATCCTTTTGGTAATGGAAGGAAAGGTTGTCGATTACCTTAGAGATTCATTGCATGTTTCTGATTCCCTTTTGGTTTCGTTTAGTGTTTTCAATTGGATGTTTGCCATTTTTATGGTCTATACAGGCATTACTATCATATATGCTTATGGGCCATCCATGCACAGGAGGATTTCATTTATCAATGTAGGTGCCATTACTGCTACGGTCTTTTCTTTACTGACCTCACTTGGATTTAGTTTTTTTATCAATAATTTTGGCAGATACAATGAACTTTACGGCTCTATCGGGGCCTTGATTGTCATTATGATTTGGATTCAATTTAACTCCTTCATCATACTAGCTGGATTTGAACTCAATGCAAGTCTGGCAATTCACAAGACCATCAGATATAAAAAGCAAAAAATCAACGAAGTAAATACTCCAAAACTGAAGGAGTAGGTTTATTAGCGTAAACCCCTGCATATCTCCTCCAAAATAGCACTACCCGGACACAATTCTTTTTCTGTAAGTTGATTAAGTGGCACACTTGTGGTGTTGAGGAGCTCGTTGAGTTCAGTACTTTGATTATCGATGTAGAGTAAGCCGGTGAGGATTTCATGTTTTTCACGGGCTTTGTGAAGGGCTGTCATTATAGAGAGTTTGTCTTCAGGATTCCATTCAGGTGACAATTTATTAAGCTTGATCATAGATCCGTCATGCATTTCCACCATTGTTACTTTAGTGTGATCATAATCGGTAAGGATTTCTTCCTTCACAGGCACAAAATCAAGACTGGACAGGGTTTCATTATGTTCTCTGACGTAATCATAAGACTTTGTAGAACCCTGATTATTATTGAATGTGACACAAGGAGATACGACATTGATCAGTGCAAATCCAGAGTGGGAGAGGGCTGCTTTTATGATAGGTATCAGTTGTCCTTTATCACCGCTAAAACTCTGTGCAACAAAAGTCGCTCCAAGTTCTATTGCCAAGGCACAAAGGTCTATTCCTTCAAAGCTATTCATATTGCCTGTCTTATTGACCGAACCATAATCTGCAGTAGCTGAGTCCTGACCTTTTGTAAGACCATAACATCCATTATTCATCACGATATAGGTCATATTGAGATTTCTGCGGACGACGTGCGCAAATTGCCCCATGCCTATAGATGCGGTGTCTCCATCTCCAGATACTCCCAGATAAATCATAGATCGATTGGCAAGATTGGCACCGGTAGTGACCGAGGGCATACGGCCATGAACGGAGTTAAATCCGTGTGAATTGCTTAGAAAGTAAGCCGGTGTCTTGGACGAACAGCCGATTCCTGACATTTTTGCTACTCTATGAGGTTCTATATTCATTTCAAAACAAGCATCCACTATGGCTGCACTGATGGAGTCATGTCCACAGCCTGCACATAACGTAGAAAGCGAACCCTCATACTCTTTACGGGTAAATCCAAGTTCGTTCTTAGGAAGCCTGGGATGCGCGAATTTTGGTTTTATATAAGTCATATCAGATTTAGTTGTTGGGTTGAATAAGGTGTTGGTGTATGCTTTTCAAAATGAAATCTGCAGTAATGGGCGTGCCGTCATAGTTTAATACTTTTACCAGCTTTTTGGGGTTTATTTCCAGCTCGTTTATCAGCAATGCTCTCACCTGAGCATCTCTGTTTTGTTCTATTACAAACACTTTGTCATATAGTTCAATAAACTCAGAGACTTCAAAACTGAATGGGAAAGCCTTTATCCTAATAGCATCCATGGGAGTACCTTCCATTTTAAGGACGTCCAAAGCTTCTTCAGCAGCATGCATGGAGGTCCCGTAAAATAAGATAGCATGGTCAGAATTTTTGCCTGATTGGTATACTTGCGGTGCAGGTAGTATTTTTTTTGCAGTCTCCAGTTTTTTTAGCAATCTATCCATGATCCTCACATAGGTAGCTGAATCTTCTGAATATGCTGCATTTTCATCATGCGAACTACCTCTGGTGAAATATGAACCTTTGGTGGGATGTGTGCCGGGCAAAGTACGATATGGAATGCCATCACCATCTACGTCCCTGTATCGTCCCCAGGATGGTAAAGTATCCAATTGTGATGCAGTAAGTACTTTTCCGCGTTTATATTTTCTGTTGTCATCCCATTGGAAGGGTGAGGTCATATGTTCATTCATACCCAGATCCAGGTCGGACATCATGATGACAGGAGTTTGCAATTGTTCTGCATAATCAAAAGCATCTGCCATCATGTCAAAACACTCTGTGGGAGTAGATGGAATAAGCAATATGTGCTTGGTGTCTCCATGTGACGCATATGCCGCAGAAATGAAGTCAGATTGCTGGGTTCTTGTAGGCATACCGGTTGAGGGACCTGAACGCTGGACATCAACCAGTACTACAGGAAGTTCTGCATAATATGCCAATCCCAGAAACTCACTCATCAGAGATATACCCGGGCCGCTGGTGGCAGTAAAAGATCTGGCACCATTCCAGTTGGCTCCGATGGCCATACCTATCGCAGCTAGTTCGTCTTCAGCCTGAACGATGGAATAGTTGTTTTTACCTGTCAGTGGGTCTTTACGCAATTTTTTGGCATAATCCTCAAATGCACTTACTAATGAGGTAGACGGGGTGATAGGATACCAGGATACCACGGAAGCCCCGCCATATACTGCACCTAATCCTGCAGCACTATTCCCATCAATCATGATAGAATCCCCAACAAGATCACGGACTTCTACGCTGAATTCCAGGGGATATCTAAAATTATCCCTCACATAATCACTTCCTAAATGCAAAGCTTTTACATTGGGGGCAATAAGTTTTTCTTTACCTTGAAATTGTTCTGCAAAGAGACCTTCAATGATGGATGTATCTATATTGAGCAACCTTACAATGGCTCCTACATAGACGATATTTTTAAATAGTTGTTTTTGGCGCGGATCAGTAAACTCCCTGTTACAAATATCCATCAGGGGTACTCCTATAAAATGTATGTCATCTCTCAGGAATTCCTCATGAAGTGGTTTGGTATTGTCATACAGAAAATATCCACCGGTCTTGACACTTGCTATATCTCTCTTAAAGCTTTGCGGATTGACACTGACCATAAGGTCTATACCTTCCTTTCGGCCGAGGTAACCTTTTTCGCATACCCTCACTTCGTACCACGTGGGTAAGCCCTGGATATTGGATGGAAAAATGTTCTTTGCAGAAACGGGCACCCCCATCCTGAATACAGACTTGGCAAAAAGATAGTTGGCACTGGCAGAACCTGTACCATTGACATTGGCAAATCTGACTACAAAATCATTGATTCTACTCATGCGTAACAAAGATGTCCTGCCTTGGCAGTATTATATAAAAATTGTTTCATATCCCATGCTGCGGTAGGGCAGCGTTCTGCACAAAGACCACAGTGCAAACACATATCTTCGTCTTTGACCATGACCTTTCCCGTTTTTAAGGTGTCAGATACAAGCAGGTCCTGGGTTTTATTTATTGCAGGCACCAGGAGTTTCATCCTTAAGGCCTCTTCCTCATCATTCATTGTGAAAGTGATACAACTGGTAGGACAGATATCCATACAAGCATCACACTCGATACATTTATTTTCAGTAAATACCGTTTGTACATCACAGTTCAGACATCTTTGGGCTTCTCTGAAGGCTGTTTGCATATCATAACCTAGCTCCACTTCTTTTTTACGGTCTGACAGGGTCACAGCCTTATCTGCTTGCGGGACTATGTAACGTATATCTGTTGTGATGTCATTGTCATAACTCCATTCATGGATTCCCATTTTTGTACTGAATAGCTTTACATCAGGTGCAGGTCGTACGTTTATGTCCTGCCCTTGACAGTACGCATCAATCGAAATGGCTGCCTGATGGCCTTGTGCCACTGCTGTGATTACATTTTTGGGACCTAAAGCTGCATCTCCACCAAAAAATACATTCTGACGAGTGGAGGAAAAAGTAATCTCATTCACGACAGGCATATCCCATTCGTTAAATTGAATCCCGAGATCTTTTTCTATCCATTCGAACTTATTTTCTTGTCCTATTGCGATAATAACATCGTCTGCAGGATAAAAGACGTCCGCCTCACCGGTAGGTACTAGTTTTCTTCTTCCATCGATATATTCAGCTTTGACCTTTTCAAAATACATACCTGTAAGTTTGCCATTATCTATGACATAACTTTTCGGGACATGATTGTCTATTATGGGAATGTCTTCATGCTGTGCATCTTCTTTTTCCCAGGGAGATGCTTTCATTTCAGCAAAAGGGCTGCGTACTATCACTTTAACATCCGTCCCTCCAAGCCTACGGGAAGTCCTGCAACAATCCATAGCAGTATTACCACCACCCAATACGATCACTCTGCGGCCTATCTTGTGTGTGTGTTCAAAAGCGACACTGGCAAGCCAATCAATTCCAATATGTATATTGCTTTTCCCTTCTTCTCTGCCCGGTAATATTAGATCCTTGCCCCGTGGTGCGCCTGTACCTACAAAAACTGCATCATACTGCTTATTCAGGATATCTTTTAGACTTGTAACATAGGTGTTGAAATGGGTGACCACATCCATTTCTAGAATGTAATTGACTTCCTGATCCAATACTTCTGCCGGCAATCTAAACGATGGTATTTGACTACGCATCATTCCCCCACCTTTATTCTGATTGTCATATATGTGCAATTCGTAACCTAAAGGTGCCAAATCTCTTGCTACAGACAAGGAAGCAGGCCCTGCTCCTATCAAAGCTATTTTTTTTCCATTTTTGACTTTAGGTATGTCCGGCAAAAGGTGGGAAATATCTTCCTTATTATCAGCAGCAACTCTCTTTAATCTACAAATAGCTACAGGTTCTTCCTCCACACGCCCTCTTCTGCAAGCTGGCTCACAGGGACGGTCACATGTTCGGCCCAAAATCCCCGGAAAGACATTGGATTCCCAGTTGACCATATACGCTTCAGTGTATTTGCCGGCTGCAATCAATCTAATATACTGTGGCACAGGTGTATGTGCAGGACATGCATACTGACAATCCACTACTTTATGGTAGTATTCCGGATTGTTATAATCTGTAGGTTGCATATTTATTTTTAATCTTATTAAATCAAATGGTAGAGACAAATTAAAAATATATTTAATAAGGCAAATTTATTATTTTTCGGCAGACAGAAAAATATTTAGCTTAATTAATTCACCTAATAAGATCAAGATCATATTTTTTATCATTTATCTTTTCTCTATTCCATTAAAATCAGTACCTTACAATTGCGCAGTTTGTTTTTGTTTTGGATGGTCTGCCCTTTTTGTTACGTTTATTTTTTTTAAGGCATTTTCTTTTCTATATCCGAAACAAGACATATCTTTGTATTTCAAATCATTTTAAATGAATCTTTCAGTACATCATCATCATCATCATTCTTTCCTGGGATCAGGTGAGCAGATTGTGTTTTGATGTATAGTGTCAAATAAATATTAACAACTGCCTGCTTGATTTCTAGCGGGCAGTTTTATTTACAGGCTACCCGTACATTAAGAAAGCAGGTTTTTAAACCAAATAAAAAATGCTTAAAATAGCGGTACAAAAATCGGGAAGGCTTTACGAAGACTCACTCCAATTGCTTAAAGAATGTGGACTCAGCATAGATAATGGCATGGATCAGCTCAAAGCTGAAGTGCGTAATTTCCCTGCAGAAATTTATTTTTTAAGAAACAGTGATGTTCCTCAATATCTGGAAGATGGGGTAGTAGATTTAGCCATCATTGGCGAAAATGTGCTCATGGAGAAGCAATCTGCAGTCACAATATTGGAAAAATTGGGGTTTTCTAAATGCCGTCTATCATTGGCATTACCTAAACATCTCCCTTACCTTGGTATTACGCAACTAAATGGTAAAAAGATCGCTACGTCCTATCCACATTTACTGCGAAGTTATTTGGAAAGTAAAGGGGTATCAGCAGACATTCATCTCATATCAGGTTCTGTAGAAATAGCACCCAATATAGGACTAGCAGATGCGATTTGTGACCTGGTAAGTAGCGGAAGCACTCTGTTTAAAAACGGGCTGGAAGAAAAAGATATCATTCTAAGATCAGAAGCCTGCCTGGCAGTGAATAATCAGTCAATAAATATAAAAAATGAGTGGATAGATGAGCTGAGGTTCAGAATAAGGTCAGTTTTACAGGCACGAGGGCATAAATATATTCTTTTTAATATACCTAATGAAAAAATAGAAATAGCTAGCAGTATTCTTCCTGTTTTAAAAAGCCCGACAGTTTTGCCACTGTTGGAAAATGGTTGGAGTTCGCTTCATTCTGTCATTCATGTCCATGATTTTTGGAATGTAATAAAAAAGCTGAAAGAAATAGGAGCACAGGGTATCCTGGTCATTCCGGTTGAAAATATGGTAATATAACCCAAACTTTTTGATACATAAAAAGACATGCTAAAAACAATAATATATCCCAAGCGGGAAGATTTTAAGATACTCTGTAAGAGGCCGGAAATCGATGCTGAGTTATTAATGAATGGAGTTACTCATATCTTCCAGGAAGTAGAAAAATATGGAGATGAAGCCCTGCTGAAATTTACTGACTTATATGATAATGTGAAAATGGATTCTCCGGTTTTCGACACCACGGGTCTTTATTATGATCAAATACCTATACCTGCAGAGCTGAAAGCAGCTATTCAAATTGCAAGTTCCAATATAGAGAAATTTCATCTGGCTCAGAAAAGCAGAGATATTACTGTAAATATCATGCCCGGTATCACTTGTGAACAGAAAATAGAGCCCATTGAAAAAGTCGGCATTTATATACCTGGCGGCAGTGCTCCCTTATTTTCAACCGTCCTCATGTTGGCTATTCCTGCAAGACTGGCGGGCTGTAGTCAAATTATTTTGTGCACTCCACCTGATAGCTCAGGCAATATACATCCTGCGGTTTTATACGCAGCACTACTTTGTGGAATCAGCGAAATAAGGCTGGCCGGAGGTGCGCAGGCCATAGCTGCATTGACCTTGGGTACAGCAACCATTCCGGCAGTCAACAAAATATTCGGGCCCGGCAACCAATATGTAACAGCGGCTAAAAAAATGGCTCAAAACTATGGTGTAGCTATTGATATCCCGGCAGGACCAAGTGAAGTATTAATATTTGCAGACCAAACATCTATACCAGAATTTATCGCCGCTGATTTATTGGCTCAGGCAGAGCATGGCGGTGATTCTCAGGTAGTATTGGTCAGTACTAATAAAAGCATTATCGCTGAAACGATGATCTGCCTTGCCGCACAGATTGAGGATATACCTCGTAAAAAAATAGCTAAACAGGCCTTGGACCAAAGTTTTGCTTTGTTAATGGAAACAGAAAGCCTCGCCTTTGATTTTATCAATGCTTATGCTCCTGAACATTTAATTATTGCAGCTGACTCCCCTGGCAAATATCAAAAATTTATAACTAATGCAGGATCTGTTTTTATGGGCAACTACTGTCCTGAAAGTGCGGGAGACTATGCCTCAGGAACCAATCATACTTTGCCAACCAATGGATGGGCAAGATCCTACAGCGGTGTCAATATGGATGCCTTTTGTAAAAAAATCACATTTCAAAACATCACCAAGGAGGGTATAAATGCTTTGGGGCAGACCATCATCACCATGGCAGAGGCTGAGCAATTGCAAGCGCACGCCAATGCTGTCAAAATCAGATTGACATTATGAAAATGAAAATAGAAATGGTCAAAAATCTCGTTAGAGATAATATTTTAAAACTCGAACGTTATAGCTCGGCTAGAGATGAATTTGTTGCAGAGGCCGATGTCTATCTGGACGCCAATGAAAACCCATTCAATTGGGATTATAATAGATATCCTGACCCTTATCAACGTCAGCTCAAAGTTGCCATCGAAAAATGGCGAGGTATCTCATCAGATTGGCTTTTTATGGGTAATGGATCAGATGAGGTGATAGATTTGTTGATTCGGGCATTTTGCGAACCCCAAAAAGAACAGATCATTGTATTGAATCCTTCTTATGGTATGTATAAGGTAGCAGCAGACATCAATAATGTAAAAATCAAGTATGTCGATCTCGGTGATGATTTTGAATTAGAGATTAGTCAACTTACGAATGTGCTCGAAAAAATGACAAGTTATTGTTTTTATGTACACCCAATAATCCATCAGGAAATTGTCTGAAACCGAATGTCATTAGTGATATTTGTGATAATTTTAGTGGTATTGTGGTTGTGGATGAGGCATATATTGATTTTGCTGACACCAAAAGTTGTCTGGAAATCCTTGCTGATCATCCCAATTTGGTAGTTATTCAGACTTTGTCCAAAGCCATAGGTTGTGCAGGAATAAGAATAGGTCTAGGTTTTATGCACCCTTATATAGTAGATATACTCAACAAAATAAAACCACCTTACAACATCAGTAGTGCCAACCAAAAAATTGCCCTTAGCAGATTGAAGGATCAAGAGGGTATTATACAGCACATTATAGCTATAAAATCAGAGCGCGAAATAATGAAAAACGCTTTAACTAAATTTGATTTTGTGGAAAAAATTTTCCCTTCTGAGGCAAACTTTTTATTGGTGAGAGTTATAAATGCTGATGCTCTTTACCATCATTTATTGACACAAAAAATTGTGGTCAGAAATCGCAGTAAACAATTCAGGTGTCAGGGGTGCTTGCGTATTACAATAGGAACACCTGAAGAAAATATAAAATTATTATCGTCATTAAGCACATATAAAGATATTGTATAAATCATGAAAAAAGTACTGTTTATAGACAGAGATGGTGTCATCTTAAAGGAGCCTGAGGATTTCCAAATAGATGATATAAATAAGATACATTTTTTGCCGGGCGTATTTAACTATCTGGGTGAGATAGCCAGAAAACTGGATTTTATACTTGTAATGGTCACGAATCAGGACGGTCTTGGTACAGCAAGTTTTCCAGAAAAGGACTTTTGGCCTTCCCATGAATTAATGTTGCGAGCATTGGAGAGTGAGGGAATCACATTTGACCAGATATGTATAGACAGAAGTTTTGCATCCGAAAAAAGCCCTTACAGAAAGCCGGGAACAGCCATGCTTACAAAATATATAAACGGCCCTTATGATTTGGAAAATTCTTTTGTCATCGGAGACAGGATTACTGATATGCAATTGGCTACCAATTTAGGGGCAAAAGGAATTTTGATGCACAGTCCTTACCACGAAATCCGTGAGGAAGACGGTTCGTTTGAAATAAAAGCAAAGGGCTGGAAGGATATTTACCAATTTCTGGTTACTCTGGACAGGAAAGCAAAAGCCACCCGAAGTACTTCAGAGACACAAATATCATGTAGTGTCAACCTGGATGGGATGGGAATATCTGAAATAAAAACAGGACTTCCATTTTTTGACCATATGCTGGAACAGATTGCCAAACATGGGATGATAGACTTATTTATAAATACAAAAGGGGATTTACATATAGACGAACATCATACGATTGAAGATACGGCAATTACACTGGGACAGTTGATAGATACTGCGCTTGGTAAAAAAGCAGGTATTCAAAGATATGGCTTTGCCTTGCCAATGGATGAAGCAGGAGCCACAGTTTTAGTCGATTTTGGGGGGAGACCGTGGTTGGTATGGGATGTAAGTTTCTCCAGAGAAAAAATAGGCGATGTACCCACGGAGATGTTTCATCATTTTTTTAAGTCATTTACTGACCATGCCAGATGTAATCTGAATATACAAGCTAGTGGCGGTAATTCTCATCATACCATAGAGGCTGTTTTTAAGGCATTTGGTAAAAGCCTTCAAATGGCCAAGAACAGAAACCTAAACAATATGGATATTCCTAGTACTAAAGGTTCAATTTAATTTTAATCAGAAATGACAGTAATAATAGACTATAAAGCGGGAAATACACAATCGGTCATGAACGTCCTGGACAAAATAGGCGAGCCATATTTGTTATCATGCGATCCACAAGATTTAATTGCCGCAGAAAGATTGATTTTACCGGGAGTAGGACATGCAGCCCCTGCTATGAAGCAATTGCAAAAACAGGGTTTGGATCAAATAATCAGCCACTTTGAAAAACCATTTTTAGGTATTTGTCTTGGTATGCAAATCATGTACGAATACTCAGAAGAAGGTAACACTGCGTGTTTGGGTTTAATACCGGGGACCATCAGGAAGTTTATTCCTTCCAAGTCCCTGAAAGTACCACATATGGGGTGGAACGATATAGATTTGGACATCAATCAGAGCCTTTTTAAAGGACTAAACGAAAGGGAAAGTGTATATTTTGTACACAGTTATTTTGCAGACTTCGAAGAGAGCAGTACCATTGGCATTACTGAGTATGCCAGGAGATTTAGTGCGGCTGTGAGATATAAAAATTTTATGGGACTTCAGTTTCATCCTGAAAAATCAGGAAAAGTCGGCCAAACTATGATTGAAAATTTTATAAAAATGAAATAATAAAGAGATGAAGACAAAAATTTTCCCTGCCATCGATATTATTGGAGGTAATTGTGTCAGGTTGACCAAAGGAGACTATGAATCTGTAAAAATATATCATGAAGACCCTATTAAAACAGCTATAGGTTTCAGAGAAGCTGGTGCAAGTTATCTTCATGTGGTAGACTTGGATGCAGCTAAAAACCCTAATATCAACAATAGGGAAATTATATCAGCTATCATCAGAGATTCAGGGCTTAAAGTACAGGTAGGCGGTGGCATAAGGACAGAAGATGACATCATGGAACTTTTGGATATCGGAGCAGAAAGACTTATTCTTGGTAGCGTAGCCGTTACCTCCCAAGATAAAGTGATGCAATGGCTCTCTACATATGGGGGAAGTAAAATAGTAATCGGAGCGGATGTATCAGATAGGATGATTGTAACTCATGGTTGGTTACAAACTTCTGATCATAGTATTTTTACATTTATCGAAGAGTATCTAAAGTCCGGGGCGCTTACGTTTTTATGTACCGACATTGCCAAAGATGGTATGCTGGAAGGGGTCTCTTCGGTTTTATATGCTGAAATTATGGAAAAATTTCCAGGTATTGGATTGATTGCTTCGGGAGGCGTGAGGGATATACATGAAGTGAGGCAACTTGTTTTAGCAGGAGTAGAAGGTGTCATAGTAGGTAAAGCCATCTATGAAGGTGCCATCGATATAAAAGAGCTTTTTAAAATGGATCAAGATGCTTAAAAAAAGAATTATACCATGTCTGGATATCAAGGATGGAAGAACAGTCAAAGGAACTAATTTTATAAATCTCATGGATGCCGGTGATCCAGCAGAACTCGCAGCAAGATATTCTGAGGAAGGCGCAGACGAACTGGTTTTTCTGGATATCAGCGCTACACAGGAAAACAGGCAGACCCTGGTGGACCTCGTAAAAAAAATAGCCAAAGAAATCAATATACCTTTTGCGGTGGGTGGAGGTATAGGGGATGAAGAAATAGTGCGCAAATTATTGACCAACGGTGCTGACAAGGTAAGTGTCAACTCAGCATGTATTAAAGCACCAAACCTGATAGACACAATTGCCGGTACTTTTGGTGAGCAATGTCTTATTGTGGCTATCGACGCAAGGAATATAAATGGTCAGTGGAAAGTATACAGCCATGGTGGTTCTCGGCCCACTGAGTTGGATCTCTTCGAATGGGCATTACAGGTACAGAGTAGGGGGGCAGGGGAAATTCTGTTTACCTCTATGGACCATGATGGCACTAAAAATGGATTTGCAAACACTGCATTAAAGCGCCTCAATGAGCAGTCGCATATCCCTGTTGTGGCATCCGGCGGAGCTGGTAAAATCGAACATTTTACTGACCTTTTTTTATCAACAGATGTGAGTGCGGCTTTGGCAGCAGGCGTTTTTCATTTCAAAGAAATAGGGATAGGACTTTTAAAACATGAGTTGGCAAAAGCCGGCATAGCTGTTCGGAAGACAGATTAAAAAAAAAATACATCAAGCGATGATACATATTGATCAGATAGATTTCGAAAAAGGTAATGGTTTGGTACCTGTTATTGCTCAGGATGCTGTCACCAGTAAAGTCCTGATGATGGGATATTGTAATGCCGAAGCAGTCAGTAAAACAGTACAGACGGGACATCTTTGTTTTTACAGCCGAGCCAAAAAGAGACTTTGGACAAAAGGGGAGGAAAGTGGTCATTTTTTAGCAGTACAGAGCTTGACTTTGGATTGTGATCAGGACACTATACTTGCAAAAGTAATACCAAATGGTCCGACATGCCACAAGGGAACAGATACATGCTGGGGTGAAGTGAATGAAAATGAAACATTTGAATTCCTGTCCATCCTTCAAAAAGTGATAGTGGACAGAAAAAGTCGGTTTAATGTACAAGAGTCATATATAGCAAATTTGTTTGCAAATGGTATCAATAAAATAGCACAAAAAGTGGGTGAAGAAGCTGTAGAACTCGTTATTGAAGCCAAAGATGACAATACTGATTTATTTTTGGGAGAAGCAGCGGACCTTTTGTTTCATTACCTTATACTCTTACAAGCCAAGGGCCAAAGTCTGGAAAAGGTAGTAAATGTATTAAAATCCAGGCACAAATGATATGTCAGTTACCCACATCTAAAAAGAAGCCTGAAGTGAGTCTCACACCACTGTCATCTGTTATAATATAATAATATTTTGTTGTATTAAAATTAAATGATGCTGTTTCAATGGATTCCAATTCAGATAAACTAACGGCGAAATATTCAGTCTCAGATTTACCTTTGAACACATATTTGCCATGTGAATCAAATATATGCAGATGGTGAATAACATTATTTGGATTTTCAAAATAAATATATCCTAGCTCTTTCATAGGATTAGGAATCACCTTAGATTTGTGTCCACTAAAATCAAAATAAGTAACTGGTAATGAAGGTTCTGTCTTACCGGAAAATCCAAGCTCAAGTATGTAATAGTTGGTTTTGTTTTTAACAGGATTTTCATCGGTAAAGTTATAAGACTGTGCAAAATCTGAGTTGCCGCATATTCCCTGAATCTCCCCGATAACTTCAAAATGCACATTGTCAGTTGACCGCAATATTGCTGTTCCTATGCATGTACTGCCTCTTTTTATAGTCCATTGCAAAATAACCCTGCTATTGTCCTTTAGGGCATAGAAGTTACTAAGTAGGTAATGGCTTTGTGCAAGCCCATTCTTGGTTAGTAAAAAACAGAATAGTAAAAAGCAGATATTTTTGCATCATATTTAAACCTAAATAAATGGCTCTCATTGTATGATAACGTATCAGACATGTAAAGATATTGTATTTGATTTAGAAGGAAGACAACTTTTTCATGATTTTTGTTTAAATTATACATATATTCGATGTGTTTTTAATCATTTGAAAATAAATTCAGATTGTTTATGAAGGATCATCCATTTGTACCCTTGTTGTATGCTGAACCTAGCCTCAGAAAACTGATAGCAGACGCAGATAATTTCAGAACCAAAATGAAGGCACGAAGGTCAGTGCGATTTTTTTCTGATAAAGCTGTTCCACGTCAGGTGATAGAAGACATTATCATGACAGCAGCATCTGCACCATCAGGAGCCAATAAACAGCCATGGACCTTTTGTGCAGTTTCTTCCAAAGACCTAAAGTCTTGTATCCGAGAAGCCGCAGAAAAAGAAGAATATGAAAATTATCATGGTCGAATGTCAGAAGAATGGCTCAAGGACCTTGAAAAATTTGACACTAACTGGCAAAAGGCTTTTTTGACAGAAGCACCTTGGCTAATTGTTATTTTTAAAAAATCGTATGATTTGGAAAATGGAACAAGAACAAAAAATTACTATGTCAATGAATCAGTAGGTATCGCTTCCGGTTTTCTGATTGCGGCTATCCATATGGCCGGTCTGGTGACTCTTACACATACCCCTAGTCCAATGAATTTTTTGCAGGCTATACTGGGGAGACCTGAAAACGAAAGGCCATTTTTACTTCTCCCTGTTGGGTATCCCGCAGAGGGTGTTACAGTACCTGATTTGGTGCGCAAAAAGGAAGATGAAGTGATTTGTTGGTATTAGTTGTGGCTTGAACAAAGCATCAATCTGAATGTTATATACCTTGATATCACAAATTAATCACACTAAAATATATAATATGGCTTTTACACTTCCTGCATTAGGATTTGCATATGATGCCCTCGAACCACACATCGATGCGCGAACTATGGAAATTCACCATACAAAACACCATCAGGCGTATATCACTAATCTAAACAACGCAATCGTCGGTAGCGCTCTGGAAAATCAGTCCATTGAATCCATCATAAAAGGAATGGACATGAATAATATGCCAGTTCGTAATAATGGCGGAGGACACTGGAATCACTCATTGTTTTGGGAAATAATTCATCCTGAGAACAAAGGCCGACTTTCAGGACCTCTGGCAGATGCAATTGATGCTGCATATGGGACAAAAGAAGTTTTCATGGAGAAATTTGCAGCTGCTGCTATGACGAGATTCGGATCAGGTTGGGCATGGTTGTGTACTCACCAAGATGGAAAAGTTGAAATTTGCAGTTCACCCAATCAGGATAATCCACTTATGCCCGGAGTAGGGTGTGGGGGTACCCCGATACTTGGACTTGATGTTTGGGAACATGCTTATTACCTTCACTACCAAAACAGAAGAGCTGATTATATTGCAGCTTTCTGGAATGTCCTGAACTGGAATGTAGTGGAGTCTAAATATAATGCAGTCATCAAATGACAAAGTCTAAATAAAGGCTTTGTAAGCAAATAAATACATCAAAAGGAACTTTACTAAGTAAGGTTCCTTTTTTATTAATAGTTGATGGTTTTTTGGCCATGAACAAATTACTTTATTTTGTCTTCAAAAGACATATGTATAATGCATTGTAATACAATAACATATGTATTGAATTAATAAATTATGTTTTAAAATTTCAATTTTTTATTGTTACTTTTGCCAAAAGATTAGTGTCATTATGACATATCTTTCTAAATTTGCACGATTTTTAATAATACCTAACGCAAAATTGTCGTTCATGCTTTCTAAATCAGACATCTTTGGTTTTAACCCCAGTAAAGAATATTCAAAATCTGTAGCATATTTCTCCATGGAGTTTGCAATTGACCAATCTCTGAAAATATATAGTGGAGGATTGGGTTTTCTTGCAGGGTCTCACATGCGAAGTGCATATGAACTCAAACAAAATCTGGTGGGAATCGGTATGTTATGGAAATATGGTTATTACGATCAGGTACGTTCACTCAATGGAACAATGAAACCGGATTATGTTCAGAAGTACTATTCATTTCTCACTGACACAGGCATTGTGTTTCCGGTAGAAGTACATAGTGCCACAGTATATGTTAAAGCTTATCTTTTAAAACCAGAAGTCTTTGAATCTGCACCCATATTTTTATTATCGACAGATATTGAACAAAACGATTCCGTTTCGAGGACTATTACCAATAGACTTTATGATGCTAACGAATCTACAAGGATAGCACAATCTATCGTATTAGGCATAGGCGGTGCCAAATTGATGGATATACTTCAGATGAAGACTGAAATTTATCACATGAATGAAGGCCATGCTCTGCCGCTATGTTTTTATCTTTATTCGAAGTACAAGTCTATGTCAGATGTAAGGAGCAGAGTAGTTTTCACTACCCATACTCCTGAAGAAGCAGGCAACGAACAGCATGATTTTGATCTGCTCAGCAAAATGTCATTTTTCAACGATATACCTGATGATGAAATAAGAGAAATTCTGGGATTAGAGGGGCATAGACTCAATTACACACTTTCTGCTCTGAAGTTTGCTAAAATTGCAAATGGAGTTTCAAAAATGCATGGAGAAGTATCCTGTGAAATGTGGTCAGGACATGCCGGTATTTGCGAAATCACCTCCATTACCAACTCACAGAATAAGAAGTACTGGAAAGACGCTAAACTAGAAAAGGCTCTGGAAGAGAATGATGATAAGGCCATTCTTGCCCGTAAAAAAGAAATGAAAAGAGAGCTTTTTAAAATTGTCGCAGATCAGGCTGGTAAGAGATTTGATGAAAATATACTTACGCTTGTATGGGCGAGACGATATGCAGGGTATAAAAGAGCCGATCTCATTACGTCAGACATAGAGAGATTTAAAAAGTTGTTGGAGCATAAAGATTATCCTATACAGATTATTTGGGCAGGTAAGCCATATCCTGAAGATTATAGTGCCATAGATACGTTCAATAATTTATTCTGGAAGACTTTGCCTCATGCCAATATTGCAGTTTTAACAGGTTATGAATTAGGGCTTTCAGCTGCTCTTAAAAGAGGATCTGATGTATGGCTCAATAATCCCCGACTGTATAGGGAAGCATCAGGTACCAGTGGAATGACAGCTGCAATGAATGGATCAGTAAACTTCTCAATACCTGATGGATGGATTCCTGAGTTTGGTAAACATGGTGTGAATAGTTTTCTGATTGAACCAGCTGATCGTAAACTTCCTCAGCATGAGCAGGATATGATAGAATGCGAAAGGTTGCTTGATATTCTTGAAAAAGAAATTTTACCTGTTTATTACAACAAACCCAAACAATGGGCACAAATCATCAAAAACGGCATGAAAGATGTCAGTCCGGAATTTGAGTCAGGAAGAATGGCTAAAGAGTATTATGCAAAACTGTTTAATGTTGAAATACCTGCATTGGTGTCTAGTATGTAATCTGGTCAGAGACGGGCAGCAATTAAACCAAGACTTTAAGAGGCAGAATAGGTAGTGTGATTTTACCTGACAGCCTCTCAAAGGCTTGTATCAATAAATAGCCAGTCTTTGAGACTGAATATCTTTATCATCTATATATTCATCAAAGGATTTTAATTTGTCCAGAAATCCTTTCGGACCTATTTCCACCACTCTATTGGCAACTGTTTGGGTAAATGTGTGGTCTCTGGATGTAAAGAGCACATTGCCGGGGAAATTCATCAAAGAATTATTTAATGTAGTGATGGTCTCCAAATCCAGGTGATTGGTAGGCTCATCGAGCATCAGTACATTTGCTTCTGTCAGCATCATTCGCGACAGCATACATCTTACTTTTTCTCCACCGGACAGTACATTGGACATCTTGAATGTCTCCTCCCCACTGAATAGCATTTTACCCAGAAATCCCCTGATATATGATTCGTCCTTTTCTGTGGAGTATTGTCTCAACCAATCAATAAGATTCATAGGTTCAGTAGCAAAATAAGACTCATTTTCATTAGGCAGATATGAAGTAGTAATAGTTTGTCCCCACTCTATGATACCAGAATCAGGCTTTAGCTCACCCGCAAGAATCTTGTAGAATGCAGTTGTAGCCAGACTGTTTTTAGAGATAATGGTTATTTTATCGTCTTTGTGTACATTGAAACTCAGGTTTTTATCAGATGTTCACCATTGACTGAATAGTTAAGTTCACGTATAGAAAGAATCTCTTTTCCTGCATCTCTGGCTTGTTTAAAGATGATACGGGGTATTTTCTGGAGGATGGTTTTATATCTTCAATATTGATCTTTTCGAGCATTTTCTTTCTGGAAGTAGCCTGTTTTGATTTTGACGCATTGGCACTAAATCTGTCAATAAAAGCCTGAAGTTCTTTTACTTTTTCTTCAGCCTTCTTGTTGGCGTTTTGCTTTTGACGGAGTGCAAGCTGGCTGGACTCATACCAGAATGTATAGTTACCGGTATAAAGACTTATTTTATTATAATCAATATCAGCAATATGAGTACATACAGTATCCAGAAAGTGCCTGTCATGGGACACAATGAGGACGGTGTTTTTAAAATCCAAAAGAAAATCTTCGAGCCAAGTTATAGTGTGAAGGTCAAGGTCATTGGTAGGTTCGTCAAGGATCAGGACATCCGGATTACCAAATAATGCCTGAGCAAGTAAGACCCTTACTTTTTGATTTCCATCCAGTTCTTTGACAGTTTTATAGTGATCGCTCTCAGCGATGCCTATTCCACTCAAGAGATTGGCAGCAGACGACTCAGCATTCCACCCATCCATTTCTGCAAATTCCTCCTCCAGCTCAGATGCTTTGATACCATCAGCTTCAGTGAAATCTTCTTTCATGTAAATCGCGTCTTTTTCCTGCATTACCTTCCAAAGCTTCTGATGTCCCATGAGGACAGTATTCAGCACTGTAACATCGTCAAATTCAAAATGATTTTGCTTCAGTACCGCCATACGTTTGCCGTTTTCAAGATGTACACTTCCTTTGTTGGCTTCGAGTGTACCGGCTAGGATTTTTAAAAAGGTAGATTTGCCGGCACCATTGGCGCCTATGATACCGTAGCAGTTTCCTTCTTTGAAGGTCACATTTACTTCATCAAACAGGACTCTTTTACCGTATTGAAGGGATATATTTTGAGTAGAAAGCATGAAACATCAAATTTGGCCGCAAAGGTAATAAATTTTCTGGTAAGGCATTATCAATAGACTTCAATAATACAGAGAATTACTTCATTATTTGAAATGAAAACAATCAAAAGTTTCCGCAATTGGAGTCGAAGCGCTCCCGTTTATCACATAGATTAGTATTTTCTTAATTGGTCGAGATATAATGAAATATACTTTTCCATTTCCCTGGCTTTGTACTGCATGATATACCTCGGATGTTCCAACGGTACAATGTGACTCCAAAACCCATATTTATAATTGACTTTGTTAAGGTAATTAAAGTTTTTGCCGGTACCTAGACAATAGCAGACTTGATTATTTCCAGCCAGGGATATTTGCCATTTAATATTATCCAGTATGAAGGAACGGACACTTTTTTCTAACTCAGCTGAGTCATAGTAATTGTAGTTTGTTGTTTTAGCTCCATCCAGCTTTATAAAACCAAGTGGGCAAACCGAATTGATATAAAAATCACTATAAAATTGTTCGGCACCTCCATATGCCCGGATCATTTCATATACAAAAACAGATGATGGTTCATGGGTGGTAAATTTTGAATATGGAATAAGACAATCATCATTGAGGCGTTTAGTATCAGTAAATGGGATACCTGTAGCTCCTGCACCCAATCTGCCCGGATTTATCCCAAGAATGAGTTTGCGTTGTTTATTGTCATTGTAAAATTTATGATAAAACTTACTGCAAAGCGACCTTATGTCTTGGTCATCACGGTATGGGTTCATGACGGCAATGTTATCAGGCAACGGATCTTTAAAATCGATCCGTGTATAAAAATCAAGGATTCTATCTGATAAGTAAGTCATTTCAAACAATTACACAAATAAATAATAATCACATGTTTTAATAAATAGGTGGGCAAAACCTTAAAATTCATAACATCCAATGTCAGGAACACTTTTCCGTATTTTTCCAGATATATCCATACTGATCAAGGGCAATGGCTTCGCTTTTCCAAGGACTACGGACATGGTGTCTAATCTATAGTCATCCTCCAGGTGTTTTAGGAATAGCTTGTCAGAGGATTTGAGTTGGATGCAATTATTACAGTAGTCAAGAAAGTCCGGGTGGTTTTCGGCATCAAGTAATTCATCAATTCGGACAGCACAATTTGTAAAAGTATAATCAAAGGACACTTTGCCTTCTCCTGCACGTCTAATACCTATTTCGTCTTTATCATTTCCTGCAAAAATACAATTACTGAATCTGGCTGTGAGTGGATAATAACGCCTGCCGCTGATAGAACACAGAACATCTCCACAGTGGACATCATCGATAGAAACTGCTTCACTATTACCTTCATAATTCCCAATGGTACAATAATTGAACGAATAATTTCCACCATATGTAAGCTGTAGACCATAAGAACTATTATTGTAAAATAATGAGTTTTCACTATAAATTGTAGCATGCCGACCGATTACAGCCGGCCCACTTGTATTACTTATTTGACATCCATACATAGACAACCGGGCCATAGAATCGACCCTTAGACCTATGATAGAATTTTTTATGATAGTATGTGTCAATATGTTGCCTGTACTTTCTTGCCAGAATAATAAACCTACCCACTGAGATTTGACATCTTCATACTCCTTCTCCAACCTGTCTCCTTGAAAAATAACAGGGCGATCAGTAGTACCTTTTGATTCGAGCTTTCCGTTTTTGAGAAAGACTAATAAACCATCATTGTAAATACTGCTTGAGTCTCTTACAACTCCACCATGAATATAGACCCTGGTACCAGGTGGTAGTACAACTTTACAACTGTCGATATATAATATTCCATAGATGACATATGGTTTTGGGTCATCCCAAATTTCTTCGCCTAATTCGCATTGATATATAAAACTTTTACCCTTTCCGTTGCTGGGAGTTATGTAGTTGGCATTCTGGCCCCATGCTTCAAGCACTGCTGTAAATGTTTTGCCGCCGCTGCGTACTTCTATTTCGTCTTCTAAGACAAATGGTGATATGCTTGTTGGTTGATCCGGATTGATAGTCACTTCAACAAAAATATAAATACTATCTTTCCCGTTGATTTCGAGATTTTTAATGATTGGCCCTACGATACCATCTGCATTGATCCTGAAAAAAGTATTTTGTTTTTGTTTTAGTTCTACATCTACCAAAATGGGTTGGTTAAGAGGGTTGTATACTTTTATATATCTCGTAGCAGATCCTAGTGTGGTAAAAACCGTGTCAAACCTTAAGGTATCTTCAGAAAACGTTATTTTTACATCATTTCCTTCATAATAATCCTCTCTTCTACAGGACACCATAATCAGAAATGAGAAAACGAATAAATAAGTCAGTTGCTGTATAGACATCAATATTGATTTTTTATATACTGAAAACGTATTAACATAGGAGAATATTTGCAATGATAGGTAATAATATCAAAATAGAATTTAACTAACGAAAGCATACGGCAAAAGTACTATATTTGACCCAACATTTAAAATAAAACTAAATTGAATCCAGCGATTGATGTGATTATACCTGTCTATAATGAAGAGGCATCAATAGGTAAGGTACTAGATGAAATACCCATGGAAATTATCAGAAATGTGGTGGTCTGCAATAATGGAAGTACAGACCACACAGCTGATGTAGCAATATCCAGGGGTGCCATTTTGTTAAACCAGCCTCTAAAAGGCTATGGAAATGCATGTTTGAAAGGAATGGAATATTTGACTGGACTGGATGCAAAACCAGATATTGTCGTTTTTCTGGATGGCGATTATTCTGATTTTCCCGAAGAAATGTACTCAGTTGTACAGCCGATCATCAGAGATAGTAAAGACCTTGTCATAGGGTCAAGGACCTTGGGTACTATGGAGCAAGGCGCCATGATGCCCCAACAGATTTTTGGCAACTGGTTAGCTACAAATCTGATCCGAATAATATACCAATATCATTTTACAGATTTGGGACCATTCAGAGCTATCAGATATGACAAGTTGGTCGTAATGGATATGCAGGACAAGACTTTTGGATGGACTGTCGAGATGCAGGTAAAGGCAGCTAAGGCAGGCATGAAAACAGCCGAAGTTGCAGTTAAGTACAGGAAACGAATTGGCCAATCCAAGGTTTCCGGAACGGTAAAAGGCACTGTTTTGGCCGGGTATAAAATTTTATGGACTATTTTTAAATTGATTTGAAATCATGGGGATTACTGAAATAGTTGGTTATGGTTTTGTCGCATTGTACATCCTTTCATTGGTTTATGTCTCTTTATTTTGTCTGGTACAATTACACCTACTGATCAAATATCTCAATCCGGTTAAAAAAAGTTCAACTAATCCTGAATTAAGTGGTCTTAATGCAGATAATTTTCCTTTTATCACAATTCAGTTACCAATTTATAATGAAAAATATGTAGTCGAAAGACTGATAGATAATATCGTGAAAATGGATTATCCTAAAGATAAGTTTGAGATTCACATTTTAGATGACTCTACTGATGATACTACAGAACTGAGCCAAAAGAAAGTCAAAGAATATGCTGACCAGGGATTTCAGATCCGATGTATTACCCGAGAAGCAAGAACGGGATATAAGGCAGGGGCATTGAGGGATGCTATGTCTATTGCAAGGGGTGAGTTTATTGCTATTTTTGATGCTGATTTTTTGCCATGTCCTGATTTTCTCATAAAAACAATGGCTTCATTTACAGATCCGAAAGTTGGCGTTGTGCAGACACGATGGGAGCATATAAATCAAAACTATTCGCTCCTGACTGAGCTTCAGGCATTCCAGCTCAATGTTCACTTTACAGTAGAGCAGAAAGGTCGATTTAATGCAGGGTATATGCTGCAGTTCAATGGCACAGCAGGTGTGTGGAGGCGATCTTGTATAGATGATGCAGGAGGGTGGGAGGCTGATACTCTGACGGAGGATCTGGACCTGAGCTATCGGGCTCAGATGAAAGGCTGGAAGATTATATTTCTGGAAGAAGTGACAGCGCCTGCAGAACTTCCTGCCGAAATCAATGGTTTGAAGTCGCAACAGTATAGATGGATGAAAGGGGGGGCTGAAACTGCTCGCAAGATGCTCCCTAAAATATGGTCTTCCGACCTGGATTTGCGAATCAAAATACATGCTACTATTCATTTGCTGTCAAGCTCGATATTTATTTTTGTTTTTATCATGAGCATGATGAGCTTTCCTATGATGTATTTGCTGTATAGTTTAGATATAGACACATCCAGGCTCACCATTTTTATGGCATCGTTGCTGGCCATCATTGCTGTATACTTTGTAGCCAATGTCGGGGTAGCCTGGCCACGGGAAAACAAACTTAAGATGACAATCAAATTTGTTTTATTGTTTCCGGTTTTTTTGGCTTTGTCTATGGGACTTGCATTTTATAATTCATTGGCAGTGATAAGCGGTTGGTTGGGATATCAGTCAGCTTTCATCCGAACTCCAAAGTATGGTGTCAAATTGAAAACAGATAATTTGACCAGGGCAAACTATTTTTCAGACAGTAGTGATTGGGGTTCTGTTTTCGAGGGCCTATTGTGTGTTTATTTTTTTGTAGCTCTTATCGTAGGCTTAAATTACCAGGTAAAGGATTTTTTAGTTTTACACTTTTTACTGGCTACAGGCTATTTAACATTGTTTATGTATGCTGTTCAAAGCAAATATGTCAGGTAACGCACTACAACATGCCACTATCTTTCAGACTGCCGGAATTGCTTTGCTTGCGATAGGTCTTTGCGTGATAGCTTATAACTTTGGTCAAAAAAATTTTTATGATTTTTTTCCATTTTATATGCTATCAATGGCTGGCTATTTTATTGCCATGATATACAAACCTGGCATTAAATTCATTTTGTTTACAGGTATTGTAATCAGGATCATGCTTGTCATGTCTTTTCCCAATTTATCTGATGATATTTACAGGTTTTACTGGGATGGAAGCCTGACACTGGCCGGAATTTCGCCTTATGGCATTCTTCCTGCTGATGCTGTCCAGAATAATATTCCACATCTGACCAACTCATTATTTTCATTGCTCAATTCCCAAAACTACTATACAGTTTATCCACCTCTTGCCCAGTTGTACTACGTATGTGGTGCATGGGCGGGTGATGTCTATAGTGCTTCAGTTGTTATGAAGTCATTTTTCCTTATGACTGAAATTGCCGGTTTTTACTTTTTACTTAAACTACTCAAATTAGCTGGAGTTGAAACATACCTGGCTGGATGGTATATTTTAAACCCCTTGGTGCTCATCGAGGGAATAGGGAATTTACATTTTGAAGTCATAATGGTTTCTTTTCTAATCATTGCTATGTATTACCTTTTTTCAGAACGGTGGATGGCGGGAGCTGGGTGGATGGCAGTCAGTATCGGGGTTAAGTTATTGCCTCTGATGATACTGCCATATTTTTTCTTTAGATGGAGAGGCACCCAACGGTGGCGTTTTTTTATTCCTTTATCCATCGTATTATGCTTGATCTTTATACCCATGATGAGAGGTATGCACTTTTTTACCTTTCTGTCCAGCATCGATTTGTATTTCCAAAAATTCGAATTCAATGGAAGTTTTTACTACTTGCTAAGACACATTGGTCAACTTTTGACAGGATATAATATCATAAAGTATTTAGGTCCGGGCTTGGGCGTTTTGACCATTGTATATAACCTTTACAAAGCAGGTAGGAGTCCTTCTGTTGATATCAGATCGTTTACCTTGTATGCGCTGCAAGTTTGGACAGTTTATTTACTTCTGGCGACTACAGTTCATCCGTGGTATCTGATCAGTTTGGTTTTTTTCTGTGTTTTAACTCCGCTCAGATATCCTTTATGGTGGTCTGGCTTAGTTATATTAACTTATACCAGTTATAGTGGTACGCTTTATTATGAAAATATCAGCTGGATTTTTTTCGAATACCTTTGCTTGTTTGTATTTATTTTTTGGGAATGGCGTACCTCCAAACACACCCTGCAGGAATAAATGATTATGGTTGCAGTTCTTGAGCCAACATAAAGGATTCATATAATTCTCCTTTTGTTATCACACTTCCTGTTTGAATCATTCTAAAAATTTCTGACTCTCTGTCAGGCGAATATGCCTTGGCTGCTCTGAAAGTTCTGAAACTTTCGGCAGAAGTTTTCATTTCCTGAAAAAAATCTTCCGTTGTATTAAAAGATTGGTCGCATTCAATACCTAAAAGGCGGATGATATTCTCATCACACTTGTATAGTTTTATATTATCACTTTCATGCTTTTCAAGGTATTTGACTTTCTGGACGATTGTTTCGAAAATAAAATCACTAAATAGTTCGATGAATCCATCAGCTTTTTTTGGATATGTAAGTAAGATCTCCTCCCATTGGGGTGCGTCAATACCTTGAACGATCAAAAATTTTACAAACTCATCCCTAAGGGATTCAAGCTCCTGTTTAGTAAGTTTCCTGTATTTCATTCCCTTATTTTTTTAATCCATGACCATGCGTCACCTATCTCGTGATCTGTTACAATACCGGTAAATTGAAACCCCATTTTGCTCAAAATACGAGTGGATGCATTTTCTTCCGGGGCTGTTTTTGCGATGATGTTTTTAACTTCAGAGTGCTTGCTAGCCAGCTTTACAAGGAGAGCGCCTGCTTTACTGGACACACCTGTTCCTTCATATTGTGGAAAGGTATGATAAGCTATTTCCACTTTATTGTCTATTGGTGGACCATTGAAGCCACATACCCCTTTTACTTCACCGAGATCATGTATAAAGTAACCTATCCACGGCTTTTGAAAAGTATTATTGGCATAAAAATCTTTATAAATATCATACATAGAAAGACACTGTAGTGACTTAAAAGCTTCTTCGGGCCGTGGGTTTAAAACATCAATTTCTATTAATTCCATCCAACTATTTTATAATGATAGCATCAAGTGCTTTATCTTTGATCATCTTATTGAGAGTCACAAGCATTTTTTCTTTTACTTCCTTCCACGTTTTGAGTTCAGTATCTATCAAAGATATCATCTCATCTCTTACTTTATACATTGCCATTGTAGGTGGGAAATCATTGATCCCGATATTCATAAGTGAATTAAGATGTGCTAATTTATTGGTAAGTTTTATTGGAAAATTTAATGGGTCCTGCCCGCTCTTATTTTTGGTCTGATAGGAGATTTTTTTCCACTGCTGAAGCCAAAGAGTCCATTTTTGAAGCGTAGGTTTTTATATCTTTGTCAGCAATCATACCAGTGTATGCTTTTATCTGAGTCTTCATCGATCGGATATCGATGATCGCCTGATGAGATTCTGAGACTTTGTCATTAATGGATTTTACAAACTCAAACTGCTTGTCAATATCTGCGACAGAGCCTTCCGATACCGGACTCTGCAAGATTTTAAAACTTTGAGTATAACTCTCACCATTGACTTTCAGGACTACCATGTAGTCGCCCGTCCGTGCTATCGGCCCATTGAGTGAACCCCACCAAATGATCATTCCTTCAAATTTTTTGCCTGATGGATAATCCATACCCCATGTAAATAGATTACCACCTTTTTTGACTTTTAATTTATCTTTTTCATTTTTTGTATGAGTAGAGTATTTTCTTATAGTATCCCCTGCTGCTGTAAAATATGTGAGACTCACTGTATCTTTGTCTTCTACATAATCTTTTAAGTGGAAGTGGGTCACTACTCCTCCAGGGTGATTCATACCTTGGTTTTTATTTTCTTTTTGCTGGCCACCCCCTATTCGATATGCATCCATGGGTTTATAAAGCATATTCCCCGATACTTCTGCTTTATTCATAGCCTGGTGTATCACTGTCAAATCATCAAGAATCCATAAACTCCTTCCTTGAGTGGCAGCAATGAGATTATGGTTTTTAATGGTCAAATCAGTTATTGGAACAATTGGTAGATTTAACTGAAAAGCTTGCCAGCTATTTCCATCATCATAAGAGATATAAATGCCTTTTTCAGTGCCGGCATAAAGCAGTCCTTTAATGGTCTGGTCTTCACGTACCACTCTAGTAAAAGATTCATCAGGTATGCCACTTACTATTTTTTTCCAAGTTTTACCATAGTCGCTGGTTTTAAATAAGTATGGCAAATAATCACCTGATTTATACATCGTACCGGCTATATAACATACTGGGATCATATTTACTAGGTTCCACGCTATTAATCATCAGATACTTGGGCATAATTGGGGATGTGATGTCGACCCAGGATTTCCCTCCATCCCGGGTTAAGTTAATTCTGCCATCATCACTTCCCACCCATATAAGTCCCTCTGTTATTGGAGATTCGTTGGCAGCAAAGATAGTAGCATAATATTCTACAGAGGTATTGTCTTTTGTGATCGGTCCGCCTGAAGGCCCAAGTTTTTCTTTTTCGTTTCTGGTGAGGTCAGGGCTGACCAATGTCCAGGTGTGACCTTCATCTTCTGTCACATGAAGGTGATTAGATGCAGCATATAATTTTTTAGGGTTATGTTTAGAAAAAAATATTGGAAAGTTCCATTGAAACCTGTACTTAGAGCCTTCGGCCCCATGGCCCATAGGATTGTCTGGCCATACATTGATACCGCGGGTAGATCCCGTTTTGTGATTCACCCTGGTCAAAAAACCATCATAGCTTCCACCGTAGACTATGTCATTGTTTAAAGGGTCTACGGCGATATGAGCAGATTCGCCTCCGGCAGTTTCTTCCCAGTCATCATCTGTGATAGCACTGCCAGTAGTTCTATGAGCAATCCTAAGTGTACTATTGTCTTGTTGTGCAACATAAATCCTGTATGGAAAATGATTGTCAGTCACTACTCTGTAAAACTGAGATGTTGGCTGATTGTGATATGTGGTCCATGTCTCTCCTCCATCATTTGTCACCTGAGCACCTCCGTCGTCGCCTATGATCATACGGGCAGGATTTTCAGGAGCCACCCAGAGATCATGATGATCACCATGTGGAGTATCTAAACCTTTGAATGTTTTACCTCCATCAGTAGATTTGTGATAATCGACGTTCAGTACATACAATGTGTTATCGTCTTTGGTATCAGTGTATATTCTGCTATAGTACCAGGCTCTTTGTCGCAATGCTCTGTCTTCGTTGACTTTAGTCCAGCTTTTACCTCCATTTTCGGAACGGTAGACCCCACCATTTTCATTTTCTATGATGGCGTATAATATTTGATTATTATGGTAGGCTACAGCAATTCCTGCAATACCCCATGTGCCCTTAGGTAATCCCTCTGCTGAGGAAATATTGGTCCATGTTTCACCGCTATCCATGCTTTTCCAGATTGCAGAACCTTCACCGCCACTAGAAAGGCTGTATGGTGTCCTGCGTACATTCCAGGATGTAGCATAAAGTATACGATGATTGGTCGGATCGATACACAAGTCGACTATGCCGGATGAAGGATTGACATACAGTACTTTTTTCCAGGTTTTACCGCCATCTGTACTTTTATATACACCTCTTTCCTGGCTATCTTTAAATAAATCACCTAGTACCCCCGCATAGACTATATTGGGGTCAGTAGGGTGAACTCTGACTCGTGGTATGTGCCTTGACGTCGTCAATCCGCATGAAGTCCATGACTTTCCGGCATCTTCAGTCTTCCATAAACCATAACCATATGAGACATTGCCTCTGACAGTTTTTTCACCACCTCCCACATAAATCACATTATGGTCTGACGGTGCAATGGTGATGCTACCTATAGAACCTCCAAAATATCCATCTGATATGTTTTCCCAGCTTCTGCCACCATTCAGAGTTTTCCACACTCCGCCACCTGTAGATCCGAAATAAAATAAATTGGGTTTGCCGGGTACACCAGTTACGGCACAAGACCTACCACCTCTAAATGGACCGATATGCCTCCACTCGAGACAGCTCATCATTGTCTGGTCCGGCGATTGGCTTGCCTTTTGTGATAAAAGAGGGATTTGGTAAACCAACAAACCCATGAAGACTAAAACACAAAGAAATTTTTGGATATTCATATTATTGGATCAATCTTGCCAAAATGTTATTTATCGAGATAAAGGTAAATATTCGGAAATTATTTTGCTATAAATTATCCATTATATTCTTAAGAAGATTATCACTGAATATTAAAGTAGGTTGAATTAACCGTTGATGGTTTTTTATATATCAAAACAATTAATTGTGCAAATATTTTAATATTAAAAATAAAGGTCATATGTTTGTGCAACTATAACAGACATTTCCTAATATTTCTCATTCATACTAACATGCAGGATAACATCGTTTTAATTGATTTTAAATTTTCAAAGTTAAAAATAAATCAATATTTAAAAGAATTAATCGATCAGTATATAGGCCAAAAAATAAATGCTGATGGGTATGAGATAATATTAAAAAAATCAAATGAGGACATAAAAATAACGGCAAGCCAAAAGTCTATTCAATTAGATTTACCCGTAAACTTTATGTTTATCAAGCCTGCAGGACTTTTCAGTATTGAAGGGGAAGGCGAAATAAAAGTCCAATTGGAGTTTGCTATTGAAATTGATTCTGATTTTGGACTTAAGACTGCTTCGAAACTAAATGGGCATCATTGGGTAAAAGATCCTGTTCTTCATGTAGGCGAAATGAACATTCCTTTTGAGACCATCAGCAATTGCATCATAAAATTTATGAAAGAAAGTATGCTGGAAAAACTAGATCAAAAAATATCTGAAACTGCGGATATAAAAAAGCTGATAAAAGAACAAATTACTCAGTTTGCTACCAATTATCCTGTCTATAAAAAGCCCGATTTATATTTTAACGGTCAGTTGCATCAGATTCAGGCAGACGTTTTCAAGGATGAAGAGAAAGATATTCATATCGATCTTTGGTTAGAATTTCAGGGGAAAATATCAGACGAGCCGCTCAAATTTGAGGTTGTTTATGATCCAAAGTTTTTTTGGTTGGATAAAAGTCCTGGATCAGGCTCCCAGAAAATTAATATTGAAATGTCTTATGCAAACTTGGCCCGTATGATAATGAGTGAGCTGAATGGGAAAGAAGTAGGTGGAAAAAAATTTGAATTGGAAAGCGTAAATATTAGAAATACAAATAAGCTGGAGATTAAAGCTAATCTTCTGGCTCCTATTAAAGGCATAGTTACTATGATTTGCCAGCCATCTTTGGATAAAGAAAGTCAAAAAATATATTCAGGAGATATTGATATCGATATAGATGCACAAAATTTTATTTACAAACTTTCATCCCCGATATTAGAGAATATATTGCGGTCAAAGATATCTGCTATGATGCCCTTTGATCCCACTCCTTATCTACAGGATTTTTTAACCAGGATTCCGCAAATCAAGCTAATGGACAACAAAATTTCTTTATTGGCAAATTGCAGTCAGGTGTTGATAGAGAAATTGGACTTTGGAGACAATAAACTTATATGTGTGTTGTGGATGAAGGACGCAGAACTTGATGTGGAAGTGTAGCTAAATCACCCAATACTAAAGATATTCTTGGTTTACTTGATAAGTTTTTTCAGCTGTTGGTCTACTTCTGGATGTGATTCCAAAAAAGATTGAAACAAATGTTTGCTGGCCAGGAACGTGATTTTATTTCCGATCTTCCCTTTTGACTTGAGTCTGAAAGTGACTATTTGCAGTCTGCCCAAAGGTATTATATGTATGCTGGATATGTCTTCGTATATCAATCTGTATGTTTTGAAGTAGTTGGTTACAACATAGCTGTCAGGTCCCATTTCCACTCTTTTTAGTTGGATGATGGTGAAGTACAGCAAGGCAAAAAACATCAGATACAAAAATAGAAATGGATACTTAAATACCGGCGAAGTAAGAAACGGCAGCTGCTGATCATCTACTATAAAAAGTAAAGCCGTAAATACAGTAAAAAACACTATCCATGCTGTGGGCAGAAATAATTTAAAAAAAATGGTAAGGTTCGATGATACTCTTTGCATTAGTCTGGTTGCTTTTGGGCTGGTAGATTTTCTACTTTTGTCACACGTGCAGCGACGTTTATGGAAATCTCATAAAGTATGTACATAGGAACTCCTACAAGTATCTGCGTAAGTGCATCGGGTGGTGTTATGACGGCAGCTACGATAAAAATAATCAGAAAAGCCTCTCTTCGGTACTTTTTCATGATTTCTGGTCCTATCAATCCAATTTTAGCAAGAAAATACACCACAATCGGCAATTCAAAAGAAAGCCCAACCGGTATGGTAAACATGGTGAGGTAATTGACATATGAAGCAAGGGTAGGGCTGTTGATCGCTTCAGTACCCACTGTATAACTACCAAGAAAAGTTATCGCAAAAGGTGCAATTACAAAGTATCCAAAAGCTACCCCCAAAAGAAAAAGAAAAGATGTGGCTCCAATGAGCCTGTTGGCAATTTTTACTTCTGTTTCGAACAAACCCGGTTTGATAAATTTCCAGAACTCATAAAACATATATGGAAATGATGCAATCAGACCTATGTATAAAGATACTGTAATACCCATAAAGAATTGTTCTCCCATTTCGCGGGTAATGAGCTGTAATTCCGGAGGACTAAAGCATGTAGCTTCTGATATGGCACAAAATATCTTATATGTAATGAAGTCAGGCTTTTTAGGCGCATAAATGATATATTCGAACACTTCCTGCTGAAAAACTAGAGCCAATGTAGCGAAAATGCAAACACTTATACCTGCTCTGATTACATGCCATCTGAGCTCTTCAAGGTGATCCAGGAAGCCCATTTCTTTTGATTCATCTTCCGAACCCTGTGCACCTGAAATTATTTTTTTAAAAAAATCTGCCATCACATTTGCTATATCGGGAGACAAAGGTAATCATTTTGTTATCAAATAAATTGAAAACTTAAATATATATAGTATGTTATTGTTTTTTAATATATTATTTTTACGCCATGAATTTATCATCCAAGATACTCGAAGAATCCGTGTTTGCATTGTCTTCCCTTCCAGGAGTAGGGAAAATCAGCTCTGCGGCTGGCATTGCATTTAGCTCAGGATACCACCATGAAAGCTACTAAGATAGGTCTGGCATTGGCGAGGCTCAATAAGGACATTTGTAAATGTAATGTATGCTGCAATATTTCTGACCATGAAATATGCGAAATATGCAAGTCGACTACCCGAAATACAAATATGCTCTGTATTGTCGAGTCAGCACGTGACGTAATGGCCATAGAAGACACCAACCAGTTTAAGGGCAGGTATCATGTTCTGGGTGGAATAATTTCTCCTCTGGAGGGTATCGGGCCGGCAGATTTAAGTATCGAACAACTTCTGCACCGCATCAGAAACGAAGGGACAGAAGAAGTAATCATGGCTATCAGTCCTACAATCGAGGGCGAGACTACTATATATTATATTTCGAAGCTGCTGAAGGATATGAATGTCAAAGTGAGTATTATTGCCCGAGGAATATCATTTGGTGGAGATCTGGAGTATGCAGATGAATTGACACTTGGCCGCTCTATCGTTTCCCGAATTCCGTATCAGGTCCAATCATAACTTCATGGCCATATATGACATAGGGATAGTAATTGTAAACTATAATGTAAGGCACTTTCTCGATCAATGTCTTAAATCTATTTACAACTCAGTCACTGAAAATTTGAAAATAGAGGTATGGGTTGTGGATAATGCTTCATTGGATGGTTCTGTTCCTTTTTTACGGGAGCAGTACCCTGATGTCCATCTGATCGCTAATGATACAAATGTCGGGTTTTCTGCGGCCAATAATCAGGCTATAAAGCAGATGCAAAGCGAGTTTGTCCTTTTACTCAATCCTGACACAGTACTGGAAGAGGATACACTCCAGCAGTGCCATACATTTATGAGAAATCATGCTGATGCCGGTGCGCTGGGCGTAAAAATGATAGATGGTGCAGGAAATTTTTTACCGGAATCTAAGCGCAAGGTGCCAAATCTTTGGAATTCTTTTTGCAAATTGAGTTATTTGTCAGACATTTTTCCCAATTCCCGTTGGTTTAGTGGATACAATCTGGGGTATCTGTCTGAGGATAAAACGCACGAAATTGAAGTGCTTTGTGGGGCGTTTATGTTTATTCGACAGGCCACCTTGGACAAAACAGGTTTGCTGGATGAGTCTTTTTTTATGTACGGAGAAGACATAGATTTATCATACAGAATTATACAGGCAGGTTTCAAAATACATTATTTTCCGGAGACCAGCATTATTCACTTCAAAGGCGAAAGTACTAAAAAGAGTTCCCTTAATTACGTGAAAACATTTTATGGTGCTATGCACATTTACGTGAAAAAGCATTATGGTGCAGGCAATGCAGCTATGTTTGCAAGAATAATAAGTTTTGCCATCAGTATCAGAGCTTTGTTGAGTGGTTTTTCCCGTGTATGGACCAAGTTGGGGGTGCCTGTAGCTGAAGGTGTAATAATATGGTTTTTGTTATGCCATTTAAAGCATGTGTGGGCAAGTTATCATTTCCACAATGCAAGTTATTACGATGAGACTGCTATAGACCAGGTTTTTATTGCATATTCCCTGATTTGGATTTTTTTCCTTTGGGCAGGCGGTCATTATGACGAAGCAAAAAATAAGTATCAGGCTGTTTTTTACATTTTGCTGGGTACATTGATAATACTACTCGGATATGCCTTGCTTCCTGAATCATTAAGGATGAGCCGGGTTATAATACTTCTTGGAACCGCTGTCGCTATTTCAGTGGGACTTTTTTCCACTTTTTTGTCCAGACTTTGGGGTAACTATTCAGGTATAGAAAAATCCAAAGCCAATATTGCCATCGTAGCTAGTAAGCCGAAGGCCGAAAAGCTGCTTAATGTCATTCATTCCTCTGATGTCCAGCCAGATAATGTACATTTTATATCCGTGGACAACAATACTGAAGATGCTTGGTATACCAATACTTTAGACAATTTGCCTTTGGTCGTCAAAACTTTGAAGATTGATGAAGTGATTTATAGCTCAGAAGATATGTCCATGAAAGACATCATTAAGTCTATGACACTCCTTAGGTCCAGTGCTTCATTTAAAATTGGAGGAGATGATTCACTAAGCATCATAGGTAGTTCAAGCAGACATCAGCAAGGTGAATTGTACAGTCTGGATGTCAGTTACCGTCTTAACCAACCTGCATTTTTGCGATATAAGAGATTGCTGGATATTATTTTAGCTATTATTTGTATTCCTGTATTTCCAGTTTTATGGGTACTGAATGCCATGAACTTCAGGCTGATTGGCAATATTTTTAAAGTACTGAAGGGCACCAGGACTTGGGTGGGTTATGGAGGTGATGCTGATGATTATGGTTTTTTGCCTGAATTGCGTCAGGGAATTATAAAGTATCCTGTCTCTACCAAGGTTATATTGTATAGTCAGGATCATTTTAAAATAATGAACATGACATACGCAAAGGATTATAATTTGTTGACCGATTTAAATGTATTCTGGAAAAACGTTTATAAACTGTCAAATAATAATTGATTGGGGTAATGTTTTTAATTTGCTTGCTAATCACTATCTTTATATCTGTAAATCAATGACCAACTTTTTGAAGAACGAATTATTGCATATCATCAAACAAAAGGCGAGTGAATGGCTGCCAGAAATCATAGAGTGCCGGAGGTATTTACATATGCATCCCGAGTTGTCATTTCAGGAAGTTGAGACATCCAGATGGATATCAAAGAAGCTCACTGAAGCAGGTATTTCGCATACAAATGGTTGGGCCGGTCATGGCATAGTTGCGACCATCAATGGTCAATCAGATGTAGTTGTTGCATTACGGGGAGATATGGATGCCTTACCCATCACGGAAGTCAGTGATGTGTCATATAAATCCAGAAATGAAGGTGTCATGCACGCATGTGGTCACGATGTCCATACTTCTGCCTTATTAGGAGCAGCTTATATTTTACAGAGCATAAAAGACCAGATGCCATATTCTGTCCGAGTTGTTTTTCAGCCCGGTGAAGAAAAATTGCCCGGAGGAGCAAGCATGATGATTGAGCAGGGAGTTTTAAAAAATCCCATTCCCCAATATATCATAGGCCAGCACGTATTTCCATCTCTGGAAGTGGGGAAAGTGGGGCTGAAATCAGATCTTTATATGGCTTCAGCGGATGAGATTTATATTTCGGTTCATGGTAAAGGCGGGCACGGAGCAATGCCGCATGAATGCACCGACAATGTTTTGGCTGCCAGCCACATGATTGTTGCATTACAGCAAGTAGTATCCAGGAAAGCCAATGCTGCTATACCTTCAGTACTGAGTTTCGGTAAATTGAACACTATAGGTGGTGCTACCAATATATTGCCGGAAGAAGTAAAAATAGAAGGCACTTTCAGGACAATGGATGAAGAGTGGAGGTTTAAGGCACACCAGCTTATCACTGAGATAGCTATCAATACATGTAAGGCTTACGGGGCAATGTGTGATATTCAAATTATGAAGGGTTACCCTTGTCTGATCAATGAGCCCATACTTACGGCAAAAGTAAGAAAAGGTATGGTACAATACCTGGGTCAGGAAAATGTGGTAGATATACCTTTACGAATGACTTCAGAAGATTTTGCATTTTATTCCAAGGAAATTCCTGCTTGTTTTTATCGTTTGGGTACTGGCAATAAGGAAAAAGGTATCACTTCAGCAGTTCATACACCTACATTCGATATCGACGAAAAGGCCTTGGAGAACGGGATGGGGTTGATGGCCTGGTTGGCAGTATGTCAGGGGTAAGGCAGAAATGAAATTTTGAGGATTTTGGTGGTGTAGTCAGTGATTTTGACACTGTCTGCGATCCTGTGTCGAAGTATACACACAATTCTTTTTCCATCTACTAAAACGAATACATCATCTTTATCAAACAATGGTACTTTTTGCCCAATAAGGTAATCTTTTAATTTTTGAGTTTTCCCATTCATCCCCAATGGTGCAAACCTATCCCCGGATTGCCATTTTCTTATTACCAATGATTGGGATATTGTCTCAGCGTCCAGATACTGTGCCTCATTTGGATTGACTGTAAAGGACTTCTCATCCGTCCATTCAAATTGTAGATTCAACTTGTTGATTACCAACTTACATGGTGGAGAAATTTCTATAGTATCTTCATTTGATAAATACAGCTTAGTCTTTCGCAAAATTAAAAATCCACGATTGATGAAAGCCTCATATTTTTCTGAGTTATAAACATTGCCGGTTTGGTTTATATCTCTGATAATATCCTTGCACTGACTATAATTAAAATGATATGGCTTTAATACATGATATATTATCTGGTCACCATGTCCGCTTGCTGAGATGGCACCAAGGTCAATATGGATATTTCCTTCTTGATGTTGCACATAATTTTTTATGTAATTTTCCATCAAAAAGTCCAGTAAGTTTTTGCTTTCACCGATGTTTGATACACTTATTGCCAAACCAGTTAAAGCTCTTTGATCGGCTCTGACCATTTCAGGTATTATGTGATGACGGACCCTGTTGCGTAAATATTTATCCGTGGCGTTACTTTGGTCTTCGCGGTAAGAGATGTTGTTTTCAAAAGCATAATTTTCAATCTCACCTCTAGATGCAAACAGTAGTGGTCTAATGATATTTTGGCTTTTGGGTGCTATACCCTGAAGGCCATCTAATCCAGATCCTCTCATGATATTGATAAGAAAAGTCTCAGCATTGTCATCAGCATGATGAGCGGTGGCAATATAATCGTAATGCTCTTTTGTTGCCAAAATTTGAAACCACTCATACCTTCGATTACGGGCATTTTTCTGCATATTTCCTGCATTCAGATCTGAGGGGTCCAGATGAAGGCAGTAAAATGGTATGCCCGACTCACTGCAGATGTGACTGACAAACTCGGCATCCATGTCTGAGGCTTCACCACGCAAATGATGATTGACATGACAAACGCCTATATCCATTTTAGCTTTTACAAACATATGCAAAAGCACCGAAGAATCTATCCCCCCTGATACAGCCAACAGTATACGGTCTGTATAATTAAATAATTTTTGTGTATGAATATATGATAAAAACTTATCAAGCATTACCTTTGTTTTGGTATTTAATGTCACAATTTAAAAATAAAACAAATAAAAATGAAAATAGTATCAGCACTTTTTGCAATTAGTCTCTTTTTGGTCGCTTCATGTAAAATGGAAAACAAGTCAACTGCCCGGTCAGGTGATAATGGGAAATCGGTCGGAGATGCTTATGCATTACTTAATCAGGAAGATGTAAAAGACGTGGATGTAAAAGCTATGAGAGCATCTGCACTGAACATACTGGAACACAGATACAAGGAGTCTTCTAAGAAAACATATACAATACTGGACAAAGATATTTGGGTTTTTGACGCTATTGTAAAAAACAGTAATATGATGACAGGAGATAGTTTAGGTGGGAGATGGATTGATTTTAAAGAAGATTTGACATATGATTATGGAAGAATGGATAAAAAAGAAGGGAAGGGGAAGTATTTTTATGATTTTGATAAAGCCAATTTGTTACTGATCGATGATAACGAAAACATAAAACCACAGGAGTTTGAAGTCAAAGCGTTGAATGACATACTGGTCAGCGTAGGGCAATATATTTACAAAGACAATAACATACAGACCAAACTGACGAGGAAAGCTTCTTTTCCTACTCCTGGAGGTGATACATCTGCAAAATAAAACCAATAATATTTTCTTTTAAAGTGTAAACCAAGAGAAAAAAGCTTTAGATTTATCCTAAATTTAAAATTATATGAAAACCCGGAGATGGTTTGGCTTGCTTTTTTTTGCTGCGTTGTCGCTGAGCGCATGCCACATTCCGAAGGAAAACAATATTATGGAGCTAAAAAAAACGATTGGAACAGGATTACCTGAATGGGCTAAAAGCGCCAATATTTACGAAGTTAACATCAGACAATATACGCCCGAAGGTACTTTTAATGCCTTCAGGAAACACCTTCCCAGACTCAAATCAATGGGGGTCGATATATTATGGTTTATGCCGGTTTATCCCATCAGCAATACCAAAAAGAAAGGAAGCTTGGGTAGTTATTACGCCGTGTCAGACTTCAGAGCGACCAATCCATCTTTTGGCACTATTGATGAATTTAAGGAAGTGATAGATGAAGCCCACGGACTGGGCATGAAAGTGGTTCTGGACTGGGTTCCTAATCATACTGGATGGGACCATGTTTGGATTAAACAACATCCTGAATTTTATACAAAAGATGCTTCAGGAAATATTATAGACCCGCTTAACGAGCATGGACAGTCTATGGGTTGGTCAGATGTGGCAGATCTTAATTATCATAATCAGGCATTGCGCAATGAAATGGTTTCCGATATGATATTCTGGCTAAAGAACTATCATATCGATGGATTCAGACAAGATATGGCTATGTTGGTTCCGCTGGACTTTTGGAAAGAAGCTATCCAGAAACTTCGGGCTGTGAAGCCTGATCTTTTTATGCTGGCAGAATCCGAAGAACATGATCACCTCAATGCTGATTGTTTTCATGTAGTTTATGCCTGGTCACTGCATCACATCCTCAATGATATTGCTAAAGGCAGGAAGAATGTTAATGATATTGACAATTGGTATGCGCACGAAAAAACAAAAGCTTCGAAAGGCTTGTATTTGCAATTTACTTCTAACCATGATGAAAACTCCTGGTCAGGTTCTGAAATCGAAAGGATGGGGGAGGCTCACAAGGCTTTTGCGGTGCTGGTCAATACTATTGATGGGGTACCTCTGACGTATAGTGGTCAGGAAGAACCAATGGCCAAGCGGCTTGAATTTTTCGAAAAGGACGATATAGAATTTAAAGATTATGAACACCAGTCGTTTTACCAAACACTAAATACGCTGAAACACAGGAATCCCGCCTTGTTTAATCTCCCATTTGGAGGTCAGGTTAGTAGAATTCTGAAAAATGACAATGTTTATTCTTTTGTCAGAGAGAAGGATGGCAATAAAGTCATAGTAATGATCAATCTAAGCAAACACACACAAAGCATCTTATCTGATGTCTATATAAAAGGAAGAGAGGTTTTTTCTGAAAAGGAAATAAACATCGTTCCAGGTCAAAGTATTAGCTTGATGCCTTGGGAGTATTGGGTTATTACTCAGTGAGTTTTAATACGTATTACAATCTTACAATTATATTAAAAATAGAAGATGAAAAAACCATTATTATCAAAAGCCGCCATATGGAACATGAGTGTAGGTTTTTTAGGGATTCAAGCAGGATTTGCCTTACAGAATGCCAATGCTTCCCGTATCCTACAGACTCTTGGAGCAGACACACATCAATTGGGTTGGTTTTGGTTGGTAGCGCCTATTACCGGTATGCTGGTACAACCTTTGATCGGGCATTATAGTGACCGGACATGGACTAAAATGGGAAGACGTAAGCCATACTTTCTTGCAGGTGCAATTTTAGCATCCATTGGTTTGATACTGATGCCCAATGCAGGATTATTTACCGCATTTTTGCCAGCTCTTTGGGTAGGTGCCGGTATGCTCATGATAATGGATGCTTCGTTCAATGTAGCCATGGAGCCATTCAGGGCATTGGTGGCCGATAAACTTTCAACAGACCAAAGGACAGCTGGATTTGCCATTCAGACGGTATTGATTGGATTAGGTGCTGTAGTTGGGTCCTGGCTGCCTACTATTCTGGTGGATTGGTTTGGTGTTTCTGGACAAGCTGAAAATGGTGCTGTTCCGGCCAATGTTATTTACTCTTTTTTACTTGGCGCTTTGTTACTTTTAGGTGCCATTTTATGGACCTTATTTACAACAACCGAATATTCACCGGAAGAATTGGCAAAGTTTGATGATGCCCATGGAGAAGCAGCCATTGATCATAAGACAAATGTGATTTCATCTATTATAACAGACCTGGGCAATATGCCTGATACCATGAAACAGTTGGGTTTGGTGCAGTTTTGTTCGTGGTTTGCATTATTTGGAATGTGGGTATATAGCACACCTGCCATTGCAGAGCACGTTTATGGGCTGGCACCTAATGATACAACATCACCTTTATATCAGGATGCTGGCAATAAAGTTGGATATATATTTGGGATTTATAATCTGGTTTCTGCTATTTATGCCTTTGCCCTACCATACATCGCTGCCAACATTGGACGTAAATACACACATTCTCTATCTCTACTTGCGGGGGGTATTGGTTTGATTTCTATTTATTTTATAAGCAATCCCGAGAATCTGGTTTATCCTATGATAGGAGTAGGTATGGCCTGGGCGAGTATTCTGGCAATGCCATACGCTATGCTTGCCGGCTCTATTCCAGCCAAGAAGATGGGGATTTATATGGGGATATTTAACTTTTTTATTACTGTACCACAGATTACCAATGGATTGATTGGTGGGCCGCTGCTCAAAAATGTGTATGGCGACCATTCTATTTTTGCCATTGTTGTGGCGGGTTCGTTGATGATTGCGGGGGCTATTGCTGCCATTTTTGTGAGGGATAAGGATGACCTTGTTCTTGCAAAGGGTAAATAGTAGGACCTATTATTTTTGATTGCCTATTAATGTAGCTTTTTTAGAAATGATAATAATTTCAGAATTTTTTATTTCAATTCACTGTTATACTTTATAAAAGTACAAATATGTTGAGAAATAGCGAGTATGAAATTGGTTTAGTCCTTTCAGGAGGTGGATTCAGAGGGGCTGCCCATGTAGGTGTCATACAGGCTATGCATGATGCTGGTTTGAAAGCCAATATTATTTCAGGTGTAAGTGCCGGTGCATTGGTGGGAGCATGCTACGCAGCAGGATTGTCTTGTGAAAAAATGCTTGATTTGTTTATGAAGCCAAGGCTGTTTTCATTGGCGCATTATTCCTATAAAAAGCCTGGACTGCTTGATACTGACAAGTTTATCACCTATATTGATGAATTTATAAAACAAAATAGCTACGAGGATCTTGAAATTCCATTATATATATGTGCGACGGATATGCTAAAGGGCAAGCTGGTTACATTTTCCAATGGCACTTTAAATAAAGCGATTCTGGCATCTTGTGCATTTCCATTTGTATTTTCGCCGGTTTGGCACAACGATACTTACTATAGTGATGGTGGGATTATAAATAATTTTCCTGTAGAACAACTCATTGGCAAATGCAAATCCATCATCGGTGTGTATGTCAATCCGATCACTGATATACCTTCGGGAGAATTAAATACTTCACTAAAGGTTTTGCAGCGAGCATTCAGCATCAGTACATCCGCTATTCCTTATTTGAAGTTTCAACATTGTGATATTATGATAGAACCTAAGGAGCTAACCCGGTTTAATCTCTTTGACAGACGTAATGTGTATAAAATGTATGAAATAGGATATCTTGAAGGACAAAAGATGTTCGAAAAATATAAAATCTCAGGAACCATCACCGATTTGCCTATCACTGTTCATTCTCAGGGTCTATGACCGAATATAGCACTGCCTATTCTTACCATTGTAGAGCCTTCTTCAATGGCTATTTTGTAATCACTGGACATGCCCATAGAGATTTCACAAAAGGATGGGTCAGCTGAGAAGTACTTATTTTTAATGGTTTGGAAAATCGTTTTTAATGCCCTGAATTCATTTCGAATGATGTTTTCATCAGAAGTAAAGCTTGCCATACCCATGACCCCACAAAAAGATACATGATTAGCATATCTAGGATCGAGCTTATCAAGCAAATTGGTAGTTTCCTCTATGGCCAACCCAAATTTAGTTTCTTCCTTAGCTATGTGAAACTGTAATAATATGTTTATTTTAGTTTCGTTTTTGGCGGCTTCTTTATATATTGTGTCAAGTAATTCTGCACTGTCTACCGAGTGAATCATGCTCACAAACGGAGCTATATATTTGACTTTGTTTTTTTGGAGATGACCGATGAGGTGCCATTGTATATCTTTTGGTAGACTTTGATATTTTTCCACCATTTCCTGCACTTTATTTTCACCAAATATTCTTTGTCCCGCATCATATAGTATCTGAATGTCAGCAACAGGTTTTGTTTTTGATACTGCTACCAATTTGACGTGATGAGTATTTGTGTATTCTGCTATCTCTTTATACATTTGGCAGCTGTTTAGAAAAGTCCATTGATTTCTGCATCAACTTTTTCTATGATGCTGCCAAGGTCTTCCGGATTGTTTTTAAAATCCATGTTATCGTTATTGATAACAAGCAAGTTGCCCTCTTTGTATCCGTCTATCCAGGATTCATAGCGCTCATTGAGTTTTTTGAGGTAATCCAGACTCATATTGCCTTCATAATCTCTTCCTCTTGTGTGGATGTGGTGCACCAGTTTAGGAATACCGGATCTCAGATATATCAATAAATCAGAGGTTCTACCTGGGAAGACATCAGTTTAAAAAGTTCGAAGTAATTGGAAAAATCTCTCGAAGACATTAAATTCATATCATGAAGATTAGGAGCAAAAATATGTGCGTCTTCATAAATGGTTCTGTCTTGAATTACCGTTTTTGTACCTTTTCTGATCTTGAGAATCTGATCATAACGACTATTCAAAAAATAAATTTGAAGATTGAATGACCATCGGTGCATATCTTCATAAAAGTCTGCTAAGTAAGGATTGGTGGTTGTGTCTTCATACTGAACATCCCATCCGTAGTGTTTTGAGAGCATTTCAGTCAAAGTTGTCTTGCCGGCACCAATATTGCCTGCAATAGCTATGTGTTTAAGTTGGTGCATAGGGTCTGTTATAGATTCATTTTTTATAATACAGATTGCAAAAATGATGATAGCCCGTGGTTTCGAAAATCGCTTGAAAGTCAGAAGATCAAATCATTTTTAAAAATGTCCAAAAATACAAATTTGTATTGATTTTGTTGATTTTGGCGAGTTAAAACTACATATTGTCTATAAATTTACTTAAAATATTTATTTTGCTGTTATATTGCCACTTTATTTGTAAATGGTGTTTGTATGAAAATTGATGACCAGTTAATAACAAAATTAGAGACCTTGTCCAGGCTTAAGTTACACAGTGATGAAAAGTCGGCACTTAAAAATGACCTGGCTAGTATTGTGAGTATGTTTGACAAAATAGGGGAGGTGGACACTGAGGATGTTATCCCGCTGAGGCATATGACCCATACCACCAACGTAATGAGACCTGACCAACCAAACAATGGACTATTGAGATCACAAGGATTAAAAATGCACCTCAAGTCATCGGACAATATTTTGCTGTGCCCAAAGTAATAGAATAAATGACAACACAAACTATCATAACCCTGGAGAATATTTCGAAAACCTACAAAATGGGAGACGAAATCATCAATGCGCTTAAGTCAATATCTTTGTCTATTGATAAAAATGAATATGTAGCACTTATGGGGCCTTCTGGGTCAGGAAAATCTACTTTGATGAATATACTGGGATGTCTGGATAGTCCCACATCTGGGAGTTATATACTTAATGACATAGATGTAAGCATGATGTCTGATAGTGAACTGGCAGAGGTTAGAAACAAACAAATCGGGTTTGTTTTCCAGACTTTCAACTTGCTTCCTCGATTATCATCCCTGGAAAATGTGGCATTACCGTTGGTATATGCGGGATACAGTAAAAAAGTAAGAATAGAGAAAGCTACTGAGGCCATGATGAAAGTTGGCCTGGGAGACAGGATGACACACAAGCCGAATGAACTTTCTGGTGGACAGCGGCAAAGAGTTGCGATAGCCCGGGCACTGGTAAATGATCCTGCTATCATCCTTGCAGATGAACCTACAGGCAACCTCGATACCAAAACATCTGTAGAGATCATGGGGATTTTCGAACGTATACATAATGCAGGTAATACTATCATTGTAGTCACTCACGAACCGGATATTGCTGACCATGCCCATCGTATTATCAAATTAAGGGACGGACTGGTGGAGTCTAATTACATCAATGAAAATATTATCAGGGTAGACGATCCAAATCACTACTATAAAATTAAGGGCATTTAGATTTTTTTCTGTAAATCTTTTGGCAATAAAGAAAACATCAGCAATCGACAATATAAACAGCTGTGGCCAATCCACCTTCTGAAGTTTCTTTATATTTCCTATGCATATCCTGTGCTGTTTCCCACATAGTAATAATGACATTATCAAGAGGGACTTTTATATCTTCAGCATTGCGATCCAGGGCAATAGCTGCAGCATTGATAGCTTTGATAGCCCCCATTGAATTACGTTCTATACATGGTACTTGTACCAATCCTCCAATAGGGTCACAAGTCATGCCCAAGTGATGTTCCATAGCCACTTCAGCTGCTATTGTACATTGGTCAGGCGTCCCTCCCATAAGTTCGGTCAATGCAGCTGCAGCCATAGCGGATGAAACACCTATTTCCGCCTGACATCCTCCCATAGCAGCCGATATAGTGGAACCTTTTTTAAATATACTTCCTATTTCTCCGGCAGTCAATAGAAATTTAACAATTTCATTTTCAGAGGCTTTTTTGTTTACAAAGCATAAGTAATACATAAGTACAGCAGGGATTACTCCCGCACTTCCGTTAGTCGGCGCTGTCACCACTCTGCCGAATGAGGCATTCACTTCATTTACAGCAATGGCAAAACTACCTACCCACTTCATCACATCCTGAAATCCAGGTGTAAGCCCTCTGATAGTCTCGAGCCAGTTTAATTTATTATTGTACCCATCACTTGAATGTAATTTTGAGATTACATCTGCTGCTCTTCTTTTAACCTTGAGATTTCCGGGCAAATAGCCTCCACAGTGACATCCAATGTACATACTATCCAGCATTACATCCCATATAGTGATGAGTTGGTTTCTGACCTCATCTTCAGTTCTGTCGACCAACTCATTGTTCATCACAATGTCAGAAATATCCATATTGTGCACTTTGCAATAACTGAGTAGTTCTTTACTGTTTTGTATCGGAAACGGATGGATAAGAGTGTTTGATAAAGAGGTTATCGGTTCGCCTTCCAGGACTATAAACCCACCACCCACAGAGTAATATGTTTCTTTAAAGACAATTGTACCGTCCTGTTGCAGGACACTAAACACCATGCCATTAGGATGGTAAGGCAAAAAATCTTTTTCGAATGCAATATCAAAATCAGGATCAAAATCTAATACTGTCATCTCATCCACCTTTATTTTTTTAAGATGTCGGATGTTGCTTATCATATCGCTGATAGCAGATGTGTCGACGGTCACAGGGTCTTGGCCGGTCAGTCCCATCATCACAGCAAGGTCGGTAGCATGGCCTTTGCCTGTCAGAGAAAGAGACCCGAACAGGGATATCCGGAGACTTTTGTCTACAGATAAAATGTTCAGCTGCTTACAATGGCTGATAAATTTTAGCGCCGCCTTCCACGGGCCCAGTGTATGAGAGGATGATGGCCCCACACCAATTTTAAAAACATCAAAAACACTAATGAATTCCATAATGAGTTTTATTTGTCAATGAATATCAGCAAAGGTCAGTATCTGCTTTCTTAAAATCTTCAGGAATCCCTATATCTATAAAATAAGCTTCTGAAATGACGCCTTTTATTACGCCCGAACCCGCATGTTTCTCCAGTACTTCTTTTTCAAAAGAGTATTTTGGAGGTAGATTCAGTGCAATAAGCTTTGATTTGTTTATAGCATAAACACCCCATTTATAATACCTTCGGTCATATATTTTTTTTCGCAGAAAAGCGTGACTGTTTGTGTTTTATCAAGCTGTACTGTACCATATCTGTCAAAATCCTTCATTGGCTTTAGTACAAGGGTAACTAATGCATCTGTTGAAAAATGGCAGGCCATCAAATGATCCAAATCTGCTTTAAAAAGTGTATCCCCATTTACGACAATAAAATCATCAGCTGTTATCATAACACTGGCCAGACTTATTGCGCCTCCAGTACCGGCAGGGTATTGTTCTACTGTATATGTATAGTCCAGCTGAGGCCAATAAGATTGAAGATGTTCCAATACCATTTCGTGCCGATAACCAAGGGCGAATACAAATTTAGTTACATTACATGAAAGTAGATACGTTATCACATGATCCAAAAACGGTTTACCTGCAACGGGTGCAAGGCACTTTGGCAGGTCAGGTACAGCTGACTTTAATCGGGTGCCTAATCCACCCGCCAGTATTACAGCTGAGTAATTTTTCATATGCCAAAGTAATTTTCCTCCACTTTCTGACAGATAATATGTCCTACCATGATGTGACATTCCTGAATGCGGGGTGTGTCATCAGAAGGTATATTCAGTAAGATATCGCACTTTCCTTTCATAAGTCCACCATTGCTACCTGTCAAACAAATAGTTTTCATTCCTTTTTCTCCAGCAGTTTGTACGGCGTTAAAAATGTTTTTGCTGTTGCCACTCGTCGATAGACCTACCAAAACGTCTCCTGGCATGCCTATGCCATCAACCAGCCTTGAATAAACGACATCAAAACTGTAGTCATTGGCAACTGCTGTAAGATAAGAGGTATTGACATGAAGTGCTTCGGCTGGCAGGGCTTTTCTATCTTTGTAAAATCTGCCACTGAACTCGGCTGCCAGATGCTGAGCGTCAGCGGCACTTCCACCATTACCACAAAAAAGAATTTTATTTCCATTTTTCAAAGCTGATGTTATCTCTTGGATAGCATCTTCTACTTTAGACAAAATATATGATCTTCTGTCAGCTTCGTTTTCAGTGCTATCGACTCCAGGATGATTTTTTTGATATCATTCATATAAATAAAAAATTATATATTGGTCCCTCTCCAGTGGGTGAGACCTTTTTCAGTAAATAAAAAAGGGATGGTTTTGCCTTCAAACCTGGATAGAGTCTTGATGACATTATACCTGGATGTTCCCGGGCAGTAAAATGCCATGAATCCACCTCCTCCGGCACCACTTATTTTGCCGCCGGAAGCACCGGATGATTTTGCACAATCATAAATATTTTCAAGATGTGGGTTGGTGATATTAGCCGCCATGTTTCGTTTATGTATATGACCGAAATCAAAAATTTTACCAATGTTGTGAAGTTCTCCTTTCAACAGAGCTTCTTTCATCATCACTGACTGTTCTTTGATATGGTGCATGGCATTGATAGATGCTGAATTATTTGATTTTACATTTTCCACTTGTTCCTTAATGATTCTTGCGGATTCACGACTCTTTGAAGTATAAAAAAGAACCATATTTTTTTCCAGTTCGTAAATATATTCAGGTTTAATCCTCAAGGGATTTACTATCGTTTTATCATCTTTATAAAATTCCATATAGTTAAAGCCACCAAAAGTTGCTGCATATTGGTCCTGTTTCCCTCCAGCAAGACCAATGTCATTTCTTTCTATTTCGTAAGCATAATGGGCTATGTCATATTCACCCAATGGCAGATTAAGCATTTCGACAAAAGCGCCAATCAATGCCACAACCAGTGTAGAAGATGATCCCAGGCCTGAACCAGGAGGAGCCTGAACGTAGGTCGTAATTCTTATGCCCTTGTGTTCAAAGGGAAAATCAATCATGATGCGTTTGTACACACCTTTCAACAAATTTAATTGACCCTTTAGGTCTATTTCCTCATCCATATGATAGGATTCTGACGTTTCATAGTCTTTAGCTTCAAAAACTATTTTTCGGTCTGTCATCAATTCGATGTCTACATATGCAAAAAGTGAAATAGTAGCATTTAAAACCGCACCACCATAAATATCGCTGTATGGGCTGACATCAGTGCCTCCACCTGCCAAACCCAGTCTCAACGGAGCCCTGCTACGAAATATTTTATCTGTCATCAGTGTTTAATTATTACATGTTTCCCAAATACTTGATGTCAGTTTTTCCCAGCTCAATTTTTTCTTTTCTTCAATGATAGCTGTACGGTACGAAATAAAATCAAATGATAGCATTTCCTGCATACAATGAGCTATCGAAGCAGGGTCCGGAGCGCATACCAATCCGATGGAATGTGGCACCAAATCGGGTAGGGCACCTACGTTGGTAACGATCATGGGTACTTCAAAATGATATGCGAGGGGAGTGACGCCGCTTTGTGTTGCATTCCGATAAGGCTGTACTACACAGTCGCTCGCACTGAAGTAAAAGCCTACATCTTCATCTTTGATAAAATGAGTATGCTCAATGATCTTTAGTTTTGAGGCTGAATTTTTTATTTGTGATTTGATTTCTTCTTCCCCTGCATAGTATTCTCCTGCGATTAGCAAGTAAATATTTTCTGTTTTTGACAAGTAGTCCATTGCTGAAATCAGCATGTCCAAGCCTTTGTATTTACGTATGAAGCCAAAAAAAAGAAATATAAAACCGTCTGTCGGTAAACCCAATGTTTTCCTGGCTTGCAGTTTAGGATGTCTAGGACCGAAATTATCATACAGAGGGTGTTGTACCAATGTCACTTTTCTTCGAGTAAATTGTTTCAGGTCATTTTTGACGTACTCACTCATTGTGATAAATCCATCAACTGCAGCAGTGAAATATTTGGTAAACTGAAAGTCACCTGGTCTTTTTTCATGTGGGAGGGCATTGTCTACCAGGGCAATTATTTTTGAGATTCCATTTTTTTTGATGATTCTTATGATAGAGCCAAGACATGGCCCCATGAAAGGCAGCCAATATCGGACTAAAACGAAGTCTGCTTTTTCTTTTTTAATTTTCTGACCGACAGACCACCAGTTGAGAGGGTTGACGGAGTTTATAAGGGCTTTGATCCGTAGATCAGTGGGGGGGGGACTTTCGGAGTATTGTGTTTTTCCGGGGAATAAAAAATCAGGATACTGCAAAGAAAAAGTATACAACGTTACATCATGACCTTCAGCCATAAATTGTCTAGCGAGTCTCTCATTAAAGGTAGCTAAACCTCCTCGCAAAGGATAAGCAGGTCCTATAACTATAATTTTACCCAACTGTCATGAGATTTAACGATAATAACTCTAAGATTTTCTTTTTGATTTTGCCAACGGTTACTGCTTTCCATATTTATTAACTACTCAGACAATCATTTTTTGCTACAGGCAAGAAGGTTTCCGAAAACAAAAGTACTTATTTTAAGGCTGATATTGCCAATTATTAGAAAAATTTTGTTGCTATTCAAACTTATTTGAATATCAAAACGTTTCTTAATTAGTAAAAAGTATAGGGGCCGTTTATAAATGGACGGAATAAAAACGGGATTTTGATTTTGGAAATTAATGAATTATTATGAGGATATATTTTTTGATGGGAATGATGTTTTTATCATTTCATACGTTTGGCCAGTTGAAAGGTGCTGTTCAGCAGACTAATCTTCCGGCACATATAAATGAAGAGAGGAAGCCTGAAAACAGTACTCCGGCTTCATTGGCTAAAAATAATTCTGACAAGCTGACCAAAAGTTTAAAACTTACCGAAGTTCAGAGAAAAGATCTCTATGCTGCTTTTTTGGATTATGAAACCAATATCTTGAGTACCAATAAGAGCAAATTATCCAACCAGCAAAAGTTCAAGAAAACCAATGAACTCAACAAGGTCAGACAAGGAAAGTTAAAGTCTATTCTTACCAAAGAACAATATTCAGCTTATATATTGTCCTTTCCTTAAGTAAGAAGCCAGGTTAAATTTGTGTGCTTTTTTTTAGGATTCTCAGAAATTCCCTGAGTCTGAATTCTGTCAGCAGCCCAACCCCCAGTTCTATTCCTGATATCAAAGCTATAGGTATAGCGGTACCCATCCATATTGCTTTTTGAGGACTAAAGATGCCCACAAAAGCCAAAACTGTAAAAACGACAGTTGTCCAAACATATCTTCTTCGATTGACACCTTTTTTTGTTATTCTGTATTCGGTATATTCTGCCTCACTCTGGATAAGCTTAGCATTTAGGTTGTGCGTATTCATATAAAATGAATATCTGGTTCTTGAATAATAAAACATAACGGAACCCTTGCCAATACAGTAAATAAAGATCATGTAAAAACCAATTGCCAGAAATTTGTATCCGGCTGATGAAGTGAAATAATATAATATAGCAGAAAAAAGCAAAAGTATAACTCCTACGAAAATGTAAAATGATGCCGCCATCATATCGCCTTTATATAATATTCTGCATTTTTCTATCATGGCATCGTACTACTTCTTGTTTTGAATTAGGTAAGCTTATTATCCAATAATTGATCATCTACCAGATGGGGTATGGTGACTTTTAGATTTGGATTATCATCCATAGCTCGCTGTATGGCAAACATGGCTTCTTTGTTTCTAGCCCAGCTCCGTCTGGCAATCCCATTATTGACATCCCAGTACAACATACTCTGAATATTCTTAGCGGCTCTGGCACTGCCGTCTATGACCATACCAAATCCGCCATTGATGACCTCACCCCAACCAACTCCACCACCATTGTGTAATGAAACCCAGGTCGCACCTCTGAATGCATCCCCAACAAAATTCTGTACGGCCATATCAGCTGTAAATTTGGAGCCGTCATAAATATTGGAAGTTTCTCTGTATGGAGAGTCTGTACCGGACACATCATGATGATCTCTGCCCAAGACTATCGGACCTGATAGCTTTCCTTTTTTTATCGCCTTGTTGAATGCTAATGCGATTTGAATTCTGCCTTCTGCATCTGCGTATAATATCCTGGATTTTGAACCTACAATCGGGAGATTTGTTCTTGCTTGTTCTATCCAATGGATGTTGTCATTTAGCTGGGGCCTGATTTCCTGTGGAGCTGTTTTGAAGATTTTTTTCAATACTTTAGAAGCGATTTTGTCTGTTTTATACAAATCTGAAGTGTTACCGGAGAGGCACACCCACCTAAATGGTCCAAAGCCATAGTCAAAACACATAGGACCCATGATATCCTCCACATACGATGGGTATTTGTAAGTCTCTTTTTTGGATGTTTTCCATATATCGGCACCTGCATTACCTGCTTCTTTCAAAAAAGCATTACCGTAATCCCAGAAATACATTCCTCTTGCAGTTAGAACATTGATCGCTTTTACATGTCTGACCAGAGTCTTTTTGACCTCGCTTATGAACTTTTCTTTATTGCTGATTAATAGCGTTTTAGCTTCAGAAAACGTGTAACCCAAAGGGCAGTATCCAAGGTCATCAATGTTGTGCAACGATGTCTGATCAGACCCCAATTCTACTTTAAGGTTTTGAGTCACAGCAGCTTCCCAAAGGGCAACAATATTGCCATGATAAACCAGAGCCACAGCCGTTTTATTGTCTTTGCATTCGATGATTCTGGCAAAAAGCTTTGAAATATCGGTATATACATTTTCCTTGCTGATATAGCCATCAGATATCCTTTGCCTGATAGCATCTTCATCCACTTCAGCTATCACACCTACGGCCCCTGTAATCAATGACGCAATAGATTGTGCACCAGACATCCCACCCAGACCTGAAGTAATAAAAACAGAGCCTTTCAGATTATCTGTACCAATGCCCAGTTTTCGGCCGGCATTGAGCAGCGTAATAGTAGTACCATGTACTATACCTTGAGGTCCTATATACATGAATGAACCTGCTGTCATTTGCCCATAGGAGGTGACACCCAGTGCATTATATTTATTCCAATCTTCTTTGGATGAATGATTAGGGATCATCATTCCATTTGTCACTACCACTCTTGGTGCGTTTTTGGAAGATGGAAATAATCCCAATGGATGCCCTGAATACAACACCAGTGTCTGTTTATTTGTCATTTCTGACAGGTATTGCATAGTGAGACGATATTGTGCCCAATTTTGGAATACAGCTCCGTTGCCACCATACGTTATCAGCTCTTGCGGATATTTGGCTACTTTGGGGTCCAGATTATTCTGAATCATCAGCATAATAGCTGCGGCCTGTTTCGATTTGGCGTTATATTTATCAATTGGTCGGGCATACATTTCATATTCCGGCATATAACGGAACATATATATTCTACCGTAAGTATTCAGCTCCTTAAAAAATTCATTAGCTAATATTGGGTGGTGCCTGGCATCAAAATATCTTAAAGCATTACGGACAGCCAGTTTTTTTTCCTCTTTAGATAGCACATTTTTTATATTCCTTTTAGGGGCATGAGGAAGGGTGGAATCAGGTTTTTTAGGTTCAGGCAGTATTTCTGGTATCCCGGCAGACAGGTCACCTTCTTTAATATTATGTGGCATGAGTAATGTCGTTTGGTGTGGTAAAGATACAAGCTAATATTGAAAGTATAAGAAGAAATATTTCTACTTAACCCCATATGCCTAAAACAAAAAAGGCTTCCCTGTTTAGAGAAGCCTTGTAGAATCTGGAAGGAATGATTATTTTGTTCCCTCTTTTGCTTTACTTGCAGAACAAGCTTTTGCACCATCTTTTTTGCAGCAAGCTTTGCCTTCTGCTTTACCGGCACATGATTTTGTTTGCACTTTATTACCGTTTTCATCCTTCTCCATGCTTGCGGAAGCTACTTTGGTGAAAGATTTAGTGTCTGTGTCATATTTAACTTCTTCCCAACTTACTTTACCTGAAGCAGCACAAACTGATTTTTCATAATATGAAGTAGCGCCAGACATTTCACATGTTCTTTTTGTGATATTGCCATTAGAAGCAGCAAGTGCGGCATCAGCCTCCATTACTACGCTGGCTACTTTTGTGTCAGTAGAAGAAGTACTTGCAGAAGCATTTTTCTTTGCAGCACAACATGATTTACCCGCAGAAGCAGATTTAGAACAAGCTTGAGCATTCGCTGAAAAACTTGCTACGATTACAAAAGAAAATAATAAAAATAAATGTTTCATTTTTGTGATTTTAATTATAAATAATGTCAAATTAAATTAGTATTACAAAGATAATACATTTTGTTATTTCGTGGGCAGAAAAAATAAAATTTACAAAATAATTAACTTTTAGACAGGGACAATATTGGAGAACTATCGTTTTTAATATATGTTATTATATATTTTAATGTATTACGTTAAAAAATATACACTAAGAAGATTGAGCTTGAGATCATTAAACAAGCTAGTTTTCAATGATTATTACAGGTTTCAAATCAGCAATAAGATTATTTTCCCTTTAATTCAGCATTTATTACTATAAAATACTTAATTTTGCGCCCTTATGAAGTTTTACCATTATATTTTACTATTCGGGACGTTGTTTTTACTGGCATGCAAGTCAGAATTTGAGGCTTTGAGGACTAGCAACCAGCCTGAAAAAATTTATAAAGCTGCCAATCAGTATTACAGCAAAAGGAGTACGACCGTGCTATTGCACTCTATGATATCGTAATACAATATTACAGAGGCAGACAGGAAGCAGAAGATTTATTTTTTAAGTATGCTTATGCCCATTACTACCAGGCTGATTATATATTGGCATCTACCTACTTCAAAAACTATTCCGGTACATTTTCCAACAGCATAAACAAAGAAGAAGCAGAGTATATGGCAGCATACTCCAATTACAAGTTGTCGCCCAATTACAAATTAGATCAGTCTTACACTGAAAAAGCAATAGAAGGATTTGAACAGTTTATAAATCTGTATCCCAATACTGAAAGAGCTCAGCTTGCCAATTCACTTATAGATGAGATGAGGCGAAAACAGGAATTAAAATCTTTTGAACAGGGTAATTTATATTATAAAATAGGACAGTATCAGGCGGCTGTAACCTCTTTTCAAAGTACCTTGAAGGATTTCCCTGAGTCTAAAAAAGTAGAAGAGGTCAGATTTTTAATTTTGAAATCCAGTTTTATTCTTGCATCCAACAGCATTTATGAAAAAAAAGCTGAAAGATTTAAAGAAACTTTAGAGCACTTCCAGACGTTTGTTAAAAAACATCCAACATCTAAAATGATGAAAGATGCCAGAAATATAGAAAAAGAAACATTATCAGAGTTAAAAAAATTGAAAGTATGACATCAGATATCAAATCTAAAGTGCAGGGATTGGATCCCAATATCAAGGCAAGAGATATAAAATCCATATCAGCACAGACTTCAAATATTTATGAATCTATTGCAGTAATCACTAAGAGGGCTGAGCAGATTTCAGCTGAAATAAAAAATGAATTACACGGCAAACTGGACGAATTTGCCAGTACTTCAGAGACAATCGAAGAGATCCTGGAGAACAAGGAGCAAATAGAGATCAGTAAGTTTTATGAAAGACTACCAAACCCTGTTATCATAGCTACTGAAGAATTTTTAAAAGACAACTTAAGATTTGAATACAGAGAACCAAGAGTTCAAACTGAAGAATAATACTTTTTTGAATTTTGAAAATTGGTATACAAATTGGATATTCAATGATTTTTGGCTGCATTTGGGTGTAAAATCGAATAAACAAGAAGGATGCTTGACGGCAAAAAAATAATTTTAGGTATCACAGGAAGCATCGCAGCCTACAAAGCTGCTTTTCTGTGCCGCCTGTTAATCAAATCAGGATGCAAAGTGAGGGTTGTGATGACCCCTTCAGCTGTGGATTTTATATCTCCGCTGACTATGTCCACTTTGTCAGGGAATGATGTTTTTATAGACATTTCAGATGGTGATGGGTGGAACAACCACGTAGAATTAGGCTTGTGGGGCGATGTATTTTTAGTCGCTCCGTGTACAGCGTCTACATTGGCAAAAATGGCCAGCGGTATTTCTGATAATTTATTAGTGGCGTGCTATCTTTCAGCAAAATGCCCTGTGATGGTCGCTCCGGCAATGGATCTGGATATGTGGAAACATCCGTCCACACAAAACAACATCAAGTTACTCCAATCTTACGAAAACTTTATTATTCCTGTGGGCATTGGTTTTTTAGCCAGTGGACTGGAAGGAGAAGGCAGGATGGCTGAGCCTGAGGATATTTTGACTTATCTAAATATTTTTTTTTCTAAAGCCGAAGATATTAAAGGAAAACATGTTTTGATAACCGCTGGACCTACATACGAAGCCATTGACCCAGTCAGATTTATTGGAAACAGGAGCAGTGGCAAGATGGGATATTCGATTGCAAAGGAATGTAAGGCGAGGGTGCGAAGTTACCCTGGTATCAGGCCCTGTATCTTCTGATTTAAAAGCGGATGATGGGATCGAAGTTGTTAGAGTTCAATCGGCTGAGGAAATGTATCATGCTTGTGATCAGTTTTTCGAAAACGCTGATATAGTCATCCTGGCAGCGGCTGTAGCCGATTACAGACCTGCTGAAGTAGCGCTACAAAAAATTAAAAAAAGTGATGATGAAATGCAAATTTCATTGAAAAAAACGATAGATATAGCAGCAACACTTGGTGCAAAAAAGAAGACAAATCAGATATTTATCGGCTTCGCATTGGAAACAAATGATGAAATTAATCATGCAACTAAAAAACTGCACAAGAAAAACCTTGACTTTATCGTTCTAAATACGTTGAACGATAAAGGTGCAGGTTTTCAGGTCGATACGAATAAAATCACCATTCTGGATAATAAAGGAATGACCACTGCGTACGATTTAAAATCGAAAACTGAAGTGGCACAGGACATCGTAGATTATTTAGTAATTCACTATTTACCGGCAAATGAATAAAATATTTTCAATTATTGTGCTTTTGTGCTGCTTTCTTGGGTCTGTATCAGGTCAGGATCTTAATTTCAATGTTACTGTTTTGACACAATCGTCAATAAAATCACCTACTAATGATGCCGCTTTTTTTAAAGATATGGAAAAAAGGCTCAGCGATTTTATCAATACTACAAGATGGTCAGATGATGAGTTCCAAAACCATGAAAAAATAAGAGGTTCTGTCCAATTGACCATTACAGAAGAGGTGAACCCTACTCTGTTTAAAGCTGAAATAGTATGGCAAACAGAAAGACCTGTTTACAATTCAATCTATTCCAGCCCCATAATGAATCTGATAGACAAGAGTGTTATTTTTTCGTTTACCGATTTACAACCTTTGTTAAAGACTTCCAACACTTTTTATGACAACCTATCTTCTATTATAAGTTTTTATGCATATTATACGTTGGGTATGGACTATGATTCTTTTAGCCTGAACGGTGGTGAACCACATTTTTTAAAAGCACAAGAAGTTATAACTTCACTCCCTTCCAATTTTGTAAGAGATGATGGATGGAAAAATGATACAGGAAGTAAAAGAAACAGGTACTGGTTAATAGAAAATATTTTAAATCCGAGGATGAGACAATTCAGACAGGCTTTTTATGAATACCATCGCTTATGTTTGGACAAAATGTATGATGATCCCGATAAAAGTAGAGCCGTCATGTTGAGTGCAATTACATCAATAGGTCAGGCTGATATTGATTACCCGAATACTCATCTCATTCAGATGTTTGGTAATGCAAAAAAAGACGAATTGGTCGAAATCTTTAAATTAGGAGATAAAGGACAAAAAACAAAAGTGAAAGCCATTATGGTTGGTATGGATTTTACCAAAACGGAAAAATACGACGCACTCAATTGATATGCTCATAAAACATCAAGGATGCGCCGAATAGCTATATTTGCATCTGGCGGTGGGAGTAATGCTGAGAAAATCATTCATTATTTTGCCGGACACCCCACCATAATAATAGAAATGGTGGTTTGCAATTCCAAGAATGCAGGAGTGCTGGATATCGCCAGAAAAAATCATCCATCACTTTTACCTAGATATGGAGGACATGGTATGTATGGTCACTTTGTCCATGAAGCAGTCAAAGAAAATGGAGATAATGAATCAGGAATGACAATTCATGTAGTAAATGAAAAATACGACGAAGGCAAAATCATTTTTCAGGCGAGGTGCCCAATTTCTGATGATATGCAAAGCAACGATATTGCGAGAGAAGTTTTAAATCTTGAACATAAATACTTTGCTCCGGTAATTGAGGATTACATACAAGGCTTTAAGCAAATTTAATTTCGTTGAAGTTCATATTTATTATGTTAATTTATGTTAAAGATTGTAGTTCAATGATATCATTCATTTTAATATTGTAATTTTGTCCTTTCAAAATGGAAATAATACAATTGTATTTTTTCACATCCTATTCACAAACGCAAAAATTATAATTATGAGCATTATCAAAGTGTATCAACCATCAAAAGGATCATGCAAAGTCACTTTCACATATCCGGTAATTTCTGGTCATTCTGTGAAAAGTGTTCAAGTTCTTGGAGATTTTAACAATTGGGATAGTAAAATTGCTCCCAAAATGAAAAAAGGCAAAGATGAATTCACTACTGTTATTGAATTGAACGCTGGGAAATCATATGAATTCAGATATTTACTTGATGGAATAAAGTGGGATAATGATTTTAGTGCAGACAATTATATTGCTTCACCTTATTCTGGAATTAACAATAGTGTTTTAGTACTTGAATCCGGAAAAGGTTCCAAGGTTAAAAAAGAAAAAACAGTGGCACCCAAAGCAGCTAAAGGTAGCCGCTCCAAAAGCAGCTAAAGTAGCCGCTCCAAAAGAAGCAAAGGTAGCCGCTCCAAAAGCAGCAAAGGTAGCCGCTCCAAAAGCAGCTAAAGTAGCCGCTCCAAAAGCAGCAAAGGTAGCCGCTCCAAAAGAAGTAAAGGTAGCAGCTCAAAGGTAGCTAAAGTAGCCGCTCCAAAAAGCAGCAAAGGTAGCAGCTCCGAAAACAGCAAAGGTAGCCGCTCCGAAAGCTGCTAAAGTAGCCGCTCCAAAGGTAGCTAAAGTAGCAAATGTAAAAGTAGTAAAGGATGACCTTAAGAAAATCGAAGGTATAGGGCCTAAAATAGCTGATCTGTTAGTAGCGAAAGGAATAATAACTTTTGCTGATTTATCTCAGACTAGTTCAGATACTTTGAAAAACATCCTGGATGGAGCCGGATCAAAATACAAAATGCACGATCCATCTACCTGGGCTAAACAAGCTTCTCTGGCCGCTAATGGTAACTGGGATGCACTGAAAAAATTGCAGGACGAGTTGAATGGAGGGAAAGTATCCAAATAAATTTTGACAGCAAACAAATCAAAATAAAGCACCGGAAACATCATGATTTTCGGTGCTTTTGTTTTTATACGCCTGTTAATTAGGTTTATTGTATATCCAATATTAATTTCGCTGTAAATTATAATTATGTTAAAGAAGTTTTGCTTTGCTGTTACAGCTATTATCTGCATGCTGGGGATGGGTTGTCAGGATGATAAAACTGCTGATTTGGTGATAAAAAATGCCAATATTTATGCAGTGGATTCAAATTACGTAGGAGATGCCATTGCTATTAAAGAAGGCTTGATAATGAGGATAGGTCCATGGTCAGAAATTGTTTCTATAACTGATGAAAATTCCAAGATAATCGACGCTGGTCAAAATTTTGTAATGCCTGGATTTATTGAAGGGCATGGTCATTTTTCAGGCTTGGGTTATAGCTTGATCAACTTAAATTTTCTGAAATCCAGGAGTTGGGAAGATATTGTCCGGCTGGTAGCTGATAAAGCTAAAACACTAAAAAAAGATGAGTGGATCATAGGCAGGGGCTGGCATCAGGAAAAATGGGATAGCATACCTTTACAGAATATGTATAATTATCCATTTCATTACTCTTTGAGCAGTGTATCTGTAGATAACCCTGTGATACTATACCATGCTTCCGGACATTCCCTTTTTGCCAATAAAAAGGCTATGGATTTAGCAGGTATCAATAGAGAAACAGCCAATCCTGTAGGTGGAGAAATCGTAAGAGACAAAGCCGGGGACGCCATAGGTGTATTTGAAGAAAGGGCAATGGGTGTCTTTAGTCAAAAGTATAAAGAATATATGGACTCGATGGATCAGGCCAAAACTGATTCTATATGGTATAGAGCTATTGAGCTTGCTGAAGATGAGTGCTTAAGCAAAGGCATTACATCTTTTCAGGATGCAGGAAGTAGATTTGATGAATTAGATAAATATGAAAAACTTGCCGAAGAAGGTAAGCTGAGAGTCAGGATTTGGGCAATGCTTCGCCATAGCGCTGATGACCTGGAAGGCAAGGCTGGAAATTATAAAAAAGTAAATATTGGGAATCATTTTTATACCTGTAATGCTATTAAGTCTGAAGTAGATGGTGCTTTGGGGGCTTTTGGTGCATGGCTTTTGGAGCCTTATAATGACAAACCAAATTTTAAAGGGCAAAATACAACAGATATCTATGATGTAAAACGAATTGCTGATATGGCAATCCAGAATAAGATGCAATTTTGTGTACATGCGATCGGCGACAGAGCCAACAGGGTGGTGCTTGACATATATGAAGGTGTCATGTCTCAGCATCCTGAGCTGAAGGACTTGAGATGGCGTATAGAGCATGCACAGCACTTAAGTAAAGATGATATTCCCAGATTTGCCAAAAATGGTATTATAGCATCTATGCAAGGAATACATTGTACTTCTGATGCTCCTTTTGTGGTGAAGCGCTTAGGCGTAGACAGGTCTCGGATTGGTGCTTACGCATGGCGCTCCCTTCTTGATAGTGGAGTAGTAGTAGCCAATGGTACGGATGCACCGGTAGAAGATGTCGATCCCATTAAGAGTTTTTATGCATCAGTTACCAGGAAACGGGAGGATTCTGGATTCGAATTTTTTCCTGAACAAAAAATGACCAGAAAAGAGGCTATTTATTCTTATACACTAGGTAATGCATATGCCGCTTTTGAAGAAAAGATAAAAGGATCACTTAGACCCGGAAAGGTGGCCGACATAGTAATTTTATCCAAAGATCTCATAAATTGTTCTGAAGAAGACATTCTTAAGACCAAGGTATTATATACTATTACTGATGGTAAAGTACGCTTTGAATCTTCTGGCAGATAGAATACTACTGAATGAAAAATAAATGGTATTATTATATACCTCACCCGGTTGTGATGTTGTTTGGAATGCTTATGATTGCTTCCATCATGAGTTATATTATACCTGCAGGCTCATTTGACAGGATATTAGTGGATGGCAGAGAAAGGGTAGTGCCTGATTCCTATCATTTAATACAGCAACATCCATTAAGTCTTATGGATATTTTTATGTGTATACCTTTAGGATTTAAAGCTGCCATTGAGATTGTTTTTATAGTGATCATCAGTGGTATTATGTTCGGATTTATGGAGGAGTCCGGAGCTATAGAAAATGCTGTGGGTACTTTGGTCCGCAAAATGGGTGTTCAGCGTAAATATCTGATTGTGATAATCATGACATTTTTATTTGGTGGTCTTGGCGTTTTTGTGGGATATGAAAACAATATTGCCATGATACCCATAGCCTGTGTACTCAGTCTTGCTATAGGAGGGGATCTAATGCTGGCTGCAGGTATTTCAGTTGGAGCCATTACAGTAGGTTTCGGCTTATCTCCGTTCAATCCTTACACCATTGGGACAGGACATAAAATAGCACAACTACCATTGTTCTCAGGGGCATGGTTGAGAAGCATACTTTGTATTACATCATTGGGTTTGCTGTCATGGTACAACATCAGATATTTTAAAAAATTAACAGGGGATCCCTTTGGCAGTTTATCATCAGGTATTGATACCCATGGTTTTTCGCTTTCTAAGCCACTGAAAGAGTACTACATTTCCAAGAAGGATTTTTGGATTTTAATTACATTTTTAGGAGGTATTCTTCTGATTCTTTACGGGGTTTTTATTCACCATTGGTTTATCAACCAAATTTCCGCCGTATTTTGTATGCTGATAATAGCCATAGGTCTCATTAACCGAAACAGTGCTGATGATTTTGGAAAGATTATTCTTCAATCTGTTTCAGTCATCGCTCCAGGAGCATTTATGGTCGGCCTGGCTTCGTCCATCAGAATATCACTGGAAACAGGACATATTAGTGATACGATTGCTTACTACATTTCTCAGACATTAAGCCATTTTCCTCTTGCTTTTTCGGCTGCCGGTATGACTCTCGCTCAGGCCATAATGAACTTCATCATTCCATCAGGAAGTGGTCAGGCTCTGGCAACTCTTCCTGTATTGATACCCGTCGGGGAGGTGCTTGGTATCACCAGACAAACAACAGTGCTGGCATTTCAGGTAGGTGATGGTGTTTCCAATCTGATTAATCCATCCTCCGGCGGTATCATAGCCATGTTAGCTCTTTGCAGAATTCCTTTTGACAGGTGGTTAAGATTTATTTTTCCATTGTTTCTAGGTATCTTACTTTTAGCTATTATTTTTGTTATTGTAAGTGTACCTTTAAACTACGGACCTTTTTAATATGATGTATAATCAAATTGCAGCCGTTCTGGCGACCTTTTTTAGTGTCATATCCAGCAGGAAGAAGAATGCCGTAAGATTTATTCTGATGTCGGGTGCTATGGCTTTTATTATTGTGGGATTATTATCATATGTGGGTTATGTGACGTCCGGCGCCTTGGGATCATATTTATCTGGACTGATTCCATGGGAATGGGCGCATGAAAGCACCCTATTTAGTTTTATTTCCGGACTTTTCCTTTTGGTAATCATGATCATTTTGATCAAATACATTTTGCTGCTACTTATGTCTCCATTACTAAGTCATATTTCTGAGCAAACTGCGTTGGACATAAATGGAATTCTACCTAAAGCCAAAAACAACGTATCATTTGCTCTTGTCAGAGGTCTGCGCATCAACCTTCGCAACCTCTTTAAGGAGCTTTTTATAACCCTGATTTTGTTTTTCATCGGCTTTATCCCCGGGATCAATATATTTGCAGTACCATTTTTGTTTATAGTCCAGTTTTATTTCACAGGATTTGGATTTATGGATTTTTACTTGGAAAGGGATTATTCATTTAGTGAAACAATCTCCGAAGTCTATTCCCATAAGTGGGCAGCCATTACCATTGGGGCTCTTTTTTTTCTTTTGTTTTTAATCCCTGTTGCCGGAATTTTTATTGGACCATATCTCGCTACAGTAACAGCTACCAGGTATTTTGTGAATGTTAAACGCCATCACTGATCTCTTATTTTCCAAAAACTTTTTTAAGTAATTCTGATGTTCTTTGATTTACATCGGTTCTGATACCTTTTTCTTTCACGGCTATCAATCCGAATAATCCATCCAGTGCTTTGTTATTGACATGGTCATCCAAATCGGGATTCATCTTTTTTACAAATGGAATTTTGTTGTATGCCTGCACTACACTTTGCCAGTATGTACGAGCATTCACTTCATCCAGACTTTGCTGTATGACGGGCAAAAATTCGTTATAAAGTGGTTTGCGGCTTGTAGATTCGAGATAAGATGTTGCAGCATTTTCAGGGCCAGTCACGATAGACTTGGCATCACTAAAACTCATTTGTTTTATGGCATTTACAAAGATTGGGCTTGCTTTTTTTGCAGCTATTTCGGCGGCCTCATTCATCTGTCGGACAAGCTTGGTTTCTACATCCTGAAAGCCGGGTACTAACTTCACTTTGTCTATCACTTTTTGGGCGTCAGCAGGTATCAAAATTTTATATGGACTCTCCAGGTAACCTTTTTCAGCAGAAAGCTGACTCACAGCTGCATCTATGCCATTATTCAAAGCTTCTTTCAGTCCTGCAGAAAAATCAGAGTTATCATTTTTTAATGCACCGGCTGATTCTTTGGCTTTATTTAAAATACCTTTCAATTGTGCATCAGCGGATGTTAAAACCAACATTGATATCAGAAAAATAAATATGTTTTTCATTTACTTTAATTATTATATAGGATGGAAACATATGTCTTGTTATAAAAGTTTGGCCACTCCAGTTAATATTTTCATAAATATATAAAACACACAAAATAAGTTTTAACGACATAAATATTGAAAAAGTAAATATATTTTCCAACTTTTTGAAAAATGTTTTTTATCTTTTCGGCCAAATTACACACGTCATGTGTAAGCGACTATATTTTTAAAGATTAATTTATATTAAAATCAATTTTATGCTTCGAGCTACAATCCTTTTTTATTTGATTATGATAGGGATGTATTCAGTAGAAGGACAACCTGCTGTACATTCTAAGACCAATTCTTCATTCTTTATGGAAGAAAATGTTCAGATTGACTTCTTGTCTATTATTCAAACATTGCAACAAAATGACAAAAGACAAGCTGCTGTCATATCTCTCCCATCATCCAATGGAGAAAAAAATTACAAAGCCCTCCGAAACGAAGTCATGGCAGACGATATCTCCAGGGCTTATCCGGAGATGATGACTTTTGATTTGTATGACGAAAAGCAAGTGATTTGTGGTGCTTTGACAACCAGTCGATTTGGTATCAACTGTTATGTCTATTCCGAAAAACAACCCATAGTCATACATCCTGCAAATTACCAGGGTGATGGTGTTCACGTCATGGAAATAGGGGTTCAGCAAGAATCGAAAATCGCCCACAAGTGCAACAGTCAAAACCTGCCTTTTATAGGTGGGAGGGATAAAACGCCATCTTTTTTCAAAGGTACCAGAAATGATTTCCAGATAGGAGACAAGCTCCTTTTTTATGACTTAGCTATTGTATGTACAGGAGAGTTTTATGTGGCCAATGGTAACAATGATGCAGCTGTCATCATGGCCATCACATCCTCTGTCAATAATATCACGGCTATTTACAAGCGTGATTTTTCAATAACCCTCTCAGTCTCTACTGCCAGAATAAAATTATATCCTGATCCTGCGACAGATCCTTTTATTCCAGATGATGCGGGTGGTGATGAACGTACACATCAGGCGGGAGTTGTCGTCACTGCTGATTTTCCAAACACTACAAGTTATGACTTTGGACACGTTTTCCATACTCATAAAACAGATGATGGCTGGTCAGGAGGCGGAGTCGCCACGCTGGAAAGTGTTTGTGACAATGCGACATATCAGGGCACAAAAATAAAAAACAGAGGTTGGAGTGGTAGTTTTAGCAATAACAATTATGGCTGGTATCAACTGGCAGCTCATGAGTTTGGACATCAATTTGGAGCTACTCATACTTTTAATGGCACGGGTGGTTCGTGCACCGATGCTATTTCCGAAAGTACTTCTTTTGAAATAGGAAGCGGTACAACCATCATGTCTTATGACGGCTCTTGTGATAATGCACAAAATATTCCGTCCGATGAATCTAAAGATAATTATTTTCATGGAGCAACCATCCAGCAGGTGGCCCTGTACATTTTTTTTGATGAAGGGGGAACATGTGCTACCCAACAAAACTCAGGTAATGATATTCCTGAAGTCGAAGCCAATTCATGTAATGCCACTCTGAAATTGCCAAAAGGCACACCATTTTATCTTAGGGGTTCAGCAACTGATTCAAATAGTAGCAATTTATCATATACCTGGGAGCAGGTAGATGAAGATGGGGAATTTGAAAAACCCACCCAAGGACTAATTGGGCAAGCCGCTGCAGACAATCCTATTGCCCCACTATTCAGAAGCTTTCCACCTTCTTCAAGTCCTGAGAGATATTTTCCAGGTCTTAATGTATTGTCTACAACAGGAGCAAATGAATTTGAAGTTTTACCAAATGTCCCCAGGGAAATGAATTTCCTGCTTACAGTAAGGGATAACAACACCAATGGTAGTGCAGTAGGTGCATCTGCATTGAAGATAGACGTGATCAATGCTGGTCCTTTTATTGTAACCCGTCCCAAAGGTGGTGAAACACTAATGGCAGGAATGACAGAAAATATTTTATGGAATACCAATGGAAGCAACGCGCTTTGCAGTAAGGTCAGAATAAAGATATCGCTGGATGGTGGCTTGACTTATCCAATCATTGCTGCAGAAAATGTAGCATACAGTGCGGGAAGTTTTGCTTATAATATGCCAGTCGGATTTACAAATACTTCCAAAGCTAGAGTCATGTTGGAATGTATGGATAATGAGTGCTTTAAATTTTTCAATGTTTCTCCAGCCAATTTTAGTATAAGTTCTTCCTGTATAGCACCTGAAACCCTCATATCTCCTGTAAATGCCGTCAGTTTTGATCAGGGCGACCAGGGCTTGAATCTGGGATTAACCAGTAACATAGGACGGATTGTAACCAACTTTTCTGGTACTTTAAGGACCACAGATGTTGCCGGCAATCTTATTTTTTTATCATCAGGATCATGCGAGGGTCCGTCTAATTCAAATTACAATAAAGTCATACTGTTTTCCGTAGACGTAAGTGGTAATTACACCATGGCTCACGGTGGTGTTTTCGGAACTATTTTGAATATTTACAAAGGTGTTCCCAGTGTGAATAGTTGTGCTAACCATGTTGCCAGCAGTGCAGTAGAAAACCTGGCCACTGGCAATATATCCCCAGGAGCCAATCTTACTACTTTCCTTACAGCCAATGAAAAGTATTATGCCATCATCAGTAGTTTTTCGAAAACGCTTCCTGTATTGCCTTCCAATTATAATATAACATTTTCTTCCAAGCCTGCTAATTCCAATGTCTATGATGGTATCATACAACCACCCGGATATACATATACCTATGTGGCAGTGAATACAGAAACGAACAAAATTACCGCATATAGTCCGACCTCTGATTTCAGAACAATTGGTGCAGGCAATTATTGCGTATATGGTGTTGTACATCTATTTAGCATAGACCTTAATACCTGGCTGGATAAATCTCTACTAGAAGTATTGACATCAGGCAGTTGTTTTCTGACTAGCACCAATTGTAAACCTGTGGAGGTTAAATCAGCCTGTATCATTTCAGATATAACCCCCGCAAATCAAGGGAACTGTGTGGCATCCACCAACAAATTTACCCAGGAATTGATAATTACATATGCGAAGGCACCGACTACAGGAATGTTAAATGTAAATGGGCAAACTTTTAATATTACTTTCTCTCCTCAAACGGTCACCTTGTCACTTGATTCTGATGGACTTCCTGTCAATGTCAATGCGTTCTTTACCGCTTCCCCGGGGTGTAAGCTGACTAAAAATACATTATTTACTGCGCCGGCTAACTGTTGTCCTGTTTCAGTAGAATTAGGGGCTGATATTTCCTCGTGTATGGGTGAAACTGTCATGTTGGATGCCGGAAATTCTGGAGTAAGTTTTAAATGGTTCAGGGATGGGGTAGAGGTTGCTACTTCGAAACTTTTGACAGTTTCCACTTCAGGATTGTACGAAGTAGAAGTGACTGATATATCTGGTTGTGCTAAAAAAGACAAAGTAAGGGTTACATTCAATGAACTACCGGTCATCAATATGATGACTACAGCACAGTTTTGTGAAGGCGAAACATATTCAATCACGCCTATGATTACAGGTGGACAAAGTTATAAATGGTTTAAGGATAATGCAGAGATATCTGGCCAGACTTCTAACAAACTAAATATAACTCAGGCTGGTACATACAAATTGGAAGTAACCAGTTCAGCGGGATGTAAAAACACTTCGACGACAATAGCTACATCTATCAAAGCTCCAGTTGTAGAATTAGGAAATAGTCTTCAGAAATGCGAAGGGGAGACTACTATTCTGAATGCCGGAACAGATGGTATCAAGTATGAGTGGTTCAGAGATGGAACATTGATATCAGGTGCAACACAAAGCACTTACAATGTAGTTCAGACTGGGGTTTTTAGTGTCATAGTGACTAATACAGCCCAATGCAAAACCAATGACCAGGTGCAGGTCAATTTTTTTGCAAGCCCAGTTGTGCAGGATTTTCCAGCTGTGATCAACGCTTGTCAGGGTGCACCTACCATACTAACAGCTGTAGCAAGTGATTATCAAACACTCCAATGGTATTATGATAATAATTTGATACCGGGTTCTAACATGCTTACTCTAACTGCCAATAACAGTGGTACATATGCCATAGAAGCTTCCAATCTGGCTGGATGTAAAACTAAAAAATCAACCCAATTAGAAATAAGATCACTACCTGTTGTAGAGCTGGGTGCAACAGACCTGGTTTCTTGCATTGGTTCTCCAGTGGTATTAAATGCCGGTTCTGATGGCACAACCTATAAATGGACAAAGGACGGCGCAGGCATAACTAACACCACAAAAACGTTGACTGTCAATGAGAACGGTCTTTACAGTGTGACGGTGTCAAACACATACAATTGTTCTACCACAGATCAGATAAAAGTTTCTTTTGTTGCAGGGCCTTCTCTGGAGCTCAATGGAGATAAAACTATATGTGAAGCTACCAGCCATGTGATAACCGCCACCACCAATGCTATCAATCCGGTGATCAAATGGTATAAGGATACAGAATTGATAACAGGTGAAAATACACTAAGTCTAAATGTAATGCTGTCTGGCACCTATGAAGTAGTGATTACAGGAGGGACTCCTCCATGTGATGTTAGAAAATCTGTCAAAATCACTGTCAATCCCAGACCTGCCCTTAATCTGGGCAATGACCGTACCATATGCGAAGGTGACATGCTTCCGGTGCTGAATGCAGGAGCCGGCAACACTTCATTTAACTGGACACTAAATGGGGTGGCACTGGCAACGTCACAGACCGTAACCGCCGACAAATCAGGTACTTATGCTGTCACTGTAAAAAATTCATTTGGATGCGAAAGGACAGAACAAGTCAAAATTACTATTCAACCATTACCTACTTTGGTAATGAACGATCAGTATAGTCTTTGTAAAGGCAGTAATCTCCTGATTACGCCTGAAACCAATGGCACCAGGTATGAGTGGAGAAAAAACAATACACTAATTCCGGCTGAAACAGGGAAAACCATCACTCTTACTACTGCTGGAAGTTATTCATTTACCAGTTATAATGCAGGAAATTGTAAGAAAGATAATAATTTCACTGTTACAGAAAGAGCCATCCCTGTCTTGGACTTAGGTGTCAATGATACATTGTGTCCTGATCAGTCAAAAACATTAAATGCCGGCTCACACACACAATATAAATGGTCAGACAATACAACCGCTGCCACATTGAACATCAATGCCGGTAAACCAGTAGCTCTTACTACCTCTAAGTATTTAGTGACCGTTACCAATGAATTTGGATGTACCAGTAAAGACAGTATTTCTATCACATTAGTACCGGTAGTAAAAGCTAATGTCGCATCTGACAAGCCAGGTGTTTGTAATGGGGACCCTGTCAAACTTACAGCAACAGGTGGTATTAAATATAAGTGGACAGATCCTGACGGTGGTACGCTTTCGGAACTCAATGAGGCTACAACCATAGCTAGCCCTACAAAGACGACAACTTATATGGTAGAGGTCTCAGATGGTGTGTGTCCTGACAATAAAGAAACTAAATCTATTGTAATTAAGGTTTTTGAACCTGTCAATGTTTCAGCAGGCTCCGACACTTGTGTAGTCATAGGAAAAAGCATCAAACTGAAAGCTAGCGGGGGAGTATCGTACGATTGGGATAATAAAAACTTGATAGTAGGAGCATCCAATGTTCCGGATCCGGTAGTTAAGCCTGTTGTAGAAACTGTATTTAATGTAACCATTACAGACGCCAATGGATGTGAGTTTTCGGATGATGTAAAAGTATGTGTCAAAGAAGATACTTTCAAACCTGTCACTATAATCACACCAAACGGAGATGGTAAAAATGATGAATTGTACTTCGGTGGACTCAGTGATTATCCTGACAATACGTTAAGGGTTTTCAATCGATGGGGTAATCTGATGTTTGAAGCAGAAGGTTATCAAACAAGAGGTCAGATGTTTACAGGTTACAGAAATGGAGAAAAGCTGCCGGCAGATACTTATTATTATGTCCTTACCTTCGACAATCAGGTGTTTAAGAGCGCATTGACAATCATTTGGGATTAAGTCATATTTTATTAAAAATTTAAAGAAAATAACAATGAAAATATATAAACTTTGGGTCATCTCTGTACTGGTTGTTTGGGGACATACCACTTTTGGTCAACAACTGGCCAATAGTTCACACTTTGGTTCGGTTCGAACAGCATGGAATCCAGCTTATACAGCAGTTGGAAATGACATGATTTTTGATGGTTTTTTCAGGATGCAGTGGTTGGGCTTCAGTGGAGCCCCCGTATCAGGTTTTACATCTTTTCAGTATCCTTTGTTGGATTACAATATGAGTGCAGGAGCACTTCTACATTTTGATAAAACCGGTCCAGTGAGCAAAATAGGATTACAACTGAATTATGCCTATAAATTGAAAGAGTTTTTAGGTAAATATGGACAATTATCATTAGGATTATCTGGCAATTTTCAGCAATATGCTTTTAATGGCAATAACCAACTGGTCAATGATGATGATGATCAACTTTTGTTTCAAAACAGAGCAAGTAGTTTTTTCCCATCGCTAGGAGGTGGCTTTTATTACGTTAGTAATACAAGAGAGTACAAGGGTAATACTTTTTTTGTAGGAGGTGCTGTCAATCAGATATACACTACTAAAGTTTTGGTCAATGATTTAGACCAGGTAAGGCAAAAACATATTCATTTTAATCTGGGGGGTAGGTTTTATAGTTATGACTCATATGTTGAACCCATGATTACTGCCAATATTGTAAATCCTGATATCATAGATGTTTTATATAGTTTGAAATATGAAATGGAAGATACTTTTTGGGCAGGGTTGGGGTATTCTAGTGCCGGTATGATGGCCTTACAGGGGGGAGTTATTTTAGACAAGTTTGGCAACAGATACGCAAAACTACGGGTAGGAGGACTGGCTACCTACGGCGTTGGTTCTTCACTGGCAAAGACGGGACCAGGGTTTGAATTTTATATTGGATACAATTTTGATATGAAATAAATGATACAAAAGGGCGAGGAGATATTAATAAATAGTATAGCTAAAAGAGTTAAAGATAAGCTCGTTAATGCAGAAAGCGGACATGACTGGCTTCATATTGAGCGGGTTTGGAAAAATGCAATTTTAATTTTGGAAAGTGGTATTGAGTCCAATCATCTCATCGTGCAACTGGCCGCTTTGCTCCATGATATAGCTGACTCCAAGTTTCACCATGGTAATGAAAATATAGGTCCACAAACTGCAAATGCCATACTAAATGAGTTCGAAGTTGAGGAAGAAACAAAAGATGAGGTAGTAAAAATTATAGAAAATATTTCCTACAAAGGAGGATTCAATGAGAACGCTTACAGGTCGCCGGAATTGGATATAGTAAGGGATGCAGACAGGCTGGATGCCATAGGAGCAATAGGTATAGCAAGGGCATTTGCCTATGGAGGCTTTAAAAACAGGAGGCTATATGATCCGGAGCATCAGCCTGTTACATTTCAGAACAAGGAGGAATACAAAAATAATGAGGGCCCAACCATCAATCATTTTTATGAAAAGCTATTCAAGTTGAAAGATCTGATGGCTACTGAGAAAGGAAAGGAACTGGCCAGGGAAAGAGATGAATTTATGCGTACTTTTGTAGATCAGTTTTATCATGAAATTCAGTAAAATAACACTATTTAAAATTATTTTTAATATGTTATCAATCAAATTTTATAATTTTGTGAAGGTTTAATATTTTTTTAGGACTTTTTGCGTTATCAATTCGTCTTAATTAAAATATCAGTATCTTTTTTTATCAAAACTGAAATATAGATAACCATGTATAATGCACTGGCATATGAGCAAAAGAACAGAAACAAAGGAGTAAGGATATCTGTTATGATACACTTATTGATTTTGTTAATTGCCTTTTTTTACTACCTTCCCGGAGTAGATCTGACTGCTTTGGAAGATAAACCACCGTATGCGGTCAAAGTAGACTTTACTTTTGAAGAAAGTTCACTTAGTAAATTTGCGCATGATGATGCCGGTGCTCAAAGGCCAAAATCTGAAAGTGCCCCTGCAGAAGAAAAACAACAGGAGGAAACTCCAAAGCAGGAAGAAGTGACCAAGCCGCAAGAAATTAAAGTTACAAAACCTCAGGTGATAGAAGTACCAAAGCCTGATATCAAGCTCCCGACACCAGTATATACCTACCTGCGGATCCCGTGATTGTAACCAAAACACCAGTGGAAGAAGCACCTGTCAAAAGTAAATCCACTCGGACCACACTACCAGAAGCGAACCTTCAAAAACTGGGACAGTATCTGCCAATCCTACAAAGACAAATACATCCGGATCAACAACAGTACATCCACGTCCAAACCATCTACAGTAGACGGTAATCCGGGAGGAACCGGTAAGGGCGAATCTGGCATGCGGGCTGGCAGAGACAAAGGTGATGACGGTGATGCGGGTTCTGGAAATGCCAGTGATGGTTCAGGTGAATACGATGGTTCGGGGACGGGGTATTCGGCCGAAAAATTATATACAGAGACGTTAGTGCTACCAAACATGCTATCAATGTCGGTGGAAGAGTGGTAACTAAGATTTGTATCAACAGGGCAGGGATTGTGACTTATGTAGAATTGATCGGTAGCGAAACTACCATGCGAGATAAAGCCACTCTGCGAAAATACCTTGCAGCTGCCAGAGGATATAAATTTCAGCCAGACCTTACTGCACCTAAAGAACAATGTGGTAAATTATCCTTTTTAGTAGACAATACTGCCAACAATAAATTGCGGTGACAAATGTGAAGGATAAGCTTCACATAGTAGTTCATAAGCAGAAAAAGATACTTTCGAGTCAATAAAAGGCTGAGTGTTATAGAAATCAGTGATAACTTAATAATAACGAATATAATTTATTTGTAATTTAAGCATTTCATATTTGCATTTTATTGCCTCTAGGAGGCTAAATCTTAGATTAAACGTAATAAAAGAATGTTAAGCAGAAGAAATGTCAGAGTAAAAGTGATGCAGGTGTTATATGCACAGAGCAGGGACGAATCCTTGGATTATAACAGCACAATGAAGGAGTACTGGAAAAAGATAGATGACAGTTTTGATCTGCTATTATTTTCTGTACAATCTTATCAATATCACACGAACAGCTACAGACGATTTTGAAAAAGGGAAAGCAAAACATTTACCTACAGACTTAGACAAAGGTATTCACTCCTAAGCTTTGGACCAACTCAATGATACAAGGCTTGGTCAAAAACAAGTTCATTCAAAGCAAATTTGAAAAAGCACTTTGCCCAAAAAGTTGACAAGGATCATTTTCGCACCATTTATTTTGAATTTGTAAAGGAAGAAGCTTACATACAATTTCTAAGCAAGGAAAACCGACAATGAGAGAACCTGGAAATGTTGTTGGAACTTTTAGGTTTTGCCGCAAAAGCGGAATTGTTCAATGAAATGATCGAGGACCATTATGAAACTGGGAAGATGATAAATCTATTATCATCGGAACAATCAAAAGTACTCAAAGCATTGCCGGCGGATGATGATAACTTCATTGTGGAGCATTATCCGGATGATGAGACAACCAAGTTATGGAGAGTCATTGCTTTCAGAACTTTATCAGAAGATAAAACGTTATTAAATATAATTGAACGGTGCTGCAAAACTGGGATGCTGAAAGAGTCGCTATTTTGGATATGATTATGCTTAAGATGGCCCTGTCAGAATTCCTTTGTCCTACGATTCCTACAAAGTGACATTGAACGAATATGTTGAATTGGCTAAAAATACAGCACTTTAAAAGTAAGGAGTTTGTAAATGGAATTTTGGACAGATTATTGCAGGACTTACATTCGAAAGGCAAAATCATCAAAGAAGGTCGTGGTTTGCTGGATGAATAATAACATTTAAATCTAATAATCCAATACATATGTACAACACAGATTTCCCCCGATTTGTGTTATTGCTGGTAATCGTTTTTCCGGCATTACACTAAAAGTCAGACGACAAAAGAAGCCGTTATCTTGTATAACCCAAACCTGTCTCGCTGAAATCACTACAGAAGGTAGTGTCAACAAATATTAGTGAAGAACCTGGATTTTCTAAAAAGCGATTCACGCTAAGGTCATGTGATTACGGTCAGGTGTTAGCTGATCAGCAAGTCAGCAAACTAGTTTAATCCAACCTCCTCGTAGTGGCTAAGCCGGCCCTGCAAGTCAGGCCTATGCTGGTAGAAAGCCATGTGATTTTCAATCCAACTTGAAGCCGAATATGCAACGTTGTCTGATTTGGCTATAGAACGATTGGATGGTTGTCAGCCACCTTAAGACTCATACAGGATCAAAAAGTTTTAAGGTATTGTCTTCAGACGATTCGCTCATTAACAAAAATCGCTTGAATTCCAATTCAAACATATCTGAAAATCAGAGGTATCGATATCCAGCGAGTGAGTTTTGAATCCCTTGTAGGTGATTTGAATGCCAACGAAATAAAGGTTCATTTTAGTTATTAAGATTTAATTTTTTAGCATTGCTGGGGTAGTTCCATTAAAAATTGAGCATAAGATTATATCTTTACCTTATGAATGAGCAAGACTGATAATCCTGGATTTTGGATCCCAATATACTCAATTGATAACACAGCAGGCTCAGAGAGTTGAATGTGTATTGTGAGATCTACCCATACAATAAGTTTCCTTCAGCGTTGTTGTCAAAGCTGTCATTTATCAGGCAGTCCATTTTCTGTATTGGACGCCAATGCACTGGATTTCGATCTTAGTTTGGTTTTAAATATTAATAAATCCCGTACTGGGTGTGTGTTATGGAGCACAGCTTATCACCGAAAAAACTAGGTGGTACAGTACTCAAATCCGACAAACGGGTTTGGAAATAATTATGAATGTAGTCAAAGATGACTGCACACTTGTAAATATGCCTTCAACACCTGAAATGTGGATCTCATAATGCTGATTCATTACTAATGTACCTGAAGGATTAGACATCATTGCCAAAACTTCGAATATAGTCGCAGGTTAAGGGTCAACCAGCAATACTTTTACATACCCTGTATATTGTGTCCAATTCTTCCAGAGGGTGACACATAGTCTCCATGGTGAATATGTTGTATCATTTTGGCCTTGTTGCCGCTGGTGCCAATACGGCTGGACTGCTGCTTCTATGGTAACAGAAACAGTCAAGAGACTAAAGCTGGAACTGGGGAGACGAACATCTTTATTCGGATTGTCGGGCGAGGTGAACTCACGGTAGCAGCATGTCTCATCGATCCGACAATAGGTGGCCGTTCTTTGCGCTGGTTTGTAGACCAACGGATTGCTTAGAAAAAACGAATTCGAAGAAGTGTTGGAGTCCTACTCAGGGATGGGTTTAAATATCAAGGGAGTAAAACCCGCTGATAAATTCCATTGGAAAATGGCAGGAGTCTCTGATTAGGAAGGAAAAGAAAGGTGATAGGCAAATTATTTATCGATATTTTT